>NZ_JACAXB010000013.1 GCF_013391415.1 Aquitalea sp. LB_tupeE
CGAACTATACGTCACAGCCCCGCCCTCGTCAACACTTTGTGCGTAATAATTTGCATTATTTGCCAACAAAACTCCCAAGTCATTGATTTTAAAAAAACAGGAAGTTCTCATGTGTGCACGCGAATGGTGCAGAAGTGGCAGCACTGATCGTTGCTCATGATAATAGCCACTTCCTAACGCTGTTTTGGTCTCCACCATGCCAGTTCCTACCTGGATTTTTGATCTCGACGACACCTTGCATCAGGCCAGTCTGGGTATCTTTGCCCATATCAGTCGCATGATGAATCTGTATATGGAGCGGCATCTGGACATGTCGGAGGAAGAGGCGCGACAGCTGAGGCTGCATTACTGGCATCGCTATGGCGCTACGCTGCAGGGGCTGATGCGTCACCATGACGTGGATGCGGGTCACTTTCTGCAGGAGACCCACGTGCTGGATGAGTTATATCGCTGGCTGCAATGGGAGCCAACACTGAGAGCAACGTTGCGCAATTTGCCTGGTCGCAAGATTGTGCTGTCCAATGGACCGCAACACTATATAGAAGGGCTGCTGTTGAAAATGGATGTGCGCCACCAGTTTGCCGCCTGTTATGGCATGGAGAAAATGCGCTTTCGTCCCAAGCCTGACCGGCGTGGCTTTCGCTACATGTTGCAGGCTGAGCGACTTGATCCGGCGCGCTGCATCATGGTAGAGGATTCCCTGCCTAATCTGTACGCTGCAAAGTCTCTGGGCATGCGTACCGTCTGGATCAGCCGGCAGTGCCGCAAACCAGCTTTTGTTGATGTGCGCGTCAACGCACTGAGCCAGTTGCTGCGGAAATGCTGGAGCGCATTACCGCAGCAACACTGACCGACTTACCAGCGACCTTCAAAGAAGAAGCGACGGTAGCGCTCCAGCCATGGTGCAATCTGGTGACCGTTGTCTTCCAGCCACTGCGCATTGTAGTAACTGTTGAGGTAGCGGTTGCCATCATCGCAGATCAGCGTAACCACCGAGCCATGCCGTCCATTGCGGACCATATCACTGACCAGTTCACACACACCAAACAGATTGGTACCGGTGGAGCCACCGCACTTGCGCCCCATCACTTCCTCCAGGAAGTGAATGGCGGCGTAGCTGGCAACGTTGGGTACGCGAATGACCTTGTCGATCACGGTGGGAATGAACGATGGCTCCACACGCGGACGGCCAATGCCTTCCACGCCAGAGCCTCCTTCACAACGACAATCGGCGTTGCCACTGTAATAGCTGTCGTAAAACACCGAGTTTTCCGGGTCAACCACACAAATCTGGGTGGACAGCTTCTGATAGCGCGTATAGCGGCCAAACGTAGCCGATGTACCGCCAGTTCCCGCCCCACAGACAATCCATTCCGGCGCGGGATTGGGCTCCAGTTCCATCTGCTTGAAGATGGTATCGGCGATATTGTTGTTACCACGCCAGTCGGTTGCGCGTTCGGCATAGGTGAACTGGTCCATGTAATGGCCATTCAACTCCTGCGCCAGACGGCGGGACTCTTCGTAGATGGTGGCCGGATCATCCACCAGATGACAGCGCCCACCATAAAACTCAATGGAGCGAATTTTCTCGGCTGATGTACCACGCGGCATGACCGCGATGAAGGGCAGGCCCAGCAAGCGTGCAAAATAGGCTTCCGAAACAGCGGTACTGCCACTGGAGGCCTCGATGATGGTAGTGTTGTAGCGTATCCAGCCATTGCACAGGCCATACAGGAAGAGCGAACGCGCCAGGCGATGCTTGAGACTACCGGTGGGATGGGTGGATTCATCCTTGAAATACAACTGGATCTGCGGCAGCGCCGGAATCTGTAGTGGTATCAGGTGGGTATCACTGGAACGGTTGAAATCTGCTTCGATCTTGCGGATGGCGGTGCTAGCCCAATTGCCCATTGCTTATCTCCTCAATGCATAAATTTAGAATACATTATTCTATTGCACGGAAATAAAAAAGCGCCTCCTGTAGGAGGCGCTTTCTTGCGGCAAGGCAAATTGCTTAGAACTTGGTACCGATACCCAGACCAACCACCAGCGGGTCAACCTTCAGCGTGCCAACATAAGTGCCGTTGGAGGCCACGCTTACGTCGGTCTTCATCCAGATCTTTTTCACGTCGACGTTGACGAAGAAGCTCTTGCTGATCGGGAAGTCAGCACCGATTTGCAGGGCCGGGCCGAAGCTGTTCTTCTTTACTTGCAGATCAGCATTAATGCCCAGATTGGCTGCATTCAGACCAGCATTGTAGAAGCGGGTGTAGTTGATACCAGCACCAACGTACGGACGGAATACAGTGCTATCCGGGGAGAAGTGGTATTGCACGGTCAGGGTCGGCGGCAGGGCAGATACCTTGCCCAGGCTCTTGTCACCAGTACCTGCGTTGCCGGTAATTTCATGACGGCTGGTACCCAGGATCAGTTCGGTACCGATGTTGTTGGTGATCATGTAGGTGAAGTCCAGTTCCGGTACGGTATCGTCCTTAGCATCTACAGTCAGACCAGAAACAGCACCAGAATTGCTCCAGGAAGCAGACGGGTTCACGTTGATCACGCGGAAACGCGCGATGATGTCGCCTTGAGCGGCGAAGGCGCTAGCGGAAATCAGACCGATGGCCGCAGCCAGAGCAAGCTTTTTCATTTGTATTCTCCAAGAGTGTAGGCAAGTTCACGGTCTTGGGCTTCTACCGTAATTGACTTTCTAATAGGCCGGCAGTAGCTTGCGACGTTCATAGCGGAGGTTATCCAAACCTTCCGGTCAAAACTTTGCTTAAGATCATGAAACAGTCATGAAATATGCCGACCTGCGGGACTTTGTTGCTCAACTGGAACAGCAAGGCGAATTGAAAAGAATCGATGTACCGGTATCGCCATACCTGGAAATGACCGAGATTGGCGACCGGGTACTCAAGGCAGGTGGCCCGGCCCTGCTGTTCACGCAAGCCCGGCACAATACGCAGTCATATTCGATTCCGGTACTGGCCAATCTGTTTGGTACGCCCAAGCGTGTCGCCATGGGCATGGGTGCCGGCGATGTGATGCAGCTGCGTGAAATTGGCAAGACCCTGGCCTATCTGAAAGAACCGGAACCACCAAAAGGATTGCGTGAGGCCTGGGACAAGCTGCCCTTGCTCAAACAAGTGTTGTCCATGGCCCCCAAAGTGGTCAGCAAAGCCCCATGCCAGCAGATTGTGTGGGAAGGTGATCAGGTGGATTTGTCGCGCCTGCCCATCCAGCATTGCTGGCCGGGTGATGTGGCACCGCTGATTACCTGGGGCCTCACGGTCACCCGCGGCCCGAACAAAAAACGGCAGAACCTGGGCATCTACCGCCAGCAGGTCATTGGTAAAAACCGCGTCATCATGCGTTGGCTGGCGCACCGTGGCGGGGCACTGGATTATCGTGAATTCCGCCAGCAAAACCCGGACAAGCCCTATCCGGTGGCCGTGGTACTGGGTTGCGACCCCGCCACCATTCTGGGCGCAGTCACTCCGGTGCCGGATACCTTGTCGGAATACCAGTTTGCCGGTTTGCTGCGTGGCAGCCGCACTGAGCTGGTGAAATGCATCGGCTCGGATCTGCAAGTACCGGCACGGGCCGAGATCGTGCTGGAAGGCCATATCCACCCCAATGACACGGCACTGGAAGGCCCGTATGGCGACCATACCGGCTATTACAACGAGCAGGACCACTTCCCGGTCTTCACCATCGACCGCATCACCATGCGTGAGAACCCCATCTATCACAGCACCTATACCGGCAAACCACCGGATGAGCCTGCCGTGCTGGGGGTGGCGCTAAATGAAGTGTTTGTGCCCATCCTGCAAAAGCAGTTTCCGGAAATTGTCGACTTCTACCTGCCGCCGGAAGGCTGTAGCTACCGCATGGCGGTCATCAGTATCAAAAAGCAATATCCCGGCCATGCCAAGCGGGTAATGATGGGGTGCTGGAGCTTCCTGCGCCAGTTCATGTATACCAAGTTCATCATCGTGGTGGATGACGATGTGGACTGCCGTGACTGGAAGGAAGTGATGTGGGCGATCACCACCCGCATGGACCCGGTGCGTGACACCTCGCTGATCGAGCACACACCGATTGACTACCTGGACTTTGCCAGTCCGGTATCCGGCCTGGGTGGCAAGATGGGGCTGGATGCCACCAACAAGATGCCGGGCGAAACCAATCGCGAATGGGGCGTGCCCATCGTAATGGATGAAAGCGTCAAGCAAAAAGTTGATGCCTTATGGGCTCAATTGGGACTTTAACTGGCAAGCAAGGCCGGCTTACTTTACTGTCAGCCGGCAATGCCTGTTATCATCGCCGCGTCCTTTAGTTTCTGGAGTCATCATGTCCAATCTGCACAACCCCAATTCTGCCCAGCGCCTGAAGCGCCTGAACCATCGCCAACGCAAGAAAATGCGTGTGGGTGAATACCGCGAGCTGGGCTTTCACCTGATCGCCACCATTGCCAAGGGTGTGGACGCTGATGCCCTGCTGGACGACTGGCTGAACTGCATCGATGAAGCTGCCATCAGTTTTGGCGGCCACTTTGATGGTAACGAGAGACTGGAAGGCGTGGTATTCCCGGTTGGCGACGTTGCCATTACCGAGGAAATCCGCGCAAAACTGGTTGCCTGGCTGCAAGCACGTAGTGAAGTATCCAATGTCGAGGCAGGCGAACTGATCGATCTGTGGCACACGGTGTAATCACCCTGTGCAGTACAAAAAACCGGCCTGGTGCCGGTTTTTTTACGTCTGCATAGCCGTCAAGGCAAGCTCAGGACAGCTTGCGAAATACCCGGTAGCCCACATACAACCAGGTTTCCCGCGTCAGGAATTTCACCTTGTTGCTCCAGCTGACATAGCGGCTGGACTCGGTTGGTGCCGGTGCGGCAGCCATGCCCAGATCATGCGCCATCAGCACGGCACGGCGCATATGTAGCGGGTCGCTCACCAGCAAGAATGAACGAATGCCGAAGGGGGAAGCCAGCTTGTGCGCATTTTCCAGATTCTGCCAGGTGGTACGCGATTCGTTTTCCGCCAGCATCGCCGTCATCGGGACGCCCTGGCGCAGGGCAAATTCGCGACCGACATCGGCTTCGGTGGGATAGCCAGGCTCCGGCGTGCCGCCGGTAAAGACAATCCAGCGCACCCTGCCCTGCTTGTACAGCATCACTGCATGATTAATGCGTTCACGCAGCACCGGCGAGGGTTTGCTGCCCCAGGCTGCGGCACCCAGTACCAAGGCGGCATCTGCTGGTTCCATCGCGGGTTGGTCTGCATAACGTGCGATGCCCCAGGCCATATAGCCAAAGCCGAGCAGCGCCAATAGCACGGCCAGCAGAAAACCTCTGAGCATCAAACGCAAATAAAGCATGAAGCAGTAGCGGCAGCGGGAAGGAAAGCCTGATTGTAACCCTGTTGTCCTGAGGATGGCAGCCGTTGCTGTCTGTGCATACAGTCATGAGAAGCTGAAAAGTCCTGGTACGTGCCGCTTTGCTTGCTTACTTTTCCAGCTCCCAGATGGCTGCCTGTAGCGATTCCATACGCTGGCTGAGTGCCAACTGGGCATCAGCCAGCGCCTGGTTATAAATATCCCGGCCAATTTGCTGGGCGACAAATTCCAACAGGAACTGGGCATCAAAACTGCCGATTTCAAGTTGTAGCTGACTGGACAGATAAGACTGCAGGGCCGGAGCCAGTTGTTGCAATTGTTGCGGGTTGAGCGTGACGTGCGCGGTCATGGTGTGAATCCGGGGTGGCAGGCCCCGCATTGTGCCTTGCAGGCGGATGGCTGCAAAGCAATAGTTCTTCGGTCTTTACTCGGCAGTTGGCGCAACAGTTAGCGCAAGAGGATGCGTCCCAGCTCGACCAGGCCTTGCAGGCAGAGCTGCCCGCCATGCTGCTGCAAATGCTGGCCGGATCGGTAGCAGGCAAAGTCCGCCAGCGGCGGTGGCAGCGGCTCGCGGCCAAGTTGCAACTGTACCTGTCCGTTATCATGCAGCAAGGTAATGGTGTCGGCAGTGGCGCGACGGGCCAGCCGGGTCAGTTTGTCGCTGGCAGGGGCCGGGCTGGCAAGAACCCGGCCGGAATGAAAAATGGCCGCACGCAAGACTTCTTGCTGGCTGCGGCCATGCGCCGTCAGGCAACTTAACCAGCGCGGGCTGACTTCCAGCCACCAGATCAGGGCTCGTATCATGATGAACTCCATTGTGCACTGCACAATATCTTATACATTGCCAGCCACATCGACACAAGCAGTAAAAAAAATGGCCGGGTATTTACCCGGCCAGCACAGGAAAGTCGGTACCGGACAAGTACCGACAGCAGAACACCGTTAAGACAGCCAGCGCGGCTGGGTCAATGCTTCGGGCAGCAGGGCTTCGTCCAGCTGGGCGCGCTGCATCAGCCCGCGTTCCAGCACGATATCGTAGACACTGCCACCGGTGGCATGCGCCTCGGCAGCCACAGCAGTGGCAGCGGCGTAGCCGATGATGGGGTTGAGTGCGGTCACCAGACCAATGGAATTCAGTACGTCAGCGCGCAGCTTGGCTTCATTGGCGGTAATGCCCTTCACGCAATGCTCGGTGAGCGTGGTGCAGGCATTGGCCAGATGACGCACGCTGCGGAACATGCTGTAGGCGATCACCGGCTCAAAGGCATTCAGCTGCAACTGGCCGCCTTCGGCTGCCATGGTGATGGTCATGTCGTTGCCGATCACCTCAAACGCTACTTGATTGACCACTTCCGGAATTACCGGATTGACCTTACCGGGCATGATGGACGAACCGGCCTGACGCGGCGGCAGGTTGATGTCGCCAATACCGGCGCGCGGGCCGGAGGACAACAGGCGCAAGTCATTGCAGGTTTTGGACAGTTTGACCGCCACGCGCTTGAGCACGCCAGAGAGCTGCACGAATGCACCGCAGTCCTGGGTGGCTTCGATCAGGTTGGGAGCGGTCATCAGCTTGAGGCCGGTCAGCTCGGACAGATGCAGGCACACCAGCCGGGCATAGTCGGGGTGCGCAGTGATGCCAGTGCCGATAGCAGTGGCACCCAGATTGATTTCCAGCATCAACGCACGCGCTTCGCTCAGGCGTTGTTCGTCTTCACCCAGCATCACGGCATAGGTCTGGAACTCCTGACCCAGCGTCATCGGCACTGCATCCTGCAATTGGGTACGGCCCATTTTCAGGATGTTCTTGAATTCTTCAGCCTTGGCAGCAAAGGCTTCGCGCAGCACGAACATGGTGCGTTGCAAGCGCAGCACACCCCAGTAGGTGGCCAGGCGCAAGGCGGTGGGATACACGTCGTTGGTGCTTTGGCCCATGTTGACGTGTTCGTTGGGGTGCAGCTTGTCGTACTCGCCCTTGCCATGGCCCAGGATTTCCAGCGCACGGTTGGCAATGACTTCGTTGGCATTCATATTGGTGGAAGTACCGGCACCACCCTGAATCACATCCACCACAAACTGCTCATGCAGCTTGCCTTCCACCAGGTCTTCACAGGCGGCCACGATGGCACGGGTACGGACTTCGTCCAGCAGGCCCAGATCGCGGTTGGCCAGGGCCGCCGCTTTCTTGATTTGCGCCAGGGCAATGATCAGGTCGCCATAGCTGGCGATGGTCTGGCCGGTGATGGGGAAGTTCTCCACGGCACGCAGGGTGTGGACACCCCAGTAGGCGTCAGCCGGTACGGCGCGATCGCCAAGCAGGTCGTGTTCGATACGTGTGGACATGCAGCAGCCTTTGTCGGTGGTCTCCGTCATTACGGAGCGATGGGGGGAGACTGTAGGCCCGCGAGCGTGAAATTGGCCAATTCCGATTCGCAATCACATCATGCAAATTTTGCATAACCATGGCAAATGCCAGGTCATCGTACGGGTTGGTCAACTCAAAACAGCAGGCCCGGCACATGCGTGGCGGGTGTTTTGCGCAAACACGGTTGCAAGCAATATGGCTTGCGCTGTCGCAGCGGCAAACCTGGTTTCAGCGTGGCGGCTGATCACTCACATCACCCGCCTTGATCAGCTGGTACTGGCCATTCCGGTAGCGCAGCAGGGTGATGCTGCTATTGGGGATATCGGTGTTCTTGGCCTGCCCTGGCAAGAAAATATCCAGAATGCTGAGGATGGCTCCTCCATGACTGACCACCAGCACATTACCGCCCCCCGCCGCCACCGCCTTGCTCACCACATCCTGCATGGCCGCACGCAAGCGCGCGGTAATTTGCGGATAGGTTTCTGCCCAGCCGAGCGGGTCGTTGTCATGAATGGCCTGGGCAATGGCGCTATCGCTCATCTTGCGGGTGAACTCCGCCCAGTTTCCCCATTGAGGGTCAAACCGCATGCCCTGCTTTTCAAATATTGGCGTCCACATTTCCGCATCGGGCCGACCTTCGAAGCTGCCGTAATTCCATTCCCGCAAGCGCTCGTCTTCCTGTAGTGGCAGCGTGCGCTGCTGGCCCTGGGCCAGCACTATTCTGGCGGTGGAACGTGCCCGCCCAAGATCGCTGCTATAAGCCGCGATGAAGTGGACCTTGGCCAGCCCCCTGCCCGCCGCTTCCGCGCCCTTGATGCCTGCACGGGTCAAAGGAGTGTCCGACCAGCCCTGCACCTGGCTGGTGGTATTGAACATGGTTTTGCCATGGCGCAACAAATAGACATCCACAACCGGGTCATCGGCCGCAACAACCGCATTGCCAAGCAGCATGGCCAGACAGCCCAGCATTCATTGCACAATTTTGTCGCACGTCATGACTCGCCCCTTGCGCTTGTGAAGCTTAACAAGAGGCCATGCTAGAAAATCGGCAAGCCAGCTACAGCAGGCAAGCGCCTGAAAACTGCCCGGTTTTCTCCGGTTTGCCTGCGAGATTCAAACCGGTGGCACGCTGCTGGCCAGATAGTCCCAGAAGGCATCCAGTTCGGGGCGGCTGCGCTTGTTGTCGCGATACAGCCTGACTTCCATGTCCACGCTCCAGCCTGTGGGTGCGGCCAACGCCAATTGGCGGGAACGCACTTCACGTTGTACCGAGCTACTTGGCAAAAACGCCACACCATGCCCTTCCAGCACCATGTTCTTCAGTCCTTCGGCCATGTCGGTTTCGTAGCGCAAGGACAAAAAGGTGGGTACAGGCGCAGCTTCCAGAATCAGGTCGGTCATCAGGCGAAAATAGGCATTGCTGGCGTAGCCCAGAAACGGCAGCGGTTGCGCGGCACTGCCTGGCAGGGCGTAGCGTGGTGTGTGGTCTGGATTGCTGCGCACATATGGCCGCAGCGTTTCCACGCCCAGCCGCAAGCCGCTGTAGCGTGGATCGGTCAGTTCCACCGGGTGCTTGGGGTGGTGATAGCACATCAGCAGATCGCAGCCGCCCTCCACGAAGGCCAACAAGGCATCGTGCACATTGCTGGCCTGCAAGCGGCAGGACAGCGGGCCAAAGCCCTGCTCCACCCGGGTGAGCCATTTGGGAAAGAAGGAAAACGACAGCGTATGCGGCACGGCCAGACTCAGCGTGCCGGCCGGCAAGGGTTGCAAACCGCGCAACTGGGCGCGGGTGCTGTTGATTTGCGCCAGCATCTGCACGGCCTGTTCACGCAATAACTCGCCGGCTGCCGTCAGTCTGGTGGGGTAGGTAGTACGGTCGATCAGGTCGGCACCAAACCAGCTTTCCAGCGACTTGATCCGCCGGGAGAACGCCGGTTGCGTGAGGTGGCGTATCTCGGCAGAACGGGTAAAGCTGCCGGTGTCGGCCAGTACCAGAAAATCTTCCAGCCAGCGGGTTTCCATTGACCGACTCTCCCCTATTGAAGGACATGATTTGTTTTTTTAAATCAGCCAACTAATCAGATAATTCCCGGTCAATTCAGGCTGACTTGATATTTTACAAGGTTGTACTGCGCATTGCCCCTACAATGCTGCAAAACCGCAAATTGTCTGACAATGAGAATCACACACACGATCTGGCGCGGCGTACTGGGCCTGTTGCCCGGTGAGATTGCCAGCAACGAAACCGGCTGGCTGCTGAGCCCCCATCAACACATGCCCTTGCTGCAACAGCGCCGCGCGCTGATGCTGCTTAACCGCGTGCGCTTGTTTGCCTTGCTGTTTGCCCTGCTCACACCCTTGTGGAGTGTCGTGGATATGATGACCCTGCCTGCGGCCTTGTGGGAGCGGCTGGTCAGCATGCGTTTGCTGGCCACCGTGGCCTTTGCCGCCCTGGTGATGTGGTGTCCGCATGATGGCCGCTTGTTGCGGGCCTACCAGGGCATGGCCACCTTGTTTGCCATTCCCACGCTGTTTTATATCGGCTCGCACTTGCTGCTGACACAGCATCATCTGGAAGGCGTGTCGGCAGCGATCGGCACCGGCTATGCCTTCCTGCCCTTTGTACTGCTGGCGGCATTCGCCATTTTCCCGCTTACGCTGCTGGAAAACCTGGCCTTTGTCATGCCGGTACTACTAGCCTATGCACTGGCTTGGTCCATGGACTGGTCGGTGGCCAGTTGGCCTTCTTTTGGCGGGGAATTCTGGTTGCTGTCCTTGCTGGCCGGGGTATCGGCCCTGGCGGGCATCAGCCAGCTGGCCTTCATCATTGCGCTGGTGGGACAAACCATCCGCGACCCGCTGACCACCGCCTTCTCGCGCCGCAGCGGCATCGAGATGCTGGAATTGCAACTGGTGAATGCGGAAAGAAACCAGCTGCCGCTGGCCATCGCCTTCATCGACATGGACCACTTCAAGAGCATCAATGATGAATTTGGCCATGCAGCAGGGGACAAGACCCTCAAGCTGCTGGTGCAGCAAATCCAGCAGAACATGCGCCGCGGGGACGTACTGGTGCGCTGGGGCGGGGAAGAATTTTTGCTGCTGATGCCCAACACCGACCGGGTGCAGGCCGAGATTGCGCTGGAGCGGCTGCGTCAGCAGGGCCTGGGACAGCGGCCGGACGGCACAGCGCTGACTGCCAGCATCGGTCTGGCCGAGCGCCTGGCCGATAAATGCAATGCACGCCGCCAGCTGGTGGAACTGGCCGACGCGCGCATGTACCGCGCCAAACAGCTGGGGCGTAATCAGGTGGTCAGCCGCTAGGCAGCTACCTGCTTCAACCCTGTTGCAGGACCACCCAGTCCTGGGTCGCCGGGGCGGCGCGGAATTCGTGCACCACCTGCTGCATCAGCCCAAACGCCTGGGCACCATCCAGTGCGCGGCAGGCTTCTTCCAGTTGTTGCAAGAAGTGTTGCAGCTCGTTGGCCGGCAAATGGTATTCCTGTGCACGCAGGATGCGCGGGTGATCGGTAGGTAGTACGTTGTCGCCAATCAGCAGTTCTTCGTACAGCTTTTCCCCCGGCCGGAGTCCGGAGAAGCGGATTTCGATATCGCCGCCCGGGTGTTTGTCATCCCTCACTTCCAGACCGGACAGATGCACCATGCGCCGTGCCAGATCGGCAATTTTCACCGGCTCGCCCATGTCCAGCACAAACACGTCACCGCCCTCGCCCATGGCCCCGGCCTGAATCACCAGCTGGGCGGCTTCCGGAATGGTCATGAAGTAGCGGGTGATGTCCGGATGCGTGACAGTAACCGGCCCACCAGCCTGAATCTGCTTCTTGAACAAGGGCACCACCGAGCCGGAGCTACCCAGCACATTGCCAAAACGCACCATGACAAAACGGGTGTTGCTGCCGCGGGCGTGACGGCCCTGCAAGGTGAGTTCGGCCAGCCGCTTGGTGGCCCCCATCACATTGGTGGGGCGTACCGCCTTGTCGGTGGAAATCAGCACAAAGGTATCCACACCGCAGTCTTCTGCCGCCCGCGCGGTGGTATCGGTGCCGAAGGCATTGTTGACGATGCCTGCCACCGGATTGTGTTCCACCATCGGCACATGCTTGTACGCCGCGGCGTGGTATACCGTTTCCACCTTGAAAGCGCGCATGATCTGGCACAGGCGGGCATGGTCGGTGACCGAGCCCAGCACCGGCGTGCGCGGAATGTCCGGGGCCAGCTGTGATAGCTCCTGATCGATGGCGTAGAGGGCAAACTCGGTCAGTTCGAACAGCACGATGCGCGCCGGATTGTTGCGCGCAATCTGCCGTACCAGTTCCGAACCGATGGAACCGCCTGCGCCAGTCACCATCACCACCCGGCCCTGGATGTTACGGGCCAGCAGCTCCGGACGCGGCGGTACCGGATCGCGACCCAGCAGGTCTTCGATTTCCACTTCCTTGAGTTCTTCCACCCGCGCTTCGCCCGATACCAGGTCAGCCATGCCGGGCAGGCGCTTGATGGGAATGCGCAAATGCTCCAGCGATTCCAGGATCTCGCGCTGGCGGCCACGGCTGACCGAAGGCATGGCCAGCAGAATGCAGCTGGCGGCGGTTTCCTCGATCAACAGCGGCAAATCCTCCGGCGCATGCACGGTCAGACCGCGATAGGTACGCCGCCAGCTCTCCGGATTGTCATCGACAAAGGCCATCGGCCGGTATTCCTTGCCTGCTTGCAAGGCCAGCATCAGCTGCACCCCGGCCTGACCGGCACCGTAGATGATGACGTGCTCACGCGGCGCATCTACCGAATCGATACGCCGCACCAGGCCGCGCAACACAAAGCGGCTGCCGCCGATATAAGCCATGGCGAACATCCAGAAGATGATGATGGACGAGCGCGGGAACGGCGCGATGCGCGCCATCACGATCACGGCAGTCAGCACCAGTACCGCCAGGCTCACGCCGGTGAACACGGTGTAGACAATCTTGTCGTCCAGGTACTTCAGCACCGCGCGATAGAGGCCCAGCTTGACGAAGATGGGAATGACCCATAGCGGCGGCACGATGAAGATCCACAGATAAGGGTCCAGCTTCGGGTCCCAGTAGCCGCCCAGGCGCAGCACCACGGCGCTCCACAGCGCCAGCGGCAGCAACAGTGCATCCATCAGCGCCAGCAGCGCCATCTTGTTGTGACGGGAAAAGCTCAGCAGTTTGTCTAGCATGTCGAATCGACTTTCACGGCCATCAGCGCAGCACGATTTTCAGCAAGGTGGCGAAGATGATGCGGATATCTTCCAGCAGGCTGTGGGTTTGCGCATAGCGCACGTAATAGCCCAGTTTTTCCGGCAGGATCTGTTCGATATAAGCGCGCTCCGGGTCGGCGGCGCGGCCCAGGATTTCGTTTTCATCAATCATGCGGATGGAGGCCCAGTCGGTGATGCCGGGGCGTACTGACAGCACGATGTTTTTCACCTCATCCGGGTAGTGCGCCACATACTTGGGCACTTCCGGGCGCGGGCCCACCAGGCTCATGTCGCCGAACAGCACATCCAGCAATTGCGGCAATTCATCCAGCTTGCTCTTGCGCAAAAAGCGCCCGGCCCCGGTGACGCGGCTGTCCGCACCCACGGTCAGCTGGCCCTGCACTTCGGTATTCACCTGCATGGTGCGGAATTTGTGGATGCGAAACAGCATGCCGCCGCGCCCTACCCGCACCTGGCGGAAAAACACCGGGCCGGGAGAATCCAGCTTTATCCACAGTGCCACCAGCAGCAGCGGCCCGGCCAGCAGCAGCAAGCCGATGCTGGACGCGATCAGGTCGAACAGGCGCTTGAGCAGTGCCGAACCCGCACCCGGCGGGCGACAGCATGGCGGTAACAAGGCCGGGCCTTCACCCGGCTGCAAAGGCTGGTGCTGACTCATGCGCCCAGAATCTCACGCACGGCGGCAATCACGCGGGTCTGGTCGTCCTCGGTCATGCGGGTGTACAGCGGCAGGGTGACTTCGGCCTCGAAAGCGGCATCGGCCACCGGGAAGGCGGCACGGTCCAGCTGGTAGCCATCGCGCCATACCGGCTGACGATGCAGCGGAATGAAGTGCACCGAGCAGCCGATGCCCTTTTCCGCCATGCGCAGGATGAAATCATCACGGCTGATGCCGGCCTCCGGCTTGATACGTACCGGGTACAGATGCCAGGCATGACGGTCCCCGGCATGCGCCGGACGGGCGGGCAGAATCAGCGGCAGGTCGGCCAGTTCACGGTCGAAACGCTGGGCCATGACTTCGCGCTTTTCGCGGAAGGCGACAATCTTCTTCAACTGGTGAATACCCATGGCGGCGGCGGTGTCCGGCATATTGTATTTGAAGCCGGGGGCGATCACTTCGTAATACCAGGCCGGGGTCTTGGACACATAGCGGTCGAAGGCATCGCGGCTGATGCCGTGCAGACGCATGATCTTGCAGCGGGCAATGATGTCCTTGTTCCTGGACACCACCATGCCGCCTTCACCGGTAGTCATGGTTTTGTTGGCGTAGAAGCTGAACACAGTGATGTCCGAATCCAGCGTGCCCACCAGCTTGCCTTTATACGTAGTCGGCAGTGCATGGGCCGCGTCTTCCACCACTTTCAGGCCGTGTTCGCGGGCGATGGCGATAATTTCGTCCATTTCGCACGCCAGGCCGGCAAAATGCACCGGCATGATGGCGCGGGTTTTCGGGGTGATGGCGGCACGGATGGCAGCCGGGCTGATATTGAAAGTGGCCGGGTCCACATCCACCACGACCGGGTCTGCGCCCAGATAACGCACCACTTCGGCCGTGGCAGTAAAGGTGTAGCTGGGGACAATCACTTCATCACCCGGCTGGATGCCGATGGCTTCCAGCGCCAGATGCAGACCGGCAGTGGCGGAGTTTACGGCAATCGCTTCCACGCCTTCGCCGATGAAGGCAGCAAAGTCGGCTTCGAACTGCTTGGTCTTGGGGCCGGTGGTCACCCAGCCGGAACGCAGGGCGTCGACCACTTCATTGATTTCGTCTTCGCCGATATCCGGCAGGGCAAAGGGCAGGAATTTCTGTTCGCTCATTTTCGTCATCTTCAATAGGCGTCGTTGTTCATGGCTGGCAGCCGACGCATGGTTGCCAGTCGCGTATTTGGTCTTGTCAGCGGCGCTTACTGGCGGGCCAGATTGTCCGTCGCCGGCTTCTCTTTCAGCGCATCCGCCGCACGTTTGCCCAGCTTCTGCGTCGGCAGTTCCACCCAGCGGTTGATGGCCAGCGCCAGAGTCCAGGTCATCACAGTGGCAGCGGCCACCAGCAGCCACCACGGCAGATTGTAGCCAGCCAGCACTTCCATTAGCACGTAGCCCGCATTGGAATGACATACATACCAGGCGTAGCTGACGGCGGCCACCCGCGCCAACCAGCGGCTGCTCCAGATTGCCGGGCGCAGCACGCCCAGTACGAACAGGCTGATGCCGATGGCGTAGCTGCCGTACAGTTCTGGCGACGGCCAGTTGGTGACCCACACAAACATGGCCAGCAGGCCGACAAAATGCAGCACGGTTTCCACTGCACCGGCCTGACCGGTGAGGTAGAAATAACACCAGCAACCGGCAAACATCAGTGGGAAATAGCACACCACCGAGGACAGGAAATACTGATCATAGGCCCAGAAATGCGCCAACTGGCCGTGCAAGCCCTGGGCATTCGGGCCACGGCACAGCATGGCCACCAGCGGCAACAGCAGCCAGATGGCCCACTTGATACGCTTACCGGTCAACGCAAAGGCAGTACCCAGCAAGGCGTAGAACCACAACTCCACCTTCAGCGTCCACATCACCGGGTCGATATTACGACCGCCCAGCATGTCCTGAAAGGCGATGCTGACATGGCCGATGACGTCACGCCGGGTGATGTCGAAGTCGTTATCCGCCAGCCAGGCGGCAAGCCACAAGGCAATCAGCGTTACCGCCAGCCCGGCCCAGTAGGTGGGGTAGATGCGGAACACCCGCGACACGGCAAAGCGCAAGCCACCCATGCGGGTGAGCGACAGCGGAATCAACAGTCCGGAGATCAGCAGGAACAAGCCCACCCCCACCGCACCCAGATTAAAGGGCAGGACAAAAGATGCCCCGGCATAGCCTTCCAGCGGGTCCATATTCAGGATGTCGCTGATGCGTTCGCGATGCTGCCAGAAGGTTTGCGTGAAGTGGAACAGAATCACACACAGAATGGCCACGCCCCGCAGGCCATCGGCAAAATCAAAACGGACATGCTGCTTGTTGCTACTCATCCCCTACTCACCTGTCTCCCGGCGGTACATCACGCTGGTCATGAAGGTTAAAAGCGCTATTATCCTCGCCGTTAGTACAGGTTTGCACGGTTTTTTGTCTATCTTCTGCACGTACAAACGACTGCTGCAAATCAAACTGCGCCAGATTAGCGGTGAAGCTGTCCGTCGGCGCGGCCTGAGTGCACTCAGCGTGGCGACGCAGTTTCTTGGCCAGCCTTTCCAGCAAGGTAAGCGGCAAAAACAGCAACACCAGTACGATCCAGCCCACTACATGCCAATGCGCCAGCAGCTTCAACCACGCCGGGGCGGGCTGCCCGCCACCGCCATACTTGTCCCAGAAAAACATCGCACCACAGAACAAGCCGAACCAGCCAACCAACAAGCCAGACTGCAAACGTGGCCACTGCTGCCAGCTGGCCAGCGCATAAGCGGCCATATACAGCAACACCTGGGCCAGCCCCCAGCCCAGGCCGTTTTGCAAGGCCATGGCCAGCAGCACCATGCTGGCAAAAAATACCGCCAAGTAAGTTGCCAGCTTCAGCCCCAGCCGCAGCAGTTTTCCCAGCAGATGCAACATGGCATCAGCCCCGGCGCAGCACAGCCTGCATAAAGCGCTGCGCCAGCACGCGGTAGTCGTGATGTGCCAGTACATATTGCCGTCCGGCTGCGCCCATGCGGCCACGCTCGTTGGGCGTGGTGGCCAGCATGCGGCGCACGGCCTCGGCAATGGCGGCGGGGTCTTCCGCGCCCACGCTGAAACCGGCCCCGGCGTCTTTCACCATATCGTTGCCCGCCTCCACCGAATGGATCACCGGCTTGCCGGCCATCAGGTAATCGAACAGCTTGTTGGGGTTAATGCCGAAACGGTAGATGGGCAACTTGCGCCAGCCAATGAACAGGCTGTCCATTTCCGCCAGAAAGGCTGGGACGGCCCGCTTGGGAATACTGGGCAGGAAGTGTACGTTGGACAGCCCCATTGCGGCGGCCTTGGCCACCAGCGCCGCCTTGTCCGGGCCATCGCCCACCAGCACAAAGCTGACTGGCGTGTCTTGCAATTGCGTGGCGGCTTCCAGCAGGAAGTCCAGCGCATTGGCCAGGCCATGGCCACCGGCATAGCCAATCAGAAAGCGCTTGTCGGCCTTGAGTTTGGCCAGTGCCGCCAGGTGCTCGGCAGACAACGGCGTGTCCGCGCCCTGCCACTCGGCCACGTCCACGCCGTTAGGGACGACATGGTATTTTTCCGCCGCCATGCCGTGTTCCATCATGTAGTCGCGCGCACAGGGCAACATGGAGATCACGGTATCGGCCTTGCGGTAGCCAAAATCCTCGGCCCACTGCATCAGGCGGATAAAGGGATGGGAGCGCGACATGCCGCCTACTTCCACCGGCGTCAGCGGCCACAGGTCATGCACCTCGTACACCAGCCGCGCTCCGGTCTTGCCGGCAATGAAAGCAGCGGGGATGGTATCCAGCGGATAGGTGGAGGAGGCAATCACCACGTCCGGCTTCCACTGTTTCAGATAACGCCCGGACAGGCCCATCACCTTGCCCAGGAAGCTGAAAATGTTGATCACCCGCTTCAGGCCATTGCCCGGATAGGCCGGGGTCTTGCACCAGGTGTAGCGGATGCCGTCGATGTCTTCGTCCTGATACTTGGCGGTCAGCTGCGGATTGGTCTGGCGCAGATGCGAGGTATCTGCCGCCAGCATATTGACTTCGTGGCCGGCCTTGACCCATTCACGCGCCAGGTAATAGGGGCGGAATTCCATGCCGTGGCGCGGGCTGCCGGCATAGTGATTGATATAGAGAATACGCACGCTGCTGCTTTTCCGAATTTAAGTGTCCGCCGTTCAGAACAGCCCGGCGGCGATATTGATCATCATCGCCAGCACGGTGGTGTTGAACAGGAAGGACAGGATGCAATGCACGGAGCCGATGCGACGCATGGCCCGTGAGCTGAAGTCGATATCGGCTGTCTGGCCCGAAGTGCCGATGACGGCGGCAAAATAAAAGAAATCGCTGTAATTGGGTTCTTCATCCCCCGGGAACTCCAGCCCCGGCTTGCCGCTGCGAAACAGCGCCACGTAGTACTGGTGGGCGTAATGCAGCGCGAACATGGTCTGGGTAAACAGCCAGCTGGTGAAGATGGTCAGTACCGACAAGCCGATATGCAGGCCACGGCTGCTACCGTGCAGGTCTTTCGCCACCGACAGCTCGGCCACGATGGACAGCAGACACACCACGGCAGCCAGCACGACCAGCATCAGGATGGCCATTTCGCCTTCGTCCTGCCGGGCGGCGCGGTGGCGGATCTGCTCGGCATCGGCGCCATGCATCATGTGCAGCGCCAGCAGCAGGTAGAGGCCGGCACCTGCATTCCAGCCAATCACATAGGCGGTGAGTGTGCGCATGGGGCTGAGCATGGCCAGCGCCTGTGCCATGCAGAGGCCGAACACGATGGCCGACATCAGGCGCGGCCGGGTGCGCAGGATGTGGATCAGCCGGGCCAGCGGGCCGTGGCGATGGCGTTGTGGTTTATCCATGATGTTTGTCCTCAGGAAAGTTGCGCGTACAACTCCACCAGCTTGCGGCCTTCTGCCGCCCAGCTGTATTTCTGCAGCACCGCCTGCTTGCCCGCCTCGCCCAGCTGGCGCATACGGTCTTCATCCGCCATCAGGTTGTTGATGGCGGCGGCAATGGCTTGCGGGTCTTGCGGGTCTACCAGCACACCGCAACCGGCGTCATCCACGATTTCGCGCCAAACCGGGAAGTCACTGGCAATTACCGGCATACCGGCAGCCATGTATTCGAACAGCTTGATCGGCAGCGCATCCACATAATTGGGGGTGGGAAACAGCGTCACCAGGCCGATCTTGCTTTGCGCCAGCACCTGGGCCACGCCCTTGCGGTCCAGCACGCCCAGATCATTCACCCGCGCCCAGCCGGGCTGTGCTTCCAGCTTGGCGCGCAGGTCGCTCTCGCTCCAGATACCAGCCAGATTCAGCCGGGTGGCGGTATCCGGCAGCGCAGCCACAATGGGTTCGATACCGCGAATGCGGCTGATGCCGCCGATATAACACACCTCGTTCTTGCGGCTGTCCCACGGCGTATCGCGCACCAGCTCTTCCAGAATGGGGAAGTTGCACACATCCAGCACCCGCCCGCCCAGCTTGGCAAAACGGTTGCGGATATGCGGGGTGGACGTCACCACCGCGTCAAAACGTTTGGCTGCCCAGTCCTCCACCGTTTCAAAACTGCCGGACACCAGTGGCCGTATCGCACCGGGAATCCAGTGCTTGGCCAGAATCTGCCTCGGCATGTCTTCGTGCACGTCGTAAATCACCTTGATGCCAGCCTGCTTCAGGCGTACGGCGGCGGGAATCAGCTCCGGGTCGTGAAAATGCACGATGTCCGGGCGCAGCGCCAATGCCGCCTGGTATACCCGGCTGGTGGTGCCGGTCATGCGGGCAAAACGGCCGCCGGTCTTGGGGCCGACATCGTGAAAGCGCACGCCCTTGTTGATTTCCTCGCCCAGGCCATCGGCCACGATCAGAGTCACCTCATGACCGGCAGCCGCCAGCGTGGCGCACTCTTTCACGAAAATGCGGATGTCGTGACGCGGATGGGCAGAAGTGAGATGGGCTACTTTCATACGGCAGAATCCTTGTGTGCCGGGCCGGACAACAGGCTGGCATAGAGATCGGCAAAGTGTTGCATATTGCTGTGGTGCAAGGCCTTTTGCGCCACCAGCTGGCGGTTAAGCTGCACGGCCTGTGCCAGGCGGGCATTGTCCGCCGCCCAGTCCATGCCAGCGAACAAGCTGTCGCTCAAACGGGCAATGTCTTCGGCAATCAGGCCGTTGAGGCCGTCGATCACCCACTCACCATTGGCCGGCAGATTGGACAGTACCGGCAGGCAACCGTGCCCCATGGCTTCCAGCAGGCTGATGCTGGTGGCGTCCGAACGCGGCACGCTGACAAACAGGCGCGATTCCTGATACAGCGCGCCCAGCAAGGCAGCTGACACGAAACCGGTGAATTCCACCCTTTGCAGTTGCAGACGGCTGGCCAGCGCCTTCAGGCTGTCGGTGGACTCGCCACTGGCGGCTACGGTGAGGCTCCAGTCCGGGTAACGGCCACTGGCCTCCACCTGCTGCCAGGCGTGCAGGATGGCATCGATACGGTACAGCGGCTTGTGCAGCCGGCAGGACAGCACCTTATTGGCCTTGGCCGCGATATCCGGCTGTGCCGGTAGCGCGTCCATGCCGAAATTCAGCACGTCGATACGGCAATCATCCCCAGCCAGCTGGCGGATTTTCGCCGCCATATACAGCGAATCCGAGGTAATGGCGGTAGCGGCACGCAGATTGCCACTGACCATCTGCCGCATCAGCCGGTTACTGTCCGGCAGCAGCAGCACATCCGAGCCCCAGGCGGTCAGCACCATGGGCACACGGCTGCCTGCCATTGCCCGTCGTGCATGCCAGGCCACGCTATTGGCCTGATGCACATGCACCAGGTCCGGCTTTATCTGGCTCATCCAGCGGCGCAATGTGCCTGCGCTACCCAGCGCCTTCAGGCCGAAATCCAGCCGCAGCTCGCCCTTGAGATTGGCCGGGCGCTTGTCTGCCGGGACTTCGCCATTGCAGGCCAGCCAGATTTCGTCCACATGCGGGGCGATACCGGCCAGGTAACGCCAGGTGTGTACCGAGGCCGAGCCGATCAACAACAGCTTCATTGGATATTTTCTTTCTCGATACGGCGCAGTTCCGCTAATAGCCGGTCCAGCTTGTGCGCCAGCGCGGCATTGTCGGCCAGCGCGATATTCATCGGCAGGTTCAACACCGTGGCAGCCAGCCGTTCGCCCTGCGGCGCGCTACCGGCCACATAGCCGTGGCGGAAGGAAGCGGCCGGGTGAATCACGTCATCAAACCACACGCCGATATTCAGCCCGCAAGCCTCGCTCAAGCGCCGTGCCACGGCGGCCTTGTTAGCCACCGGGCGGGACAAGGCAAACGGGTAGCGCACCCAGTGACACGCAGCAGCGGCAGGCACTGCCCATTGGGTAATGGTTGGCAGTTGTGCCAATGCCTGTTGATAACGCTGTGCCAGCGCCTGCTTGTGCGCCAGCGTGGCGGGCAGATGGGCCAATTGGCGGCGCACCAGTACGGTGGACAGCAGCGGCATGGCGCGCACCGGATGCGGCATGCCTTGGCTCACTTCGGCATCGGCCGAGCGGTAAATCAGGCCCAGACGGCGGTTGATGGCCATGGTGATGCGGCCCAGCAGCGGCCAGCGTGCACTCAGCAGATGGGCCTTGAGCGTGGCCAGCAAGCGCCATTCATCGGCGCAGGGCAGCTCCGGCCAGTCCTGCTGCGGCGCAGCCATGCCGGGCGGGAAAATCGCCAGGCCGCCAATGCCGCCAGTCAGGTTCTTGGAATATTCAAAGCTGAAGAAAGCCCCGTCGTGATAGCTGCCCAGCCATTGGCCATCCAGCTGACTGGCAAAACCGTGGGCGGCATCGTCGATGAACTTTACTTGCGGATGGGCGGCGCGCAGTGCATCCGGCAACCGGCACGGCAGGCCGTAATTGTGCGGCACGATAACGGCGCGGGTGGCCGGGACGATGGCAGCGGCCAGCACGTCCCAGTCAAAATTCAGGCTGTGTGCCGACACATCGACAAAGCGCAGCGTGGCGGACAACGCCGGAATCTGGTTAGGTACCACTACGCAGGTATAGGCCGGGACAATCACCTCATCCCCGGCACCGATGCCATGTTGCTGCAGCAGCACGCGTAGCGCGGCACGGCCGGTGTCATACAAGCCGATGCGCGCCTCATCCACGCCAAAGCAGTACGCCAGCTCGCGCCGCAGCGCCGCACGCTGGTATCTGCGGCCACGCAGCATGCCGGGCAAAGCGGACAGATAATCGCACAGGCTCAGTGAATTAGCCGTGAGCATGGACTTGCTCCAGTTGGCGACACAGCCGGAATACCCAGACCATGTAGATAATGTAATAGATGGAAACCGTCACCGACAGCAGGCGGAACACCTGATGGGCATGCTCCCCCGCCCAGTACACCACGCCCAGCGAGCCCAGGTTCACCACCACGCCTAACAGGGCAAACAGCAGCGACTGGCGCTGGCGCGACAGCACCATGGGCACCATGAAGCAAGGCGCCGCCAGGAACATGCAGAAGAAGGACGGAGTCAGCGTGGCGGCTATCTGGCCGGCATCACGCCATTGCTCGCCAAAGGCAAAGGCAAACAGCGGCCCACCCCAGACCATGATGATGAGAAAAGGCACAATCGCCAGTGCGGACAGCACCAGCAGCGCCTTTTTCAGCAAGGGCCGCAGGCTCTGACCCTTGGCATGCGCTTCAGCCAGATCGCGGTACAGCACTTGCGACACGGCTTGCCCCAGCAAGGCGGCGGGCAGCTTCAATACGCGTACCACCAGGCCGTAATGGCCCATCAGCTCGGCGGTGGCCAATATGCCCAGCAACTGCACCATCAGCGAATCCTGCAAGGCCACCACAAAAGCATGCGGGGTATTGACCAGCGGGAATTCACGATAGCGGTGCAGGATGCGACCCATACCACCGGAGCGGGCGGTACGCAGCCACTGCGGCAGTGCGCGCCAGTCCTGCCGTGCTTGCAGCAGCCAGGAGGCGGTCTGGCCGGCAATCTGCGCCAGCAACAGGCCCAGTGCACCCAGCTTGCCGAAGCCTGCAGCCAGTTGCACGGTCACCATGGCGGCGGATTGGCCCATGCGGCCTTGGGCATTGGCGCTGTAACGGCGCTGGCGGTTGTTCCAGTTGGTCCAGATCTGGTTATTGGCCGCCACCCAGATGCCCAGCGGCAGCAAGGGCAGCCACGGGGCCATGGCCGGGGCATGCAGCCGGGCGGCAATCCACGGTCCGGCTGCCAGCAGCGGAATGCTCAGCACCGCCAGCAGCAGGGTGTTGAACAACAGCGCCAGCACCATCAGGCGCATGGCGTCGGCTTTTTCTTCCGGCAACACCACCGCCATGTCGTAGCGCCAGGTGGCAATCACCACCAGGTTGGACAACCAGGCGACAAACTGCGTCAGCACGCCAAAATCGGCCGGGCTGTACAGCCGGGTCAGCAGCGGGGTGAACAATACCGGCAGGAACTGCGCCACGGCAGCGCCGCCAGCCAGGGTGGCGACATTGCGGGCAAAGCCGCCCTGCCCCAGCCTGGCCTTGAGTTTGGCCAGCACGCTCAGCCCAGTGCCTTTTTCACCGCAGCGACAATGGCATCCTGCGTGGCTTCATCCAGGAAGGGGTGCATTGGCAGGCTCATCACGCGCTTGCCGGCGGCTTCGGCCAGCGGGAAGCTGCCTTCGCCTTGGCCCAGATGGGCAAAGGCCGGTTGCAGGTGCAGCGGAATCGGGTAATGCACGGCGGTGGGCACGCCCAGTTCCTGCAGGGCTTTCTGTACCGCTTCGCGATTGTCCACCTCGATGGTGTACTGGGCGTAAACGTGGGTATTACCCGTGCCAATCACCGGCACGCGGGCTACGTCCTGCAGCAGCGCGCTGTAGCGGGCACCAATGCGCTCACGCGCCGCCACCTCGTCGGCAAAGCTGGGCAGCTTGGCCAGCAGCACCGCGGCCTGGATGGTGTCCAGCCTGCCATTGAGGCCGATCACCGGGTGGTGGTAGCGACGGTCCTGGCCGTGCACGCGGATTTCGCGCATTTTCTTCGCCAGCTCGTCGTCATTGGTAAAGCAGGCACCGCCGTCGCCATAGCAGCCCAGCGGCTTGCTGGGGAAGAAGCTGGTGCAGCCGATGGTGGACAGGTTGCCGGATTTCTTGCCGTGCTGACTGGCACCAAAGCTTTGTGCGCCGTCCTCGATCACCGCAATGCCGTGCTTCTCGGCAATGGCGTTGATGGCGGTGAAGTCCGCGCACTGGCCGTACAGGCTGACCGGCATGATGGCCTTGGTGCGCGGGGTGATGGCCGCTTCCAGCAGCGCCGGGTCCAGGTTGTAGCTGACGGGGTCGATGTCGACAAACACCGGGGTGGCACCCAGCAGGGCAATCATTTCGCCGGTGGCAATGAAGGTAAACGGGGTGGTGATGACTTCGTCGCCACGGCCCACGCCCAGCGCCATCAGCGCAATCAGCAGCGCCTTGGTGCCGTCACACACGCCGATGGCATGCTTGACACCGGTGTAGGCGGCCAGTTGCTGTTCTACCTCTTTGACTTCCGGCCCCATGATGTACTGGCCGTGATCCAGCACCGCGTGGATGCGGGCGTCGATGTCGGCTTTCAGATGCTGGTACTGCGCTTTGAGGTCGATGAACTGGATGCTCATGGCTCGATTCCTTGCTGGGGCCGGGCTGCCGTGCGGGCAGTCGTCGGGATTGTATGGTTTCAGGCGGTGCAGACTGGTCCGGTTCAGGCCGGTGTGCAGTGATTGCCGCCAATCTGGTAAAAGCTGTCGCAGGCCGGGCAGGCATGGGTGCCGATGTCATTGGGCAGACGCTCGCCACAGGCGCACATCCAGCCGATGCGCTTGGCCGGCGTGCCCACCATCAGCGCATGGGCCGGTACGTCGCGGGTGACTACCGCGCCGGCACCGATAAAGGCATATTCTCCCACCTGATGGCCGCAAACGATGGTGGCATTGGCACCGATGGAGGCACCACGCTTCACCACCGTGCGGCGGTATTCGTCCTTGCGACTGACATGGCTGCGCGGATTGTTGACATTGGTGAACACCATGGACGGGCCGCAGAACACGTCGTCTTCCAGCGTGACGGCATCGTAGATGGAGACATTGTTCTGGATCTTGACGTTGTTACCGATCTCTACGTCATTGCCGACAAACACGTTCTGGCCGAAGGAGCAGCGCTCGCCAATGCTGGCGCCGCCGCAGATATGCACCCAGTGCCAGATGCGGGTGTCGGCACCGATTTGTGCGCCTTCATCAACAATGGCGGTAGGGTGTACGGTGTATTGGGTCATGGGCGGGCCTCCGGACGGGGGTCAGAAAAACAGGAAAAAGCCATCGGCAAAATACACCAGGCCAAGCAGGCCGATGGGCAGCGCCGCCAGCCAGACCGCCTTGCGCTTGAACAGGCCGGCAATGGAGGAAATCAGGATGGCCACTTGCAGGAAGATCACCGCCACGCCAAACGGCTTGCCCTGACGCTGAGCAGCATCGCGCTCGGCTTCCAGACGGCGGGCTTCCTTTTCGATTTCCTTGCGCTCGGCGGCATAGCGGGCAGCCTTGTCGCCCACTTTCTTCAGCTGGGCCTGATAGTGCTCGCGCTGTGCCGGACTGGTGGAAGCCGGCAGGCTGTCCAGCTCGAACTGCAGCCGCTCGCGCTCCACATCGTACAGGTTGCCCTTGATGCCCTTGGCCTGATAGTAGGCCCACTGGTCGGAGGCCTGGGCCTGGGCAATCACGCTACGGGTGGAGAAACCACCGCCCTTGAAGGTGGATAAGGTGGCACACACAGCCAGGATGACGGTGGTGAGTGCCAAATAATTCAGCCAGGGGTCTTTCTTTTCTTCAGCCATGATTGTGTTTCAGTATTGCGCGATACGTTCAGGTGGTTGATGGACCGACCGGCCCGCAAGACGCGGGCCGGGGTGAGGCTCAGTAATCCAGCGGCAGGCTGATGCGGCGGCCATCACGGGCCGACAGGTACATGGCAATCAGCAGTTCCAGCGATTTCAGCCCTTCGCGGCCGTCAGTTTCCGGCTCGGCCTTGCCCTGCATCACGTTGATCACGTTGTCGTAGTACAGCGGGTGACCAAAGCCGTAGACGCTGGTGGTGGCGTAGCTGGCGTTCTTGATTTCGTCGTCCATGGCGTGCGGCTCGGCGAATTCCCAGTGCTGGATTTCGTTGACTGCCACACCACCCACGCGCACCGAACCCTTTTCACCCAGGATGGTGATGGAGCCTTCCAGGTTCTTCGGGTAGGTGAGCATGGTCACGTTCATGCTGCCCAGCGCGCCGGAACGCCACTTGATGCTGACGGTGCCGGTGTCTTCCACTTCGATATTGCGCGCCAGCGTGGCGGTGTAAGCCTGCACGCTTTCGACCGGGCCGATCAGCCAGTCCAGCAGGTCCACATAGTGGCTGGCCTGGTTCATGAAGGCACCGCCGTCAAATTCCCAGGTACCGCGCCAGCCGCCCTGGTCGTAATAGCTTTGCGGACGGGTCCAGAACACATTGACGTTGACCATGTAGATACGGCCAAAGCGTTTTTCCTGCATGGCGCGCTTGAGCAGTTGCAGGGTGTCGTTACGACGGTTCTGCTTGACCACGAACATGCGCTTGCCGGCCTTGTCAGCAGCTTTCACCATGGCCAGGCCGTCTTCCCAGCGGGTGGCCATCGGCTTTTCCGTCATCACGTGAAAACCGGCTTCGGAACATTCGATGCTTTGCGCCGGATGCAGGCCGGACGGGGTGGTCAGCACGATGATGTCGGCATTGGTGGAGGCCAGCATGTCGGTGAGATTGCTGTGGCCACGGGCGCCGGTGCGTTCTACCGCAGCTTGCAGTGCAGCCGGGTCGATGTCACAGACGTCTACCAGTTCGGCACGGTCTTCGTGTTTTTCCAGCGAACCGAAATGGTTGTTGGCAATGCGGCCACAGCCAACCAGCGCGAAGCGGATCTTGCGGTCGGTGATGGGGGCGTGATGTACGGTTTTCATGGTGTGTTCCGTTCTGTGCTTAAACGGCAAAAGGCGACCACGGGGTCGCCTGCTTGCGTCATGCCGTCAGGGTCAGGCCTTGACGATGTGGTCGGCGGGTTCCAGATACTTGCCACGGCTGTCGACGATCAGCTGGGCATGTTGCTTCAGCAGCGTGTAATCGAACTTGTCATGGTCGGTAGCCAGCAACACGCAGTCGTAGCTGGCAATGGTGGCCGCATCCAGCGCCACGCTGGACAGCTCGAAGTGGTGCTCGCGCATCTTGGGGAATACCGGCACGTGCGGATCGCTGTAGGATACTTCCGCGCCCAGGTCGCGCAGTTTTTCCATCAGGAACACCGACGGGCTTTCGCGCATGTCGTCCACGTTCTTCTTGTAGGCAATGCCCAACACCAGCACGCGGCTGCCGTTGATGGCTTTCTTGCGGGTGTTCAGCGCAGCGGCCACCTTGGCCACCACCCAGTCGGGCATATTGCTGTTGACTTCACCTGCCAGCTCGATGAAACGGGTGTTCACACCGTATTCACGCGCTTTCCAGGTGAGGTAGAACGGGTCGATCGGGATGCAGTGGCCACCCAGGCCCGGGCCCGGATAGTAGGGCACGAAGCCGAAAGGCTTGGTGGCGGCAGCACGGATCACTTCGTGAATGTCGATGCCCATCTTGTCGGCCACGATCTTCATTTCGTTGACCAGACCGATGTTCACCGCACGGTGGATGTTTTCCAGCAGCTTGGTCATCTCGGCGGCACGGGTGGAGGATACCGGCACCACCTTGTCGATCACCGCGCTGTACAGTGCCACGCCGATTTCCTGGCAGGCCGGGCTGTAGCCACCGCATACCTTGGGAATGGTGCGGGTGGTGAAGTTGGGGTTACCCGGATCTTCACGCTCCGGCGAGAACACCAGGAAGGCATTCTCGCCCACCTTGAAGCCGCGGGATTCCATGCGCGGCAGCAGTTCTTCGTCAGTGGTGCCCGGGTAGGTGGTGGATTCCAGCGATACCAGATGGCCTTCGCGCAGATAGGGCACCAGGCTGTCCATGGTGTCGAGCACGAAGCTCAAGTCCGGCTCGCGGTATTTGTTCAGCGGGGTCGGCACACACAGAATCAGGGTGTCGGCTTCCGGCGCGCGGGAGAAGTCGGTGGTGGCTTCAAAGCCGCGTTCCAGCGCGGTGGCAATGCTGTCGGCGCTGATATGCTCGATATAGCTCTTGCCGGCCATCAGGGCGTCAACCTTGCTCTGGTCGATGTCAAAGCCCAGTACCTTGTAGCCCACTTCGGCAAAACGCAGCATCAGCGGCAGGCCGACATAGCCCAGGCCGACAATGCCGATGACGGCGGATTTGTCCGCGATACGGTTAAGCAATTGCTGCTTGATCACAATGATAGTCCCAACAAAGTAAAAACCTGCCATGGCTGCATCCGGGCAGCCATGCACTGAATTCGGTAAGGTCTGGCAGTGTGCCTCGCCTGGCTGGCGGGCTTGCTGATCTGGCTCAAACCGCGCTTGTGAAGTTGCAAGCGCAGCATTATACGCCTGCTTGGCAAACCGCTGGCGTTACCAAACGTGACAACACAGCCGACAGCGCCACACTCAGCCCGCTCAGATCAGCAGATGCCCGGCACTGCCCTGATTGTTCTGTTTCAGACGATTGACGAACTCGCCAAACTCCAGCCCGAAACGGCACTCCAGCCGGTCGGCACGCTCCTTGAGCGCCTCCCACTGCGTCAGCGTGGGGCTTTGGCGGAAGGCCAGCACCGCCACATTGCCGTGACTGGCCGAGGGCAGTTCCAGCACGCGGCCTTCAAACACCGACAGCAAGCGCTCGACAAAGCTGTGATAGCGCTTGTCGCCACTCCACCAGTTGGTGACAAACACGCCATTGGGGCTGAGCGCACGCTTGCAGTCTTCGAAGAAATCTTCGGTAGTCAGTTCGTCCACAATCTGCAAGCCATCAAACCCGTCCACCAGAATGGCGTCGGTGGAACCACGGAAAATCTTCACGTAATCCGCGCCGTCAGCCTCGATGATTTCAAAGAAATCACCCTCTTCCGGCAGCTTGAAAAAGGCGCGGGCAACGGCGATGACCTGCGGGTTGATATCCACCGCCACGCTGACGGCTTCCGGCAGGTATTCGTCGATGAAGCGGGCAAAGGAACCGCCGCCCAGGCCGATTTGCAGGATATGGCGCGGGTCGTCGTTCCACAGCAGGAAGGCCATCATGGCGCGGCTGTAGGACAACACCAGCTCGGCCGGTTCGTCCATGTCCATCGAGCTCTGGATGGTTTCCGAGCCCAGATGCAAGGACCGGATATTGCCGGCTTCGGAGATTTCCACTTCCGGCATGTCCTCCACCGCGGCACGCACGCGGCGGCGGAAAGGATGCAAGGCTCTACGCGCCACAGCCACCCTCCTCCTGTTGCGCCGGTTTGCGCGAATCCAGAATGCTGATGGTGCGACGCGCCGGCGCAGTCACTGCGTCTTCACCCTCTTCAAGCGGAAGCGGCGGATCGCGGAATTCTTCCTTGTCGAAGGCGGTATCGCCGTTCTCGAAGGGGCTGTCTCCGGTTTTCAGGCCGGCAAAATCGAACAGGCCGGTATCGCACAAATGGGATGGCACCACGTTTTGCAGTGCACGGAACATGCTCTCCACCCGGCCGGGGAAGCGCTTGTCCCAGTCGTTGACCATTTCCTTCACCACCTGGCGCTGCAAATTGGGCTGCGAGCCGCAAAGATTGCACGGAATGATGGGGAACTGGCGCAAGTCGGCATAACGGATGATGTCCTTCTCACGGCAATAGGCCAGCGGGCGTATCACCATGTGCTTGCCGTCATCCGACACCAGCTTGGGTGGCATGGACTTGAGCTTGCCACCGTAGAACATGTTCAGGAACAGCGTGTGCAGGATGTCGTCGCGGTGATGGCCCAGCGCAATCTTGGTGGCCCCCAGCTCGTCCGCCACGCGGTACAGGATGCCGCGACGCAGGCGCGAGCACAGGCTGCAAGTGGTCTTGCCTTCCGGTACCAGCTTCTTGACGATGGAGTAGGTGTCTTCTTCGATGATGCGGTATTCCACCCCGATGGACGCCAGATAGCCGGGCAGCACGTCTTCCGGGAAGCCGGGCTGTTTCTGGTCCAGGTTGACGGCGACGATGGAAAAGTCGATGGGGGCGGATTTTTGCAGACCCAGCAGGATGTCCAGCAGGGTGTAGCTGTCCTTGCCGCCGGACAGACACACCATGACCCGGTCACCCTGTTCGATCATGTTGAAATCATTGATGGCATCACCCACGTGGTGACGCAGGCGCTTGGCCAGTTTGTTGCCCTCGAACACGGCCTTTTTGGCCTTGTCGTCGAGCACGGTGTTCTGTTCGGACATGGGGTACGGCTAAGAAATTGAAAAACAGGCGATTTTACTGTTTTTCCCTGCAACAATCCATGCCATTTCCCGGCAAACCGCCCCAAGCCTTACAACACGATGCCGCGTCCGCCATCCACCGCCAGTATCTGACCGGTGACATAGCTGGCATCCAGCAGCAAAAAGGCTACCGCACGGGCAATGTCCTCCGGCTGGCCGGTACGCTGCAAGGGAATGGTGGCTTCGATGGCCGCGCGCTCTGCCGCGTCGAAAGACGCCTCGCCCTCCGGCCACAGGTTCACCCCCGGTGCCACGCCATTCACCCGCACATCCGGTGCCAGCTCCAGCGCCAGACTGCGAATCAGCTGGGCATGCCCGGCCTTGGCCAGGTTGTACACCACATGGCGCTTCATCGGCCGGTCTACATGAATATCGGAAATGCCGACAATCGCACCGCCGTTACGGCGCAATGCCGGGGCCACCGCCTGACTGAGAAACAGCGGGGCCTTGAGGTTGCTGCCCATCAGGTCATGCCAGGCGGATTCATCGATCTGGCCGATTTCGGTAGGAAAAAAACTGGAGGCATTGTTGACCAGCCCATCCAGCCGTCCGAACGCGGCAATGCCTTGTGCCGCCAGCTGACGTACCGCCTGCATGTCCAGCAAATCGGCCTGCAGCAGTACAACCGATTCCGCTCGCTGTGCATTCAGCTCGGCGGCCAATGCTTCGGCATCGCTTTGCGAACCGCGATAATGCAACACCAGCCGCACCCCGCGTGCATGCAGCAGCCGGGCAATGCCCGCCCCTACCCGGCGCGCACCGCCAGTAATCAGCACCACACGCTGTTCATTCACTTGCATCAAGCGCTCTTGCTGTTGCTTCATATCCTGTTCAGCCTTTCCTGCCTGCCTTGCAGCGCCGTGTTTGCTGGCTGCGCCGACAACAAAATGCGCAGTACCTCTTCACCCCTGCGCCGCTTTCGACCACAATCGCCGCACATTGTAGCAGGATGCACGTCATGACCACCCTACCCGCCCCAAGCGCCGAGGCGCTTGCCACCAGCCAGGCGCTGTGCGCCCATATCCGCCAGACCATTACCCAGGCCGGTGGCTGGATACCCTTTTCCCGTTACATGGAACTGGCGCTGTACGCGCCCGGCATGGGCTATTACTCGGCCGGCAGCCACAAGCTGGGCAGCGCCGGTGACTTTACCACCGCACCGGAAATGTCGGCCTATTTTGGCCGAACCCTGGCCCGGCAGATTGCCGAACTGCTGCCGCAAACCGGCGGCACGGTGTACGAATTCGGTGCCGGCACCGGCAAGCTGGCCATTGATATCCTGACCGAACTGGAAAAGCTGGACTGCCTGCCTGAGCATTACATCATCATCGACCTGTCGGCCGACCTGATCGAGCGCCAGCAAACCGCCATTCGCAGCGCCCTGCCCCATCTGGCCGACCAGCTGCTATGGCTGAGCGTGCTGCCGGAGCAGCTGGACGGCGTGGTGATTGGCAATGAGGTGCTGGATGCCATGCCCTGCGAGCTGCTGCACTGGACACCTGAACCGCTGCAACGCGGGGTGGCGCTGGATGGCGACAACTTCATCTGGCAGGACCGCCCGATTCAGGACCCGACGCTGGTGCAACAGGCCCAGGCGCTGAACATCAGCCAGGCCGGCTATATCAGTGAACTGAGCCTGAGCAACACCGCCTTCATCCACACTCTGGCGCGGCACCTGGTGCGCGGTGCCATCCTGCTGGTGGATTACGGCTATCCGGCGGGCGAGTTCTATCATCCGCAACGTCACATGGGCACGCTGATCGGCCATTACCGTCATCACACGGTGGATGACCCCTTCTTCCTGCCCGGCCTGATGGACCTCACCTGCCACGTGGACTTCACCGCCATTGCCCAGTCCGGCATCGACGCCGGGCTGGACCTGATCGGCTACACCACCCAGGCGCAATTCCTGATCAATGCCGGCATCACCCAGCTATTGGGCGAACTGGACGCCGACGACAGTGCCAGCTACCTGCCGGTGGTGGCCATGGTGCAAAAGCTGCTGTCCATGCAGGAGATGGGCGAACTGTTCAAGGTGATCGGTTTTGGCCGTGGCGTCAGCATCGACTGGCAAGGCTTTACCCAGGGCGACCGCTGCCACACCCTGTAAGCCGGACTGCAGGTGATTTGTCTGCAAATGTGGTTGACAGCCTAAAAAACGCTGCGTATAGTTCGCGTCTCGGTGCAAGCGCATCGAGAAACGTGGCGAATTAGCTCAGTCGGTTAGAGCGACGGAATCATAATCCGCAGGTCCGGGGTTCGAGTCCCTGATTCGCCACCACAGTTTGCGAAGTCTGACTTGTCAGGCTTCATGGCGAATTAGCTCAGTCGGTTAGAGCGACGGAATCATAATCCGCAGGTCCGGGGTTCGAGTCCCTGATTCGCCACCAGCATTATCAAGCACTTAGGCCAACTCTCACGAGTTGGCCTTTTGTTTTGCCTCTCTCATACCCTTCTTCGCTGCCACTCACCCTTTTGCTTGCCGTCCGGCACACTGCTTGTCAGCAGGCTGTTACGCCATGCACATCAATTCCATCGGAATAGTTTGTCCATTTGACAGTAAAACACTTGTGCTTTTGATCAAATATAGGCATAACTACTGCGCCTGCCCTCACCCTGCGGCTGGCATGGTGCGGCTCGTCACACCCTGAACGTAGCCAAAATCCGGATAAAAACAAAACAAGCTGGCTGCCCCGGCATGTAATGCTGCACGCAGCATGGCGAATATCCCCCACAGAAAAAATCAGAAAAGATCAAATATCATCTCTGTTGCCCATCAGCCGGAGAGGGGGGCCGCTGCCTGCAGGCAGACGGCAATCGTTGAGCATGTCCACAGGAAGGCATCATGCAAATCAAGTCCAGGCTTACCATGCTGGCCCTTGTCACCACGCTCGGTCTTTGCGTGCAAGGCGGGGTAATGGTCTACACCCAGTCCAGTCTTGGTCAATTCATCCGGCATCTGGTGACGGGCGATCTGCCCAGCTTGCAAACCCTGCAACGCTTTCAGACCGACACGCTGAAAATGACGGTAAACGCCCTGCTGCTGGGTGCCACCGACAATGCCAACGAATTGCAGCAACTGCCCAAGGCCATCAGTGATGCCGAACAGGATGCCCGCAGCGCACTGCGTACCTACCGGGCACAGGCAATGGACAGCCAGGCGCAGCAACTATTGCAGCAGGACCAGGTCCGGCTGGACGACTACGCCAAGGCACTGAAGCCCTATCTGGAAGCGACAGAATCGGGGGACATCGTCGCGGCCAAGTCGGCGCTGCGTCAGGTGGTGCCCAATGCCCGTGCCGTGCTGGCAGCGGGGGATGCCCACCTGCAAGCCAATTACCGGCAAGCAGCCCATCAGGCGGAACAAGCCACCAACTTGCTGCGCTTCGTGCAGTGGCTGAGTCTGGCCACTGTGGTGCTGTGCCTGCTGGTGGTGGGCAGCATGAGCTGGTCGCTCACCCGCTCCTTGTCCCGCGCCATTGCCAGCCTGCAAAGTGCGATTACCGGCATTGCCGAATCGCTGGACTTCACCCGCCGTGCGCCGCAAAACAGTCAGGATGAACTGGGTGCCACCGCCAGCGCGTTCAACGGGCTGATCGGCAAACTGCATGACAGCCTGCAGGCCTTGAGCGGGCAGATCAGCCAGCTGACCCAGGCCTCGGCCGGGCTGGCATCCTCGGCAGGCGAGGTTGCCGGTACCGTTGCGCGCCAGAGCGAAATTTCCGCCAGCGTGGCGGCCACCGTGCAGCAGCTGACGGTGAGCATCAATCATGTGGGCATGCAGGCAGCCGCCACCAACGAGCAGGCATTGCAAACCGGGGAGCTGGCCAGCAAGGGTGGTGCGGTAGTCAGCAGCACGGTGAGCGACATCCGCGACATTGCCGATACGGTGGGTACCGCCTCCAGCAGCGTGCGCCAGCTGGGCGAGCAGGCACGCTCCATTGTCTCTGCGGTTTCGGTCATCAAGGATGTGGCCGATCAGACCAATCTGTTGGCGCTGAACGCCGCCATTGAAGCCGCGCGTGCCGGCGAACAGGGCCGCGGCTTTGCCGTGGTGGCCGACGAAGTGCGCAAGCTGGCCGAGCGCACCAGCAGCATGACCAAGCAGATCAACACCGTCATCAACGCCATTGCCGGTAGCAACGAAGACACCGGCAAAGCCATGGCCGCCACCGAAACCCGGGTGGAAACCGGCCTGCAGCGGGCGGATGCGGCGCAAGATGCCATCGAGCGCATCGCCCACACCACGCAGGAACTGGTGCAGCTGGTGGGCAGCATCACCACCGCCATCCGCGAACAGGCCAGTGCCAGCACTGAAATTGCCGTGCAGGTAGACCATATCGCCCAGATGGCACAGCAAGCCAAGGGCGATGCCTCGGCTGCATCCGGCTCGGCGCTGACACTGGATGCCACCGCTCGCCGCATGCAGGAGATTGTGGCGATTTATCGCCTGTAAGCCTGCGCCAGCGCAGAAAAGCAGGTTTCGGGCAGGGTCATCTTGCATTAGATTGAAAACATGGCATGCCATCTGGCTGCCATGGTTCCCGTCTTGCGAAAGTGCCACCATGTCCGTTCCAGCACACCTCCCGGCCAGCGACGACAGCATTCATGTCGATCTGCGTGAAGTCATCCATGCCCTGTCCGACGCACTGGACCTGGTAGGGATTGATGATGTTGCACATGGCAAACGGGTGGGCATCATGGCCTGGCATTGCGCACTGGTGTTGCAGCGCAGTCGCCAGCAGGCGGACTTCCTGTTCGACCTGGGCCTGCTGCACGATATCGGCGTATCGTCTACCCGCACCCATCAGCATCTGGTCAGCAAATTTGACTGGGCCGGCTCGCAGCAGCACTGCCAGGATGGTGCCCGCTTACTGGCAGGCTTTGCCCCGCTGGCCGCCATGGTGGAACCAGTGCGTTACCACCACACGCCATGGGAAACCTTGTCCGGACTGGACTTGCCACTAGAGGTGGCCGAGCAGGCCAACCTGATTTATCTGGTAGACCGGGTGGATGCCATGGCGGCAGCCTATTACCAGGGTGGTGAATTGCTGATGCATACCGCGGCCATCCGCGAGCGCATTGCCAGTTATCGCGGCAGTCATTTTGCCCCACAACTGGTGGATGCTTTCCTGCAGGCCTCCCGCGCGGAAGCCTTCTGGCTGCAACTGGAACCGCGCGGCATTGCCGGCATGCTGCATGACCGGCGCAGCCAGCGCCATCCCTGCACTGCCACCAACACCCAGCTCAAGCAGCTGGCCACGCTGTTTTCCCGCATCGTGGATGCCAAGAGCCCGTTCACCGCGCGTCATTCGCAGGGGGTGGCCGGGCTGTCGCGCTGGCTGGCCGAACGCGCTGGGCTCTCGCCAGGACGTTGCGACCAACTGGAAATTGCCGCCCTGCTGCATGACCTGGGCAAGCTGCGGGTGCCGGACGAAATCCTGGACAAGCCGGGCAGGCTGGATGCGCATGAGCGCAGCCTGATCAATGCCCACAGCTTTGAAACCTATCAGATCCTGCGCCATATCAGCGGCTTCGAGGAAATTGCCTGTTGGGCGGCGTATCACCACGAAGAACCGGATGGCCATGGTTATCCCTTCCATCTGAGTGCAGCCAGCATGAGTCTGGAAGCACGCATCCTGCGGGTGGCGGACATTTTCCAGGCGCTGGCGCAGGACCGCCCCTACCGCGCAGGCTTGAGTGCTGCGCAGGTGCTGACCACCTTGCAGGAGTTTGCCGCGCACGGGCGTATCGACCCGGAGATTCTGGCCATCGCCGCCCAGGACATGAGCGGTGCCATGGCGGGAGCCCTGCCGGTGGCCAGTACACACTGACCGGCTTGCCATGATTTGCCAGCCCGCCAGCGGGGGCGGATAATCGCCAGCCCCAACCCTGGGTCAACCCGAGCGGAGAATCTGCAAGATGAGTGATGAGCAACTGCGTCTGTCCAAACGCATGGTGGAATTGGGACTGTGCTCGCGTCGCGAAGCCGATGCCTTTATCGAGCAAGGCCGGGTGCGGGTGGATGGCCAGGTCGTTCAGCAATTGGGCAGCCGGGTTAGCCCGCAGCAGCGCATCGAACTGGATGCCCCGCGCATGAGCCTGGACGGGTTGAGCATCAGCCTGCTGCTGCATCGTGCTGCGGATAGCCGTTTACCGCTGGCCGGGCTGATTACCCCGCAGCAACGCTATGCCCGTGATGGCAGTGAAATCCGCTTCAATCCGCGACACCTGAAGGCCTTGCAACAGGCCGGTGCGCTGGACGAAAACAGTCATGGCCTGGTGGCACTCACCCTGGACAAGAAACTGGCACGCAAGCTGGCCGATGCCGAACAGGAATACCTGATTCAGCTGGAAGCCGCCCCGGCAGCCGAGCTGCTGAAACAACAGTTGCAAGCCTTGCAACTGCCAGGCAAGCCGCCACGCGGTTTGAAGATCAGCCGCCAGAGTGACCGCCAGCTGCGCATGGTGCTGTCAGCAGTACAGCCCGGTCAGCCCATGGCCATTTGCCAGGCACTGGGTTTACAGCCGCTGGCGCTACGCTGCATCCGCATCGGCAAGCTGGGCATTGGCGACCTCCCCGGCGGGCAATGGCGCTATCTGCTGCCGATGGAATCGTTCTGAATCTACTTGCCGGCCAGCCCATCCAGTGCTGCTTGCAAGGCGGCGGCCAGTGCATCCGGCTGGCTGATGGCCTCTGGCCAGTTGTAGCGCTGATGCCCGGCTCCGGGCTGGCGGCGGTAATCCAGCCCATAGGCATCCAGTCCCAACAGCGTGATGCCGTCCGGCACACGGGCTTGCTGCAATAGCGCGGCTTCCTGCGCCAGGGGCAGCACGTCCGGGCTCAATTCAGCCCCCTCCAGCCAGCCCATCCGCCCCACGCCACCGATATAGCGCAGGCGTTGCGGCTGTAAGCGGAAGAACATGAAATCCAGTTGCAGCAGGTCTTCGGCCTGCGGCTGATAACGCAGGAAACGCTGCAACAACAAGTCATCGACTTCGATGCGCTGCGCGTCGGCCAGCAAGCTCAGCCGCGCTTCGGCCTGTACATCCTCTGCTCCCTTTTGCAGTACCGCCAGGCTGCAACGCCCGTCGGCCAGCAGATTGCGCGTGTGTTCGGCCAGCTCGCTGATCAGCAACAAGGGGCGGTGCTGTTCATCCAGCACATAAGGCAGCACAGTGGCATAGGGATAACCGGGCAGCTGGCCGGAGTGCGTGGCCAGCGTGGCATGATGCTGGGCATGCAGCAGTTGCAAGGCAGCAATGGGGGCGATCTTCACCAGTATTTCTCCTGAAACCTGCAAACAGTCATGTCGGCCATTTTATGGCAGCTCAGTGCGCCCGGCCTGATCATGCCGCGTCTGAAACTTGCGCCAGGACAAGCTCAGTGCGGGTCGACTGGCTGCTGCAGGCTTTGCACAAAGTCCAGCAATTGAGCGGCCGGCATGGGCCGGGCAAAGTGGAAGCCTTGCATCACACGGCAGCCCAGTGCCAGCAGGCGGTCACTTTGTGCCTGCGTCTCCACGCCTTCGGCCACCACTTCCATGCCCATGTCGCGCGCCATCGACAAGGTGGCACGCACCACGGCTTCATCATCGGTAGTGCCGGGCAAGGTGCGGACAAAGCTGCGGTCGATCTTGAGCCGGCTGATGGGGAAACGGCGCAGGCGGGACAGTGAGGAATAGCCGGTACCAAAGTCATCCAGCGCAAAGCGGCAGCCCAGGGCCACCAGTGCATGGAATACGTCCAGGTGGTGGCTTTCTTCATGCATCAGCGCACCTTCGGTCAGCTCCAGCTCCAGTGCCCCGGCGCTCAGCCCGTAGCGCTGCATCAGGCCTTGCACATAGGGCTGCAAGTCGCTGCGCTCCAGCTGCACCGGGGAAATATTGACCGAAACCGGCAGTTGCAGGCCACGCGCACGCCAGCGGGCCTGTTCGGCACACGCTTCGGCCAGCACCCAGCGCCCCAGCTCGACAATCAGGCCGGATCGCTCGGTCAGCGGAATGAATTCGCCCGGCGGCATGAAACCACGTTGCGGATGTTGCCAGCGCACCAGTGCCTCGCAGCCAATGCACTGGCCGCTGATGGCATCAATCTGCGGCTGGTAGTACAACACCAGCTGGCCCGGTTCGTCTTGCAATGCCCGCCGCAGATCGCGCTCCAGCGTCAGCCGTTCCGTCACCAGTACATTCATTTCCGGTGTGTAATAACGCAGGGTATCGCGCCCGGCTTCCTTGGCCGCATACATGGCCATGTCGGCATGGCGCAGCAAGGTGTCCGGGTCCTGGCCATCGGAGGGATACAGCGCCACGCCTATACTCACCGTGCAGCGCAATTCATGCGCCTCCACCAGCACGGCCTGATCAAACAGTGCCAGCAATGCACTGCCCAGCGCCTCCAGCTGCGCTTGCTGCGTGTAGGGCATCAGGATGACAAATTCGTCCCCGCCCAGACGCGCCAGCATGGCCTCTGGTGGCAGCGGTTGCTGCAAACGGCGCGCAATGCTGACCAGCAGCTGGTCTCCCACCGGGTGGCCCAGGCTGTCGTTGACCGTCTTGAATTCGTCCATGTCCAGAAACAGCAGGGCCAGCTGGCCTTGCTGACCAGCCTCTTGCAGTGCGCGACGCGTCATGCTGAGCCAGCATGGCCTGTTGGGCAGGCCTGTCAGGCTGTCATGCAAGGCCAGATAACTGACATTGGCTTCGGCTTTGCGGGTGGCATCCAGCTGAATCTGCAACTGCTGGTTGGCATCCGCCAGTTCGGCAGTGCGCTGCTGTACCTCGCCCTCCATCCGCCGGGTATAACCGGTGACGATCAGCAAGAAGCCGCCAAACAAGCCGGTCATGGCCAGGCCGATCACAAAGGTGATCCACTCCAGCCAGCTGCGCAGCCCGTCCAGATATTCATCACTGGCGCGCAAGCGCAAGGCCCAGTTGCGCCCGGCAAAGACAAAGCGGCTTTCCAGATGCGGGCGCTGACCGAACCAGCCACCCTTGCCACAGTTTTGCGGGCCGGACAGGCGGTGAAAACCGGGCAGGCCGTCGATGTCGATCAGGCATACTTCAATATCATGTCGCACATCGTGCTGCAGCGTGGTTTGCACGATGTCGTCCATGCGGAACAGGCTGGAAATCACCCCGCGCAATACCTGATGCTGCGTGGCATCAGCAGGGGCATACACTGCCTGATACAGGGCAATGGCTTTTTGATGGCCCACCTCCTGCACCAGCCGGATGGCCGGACTGGCTTCCGTCTCACCGCTTTGCATGCTGCGTCGAATGGTGCCAGCCAGTACTGGCGAGGACAGGATGTCCAGCCCCTGGGCCCGCAGATTGCGCTGGAGCGGTTCGTTGAAACGGATGGGTAGATAGGATGGCCGCTGTGGTGACGGCTGGATATTTCCCGCCGTATCACGCGCCTGAATGGCACGCCCCCCCAGCACATTTCGCTCGAAGTCCTTGCGCTCGGCATCATTCACCAGCGGGCTCCAGCCCAGGCTTTGCGTACCGGGCAGGCGGCTGAGCCAGGCCGAGGTCAGACCGGCCCACTGCTCGGTCGATCTTGCCGGAGCACTGCTTTGTAATTGTTTGAGCGCCAGCATCACGTCCAGCTGCATCTCCAGGCGCTTGCGCAAGGCCAGTTCGATCTGGTTGGCATCACGGTTGAACTGGCTTTGCACCCGCAGAGCTTCCCAGTGGTGAATCAGCACACTGAGGCTGGCCATGGTGAGTGCCGTCAGCAGCATGGGCCACAGCAAGGCTCGGCTGCGTGCCTTCCATTCACTGCGCGGCCGGCCAAAACGCGCCAGCATCAAGGGCAGCATGATCAGGCAGCCAAAGGTATCGCCCAGCCACCAGTTCCAGGCATTAAACAAGGTGTCGGTGCGCGGCAGCACGCCCAGCATGGCCAACAGCGGCACACTGATGCCACTGCAAACCAGGCAGGAAAGCGGAATCACCAGCAACATCAGGCGGATCACGCTGGCTGCGTTATCCAGGCGGTTGGGCCAGCCGATGATGCGGGTGATCAGCCAGCGCCCGGTCCGCGCCTGCAAGGTTGCGGCCACCGGCACAATCAGCAGGGACAGAAAACCCCAGCCTTGCACGTCGGACTGCCACGCCGCCACCACTTGCACCAGCAAGGAGCCCAGCAGCACGCCGGGCCACAGCTGGCGCCCCCACAGCAGCAAGGACATCAAGGCCAGGCCGGCAGCGGGAAACACAGGTGCGGTATAGCCGGGCGGAATGGCGCTATACAGCGAGGGGATGCCGATCAGGGCATACACCACGGTCAGCCGCAAAATGGCAGGAAATCGAACAGGCACTAGGCACCTTGCAGTTATAAATGACAGCTGTCCGACATTAGCATACCGGCCGTGACGCGTCATCCAGACTCCATGCACCAGGCATGGAAATTGACCAGCGCCTACCGCTACCTGTCAACTAACCCGGAAACGACTGATCTGCATGTTGATGTCGTGGATATCCTGTTCGATCTGCATGGCGAGCGCGGTGGAGTCATGCAAGCGCTGATCAGACTCGGCACTACCCTGGGCAATACCGTCAGTCGACTGGTGTATCTCGTCGATACGTTGTGACTGCTGCTGTAATTGCTGGCTGATATGCTGCACGATCTGTGCCGCCTCACTGGCGGCATCGGCCATGCCATGAATGGCCTGATCGGCCTGGCGGGTCAGCGTTTCGCCCCTGCTGATGCTGGCGACCATCTGCTGCATGCCGTTGACCGCCTGGGTCTTGCTGTCGTGAATGGCACGAATCACCTGGTTGATTTCCTGGGTGGCGGCACTGGTATGCTCCGCCAGCTTTCTCACTTCATCGGCCACCACGGCAAACCCCCGCGCCTGCTCACCGGCACGAGCGGCTTCGATGGCAGCGTTCAGCGCCAGCAGGTTGGTCTGATCGGCGATTTCACGAATTACGCCAACGATACGCGCCACCTGGTCGGTTGCTGCGCTCAAATGCTCGATGCGCTCGCTGGTACCCTGCACCTCCACGGCGATGGTACTGATTTCCTGCAAGGTAGCCGCGATGACTTGCCGGCTCTCCTCGGCCAAAGCCATGGTGCCGCCAGTCAGTCGGCTGGCTGTGCCAGCTTCCTCGCCTAACGAGCCAATGGCCCCGTTAACCTGACGCATGGCAGCGTCGATCGGCTACACACTATGGCGCTGGCCACTGACATGCTGCTGCAACTGCATGGCCTGCTCGCTCAGCGTGGTAGAAGCCTGATCGATGGTGAGCACCTTGCCGGCAATCGCAGACAGCATGCTGACCAGCGAGCGACGCATCTCGTCGACCTTGTGTAGCAGCGGCAACTGCTGCGCCAACAAGTTCTGCGGTGCCCGCAGATTACCCTGCCCGATCGACTCAGCCGCTTCGGCTACGCTCGCCGCCTCCAGGGTTTCGCACTGCATGCGCACGGCGAACAAGCTGAGAACTACCGTCTCGACGATGACAAAAGCCGCATGTAACAAGACGACCCAGAAGCTAACCGCGCCGGGGTAGGCGAATACTGGCAGGCTATTGAGTTGCAGGAAATAAAAGCTGATGTGATGAACGGCAATAAACAGCGCAGCCAGCACAATGCAGCGCCAGTCGCGATAGAACAGCAGAAACGCCAGGAAGCAGAAAACGGAGAAATGGAACTCCAGCATGCCCCGGCTTTGATGAATCATCAGCGCAGCAAACAGCATGAGCGAAATGGCAACGGCAAAGCGCACCCGCGCATCACCGGCAGGACACAGGCGATACAAAGCCAGTGGCAACAACAGGGCGGGCACACCGATCAGCGCCAGCTCTACCCAACTGCCATACCAGGGTGCCAGGCATGCACATACCAGCAGCAAACCGCTCAGGGTCCACAGCATGACCCGATCCGCCAGCGCGCGTACCTCATCCATTCTACTTGCGACCAATACTGCCTCGCTCATCTTCGCTCACTCCATCCACTGGTACAAAAAGACCCACCCCATTGCCGGAGCGCTTGCCAGTTCATGCCCACCAGCCCTGCGATGGCATAGCCCAGCCACGCCCAGAACAGCAGCTGTGCCAGTAGCCGCCGCCGACGCGCCGCGCCGGTCATGGCGAACGCCGATGATTTAACAGGAAGGGGGGATGACATGCCGGCTGCTCCGCAACATCTCCTTGGCACTATAGGAGAGGGCGGAAGAGGAGCAAGTCGTTATCGACTGGTGATATGGGCAGGGATGGCGATATCGGTTTGCAGCGGTGGCAGCCCTTGTAACAGGGAAAAGATCTGTTGCAGGCATTGCTCGGCCATGCTTTGCCCATCCTGCACGATGGCATCCACCGGAATGGGCAGGCAGTCGAGCAAGGGATGATCGTCAAAAGTCATCAGACAGGACGGAGCCTCGCGCAGATGGTGGGTCTGGCTCATGAAGGACAACACCCCTTCAAGCAAGGTAATGGAGGCAGTAAACAAGGCTTGCGGATAGCGGCCTTTGGCGGCATACCACTGCTGCATCATGGCAAAGCCGGAGCTGCGCTGGAAATCGCGCTCCACCACCCATTCTGCCGGGGCCTGCATACTTTGCTGTTGCAAGGCCTGGCGGAAACCTGCCAGACGGTCACGGCTGGGAGAAAGAGTGGGCTGACCACCAAAATACACTACCTCCTGCACACCCTGTGCCAGCTTGCTGCCTATCAGCCTAGCCACGGTATCGGTGGCATCCGTCACCACCGACGGTATGCCGCTGCCATCGATGCGGCGGTCGACAAACACCAGCGGCAGACGGCTGGTCCACTTCTGATACAAGGCTGCGTCACTGCTGCACGGCACCACCGCCATACCATCCACCTGACGCGCCACCAGGTGCGCCATGCCTTCGGCTTCGCGTTGCGGATCTTCGTCACTGGTCACCAGCACCAACTGGTAATCGCGCTCGCGACACAGGTTTTCCATGGCTTGTGCCAGCGTGGCATGGGCAGAGTTGGTGAGATCGGGAATCACCAGCCCGATGCTGTTGCTACGCTTGCTGCGCAATGAGCGTGCCGATTGCGAGGGGTTGAAGTGGTGCTCGCGTGCCACCTTTTCCACGCGCTCGACCGTGGTGGGCGAAATGCGATAACGCTCGGCATGCCCATTAAGCACCATGCTGGCCGTGGTACGGGATACGCCAGCCAGGCTGGCGATATCATCGATGGTGAGACGCTTGTAGGCAGTCACGCAAGACTTTCTGTAAGGAATTGGTCACCGACAGCAACAACCCCCGAAGCCTGGTCAGCAGCGGGGGTTGGCTGGCTTGTAGCGATTGTATTACAAGCGGGCGGCTAGCAATAACATTGGTACGATTACACAGGACCCGGCAAAGCCGGGCCTCTCCATTCACAGATTGATTCCGCAGCCTTCTTGTCTATTCCCAATCCCCCCACCCTTGCCTTGCTGATTTAAGAAGGGAGCCTCGCTTTCCCGAAGGAAAGCGAGATAGGTTTTCAACAATCCGTGGTCAGCGGAAAAACCCTGTGCCAGGCATGGCTTCCCGCTTATTGCTTGATCAGGTTCAGCGGTACCGGAATGAACTTGTCCACGCTCTGACCGGCGGCCAGTTTCTTGGCAGTCTGGATGCCGTACTGGCCTATCAGCTCAGGTTGTTGCTGCACGGTAGCTGCCAGCGTACCGGCCTTCACGGCGGCAACGGCGTCGGCAGTGGCATCAAAGCCCACTACCACCACGTTTTTCAGGCCCGCAGCCTGAATGGCCTTGAGCGCGCCCAGCGCCATTTCGTCGTTATGCGCAAACACACCTTGGATGTCCTTGTTGCCCTGGATGATGTTTTCCATCACCGACAGGCCCTTGGCGCGGTCGAAATCTGCCGGTTGCTTGGCCAGCAGTTTCACCTCGGCCTTGCCATCCACCACCTTGTGGAAGCCTTCGCCACGCTCACGTGCAGCAGAGGAGCCGGCAATGCCTTCCAGCTCGACGATACGGCCCTTGCCACCCAGCTTTTCCAGCAGGTATTCACCGGCCATCTTGCCGCCAGCGACGTTATCCGAGGCAATGTGGGCGCTGACTTCGGCACCATTTACGCTGCGATCCAGCGACACCACCTTGATGCCCTTGCCGGTGGCTTCTTTCACTACATTGGCCACGGCGGAGGAATCTGTCGGGTTGATCAGGATGACGTTCACTTTTTTCTGGATCAGGTCTTCCACACTGGCCTGCTGCTTGGCCGGGTCGTCCTGGGCATCCACGGTAATCAGATTCACGCCGTCTTTCTTGGCTTCATCTTCGGCGCCCTTGCGCAGCGATACAAAGAAGGGGTTGTTCAGCGTGGATACGGCCAGGCCGACGGTCAGCTGGCCTTCGGCAGCAGCGGCAGGTGCACTGGCAGCAGCCGGGGCGGCGCTGTCCGGACCTTGCTTGGAGCAGGCGGCAATGCCGAATACCAACATGCTGGCCAGCAGCGGATGAAGAATGCGATTCATGGTGAGTCTCCCTGATATTGACTACGTTGCGTTAAACAGCCCTGGACAGGACTTTTGTTGATTCAAAACCTGCGTTTACTTTTTGCCGCTACGGTCGATCAGCACCGCCAGCAAGATGACCACACCCTTGATCACCTGCTGGTAGAAGGACGATACGCCCAGCAGGTTAAGGCCGTTGTTCAGCACGCCGATCAGCAACGCCCCCATCAGCGTGCCGAAAATCCAGCCACGGCCGCCGGTCAGACTGGTCCCCCCCAGCACCACGGCGGCGATAGCATCCAGCTCATAGCCGCTACCGGCAGTGGGCTGGGCGGAATTCAGGCGCGAGGTGAGCACCACCCCGGCCATGGCCGACATGGCACCGGAAATGGTATAGACCCACAGCTTGATCTGATCCACCTTCACCCCGGAAAGACGTGCGGCTTCCTCATTCCCGCCAGTGGCGTAGACATGGCGGCCAAATACGGTTTTCTTCAGCAGGAAGGCAAACAGGCCGAACATGATCAGCATCCACACCACCGGAATCGGCACGAGCCCGGCCACATAACCGCCGCCCAGCATGGAGAACAGATCGCTGTTGAAACCCGTGATCGGGCTGCCGCCGGACACCACCAGCGCCAGGCCGCGCAGTATGGTCATCGAGGCCAGGGTGGCAATGAACGGGGCCACCTTGCCCTTGCTCACCACCAGGCCGTTGAGCAGGCCCATCACACCACCGCCGATCACCCCCAGCAGGGTGGCCAGCATCGGGTTGACGCCGGACTGGATCAGCGTGGCAATGCCCACCGAGGACAGCGCCAGGATGGAACCCACCGACAGGTCGATGCCGCCCAGCAGGATCACCAGCGTCATGCCAAAGGCAATCAGCGCATTGATGGACACCTGCCGCATCACGTTCAGCAGGTTGGCCACGGTCAGAAAGTCCGGGCTGAGTACGGCCAAGCCGACAGACACCAGCACCAGGGCGATGAAGGGTCCCAGCTTCTGCAGGGTGGCTTTTTGTTTTGGAGTCATTATTTATTCCCTTGCTCTTGTTCAGGCGGCGTGCGCCGTACCGGTGGCCGCAGCCATGATGCCTTCCTGGGTGGCCTTTGCAGCCTCGAACAGGCCGGTCTGACGGCCTTCGTGTATCACCAGGATGCGGTTGCTCATGGCCATGACTTCCGGCAGTTCCGACGACACCATCACGATGGCCACGCCCGCCGCAGCCAGTTGATTGATGATGTGATAAATCTCGGCCTTGCCACCCACATCCACCCCGCGGGTGGGTTCATCCAGCAGCAGTACCTTGGGTGGCTGGGCCAGCCATTTGGCAAACACCACTTTTTGCTGATTGCCGCCGGACAGCGATTTGACTTCCAGTTCGGCGTCGCGGGTGCGTATGCGCAATTGCTCGATCAAGCCGGCCACCGCCTGCTGCTCGGCCGCGTCGGACACCACACCCAGCCGCGCGTACTGCGGCAGATGCACCAGGGTGGCGTTTTCGCGCAAGGACATGCCCAGCACCAGGCCCTGGCTCTTGCGATCCTCCGTGACAAAGGCCAGGCCAGCGGCAATGGCGGCACCGGGGCTGTGCAGACTGACCGCTTCGCCATCCAGCAACACCGTACCCGCCGTGCGGCGATTCAGACCAAACAAAGTCTTGAGGATTTCACTGCGCCCAGCGCCCATCAATCCGGCCACACCCAGCACTTCGCCAGCCCGTACGGCAAAACTGATGTCGCGCACATGATGCGCGTCCGCCAGCCCATCCACCTGCAGGCGTACGGCACCCGGTTGTACGGTGCGGCGTGGAAAGCGGTCGCCGATTTCACGCCCCACCATCATGTGCACCACTTCATCAAAATCGGTGTGGGCAATCACCCGCTCGCCAACAAAGCGGCCATCGCGCAGCACGCTGATCTTGTCGCAGATGCGGAAGATTTCCTCCATGCGGTGTGACACATACACAATGGCCACCCCACGTGCTTTCAGCGCCTGCATCAGGCCAAACAGGGTGTCGATCTCCCGTTCGGTCAGCGCGGCCGTAGGTTCATCCATAATCAGTACACGTGCGTCCATCGCCAGTGCCTTGGCAATTTCCACCATTTGCTGCTGGCCGATGGACAAGCTGCCGGCTTCCGCTTCCGGGTCGATGCCGCTGGCACCCAGCGCAGTAAGCTGCGCCTGCGCCTCGCGCTGCATGCGGGCGCTGTCGATCACCCCAAAGCGTGACGGCTCGCGGCCAAGAAACAGGTTTTCCATCACCGACAGTTGCGGAATCAGGTTCAGCTCCTGATGGATGATGGCAATACCGCAGGCTTCGGCCTGACGGGTGGAGCGGATATCCACCGTCTGGCCGTCAATCACGATGCTGCCGGCATCACTGCGATACACCCCACTGAGAATCTTCATCAAGGTGGATTTACCTGCGCCATTCTCGCCCATCAAGGCATGGATTTCTCCACCGGCAATGGCGAAGTCCACTTCTTCCAGCACCCGGACCGGGCCAAAGGCCTTGCTGATGCCCTGCATGACAACATTCATCATCCGGTCCTCAGAAAATCACGCCGGAGTGCAGGATCACATTGGCGTACGGTGTACATTCACCGGTACGGATGATGACCTTGGCCTCCTGGCAGCGCTGCTTGAATTGTTCATGGCTGACAAACTCCAGTACCACGCCCTGCGCGGCCAGTGCCTCCGCCTGCCCGACCACCGCCGGATTGTGGCTGCGGCATTCCTCCGCGAATACCGCGCGCTCGCACTGGAAATCCGCCAGTATCGTGTCAAGCACGCGGGCAAAGCCCGGCTCGCCCAGCGCCAGCGCAAGGTCGATACATTCCACACCAGGCGGAATCGGCAGGCCGCAGTCGGCAATCACCAGACTGTCGGTATGGCCCATGCCGGCCAGCACGCGCGCGATGTCGCGATTCAGATGTCCCAGCTTTTTCATGCTTGTTGTTCCAGAAAATGTTGCAGCTCGGTCAGGGTAGGCATGCCACTTTGTGCACCCTGCTTGGTCACCGACAATGCCGCTGCAGCATTGGCACGGCGGACTGCTTCAGCCAGCCCCTGCGACCAGAACGCCGCCAGTGCACCATTAAAGGTATCTCCAGCGCCTGTACTATCCACGGCAAACACCGGAAAACCACGCACCTGCCGGAGAACACCGTCGGCATCCGCATAGCTGGCACCCAGGCTGCCCTGCGTCATCACGATGCCTGCCGGACGGCTGGCCAGCAGTTGCTGCCAAGGCTGCTGGCTGCCCAGTGCCACCGCCAGCTCGTATTCATTGGGCGTCAGCAGTGAAACCTGTTGCAGCAAGCTTGCCGGCAGCGGCTGGGCCGGAGCCGGATTCAGGATGAAAGGCTTGCCATGGCGGGCTGCCAGCATGGCCGCATGCTCGACGGTAGCCAGCGGTACTTCCAGCTGGGCCAGCACTACATCGGCCTCGGCAAAGGCGGCTTCGGCCGCATCCAGCTGGGCAGGTGACACGGCATTATTGGCCCCCGGCACCACCATGATGGCATTGTCACCACCGGCCAGGGTGATGCTGGCCATGCCGGTGGCGTCACTGACCTGCGCTACCCAGCGGGTATCCACACCTTCTGCTTGCAAGCCACTGAGCAATTGCACACCAAAGGCATCCTGCCCGACACAGGCAATCAGGCTGACTTCAGCCCCCAGACGGGCAGCCGCCACGGCCTGATTGGCACCCTTGCCACCGGGATAAGTGGCAAAGCGGCGGCCAAACAGGGTTTCCCCCTGACGCGGAAAGCTGTCTGCTTCCACCACCAGGTCCATGTTGATGCTACCGATCAGCAAAACGCGGCTCATGTATTGTCTTTCTTGCGGCAAGCAGTGTGCTATGCCCGCTGCCCCGGCCAGGCAACACGCCATCACAAGCTTGCTGTTGATCAAACGCTAAAACGTACTCAGCAATGCGGTGAACTTATAGCAGAGCCCGCATGGCGGTGGAAGCGCAAAACGCAAAAAATGTAAGTTTTCAACTACATGGCGACAAAAAAAAACCACACCGTGGTGCATGCAAAGGCCGGCAAGGCCTTGCCAGCGCCAGGATTTGCACCGCAGCAGTGCCTTTTTCCCTTCTGCTGTAGTTGCGGCGCACAATTAATCAAGCCCAAAGCCCACATGGCTTTGCGCATTTTCATACCGCACTGCAATACGGCCACACCGGCTCTTGGCCTCCTCGCACAAGCCCCTGCGCCCGCGCTGCGGCTGTGCTAAACTCCCGGCAACACATTCATTTGATTATGAAAACACTCATCACCGCCCTCTTGCTCTGTCTGCTCTCACTGCCAGCCATGGCCGTGAACAGACTGCTGCCCGCCAATATCATGGCCGGCACGCTCTCCGCTGTGGATAACAATGTCGTCACCTTTGTCAAAAGCGAAAGTTCGCTGCTGAACACGCTTGTTGCGCTGGTGATCCCCAGTGGACAGAGCTATACCACTGCGCCCGGGCTGCGCATCTTCGATGCCAACAACCTGTTCGTGCTGACCGGACAATTGCCCACACTGGTGGGTAAAACGGTAGGCATCACACTGGACTTGCAAGGCAACATCAATCGCATCTGGGTATTGAGCGACGAAGAAATCGCCCAATTGCAACAGCGCCAGCAGTAAGGCGCCCTCCCCCCAATGAACCAGCTGGAATTCCTGTAAGCAATGAAGAAGGTATACATCAAGACCTTCGGTTGCCAGATGAACGAATACGACTCGGACAAAATGGTCGACGTTCTGGGCGATGCCGAAGGCATGATCAAGACAGATAATCCGGAAGAAGCCGACGTCATCCTGTTCAACACCTGTAGCGTGCGGGAAAAGGCACAGGAAAAGGTGTTCTCGGATCTGGGCCGCATCCGCCCGCTGAAAGAAGCCCGGCCCGACCTGATCATTGGCGTTGGCGGCTGCGTGGCCAGCCAGGAAGGCGACACCATCGTCAAGCGCGCGCCTTATGTGGATGTAGTGTTCGGCCCGCAAACCTTGCATCGTCTGCCGGACATGATCCGCGCCCGCCAGCACAGCGGTGCGGCCCAGGTGGATATCTCTTTCCCGGAAATCGAGAAATTCGACCACATTCCACCAGCCAAGGTGGATGGCGCAGCGGCCTTTGTGTCCATCATGGAGGGCTGCTCCAAGTACTGCTCCTTCTGCGTGGTGCCTTATACCCGTGGCGAGGAGGTGTCCCGCCCGTTTGAAGACGTGCTGACCGAAATCGCCGGGCTCACCCAGCAAGGGGTGAAGGAAATCACCCTGCTGGGACAAAACGTCAATGCCTACCGCGGCTTGATGGCCGATGGTGAAATCGCCGACTTCGCCCTGCTGCTGGAATACGTGCACGAAATTCCGGGCGTGGAACGCCTGCGCTTTACCACCAGTCATCCGCGCGAATTCACCCAGCGCATCATCGACTGCTACGGCAAACTGCCCAAGCTGGTTTCGCACCTGCACCTGCCGGTACAAAGCGGTTCCGACCGCATCCTCACCGCCATGAAACGCGGCTATACCGCGCTGGAATACAAATCCATCATCCGCAAGCTGCGCGCGCTGCGTCCGGACCTGTGCCTGTCATCCGACTTCATCGTTGGCTTCCCCGGCGAAACCGAAGCGGATTTCGCGCAAACGCTGAAACTGGTCAAGGATCTGGAATTCGACTTCAGCTATGTATTCATCTACAGCGCCCGCCCCGGCACTCCGGCAGCCAACCTCACCGACGACACCCCGCATAGCGAAAAGGTGCGTCGTCTGGAAGCGCTGAACGAGGTGATCGAGGCACGTGGCTTTGCCATCAACCAGAGCATGGTAGGCAGCGTGCAGCGCGTGCTGGTGGAAAACATCTCCAAGAAAGACCCGAACATGCTGGCCGCCCGTACCGCCAACAACCGGGTCGTCAATTTTGTCGGTCACCCGCGTCTGCTCAAGCAGATGGTAGACGTGGTGATTACCGAAGCGCGGCCGCATTCGCTGGCAGGCGAAATCCTGCTGCAGGAAGACCACTAATCCACATAAGGCGCAGACCCGTCATGTACATCGTTTCACTCAGTTATATCGCCCCGCTGGAGGAAATCGACGCCCAGCTGGAACAGCATGTGCTGTGGTTGAAGCAATGCTATGCCGACGGTCTGTTCCTGGCCTCCGGCCGCAAGGAACCCCGTACCGGCGGCATCATTCTGGCGCGCGGTGAACGTCATGCGTTACAGCTGCGGCTGGCGCAGGACCCATTCGCCCAGGCCGGGCTGGCACGCTATGACATTACCGAGTTCCACCCCAGCATGACGGTTGCCGGACTGGAAATCCTGCAAGACCGGCCAAACGCATGAACAACACCATCAGTTCCCACGAGCCACCACCGCTGCGCCGTCATGCGGCCAAGGTGGTGCGTTACAGCCTGCTAGCCCTGCCCGTTTTGCTGGCACTCAGTCTGCTGGTGGGCCAAGCGGGCAGCAATGGCAACTGGGGTAGCCGATCGCTCTTGCTGCTGACCGGCCCGGCTGCCCTGCTGCCCACCGCCTTGCTGTATGCCGGCCTGCTGTGCTTGCTGGACAAACTGGCCTCGGCCGGACTGCGTAACGGCCTGTTCATGTTGCTGACCTTGCTGGTCTGCGTTTTGCTTGTACTGGAAGCCAGCTTCTGGCTGGCGCTGCTGTTCAGCCACTGACTCCTGACCCTGACTCATGAATATCACTCCTCTCAGTTTCAATCCGGTCGATAACGAACGGCTGGCACGCTTGTGCGGCCCGCTGGATGAAAACCTCAAGCAGATCGAAACCGGTCTGGATGTGCAAATCCAGCGTCGTGGCGAACACTTCAAATGCAGTGGCGAGCAGGCCGACCTTGCGGTTTACAGCCTGACCCGCCTGTACCTGCTGGCGGAAAAGCAGGACATCTCGATTGATGACGTACAGCTGGAACTGGTGGAAGCCCGCCAGCACAATCAACAGGCCGATGCCGACGCCCCGGTGCTGCTGACCCGTCGTGGCGACCTGCGTGGCCGCACGCCGCGCCAGAGCGGTTACATCAAGGCCATCAGCCAGCACGACATCACCTTCGGCATCGGCCCGGCCGGTACAGGCAAAACCTATCTGGCCGTAGCCTGCGCGGTGGATGCCATGGAGCGCGATGCCATCAAGCGCATCGTACTGGTGCGCCCGGCGGTGGAAGCCGGTGAAAAACTGGGCTTCTTGCCCGGCGATCTGGCGCAAAAGGTCGACCCCTACCTGCGCCCGCTGTACGACGCCCTGTACGACCTGATGGGTTTTGACCGCGTTACCCGGCTGTTTGAAAAAAACCTGATCGAAATCGCCCCACTGGCTTATATGCGTGGCCGTACGCTGAACAATGCCTTCATCATTCTGGACGAAGCGCAAAACACCACGCCGGAGCAGATGAAAATGTTCCTCACCCGCATCGGCTTTGGCTCGCGCGCGGTGATTACCGGTGACGTGACGCAGATCGACCTGCAACGCCATCAGAAAAGCGGGCTGGTAGAAGTGGAGAAGATTCTGGGCCACGTGCGCGGCATCCACTTTCACCATTTCCAGAGCGAAGACGTGGTGCGCCATCCGCTGGTGCAGAAAATCGTTGACGCCTACGACAACTATCAATTGAACAACGATGAAACAAGCCAAGCGAAATAACCCGCTCTCACGTCTGGCCGCCCGCCTGCAGCTGACGCTGGAAGACCGCAGTCAGGCACAGCTGCTGCCCGATGCCAAACTGATCCGCCGCTGCTGCCAGGCCGCCTTGCAAGCCGATGTGAAACAGGCTCAGGTCAGCATCCTGCTGGTAGGCAGCGAGGAAGGCCGCAGTCTCAACCACACCTACCGCGGCAAGGACTATGCCACCAATGTGCTGTCGTTCGCGCTGAACGAAGGCGAAAACATTGCCGATCTGCCCTTGTTTGGCGACCTGGTACTGTGCACCGAGGTGGTGGAAAAAGAAGCCGCCGAGCAAGGCATTGAGCTGATGGCCCATTATGCCCACCTGCTGGTACACGGCATGCTGCACTTGCAAGGCTTTGACCACGAGGATGACGAAGAAGCCCAAATCATGGAAACGCTTGAAACTGTCATTCTGGCGAAGTTAGGATATCCCGACCCCTATCTAGAGGAAAAACGCTAACCCCATGGAAGACCCCAGTAAACACAAGCCCAGCCTGTTGGAACGTTTGTCCGCCATGCTCCTGCGCGAACCGGAAGACCGCGAGGAGCTGATCACCCTGCTGCACTCCGCCTTTGAACGCAATCTGCTGGACGCCGAAGCGCTGGCCATGATTGAAGGCGTGCTGGAAGTCAGCGACCTGACCGCCCGCGATGTCATGGTGCCGCGCAGCCAGATGGACGTCATCCGCATTGATGACCCCATTGAACGCCTGCTGCCGGATGTACTGCGCACCGGCCACTCGCGTTTTCCGGTGATTGGCGACAACAAGGACGATGTGCTGGGCATTCTGCTGGCCAAGGACTTGCTGCATTACTTCCATGCCCCTGCCCGCTTCGACCTGCGCGCCACCCTGCGCGCCAGCGTGTTTGTACCGGAATCCAAACCACTGGATGTGCTGCTGCGCGAATTCCGCTCCAACCGCAACCACATGGCCATTGTGGTGGACGAATACGGCGGTGTGTCGGGCCTGGTCACCATCGAGGATGTGATCGAACAGATCGTCGGTGATATCGAAGACGAATACGACTTCGAGGAAGACGACAACAATATCGTACCGGTACGCGACCAGCGTTACCGCGTCAACGCCCTCACCGAAGTGGCGGACTTCAACGAATACTTTGCCACCAGCTACGATGACGACGATGTCGATACCGTGGGCGGGCTGGTGATTTCGCTGATTGGCCACCTGCCCAAACGCGGAGAAACCGTCGAGTCCGGTTCGCTACGCTTTACGGTCTTGCGCGCCGATAGCCGTCGCCTGCAAACCCTGCTGGTGGAACGGCTGCACAGCAATACCGCCAACAGCGCCCAGGACTGACATGCGCACCTTGCTTGTACTGATTGCCGCCGCACTTGCCGGGGCACTTACCCTCTACGGCTTTGCGCCCTACCGGCTGTATGGCTTGCTGCCTTTGTCACTACTGGCCCTGACACAATTGGTACAACGCAATCCCGCGCTTGGCTTTCGCATTGGCTATGTCTGGGGCGTGGCCGCCTATACCAGCAATTTCCACTGGATATACAACAGCCTGCATGACATTGCCGGCCTGCCGGCAGCGCTGGCGGTACCGCTAGTCGTGCTGCTGCCTGCTTATCTGGCCATCTGGCCCGGCCTTGCTTGCTGGCTGGTATTGCGCATAGACCAGCGCGCGTGGGTGCGCTGGCTGCTGGCTTTTCCAGCCCTGTGGGAGCTGGGCGAATGGCTGCGCAGCTGGGTGATGACCGGCTTTCCCTGGGGTGCTGTCGGTTATTCACAGGTCACAGAAAGCCCCTTGTCAGGCTTTATCCCGCTGGGAGGCATCCATCTGGTCAGCTATCTGGTTGCCCTTAGCGCCGGGGCCTTGCTGCTGCTGGCCAATGGCCAGCGCCTGCAACGCGCACTGGCTGCCGGTTTGCTGCTGGCGCTGTGGAGTGCCGGCTACTGGCTGCAATCGGTGAACTGGACAGAGCCGGCAGGCAAGCCCTACCGGGTTGCCCTCGCCCAGGGGGATATTCCACAAGCATTGAAGTGGGATCCGGCTACCTATGAACAAACCCTGAGAACCTATTACCAACAGGTTGCCAGTACCCAGGCAGACGTGATGATCCTGCCGGAAACCGCACTGCCGCTGTTTCTGGATGATCTGCCCTCTGGCTATCTCACCATGGTGGCAGGTGATGCCCGGCGCAAGAACATGGCGCTGGCGACCGGCATTCCACGCCGCACCCCGGATGGTCGCGGCTACCTGAATGCCGTGGTGGTGCTGACCGATCCGGCGCTACCCTCTTACGCCAAAGATCACCTGGTGCCGTTTGGCGAGTTCATTCCGCTGCCCGGTCTGATTGGCTGGATCTACCAGTACATGAACATGCCGTTGTCGGGCTTTAGCCGTGGTGGTGCCAATCAGTCACCCTTGCTGCTGGCAGGCCACCACATTGCCTTCAATATCTGCTACGAGGACAGCTTTGGCGAAGAACTGATCGGCCCTGCTGCGCAGGCTGGCATTCTGGCCAATGTCAGCAATCTGGCCTGGTTTGGCAAAAGTGTGGCCATGAGTCAGCATTTGCAGCTATCCCAGGCCCGTGCACTGGAGACAGGCCGCTTCATGCTGCGTGCCACCAATAACGGCATGACGGCGATTGTGCGTCCCAATGGCGAAATTTCCAGCGTGGCAGCCCCGTTCACCCAGCAAGTACTGGAAGGCATGGTGCAGGACTACCAAGGTCTGACGCCCTACATGCAGCTGGGTAATCAACCGGTGATAGCTGGCTGTATCAGCTTGCTGTTACTGGCGATGGCGCTGGGTGCCTATCAGCGTTATCGGGAAAAACACAAGCAGCCCGGCACCGAAAACACTATGCCTTGAGCATGCACTGCAGGCAGCAGCGAGGCTGGAGTTTACTTCAGTGCTCCCTGACATAACAAAGCCCTCCTTGCGGAGGGCTTTTGCTTGGCATGCCTGCGATATTACACGTGGAATTTGGATACCAGCTGACGCAAATCGTCGGCCAGGCTATGCATGGCCTGCACTTCCTTCGAGGTGCCTGCCGCCTCCTCAGCATTACCGCTGGCGCTGCGAGCAATCAATTCCACCTGCTGTGCAATTTCGGTACTGGCGCTACCCTGCTCTTTCAGTGCATGTGAAATCTCGTTGACCACATCCACCACGCTGGTGGCGCTATCCCGGATGTGGGATATCGCTTCTCCCCCCTGAACCGCCAGTTGCAAGCCGTTCTTCACCCGGCCGACAGCCTCTTCCATACAGGCACGCGACTGGTCAGAACTGCTCTGTATTTCCTGGATCATGCCGGCAATCTCCTGCGTAGCCTGCCCGGTACGCTCCGACAGCTTGCGCACTTCATCGGCCACCACCGCAAAGCCGCGTCCCATCTCGCCGGCACGTGCTGCCTCGATGGCCGCGTTGAGCGCCAGCAGATTGGTTTGATCGGCAATGTCCTTGATCACCTGCATGATGCTGGAAATGGTCTGGGTCTTGCTGGCCAGATCCGCAATGGTTGCTGCCGCCTGATCCACCGACTCGTTGATACGGTGCATTTCATTGACAGCACTGGAAATTACCTCGCCTCCTTCGCGCGACAAGCGGCCGGACTCTTGCGACAGATTACGTGCATCATGCGCATGGCTGGAAATATGATTGATGCTGACCGTCAGCTGCTCGATGGAGGCGGCCATGGCGGCGGCGGCCTCACTTTGCTGGTCAGACCCTTTGACCACGGCATCGGAACGGCGCGCCACATCCGAACTCATGCCAGACAAGCGCACAGCTTCATCGGCAATTTCCCGCACCAGCGATTTCAGATGCTGCTGCATTTGCTGAACGGCGGCCATCACGCTGCTGGTATCACCTGCCACCACATTCACCTGGGTATCCAGATGGCCATCGGCAATGCGCCGAACCACTTGCATGGTCTCACCCGGGTCGGCACCCAGTTGCCCTAGGACGCTGCGCATCAGGAACAGGCCGGCAATAAGCAACAGCACCAGAATGGCGGCCACTTCACCCAGCGTCAGCCACAACTGTTGCATGAATGCGGCCTGGACATCATCCAGATAAATGCCGGTACCAATAATCCAGTGCCAACGCTGACTGGTCATCAAGTAGGAAATCTTGGGTTGAGGCTGGTCGAAGCCGGGCTTGTCCCACACATAAGCAGCAAAGCCTTGCCCATTGCCCTTGCTGACCGTCTCTATGAACAACTGCCCCAGATCAACACCCGTTGGCGTCTTCAAGCCCTGAACATTCTTGCCCAGCATGGCTGCCTTGGCACCGTGAATGACGTAGTTCCAGTTCTGGTCGTAACCGAAGAAGTACTCCTTGCCATCATAATGGCTGGCCATAAGAGCAGCGGCAGCCATTTGCTTGGCCTGTGCTTCGCTGAGCTTGCCACTTGCTTCAAGGGCCTCATAACTACTGATGATGCCCATCGCAGATTCAACGAGATTGCGTGTTTTATCCTGCCTGTCCTGTAACAAGCTATTGCGCTGGTTGTAAAGGGCAAGACCACTCAGACAGCAAATCAGCAAGGCCACCAGCAACAGCCAGGCAATAAGGCGGCTGCGTAATGACATTCCGGCAGTAGTGTTCATTTTTTTCTCTCTGTTCCCGTTGACAGTCTCAAGCGAGCAACTGCTCTAATTATCAGTTTTTGTCATTCTACATCTTTATAGACGAAGATATAGCCGGGTTTACCCATGTACTATTTAAAAGTGATGACGGTATTAGCCAGATACCACTGCAAAACAAATTTAATGACGCCATGGCATGCCAGCCACGTAGCTTAGCAAACACCACAATGACGTCAGATGATCTAAAACAAAACAATAAAGTCCAATGTCATTATGCGGAACACATCATCAGCCAGCAGAGCAAAAGTGAATTGCCCCCCTGCAGCACCGTCAGTCCTACAAGAATGCTAGGATCATGACTTGGACTTTGCCAGAAAGATCACTCATGAAGCTGACACAGATGTTTGTGCACCCGATGAAATCTGCACGAGGGATTGCCTATGACAGGGCATTTGCCAGTACACAAGGGCTGTTGCATGACAGGGAATGGCTGCTCAGCACAGCGGATGGACAGTTCCTGACCGCACGTCAGCATCCACGGATGTTGCAGATTACAACTGCCTTGATACCAGGGGGCTTGTTGTTAGGTGCGCCAGGACGCTCACCCGTTCTTGCCATGACCCAGGTCTACAAGCAAAAGGTGGCAGCAACCGTATGGCGTGCCAACTTCACAGCCTGGCATGGGGATGAACATGTTGATGCCTGGCTGTCCGACTATCTGGGTATAGCCTGCCGTTTGCTGTGGCTAGGCATGCACTCAACACGCCTGCTAGAAGGAGCAGCGACACCCATGTCTTTTGCAGACGGCTATCCCTATCTGTTAGTAAACCAGGCTTCGCTGGATGCACTGAATCAGGACTTGCGCAAACCGGTCACGGTGCAGCATTTCCGTCCCAATTTGCTGGTCACGGGCGGATTGCCGTATGAGGAAGACGACTGGAAGGTCATTCAGATTGGCGACATCGTATTTGAAGTGGCCAAGCCATGCACCCGCTGCCAGATGATCACCACCGACCCTATCAGTGCAGAGGTGGATGCTGACAATGAACCCATGCTGACACTCAGCAAGACCAGACAACAGGCAGAGGGAATCTGCTTTGGCGTGAATCTGGTGGCACGTAATGAAGGAATTCTGGAAATTGGTGCACCAGTGCAGGTGCTTGAATCCAGGTATGCATTCTGACGAACACCGGACAGGCTGCAAGCCGATTGAAGCAGAAATGAAAAAAGCCAGCTTTCGCTGGCTTCTTTCATAACTTCACCGAATATTATTCAGCGGAGTCATCTACAACGGCAACGGCATCTTCAGCACGGTCAACCAGCTCAACCAGAGCCAGCGGGGCATTGTCGCCCTTACGGAAACCGTACTTCAGGATACGCACATAACCACCATTGCGGGCGGAGAAGCGCGGGCCGAGAACGTCGAAGAGTTTAACCACGATGTCGCGGTCACGAGTGCGGTCAAACGCCAGACGACGGTTGGCGAGAGACGGCTTTTTGCCGAGCGTAATCAGCGGCTCGGCCACACGACGCAGTTCCTTGGCTTTCGGCAGCGTGGTCACGATAACTTCGTGCTTCAGCAGCGAATTCGCCATGTTGCGCAGCATCGCCAGACGATGGCTGGTCGTGCGGTTCAGTTTACGATTACTGTAACGATGACGCATTGTTAATGTCCTTTAGTCTCAAACTTACGGCTTTTCCAGACCAGCCGGAGGCCAATTCTCAAGCTTCATGCCGAGAGTCAGACCCTTGGAAGCGAGAACTTCTTTGATCTCGTTCAGCGATTTGCGACCGAGGTTCGGAGTCTTCAGAAGCTCGGTTTCAGTACGCTGAATCAGATCGCCGATGTAATAAATGTTCTCAGCCTTCAGGCAGTTGGCCGAACGAACCGTCAGTTCAAGATCGTCTACCGGACGCAGCAGGATCGGATCGATCGGCGGCGCCTTTTCAACGACTTCTTCAACCGCTGTGCCTTGGAGGTCAGCAAAGATCGACAGCTGATCCATCAGAATACGTGCAGCATTGCGCACGGCCTGTTCCGGTTCGATCACGCCATTGGTTTCGATATCGAGAACCAGACGGTCGAGGTCGGTACGTTGCTCAACACGGGCGCTTTCCACTGCAAAGCTCACACGGCGAACCGGCGAGAAGGAAGCATCCAGTTGAATGGTACCGATGGAACGGTTTTCTTCATGAATGGAACGAGCAGACACGGGCTGATAGCCACGGCCTTTTTCGACCTTGATCTCCATGTCGATTTTGCCGCCAACAGAGAGGTGGGCAATCACGTGTTCCGGATTGATCACTTCAACATCATGGGGCAACTCGATATCGCCAGCCAAGACAGCACCTTCGCCTTCCTTTTTCAAGGTCAGCACGACACTGTCACGACCATGCAGCTTAAGCACTACGCCCTTGAGGTTGAGGAGGATGTCAACGACATCCTCGCGCACGCCATCAAGTGCGGAATACTCATGCAAAACGCCAGCGATAGTCACTTCGGTAGGAGCAAAGCCCGGCATCGACGACAGCAGGATACGGCGCAGCGAGTTGCCAAGAGTGTGAGCATAGCCACGCTCGAACGGCTCCATCGAAACGCGTGCATGGGTAGCAGATACCGGCTGCACGTCAATCAGACGAGGTTTCAAAAATTCCGAAGCGCTGTTTTGCATAGTCATTCCCTAAGAGCTAGCGATTACTTGGAGTAGAATTCCACAACGAGCTGTTCGTTGATATCGCTAGACAGTTCGGAACGTTCCGGAGCAGATTTGAAGACGCCTTCCATCTTCTTGGAGTCAACAGACACCCAGGAAGGGAAACCACCTTGCTCAGCCAGAGCCAGACCCTCTACGATACGGGCTTGCTTCTTGGCTTTTTCGCGGACAGACACTACGTCACCAGCTTTAACCTGGAAAGACGGAATGTTAACTACCTGGCCGTTCACAACGATAGCCTTGTGGCTTACCAGCTGACGTGCTTCTGCACGAGTGGAGCCAAAGCCCATGCGATATACAACGTTGTCCAGACGTGCTTCAAGCAGCTTCAGCAGGTTTTCACCAGTGGAGCCCTTGCGACGTACAGCTTCCGCAAAGTAATTGCGGAACTGACGCTCGAGTACGCCATAGATACGGCGGATTTTCTGCTTTTCACGCAGTTGGACACCGTAGTCGGACAGACGACCCTTACGGGCGCCGTGTTGACCAGGCGGGGTATCCAGTTTGCACTTGGAATCCAGTGCACGACGCGCGCTCTTCAGGAAAAGGTCGGTGCCTTCACGACGAGCGAGCTTACATTTTGGGCCGATATAACGTGCCATGTTCTCACACTCTCCGAATTAGATACGACGTTTTTTGGGCGGACGGCAACCGTTGTGCGGTACCGGCGTCACGTCGGAGATGCTGGTGATCTTGAAACCCAGCGCGTTGAGTGCGCGAACAGCGGATTCACGACCCGGACCCGGGCCCTTGATACGAACTTCGAGGTTCTTCACACCGTATTCTTGGGCAACTTTACCAGCATGCTCTGCTGCTACCTGAGCAGCAAAGGGTGTACTTTTGCGCGAGCCCTTAAAACCAGCGCCGCCAGAGGTAGCCCAAGACAGTGCATTGCCTTGACGGTCGGTGATAGTGATGATGGTGTTGTTGAACGAAGCGTGCACATGCACGATACCTTCGCTAACAGACTTGCGCACTTTTTTGCGTACACGGACAGCTGTGTTTGCTTTAGCCATTTCTGTGTTCCTTTAGTTACTTCTTGCCGGCGATCGCCTTACGCGGTCCCTTACGGGTACGCGCGTTAGTGCGAGTGCGCTGACCGCGGCACGGCAGGCCACGACGATGGCGCATGCCGCGATAGCAGCCCATGTCCATCAGACGTTTGATGCTCATCGTGATTTCGCGGCGCAGATCACCTTCAACAGTGAACTTTGCAACTTCTTCACGCAGAGTTTCCATCTCAGCGTCAGTCAGATCCTTCACCTTGGTGGAGGGGTTCACGCTGGCAGCAGCACAAATCTGCTGGGCGCGAGTTTGACCGATGCCGAAAATTGCCTGCAGGCCAATAACGGCATGCGCATGATTGGGGATGTTTACCCCTGCAATACGGGCCATACTCTTTCCTTAAGCCTTAAGACCTTGAAAAGTTTGCGATTGTAACACGCAAAGTCAGGTCTAACAAATGTTAGCCTTGTTTTTGCTTGTGACGCGGGTCCGTGCAGATCACGCGTACAACGCGATTGCGACGGATAATTTTGCAGTTACGGCAAATCTTCTTTACCGAAGGCTGTACTCGCATGTCAGTTCCTTTCGTTACTCTAAAAGAGCGAGTGCGTAATTTCGCACGGAACACGATACGGGCAGCGGTCTGTCCAGGCGGTGTTGGCCACCCTGACCTTTTAATCAATAAGCGTGCTTTGAAACAAGCTTGCTGATCATGCCCAAGTACGACGTGTCCATTCTCAAGTTTGATCCAGCAGTAGGGCGGCTGCTCTACTGCCAAATCTCACCCTGCATCTGGATGGTTCTTACCTAGCCATATAACCCAGCGAGAACACGTATGTCACCGGCCGAGTGCATTGCCTTTGAAGTTAGCCTTCTTGAGCAAGCTTTCGTACTGATGCGACAGAACGTAGGACTGTACCTGAGCCATGAAATCCATGGTGACCACTACAATGATCAGCAGTGATGTGCCACCGAAGTAGAACGGTACATTCCACTTCAGGATGAGGAATTCCGGCAACAGACAAACCAGCGTAATGTAGATTGCACCGATCAATGTCAGCCGCAGAATGATCTTCTCGATATAACGCGAAGTCTGCTCACCTGGACGGATACCTGGGATGAAAGCACCACTCTTCTTCAGGTTATCTGCCGTCTCTTTCGGATTGAAAACGAGCGCGGTATAGAAATAACAGAAGAAAATGATGGCCGTTGCATACAGCAGCACATAGATCGGCTGACCGGGATGCAGCTTGTCAGCCACGCCCTTGAGCCAACCCAGGCTTTCATTGTTGCCCAGCCAGCCAAGAATGGTGGCAGGGAACAGAATGATGCTGGATGCAAAAATCGGCGGGATCACCCCTGCCATGTTGAGTTTGAGCGGCATGTGCGTGCTCTGACCCTGCATGACACGATTACCAACCTGACGCTTGGCGTAGTTCACCAGAACCTTGCGCTGACCGCGTTCTGCGAACACGACAACGTAGGTCATCAGTGCAACACCGACAAACAGCACGATGGTAAACAGGATGGGCAGCGAGCCTTGACTGGTCAGCGTGAGCGTCTTGCCAATGGCAGCCGGAACACCTGATGCAATACCTGCACAGATGATCAGCGAGATACCGTTGCCGATACCACGCTCGGTAATCTGTTCACCCAGCCACATGAGGAACATGGTGCCGGTTACCAGAGATACCACGGTTGTCAGGTAGAACTCCCACTGGGCAGTCACCACCAGGTTAGGCTGCTTAAACAGCATCACCGCAATACTGAAACTCTGGAAAGAGGCCAGCAAAACGGTTGCATAACGTGTGTACTGAGTTACCTTACGACGTCCCGCGTCGCCTTCCTTCTTCAGCTGCTTCAGGCTCGGAAGAACCTCAGAGGCAAGCTGAAGAATGATGGAAGCAGAGATGTACGGCATGATGCCCAGGGCAAATACCGTAAACCTCGAGAGGGCGCCGCCCGAGAACATGTTGAACATGTCGAGCAGGCCCGTCTGCGACGTGTGGAACAACTTCGCTAGTTCGGCAGGATTGATACCAGGCACCGGAATATGCGCACCAATACGGTAAACAATCAAAGCTCCGATCAAGAACATGATACGGCGCTTCAAATCACCAAATTTATTGGCATTTCCAACTAGAGAAGTATTCGACACGTAAGTGCGCCTTATTCAATACTGCCGCCGGCAGCTTCGATAGCAGCGCGAGCGCCAGCAGTCGCAGCAATGCCACGCAGCTTAACGGCACGTTCGATCTTGCCGGACAGGACAACCTTGGCTACCAGAGCCTGAGCGTCTACCAGACCAGCTTGCTTCAGTGCCAACAGATCGATTTCGTCAACCGGCAGCAGGTTCAGTTCGGACAGGCGTACTTCTGCATTGAAGCGAGCAGTCAGCGACTTGAAGCCACGTTTCGGCAAGCGACGTTGCAGCGGCATTTGACCGCCTTCAAAACCAACCTTATGGAAACCACCTGCACGGCTCTTTTGACCCTTGTGACCACGACCGGAAGTCTTGCCCAGGCCGCTACCAATGCCGCGACCTACACGACGCTTGGCATGCTTGGCGCCGGCACCGGGTTGAATGGTGTTCAGCAGCATCTCTTAGCCCTCGAATTTCAACAGGTAGCTGATCTTGTTGATCATGCCACGGTTTTCAGGGGTATCGAGCACTTCCACAGTCTGGCGGATCTTTTTCAGACCCAGGCCACGGGCGCAAGCCTTGTGGGATTCCAGACGACCGATCAGGCTCTTTACCAGAGTTACCTTAACAGTGTTGGTGTTACTCATGATCAACCCCCAAGATCTCTTCTACGGTCAGACCACGCTTGGCGGCAACCTGAGAAGCGGTGTTAATCTTGTTCAGGCCGTCCAGAGTTGCACGAACCACGTTGTACGGGTTGGTGGAACCATGAATCTTGGCCGAAACATTGTGAACACCCATTGCGTCGAAGATTGCGCGCATCGGGCCACCGGCCTTAACGCCAGTACCTTCCTTGGCCGGCTGGATGAACACGGTGGTAGCACCATGCTTGCCGGTTACGGTGTGATGCAGCGTACCATTACGCAGCGGGATCTTTACCAGATTGCGGCGGGCTTGTTCCATTGCCTTCTGTACGGCAACAGGAACTTCCTTGGAACGACCCTTGCCCATACCGATGCCGCCATCGCCATCACCAACGACGGTCAAGGCGGAGAAAGCCATGATACGGCCGCCCTTAACCACTTTGGTGACGCGGTTGACGCTGATCATCTTCTCGACCAGACCGTCGCCACGATCTTCCATTTCGTGCTTAGCCATTCTTCACTCCGAATTAGAATACGAGACCGTGTTCACGGGCTGCGTCTGCCACAGCCTTCATACGGCCATGGTATTTGAAACCGGAACGGTCAAATGCCACGGTCGAAATACCGGCTGCCTTGGCTTTTTCAGCGATGCGCTTACCGACTACGGCTGCAGCGGCCACATTGCCACCATTGGAAACATCAGCGCGTACTTCGGCTTCCAGAGTGGAAGCGCTTGCCAGTACCTTGCTGCCAGTTTCATCAATGATCTGGGCATAAATGTGGCTGTTGGTGCGGTAAACAGTGAGACGCACCATCTTGAGCTCCGCAATCCGAGCACGGGTTTTACGTGCACGGCGGAGTCGAGCTTGTTTCTTGTCCATGTCAGTGCCTCAGTTACTTCTTCTTGGTTTCTTTCAGAACCACAACCTCATCAGCGTAACGAACGCCCTTGCCCTTGTAGGGTTCCGGGGAACGATAAGCGCGGATTTCGGCAGCGATCTGGCCAACGAGTTGCTTGTCAGCACCCTTGATCAGGATCTCGGTCTGAGTCGGAGTCTCAGCCTTGATGCCAGCAGGCATCTGGTGAGCTACCGGATGGGAGAAACCCAGAGACAGGTTCAGGGTGTCGCCTTGAGCCTGGGCACGGTAACCCACGCCAACCAGCTGCAGCTTCTTCTCGAAGCCCTTGGATACACCAATCACCATATTGTTCAGCAGGGCGCGCAGGGTACCGGACATGGCACGTGCGAACTTGCTGTCGTTTTTAGCCGCAAAAGTCAGTTCGTTGTTGTCGAACTTGATTTCAACGTCATTGCACAGAGCGGTGCTCAGAGAGCCCAGGGCGCCCTTTACAGTCACTTCTGCAGCACCGAATTTCACTTCGACGCCAGCCGGAATGGCTACGGGATTCTTAGCTACGCGAGACATTTGACCCCCTTATGCCACTACGCACAGCAGCTCACCGCCGATACCGGCAGCGCGTGCTTTGCGATCGGTCATGATGCCCTTGGAAGTAGACAGGATAGCTACGCCCAGACCATTCATTACCTTCGGGATTTCGGTGGAGCCCTTGTACACGCGCAGGCCAGGACGGGAAACGCGGTCAATGCGTTCGATCACCGGACGGCCAGCGTAGTACTTGAGCTGGATATCAAGAACAGGCTTCTTGGCTTCGCCGGCAACGGCGAAATCTTCGATGTAGCCTTCTTCTTTCAGCACCTGTGCCAGCGCAACTTTCAGCTTGGAAGACGGCATAGCAACAGCCACCTTGGAAGCCATTTGGCCGTTACGGATGCGGGTCAACATATCGGAAATAGGATCGTGCATGCTCATTTATGGTTCTCCTATTACCAGCTGGCCTTAACAACACCCGGAATTTCGCCCTTCATGGCGATTTCACGGAGTTTGTTACGACCCAGACCGAATTTACGGAACACGCCACGCGGACGACCGGTAATGGCGCAGCGACGACGCTGGCGTACCGGGGAAGCATTGCGCGGCAGCTGCTGCAGTTGCAGGCGAGCGGCGAAGCGTTCTTCTTCCGAGAGGCTTTGATTGTTGATGGTAGCGATGAGGGCTTCGCGCTTAGCGGCAAATTTTTCAGCCACCTTAACGCGCTTCTCTTCACGCTTGATCAGTGCAAGTTTTGCCATGTGCTTAACCCTTGAACGGGAACTTGAACGCAGCCAGCAGAGCGCGGGCCTCTTCGTCAGTCTTCGCCGTAGTGGTAACAGTAATGTTCATACCACGCAGAGCATCGATCTTGTCGTACTCGATTTCCGGGAAGATGATCTGTTCCTTGACACCCATGTTGTAGTTGCCACGGCCGTCAAAAGACTTGGCGGAAACACCACGGAAGTCACGAACACGCGGCAACGCGATGGTTACCAGACGGTCCAGGAATTCGTACATGCGTTCACGGCGCAGGGTAACCTTGCAACCAACCGGATAGTCATCACGAATCTTGAAGCCGGCGATGGATTTGCGAGCGGTGGTAACTACCGGCTTCTGGCCAGCAATCTTTTCCATGTCGCCCACGGCGAATTCCATTACCTTTTTATCGGCAACAGCTTCACCAACACCCATGTTGACGGTGATCTTCTCGATGCGCGGAACTTCCATGATAGACTTGTAGCCGAACTGTTTCATCAGTTCCGGCACTACGCTGTCTTTGTAGAAATCGTAGAAACGTGCCATGTTTGCTTTTCCTTACGCGCCGATAACTTCGCCACTGGACTTGAACACGCGTACCTTGCGGCCGTCTTCAAGAGTCTTGAAGCCTACGCGGTCAGCCTTTTGGCTAGCCGGGTTGAAAATAGCAACGTTGGAAGCGTCAACAGGCATAACCTTTTCAACGATACCACCAGCAACGCCACGCACCGGATTCGGCTTCTGGTGTTTCTTGGCAACATTCACGCCTTCAACAACCAGTTTTTCATCCAGGACGCGCAGAACGGTGCCGCGTTTACCCTTGTCTTTACCGGTGATTACTACGACTTCATCACCTTTACGAATTTTGCGCATGCGACCTCCTTACAGCACTTCAGGAGCAAGCGACACGATCTTCATGAAACGCTCGGTACGCAGTTCACGCGTCACGGGTCCGAAGATACGAGTGCCAATCGGCTCAAGCTTGTTGTTGAGCAGAACGGCAGCATTGCTATCAAACTTGATCAACGAGCCGTCCGGACGACGCACGCCTTTGGCAGTGCGCACTACTACTGCGTTGTACACGTCGCCTTTTTTGACGCGACCGCGCGGAGCAGCATCCTTGATGCTCACCTTGATGATGTCGCCAACGCTTGCATAGCGACGCTTGGAACCGCCCAATACCTTGATGCACATAACGTGACGCGCACCAGTATTGTCAGCGACCTCAAGCATGGTCTGCATTTGGATCATTTGATGATTACCTTTCTAATCCAACTTTATCCGTCACTTTCACCTGCCGGTTTCTCGCATAAGAGCAAGACCAAACAGACGAAACGCCACAGATCAAGCTGTGGCGTGTCAAACGGCCAGTTTTGGACCCCGTAAGGGCGGAATTCCTATCCGACACGGATAAGAAGATGGCCATTATACAAGGGACTTTCGTCCCTTGCAAGTCTTATACCTGGCGAGATTTCTCGACCAGGGCAGTCACCACCCACGATTTGGTCTTCGAGAGAGGACGGGACTCGCTGATTACTACGATGTCGCCGGCCTTGAACTCGTTGTTCTCGTCGTGTGCGTGGAACTTCTTAGAACGACGGATAATCTTGCCGTAGATCGGGTGCTTAACCTTGCGCTCGACCAGAACGGTTACAGTCTTATCCATCTTGTCGCTGACAACAGTACCGGTCAGCGTACGTACCACTTTGGTTTCGCTCATCTTAAACTGCCTTTTCTTTCAGAACGGTGCGAACACGAGCGATGTCGCGACGCACTTTCTTCAGTTCAGAGGTCTTGGCGAGTTGCTGAGTAGCGTGCTGCATACGCAGGGCAAACTGGGCCTTCAGGAGGCTCAGCAGTTCCGCTTTCAGCTCGTCAACAGTTTTGGCTTTCAGTTCGGACGCTTTCATTACTGACCTACCTGTCTAGTTACAAACACAGTGGCGATCGGCAACTTGGCTGCGGCCAGACGGAAAGCTTCACGAGCGAGTTCCTCGTTAACACCGTCCATTTCGTACAGCATCTTGCCAGGCTGAATCTCGGCCACGTAGTATTCCGGAGAACCCTTACCCCCACCCATACGCACTTCAGCAGGCTTGGAAGTGATCGGCTTGTCCGGGAAAATACGGATCCAGATACGACCGCCACGCTTGATGTGACGGGTCATGGCACGACGGGCCGCTTCGATCTGACGCGCGGTCAGACGACCACGACCAACAGCCTTCAAACCGAAATCACCAAAGCTCACTTTGTTGCCACGGGTAGCGATACCAGTGTTGCGGCCTTTATGCTGTTTACGGTACTTGAGTCTAGTTGGCTGCAGCATTGCGCGGGCCCTTTCTCGTTTTCTTCTCGGTCGCAACCGGAGCCGGTGCTACTTGACCCGGCTTCAGCTCACCTTTGTAAACCCATACCTTGATGCCAATGATACCGTAGGTGGTTTTGGCTTCAGAGGTAGCGTAGTCAACATCGGCACGCAGGGTATGCAGCGGCACACGGCCTTCGCGATACCATTCGCTACGAGCGATATCGATGCCGTTCAGACGACCGGAGGACATGATCTTGATGCCCTGGGCGCCCATACGCATGGCGTTCTGCATGGAACGCTTCATGGCACGGCGGAACATCACGCGCTTTTCCAGCTGGGAGGCGATGCCATCAGCAATGATTTGCGCATCCAGTTCCGGCTTGCGAACTTCTTCGATATTCACGTGAACCGGCACGCCCAGACGAGCTTGCAGTTCGCGCTTCAGAACTTCAATGTCCTCACCTTTCTTACCGATCACAACACCCGGACGGGCACTGTGAATGGTAATGCGTGCGGACTTAGCCGGACGCTCGATGGTGACACGACCAACAGCCGCATGACCCAGGCGCTTCTTCAGGTATTCGCGAACTTCCAGGTCTTGCATCAGCATTTCCGAGAAATTCTTCGAATTGGCGAACCACTTGGAAGACCAGTTTTTGTTAACGGCAAGACGGAATCCCGTCGGATGAATCTTCTGACCCATTTCTTACCCCTTAATTGCCAACGGTCAACGAGATGTGGCAGGTCTGCTTTTCGATGCGATTGCCACGACCCTTAGCACGGGCAGTGAAACGCTTCAGACTAGCGCCTTTGTCAACAAAGATGCTGGTGACACGCAGGGTGTCGATGTCAGCGCCTTCGTTGTGTTCGGCGTTAGCGATGGCAGATTCCAGCACTTTCTTCACAATAACCGCGCCCTTCTTCGGGGAGAAGGCCAGGATATTCAAAGCCTGACCAACGGATTGACCGCGGATCAGATCGGCCACCAAGCGGCACTTTTGTGCCGACAGGCGGACGCTTTTCAGATTTGCAGATACTCTCATCGCTTCACCTTATCTCTTCTTCGCCTTCTTATCGGCCGCGTGGCCTTTGAAGGTACGAGTCAGCGAGAATTCGCCCAGTTTATGACCGACCATGTTTTCGGAAACATAAACAGGCACATGGGTGCGACCGTTGTGTACCGCGATGGTCAAACCAATGAAGTCCGGCAGGACGGTCGAACGACGCGACCAAGTCTTGATCGGACGCTTGTCATTGGTTGCACGCGCCGCGTCGACCTTCTTCAGAAGGTGCAGATCAACGAACGGGCCTTTTTTCTGCGAACGTGCCATTGTCAATTACCCTTTAGTAGAATAGCGGCGGCGTACGATCATGTTGTCGGTACGCTTGTTGCGACGGGTACGGAAGCCCTTAGTCGGAGTGCCCCATGGGCTAACCGGCACACGGCCTTCACCAGTACGGCCTTCACCACCACCATGCGGGTGATCAATCGGGTTCATCGCAGTACCGCGAACGGTCGGACGAATACCACGCCAGCGGCTAGCACCAGCCTTACCCAGCTTACGCAGGGAATGCTCTTCGTTGCTAACTTCGCCAACAGTGGCGCGGCAGTCAACATGCACCAGGCGAATTTCGCCCGAACGCAGACGCAGCTGAGCATAGACACCTTCACGGGCCAGCAGCATGGCGGAACCGCCAGCCGAACGGACCATTTGGGCACCCTTGCCAGGTTGCAGCTCTACGCAGTGGATAGTCGTACCCACCGGGATGTTGCGGATCGGCAGAGCGTTACCAGCCTTGATCGGTGCTTCAGCACCGGACAGCAGAACTGCACCAGCTTTCACACCGCGCGGAGCGATAATGTAGCGGCGTTCGCCATCGGCGTAGCACAACAGAGCGATGTGGGCAGTACGGTTCGGATCGTATTCGATACGTTCCACTTTTGCCGGAATGCCATCCTTGTTGCGACGGAAGTCGATCAGACGGTAGTGCTTCTTGTGACCACCACCCATGTGACGGGTAGTAATGTGGCCATTATTGTTACGACCGGCAGTGGCAGACTTTTTCTCTACCAGAGCGGCGTGCGGAGCGCCTTTGTGCAGATCAGGGTGAACCACCTTGACAACAGCACGACGACCCGCGGAAGTCGGTTTTACTTTAACGATAGGCATGCTCTATCTCCTTACTCCGCAGCGGCCGGGGTGGCGGTCAGATCGATTTCCTGACCCTGAACCAGGCTAACGTAAGCCTTTTTCCAGTCTTTACGACGGCCAAAGGTACGGCCAAAGCGCTTGACTTTGCCCTTTACGTTAACAGTGGATACGCCTTCAACTTTTACGTTGAACAGCATTTCAACTGCAGCCTTGATCTCCGGCTTGGTAGCATCGGTAGCAACACGGAAAACAACTTGCTGATGCTTCTCAGCAACCATGGTGCTCTTTTCGGAAACAACCGGGGCCAGAATTACTTGCAACAGACGTTCTTGATTCATGCCCACTGCTCCTCCAGATGCTGCACCGCCTCACGGGTGATGACGATCTTCTTGAAACGCAGCAGGCTGTACGGGTCAGCTTGTTGAGCTTCGATCACCAGCACGTTCGGCAGATTGCGCGAAGACAGATAGAGGTTTTCGTCCAGTTCACGGGTAATGAACAGAGCCTGTTCCAGACCCATGGACTTAACCACACCTACGAATTCTTTGGTTTTCGGCGATTCAACCGACAGCGAATCAACCACGATCAGACGTTCGTCGCGAACCAGTTGGGACAGGATAGCTGCCATACCAGCGCGGAACATCTTGCGGTTTACCTTCTGAGAGAAATTCTCATCCGGGCTGTTCGGGAAAGCACGACCACCACCACGACGGTTCGGAGTGGAAGTCATACCGGCACGTGCGTTACCAGTACCCTTCTGCTTGAACGGCTTCTTGGTGGAGTGGTTTACTTCGGCACGAGTCAGCTGAGCACGGTTACCGCTGCGAGCATTCGCCAGGAATGCAGTCACAACCTGGTGAACCAGGGCTTCGTTGTATTCGCGACCGAACAGAGTCTCGGATGCCTGCAGGCTGCCAGCAGCCTGACCTTGGCTATTGATTACTTTCAATTCCATCACGCACCTGCCTTCACGCTAGGACGAACGACAACATCGCCGTTCTTGGCACCAGGAACGGCACCCTTAACCAGAAGCAGCTGACGCTCGGCGTCAACACGAACAACTTCCAGGCACTGAACAGTGCTCTTGACGTTGCCGTACTGACCAGCCATGCGCTTACCCGGGAAAATACGACCCGGATCCTGTGCCTGACCGATAGAACCCGGCGTGTTATGCGAACGGGAGTTACCGTGCGAAGCGCGGTTGGAAGAGAAGTTGTGACGCTTGATCACACCGGAGAAACCCTTACCCTTGGAGGTACCGGTTACATCAACCAGTTGACCTACGGTGAAGATTTCAACGGACAGTGCATCACCCGGCTTCAGGGAGGAGAGAGCTTCTGCGGACAGAACGAATTCGTTCAGACCCAGACCTGCTTCAACGCCAGCCTTGGCAAAGTGACCAGCAGCCGCCTTGTTAACGCGGCTGGCTTTACGGGCACCGAAAGTAACTTGAACGGCAGTGTAGCCGTCAACTTCGGCAGTTTTGATTTGCGTGACGCGGTTAGCAGACATGTCCAGCACAGTTACCGGGATGGAAGCACCATCTTCGGCAAAAATGCGGGTCATGCCGACTTTGCGACCGACAAGACCTAAACTCATGTTTATATCCTTTTGCAGGCGCCGATTACGATTGACCGGCATAAAAAACAAAAGCGGACTCGCAAAATTGCGAGTCCGCTAATGTATCACAGGATTTTCAGCAATCGCAAGCACTTAGCATGCGACAGGCTGATTTCTTGCAATTACTGCAGCTTGATTTCCACATCCACACCGGCCGGCAGGTCGAGCTTCATCAGAGCATCAACAGTCTTGTCGGTCGGATCTACGATGTCCATCAGGCGCAGGTGAGTACGGATTTCCAGCTGGTCGCGGGAAGTCTTGTTCACGTGCGGGGAACGCAGAACGTTGAAACGCTCGATTTTGGTCGGCAGCGGAACCGGGCCCTTAACAACAGCGCCGGTACGCTTGGCAGTTTCAACGATTTCCTGGGCGGAACGATCGATCAGGTTGTAATCGAAGGCCTTCAGGCGGATGCGGATTTTCTGGCTTTGCATATTATCTGCTCCGATTAGGCGATGATTTTGGCAACAACGCCGGCGCCAACAGTACGGCCACCTTCACGGATCGCGAAACGCAGACCTTCTTCCATAGCGATCGGTGCGATCAGTTCTACGGTGATTTCCACGTTGTCACCCGGCATTACCATTTCCACGCCTTCGGCCAGGCTTACAGCACCGGTCACGTCGGTAGTACGGAAGTAGAACTGCGGACGGTAGTTAGCGAAGAACGGGGTGTGACGACCGCCTTCATCCTTGCTCAGCACGTATACCGATGCGCCGAACTTGGTGTGCGGGGTGATGGTACCCGGCTTGGCCAGAACCTGACCACGCTCTACGTCTTCACGCTTGGTACCACGCAGCAGTACGCCTACGTTGTCACCAGCCTGACCTTGATCCAGCAGCTTGCGGAACATTTCAACGCCGGTGCAGGTGGTCTTCGCAGTTGCCTTCAGGCCTACGATTTCCAGTTCTTCACCAACTTTAACGATACCGCGCTCTACACGACCGGTCACTACAGTACCACGACCGGAGATGGAGAATACGTCTTCGATCGGCAGCAGGAACGGCTTGTCAACAGCGCGTTCCGGCGTCGGGATGTAGGAGTCCAGAGCAGCTGCCAGACGGAAGATGGAGGGTTCGCCCATTTCGGATTGGTCGCCTTCCAGTGCCAGACGAGCAGAACCGATCACTACCGGAGTGTCATCGCCCGGGAAGTCGTAGGAAGACAGCAGATCGCGCACTTCCATTTCAACCAGTTCCAGCAGTTCAGCGTCGTCAACCAGGTCAGCCTTGTTCAGGTAAACGATGATGTACGGTACGCCAACCTGACGGGACAGCAGGATGTGTTCGCGGGTTTGCGGCATCGGGCCGTCAGCAGCGGAGCACACCAGGATAGCGCCGTCCATCTGGGCAGCACCGGTAATCATGTTCTTAACGTAGTCGGCGTGACCCGGGCAGTCTACGTGAGCGTAGTGACGGGACTCGGTTTCGTATTCTACGTGTGCGGTATTAATGGTAATACCACGTGCCTTTTCTTCCGGCGCGCTGTCGATCTGGGAGTAGTCCTTGGCTTCGCCACCGAACTTCTTCGACAGAATGGTGGTGATCGCTGCGGTCAGGGTGGTCTTACCGTGGTCAACGTGACCGATGGTGCCGACGTTTACGTGCGGTTTGGTCCGTTCAAACTTTTCTTTTGCCATTTTGCAAAAATCCTTAATTAAAGAACATTAGATCAGAGTTGACCAGCCAGAGCCGGCCAACTTCAGCGCGCATTACTTCTTGGCGGCCATTACGGCTTCAGCGATATGCTTCGGCGCTTCGGAGTAGTGCTTGAACTCCATGGAGTAGGTAGCACGACCCTGAGTAGCAGAACGCAGGTCGGTGGAGTAACCGAACATCTCGGCCAGCGGTACTTCGGCCTTGATCTTCTTGCCACCCAGACCATCATCGTCCATACCTTGCACGATGCCGCGACGACGGTTCAGGTCACCCATCACGTCGCCCATGTACTCTTCCGGCGTCTCAACTTCAACAGCCATCATCGGTTCGAGGATGCACGGGCCGGCACGGCGCATGGCTTCCTTGAAGGCGATGGAACCGGCCAGTTCGAAGGCGATCTGCGAGGAGTCAACGTCGTGGTAGGAACCGAAGGTCAGACGTACGGTTACGTCAACCACCGGGAAGCCAGCCAGAATGCCGTTGTTCAGCGAGTTGCGGATACCCTTGTCAACGGAAGGAATGAATTCACGCGGAATCACACCACCCTTGATCTCGTCGATGAACTTGTAGCCATTACCTTCGCCGGACGGCTCCAGAGTAATCGTACAATCACCGTACTGACCCTTACCGCCGGACTGCTTGGCGTGCTTACCTTGCACGTCGGTAACAGTCTTGGTAATGGTTTCGCGGTAAGCAACCTGCGGAGCACCCACGTTGGCTTCAACGCCGAACTCACGCTTCATGCGGTCAACCAGAATTTCCAGGTGCAGTTCACCCATACCGGAAATGATGGTCTGGCCGGATTCTTCGTCAGTGCGTACACGGAAGGACGGGTCTTCCTTAGCCAGGCGGTTCAGGGCAACGCCCATCTTTTCCTGGTCGGCCTTGGTCTTCGGCTCAACAGCAACGTGAATAACCGGATCCGGGAATTCCATGCGTTCCAGCACGATCGGTGCATCAACGGAACACAGGGTTTCACCAGTAGTCACTTCCTTCAGGCCGATAGCAGCAGCGATGTCACCAGCGCGTACTTCTTCGATTTCCTTACGGTCGTTGGCGTGCATCTGTACGATACGGCCGATACGTTCCTTCTTGCCCTTCACGGAGTTCATTACGGTATCACCGGATTGAACCACGCCAGAGTAAACGCGGAAGAAGGTCAGCTGACCTACGTACGGGTCATTCATCAGCTTGAATGCCAACGCGGAGAACGGTTCGTCGTCAGAGGCGTGACGTTCGGCTTCAACACCGTCGACTTCACCCTTGATCGCCGGAACTTCAGTCGGCGAGGGCAGCAGTTCGATCACGGCGTCCAGCATGCGCTGTACACCCTTGTTCTTGAACGCGGAACCACACAGCATCGGCTGGATTTCGCAACGCAGGGTACGTGCACGCAGACCAGCAACGATTTCTTCCTCGGTCAGCGTTTCGCCGCCCAGGTACTTGTCCATCATTTCGTCGCTGACTTCGGCAGCGGCTTCAACCATCTTCTCGCGCCATTCTTCAGCCACGGAAACCAGGTCAGCCGGGATTTCGCCGTATTCGAACTTCATGCCCTGGGAAGCTTCATCCCAGATGATGGCCTTCATCTTCAGCAGGTCAACCACGCCTTCGAAGCCATCTTCAGCACCGATCGGTACAACGATAGGTACCGGATTGCCACGCAGACGGGTTTTCACCTGCTCTACGGCACGGAAGAAGTTGGCACCCTGACGGTCCATCTTGTTCACGAAGGCAATACGCGGAACCTTGTACTTGTTGGCCTGACGCCATACGGTTTCGGACTGCGGCTGAACACCACCCACAGCGCAGTAAACCATTACGGCACCGTCCAGTACACGCATGGAACGCTCTACCTCAATGGTAAAGTCCACGTGGCCCGGGGTATCGATGATGTTGAAACGATGTTCCGGGAACTGCATGCCCATACCTTTCCAGAAGGTAGTGGTAGCAGCGGAGGTGATGGTAATACCACGCTCCTGTTCCTGTTCCATCCAGTCCATGGTGGCGGCGCCATCATGCACTTCACCGATCTTGTGGTTAACACCGGTGTAAAACAGAATACGCTCGGTAGTAGTTGTCTTACCGGCGTCAATGTGAGCGGAAATACCGATATTACGGTAGCGCTCGATGGGGGTCTTTCTAGCCACGATCTACACCTTATTGTGTGGTTGAGCTTAGAAGCGGAAGTGAGAGAAGGCCTTGTTGGCTTCTGCCATACGATGCACTTCGTCACGCTTCTTCATGGCGCCGCCACGACCTTCGGCAGCGTCGATCAGCTCACCGGCAAGGCGCAGGTCCATGGACTTTTCGCCACGCTTACGCGCAGCATCACGCAGCCAGCGCATGGCCAGAGCCATACGACGGGACGGACGAACTTCAACAGGAACTTGATAGTTTGCACCACCTACACGGCGGCTTTTTACTTCAACAATCGGCTTGGCATTGGACAGTGCTGCGTTGAACACTTCCAGTGCGCTCTTGCCGGTTTTCTTTTCGATCTGTTCCAGTGCGCCGTAGATGATGCGTTCTGCAACGGCTTTCTTGCCGTCGATCATCACGACGTTCATGAACTTAGACAGATCTTGGGAACCGAACTTCGGATCCGGCAGAATCTCGCGCTTGGGGACTTCTCTGCGTCTTGGCATGTTACTTCCTTCATTATTCAGTTGAGCTTGTGCTCATGACCACCCATGTAAAAGCAGCCACTTACTCGACGACCTCAGGCCGCCGCCAGTACATCCCAATTATTTAGGACGCTTAGCACCGTATTTGGAACGGGACTGTTTACGGTCCTTAACACCTGCGGTGTCCAGGGAGCCGCGTACGGTGTGGTAACGCACACCCGGCAAGTCTTTTACACGACCGCCACGGATCAGCACTACGGAGTGTTCCTGCAGGTTGTGGCCTTCACCACCGATGTAGGAAATCACTTCGAAGCCGTTGGTCAGACGAACCTTGCATACTTTACGCAGCGCGGAGTTCGGCTTTTTCGGGGTGGTAGTGTAAACACGGGTGCACACGCCACGCTTCTGCGGGCAGGCTTCCAGCGCAGGCACCTTGCTGTTCACGGTCAGGACCGCACGGCCCTTGCGAACGAGTTGGTTAATGGTTGGCATTACTATCAGTTCCTAGTTGATTCATTCTGCAGACAACACGCCTCCAGAAGGACGGAGGATTATATTTTAGTCAAATACTTACCGTCAATTGAAAAACGCCGCACTACCAGCAACTGCAGCTGGTAGCGCGGCGTTTTTTCAACAGACAGCCAGTTTGTACTGCTTAGCTGTTGTTTTCCACTTCATCCACGTGTTGCTCATCCAGCAACTGGGACTGGGAAATATCCAGTCCTTGCCCCTGGCGGCGACGGGTACGGTGATAGGCCAGACCGGTACCGGCCGGAATCAGACGACCCACAATCACGTTTTCCTTCAGACCGCGCAGATCATCCTTCTTGCCCATGATGGCCGCTTCGGTCAGCACGCGGGTGGTTTCCTGGAAGGAAGCCGCCGAGATGAAGGAGTCGGTGGACAGGGAAGCCTTGGTAATACCCAGCAGGATGTTTTCGTACTGGGCAGGTTCCTTGCCTTCGGCCAGCATCTGGTCGTTCATTTCCAGCACGTCCGCACGTTCAACCTGTTCACCCTGGATGAACTCGGTGTCACCACTGTCGGAGATGATGACACGACGCAGCATCTGGCGAATGATCACTTCGATGTGCTTGTCGTTAATCTTCACACCTTGCAGACGGTACACTTCCTGAACTTCCTGGACGATGTAACGTGCCAGCGCTTCGATACCTTGCAGACGCAGAATGTCGTGCGGGTCAACCGGACCGTCGACGATCAGTTCACCACGGTTGACGACCTGACCATCGTGCACCAGAACGTGCTTGTCTTTCGGGATCAGGTTTTCGTAACCGTTACCTTCCAGATCGGTGATGATCAGACGCTGCTTGCCCTTGGTGTCCTTACCGAAGGAAACAGTACCGGTCACCTCGGCCAGCATACCGGCGTCCTTCGGCGAACGGGCTTCGAACAGTTCGGCCACACGCGGCAGACCACCGGTAATGTCACGGGTCTTGGAGGATTCCTGCGGGATGCGGGCCAGCACTTCGCCCTTGCCCACTTCCTGACCGTCACGCACGGTAATGATGGCGCCTACCTGGAAGGTGATGGATACCGAAGCATCCGAACCTGCCAGCTTCACTTCCAGACCGTTTTCGTCCAGCAGCTTCACCAGCGGACGCAGCATCTTGGACTGCGAACCGGCACGACGCTTCGGATCGATAACCACCAGGGTGGACAGACCGGTCACTTCGTCGGTCTGCTTGGCAACGGTGTTGCCCTCTTCCACGTTTTCGAATTTCACGCGGCCAGCGTACTCGGTGATGATCGGACGGGTGTGCGGGTCCCAGGTCGCCAGGACTGCACCAGCCTTGATCACCAGACCGTCGGTCACCATCAGGGTGGCGCCATACGGTACTTTGTGGCGTTCGCGCTCACGGCCCATATCGTCATGGATCACCACTTCACCGGAACGGGTGATGACAATCAGCTCTCCCTTGGTGTTGGCAACATAACGCATCTGGCTGGAGAAGCGTACGGTACCGTTCGACTTACCTTCAACCTGGCTGGCTGCGGCATTTCGGGACGCGGCACCACCAATGTGGAAGGTACGCATGGTCAGCTGGGTACCCGGCTCACCAATCGACTGCGCAGCAATCACACCGACTGCTTCACCGGCGTTCACGCGCTTGCCGCGTGCCAGGTCACGACCGTAGCACTTGGCGCACAGACCATAACGGGTGTCGCAAGTAATGGCAGTGCGGACCTTGACTTCGTCGATACCCAGGCTGTCGATGACGTCAACCATGTGTTCGTCCAGCAGGGTGCCGGCTTCCAGAACGGTTTCGCCAGTCGACGGATCAACCACGTCAACAGCGGTAACACGACCCAGAATACGATCACGCAGTGCTTCAATAACGTCGCCACCTTGCAGAACCGCCTTCATGGTGAAGCCATTGCTGGTGCCGCAATCATCTTCGATCACCACCAGATCCTGCGTCACGTCTACCAGACGACGAGTCAGGTAACCGGAGTTAGCGGTCTTCAAGGCCGTATCCGCCAGACCCTTACGGGCACCGTGAGTGGAGATGAAGTACTGCAGAACCGTCAGACCTTCACGGAAGTTGGCGGTAATCGGCGTTTCGATAATGGAGCCGTCCGGCTTGGCCATCAGACCCCGCATACCGGCCAGCTGCTTGATCTGTGCTGCGGAACCCCGCGCACCAGAGTCGGCCATCATATAAATGGAGTTGAAGGATTCCTGATCGACTTCCTTGCCTTCGCGGTCCAGCACCTTCTGCTTGGACAGCTCGTCCATCATGGCCTTGGCGATCTTGTCGCCAGTACGGCCCCAGATGTCCACTACCTTGTTGTAGCGTTCGCCCTGGGTAACCAGACCTTGACGGTACTGTTCTTCGATTTCCTTGACTTCCTTCTGGGCTTCACCCAGCAGCTCGACCTTCTTGCCCGGGATTTGCATGTCGTCCACGCAAATGGAGATACCGCCACGGGTGGAGTAGGCAAAACCGGTGTACATCAACTGGTCGGCGAAGATCACGGTATCGCGGATGCCGCAACGGCGGAACGATACGTTGATCAGCTTGGAGATTTCCTTCTTCTTCAGCGCCTTGTTGATGTGCTCGAACGGCAGGCCCTTCGGCAGGATATCCGACAGGATTGCACGACCAACGGTGGTCTCGTAACGCTTGATCACCGGCTGGAATTCGCCCTGCTCATCCTTTTCCCATTCTTTCAGACGAACGGTAATGCGGGTAGCCAGTTCAACCTGACGGGTTTCGTAAGCGCGATGCACTTCCTTGGTGTCGGCAAATACCATGCCTTCACCCTTGCCGTTTACCTTGTCGCGGGTCATGTAGTACAGACCCAGCACGATATCCTGGGACGGTACGATGATCGGGTCGCCGTTGGCCGGGGACAGCACGTTGTTGGTGGCCAGCATCAGGGTACGGGCTTCCATCTGCGCTTCCAGCGACAGCGGCACGTGAACGGCCATCTGGTCACCGTCAAAGTCGGCGTTGAATGCCGCGCAGACCAGCGGATGCAGCTGGATGGCCTTGCCTTCGATCAGTACCGGCTCGAACGCCTGGATACCCAGACGGTGCAGGGTCGGCGCACGGTTCAAGAGGACCGGATGTTCGCGGATCACGTCTTCCAGGATGTCCCATACTTCCGGCACTTCCTGCTCGACCAGCTTCTTGGCTGCCTTGATGGTGGAAGCCAGGCCCATGACTTCCAGCTTATGGAAGATGAAAGGCTTGAACAGTTCCAGCGCCATTTTCTTCGGCAGACCGCACTGATGCAGACGCAGGGTCGGACCTACGGTAATCACGGAACGGCCGGAGTAGTCGACACGCTTACCCAGCAAGTTCTGACGGAAGCGACCGCCCTTACCCTTGATCATGTCGGCCAGCGACTTCAGCGGACGCTTGTTGGCGCCAGTCATGGCCTTGCCGCGACGACCGTTGTCCAGCAGCGAGTCAACCGATTCTTGCAGCATGCGCTTTTCGTTGCGCACGATGATGTCCGGGGCGCGCAGTTCCAGCAGGCGCTTCAGACGGTTGTTACGGTTGATGACGCGGCGATACAGGTCGTTCAGGTCGGAAGTGGCAAAACGGCCACCATCCAGCGGTACCAGCGGACGCAGTTCCGGCGGCAGTACCGGCAGCACTTCCAGAATCATCCATTCCGGCTTCATGCCGGAGCGCTGGAAGGCTTCCAGCACTTTCAGACGCTTGGCGATCTTCTTGATCTTGGTGTCGGAATTGGTGGCTTCCAGTTCGCGACGCAGGGTCTCGATCTCGGTATCCAGATTCAGACGCTTCAACAGTTCGCGTACGGCTTCGGCACCCATCATGGCGACGAATTCTTCGCCGTACTGGTCTTCCTTGTCCAGGAAGTCTTCTTCGGTGAGCAGCTGACGGTATTGCAGCGGCGTCATGCCCGGATCGGTCACGACGAATGCTTCGAAGTACAGTACGCGTTCGATGTCGCGCAGGGTCATGTCGAGCACCATGCCCAGACGAGACGGCAGGCTCTTCAGGAACCAGATGTGCGCAGTCGGGCTGGCCAGTTCGATGTGGCCCATGCGTTCGCGACGCACTTTGGACAGGGTGACTTCAACGCCACACTTCTCGCAGATGACGCCACGATGCTTCAGGCGCTTGTATTTGCCGCACAGGCATTCGTAGTCTTTTACCGGCCCGAAGATACGGGCGCAGAACAGGCCGTCACGTTCCGGCTTGAAGGTACGATAGTTGATGGTTTCCGGCTTTTTGACTTCACCATAAGACCAGGAACGGATCTTGTCGGGCGAAGCGATGCCGATTTTAATCGCATCAAACTCTTCTTCTTGCGTTACTTGCTTAAAGAGGTCGAGCAGAGCTTTCATTGCGTCTCCAGTCAGGGGACAGGAGGCGCGGCATGATGCCGCGCCTTCTCACCCAATCAATAACGTTCCAGGTCGATATCCAGGCCGAGCGAGCGGATTTCCTTCACCAATACATTGAAGGATTCCGGCATGCCGGCGTCGATCTTGTGTTCGCCCTTGACGATGTTTTCGTAAACTTTGGTACGACCGGTGACATCGTCGGACTTCACCGTCAGCATTTCCTGCAGAGTGTAGGCGGCGCCGTATGCTTCCAGCGCCCACACTTCCATCTCACCGAAACGCTGGCCACCGAACTGCGCCTTACCACCCAGCGGCTGCTGGGTAACCAGGGAGTACGGGCCGGTGGAACGGGCGTGCATCTTGTCATCAACCAGGTGATGCAGTTTCAGGTAGTGCATCACACCCACAGTCACCTTGCGGTCGAAGGCTTCGCCGGAGCGGCCATCGTACAGGGTCATCTGGGTTTTGGACTCGTTAAAGCCCATCTTCTCGGTCAGCTCGTCGCCGCTCGGGTAAGCCAGATCCAGCATGTGCTTGATCTCGGTTTCCTTGGCACCGTCGAATACCGGCGTGGCAAACGGCATGCCCTTGCGTAGGTTGTCTGCCAGATCCAGGATCTCGGCATCGGACAGGCTGGCGAGGTCTTCGGACTTGCCTGTTTCGTTATAGATGCGCTCCAGGTAGCCGCGCAGTTCGGCAACGTCCTGCTGTTGCTTGATCATGCGGTCGATGCGCTCGCCAATACCCTTGGCAGCCCAGCCCAGGTGCACTTCCAGAATCTGACCGATGTTCATACGCGACGGTACGCCCAGCGGGTTCAGCACGATGTCGACCGGACGACCGTCGCCCATGTAAGGCATGTCTTCGATCGGCAGAATGCGGGAAACCACACCCTTGTTACCGTGACGACCAGCCATCTTGTCACCGGCTTGCAGACGACGCTTAACAGCCAGGTAAACCTTGACCATCTTCTGTACGCCCGGCGGCAGTTCGTCACCCTGGGTCAGCTTGCGCTTCTTGTCTTCGAACTTGAGGTCGAATTCTTCGCGCTTCTGAACCAGGCTTTCCTTGATCAGTTCCAGCTGCTTGGCGATGTCTTCATCAGCCATGCGGATGTCGAACCAGTCGTGCTTGACCGGCAGGCTTTCCAGGTACTCGGCATCAATGGCGGTACCCTTGGCCAGACGCTTCGGACCACCGTTGGCCAGCTTGCCAACGATCAGGCGTTCGATACGGCTGAACGCGTCGTTTTCGAAAATACGCAGCTGGTCGTTCAGGTCGAGACGATAGCGCTTCAGTTCGGCATCAATGATGGACTGAGCACGCTTGTCGCGCTCGATACCTTCGCGGGTGAACACCTGTACGTCGATCACGGTACCCACGGTACCAGTCGGCACGCGCAACGAAGTGTCTTTCACGTCGGAGGCTTTTTCGCCGAAGATGGCGCGCAGCAGTTTTTCTTCCGGCGTCAGCTGGGTTTCACCCTTCGGTGTTACCTTGCCGACCAGAACATCACCGGCTTCCACTTCAGCACCGATGTAAACGATGCCGGATTCATCCAGACGGCCTGCCATGCGCTCGGACAGGTTCGGAATATCACGGGTGATTTCTTCCGGTCCCAGCTTGGTATCACGCGAAACAACCGACAGTTCTTCGATGTGGATCGAGGTGTAGCGGTCTTCAGCAACCAGCTTTTCCGAGATCAGGATCGAGTCTTCGTAGTTGTAACCGTTCCACGGCATGAAGGCGATGGTCATGTTCTGACCCAGAGCCAGTTCGCCCAGGTCAGTAGAAGCACCATCGGCTACCACGTCGCCACTGGCGATCTTGTCGCCCACCTTCACCACCGGACGCTGGTTGATGTTGGTGTTCTGGTTGGAACGGGTGAACTTGGTGAGGTTATAAATATCCACACCTACTTCGCCAGCAATGGCTTCTTCGTCATTCACGCGGACTACGACACGGCCGGCGTCAACGTAGTCAACCACGCCGCCACGACGGGCAACCACGGTGGTGCCGGAGTCAACCGCTACCGAACGCTCGATACCGGTACCGACGAACGGTTTTTCCGGGCGCAGGCACGGTACGGCCTGACGCTGCATGTTGGCACCCATCAAGGCACGGTTGGCGTCATCGTGTTCCAGGAAAGGAATCAGCGAAGCGGCAACGGATACCACCTGACCGGTAGCCACGTCCATGTACTGCACGCGGTCCGGGGTAGCCAGAATGGTTTCACCCTTTTCACGGCAGGTTACCAGTTCGTCAACCAGGGTACCGTCTTCACCCAGCTCAGCGTTGGCCTGAGCAATGACGTAACGGCCTTCTTCGATGGCGGACAGGTAGTCGATCTCGTTGGTGACCTTGCTGTCCACCACCTTGCGGTACGGGGTTTCCAGGAAACCGAACTCGTTGGTACGTGCAAACACGGACAGCGAGTTGATCAGACCGATGTTCGGACCTTCCGGGGTTTCGATCGGGCATACACGACCGTAATGGGTCGGGTGTACGTCACGCACTTCAAAGCCGGCGCGTTCGCGAGTCAGACCGCCCGGGCCAAGAGCCGATACACGGCGCTTGTGGGTGATTTCCGACAGCGGGTTGGTCTGGTCCATGAACTGGGACAGCTGCGAGGAACCAAAGAATTCCTTGATGGCAGCGGATACCGGCTTGGCGTTGATCAGGTCGTGCGGCATCAGGTTGTCGGACTCAGCCTGATTCAGGCGTTCCTTCACTGCGCGCTCTACACGCACCAGACCGGCGCGGAACTGGTTCTCGGCCAGTTCGCCCACGGAGCGGACACGACGGTTACCCAGATGGTCGATGTCATCCACTTCGCCACGGCCATTGCGCAGTTCGCACAGGATGGCGATGACAGAAACGATGTCTTCAGTCGACAGGGTGCCTTCCATCACGTCGCGACGATGGGCGAATTTTTCACCAATCAGCGACTTGAACCACTCCGGGGTCTTCTCATCGAACTTGTACTGATAGGTACGCGAGCTGAACTTCATACGGCCTACGCGCGACAGATCGTAGGTTTCTTCGCTGAAGAACAGGCGCTGGAACAGTGCTTCCACCGCATCTTCGGTCGGCGGCTCCCCAGGACGCATCATGCGGTAGATGGCAACACGCGCTTGCAGGCGGTCCAGGCTGTCATCGGTGCGCAGGGTTTGCGAGATGTAAGCGCCTTGATCCAGATCGTTGGTGAACAGCACTTCAACCTGTTCGATCTCGGCCAGGGCCAGCTTGGCCAGCAGCTCTTCAGTGATTTCTTCGTTGGCGCGCGCCAGTACTTCGCCAGTGTCAACATTGGTGACATTGTGCGACAGCACCTTGCCCAGCAGGACATCAGCCGGCACTTCGATACGATCGAGCTGAGCGGTCTGGATGTCACGGATGTGCTTGGCAGTGATGCGCTTGTCCTTGGCCACGATCAGCTTGCCATCGGCAGCAACGATGTCGAACTTGGCCACTTCGCCCTTCAGACGCTCCGGAACCACGCGCATGAACACGCCGGACTTGGTCAGGTAGAAGGTGTCGAAGCTGTAGAACTCGGACAGGATTTGTTCGTTGCTGTAACCCAGTGCCTTCAGCAGGATGGTCACCGGCATCTTGCGGCGACGGTCGATACGGAAGTACAGCAGGTCTTTCGGGTCAAACTCGAAGTCCAGCCAGGAACCGCGGTACGGAATCACGCGGGCAGAGAACAGCAACTTGCCGGAAGAATGGGTCTTGCCGCGGTCATGCTCGAAGAACACGCCCGGAGAGCGGTGCAGCTGGGAAACGATAACGCGTTCGGTGCCGTTGATGATGAAGGAACCGTTGGTGGTCATGAGCGGAATTTCGCCCATGTAAACTTCATTCTCGCGCACTTCTTTTACCACCGGCTTGGACGACTCTTTGTCCAGGATGGTCAGACGGATACGGGCGCGCAGCGGAGCAGCATAGGTAATGCCACGCAGCTGACATTCCTGCACGTCAAACGGCGGCTCACCCAGAATGTAGTGAGCAAAATCAAGGCGGGCATAGCCATTGTGGCTATGGATCGGGAAGATCGACTTGAACGCGGCCTGCAGACCAGCATCCTTGCGCTGATCTAGCGGTACACCCAGTTGCAGGAAATCGGCATAAGAATCAATCTGGGTCGCCAACAGGAATGGGACATCGAGAACACTGGCGCGTTTCGCAAAGCTCTTACGAATACGCTTCTTCTCAGTAAACGAATAACTCATAGAGTCTCCATCGAGGTGGTAGTGGCGCAAGAAACCAAAAGTCAGCAGCCACGCCGGGTAATTGCTGGCTTTTACTATCTTTGTTTCGGCCAATTACAAGCGCAATAAGGCTGGCGGATTTCTCCGCCAGCCTCACCTTCTTTTTTCAAAGAAGATTATTTGATTTCAGCCTTGGCACCGGCTTCGGTCAGTTGCTTCAGAACTTCTTCGGCTTCAGCCTTGGCTACGCCTTCTTTCACGGTCTTCGGAGCGCCGTCAACCATGTCCTTGGCTTCCTTCAGGCCCAGGCCGGTGATAGCACGAACAACCTTGATCACGTTAACCTTGTTGTCGCCAGCAGCGGTCAGAACAACGTCGAACTCGGTCTTTTCTTCAGCAGCAGCAGCGCCACCAGCAGCCGGGCCGGCAACGGCAACGGCAGCAGCGGAAACGCCGAACTTCTCTTCGAACGCCTTAACCAGGTCGTTCAGTTCCATAACGGTCAGGCCAGCAACGGCTTCGAGGATGTCTTCTTTGGTGATTGCCATGTAAAAATCTCCTGAATTCTATAAGAATCAAATAAGTTAAGCGGCTTCGGCTTGCTTCTCTGCCAATGCAGCCAGGGCGCGGGCGAAGCCAGCAACCGGAGCTTGCATAACGTAGAGGAGCTTGGACAGCAGTTCTTCGCGGCTCGGGATGGACGCCAGCTCAGCAACCTGAGCAGCATTCAGTACCGCGCCATTGTAGGAACCTGCCTTGACGATGATCTTGTCGTCAGCCTTGGCAAATTGATGCAGCACCTTGGCAGCAGCAACCGGATCGGCAGAGATACCGTAAACGAGCGGGCCAACCATTTGTTCGGCCAGCGCTTCGAATTGGGTACCAGCAACCGCACGGCGAACCAGCGTGTTCTTCAGAACGCGCAGGTAAACGCCTTGCTCACGCGCCTGAGCGCGCAGCTTGGTCATGCTGCTTACCTCGATGCCCCGATATTCGGCGATGACGAGGGTCTGCGCAGCGGCCAGCTCGGCAGCTACAGCAGCAACGACTGCCTTTTTATCTTCGATATTGAGACTCAAGGTCTATCTCCTAGACTGAAATGAAGCAGAATGATTTCTGCTCCGCTTTGCAGCGGCGACCTGTATCAGGAGACAACATAGAGAAGGGAAACTGGTGCTCATGGGCGGAATTGAACCGCCGACCTCTCCCTTACCAAGGGAGTGCTCTACCCCTGAGCTACATGAGCCCTGAACTCTTCAGAAGCCTACTTTCGGGTACACCATCTGCGCAGGATGCAGGCCACCGGGAGGCAACTTGCGATTAAGCCTTGCGGCTCCTACGGTCTTTGACAATCTGGCAGGTAAGCCTGCCAGCCCAAAGCCAGTGGCAAGGTGGCGAACCACCCTGCCGAACTCACATCAAACTTAAGCGCTGACGGAGCTGGTATCTACACGAGCGCCAATACCCATGGTGCTGGATACGGCGATCTTTTTCAGATACACGCCCTTGGAAGCGGCCGGCTTGGCTTTCACCAGGGCATCTACCAGAGCAGTAAAGTTTTCACGCAGGGCTTCGGCTTCGAAAGAAGCACGGCCGATGGTGGCGTGAATGATACCGGCTTTGTCGGTACGGTATTGAACCTGACCGGCCTTGGCGTTTTTAACGGCTTCGGCAACGTTCGGGGTAACAGTACCAACCTTCGGGTTCGGCATCAGGCCACGCGGGCCGAGGATTTGACCCAGTTGACCAACAACGCGCATTGCATCCGGGGAGGCAATTACAACGTCGAAGTCCAGGTTGCCAGCTTTTACTTGCTCAGCCAGGTCGTCGAAACCGACAACTTCAGCACCGGCAGCCTTGGCGGCTTCGGCGTTGGCGCCTTGAGCAAATACAGCAACGCGTACGGACTTACCGGTGCCGCGCGGCAGAACGACGGAACCACGTACAACCTGGTCGGATTTACGCGGATCAACACCCAGATTAACGGCCACGTCGATGGACTCGTCAAACTTGGCGGTAGCAGCGGACTTAACCAGTGCAATTGCTTCTTCAACAGCGTACAGCTTGTTGCGATCAACAGTTGCCTTCAGGGTTTGCAGGCGCTTGGAAATCTTGGCCATTTACACACCCTCCACTTCAAGACCCATCGAACGGGCGGAGCCGGCGATGGTGCGAACAGCAGCATCCAGATCAGCAGCGGTCAGATCCGGCTGCTTGGTCTTGGCGATTTCTTCCAGCTGAGCGCGGCTTACCTTGCCAACCTTGTCGGTATGCGGCTTGGCGGAACCGGACTTGATACCAGCAGCCTTCTTCAGCAGAATGGTTGCCGGCGGCGTCTTCATGATGAAGGTGAAGGACTTGTCTGCGTAAGCAGTGATCACAACCGGAATAGGCAGACCCGGCTCGATGCCTTGAGTCTGGGCGTTGAACGCCTTGCAGAATTCCATGATGTTCAGACCACGCTGACCAAGAGCCGGACCGATCGGAGGAGACGGGTTGGCCTTACCAGCGGGCACTTGCAGCTTTACATAGCCGACAATTTTCTTTGCCACGATTAAAACTCCTAAAATGGGTATAGCGCGAGCGTGCACTCGCTTCCCGGACGAAAGCGCAACAGTATATACGCTTACAAACTAGCTGCCAAGTAAAATTACAGCTTTTCTACCTGACTGAAATCCAGCTCTACCGGCGTGTCGCGGCCGAAGATCTGCACCGACACACGCAGCTTGTTACGTTCGTAGTTAACTTCATCAACAGAGCCGTTGAAGTCATTGAACGGACCGTCGATAACACGGACTTTTTCACCCACCTCAAACAACACCTTCGGCTTCGGCTTTTCCACGCCCTCTTGCATTTGCTGCATGATGGCATCGACTTCCTTCTTGGAAATCGGAGCCGGACGATTGGCGGTACCACCAACAAAACCGGTTACCTTAGGCGTGCTCTTTACCAGGTGCCAGGTATCATCAGTCATGTCCATTTCGACCAGAACATAACCAGGGAAAAACTTGCGCTCGGTAATGGAGCGGCGGCCATTCTTCACATCCACCACTTCCTCTACCGGAACGAGGATCTGGCCGAACAGGTCTGCCACCTCGGAACGTTCGATGCGCTCACGCAGCGCCTTCTGCACACTCTTCTCAAAACCGGAATAAGCATGCACAACGTACCAGCGCTTTGCCATTATCTACCTCGACCAAGAATTACATCGTAGAACAACCAGGACAGACCCGAATCCACCATCCACATAAACAGGGCCAGCACCAGAACGAAGACGAAAACCATGCCGGTCATTTGCATGGCTTCCTTGCGGGTTGGCCATACGACCTTGCGCGCCTCGACCAACGAATCATTGGCATAGGCAACAAACTCCTTGCCCGGAGTCGACAACCAGACGGCACCAGCCGCCAGGACAACACCAACAATGAATGCCAGAGCACGCAATACACCCTGATCTTCGGGAATCATGTAGAAGCCAACAACACCGGCCACCACCAGCAGACCGGCCAAGGCCAGTTTGAGTTTATCTTGCATTTCCATGTGCGGAATGTTCTCTGCGCGTATGCGACAAAAGACCAACCGGCGCACAAGCGCCGGCTGGTCTTAATTGGCAGGCCAGGAGGGTCTCGAACCCCCAACCCTCGGTTTTGGAGACCGATACTCTACCAATTGAGCTACTGGCCTATAAACCTATTAATCAAGCAATGATCTTTGCTACCACGCCGGCGCCAACAGTACGGCCACCTTCACGGATCGCGAAACGCAGACCTTCTTCCATAGCGATCGGTGCGATCAGTTCTACGGTAATTTCTACGTTGTCACCCGGCATTACCATTTCCACGCCTTCGGCCAGGCTTACAGCACCGGTCACGTCGGTAGTACGGAAGTAGAACTGCGGACGGTAGTTAGCGAAGAACGGGGTGTGACGACCGCCTTCATCCTTACTCAGCACGTATACCGATGCGCCGAACTTGGTGTGCGGGGTGATGGTGCCCGGCTTGGCCAGAACCTGACCACGCTCTACGTCTTCACGCTTGGTACCACGCAGCAGTACGCCTACGTTGTCACCAGCCTGACCTTGATCCAGCAGCTTGCGGAACATTTCAACGCCGGTGCAGGTGGTCTTCGCAGTTGCCTTCAGGCCTACGATTTCCAGTTCTTCACCAACTTTAACGATACCGCGCTCTACACGACCGGTCACTACAGTACCACGACCGGAGATGGAGAATACGTCTTCGATCGGCAGCAGGAACGGCTTGTCAACAGCGCGTTCCGGCGTCGGGATGTAGGAGTCCAGAGCAGCTGCCAGACGGAAGATGGAGGGTTCGCCCATTTCGGATTGGTCGCCTTCCAGTGCCAGACGAGCAGAACCGATCACTACCGGAGTGTCATCGCCCGGGAAGTCGTAGGAAGACAGCAGATCGCGCACTTCCATTTCAACCAGTTCCAGCAGTTCAGCGTCGTCAACCAGGTCAGCCTTGTTCAGGTAAACGATGATGTACGGTACGCCAACCTGACGGGACAGCAGGATGTGTTCGCGGGTTTGCGGCATCGGGCCGTCAGCAGCGGAGCACACCAGGATAGCGCCGTCCATCTGGGCAGCACCGGTAATCATGTTCTTAACGTAGTCGGCGTGACCCGGGCAGTCTACGTGAGCGTAGTGACGGGATTCGGTTTCGTATTCTACGTGTGCGGTATTAATGGTAATACCACGTGCCTTTTCTTCCGGCGCGCTGTCGATCTGGGAGTAGTCCTTGGCTTCGCCACCGAACTTCTTCGACAGAATGGTGGTGATCGCTGCGGTCAGGGTGGTCTTACCATGGTCAACGTGACCGATGGTGCCGACGTTTACGTGCGGTTTGGTCCGCTCGAACTTTTCCTTAGCCATGGCAAAATTTCCTGAATTGAGTCTCTAACAAACAAATGGGTGGTGCCCATGGGCAGAATTGAACTGCCGACCTCTCCCTTACCAAGGGAGTGCTCTACCCCTGAGCTACATGGGCCCTTAAACAGGCAATAACGCTTGGAGCGGGTGAAGGGAATCGAACCCTCGTCGTAAGCTTGGAAGGCTTCTGCTCTACCATTGAGCTACACCCGCCTGCAACAACTAAACGGCTTTCAAACTACACGCCGCCAAGACGTAAATAATTCTGGTGGGGGGAGAAGGATTCGAACCTTCGAAGGCTGAGCCGCCGGATTTACAGTCCGGACCCGTTGACCGCTGGGGTAACCCCCCCTGAGAGACCCGAATAGTATAGATACCCGTTTCCGCCGTCAACACCTGTAGCGCATTTTTTTTAATTATTTTTGCCGGAAAATGCACAAAGCCCCGCACTGGGCGGGGCTCTGCTTTTTGCATCAAGCACTTAGCCTTGATCAGGCCTTGCCGGAAATCTGCAGATATTTTGCATGCAGCTCTTCCTGGGTTTCCGGATGAGCCGGATCCAGCGGGATGCAATCCACCGGACAGACTTGCTGGCACTGCGGTTCGTCGTAATGACCAACGCACTGGGTGCACAGGTTCGGGTCGATCTGGTAGATCTCTTCACCTTGCGAGATGGCGTTGTTCGGGCATTCCGGTTCACAGACGTCGCAGTTGATGCATTCGTCGGTAATCATGAGAGACATAGTAATTTCCTCAAGTATTCACAGTATTGATTCTGTCATCCACCTGCAGCAGTCGCAAGTTCGCCCCGTTATATCTTTATGCGGCGACTTGCAGGTGCATTACAGCGATTCTTCTTCCAGTGGCCTTGCCAGTGCGTAATGCACGGATGAGGCTTTGTCTTGCTTGATGACTTCCCAGCCGCTAAGGGCTTCTGGCCAATGCCTTGCTTCGAAGTACACCACACCGTCTTCTGCCAGTAGTGCTGCGACCAGCGGCAGTACTTGCTGCAGCAGCGTGGAATCGTATGGTGGGTCCAGGAAGATGACATCGAACTTTTCGCGACAGCTTTGCACGTAGTGCATTGCGTCCATGGCGACTACATCTATATGTGTTGCGGCGAGCAGCTGACGATTCGCCTTGAGCGATTCGACCACCTTGCGTGACTTCTCCACCATGACCACGCGAGCGGCCTCGCGCGATGCGGCTTCAAATCCCAGCGCCCCGCTACCGGCAAACAGGTCGAGGCAGCGCTTGCCATAGAGTTCCTGACCCAGCCAGTTGAATACGGTTTCCCTGACACGATCCGGTGTGGGCCGCAAGCCCTCGGCATCCGGGAACGGTAACAAGCGGCGGCGGTACTGGCCACCGATGATACGGACTTTGTTTCGCTGCTGATTCATGATGCATGGGCTGAAAACACAAGGGCGAGAGTTTACTCTTTTCCCGCCTGGCATGCTGCATCGCTAGCAGTTTGACGCTCAAGGTGTAGCGCCTGCCGTCACAATCTGCATTTGCTGTGGGTCTATCCGGCGTTGCCAGGCATCTCGAATCTGCGCAACACTCACCTGGGCTACGGCGTGCGGGTAGTCCTGCAGATAGCTCAAGGGCAAGTGGTACTGACCGATGACGGCGAGATAGGGCAGCAATTTGCTGTTGCTGTCATAGCGCAATGGAAAGCCGCCAATGATATTGGCCTTGGCCTGCTTCAACTCTGCTTCAGTCGGCCCTTCCTTTATATAGTGCCCCAGCACTTCGCGCGTTGTCTGCAAAGCCAAGCCGGCCTCAGCATTGCGGGTAGCCAGTGAAATGACAAACGGCCCGGCTTGTTGTAATGGTGTGAAATGACTGCGCACACCATAGGTCAAGCCGCGTCGCACGCGCAGCTCCTGCATCAGACGGGAATCAAAACCGCCGCCACCAAGTATGTAATTGCCAACCAGCAGTGGGTAGTAGTCCGGGTCGTCACGCCGGAGCACCGGCATGCCCATGGCAATATGGGTCTGGCTGCCGGGCCGTGCCAGATGAAGCTGAGCAACAGACTGTGGGGGCACTTGTGCGATATCCGGCAATGGCAGTGTGCTTTGTGGCAAGTTACGCAGCATGACATTGACCAGTTTTTCAGCGTCCTGACGTTTGATATCTCCAACAATGGAAACCACGGCCCCTGCTGCGCGGTAGTGCTGCTGCCAGAACTGCAGCAGATCTTCGCGCTGGATGGCTTGCAGGCTTTTGACCGCGGTGAACGCAGGTCTGGCGTAGGGATGATCACCATACATGCGCTGTTGCAAGGTGATGTCAGCACTTGCGCCGGCATCCTCCTGCTTTTGCAGCAGGCTTTCGATGGCGCGTTGCCGTTCGCGATTCAACACTGCCGTCGCAAACGTCGGTTGGGTCAGCAGCAGGGTGGCCAGTCCGGTGACACGCTCTTGCAGGTCGGATCGGCTCAGACTGCGCATACGCACTCCGGCGGTTTCCAGTTCGGCAAAACCGTTCAGCTGCGCTGCACTGTTGGCCAGCTGTTGCTGGATGGCCTCTTCATCTAGTTGGCCAGTCCCGCTATCCAGCAGGCCCGCCACCATGGCGGCCAGCCCTTCTTTGCCAGGTGGATCGCGCCGGCTGCCTGCGTCAAAGTCAACCCGCACATCCAGTATCGGGTTGGCATGCGTCTCTACCAGCAATACGCGGGCACCTTGCGGTGCAATCCATGACTGGATTTCAACTGCATGAGCCAGAGTGCTGACGAGGACAAACATGGCTGCAAAGGTTATCGTTTTAACGGACAAAGCCATCTCCCTTCAATTGGCCCGCCACGGGTACGGCTCCGCCTTTGCCAAGCAGGGTTACCACGGTGAGCTGGGTATCCTGCAAGGATGCCGCAGCCTGCCGCACTTGTTCTGCCGTCACCTGCTGCATTTGCTGCCGGATGCGGTCGGCGTCACGCCAGGAAAAACCTACAGACTCCAGCGTGCCGATACGCATGGCCTGGGCAAACAGTGAGTCACGCTGGTAAATCTCATCCGCATCCAAGCGCAGCCGGGCGCGGGCCAGTTCTTGCTCGTTGACACCATGCTCGACGATGTCCCGCAGTTGCTGACAGATGGCGACCTCCAGTTCAGCCGGCTGTCTGCCACGTGGCTGGGTGGCGGTAATCACAAACAAGGCTTCGCCCCGTCCCAACATGTTGTAGTCGGCCGCTGCTTCATGCGCCAACGCCCTCCCCCTCTCCATCTGACTTGGCAACCGTGCAGCAGCATCTCCCGACAACAGCGCTTCCAACAGAGCATAAGCATAAGCCTGACGATCCGCCCCAGGCTTGAGGCCAGGCGCATGCCAGGCCATGCTCAAATAGTTAAATTGTGATGGCGCACTCAGTTCCACCCGCTTGATACCCTGCTGCAAGGGCTCACGCTGCGGCTTACGTACCGGCAATGTTCTGGCCGGCAGTCCGGCAAAGTAATGTTTGACCTGATCAAATACCTGCGCCGGGTCGACATCCCCAACAATCACCAGCGTGACATTGTTGGGCACATACCACTGGCGATACCACTGACGCAGGTCCTCTGCCCGGGCTTGAACCAGATCATCCATCCAACCGATGACCGGATAGCGGACCGGATTTGCCACAAAGGCATTGGCATAGAGCGCTTCTTGCAACAGGCCGCCTGCTTGATCATCGGTACGCAGACGGCGCTCCTCCTTGACGACTTCCAGCTCGCGCAGGAAAGCTGCTTCATCAATCTGCAGATTGGCCATGCGGTCGGCTTCCAGCTCCAACAACAGGGGCAGTTTGTCAGCAGACAGCTGGGCAAAATACACGGTGTAATCGCGACTGGTGAAGGCGTTCTCCTTGCCACCGGCCTGGGCAATACGTCTGGAGTATTCGCCATCTGCAACGCTGGCCGTACCCTTGAACATCATGTGTTCCAGCAAATGTGACAGGCCGGTATGTCCATTGACCTCATCCACACTGCCTACCCTGTACCACAGCTGGGAAACCACCACAGGCGACCTTGCATCCCGTTCCACCACGACCTTCATACCATTGGGCAGTATTGCTTCTTGCGGCGCCGCCATGACCACACCTGTCAACAGCAGCAACATAGCCAGCATCAGCCCTGATTTTGCTTTCATCACCATCGTTTCTGCCCAGTTGCTCATTTAAGGATACAATTTAGCCATTTATCGCATCCCCAGACTACACAGACGCATGTTTAGTTTCTTCAAGAAAAAGCCAAAACCGGTTGAAACCCCGGTTATCGAACCCCAGACCGAGCCGTCACAGAGCAGGGTTGTCGAGTCTCCTGTCGCTGCGCCGGAAAACCATGCAGCCCCCACCGTGCAGGCTGAAGCCCTTGCACCGGTAGTTGCCAACACGGTTATTGCAGCGGAAATGCCAGCAGCAGAAAGCGCAGCCCCCACCAAAAAACTCAGCTGGACCGAGCGGCTGAAAGCCGGCCTGTCCAAAACCCGTGACAAGCTGGGCAAATCGCTGGCTGGCTTGTTTGGTGGTGGCAAGATTGATGAAGACCTGTACGAGGAGCTGGAAACCGTCCTTTTGACTGCCGACATGGGCATGGATGCCACCGTGCATCTATTAAAGGACGTACGTGAGCGCGTCAGCCTGAAAGGTTTGAAAGATGGCAGCGAGCTGAAAGGGGCATTGAAGGACTCGCTGAACGAGCTGATTCACCCCCTGGAAAAACCGCTGGACGTCAACGGCAAGAAGCCGTTTGTCATCATGATGGCCGGGGTGAATGGTGCCGGCAAAACCACGTCTATTGGCAAGCTGGCCAAATACTATCAGCAGCAAGGCAAGAGCGTGCTGCTGGCGGCCGGCGACACCTTCCGTGCCGCTGCCCGCGAGCAGTTGATGGCATGGGGCGAGCGCAACAACGTCACCGTGATTGCCCAGCAAGGCGGTGATGCCGCCGCCGTTTGTTATGATGCCATTCAGGCTGCCATTGCCCGTGGCATTGATATCGTGCTGGCCGACACCGCGGGCCGCTTGCCCACCCAGTTACACCTGATGGAAGAAATCAAGAAGGTAAAACGCGTCATCCAGAAGGCGCTGCCGGATGCTCCGCACGAAGTGATTCTGGTACTGGACGCCAATATCGGCCAGAACGCCATCAGCCAGGTCAAGGTATTCGATGACGCGCTGGGCCTCACCGGCCTGATTCTGACCAAGCTGGATGGCACGGCCAAAGGCGGCGTCATTGCCGCCATTGCCAAGCAACGCCCCATTCCGCTACGGTTTGTTGGCGTGGGTGAAAGTATTGACGACCTGCGGCCATTCAATAGCAAGGACTATGTCGACGCCTTGTTCGACTGACCCAGCAGCATAATCATTGAGCACCGGCACATCGCGGCCGGTGATGTCTTTCCGGATCAAGGGGAATCCAGCGCATGATTCAGTTCGACCAGGTCACCAAGCGTTATCCCGGTGGCAACGAGGCCCTGAAGAACCTTTCCTTTACCATCGACACCGGCGAAATGGTGTTTCTGGCTGGTCATTCTGGTGCCGGCAAGTCCACCTTGCTAAAACTGGTGGCCGGTATCGAACGCGCCACCAGCGGCAGCGTGATTGTCAGCGGGCAAAACCTGTCCAAGCTGCGTAACAGTCAGATTCCCTATGTCCGTCAACATATCGGCATGGTGTTTCAGGACCACAAACTGCTGTTTGACCGCTCGGTATTCGACAATGTGATGCTGCCGCTGGACATCATCGGCTTTGACCGCCGCGATGCCGCGCGCCGTGTCCGTGCCGCACTGGACAAGGTGGGCTTGCTGTCAAAAGAAAAAACCATGCCCATCCGCCTGTCCGGTGGTGAACAGCAACGTCTGTGCATTGCCCGTGCCGTGGTACACCGTCCCAGCCTGCTGTTGGCGGATGAGCCCTCGGCCAATCTGGACCGCGCCTATGCACTGGACATCATGGAATTGTTCAAATCCTTCCATCAGGTTGGGGTCAGCGTGGTGATTTCCGCCCACGATGAAACGCTGATGGAAGACTATGGTCGCCGCATCATCCGGTTGAAAGAAGGGCAGTTCGCCGCATGAAACATTACCTGTACCTGAACTGGCAAAGTGCTCGGCAAGCTTTGGGCAAGATTGTCCGCCAACCCTTTGGCAGCCTGCTTACCCTGCTGATGTTATCGATCGCCCTGGCCCTACCCTTATCCTTATACCTGAGCGTCAGCAGCATCCAGGAATGGGCGGGCCGCCTGACCGCCACCCCGCAAATCACGCTGTTCATGGAGCAATCTGCCGAAGAAGCAGACCTGGCCGCCGTCTCCAGCACGCTGACCAAACACCCGCGTATCCAGAGTTTCCAGTTCATTGGCAAGAAGCAGGCGCTCTCCGACCTGGAAAAACGCAATGGCCTGGCCGGGCTGAGCGAAGGGCTGACCGACAATCCCCTGCCGGATGCTTTTGTGGTCACCCCCAAGACCCTGGAACCGCACGAACTGGAAATGCTGCAAAAAGAACTATCCGGCCTGCCCATGGTGGAAACCGCCCAGTTTGATGCACGCTGGGCCAAACGCCTGTACGGGATGGTGGAAATGGGCAAGCAACTGACCTGGTTTCTGGGTGCTGCGCTGGGCATTGCCCTGATTCTGGTCACCTACAATGCCGTACGGATGCAGATCCTGGCGCGACGCGATGAAATTGAAGTGGCCAAGCTGATTGGTGCACCGGACAGTTTTATCCGCCGTCCCTTCATGTATCACGCCATGTGGCAGGGTTTGCTGGCGGGGCTGGCTGCCTGGGGACTGACCAGCTGGCTGGTGGCCACCGCCAACCCGGCCATTCACGATTTTGCCCAGCTTTATAACGAAGCAGTCTCGCTGCGCGGACTCACACCGTTAGAATTGGCCGTGGTGCTGGCCGTTTCTGCCATACTGGCCATGCTGGGTGCCCGGCTGGCTTCCGACCATCACCTGCGCCAGATACAACCTCGTTAACAATCCACCCCTTCCCGCACCGGCCGGTTTTCGCTTAATGTGACAACCGGCCGTCCCTGATGAATGCGCGATAGCGACTTGGAAAATGCTATCAGCACCATAGAAAAATTCATTGACGGTGGAACCTTTGCTTGCTAGCACTCTCTATATGCGAGTGCTAAGATAGCACTACCCAAGGAGGTAGTTACACTGATGACCACAACATTTGCCTTGCCCGTTCCGTCGTCCAGCGGCAGCCTGGAGCAATACATCCAGGCGGTGAACAGTGTTCCCATGCTGACCCCCGAACAGGAAACAGAGCTGGCCACCCGCTTCCAGGAAGAAAACGACCTGGATGCCGCCCGCCAGATGGTTCTGTCGCACCTGCGTGTCGTCGTATCCATTTCGCGTGGTTATGCCGGTTACGGCCTGCCACAAGCCGACCTGATCCAGGAAGGCAATATCGGCCTGATGAAAGCGGTAAAGCGCTTCGAGCCAGGCCGTGGAGTGCGCCTGTTTTCCTTTGCCGTGCACTGGATCAAGGCAGAAATCCACGAATTCATCCTGCGCAACTGGCGGCTGGTGCGCATTGCCACCACTAAGCCACAACGCAAGCTGTTCTTCAATCTGCGTAGCATGAAAAGCAGCTTCTCTGCCCTGAGCGAACACGAAGCCCAGCAAATTGCTGAAGATCTGGGCGTGAAGCCGGAAGAAGTGCGTGAAATGGAAACCCGCATGAGCGGGCAGGATATCGCGCTGATGGCTGACGACGGTGACGATGAGTCCTATGCGCCGATCAACTGGCTGGCGGATGCCCACCACGAGCCGACCCGTGCACTGGAACGCAAGGCTTTCGATCACTTGCAGACCGAAGGCATCGAATACGCGTTGTCCACGCTGGACGCCCGTAGCCGTCGCATTGTCGAAGCCCGCTGGCTGGCCGACGACGGTGGCTCCACCCTGCACGAACTGGCTGCCGAGTTTGGTGTTTCGGCTGAACGCATTCGCCAGATCGAAGCCAAGGCACTGGGAAAAATGAAGGCCGCACTGAGTGAAGGTGTGGTAATCGACGACTAAGCAGTCACCCGCAACAAAAAAAGCCCGCGTCTAACAACGCGGGCTTTTTCGTTTTCTTCAGCAGTTTCACACCCTGCTTCATGCAAACCGCCCTATTACGGACGGCTGCTTGCAGCAACACTCATTCCCCTTCCCCACCCCGGTACTTGGCCGGCAGCTTGTCGAAGACGCGTTGCGCCTCGGCACGCAGGCCTTGCCATTCGGGCACATCCTCGTCAATACCATCGAGATAGTCCTTGGCATAGGTCGGGAAGGATGCCAATGCCGTGGCCACGGTTTTGCGTGCCTCATCCTGTCTACCCGCCAGCGCCAGCATCTGCGCCTTTTTCATCATCACATCAGGATAAGGACGGAAAGCCGTCAGACGCTCTTCCCACTGCAATTTCTGGGTCAGGTTGCTGCGATCGGCAGTCAGATAATCATCCAGCGTGCTGAGGGCATGATAGGCAAACAGCGGATGCTCATCCATGATCTGCGCCAGTCGCTGTTGACGTTTGGCATCGCGTGCCGGGTTATCCGTCTGGGTGTACAAGCCCACCAGCTCGTTATAAGTGGACCAGGTAACAATCGACAGATAGCCGACATACACCATGCCCAGCAGCCAAGCGGCCCGCACCAGCAAACCTGCCCGGGCAGTACGTGCGGGTGCCATCGAAGCGAACACGACCAGCATGGCCAGGAAATACAAATACCACAGCGGATATTCCAGCATGCTGTGAATCAGCGTCACCGCCATGCAGCCCAGCGCCAGCATGCCTTCGGCTTCCGCACGCTCGCTGAAGAATGGCCATGTCACCCAGGCAAAGCCGACGACCACAGCCAACGTGATCGGCAAACCCATTTCCGCCAGCAATTGCAGAATGAGGTTATGGCAATTGGTGAACAGGCCGCTATTGAAGCCGGCACTGGCAAACTGCGGCAGGGGCTGCAAACGTACGCTTTCCGCGGCATATTGCGACCAACCCACCCCCCACAAGGGATGAGCCTTGAACGTGAGCCAGGCCTTGGTCATTTCGGCAATACGGCGCGAACCCATGTCGTCACCATTGGCCGCCAGTCGCTCCACGCCGGAAGCATTGGTCACATTGGCATGGGTGAACAGCGAAATAAGGTGATTGACCAAGGGCAAGGCAAACTGCGCGGCGAAAATCACCACACAAGCCAGCAACATGGCCCACATCAGACGGCGCGACTCCTGGCTACGCATGCGCCAGTGCCATACCAGGCCCAGCATGGTGAGTGCCAGCAGATACAACAGCGTAGTACGCGATGCAGCATATGCCAGCATCAATCCCATCCACACCACCAGCAAGGCCAACCAGCCACGCGCCATGCGGTCCACAGCAAACAGGTATACCCCGCTCACCACCGACCACATCAGATAATGCGCATACTGATTACGCTGACCGATATGACCAAAGATATTGGTAGTGGGGTGGGCACTGTCATAAAACAGGCCCAGCGTGTGGGCAAGGCCGGTAAGCTGAGCCAAGCCAATCAGCGACTGCACCAAACCACCCACAATCACCGCCCGTGCCAGCCAAATGGCAAAGTCTCGCTGCCCGAAGGTTTGCTGCAGGCTGTAGGACAGACCCGCCAGCAAGGCCACCACCAGCCAGGCCAGTGCAGTGGCATAAGTCATGCCGGGAAACAGCGCCTGCACCAGTTGAGGCTGCACACCCCACAACAGTGCGAGCAATAAACACCACCAGCTGGCACGGGGTACGCGTTCAAACAGGGTTGCCACCGGTAGCAGGAAGACAGCGGAAGCCAGCATCAGCCACACCACATTCATCTCGCCAAACCATTGCGGCAGCGGTACAAAATGAATGCGGGATGCAAAGGGCAGGATGGCGATCAGGCAAAACGCCAGCAAGGCCATGCGGCGGGAAAGCGTCGGAAGGGACATGATGAAATAAAGGAGCCGAAAGCAAAACAAGGAGGATACCGCATGTCCGACAGGAAGACACCGCCAGCCTGAGCCGACGGTGCCTGTAGACGATCAGAAAAGTGCTTTGCGAGTGACGGGGGCGGCAAAAGCATTGACGATCGCCAATCGGCGTGCATCATCATTGGCATTACCAGGGTATTTCATACTGATCTGACACGCTTGGTCTGCAAGGGTACGTAAAGGAATATATGCTGTATCTGCTTGTCGATCCAGATAAAAACAAAGTGACAACACTTGATCTGGATAAACTACAATAAACTGCTTAATCAGATCAGATGCTTTACTCGTATCACCAGCCAACGCATGAAGCAATGCTCCATTCTGCAAAATAAATGGCTGTGGACGATAACTTAACAAGGGATCATAAATATCAAGCTTGAGTGAAAGATGATCACGACTAGGCGATAAGAATCGTGCCAGCGCAAAACTGGCATCATCGCTCCATAACGGATCAAGACGTATTACAGAGAGTTTTTCAATACGCTTTTGATTTACGTGCACATCCGCAGTTGGCATTGACTCCCTAGTCAATGTATTGAATCTGAATACACCAACTACCACATAGAAAAAACATAAAATAAAAAATATTACATACATACCACGCCAAAAAATAGCTCGAATTTGAAGATGAAAAACAGGCTGGGGTGATAATGACAAAGTCAGTATAAACATTGCCAAGAATGGCAGGTACCATAATGGAAATTCAAACATTGAGTGAATTAACGTAACCGACAGAATAATTATTATAAATAAATTTTCAGTTGTTGCATTTTTTTTCCAGAAAAATGGTAAAATCAACAAAGCAAGACTGAACATAAAAATAGAAGTACCAAACAATCCTGTCTCCGCCAGCAACTGGAAAACAAGATTGTGGCAATGGGCAAACAACCATGACTCTGGAACTTTTGGCAAGCCACCATGTACCTCTAACCAATTAGCTGCTGATGCGTAACCATCCCAACCAACTCCAAACCAAGGATGCTGATTGAACAATATCCACGCCTTTGTCCATTCGATACGCCGCCGCGCACCGAATCCATGATCAAACAACCGCTCTACGCCACTTTGCAAATCAATTCTAAATCCAACCCACGACAATGCATCATTGATCTGCTGAAGGCATAATTGAGTGAAAAATACCGTAAACAAAACAATAAAAAGTGCAAAAACCATTTTTACCATGCGCTCATTACGATCTGCTCGCAAGCGCCAAAGTATGCCCCAAACAATAGCCGCAGTGACATATCCCAAAATTAAACGCCCGCCACTCCAAGCGATCAGCAATCCTAGAAAGAGCTGTGCCAGTAACAGGAAAGGTAAACGCAGAATTTCTCTTGAATACAAATAGCAGGCTGAGAACATTGCCCAAGCAAGGTAATGACCATACAAATTACGCTGAGCAATATTACCCATAATGTTCCCAGCTGGATTTGCAGGATCGTACATGACATAACCATGCATTAATGGAGCCAAGCCAAACACCTGGAGAAGCCCCAAAATAACTTGCAATAAACCACCAGCAAAAACAACCTTCGCAACATCACAAACAAACTCATCATTACTCGCTACTTTTTGGACATAGAAATAACGAGAAAGTACTAACATAACAACCAAACAACCAAGCAACGAATTGAAACTACCTGGATTAATATGCATAAAAAACCCAGCCAATGCATTGCCAGCAAAAAACAACACCAAACATAACTCGATGACTAATACTTCATTATCACGCCGAAATTGAAAAAATAGAACAATACCAGCAAGGACACTGCAAAACACAACCAGCGCATTAGTCCACCAATCAGCAACTGGGACATAATGCAAAAAATTGAGAAAAGGAAAAATAAAAGCACACACCAAAACCAATATTCTTAGTCTCATAATAAAATAAAGAGGCGCCAAAGCACCTCTTTTCAAATTAGAACTCTATTTAGCTACGGCAGTTAGAAGGAACCCAACCCGACTGCAACCCGGAAGGGGTAATACCATTCTGAGCAGTAGCATATGTGCAAGTCCACTGAATGGCACCTGATGTAATTGTCGGGGCTAACAGAAGCGTCGCATTGCTAGCAACGGTCTGGTTATATGTAATTACAATAGTTCCAGAAGTGCTGACCTGCAAATTACTTACCGAATTGCCAGAAATTGTTGTAGCAAGACCATATGAAGCATTCCCAGATCCAAATGCATTGTTAGATGCATAATATTCAGAAACGGCTGTTTTAGCGGCATCAGCAAGCGCCAAACCCTCTGTTACACGAGCACGCTTTGTATAGTCTTGGTACGCCGGAATCGCAATTGCGGCCAGAATACCAATAATGGCAACTACAATCATTAGTTCGATCAAGGTAAAACCTTGCTGCATTTGCTTTTTCATAACAACACTCCTGAGAAAATTTAACGACAAGATGAAGGTAAATAACTACCAAAGCCGGATCCTGCTGAACACTGCCAGATGATGGAACCACTAGTAACCACAGGTGTCAGCGTGACAATCAGGCCAGATGCAACGGTGGAAGCGTTATAAGAAACGACAATATCGCTTACACTACCTGAGGCAACAATACTGACACTATCAACATACACTGTTTTATAACCGGCAGCAGATGCAATACCTGCCGATGCATTGCTCGTCGGCCAAGCATTATTTGTGGTGTAACTATCCCACATTGCCGACTTGATGGAATCCGCCAGTAACAAACCTTCCGATACCTTAGCCCTGATGGTGTAGTTCTGATACGCCGGTATTGCAATCGCAGCCAGAATGCCGATGATGGCTACCACAATCATCAGTTCAATCAAGGTAAAACCGTTATTGCGTCGCATGCCCCTCTCCGCGGTATGCACGGGCTTACATAATGCAGAAAGCGTGCCAGGTGGCGGCATGCCGTGTTTTCAGGGTGACTCGCCATCACTCACCTTGCATAGCCTGTCAGCATGTGACGTTTTTTGTCAGTTCCGGGTGACGGGACTGGCTGTGTTAGCATCCTGCCATTCCCGCTTACAGGAGCCCTCATGAGCAACCAGGACTGGCTGAGCCGCAGCCGCGACAGCGTCTGGCACCCTTGTACCCAGATGAAACGCCACGAAACCCTGCCCATCATCCCCATTGCCAAAGCCGAAGGAGTGTGGCTGGAGGATTTTGACGGCAATCGCTATCTGGATGCGGTGAGTTCCTGGTGGGTGAACCTGTTCGGCCATGGCCATCCGCCCATCAAACAGGCCATCAAGCAGCAGCTGGATGAGGTGGAACATGTGATTCTGGCCGGTTTCACCCACAAGCCGGTGATCGAACTATCCGAGCGCCTGTCGGCGCTGACCGGGCTTGGCCATGTTTTCTATGCCTCGGATGGTGCCAGCGCTACCGAGATCGCCCTGAAGATGAGCTTTCATTACTGGAAGAACATCGGTCAGCCGGAAAAGTGCCGTTTCATCAGCCTGGATAACAGCTATCACGGTGAAACCGCCGGGGCGCTGGCAGTCACCGACGTCCCGCTGTTTTCCGCCACCTACGCGCCGCTGCTCAAGCCTGGTGTGCGCGTGCCTTCGCCGGATGCAAGACTGGCCCGGCCCGGACAGAGTGCTGAGGACGTGGCCATGGCTGCTATTCGCTCGCTGGAAAATGTGCTGGCAAAGAAGGCTGGCGAGATGGCGGCCATCATTGTGGAACCGCTGGTACAGGGTGCGGCCGGCATGGCCATGTACCACCCGGTCTACCTGACAGAACTGCGCCGCTTGTGCGATCAGTACCAAGTACACCTGATTGCCGATGAAATTGCCGTGGGCTTCGGACGCACCGGTACGCTGTTTGCCTGCGAACAGGCCGGCATCAAACCGGACTTTCTTTGCCTGTCCAAAGGTATTACCGGCGGCTTCCTGCCCCTGTCCTGTGTACTGAGCACCGACACCATCTATCAGGCGTTTTATCACGATGATGTCACCCGTGGCTTTTTGCACTCGCACAGCTACACCGGCAATGCCCTGGCTTGCAGCGCCGCCCTGGCGGTGCTGGACATTTTTGCCGACGAAGACATCATTGCGCGCAATCGCGAACTGGCCGCCACCTTTACTGACATTCTGGCGCCACTGGCTGAACGGGCAGATGTGCGCCACTTCCGCCATACCGGCATGATTTGGGCGTTCGATGTAGAAAGCCCGCGCGCTGACTTTGCACAAGCCTTTTTCTCGGCCATGCTGAAACTGGGCTGCCTGGTCAGACCGATAGGCAAGACGGTGTATTTCATGCCGCCTTATGTCATGCAGCCCACCGAAATGATGCAGCTGTTCCAGGCCACTTGCACTGTGCTGGATGCCCTGCATCAAGAAAACACGATTTTGACCGGGCCGGTCACTGCGTTGCCATGAGGATTACCTTGCCTAGGCAGGCTTGATTCAAATAGCATGAGTGTTACAAGGAATGACAGATCAATCATCCATATGGTTTGTCATTCTGCGAGAACCCATCACCTTACCCGCCTAGCCACAGGATGCACGATGCAGCTTGCCTTGCCCGCTCTGGATATGGACCCGAGATTGGTAGACACCAACCCTGACAGCGTTGCCAGCTGGGTAGAACGCTTGCCGTACACCGACCTGCATGAATGCGGCCGCCAAATGCTGGATGCCTTGCGCAATCTCAGCCGCACTCCGATGGAAGTGGCAAACCGCCATAAGCTGTTGCTGCAATACCTGAAGGGGCTGGACCGCTACTACCCCGCGCTGGAAAGTGAAATCATCCAGACCGACCTGACCTCGGCACCGCGCACCCGCCAGCTGGCCATGCTGGGGGCGGCCTTGTTCGAAGCGATTTTCATTGCCTTCAAACGCACGCTGAGCGAGCGGCTGGCCAAACGGGGCCTGCTGGAACGCGAGCAACAGCGCATCGAGCTGCTGCTGTACACCATGATGTCGGCACGCCAGTTGCTGAGCATCTGCTGCCAGAGCTATAGCCCGCCACCGGCTCACTTCTGGTACGACTGCCACCAGCTGTTCAGCTTTGCCCTGGCACGTGGCTGGCAGGACAAGCATCTGGAAAACGACGACTCACCGGCCACCATTTACCGCCAGATCCTGCTATTGGGGCTGACTTCCACCAACCGGCTGTCCATGCCTGAATTACTGGTGGCCAAGCAGTTGATCATGGACCTGGCCCATCAGACCGGGCTGGTTCCGGTGGAGGCCATCCAGGGGCAGGCGCATGGCTATCTGGTGGATGCCAGCCGTGACGAGCCGCCGCGTTTCTTGCGCATCCAGGCGGAAACCCTGGAAGCAGGGTGTTATCTGCTGGACCTGGCGCCGGCCATTACTGTGCTCAATCACAGCATCGAGCAGTTGACCAAGGTGCAGAACACCAGCAACAACCCCAGCCAGGTTTACGATGAGCTGTACCTGTTGCAGTCGCTGGCAGCCGAATGGCAGCAACCACGCCGTCGCCGTCACCAGCGCCTGCCGATTCAGGAAGTGATCGAACTGATTTCCACCGTGCCGGCCATCTGGTATCGCAGCAATGGCATGAGCTGGGTGCAGGCCGGTAACGAGGAAGCCGCACCGCCCCCCACCACCCGGGCTCCGCCACCGCCCAGCCTGTTTGTGGTGGTGAACCAGAGCGCCACCGGCTTTCTGCTGCGCGGCCAACCACGCGGTCAGACCCTGCGCGCTGGCGAAGCCGTCCTGCTCACCCATCCGGGCAAGCCCGACACGGCCCAGTTGTGCATGGTGTGCTGGGTTTCCTTGCTGCCGGACGGAGTGGATGTGGAATGCGGGGTGGAAATCATCGCGGCCAAACCCGAAGCCGTCATGATCATTCCCACCATCACCCATCCCAGCGACACCCCGCAATTTTCCCTGCGCCTTCCGGCTATTGCCAGCCTGCGTCGCCCGGCCCTGCTGCTGATGCAAGGCCGCCCGTTCAGCCGCCTGCGCGAATTCCGCCTGTGGGATGACAAGGGTGACATGCTGATACGCTCCTCCAGGCTGGACAAACAATCCCCTCATTTCCAGCTGATGGAATATCGCGATAGCGACCACTTCTGAGCCACGCCCATGCTGTCCAGTTTGCGGTAAACTCTTCAGCTTCTTCATTTATTGCAGCAGAAGGGTTTTGTATGCGCTCGGTGATTCATGCCGCCAACCGGATTGTGGTCAAGGTAGGTTCCAGCCTGGTCACCAATGATGGCAAAGGACTGGACCTGGCGGCGCTGGCGCGCTGGGCTGCTGAAATTGCCGAGCTCAAACGCCGTGGCAAGCAGGTGGTGCTGGTTTCCAGCGGTGCCATTGCCGAAGGCTGTCAGCGCCTGGGCTGGTCGGTACGCCCCAAGGGGGTTCACGAATTGCAGGCAGCCGCTGCCGTCGGCCAGATGGGCCTGTGTCAGGCCTATGAAACCGCGTTTCGCTCTTTCGGCCTGAAAACCGCGCAAATTCTGCTGACCCACGAAGACCTGGCCGACCGCACCCGTTACCTGAATGCGCGCACCACACTCACCACCCTGCTCAATCTCAATGTCGTCCCCATCATCAATGAGAACGACACTGTCGTTACCGACGAAATCCGCTTTGGCGACAACGACACGCTGGGCGCACTGGTGACCAACCTGATTGAAGCCGATGCGCTGATCATCCTGACCGACCAGCAAGGCCTGTACACTGCCGACCCGCGCAAGCATCCGGATGCGGTATTCGTGCACGAAGCACAGGCGGGTGATACCGCACTGGAGGACATGGCCGGAGGTGCTGGCTCCAGTGTGGGTACCGGCGGCATGATCACCAAAATTCTCGCCGCCAAGCGTTCGGCTCGCAGTGGCGCAGACACAGTGATTGCCTGCGGTCGCGAACATGATGTGCTGTCCCGTCTGGCGGACGGTGAAGGGATTGGTACCCAGCTGCTGGCACCGACCAACCGCATGGCCGCACGCAAGCAATGGCTGGCAGATCACCTCAAGCTGACCGGTCGCATTATGCTGGACGCCGGTGCGGCGCTGGCGGTACGCGAACGCGGCACCAGTCTGCTACCGGTAGGCGTTACCGCCATCGAGGGTGACTTCCTGCGCGGCGAAGCAGTGGCTTGTGTCGACCCAGAAGGGCTGGAAGTGGCACGTGGCCTGGTGAACTACAGCTCGGACGAAGCCCGGCTGATCATGAAGAAAACCACACGCGAGATTGAAGCCACACTGGGCTATATGGTGGAGCCGGAACTGATTCACCGCGACAATATGGTCACGCTGTAAAACCGGCATCAGGGTAGTGACAGACACAAAAAAGGCGGCGCAAGCCGCCTTTTGCATGAGTAACACCAGCCTGGATCAGTAAAGTGAACAGGCCAGTTGCAGGATCAATCCTGAGTGGACCCATCCATGTTTTTGCCTGCCTCCAGCTCGCGGGCGCGGCGCAACTCCAGCGCGCGGGCAATCACATAGGCCATCATCAGGCAGATGAAGAACAGGAACATCACCAGCGCCATCGAGCGCAGGGTTTCGGTCAGCGCATTCCACAATTCCAGCACCCAGCGCGCACCGGTCAGTTCCAGCTGGGTACTGCCCTTGCCGGCAGTGGGCGGCAAATACTGCTCCAGATTCCAGGGGCGGACGCCACCGGAGATCCCTGCCACCACGATGGCAAAGCTGATGTAGTAGCGCCAGGCATCGGCCAGGTCCTGCCCCAGCGTGCGACGCAATATCTTGACAATAGCCGGGTCAAAAAAACGCACCACTGCCAGCGAAGTAGCCAGGGCGACCGCAACAATGGCAGCAAACAGTGCATAAAACATGATGTTTCCTTTCTGGAAAACCAAATCAGGTCAGATAACAAATCAATTCATGTGCCGCAGCCTGCACTCAGACAGATGGCTGTTGTTGCAGACGGGCAAAACGCTGCAAGACAGAAGCAGCCTGCGGTGTGGGGCACAGCTGTGTGCGCAAGGCTTCGGGTGCCAGACCTGCCGCCTGCAGCGTGGGCGCCAGGTGCGCCAGATACGCGTCCATGGCAGCAAGATCGAACTCGGGATGAAATTGTACGCCCCAGGCCGAGCCAAGGCGGAAGGCGTGATTGGGTTCGAATGCATTGGCGGCCAGCCGTACCGCACCCGGTGGCAATGTGCTGACTGACTGCCAGTGGATGACCGCCGCCGGGAAACGTGCCGAAAAACCGGCAAACAGCGGGTCTTCTGCGGCGGCAGGTAACAGGTCGACCTCCACCACCCCTGCCTCCGGCCCCTTGGGGTGATAGCCCACGCTGCCACCCAGCGCATCAGCCAGCAACTGGTGGCCATAACAGATGCCCAATAGCGGAACCTCACGCGCCACTGCCTCACGCAACCAGTGGGCCGTGGCCACGCTCCAGTCTTCGCGGTCGCTCACCATGGCCGGAGAACCGGTAATCACCGCAGCGGCGCAGTCCTGCACCGCTGGGAGGGCTTCACCACGCTGCACATCCACCACGCGCCACTCACCGGGCGCAGCTTGCAACTCGCGGGCAATCCAGTGTTCAAAATCGCCCAGTTTTTCGGCCAGCGCCGGATAAGTACGGCCGGTCTTGATGATGATTTTCTGCATGGGACTAGTCTTTCAGCGGCAGACCAAAGTGGGTGTACGCCAGCGCCGTGGCCATGCGGCCACGCGGGGTACGCTGCAAATAGCCCTGCTGGATCAGGAAGGGTTCGATTACATCTTCGATGGTGTCGGTGGACTCGCCTATGGCCGCACCGACATTGTCCAGCCCCACCGGGCCGCCGCCGAACTTCTCCAGAATGGCGGCCAGCAGCTTGCGGTCCATCACGTCCAGACCGGCCGGGTCGACATCCAGCATGGCCAGCGCGGCATCTGCCACCTGGGCTGTGACCACGCCATCCGATTTCACTTCGGCATAGTCGCGCACCCGGCGCAGCAGGCGGTTGGCAATACGCGGCGTGCCGCGCGAACGGCGTGCCACCTCAAAGGCACCATCATCACCCAGCGTCACGTTCAACAGTCCGGCTGAGCGGCTGACAATCCTGGTCAGCTCCTCAGCGGTATAGAACTCCAGTCGGGCGACAATGCCAAAGCGGTCGCGCAAGGGGTTGGTCAGCATGCCGGCACGGGTGGTGGCGCCCACCAGGGTGAAGGGCGGCAAGTCCAGCTTGACCGAGCGGGCAGCCGGGCCTTCACCAATCATGATGTCGATCTGGTAATCCTCCAGCGCCGGGTAAAGGATTTCCTCCACCACCGGGCTCAGGCGGTGGATTTCGTCGATGAACAGCACATCGTGCGGCTCCAGATTGGTCAGCAAGGCTGCCAGGTCGCCGGCACGTTCCAGCACCGGGCCGGAGGTCTGGCGCAGGTTGACCCCCATCTCGCGCGCTACGATATGTGCCAGCGTGGTCTTGCCCAGTCCAGGCGGGCCGAACAGCAGAACGTGGTCCAGCGCTTCACCACGGCGTTTGGCGGCCTCGATGAAGATTTCCAGCTGTTCGCGTGCCTTCTTCTGGCCCACATATTCATCCAGCAGCTTGGGGCGCAGGGCGCGCTCCAGTGCTTCTTCCTGCGAGGACAGGCTTTGCTGGGTAACGATGCGTCGCTCAGGTGCGCCGCCAATCAGCTTGTCGGTTTCAATCATGGGTACTGCCGCGGTGGCTGAATTTTGAATCCGTCCATATTACCACCTGACCCAACAGGCCGCAGGCTAGCCCTTCATCAAATTCTTCAAGGCCAGACGCACACCGTCGCTGACCGTCACGTCGGCAGGCAGGCCCTTGGTGGCGGCGGCGGCTTCTTTCTCGTTGTAACCCAGTGCCAGCAGGGCGTTGACGATATCGCTCTTTTCGTCCGGCGTGGCAGCAAAAGGCAGGCCGCCGGGTACAGCCAGATTGCTGCCGGTAGCCAGTTTGCCACGCAGCTCCAGCACCAGACGTTCGGCGGTTTTCTTGCCAATGCCAGGCACAGACGACAGGCGCTTGATATCTTCACTGGCAATGGCCACCGCCAGTTCATCAGCCGTCATGCCGGACAGGATGGCCAGCGCAATCTTGGCACCAATGCCGCTGACCTTGATCAGCTGGCGGAAGGTTTCCCGCTCTTCCTTGCTGGCAAAGCCAAACAGCAGGTGGGCATCCTCCCGCACCACCAGGTGGGTGAACAAGCTGGCTTTCTGCCCCAGGGCCGGGAGCTGGTAAAACGTCGTCATCGGCACATCCACTTCGTAACCAACGCCATTGACGTCCACCACCACTTGCGGTGGCAGTTTTTCGATAAGAGTGCCACTGAGGCGTCCGATCATGACAAACATTCTCCCGATGAGATTGACTGCTCAGGCCAGTAGCAAGGCCACGGCCAGCAGCAGTGGATACAGATTGGCCGCCATGATGGTGGCGATAATGGCCGGGCGCAAGTGCGACGGTTCGTCCGCATGCTGCCGTAACTGCACGCTGGCAAAACCGGACAGCGGCAAGGTGAGCAAGCCCAGCGCGGCAAACAGCGGCAGCCGCTGCTGCCACAGCAGCATGGCAAGCAAGCCATAAGCCAATACCGCCAGCAGACCATACACGGCGCGGGCTTGCGCTAGTGGCAGCCGCACCACCCAGTGCCACTTGCCAGCCAGCCGGTCGGCTTCGCGATCGGGAAACTGGTTGATATACAACAGCAGGCTGGTAAGGATGGCATAGGGCAGGCTGGCGCATAGCAAGGTGCTCTGCCAGCCACCGGTCAGCAACACCACCATGCCCTGCGGCAGCAACAAAAAACACAGCGCCACGCTGACTTCGCCCAGGCCCCGGCTGTTCAGCCGCAAAGGCGGAGCCGAATAGCCCCAGCCCAACAGCACGCCGGCAAGGCCGATCAGCAATAAGGGCAAGCCACGCAAGCTGACCAGATACAGCCCGCCAGCCGTCACCAAAGCAAACAGCCCATAGGCGAGGCTACGCATCTGTGTTGCACTGAGCACACCGTTCTGGATGAAGCGGCTGCCACCGGTAAACGGAAACAGCCGCGCTGTATTGGCTGCATCCGTTCCGTTGTGATGGTCAGCCACATCATTGATGACATTGACTGCGGCATGCGTAAGCAAGGCCAGAATCAGCCCCAGCACCGCCAAGGGCCAGTGCTGTTGTAATGCTGCACCGCCGCTGGCGGCGATACCCAGCAAGACACCGGCCAGCGTAATGGTGAGAAAGGCCGGCCGGGTGGCCAGCCACCAGCGTGCCGGACGATGCACCAGGGCGGCGGCTTGCGGTTCGATGGCGATGGGAGAGGGAGACATGCAGGCTTCCGTCAGGTCGATGACCACAGCATAGCGCAGCCACTATCAACCGTGCTTGCGCTATACCAAGCGCCCGCCACGCACTTTCAGGCCCTGGCGTGCCAGTTGACCTATCGCACCGCCGCTGAGATTGGCGTGCGCCAGTGCCACAGCCAGCGCGTCCGCCGCATCGGCTTGTGGCGTACCGGACAGATTGAGCATGCGCACCACCATGTGCTGCACCTGCTCTTTCGCCGCCTTGCCGTGCCCCACCACCGATTGTTTCACCTGCAAGGCGGTGTAGTCCGCCACCGCCAGATTGCGCAACACCAGCGCAGAAACACAGGCACCACGCGCCTGGCCCAGCATCAGCGTGGCTGCCGGGTTGACGTTGACGAACACTTGCTCGATGGCTGCTTCGTGCGGCTGATAGGTATCAATGACATTAAACAGGCCATCGATGATGACCTTGATGCGTTCGGCCAGCGGCGCGCCCTGCGGGGTGCGGATGCAACCCGATGCCACGTAGTGACGCTGCTGGCCTATCAGGTCTATCACCCCGAAACCGGTAATGCGGCTGCCGGGGTCCACGCCCAGAATGCGCCGGCTCACACCGACCAGCCTGCGGCAATGGCATCGGCTTCGGCCAGCCGCTCCGGCGTGCCTACATCCAGCCACATGCCATCCAGCCGACTGCCACTCACCTGCCCTTGCGCCATGGCTTCACGCAGCAGCGGTGCCAGCTTGGCCGGCTGCCCGGCAGCTGTGCTGGCAAACAGGGCCGGATGGTAGGCAGCGATGCCGGAAAAGGTCAGGCCGTTACCGGCGGCCGGGGTGGCGACCAACAGGCCGTTGTCCAGCAGGCCGAAATCACCCGCCGGATTGTGCGGCGGGTTATCCACCAGCAGCAGGTGAGCCAGGCGGGTTTTGCCATCCAGCTGCGCTGCCTGTTGTTGCAAGGGGGCGAAATCGACATCGCTCAGCACATCGCCATTCACCACCAGAAAAGGTGCATTGCCCAGCAAGGGCAGTGCGGTGGCAATGCCACCTGCCGTTTCCAGTGCGCTGGCTTCCGGTGAATAGGCGATGTCCACACCCCAGCGGTCGCCATCGCCCAGTGACTGTTCGATTTGCGCACCCAGCCAGGCGTGGTTGATCACCAACTGACGAATGCCCACAGCGGCCAGACTGCGGATATGCCATTCGATCAGCGGCCTGCCACCGGCCAGCAACAAAGGCTTGGGTGTGTGGTCGGTCAGCGGGCGCATGCGCTCACCACGCCCGGCCGCCAGAATCATTGCTTTCATGCCCACACAATCAGCCCTTGACGCTCAGTACCGGGTAGGCCGATTGCAACTCGGCATCGGTCTCGTCCTTGCCCACCAGTTGCAACAACAACTGGTACAGCGGAGCCAGCTCCTGATAGCGGCGGGTGGTGCGTTTGAGGTATTTGATGAAGCGCGGAATCTCGCTGCGATACTTTTCCTTGCCGTCACGGTGGTAAAGTCTTGCAAAGATTCCAGCCACTTTCAGGTGGCGCTGCACGCCCATCCATTCGAAATCACGGTAGAAATCATCCACGCTTTCCGGTACCGGCAAGCCAACGGCGCGGGCTTTTTCCCAGTAGCGGATGGCGACATCCAGCACGAAATCCTCTTCCCACTCGATGAAGGCATCGCGCAACAAGGACACCAGATCGTAGCTGATGGGGCCATAGACTGCGTCCTGGAAATCCAGCACACCGGGGTGGCCGGAGGTCAGCATCAGATTGCGCACAATGAAGTCGCGATGCACGAAAACCTTGTTTTGCGGCAGGATGGCGGCCAGCAGTTTTTCACAGCCGGCATCCCATAACTGGCGCTGCGCAAAGTTGAGCGGCTTGCCCAGTTCCTTGGCGCAATACCATTCCGGAAACAGGCTGAGTTCCCGGCGCAGCAAGGCTTCGTCGTACTCTGGCAACACATCGGGACGGCTGGCTTGCTGCAAGGCTACAAGGGTATCCACCGCCTCCAGCAGCAGATGACGATGCACCAGCGGACGCGCGTCGTGTTCCAGCGCTGCCAGCAGGGTGATCTTGCCCAGATCCTCCAGCAACATGAAACCTTGCTCGCGGTCGCGGGCGATGATCTGCGGGACATTGACCACCGCAAAAATCTCACGAACCTTCACATAAGGATCGGTATCCATTTTCTCTGGCGGCGCATCCATGACGATGCGCGAAGTACCATCCGGGAAGTGGGCACGGAAGTAGCGACGGAAGTCGGCGTCGGCCGCGGCAAACTCCACCATGATGTCGGTTTGCGGATACAGGCTGTCAAGCCAGCTCTTGAGTTGTTCCAAACGTTGCATGTCGGTTCGTCACGATGCTGATAGAATCTGCTGATTTTAACCTGCTCACCTGTCCACACGATATGGCTTTGTGCATGCTCAAACTGCAGCCCACGAAAATGACGCTGGCTCTGGCAGCCGCTTTCTCGGTTTCTGCCGCCCAGGCCGCAGACAATGCGCCGGAAGCGCCTAATACCCCGCCCACCACCCAGGGGCAAACGCATGTCACTGCCGACCACATGGACGGGCAGATGCAGGACAAGCTGAAAGCCAGTGGCGATGTGGTGGTGATTCGCGACAACCAGACCCTGGAAGCTGACTGGCTGGACTACTACCAGCAACAGAACCGGGTCAAAGCCGGTAATCACTTCCGCCTGACCCGCGACAAAGACGTCGTCACCGGTACCACGCTGGACTACTGGATGGATGAACATACCGGTTCGGCCCAGCAGCCATCCTTCCAAATGGGCAACCCGGATACCAATAACAAACCCGGCGGTGCCAAGCGCAGCCTAGCGAAATCTGGCGTTGCCTTCCGTGGTGATGGCAGTGAAGCTCAGTTCACCGGGCCGGACCAGTACCGTCTGATCAACAGCCGGGTGAACTCCTGCGTAGTCGGCGATGACTCCTGGTACCTGAAGTCCTCCACGCTGGACCTAAATTACGCCACCAATATCGGTGTAGCCCGCAATGCCCGGCTGGAATTCCAGGGTGTTCCCATCCTGTACACGCCCTGGATCGACTTCCCGCTGGATGGCAGCCGCAAATCCGGCCTGCTGACGCCCACCTTCCGCTCCGGCACCACCGGCTTTGACATTGCGTTGCCCTATTACTGGAATATCGCGCCCAATTTCGATGCCACCTTCACCCCGCACATCAACCTCAAGCGGGGAACCATGCTGGCTGGTGAGTTCCGTTACCTGGAACCGGACTACGAGGGCAGCATTTATACCGAGCAATTGCGCAACGACAAGCTGACTCACACCAACCGCTACGCCTGGTACGCCACCCACAAGCAAACCCTGCTGCCGGGCCTGACCTTTGGCTACGACTACAACTACGTATCGGACGTCAATTACTTTAACGACTTTGGCGATCGCACCCTGCAGGCCACCAATGTCAACCTCAAGCGCGAAGCCTGGGTGAAGTACAGCACAGGCTGGCAGGGTGGCAATGTCGACACCATGCTGCGCACTCAGCGCTACCAGACGCTGGAAGATCCGGTCATTGCCGCCGACCAGCCCTATGCACGGCTGCCGCAAATAACCTTGGTGGCCAATCAGAAGCTCCCGGACGGGCTGAGCTTCAACCTGCAAGGTGACCTGACGCGTTTCTCGCACCCCACTTTGCAAACCGGTGATCGCTTTGTTGCCTATCCCAGTGTCACATGGAATGTATTAAGTAAAAGTTGGGGCTTCCTCCGCCCCAAATTCGGCGTCAACTACACCAAGTACGATCTGAATCCACTGGGCAGCAATACTACGCCAGGCAGCACCATCACCCGTACCTTGCCGATTTTCAGCACCGACTCCGGCTTGTACTTTGAGCGTGATACGCAATTTAGTAGCAGTGATTATGTGGAAACCTTGGAACCGCGTCTGTTTTACGTCTATATCCCAGCCAAGGACCAAAGCATGATTCCGAACTTTGACAGTTCGGAAAACGACTTCAACTTCGCCCAGTTGTTCTCGGAAAACCGCTTTTCCAGCTGGGACCGCATCAATGCCGCCAACCAGTTGACAGCAGCCCTGACCAGCCGCCTGATCAGCAGTGAAACTGGACGCGAACGCCTGCGGGTGATGCTGGGTCAACGTTATTACTTCAAAAACGAAGACACCTCGCTGTATGGCAACCAGATCACCCTGCAGAACAACAGCAAGGGCCTGCTGGGCAGCCTGGGCGGCGATCTTGACCAGGCCTGGCGCCTGGACAGTACCTATGAGTACAACCAGGATCTGGCCAAAACCCAGCGCTACAGCATGCAGGTCCGTTACAACCCGGCACCGGGCAAAACCGTCAGCTTGCGCTACCGCTATGGCCGTTATGAACAAATTGGCGATACCACTCAATATGGCCCGCTGCGTCAGATCGACCTGGGTGTGCAATGGCCGATCGTACGCCAATGGTATGCCGTGGCACGCGAGAACTATTCGCTGATCGACAACAAGCCTCTTGAGCATCTGCTCGGGGTAGAGTACAACGACGGCTGCTGGACGGCTCGAGTGGTACTCAAACGTGACTCGACTCTGGCGACAACCATCTCTTCGGCCACCAAGAGCACCGGTGTATTCTTCCAGCTGGAACTGCGCGGTCTGGGCAGTCTGGGCAGCAGCCCGGCATCCGACCTGAAGCTGGCCATTCCGGGCTACTCCAACATTTCTGATACCCGACCCAATTGACCATGAAAAAAACCCTGCTTGCTCTGTTGATTGCAACACTCGTCCAGACGACCCACGCAGCACCGGCCAACCCGGTCAATGAAATGGATCGTATCGTGGCGGTGGTCAACAAGACCGTCATTACCAATCTGGACCTGCAAAACCGCATTGATGCCGTCATCCAGCAACTGAAGGGGCAGAATATTACCCCGCCGTCGCGTGACGTTCTGGCGCATCAGGTGCTGGAACAGATGATCACCGAGCAGACGCAGCTGGAATACGCCAGCAGCAACGGCATCCGTGTTGACGACCATGACCTTGACCTGGCGATTGCCGACCTGGCCAAGCAGAACAAGCTGGATGTAAAAGGCCTGCAAGCCCAGCTGGCCAAGGAAGGCGTGCCGTTTGCCCGCTTCCGTGAGGAAATCCGCCGCGAAATCATCCTGGCCCGACTCAAGAACAATGAAATCGGCTCGCGCATCAACGTGACGGACAGCGAAGTGGATCAGGTACTGAAAAGTGCCCAGAGTGCCAATCGCAACGAATACCACCTGGCCACTATTCTGGTCAGCACCCCGGAACGCGCTGACGCCAAGCAGCTGGACAACCTGGCGGCCAAGGCCAGCAAGGCACTGGCCGAACTGAATGACAAGCAGCCGTTTGCCAAGGTAGCAGCCACTTACTCCGACGCACCAAACGGCATCAAGGGTGGTGACCTGGGCTGGCGTCCTGCCGCCACCTTGCCGCAGGAATTCGTCTCCTTGCTGGACAGCCTCAACCCGGGGCAACACACCGGGGTGATTCGCACGCCGCAAGGTTTCATGATTTTCCAGCTGATTGAAAAGCGCGGTGGTAACCAGCCCATGCTGGTGGAGCAATATCACACCTCGCACATTCTGATCCGCACCAATGAAGCGGTTTCCGACACCGACGCCAAAAACCGCATCCTGCAAATCCGCGACCGCATTCTGCGCGGTGCCAAGTTTGCCGAAATGGCCAAGCTGTATTCCGAAGACGGCAGCAATGTCAAAGGTGGCGATCTGGGCTGGGTGAACAAGGGCGACATGGTGCCGGAATTCGAAAAAGCCATGCTGGCGTTGCCGGTGGGCACCGTATCCGAACCGGTACGCAGCCCGTTTGGCTGGCACCTGATCCTGGTGGATGCCAAACGCAACCAGGATGTTTCGGCCGATCGCGAACGCCAGACCATCAAGCAACAGCTGCGCCTGCGCAAGCTGGACCAGGCGTATCTGGACTGGGTGCGTCAGCTGCGTGATTCAGCCTTTGTCGAACAGCGTCTGGATGACAAGTAAACCATGACTGCGGCACGCCCCCTGCTGGCCGTCACCGCTGGTGAGCCAGCCGGCATCGGTCCGGATCTGGTCCTCACACTAGCCGATCTGGCGGTAGACGCCCGGCTGGTGGTGATTGCCGACCTGACCTTGCTGCAACAGCGTGCAATTCAGCTGGGCTTGCACCAGCTGCACTTTCAGGCTTGCCAGCCCGGCCAGCCTGCCCCGGCTGCAGGTACGCTGGAGGTGCTGCATGTCCCGCTGGCTGTGCCGGTCACGCCGGGCGTGCTGGATGCGCGCAATGGCCGTTATGTGCTGGATACGCTGGATGCAGCCATTGCCGGTTGCCTGTCCGGTGAGTTTGCCGGCATGGTGACTGCGCCAGTACACAAGGGCGTGATCAACGATGCGGGCGTGCCATTCAGCGGCCATACCGAATACCTGGCAGAACACACCGCCACCCCACGCGTGGTGATGATGCTAGCCGGGGCCGGCATGCGGGTGGCGCTGGTCACCACCCATCTGCCGCTGCGTGCCGTGGCCGACGCCATCACCAAGCCGGAGCTGGAAGCCGTCATCCGCATCCTGCATGGCGATTTGCAGCACAAGTTTGGCCTGGAGAATCCGCGCATTCTGGTGGCAGGGCTCAACCCGCATGCCGGGGAATCCGGCCACATGGGGCGCGAGGAAATCGACGTCATCGAACCGGTATTGCAAGCATTCCGCGCCGAAGGCATGCAGCTGATCGGCCCGCTACCGGCTGACACCCTGTTCAACCCGGACAAGCTGGCCACGGCTGATGCGGTACTGGCCATGTACCACGACCAGGGCCTGCCGGTGCTCAAGCACGCCAGCTTCGGCGCCGGTATCAATATCACGCTGGGCCTGCCCATCATCCGCACCTCGGTGGACCATGGCACGGCGCTGGACCTGGCTGGCACCGGCCAGGCCGATCCGGGCAGCCTGTATGAAGCCGTGCGTCTGGCTGCACAGCTGGCTGCCACACAGCCGTGAAACTGCCGCCAAAACACCACAGCCCCTGCTAATAACAGGGGCTTTTCCTTTTGTGGCAATACCTTAAGGCTGACGGGCCTGTTTTGTCGGACAACATCCAGAACAGGTCGGTATCTTTATATCAAAATGTAAAAATGACGTGAACGGCATTTTTCGCAACGCAGCAATTGGGCTAAACTAGCCGCTAATGTATTCAAACAATTACAGCAGCACGGACCATGACCACCAGCACCCATCAGCGTCTCCGCGAGATCCCCTATAACTACACATCGTATTCGGACCGGGAAATCTTCATCCGGCTTCTGGGCGCACCCATGTGGGCGCTGCTGGAAGAGTTGCGCAGCGAGCGCAAAACCGGCCGTTCCGCCCGCATGCTGTTTGAAGTGCTGGGGGATATCTGGGTGGTGGACCGCAACCCCTACCTGGTAGACGACCTGCTGGACAACCCCAAGCGCCTGTCCGCGCTGGTGGAAGCCATGCACCACCGCCTGCAGGAAGTGGAAAAGCGCCGCGAAGGCAATGACAAGGTAGGCCAGCTGATTGCCGCCGCCCGTGAAGCGGTGAACCGTTTCGAGCATCAATTTGCCGAAACTCGCGACCTGCGTCAGGCCATCCTGAAAAAGCTTAGCCGCCACACCCGCCGCGACAACATCCTGTTTGACGGCCTGGCTCGTGTGTCGCACGTGACCGACGCCACCGACTGGCGCGTCGAATACCCCTTCGTGGTGCTGTCGCCGGATACCGAAGAAGAAATCGCGCCGCTGGTGCGGGCGCTGATCGAGCTGGAACTCACCATCATCCCGCGTGGCGGTGGTACCGGCTACACCGGCGGTGCTGTGCCGCTGGACCGCCGCAGCGCCGTCATCAACACCGAAAAGCTGGTACAACACAACGGTGTGGAATACATCGCCCTGCCCGGCCTTGACGGCCAGCGCGCCACCATCCAGTGTGGTGCCGGTGTGGTGACTGCGCGGGTGGCCGAAGCCGCCAGCGCATCAGGTCTGGTGTTTGCCGTAGACCCCACTTCGGCCGAAGCCTCCTGTATTGGCGGTAACGTCGCCATGAATGCCGGCGGCAAGAAAGCCCTGCTATGGGGCACCGCGCTGGACAACCTGGCCAGCTGGAAAATGGTGGACCCCAACGGCAACTGGATGTTCATCGAACGCGTCGGCCACAACTACGGCAAGATCCACGACGTGGACGTCGCCAGCTTCCGCATCACCCGCTACAAGGAAGACGACAAGACCGTCCTGTCCACCGAGCAGCTGGACATCCCTGGCCCCACCTTCCGCAAGGTGGGTCTGGGCAAGGACGTGACCGACAAATTCCTGGCAGGCCTGCCTGGCGTACAGAAGGAAGGTACCGACGGCATCATCACCAGCGCGCGTTTCGTGCTGCACCGCATGCCGGCGCACACCCGCACCGTGTGTCTGGAATTCTTCGGCACCGTGGCACAAGCCACCCCAGCCATTGTGGAAATCACCGACTACTTCAAGCAAGGCGGTGCCGGTCATGCGGCCGGTGTGCAGCTGGCAGGCCTGGAGCACCTGGACTGGCGCTATGTGCGCGCCGTGGGCTATGCCACCAAGGCCAAGAGCAAAGGCCGCCCGAAGATGGTGCTGATCGCCGACATTGTCTGCGATGATGAAAACGCGGTGGCAGAAGCCGCCAGCCAGGTGGTGCGCTTTGCCAATGCCCGTACCGGCGAGGGCTTTATCGCCGTCACGCCGGAAGCGCGTAAGAAATTCTGGCTGGACCGTTCGCGCACTGCCGCCATCTCGCGCCATACCAACGCCTTCAAGATCAACGAAGACGTGGTGATTCCGCTGCCGCGCCTGGGCGATTACTCCGACGGCATCGAGCGCATCAATATCGAACTGTCCATCGCCAACAAGCTGCGCCTGCTGGACACGCTGACTGAATACTTCCAGGGCAATCTGCCGGTGGATACCGAAGGCGGTGCTGTCTCGGCTGACGAAATCATCGGCGAGCGCCGCAGTGCTGCGCTGGAGCTGATCACCACCCTGCGCCAGCGCTGGCAGTGGCTGCTGGACAATCTCGACGCCCCGTTCGCCCAGTACCGCAGCTTGTGGCCGGATGCACCGCTGGTGGATGCCAATGCCAGCCCGTCCAGCGTATTCATCGCCATGCGTGACTTCCAGCTGCGCGTCAGCTGGAAGGACGAGCTGCTGAACGATCTGGAAAACCTGTTCTCCGGCAAGGCCGACGCGCCGATTCTGGATGCCGTGCACGCGCTGCACCAGAAAGTGCTGCGCGGTCGCGTGTTCGTGGCGCTGCACATGCATGCCGGTGACGGTAATGTGCACACCAACCTGCCGGTCAACTCTGACGACTACGACATGCTGCAAACCGCGCACAAGGCGGTGGCACGCATCATGGACCTGGCACGCAGCCTGAACGGTGTGATTTCCGGCGAGCACGGCATCGGCATCACCAAGCTGGAATTCCTCACCGAAGACGAAATCGCCCCCTTCCGCGCCTACAAACAGCGCGTGGACCCCAAGGGCCATTTCAACCGTGGCAAGCTGCTGCCGGGTGCCGACCTTACCATGGCCTACACCCCGTCGTTCTCGCTGCTGGGGGCGGAATCGCTGATTCTGGAGCAGTCCGACATCGGAGCCATTTCCAACAGCGTCAAGGACTGCCTGCGTTGCGGCAAATGCAAACCGGTGTGCTCCACCCACGTACCGCGCGCCAACCTGCTGTACAGCCCGCGCAACAAGATTCTGGGCGTCGGCCTGCTGACCGAGGCCTTCCTGTACGAAGAACAAACCCGCCGTGGCGTCAGCCTGAAGCACTTTGACGAGCTATCCGACGTGGCGGATCACTGCACGGTATGCCACCGCTGCGTGAAACCCTGCCCGGTGAAAATCGACTTCGGTGATGTCTCGGTCGCCATGCGCAATTTCCTGCGCAAGACCGGCAACAAGCGCTTCAACCCCGGCACCGCGCTGGGCATGGCCTTCCTTACCGTCAAGGACCCGTCCACCATCAAGGCCATCCGTGGCGGACTGGTCGGCTTTGCCTACAAGGCACAGCGCCTGGGTTACAGCGTGGGCAAGAAGCTGCACCTGACCGGCGGGCAGACCAAGCAGCCGCCGTCCACCGTCGGCAAGGCCCCGGTGAAGGAACAGATCATTCACTTCATCAACAAGCCGATGCCTGGCGGCCTGCCCAAGAAAACCGCCCGCGCCCTGCTGGATGTGGAAGACGCCAACGTGGTACCGGTCATCCGCAACCCGCAGCTGGCGGAAGACGCCGAAGCGGTGTTCTACTTCCCCGGCTGCGGCTCGGAACGCCTGTTCAGTCAGGTGGGCCTCGCCACCCAGGCCATGCTGTGGCATGTGGGTACCCAGACCGTGCTGCCGCCGGGCTATCTGTGCTGTGGCTACCCGCAAACGTCGGCAGGCTATGCCGACAAGGGCGAAGCCATCACCACGGAAAACCGCGTGCTGTTCCACCGTCTGGCCAATACGCTGAACTATCTGGACATCAAGACCGTGGTAGTCAGCTGCGGTACTTGTTACGACCAGTTGGCGAAATACCGCTTCGAGGATATTTTCCCGGGCTGCCGCATCATCGACATCCATGAATACCTGATGGAGAAGGGCCTGAAGCTGGAGGGTATCGGTGGTCAGAAGTATATGTACCACGACCCCTGCCACACCCCGATGAAGGCTTACCAGCCGCTGGACGTAGCCAACAAGCTCTTGGGCGGCGGCGTGACGCTGAACGACCGTTGCTGCGGCGAATCCGGCACCTTTGCCGCCAGCCGTCCGGACATTGCCACCCAGGTGCGTTCGCGCAAGGAAGAGGAAATCAACAAAGATCTGGCCAAGATCGGCACGACCGAACAGCCGGTGAAGATTCTCACCTCCTGCCCGTCCTGCCTGCAAGGCCTGTCGCGCTACAGCCCGGATACCGGCACCGAAGCCGACTACATCGTGGTGGAAATGGCCAAGCACATCCTGGGCAAGAACTGGATGAAGGACTACGTGGAAAAAGCCCGCAACGGCGGTATCGAACGCGTGCTGCTGTAAGCCGTCACCCTGGCATTACCCTACAAACCGCAGGCTACGTCACGGCCTGCGGTTTTTTCATGGCTGAATGCAAGACGCCGGGCGATGCAGGTGATAGGTGCGCTGCAACCAGCCGTATAGCGGGCGCTGCACCAAGCCCTGCCGCCATTGACCCACGGCATCGGGCAGGCAATCCCGCATGGCCGCTTCATCACCATTCCATGGCAGCATCGGCCACAACAGGGCAGCAGCGGTCAGATCAGCCCGACTGAAGGCATTACCCACCAGATAGTCCCGTCCGTGCAAGGCAGCTTCCAGCGTATCCAGTGCCCGCTCCAGCTGTGGCAAGGCGGCGGCGGCACTGTGCGGGTTGATCTGCATCTTGTAAAACATGGCATGGCGGATCAGGCCGAACAGGGCTTGAAACACCAGGCCCTGGCCACGCGACGCACCGCGCAGCAAAAAAGCCATCGCGTACTGGCGCTGCCGCAGCACATGCGAATAGAACCACAAACGCAAGGGCACACCGATTTCCTCGCCCAGCCAACGCTCCCACTCCCGCGCTTGCCCGGCCAGTGCTGGTTCTGTCGGTGTCAGGCCAAGCTGCGGCCAGCGCAAATCCAGGAAGTCGATGATGGCCGACGAATCCTGCACGATGTACGCACCATCACGCAAAATAGGCAGCGAACTGGCACTGGCCATGCGCCGGCTCCACAACAGGTGCAAGGCAGGCAACAGGTTTACCACCCGGTAGGGCTGCTGCTTGAGGTCGAGCGCCCAGCAGGCTTTTTCGCAGAAATGGGAAAAGGGGAATTGGTAGAGTGTCAGCATCAGCCAGTCCGGCCCGTATTGGCAAAGCCTGCATGATGCCATGCAATGACATCAGCATTGACATCTGTTTGACTGGGTATTGCGCCAGATCAGACCGGTCATCACGCGCGGACCAAAAGAAAAGAGGAGGCTTTCGCCTCCTCTTGCTTGGGCACTACTTACTGCGAGTGAGCTGCCGCTGAACGGCTATTAATGCTGTTTGTGAGCAATCTTGTGGTGATGCTTCACCGCATGGCGATGGTGATGCTTGTGCACATGTTTTTTGGCAGCTTGCGCTTTTTGTGCGGCAGGTGCCGAAGCGGCCTTGCCCGCCTTCTTCACCTGATGATGTTTTTTCTTGGCATGGTGTGCCTTGGCATGCGCCTTGGCCGGAGCGGCTACAGCAGGCTTGGCAGCCGGGGCAGAGGCGTCAGCCGCAAAACCGGCAGCGGAAGCCAGACCAAACACGGCGGCAAGGGCAAGGGCGGCGATCTTTTTCATGGTCATTCTCCCGTGAGGCGACTTTGTTGGGTTCCGGGGGCAGCGTGTTTGCTGTCTCCATGAACTGCATCTTAGGGAGGGCCGCGCTGCGCGTCTGTGAGACTCTTGTAAGCCCGTGTAAGCAATCGTAACCGGTTCAGCCCGCCGCCGAAGCCGGTGTCTGCACACGGGTGACCAGTAGCTGGTCGATACGGTAATTGTCGATATCCACCACTTCAAACTTGTAGCCCGCGTACTCGACATGGTCGGTGCGCTTGGGAATCTTGCGCAGCATATACATCATGAATCCGGCAATGGTTTCGTAGTTTTCGTCATCCGGGAAGCCATCGATATCCAGCGCCCGCAGCACGTCCTCCACCGGCGACGCACCATCCACCAGCCAGCTGTCAGCATCGCGCTGCACGATCTGGTCTTCCTGGCTTTGCGATACCAGGTCGCCCATCACCGTGCTCATCACGTCGTTGAGCGTGATGATGCCCACCACCAGCGCGTACTCGTTCATCACTACGGCAAAGTCTTCACGCGAGGCCTTGAAACGCTCCAGCAGCTCGGACAGGGTGAGACTGTCCGGGATGATCAGCACATTGCGGATGGTCAGCTCGCGCTTGATCGACACGCTTTGCTGGTTTACCAGCCGGGTCAGGATGTCCTTGGAGTCGACATAGCCAACGACAGCATCCACCACGCCGTCACATACCAGATACTTGGCATGCGGGCTTTCGGCAATCTTGCGCTTGATGCTGGCTTCTTCTTCCTGCAGGGTGAAATACACCACGCTTTCCCGCGCCGTCATCGACGAAGGTACGGTACGGCTTTCCAGCTCGAACACATTTTCAATCAGGTGATGTTCCTGCTCCTGCAGCACACCGGCCTCTGCCCCGGCCTCCATCATGGCCACAATATCGTCCGGCGTCAGGTCGTCCGGCCGCGCCGTGGGCAGGCCAAACAGGCGGAACAAGGCATTGGCCAGACTGTTGAACAGCCACACCAAGGGCATGAACAAGCGCACGCAGGCCTGCATCGGCCGTACCACGCGCACCGCAATCTGCTCTGGTGCCGACATGCCCAGCCGCTTGGGCATCAGGTCGGCAAACAGGACGAACAGCGCCGTGACGGTGACGAAGGACAGTAAAAAGCTGACCCGCTCCACCCAGTCGGCGGAAAACACCAGATGCAAGACCTGGGCAAAATAGGGGGTAAAGGCCGCTTCACCCATGATACCGGCCATGATAGCCACGGCATTCAGGCCGATCTGCACCACGGTAAAGAACAAGCCCGGCTGCGCCTGCAAGGCCAGTACGCGCTCGGCACGCGCATCGCCCTCTTCGGCCATTTGCCGCAGTTTGATCTTGCGTGCCGCCGCCAACGAGATTTCCGATACGGAAAAGAAGGCACTGATCAGAATCAGTACGGCAATCACCATCAGGTTTTGAACCAGATTCACACAGTATTTCCAGGGGGTTAGCGACGGGATGTCTTGTACAGGATAGCAACCCCGCATGACAGGACTGAACATACGGACAGTTAAAGCAGTATAACAGACGAATAAAAACCGCAAGGCCGCGGCACGGTAGAATGAGCGACATCCTTCAACAGAATAAGGCGATCCGCTCATGACTTGTCCGCTTTGCACCCTGCCTGCCGGTGAATTGCTGTACGAAGATGCCCGACTGTGGGTTTTGCTGGTAGAAGAAGCCGGTTATCCCGGCTTTTGCCGCGTCATCTGGAAACAGCATGTGCGCGAAATGAGCGACCTGCCCGCGGCCGACTGTGCCCATATGCTTGACTGGGTACTGCGCACCGAAAAAGCCATCCGCCACGTCATGCAGCCAGACAAGATCAATCTGGCCAGCCTGGGCAATGTGGTGCCGCACCTGCACTGGCATGTGATTCCGCGCTTTGCCGATGATGCCCATTTCCCCAGCCCGATCTGGGCCAGCCCGCAGCGCGCAGGGGCCGACCATGATCAGCCGCAACTAGCCAGCCTGCTGCGCACTGCGCTGTTAAATCAGCGTGCAGCCTGAGCCCGTCACACCCCCGTCAACTTGCCCGCAGCCATGGCTTCTGTGTAGGCTAGAGCGATCATGCTGGTGGCACACACCACCAGCCATGACGCGGAACCGCTTTCAAGCCGGCCCCTGGGCCGGCTCGTAAGCGGCTCCTCCCGAGACCGGCAGGTCGATACGACCCACCCATCACTCACACAGGAGTTGCCGATGTACACCACCCTCATCAGCCCCGCCCAGTTACAAACGCTGGACCCGGAACATACCGTCATCCTTGACTGCCGCTTCCAGCTGACCGACCCGGAATATGGTTCGCATGCTTACGAAGCCGGCCATATTCCCGGTGCCCTTTACCTCAACCTGGATTACCACCTGTCCGGCGTGAAAACCGGCAGCAATGGCCGTCACCCGCTGCCGGATGGTCAGCGTCTGGCAGTGGACCTGGGTGCCGCCGGCATCACCGGCGATGTACAAGTAGTGTGTTATGACGACGCCGGTGGCATGTATGCCGCCCGTGCCTGGATGCTGCTGCGCTGGCTGGGCCACGGCGCAGTCGCAGTACTGGATGGCGGCATCCAGGCCTGGCAACAAGCTGGTGCCACCCTGGAAACCGACAAGAAACGTCACATGCCGCGTCGCTTCCCGGTCAATGCCAGCCTGGTTGAAACGGTTGATGCCGATCAGGTGCTGGCCAATCTGGATGAACAGGCTTTTGTGGTGGTGGATGCCCGCAGCCCGGAACGTTTCCGGGGTGAAGGTGAAACCATGGACCCGGTGGGCGGCCACATCCCCGGCGCACGCAACCGCTTCTTCCAGCACAATCTGGATGGCAATGGTCGCTTCAAGGACCCGGCGATCTTGCGCAGTGAATGGGAAGCCGTACTGGCAGGCCTGCCGCCGGAAGAGATCGTCCACCAGTGCGGCTCTGGCGTCACCGCCTGCCACAATCTGCTGGCCATGGAACATGCCGGACTGACCGGCAGCCGCTTGTATCCGGGTTCATGGAGCGAATGGTGCAGCGACCCGGCGCGCCCGGTGGCCCGCTAAGTCACCATGATGTATGGCAAAACCGCCGTCCAGAGTATTCCGGGCGGCGGTTTTTTCATGGACGTCCGGCTCAGGCCAGAATAAAACGCTGCAACAACTGCTGACCTGCCGCCCAGCTTCCCAGCCCGGCATGGCTGCCCATATGACCGGCATGACCGGCATCCAGCAAACGCACACCCCAGCCTGAGGCCATGGATTCGGCAGTGGCGAAATCACAAAACAGATCATCCCGACTGGCCACCATCACCGCCGGTACCGGCAATGCGCCAGCGTCGGGCTGTTCGAAACCGGTAAATGCCGGCATGGCCGCAGCGGCGGGTAATTCGCCACTGGCACGCGCCTGCGCCTCGGTAATCGGCAAGGCCGGTGGTGCGACCAGCAATATTCCCTTGATGCGCCGCTGGGTGACAAAATCCACCGTGCGCAGCCAGGCAACGGTGGTATGGCAGCCCAGACTGTGTGCTGCCAATACAATGCGGCCCGGCGTATCGCGCACCAACTGATCCAGTGCCGCCACCCATGCCTCACGCTCCGGGTACAGCCAGTCCTGCTGCTGCACGCGTCGTGCCAGCGGGTAAGTCAGCTCCCACAAGGTTTGCCAATGCTTATCCCCGGAATTGCCCCAGCCTGGCACCGTAATCAACACTACATCATCATCGTCCAGCATCACTGACCTTGTCTGTTGCCGTTAGCCCGGCCAATCCCGGCGCTAGCGTGTGTTTTATCCTGCCAACAGGCTAAGGCCGTTTGCCACAGAATGCAAAAACAGCCAGCAAACTGGCGGTTTTAAGCAAAGGGAACAACATCAATGACGACCGGGACCGCCTTGATCTGGCCAGGGCTCGCCCGGGCGCCCGTCCCGCTGCCCATGGCCGCGGTGGTCTTCTCCCTCATGTCTGCCATTGTCATGGTGATCATGCGGATGCTCGCGCTGATAACGCGGTGCATATTCCTGGCGATACCACTGGTCCTGCACGAAATACACCCGGCGGTCGCAAGCATGGTAACGGCTGCAATAGCGTTCCCAGTGCCGGGCATGGCCAGGCGGCACGCGCAGGTAAATGGGAGGTTGAGCCACCACCACCGGGCGGACAATCACCGGTTGCGGATACAACAAGGCCGGTGGCGGATAATCACCAATATCCAGCTGGCCGTAAAAGCCAGGCTCTCCGATATTAACCGAAATGCCGACATTGGCCGCCAGCACCGGAGTGGCGGCGGTCAATGCCAGCAAGCAAAACAGCAGACGATGTTTCATGGCGCGTCCTGAGATAAGTGTTGTTCACGCTCACCTGCGGCAGGCCGAAGGTGCCGCAGGCAATCTGCCCCGATGCCTTCATCCTAGTCCCGGCGACGTCCCGCAGGTGAAAACAATCATTGCGATGTGTGAGCAATCGCAGTCGGCTCAACACAAATTCATCAAGCAGCGCCCGGCATCACTCAGGCTGGCAAGTCCAGCGCGTAATCCACGAGCAGCGGGGCATGGTCGGAAAATTTCTCCTGCTTGTAGACCGATGCAGTCTGCGCCACGGCCATCAACGAAGGAGTGACAATGTGGTAGTCGATACGCCAGCCCACATCCTTGGCATAAGCCTGGCCACGGTTGCTCCACCAGCTGTAACCTGGCTGCTCAGGATACAGAGTGCGCCAGACATCACACCAGCCCACACGGCTCAGCAAGTCGGTCATCCAGGCACGCTCCTCGGGCAGGAAGCCGGAATTCTTCAGGTTGCCCTTCCAGTTCTTCAGGTCAATTTCCTGATGGGCGATGTTCCAGTCACCGCAAATCACGATATCCCGGCCAGCCGCCTTGAGTTGCTCCAGATGCGGCATGAACACATCCAGGAACTGGAACTTCACCTGCTGGCGCTCATCGCTGCTGGAGCCGGAAGGCAGATACAGCGACACCACACTCAGATTGCCAACATCCAGCTGCAAAAAGCGGCCTTCGGCGTCGATCCAGTCCACCCCCAGGCCTTCAATCACGGCATCCGGCTGGCGACGAGTGTAGATCCCCACTCCGCTGTAACCTTTTTTCTCGGCATAGTGGAAATAGCCGGTCATGCCGTGAGGCGCCCGCATGCGCTCGCTCAGGTCCCCTGCCTGTGCCTTCAGCTCCTGCACACAGACAAAATCCGCCCCGATGGTGGACATCCAGTCAAAAAAACCCTTCTTGTCCGCCGAGCGGATACCATTGAGATTGGCTGAAACGATTCGAAGCAATGCAGTCTCCTGTGCTATCCTTGCCGGCAAATTTTCCAGCCGTTCAGATAGTTAACTAGTTTCTAAGAGGAATGATATGAGCGATTTCCGCCAAGATTTTATCCGTTTTGCACTCGACAAGCAGGTTTTGAAATTTGGCGAGTTCATCACCAAGGCCGGGCGCAAATCGCCGTACTTCTTCAATGCCGGCCTGTTTAACGACGGCCTGTCCACCCTGCACCTGTCGCGCTTCTATGCCAAATCCATAATGGCGAGTAATATCGCGTTCGACATGCTGTTCGGACCGGCATACAAGGGTATCATTCTGGCAGCGGGTGCCACCATGGCCATGGCAGAAGAAGGCCGCAACGTTCCCTTTGCCTATAATCGCAAGGAAGCCAAGGATCATGGCGAAGGCGGCACGCTGGTAGGCGCTCCGCTGCAAGGCCGTGTCCTGATCATTGATGACGTGATTTCGGCCGGCACTTCGGTACGTGAATCCGTGGAATTGATTCGTGCAGCAGGTGCCACCCCGGCCGGTGTCGCCATTGCACTGGATCGCATGGAGCGTGGCTCGGGCGAACTGTCTGCCGTGCAGGAAGTGGCACAGCAATATGGCATGCCGGTGGTCGCCATCGCCACCCTGAAAGACCTGCTGGGCTTCCTTGAAGGCAGCCCGGAGTTGGCACAACATCTGGCTGCGGTACGTGACTACCGCGCCCAATATGGAGTGAATGATTAAATGACCAAGCACCTGCCCGCCCTGTTGATTCTGCTAAGTTGCGGTGCCGCCATGGCAGGCGGCCTGTACAAGTGGGTGGACGATGCGGGCAAGGTGCATTACAGCGATGCACCGCCGCTGCAGTACCAGAAACAAGGCGTGGCAGAGCTGAACCGTCAGGGCGTGATACGCAAGCAGGCGGAGAGCGAGCAGGCCCGTCAACAACGCGAAGCCAGTGAAGCCGTGCGCAAGCAGGAGCAACAACGCCAGCGGGATAGCGCCCGTTACGACAAGGGCTTGCTGGAAAGCTATCGCAATGTGGACGAACTGCGCCAGGATCGCGAAAAACAGCTGGGTATTCTGCAAGCTTCACTGGATGCCCAGTATTCCCGCCTGAAATCCCTGAACCTGCAGCTGCGCGACATGCTCAAGGAGCAAAATGTCAGCCAGTTGCAACACCGTCCAGTACCTGCCGGCCTGCAACACAATATCCAGATCATTCAGCAAGAGCAGAAGGGCCTGGGGGCACTGATTGCCACCAAACAGGCTGAATACAACAGCGTGCGACAGAAAATGCAGGAAGACATTGCGCGTTACCAGCAGATCTCACACAGCAAGCAGTAAAGCAAAAAGCCGGACTAACCGGCTTTTTTTAATGCTGTTGTGGCCGCTTACTGACCACCAGCTTCCTTGCGTTTCCAGGCTTCATTCAATTGCTGGGTCTGCTGCTGCATCTGCTGCTTGGCAGCCGCGTCGGCGCTGCCGGCCGCAGCCAGTTCATCAGTAGCCTTCTGTACGGCATCCTGGGCATCAAGCAAGCGCTGATCAGCTTGCTGCTTGGCGGCTTGTGCCTGCCGGAGACGATCGGCTGCCTGCTCCTGCTGATTATTGGCTTGCTGATAAGCCATCTGGGCCGACAGCAATTGCTCATCGACCGTCTGTGCCATCAAGGGCAGCGGTGCTGCCAGCAACAGTACAACAGCAAATTGTTTGATCATTGCCTGGGCCCTCTCACAGCCATGTTGACCCCGTCATTATCCACACCACAGCCAGCCTTGACGACCCTGGCGTGCGGCCCAGAACAAGCGCAAGCACAAAACAAAAGCCCGGTCACCTTGGCGACCGGGCTTTTGCTGATTCTGGTGGGTTGTGAGTGGCTCGAACACTCGACCTACGGATTAAGAGTCCGCTGCTCTACCAACTGAGCTAACAACCCGCTTGAAGCGGTGGTGGGTCGGGCGAGATTCGAACTCGCGACCAACGGATTAAAAGTCCGCTGCTCTACCGGCTGAGCTACCGACCCGCGTCTTGCCTTGCAGCAAAACGAGAAAAACTGGTGGGTTGTGAGTGGCTCGAACACTCGACCTACGGATTAAGAGTCCGCTGCTCTACCAACTGAGCTAACAACCCGGATGAAACGGTGGTGGGTCGGGCGAGATTCGAACTCGCGACCAACGGATTAAAAGTCCGCTGCTCTACCGGCTGAGCTACCGACCCGCGTCTTGCCTTGCAGCAAAACGGGAAAAACTGGTGGGTTGTGAGTGGCTCGAACACTCGACCTACGGATTAAGAGTCCGCTGCTCTACCAACTGAGCTAACAACCCGGATGAAACGTGGTGGGTCGGGCGAGATTCGAACTCGCGACCAACGGATTAAAAGTCCGCTGCTCTACCGGCTGAGCTACCGACCCACGAAAGAGTTCGCAACTATAATAAAACAGCCTTTTTCAGTCAATACTTTTACCGAATTAATTTGAAAAAACCGAGGCATAGACCCGAAATTCGCTCAAACAAGCCGGAACCTGACGATAAGCAAGGCTGTCGAAAATAATTGTCGCCATGGCTCAGCGCTCACTTGAAACCACTTCGGAAGATACCCATGTCAGGTAGGCAGGCAAGCCCTGCACGACTGGTAATGCAATGATTTCGGGCACATCATACGGATGCACTGCCTGCAAGCGCAGCTCCAGTGCAGCATAATTCGCAGCAGTGGTTTTAATGAGCAAGGGATATTCGCTGCCTTCCTGCAGCGCACCCTCCCAGCGATACACCGCCTGACAGGGCGGAAGAATATTGACGCAGGCGGCCAACTGCTCCTGCACCAGAACATGGGCAATGTGTCTGGCCGTTGTTTCATCCGGCACATTGCAAAACACCATCAGACAATTCATACGGATACCCTGATTCATGCGCGCAATACTGTTGTTGTTACTGCTTTATCCCTTGCTGGAAATTGCCACGCTGGTCACGCTGGCCCACCACCTTGGTGGCGGTGTGGTCTTCCTGCTGGTAGTGGCCAGCAGCCTGCTCGGCATCTGGATGCTGCGCAACCAGAAACTGGGCGCACTGATCACCCTCACCAGCGTCGTGCGTCAGGGGCAGCAAGTTTCCCTGTATTCCTTGCTCTGGCCCTTGCGCTATGCGCTGTCGGGCCTGCTGTTTGCCATTCCGGGCATCCTGAGTGATGTACTGGCCGTCTTGTTGCTGCTGCCATTCAAGGGCCCGCAGCTGAACTCGATGGCAAATCCCGGAGCAATGGCCGATGATGTGATAGAAGGTGAGTTCAGCCGGGTTGACCCCAAACGCAGTGACGCGCAACGTCACCTGCACTGACGCTACACTCACTGGACTTGTAGCAATTTGAGCACAGCAGCTTCATCCAGCACCGTGTCAATGGAAACCACCTTGTGGCGACTCTTGTCACCAGACTGCAGGCTGACAGCACGCTTGCCAACCGAAAAGCAGTCCGCCAGCCAGGCCAGCAAGGCAGCATTGGCCTTGCCATCCACCGGTGGCGCTGCCAGACGGATTTTCAGGCAGTCGCCATGCTCACCGGCAACTTCGGTTTTTCTGGCGCCAGGCTGAACATGCAGCGTAAGGCGCACGGTATTGCCGCTACAGACCAACCAGGGTTTCATGGTGTATTTTTTCGCAAAATGGCAATTCTAGACGATACGGGCCTCATGCTGGCAAACCGTCGTTCCGGAATGGCTACCAACAGGAGTTTGCATATGGATATCGGCATCAACGAACAAGACCGTCAAGACATTGCGCATGGCCTTTCCCGGCTGCTGGCTGACACGTATACCCTGTACCTGAAAACCCACAACTTCCACTGGAACGTGACCGGGCCGATGTTCAACACCCTGCACCTGATGTTTGAAACCCAGTACAACGAGCTGTCACTGGCTGTCGACCTGATTGCAGAGCGCATCCGCGCACTGGGACATTTTGCCCCGGGCAGCTATGCCGATTATGCCAAGCTGACCGCCATTGCCGAAGCCAACGGCGTGCCCAAGGCCGAAGAAATGCTGGCCCAGCTGGTGGATGGCCATGAAATTCTCTGTCGCACCGCCCGCAGCATTTTCCCGCTGGCTGACCGCGCCGCAGACGAACCCACCGCCGACCTGCTGACCCAGCGCCTGCAAGTGCATGAAAAAACCGCCTGGATGCTGCGCAGCATGCTGGACAAATAAGTCCCCCGTCATCCCGTCAACGCCGCGCCAGTCGCGGCGTTTTTCTTGCTGATGGCTGCCGCATGTTAAACTGCAGCAGACCTACGGAGCCTGCCGCACAACCATGACTGCCCATCTGCGCAACCCTGCCAGCCACAACCAGAAACTGACGCTGATCATCATGATCGCCGTTTCGGTACTGGCTCATGTCTTGCTGTTTGGTTCCAGCATGATTTCATGGGTACGGCCGCTGCAATTGGCAGAAAGCCACACCATCAGCGTGAACCTGGCCAGCACGCCCAGCAAGACCGCGCCGGACACCCGCCGCCTGGGCACCGACAATAATCAGGGCAGTGGCAATACCACCGAAAAACTCCGCCAGGCCAGCCATCGCAATCTCAACGAACAGCCGACACCCGCCGCACAGGCGGCGGAGCCTGCCCAGGCCGCGCCACAGCAACGCCAGGTACACACTATTCGCCAATCAGGCAACAAGCAGGCTGCTACCTTGCCCCCCCCCAGCGCGGGTGACAACAGCAATCCGCCAGCAACAGTGAATGCAGCTGCATTGCTGGCGCAGGTGGGCGGGCTGAACAGTGTGCAACGGGGTGATGTGGCGCTGAACGACAGTGCTCAGGAGTCCGGCAGCAAAAGCGGCAGCGGCGACAGCACCCACCGCTACGAATGGGCGCGCTACCAGACCGACTGGCGCCTGCGCATCGAACGGATCGGCAACCTGAATTATCCGGAGGAAGCGCGCCGCCAGAACGTCCATGGCTCGGTGACGCTGGAAGTGACCGTCGCCGCAGATGGCAACCTGGTCAAATGCCGTATCCTGCGCGGCTCCGGGCATAGCGTACTGGATGAAGGTGCGCGGCGCATCGTGCAGATGAGTGCGCCATTCAGCCCCTTCCCGCCGGCACTGGCAGCGCAAGGTGCCAAAATCATTGTGCAAACCTTCGCCTTCACCCGCGACAACCAGCTTTCCAGCCATTAATGCAAGGATTCACCATGTTTGAAGTCAATCGCAGCATCGCCCTGATTCGTCCCCGGGCACCGTTTCTCGCATGGCTGCAACAATTGCCCGGCGATCTGGACGGCCAGCTGGAGCTCGAAAGCCTCACCCGGGATTGCAATGCCCTGCTGATTCCGGCGGCGGACGATTATGAATCCGCCCATGACTTTGTGCTGCAACACTACCGCATGCTGTTTCAAGCCGAGCTGGCCGACTGGTGCGATGATGAAACACTGTGGCCGGCGCAACTGACACCGGCCCTGTTCCTGGAGTGGTTCGATGTTGAAATCCACTCTGTTCTTACCGATATGGTCGAGACGCCGCTAGAGCGCGAGCCATTCGTTCCGCTGGACCTCAATGCCGAGGATTGAGACCCAGCTTCACACCGAGGGGAAACACATGACACATGAAACAAATATCAAGGTCCGTGGCTATCACCTGGACCTGTACGGCCACGTCAACAACGCCCGTTATCTGGAATTCCTGGAAGAAGCCCGCTGGACTTTCTTTGAAGAGCGCGGCGACCTGCCCTGGTTCCTGCAGTCCGGCCTGGCACTGGTGGTGGTCAACATCAATATCGACTACCGCTATCCGGCTACCATGGGCGATGCGCTGGCCATTGCCACCTCGGTCAAGACCATTGGCAGCCGCAGCGCAGTAATGCACCAGCGCGTCACCCTGGCGGGCACTGACAAAGTCGTCGCAGAAGCCGATGTCACCTTTGTAGTATTTGACGCCAAGCAGAACAAGGCGGTGACACTTGAGGGACAATTGAAGGAACTCCTGCAATCCATGCTGGACCAATAGTGCCGGTTGCCCCACGCCTGTGGGGCTGCCGTTTTTCCACCTCCCGGATGACCCCGCATGAAGAAGGTTCTGCTCTCGCTCCTGGCCGTGGCCGTAGTCGGCCTGATTGCCTACACCACACTGTTCGACCGCAATGCAGCTCCACAGGTCAGCTACACCTCGCTTAACGGCCAGCGCGCCGATACCGCCTCGCTCAAGGGCAAGGTGGTGCTGGTGAATTTCTGGGCTACCAGCTGTTCGGGCTGCGTGGAAGAAATGCCGGAAATCAAGAAGCTGCACCAGCAGTATGGCAGCAAGGGCTTGCAGATCATGGCGGTCGCCATGAGTTATGACCCGCCCAACTACGTGCAGGCCTTTGTGCAGAAATACCAGCTACCCTTCTTTGTCGCCCTGGATGGAGAAGGCAGTATTGCCAAGGCCTTCGGCGATATCCAGCTAGCACCGACCACCTTCCTGATCGACAAGCAGGGCAATATCCTCAAGCGCTATGTCGGCGTGATGGATTTCAAGGAAGTGCACCAGATACTCAACCAGCAACTGGGTGCCTGAGCCATTCAACACAAAGCCCCGCCAATGCGGGGCTTTGTGTTGGTCAGAACCGGGGAAGCTCAGGCCGTAGTACACACCGGGCAGGCCGGATCCCGGCTGAACTTCATCTGGCGGAATTCACCAGTCAATGCATCGTACAGGGTCAACCGGCCAAGTACCGGCGCACGCCCGGCCAGCAGCTTCACTGCTTCCACCGCCTGCAAGCTGCCAATCACGCCTACCAGTGGTGACAACACGCCAAAGGTGGCACACGGGCCATCGGAGGCCTCACCCTCCTCGGCAAACAGGCAGTGATAACAGGGTGAACCTGCCACGCGCGGATCAAACACCGCCAGCTGTCCGGCAAAGCGCACGGCGGCACCGGACACCAGCGGCACCGCGGCTGCCACGCTGGCACGGTTGACCGCATGACGGGTAGCGAAATTATCCGAGCAATCCAGCAGCAGGTCATGCGCCCGGGCTTCCTCCTGCAAACGCGTGGCATCCAGACGCTCGCCCAGCGCACGTACGGAGATGTCCGGATTGAGTGCCAGCATGCGGGCACGGGCCGATTCAGCCTTGTTCTGCCCCAGCGAGGCCATATCGTGTACCACCTGGCGCTGCAGATTGCTCAGCTCCACCGCGTCATCGTCCGCCAGCGTGATATGGCCGACACCGGCACTGGCCAGGTACAGCGCCACCGGCGAGCCCAGCCCGCCAGCACCAATCACCAATACCCGCGCCGCAGCCAACCGCTGCTGGCCTTCGATATCGATTTCCGGCAGCAAGATGTGCCGGCTATAGCGCAGCAGCGCCGCATCGTTCAGATCTGTCATGAGGGTGAAGCTTAGTCAAATCAGCAGGCAGACGCCATAGTTCCTGCGAGCTAGCCGGAAAAACAAAACGCCAGCACAAGGCTGGCGTCTGGTGGAACTGATGGCGGATTATTCTTCCACCACCTTGCGGGCGAACTTGATGCCCAACTGCTTGAGCTTGCGATACAGGTGAGTACGTTCCAGGCCCACTTTCTGTGCCACGCGGCTCATATTGCCGTTTTCCAGCGAGATGTGGTACTCGAAGTAACGACGCTCCAGCTGTTCGCGCAATTCACGCAAAGGCATGTTGAAGTCGAAGCCGGACTCTTCCACCGGTTTTTCATGGCGGAACTGGGCCAGTACCTTGTTGACTTCCGGGGCATCCACATCGTCCGACTCGGAGGTCAGCGCCAGGCTCTTGATGATGCTGCGCAGCTGTTCCAGATTCCCCGGCCAGTCATACTGACGCAGGGCATTCAGCGCCGCAGTGGTCAGTTTCTTGTTGGGAATCTGCCGTGACTCCACCAGCTCGATCAGGATCTGTTCGGCGATGAAGATGATGTCCTCTGCATGCTCACGCAGCGGGGGAATCGGCACAATCACGCTGGACAATGCAGTCAGCAGACGGTTATCGCATTCCGGGTCCACCAGCAGTTCCTGCAAGGGGCGGCTGCAAGAACACAGCAGACGCACGTTGAAGCGATCCAGCTTGGACAGCAGGAACAGCAAACCTTGCTGTACCCGGCGGTTGTATTGGCCGATTTCCGGCAGGAACAACACGCCGTTATTTGCCTTTTGCAGCAACTCCAGCGGTGCGTCTGCCAGTTGTTCCGGTTTGGCCGGGGTTACCCAGGGGGTATTGCCCTGATGGAAAAAACGCGCCACCAGCTCGAACCCGGAACCCGGCTCGCCGGTCAACAGCACCGGCGACTTGACCTTGGCAACCCGCTCCAGCTGACGCTTGAGCTCCTGGATGGGTTCGCTGCGACCCAGCTTGTCCAGGTTCAGCGAGGTATTGGCCTGCATGTCGCCATACTTCAAAGCCCGCTGTACGGTGGTCAGCAGCTTTTGCAGGGCGATAGGTTTTTCCAGGAAATCGAAAGCACCGATGCGGGTGGCTTCCACTGCCGTATCAATACTGGCGTGGCCGGACATCATCACCACCGGCATGTTCAACTGACCTGACTTTGCCCATTCCTTCAGCAGTGTCACGCCGTCGCAGTCGGGCATCCAGATATCCAGCAACACCAGTGCCGGACGTGTCTGGTTGCGCAACTGCCTGGCAACCTCGGCGTTTTCCGCCAGGGCAACCGTGTATCCCTCATCCTGCAGGATCTCCGAGAGCAGTTCACGAATCCCGATCTCGTCATCAACAATCAATATATCGCTGCTACGCATTAGGCCTCCAGCAATGGCAGGGTGAGAAGAATGCGCGCGCCGTGCTGCTCGCCATTCCCCAATGTGACCTGACCATGGTGTTCCTCCGCTATTTTCTTCACCACCGCCAGTCCCAGCCCCGTGCCCTTGGGCTTGCTGGTCACATAGGGCTCGAACGCGCGTGGCAGGAGCTCGGCGGGAAAGCCCGAACCGTTGTCCTGCACGCAGACGATCGCGTTTCTTCCTTCTTGTCGGCTGCTAATGTGAATCATCGGGATGTCAACGTCAAGGACCGCATCCTGTGCATTCTGCATCAGGTTATGCAATACCTGCCGTAATAGTGCGGCGTCCCCCATGATCATCAGCGGCCGTTCTTCCAGTTCAATCTTAACAGCCGGATTGGATTCGTACAGCGTACTTACCTCTCTCACCACCTGATTGAGATCAAGTTCACTGAGTTTGATGCGCGGTGCCCGGGCATAATCGCGGAAGGCATCCACCATGTTTTTCAGTGCCGCAACCTGTTTGATGATGGTATCGGTTGAACGCTTGAGCATGTCCGCATCGGCAGTTTCGAGTTTGGCAGAAAGTTTCATCGCCAAACGTTCGGCCGACAGCTGGATGGGCGTGAGCGGATTGCGGATTTCATGCGCCAGCCTCTTGGCCACTTCGCCCCAGGCAGCGTCCCGCTGCGCCCGCGCCAGCTCGGTAATGTCATCGAACACCACAACATAACCGCTTCCGGAGCGTTCGGGCAAGCGCGCACCGCGTACCAGCAGGCTACGCGGCCCCTGCCCGGTCATGTAATCGAGCTGGGTTTGCCATTCTTCTTCCTGCTTGTTTTCACCATGCTGCAGCATGGTGTCCACCAGGGGAATCAGGGCGGGAACCCGGGTGGACCACTGCGCAACCGGGTAGGGCACCAGTTCGGAGAAGTCAACACCCAGTATGCGTCCGGCGCTGGTATTGGCAGCACGCAGCTGCCAGGCGGCATCCAGTGCAATCACCCCGGCAGAGAGATTGGCCAGGATGCTTTCCAGGTAAAGCTTGCCGCTTTCCAGTGCCTGTTGGGTCTGGTTGGCGGTCTGGCGTGCTTCATCCAGCTGCTGGGTCATGCGGTTGAACAGCGTGGTCAGCATACCCAGTTCGTCACGCCGATAGACCGGGTGGCGCTTGGAGAAGTCCCCTTGCGCGACGGCGCGGGTACCGGCGGCCAGCTCGGACAACGGTGCGGACAAGCGTTCGGACAGAAACAAGGCAAATGCCAGGGCCGAGGTCAGTGCCAGCAGACAGGCCAAAGCCAGCGTCAGCATGTAGAAGGTTTTCAGGCCATCACGCGACAGCAGCAACTGATGGTATTCGGCCCGAGCGGTTTCGATCTGCTCGGCATCGCGGGCAATGGATTGCGGCGCGGCCTGCACCACTTGCAAGACACGCCACTCGCCATCCAGCGTGCGATAGGGCAGCAAGACACGCAAGGTGAGCCCGGCGGCGTCATTTTCTACCGATTTGCTGCCTTGGCGGAGCTTCAGGCCGCGCAGGGCATCACGGGATGGGGCCTGCGGCAATTGCCGGGCATTGCTGCTGGCAAAGTTGAGCAGTTGTCCGGATTTATTAAAGATGGCCACCTCGAGCAAGCCCAGTTGTTCGCGCAGGCGCTCCAGCCGCGACGGCAGCATCAGGGAGGGCATGCCGTCAATATCGTCCAGTACCACGCGGCTCTTGCGGGCTACATCTTCCAGTACGTAGTTAAGCGCGCCCTTGCCCAGTTCCAGTCCGCGATCCAGCGCGGATTCCACCCGCACGTCAAACCAGCTTTCGATACTGCGGGTGAGGAACTGCGCAGAAATGGTGAACACCAGCATGCCCGGCACCAGGGCGACCACGGCAAACATCATTACCAAGCGCTGGGTCAGCTTGGCACCGAACACCCTGCCCTTCACCCGCTGGCGCAGCCGCAGCAGCTGTCGCCCCACCACGGCCAGCAGGCCGACCAGCAACAGGCTGTTCAGCCCGAACACCCACCAATAGTATTCGGCCAGCTTGGAGGCATTGCCGGTGGCAATGGCCAGCAGGTAGAGCATGATGGCTCCGAACGTCGCCAAGGCAATGGCGGCGTAGCGCATCAGCTACTTTCTTTCATGTTGATGCTGGTCCAGTTGGAGGACAGGCTCCATTCCCCGGAGCCAAGGGCATTGAGCTGGAAGGGCTTGGGCAACTCGCTGATATCCAGTACCAGCCGCACCCGACCGGCCACGCTACCGGGGCTGCGTGGATCGAGCGCACCACTTTGCAGGACGCGCCAGTCCTGGATGGAGCCCAGGGCACCCATGGCCTCGGACAGGGAACGGTAATAATTTGAAAAGCTGCCGATGGTAACGCGATAGCGACTGGTCAGGGACTGATAGGACAGCTTGAAGGTGAGGCTGGCGTGCGGCTCGAACCACTCTTTCAGATTCAGATAGTAGGCAGTACTACGGGGCCGGGTCAGTTCGAACTCCAGCCGGAAGGTCAAGGTGACACCTTGTGCCAGCGCATCATTCAGGCTGCTGGATAACTTGGTCTGGAAGCGGGTGCTGAGCGAGAGCTGGCCGTCTTGCGTCAGTTCGGCATCGGCACGGCGCGCCAGAATGCCATCGGCCTGCGCCGTGGGAACGGCACAGACCAGTAGCCATAGCAACAGGCTAATGCTTCGCAAGCAACGCGTAATAGAAACCGTCATGACGCTCACAGGGCAACAATTGCTGCTGATCCAGGCATTCTGCATCGGCATGACGCGCCAGGAATGCGGCCAACTGTTGCTGATTTTCTTCCGGAAAAATCGAGCACGTAGCGTATAGCATTTTCCCGCCGGACGCGAGTAGCCCCCATAGCGTGTCAACCATCTGCGCCTGCTGGGCAGCCAGGGTGGCAAAATCGCCCGGACGGCGCAGCCACTTGATATCCGGATGACGACGCACGACCCCGGATGCCGAGCACGGCACGTCAGCCAGGATGCGATCGAACGGTTTGCCATCCCACCAGTCAGCCGCCTGCCCGGCATCAGCCGCGTGCAGGCTGGCGTGCAAGCCACCGCGCTGCAGGTTCTCTGCCACCCGTTGCAGTCGCTGCGGGTCGATATCCAGCGCGGTCATGTCTACATCTACCATTTCCAGCATATGACAGGTTTTGCCACCCGGCGCGGCGCAAGCATCCAGCACACGCTGTCCGGCTTGCAGATCCAGCAGGCGGGCTGCTTGCTGCGCGCCCCAGTCCTGTACCGATACCACGCCATCTGCAAAACCCGGCAGTTCGCGCACATTCACCGGCTTGTCCAGCAGGATGCCGCTCTGGTCATCCAGTGCTGTTGCACGCATGCCCAGCGCTTCGAGCTGGGCCAGATAGGCGGCCACCGTGCTCTTGCGGGCGTTGACGCGCAAGGTCATCGGCGGATGGCTGTTATTCCACTCCAGGATGGACGACCACGCTTGCGGATAGGCCTGTTGGATGGCTTTTACCCACCAGCGCGGGTGATTGGTGGCAGCCTCCAGATCTTTCTGTGCCAAGCGCAGCATTTCCTCGCGCTGGCGCAAAAAATTGCGCAGCACGCCATTGACCAGGGCTTTGAACTTGCCGCGGGCCAGCCGCTCCGCCAGCTTTACTGCCTCGTTGACGACGGCGTAATCTGCGGCGCGGGTATACACCAGTTGATAGAAAGCCACCTGCAATACCCGCTCCAGCTGGGCATCCGGCAAGGCCTTGGGCACCAGGCGGCGCAACCAGAAACGCAGGCGTGCCAGTTGACGCAGGCTGCCGTAGCAAATGTCCTGCAAAGCAGCGCGCTCTTGCGCCGTCAGGTCTGCGCCCTGACGTTGAGCCTGAGCCAGCGCCTCGGTCAGGGTACGGCCGGATTCCACCTGGCCCAGCACTTCGGCGGCCAGTTGCTGTATGCGATGCATGTCAAAACCTTGAAATGGCAAACGGCGAGGACTGTGCTCTCGCCGTATGAAAACGGCCGGTATCCGCCTGGCGGTACCGGCCCGTGTGTTTGTTCAGATGCGCATGATACGTTCAGCCCACGCCGCGCGCCATAGCGTACAAGCGGGCAATGCGCTCCTCGGTATGCGGATGGGTACGGAACAATTCGCCCACATCCAGTCCGGCCAGCGGGTTGATGATCATCATCTGGGCGGTTTCCGGATGAGCCTGTGCGGTTGGCATGGCAATACCTTGAGCGTAGTACTCAATCTTTTGCAGCGCAGCCGCCAATGCCAGCGGATCACCAGAAATTTCGGCCCCACCACGGTCGGCTTCGAATTCGCGGGCGCGGGAAATGGCCATCTGGATCAGGCTGGCAGCCAGCGGCGCCAGGATGGCCAGCAAAATGCCGGCCAGCGGATTGACCGGACGGCCGCTCTCGTCACGTCCGCCAAAGAACATGGCAAAGTTGGCCAAGGCCGACACCGCACCGGCCATGGTGGCGCTGATGGTGGAAATCAGGGTATCGCGATGCCGCACATGGGCCAGCTCGTGCGCCATCACCCCACGCAATTCACGGTAGTCCAGCATACGCATGATGCCGGTGGTGGCTGCGACAGCAGCATGTTCGGGATCGCGCCCGGTGGCAAAGGCGTTGGGTTGCTCTTCGTGAATGACATAGACCCGTGGCATGGGCAGGCCGGCACGCTGAGCCAGCTCGGCCACCATGCCGTAAAACTCTGGTGCCGACTGGGCATCGACCTCCTGGGCGTTGTACATACGCAACACCATTTGGTCTGAATTCCAGTAGGCGAACAGATTCATGGCACCGGCAAAAAACAGCGCCAGCATCAAGCCGTTCCGCCCTCCAATCAGCGCACCGATGATGCCGAGAAAAGCGACAAACGCGGCCATCAGCATGGCCGTCTTGAACATATTGTTCATGTACCCTCCTTGTGCTGTGACCAGTGAAAGACGCTTACTGCCCCAGACGGGTTCCCGCCAGCGTGGCGCGGCCTGCAGCAAAGTCGCGCGCACTCAGCCGCTTGCCACCAGCAGTTTGCAATTGCGTCAGCACTATCAGCCCGTCGCCACTGCCCACCACCACGCCATCGGCATCCGCACGCACCACCAGGCCAGGTTCGGCCTGACCGGCAATGGCATGGGCCTGCCACAGCTTGAGCGGCTCACCAGCCAGTTGGGTAAACGCACCCGGTGCCGGGTTGTAGGCACGGATGGCACGGACAATCTCGGTAGCTGACAGTTGCCAGTTCACCTCGGCCTCGGCCTTGGTCAGCTTGTGCGCGTAGGTGATGCCTTGTTCCGGCTGCGGCTGCGCATTCAGGCCATCCAGTGTCGCCAGGGTGCTGACAATGGCCTCGGCACCGCACACCGCAAGCTTGTCGTGCAGGCTGGCTGCCGTATCGTCCTCGGTAATGGCCAGCGGGTGTACCGACAACATGGCACCAGTATCCAGCCCCACATCCATCTGCATGATGGTGATGCCGGTTTCACTGTCGCCGGCCAGAATGGCCCGCTGGATAGGCGCAGCACCACGCCAGCGCGGCAGTAGCGAGGCATGAATGTTCAGACAGCCGCGCGGCGGAATGTCCAGCACCGCCTTGGGCAGCAACAGGCCGTAGGCCGCCACCACCATCAGTTCGGCACCGATCTCGCGCAGCATGGCCTGGGCTTCGTCGATCTTGAGCGACAAAGGCTGCTCCACCCGCAAGCCGTGTTCCAGCGCTACTTCCTTCACCGGACTGGGTTTGAGCTTCATGCCCCGCCCGGCCGGACGGTCCGGCTGGGTCAGCACCAGGGCAATTTCATGACCGGCGGCCAGCAAGGCGCGCAGTGCGGCAGCGGCAAATTCCGGCGTACCGGCAAAAATCAGTTTCATCGTCAACCCGCAATCAGCAAGACAGGACACACCTGTCTTTATCAGCATCACCCGTCCGACCAGTTCCGGACAGGTTCATTCATCACATATTCTGTTTTTCGCGCTTTTTCAGCTTGGTGCGAATCCGGCCTTGCTTGAGTTCGGACAGGTACTCCACAAAGACCTTGCCATCCAGATGATCAATTTCATGCTGAATGCAAATGGCCAGCAAGCCGTCGGCTTCCAGTTCATACTGGGCACCGGTGGCATCCTGAGCACGCACCTTGACCCGTTCGGCCCGGGTAACCTTGTCGTAGATACCCGGCACCGACAGGCAGCCTTCTTCGTAAACCGTCTCACCTTCTTTTTCGATGATGACCGGGTTGATGAAGACGCGGCGTTCGTTATGGTCTTCGGAAATATCCATCACCACCAATCGCTGGTGATAGTCCACCTGGGTAGCAGCCAGGCCAATACCCTTGGCCTCGTACATGGTTTCAAACATGTTGTCGATCTGGGTCTGCAAGGCAGCGTCAAAGGTCTCGACCGGCGTGGCCACGGTGTGCAGACGCGCATCCGGATAATGCAAAATGTTCAGCAGCGCCATCGGTTTTATTGCTCCAAGTTGTCTTAATGCCATCAGCACATCGATAATAGACATGTCTGACGCATGCTCGTTTGTCAAAGGAGCGCTCGCGGGCGCTCATTACACTCAATATTGGGGCACTTTTCATGCGTAAAAGTATTATATCGCTTGCTTTGGCTCTGGGACTGGCTCTCCCGGCTTTTTCCGATACCCTGACCATCAAGCCCGGCGCACCGGCGCGTTACACCGTAGTGAAAGGCGACACGCTGTGGGGTATTTCCGGCCGCTATCTCAAGAGCCCGTGGAAATGGCCCAGCTTGTGGCAGATGAACAAGAGCGAAGTCAAGAATCCGCACTGGATCTACCCTGGTGACGTCCTGGTACTGACCTATGTAAACGGCAAACCGCGTCTGACCCTGGAAAAGGGCCGTCAGGGTGATGTACGCCTGTCTCCGCAAGTCAGGATGACTGACATCGACAAGGCCATCTCCAGTATTCCGGCCAAGGCCATCGAGCCCTTCCTCTACCGCCCGCTGGTAGTGAACGAAGAAGAGTTCCTGACCTCGCCGCGTCTGGTGGCGGGCCCGGAGGAACGTCTGGCCTTTGGTTCTGGCGACCGCATTTATACCAACGGTGTAGCCAGCACCGGCACCTGGCAGGTGTATCGCGCCAGCAAACCGCTGATTGACCCCGTGACCAAGGAAAACCTCGGCTACGAGGTAATGTATGGCGGCGATGCCGTGGTGGACAAATTGGGTGAAGAAATCCAGACCATGCACCTGACCAAGGTCAATAGCGAAATTTTGGTAGGCGACCGCCTGATCAAGGCGCCCAGAGACCAGTTTGTCAGCTACGTTCCCCACAGCCCGGATGCAGGCATCCAGGGGCAGATCATCTCGGTGTATGACGGTGTGGATGGTGCGGCCCAGTATTCCAACGTAGTGATCAACCGTGGCCAGCGTGAACAGGTGGAACCGGGTGACGTGTTCAACATCGTCAAGAACGCCAAACCGGTTACCCTGATCATGGCGGATGGACAGAAAAAAGAAGTCACCTTGCCAGGCCAGAACATTGGCAAGATTTTCATCTACCGCGTATTCGACAAGGTTTCCTACGGCCTGGTGCTGGACAGCACCGACGCAGCCAGCGTGGGGGATGTGGTCAACGCGCCGGAAAGCGAATGAGCCGGCATAACGAAGACTGGCTGCTGCTGGCCCTGACACCGGGCATTGGTCCGGCCAGTTTTCTCAAGTTGATCGCCACTTTTGGTAGCGCCAGCCATGTTCTGGCGGCCAACACGGCACAAACCGCACCACTGATCGGACAGGACATCGCCCTGGCACTGCGCGAGCGGCGTGCCGAAGCCGATGCCCAGGCGGCCCTCGCCTGGGCCGAACAGGAGAATTGCAGCCTGCTGAGCCTGCAGGATGACGATTACCCGCAAGCCCTGGCAGAAACCGCGGCTCCGCCTCCACTGCTGTTTGCACGCGGACAGCGCGCCTTGTTGCAACGCCCGATGCTGGCCATGGTGGGCAGCCGCAGTGCCACTCCGCCGGGCAAGCAGATTGCCGAGGATTTTGCCCGCCAACTGGCAGCACACGGCTACACCATAGTCAGTGGCCTGGCCAGTGGCATTGATGCCGCTGCTCACCGGGGAGCCTTGCAGGAGTCAGGCTCCACCATTGCGGTCATCGGCACCGGGATAGACCGGGTTTATCCGGCCAGTAATCGTGAGCTTGCCCACCAGATCGGCCGTTCCGGCCTGATTTTGTCCGAGTTTCCACTGGGTGCAGGCCCTGTCGCCGGCCACTTCCCACGCCGCAACCGCATCATCGCGGGCTTGTCGCGCGGTTGTCTGGTGGTGGAAGCCAATATCAATTCCGGCTCGCTGATAACCGCCAGACTGGCCGCAGAAAGCGGGCGCGAGGTCATGGCGGTTCCCGGTTCGATTCACAACCCGCAAGCGCGCGGTTGTCACCGTTTACTGCGTGATGGTGCCCGCCTGATCGAAACCGTGGATGACGTGCTGGATGAAATCGGCCGCGTGGTTTTGCCTCCAGTCACGCTGGCAGAAACAGAATGGACAAATCCGCCGGTGGATGACCCGATTCTGGCCCTCATGGGCTTTGATCCGGTCAGCAGCGAGGCGCTGGCAACACAACTTGGGTTGACGCAGGGGGAGGTTTACGCGATGCTGCTGGAGCTGGAACTTGCCGGCAAGCTGACCAGCCTGCCCGGCGGGCGGGTTCAGCGACTGGTCTGATCCGGACCAGCCCCTGTAGCAGTTCATTTGAAGAAGACCTGATGTTTGACGTTCTCACTTATTTGTTCGAGCAGTATCGTGATCCTGATGCCTTTGGCGACCGCGGCTCGCTGATGCGCCAGCTGGAAGCCGCTGGCTTCGAAGACGAAGAAATCAACGATGCGCTCGACTGGCTGGACAATGTTGCCAATATGGTTGACGGCCTGTATGCCAGCGCGGATGACGCGGTTGGCATGCGTATTTACGCCGATGCCGAACTGGAGCGCCTGCCCACCGATGTGCGCGGCCTGATCCAGTTTCTGGAAGATCACGGCGCGCTGTCGCCATCGCAGCGGGAAATGGTGATAGACCGGCTGTGCGAACTACCCGATGACGACATCAATGTCGGCTCGGCCAAGCTGGTGGCACTGATGGTGCTGTGGGCACAAAAAGCGGAACTGCCCATCCTCTTGGGGGAAGAACTGCTGGATGCCATTCATGGCGAACCCACCATGCAATGACTTGTCAGCGCTGGCGCTACGGGCTTACCATCCCGCCTCGCCTGACAGTTACGGCAGGGAATTTTTACAAGAGCGCCAATTGCGCTCTTGTTTTATTTGCGCTCTTGCTTTATTTGATAGATAGAACCGCTATCAACCGGATGTTTCCGGTACACACTGAAACGAAAACATGCCCTCCAGCCTCTTGATCGTTGAGTCGCCATCCAAGGCAAAAACGCTGAAGAAATACCTGGGACCGGACTTTGAAGTCCTGGCCTCCTACGGTCACGTGCGCGATCTGGTACCGAAAAACGGTGCGGTAGACCCTGAAAAGGGTTTCGCCATGAAATACCAGCTGATCGCCCGCAACAGCAAACACGTTGATGCCATCGTCAAGGCCGTGGCCGAAGTCGACCATGTCTACCTGGCAACTGACCCGGACCGCGAAGGCGAAGCCATTTCCTGGCACCTGGTGCAAATCCTCAACAGCAAGAAGCTGCTGAAGGACAAGACCGCCCAGCGCGTGGTGTTCCACGAAATCACCAAGAATGCGGTTTTGGAAGCCATCGGCAACCCGCGCGAAGTGGCGCAGGACCTGGTGGATGCCCAGCAGGCACGCCGGGCACTGGATTATCTGGTGGGTTTCAACCTGTCACCGCTACTGTGGAAGAAAATCCGCCGCGGCCTGTCGGCAGGGCGGGTACAAAGCCCGGCACTGCGCCTGATCTGCGAACGCGAGAACGAGATCAAGGCCTTTGTGCAGCAGGAATACTGGTCAGTGCATCTGGACAGCCACAAGGGTCGCACCAAGTTTTCCGCCAAGCTGACCCAGCTTGGCGGCAAGAAGCTGGACCAGTTCGACATTCCCGGTGATGCCGAACACGCCGACATTCTGGCCCGTTTGCAAGACCAGCCGGCCACCGTCACCAGCATCGAGAAGAAAAAGAAGTCGCGCAGCCCCGCCGCGCCCTTCACCACTTCCACGCTGCAACAGGAAGCCGTGCGCAAGCTGGGCATGACTACCGACCGCACCATGCGTACCGCGCAGCAACTGTACGAAGGTATCGACATCGGCCAGGGCACGGTCGGTCTGATCACCTATATGCGTACCGACTCGGTGGCACTGGCCAACGAAGCCGTTGAAGAAATCCGGACTTATATCGGCGACACTTTCAACAACGACTTCCTGCCCAAAAACCCGGTTGCCTACAAGAACAAGTCCAAGAACGCACAGGAAGCGCACGAGGCCATCCGCCCGACGTCCATCCTGCGCACGCCCGAATCGGTCAAACCCTTCCTCACCACCGACCAGTTCAAGCTGTACGACATGGTGTGGAAGCGCACCCTGGCCTGCCAGATGGCACCGGCCAAGTTTGACACCACCAGCGTGGACATCGCCGTAGGCGAAGGCATTTTCCGCGCCAGCGGCCAGGTACAAACCTTTGCCGGCTTCCTGGCTGTGTACGAAGAAGACGTGGACGATGCCGAGGACGAAGACAACGCCAAACTGCCGCTTTTGGAAGAAGGCGACAGCCTGCCGGTAGACAAGCTGTACGGCGAACAACACTTCACCCAGCCGCCGCCGCGCTTCTCCGAAGCCAGCCTGGTAAAGGCGCTGGAAGAATTCGGCATTGGCCGTCCGTCCACCTACGCCAGCATTATTTCCACGCTGAAAGACCGTGAGTACGTGATCCTGGACAAGAAACGCTTCTTGCCCACCGATACCGGCGACATCGTCAACAAGTTCCTGACCGAACATTTCAGCCAGTACGTGGACTATAACTTCACCGCCAAGCTGGAAAACCAGCTGGACGATATTGCCAGCGGCCAGCGCGAGTGGGTGCCGGTGATGGACAGCTTCTGGAAAGGCTTCTCCAAGCAGATTACCGAGAAGGAAAGCATTTCCCGCGCGGAAGTCACCACCGAAAGCCTGGACGAAGCCTGCCCGAAATGCAGCAAGCCTTTGTCGATCAAGTTTGGCAAGCGTGGCCGCTTCATTGCCTGTACCGGTTATCCGGACTGCGACTACACCCGCAATATCGGTGAAACCGCAGAGCAGGCGGCAGAAGAAGCCGAAGCGCCGACGGTGATCGAAGACCGCGTCTGCCCGGACTGTGGCGGTGCGCTGCACATCAAGAAGGGGCGCTATGGCAAGTTCATCGGCTGCGCCAACTACCCCAAGTGCAAGCACATCGAACCGCTGGAAAAGCCACGTGACACCGGCGTGGAATGCCCGGAGTGCAAATCCGGTCATCTGATTGAGCGCAAGAGCCGCTACGGCAAGCTGTTCTACAGCTGCAATACCTATCCCAAGTGCAAGTACGCCACCTGGAACCCGCCGGTCGCCGAGCCCTGCCCCAAGTGCAACTGGCCGATTCTCACCATCAAGACCACCAAGCGTCGTGGTACCGAGAAAGTCTGCCCGCAGAAGGAATGTGGCTACAGCGAGGTGATTGCCCCGCCGGAAGCCAAGCCTGCGGAAGAATAAATCGCCGCCTGCGAATTGCACCAGATAACGCCACCTTCGGGTGGCGTTGTTTTTTTGGCCATGGCAGCCAAACCATGCAACGGCAGGAGCTACGCCAACAGCATTGGTAATGGCCTGATTTTATTAATCAAGTTCAGAAAAGCCGCCATATAATTCGGATGTCAGGCTAAACCGTAAACAGCTAAACAGTCTGAAGGCTCTTGCGACGGGCCACATCGTTTCCGAACCATACGCCGCCGCCATCACAGGCGGCGTTCGTCGTTTTACGCCCCCCCCCCCGGCAAAGCACACATCATGAAAACACATAGCAGCTTCTTTTTTACCGGCGCATCGGTACTGACTCTGTTTGGCCTGGCCAGCGGCCATTGGCTGATGCTTCCCATTGCCTTCCTGCTGGCATTCTGCGGCATGGTGGTGGCAGACCGGGAGCAACTGGCAGACATGGATGAGCGCACGGCCGCCATGTTGCTGGTGCTGCCCAGCCAGCACCCGTTATTGCCACTGGACCATTTCCACGGCAACGACCTGATGTTTTACCAGGCCGGTAGCCCGGTTTACCGCGTTTTGCAGGCCGATGGCGCCCGTTGGGAGCTGGTGGGTGAATACGGCAAGGTAGAAGACGATAGTGGCTGCATCCGCGTTTACCCGGGCTATCTGTACCGCCGCCAGCCTCACGTGAATGTTCAGGACTGATCCGGCCGCCGTTCTTCGCCCTCGTGCTCGGTATCGCGGATTTCCTTGCCCAGGAAATAGTTGAGCGCGGTACGCAGCACGGCAATGGCGGCCAGCTTGCCGATCTGGTCCCAGCTTGGCGCCACGGCGGTAGAGAGTATGTCGGCTGCCAATTGTAATTCCAGCGCCAGTGCCAGAAAGCGGGCAAAACTCAGCCGTACCGCATTGAATTGCGCCACCCCCGGCTCAAAACAGCGCTGCAAATAGCGTACCCCGGCCACCAGTACACCAATGCCGATCACCACGGCACCGCTGGCTTCCACCGCCAGTTTCAGCCATAGCACCAGATTGAGCACCAGTTCTTCCACTCCGGATTCAGTAGGTGACAGCATGGGTTTTCCTCGTGCTTGATGGGGAATGCCCCAGCATACACACAAGGCGGACCGAGGACAGCTACTGACAGCCTGACCATGCTTATAGCATGTTATGCTATTGAATTAGCCAGCCTATCCCACTGCATGCTGTTACTGAAACTGACGCTGGTTCCTGCTTTTCTCTACCTGCTAGCCCTGGTGGCACGACATTGGGGGCCACAGCGCGCCGGCTGGATGGCCGGCCTGCCGGTGGTGGCCGGCCCCATCCTGTGGTTGCTGATGCAGGAGCACGGCCCTGCGTTTGCGGCCAGTGCGGCGCTGCAAGCCATTGCCGCCATTGCCGCCTCCGAACTGTTCAACCTGATCTATGCCCGCTTGGCTAGCCGCTTTGCCTGGCCGCTGACGCTGATGTTTGCCCTGTGCGGCTGGTTGCTGGGCGCTTGCGTGCTGCAAAGCATGACATTGACGCTCGCTACAGCCCTTGCCATGGCGGTGCTGGCAGTGCTGATCAACAGCGTTTGCCTGCCCCGCCCGGCCCTGTCTGGCGTGGCGACTGCGGTGAATGAAACCCTGGGTTTGCGCATGCTGGCTGCCGCCGTGCTGACTTTGCTGGTCAGTCTGGCCGCCAGTCATCTGGGGGCAGGCTGGAGCGGCATGCTGGCGGTCTTTCCGCTGCTGGCCGTGGTAATGGCGGTGGCCACCCAGCGGGCACAAGGGGTAGCCGCCACCCAGGCCTTGTTGCGCGGCATGCTGCTGGGGCGGCTTGGTTTTACCGGCTTTTGCCTGGCACTGCTGCTCTTGCTACCGCGGCTGGATGGGAATCTGGTGTTTTTGCTGGCGGCCTGCACCGCCATCGGGCTGCAGCTGCTGTCACGCCGTTTGCTGCTGGTCTAGTGGCCGAACAACACCAGCGCCCACATGGCGGCAAGATTGATCAGGCCCAATAATTGGGCCGCGCTGCCCATGTCCTTGGCGCGCTTGGCCAGCGGGTGGCGTTCCAGCGAGGTGTGATCTACTGCCGCCTCGATGGCGGAGTTAAGTAGTTCGATCACCAGCGTGGCCAGCGAACTGGCCACCAGCAGGGCGCGGGCCAGCGGGCTGGCCGGCACGACAAACAGGGCGGTGGGGATGAGGATGATGGCCAGCAAGGCCAGTTGGCGGAAAGCATCTTCATGACGGAAGGCCGCCCTGATGCCATCCAGCGAATAGCCGAAGGCGTTGATCAGCCGGCGAATGCCGGTCTTGCCCTTGAACGGGCTTTCCTCATGCTTGCTCATGTCGGGTCCTGTGATTGCGCAGTGTCAGCGGGGTGGTGCCAGTCTGGCGAGCGGCATGTTAAGCGCTGCCGCCATCATGGGCAAGCGCTGGCCATCAAGCCATGCCAGCGGCGATGGTGCCGCCGGCAGATGACAGGCTGATGGCAAGGCTTAGAGCCGCTAACAAAACGTCGTAGAGCACCCGAGTCAAGGCGCGCCGACGCAGACAGTACAGTGAGTATGGCAAGTCGGCGCAACGCAGAATCGGGGGTTTTGTGATCGGGTCTTAATGTGCGGTGGCGCGCTCTAGTGCATCGATATACAGGCCGGCAACGTTCAGGCCGGTCTGATCCATGATTTCGCGGAAGCAGGTGGGGCTGGTGACATTCACTTCGGTCAGGTAATTGCCGATGACATCCAGACCGGCCAGCAAGATGCCGCGCTTTTTCAGCTCCGGGCCCACTGCCTCGGCAATTTCGCGGTCACGGGCGCTCAGCGGACGCGCTTCGCCACGACCACCGGCAGCCAGGTTGCCACGGGTTTCACCGGCGGCCGGAATGCGTGCCAGGCAGTAATCCACCGGCACGCCGTCAATCACCAGCACGCGCTTGTCACCATCGCGGATTTCCGGGATATAGCGCTGGGCCATGATGGTGCGTTTGCCGCGCAGGGTGATGGTTTCCAGAATCACCGACAGATTAGGGTCGTTCGGTGTCACGCGGAAAATGCTGTCGCCGCCCATGCTGTCCAGCGGTTTGAGAATCACGTCCAGATGCTGGCGGATAAAGGCTTTCAGACGCGGGGTTTCACCGGTGATCATGGTGGGCGCGGTCAGCTCGGGGAAATTCAGGATGGCCAGCTTTTCGTTGAAATCACGCAGGGCCTGACCGCTGGTGAATACCTTGACGCCCTGCGCTTCGGCCAGCGTGAACAGCTGCGAGGCATACAGGTATTCCATGTCGAACGGCGGGTCCTTGCGCATCACCACCGCATTGAAGGCGGTCAGCGGCTGGCGGTGCACATCATCCAGCTTGTACCAGGCCGGGTGATCGCCCTTGCGCTCATCGGTGACAGTGAGGCCACGGGCATCCACCAGCAGGCGACCACCCTCTACGGAAAGCTGGTGCGCCTGGGCATAGCTGATGGCATGGCCACGGCGCGCCGCCTCTTCCATCATGGCAAAGGTGGTGTCCTTGTAAATCTTGAACTGTTCCAGCGGATCGGCGATGAACAGGATACGCATGCTGCTCTCCAAAGTGGGATGGCGGCCGGGCTGGGGCCGTCGGATTCATTGATGATAGTAGGCGTCCAGCGCATATCGCCGGGTGGATGTTTTCCAGCGGCCATTGACCAGGGTTTCTCGAGTGACGCGAACCACTTTGCCTTCCGGGTCCTGCGCGTCTTCAATCAGCTTTTCCACCGCCTGCAAGTGATGGCGGGCGTCAAACTGGTAATCGATGGTTTCATGGTAACAGCAGCCGCTCTTGGCAAAGGTACGCAGCCGCTTGCGCTTGGCATCCACCTGGAACAGGCCCAGGTTTTCTTCGGTCAGCGTTGATAATTCATCGTTGAGCGCAAATTGCTTGCTGGCCGTGTCGTACAGGTAAACCCGGTAGGTAGGTCCGCCATAGGGGCCGTCATTGCCGTTCTGAATGGCGAAATCGAAATGACCGTCAAAGTCGAAGTCAGCCGCATTGATCACGCCCTGAAAATCATACAACCGCGCCGTGTTGACCAGCGGTTTGCCATTGTCGCCATGCGCCATATAAACATTATCCAGCCGCAGCTGCTGGATGCGACGCTGGCTACGCTGGTCGATGATGTTGATGATGGCCGGGCCTTCGGCTGCCCAGTCACGCTCGCCCCAGTTGAGCAGCGTGATGTCAAAGCGATATGCCGGCATGGCATTGTCGATGCGCTGCTGGATCAGCTGCGCGTGCTGCAATTGCGCCAGTCGCTCTTGGTAACGGCTTTGCAGACAGGCGGCATCGCCATTGCACTCGGCACGCGGGCCAGCCAGCCACTGGCGCTGGTTATCTTGCAGCAAGCCTTGCTGATTGTGCTGCCGGTAGGCGGTAGCCACTTGCTCGTCCAGCGTGGAGAGTTCCGGCTGGCGGCAAATGGCCTGCTCAGTAGCCGTTGCCGCCTTGCTGCAATCAAAGCTGGCCGCCGTCGCCAGCGTGGGCAACAGCAACAGCAGCAGCCAGCGTAGGGTCGGCATGGCCTCAGTCGCGCTCGGGGTCGGTGTTTTCCAGCTCCAACGCTGCCGCCAGCAGCGCCAGACGGGCAATCACACCATAGGCGTAGAAGCGGTTGGGCGCACAGTCCGGCGAGCCGTGCTTGTCCGGCAGGCAGGGGGTTTCGAACGACAGCGGCACAAACTGCATGCCCGGTGCATTGAGGTTTTCGTCAATGCCACGACCGGTATGCACGCGGTAGAAACCACCGGTGACAAAGCGGTCCATCATGTACACCACCGGCTCGGCCACCGCGTCGTCCACGGTTTCGAAGGTATATACGCCTTCCTGCACGATGACTTCGGAAACTTCCAGCCCCTCTTTCACCACCGACATCTTGTTGCGCGCCTTGCGGTTCAGGCCGATGACTTCTTCCGGGCTCTTCACGCTCATCACGCCCATGCCGTAGGTGCCGGCATCGGCCTTGACGATGACGAAGGGGTCGTTCTTGATGCCGTATTCACGGTATTTGACGGCAATCTTGTCCAGTGTGCCGGCCACGGCTTCAGCCAGCGCGTCCTCGCCCTGACGGGCATGGAAATCCAGCCCGCTACAGTTGACGAAGTAGGGGTTGATCATCCACGGGTCGATGGAAATCAGCTGGGCAAACTGGTCGGCCACCTGATCGTAGGCGGTGAAGTGATTGCTCTTGCGGCGCACGGCCCAGCCGGCGTGCAGCGGTGGCAGCAGGTTTTGTTCCAAATCCTTCAGGATGTCGGGAATACCACCGGACAGATCGTTGTTCAGCAGCACCACGCAGGGGTTGAAGCCATCGGCCAGCCGCAGGCGATTGCCCTGGCGCAGGATGGGTTCCAGCTTGACAATGTCGCCGCCGGCGCTGGTCAGCTCGGTGACTTCGGTGATTTCCGGGTTCAGCGTACCCAGGCGCACGCGCAGACCGGCCTGCTCGAAAATATGTACCAGCGTGGCCACATTCTGCAGGTAGAAGGTATTGCGGGTATGGTTTTCCGGAATCAGCAGGATGCTGCGTGCTTCCGGACAGACCTTTTCCACCGCAGCCTGCGCGGCCTGGACGGAGAGCGGCAGGAAGTCCGGATTCAGGTTGTTGTGTCCGCCAGGGAACAAATTCATGTCTACCGGGGCCAGCTTGAAACCGCTGTTGCGCAGGTCCACCGAGCCGTAAAACGGTGCAGCATGGTTATGCCACTGACTACGGAACCAGTGCTCGATATGGGGTTGGGCGGTCAGGATGCGGCTTTCCAGCTCCAGCAGCGGGCCGGTCAGTGCGGTGGACAGATGTGGGACGGTCATGGGCTCCCCTTGGCGTCGGATGACTTGCGAGTAATTGGTCTATGGTGGGGGTTGGCCTGGGGGAATTCAACCCTTTTGCATGAAGGAATGCTTCATCGCGTGCCATGGGGAAGCGCGCGGTGTGCCATCAGGCACGCGCTTCCCCCTGCGTGATGCTGGCCGCTCAAGCCAATGGCCATACTTCCCCGTAGGTGCGCTGGTACATGGCCTGCAGCTGTTCCCAGTCGAAGAAGTGGTTCTGGCAACCGGCGGTGGTCACCTTGATGGCGCCGATCATATTGGCCAGACGCCCGGTCAGTTGCCAGTCCAGCTGACGGCTGATGCCGAACATCAGCCCGGCGCGGAAGGCATCGCCACAGCCCATCGGGTCCACCGGCGGCTGCGGCATTTCCACCCGTGGCAGATGGATGTGGTCGGTCCCCACGTAGAGATCCGCCCCGCGCGAGCCACGCGTCACCACCACCGCCTGCACCTTGCGGCGCAAATCATCCACCGTCAGCCCGGCACGTTCGCGCATCAGTTCGCTTTCGTAGTCATTGATGGTGATATAGCTGGCCAGTTCGACAATCTGGTGGATTTCTTCACGCGACAGCAGCGGCAGCTCCTGGCCCGGGTCGAAAATGAAGGGAATGCCAGCTGCGGACAGCTCCTGCGAGTGCTGCAGGAAGGCAAGATGGCCACCGGGCGACAGGATGGCCAGCTCTACCGGTTGCTGGATATCCGCGATGTGATTTTCAGTGGAAAAATCCATCGCGCCGGGATGAAATGCCATCAGCTGGTTGCCGTCTTCATCGGCAATGCCGAAGCACTGAGCGGTATATTGCTTGCGGATCAGCCGGATATGGCTGTCATCCACCCCGGCGCGCAGCAGGTGCTGGCGATAGGGCTGGAAGTCCTCGCCCACCGTGCCCATCACCAACGGCTTTTCGCCCAGCAGGGTAAGGCTGTAGGCGATATTGCCCGCCATGCCGCCAAATTCGCGTCGCATGGTGGGAGCCAGGAAAGTGGTGGAAATCTTGTGCAGCTGATCGGGCAGGATCTGACTGTCGAATCGACCGTGAAACGAGAACAGCGTATCGTAGGCGAGCGCCCCGCATACCAGGAGAGACATGCTCACTCCGAATAAAATTCAACTGAACATTTTAACATGAAACTTTTTTGTGCATGCGGAGCGAAACTTGCGCCTGCGCCCTCTCTCCAAAGGCAGCAAACCCGTTTTCCCATTCTGCAAGCCCGTTCCGGAGGCCACATGAACCTGACATCCTTGCGCGCCACGCTGCTGGCCGCCCTGCTCTGCCTGCTGCCGCTGGCTGCCAGCGCCGCCCCCACGCTGGCGCAAACCCGTTTTACCGACCAGAGCGGCAGTTCGGTGTCGCTACGAGCGTATCAGGGCAAGGTGGTGCTGGTGAATTTCTGGGCCACCTGGTGCAGCCCCTGCCGCGAAGAAATGCCCATGCTCAATGCGCTGCGCGAGAAGCTGGCTCCCAAGGGTGTGGAGGTAGTGGGTGTGGCGCTGGACAACAAGACGGAAACCTACAATTTTGCCCGCCAGCTGAAAATCAACTACCCCATCGTGCTGGGCGACAGCGACACCCTCAGCCTGCTGCGCAGCCTGGGTAATCCGGCTGGTGCGCTGCCTTACAGCATCATCCTGGACCGCAATGGCAAGCAGGTGGGCAGCCTGCTGGGCCGCCTGAACGAAAAGAACCTGGAAGACACGCTGCGGCACTTCCTGTAAGCCTTGCGCCAGCCCGACAACAAAAATCCCCGCCATAGTCGGCGGGGATTTTCATTGCTGCTAGCTGGTGGCTGAAGCAATCAGAGGCTGGCCGCCAGCTCGCTGCCTTGCCGAATGGCACGCTTGGCATCCAGTTCTGCCGCTACATCGGCACCGCCAATCAGGTGTACCGTTTTACCGGCATCCAGCAAGGGCTGTTGCAATTCGCGCAGCGGGTCCTGACCGGCACAGATGATGACGTTATCCACGGCCAGCACTTGCGGCTCATCCTTGATGAGCACATGCAGGCCGGCATCGTCGATCTTCTGATAGCTGACGCCGGACAGCATCTTCACCTTTTTCATTTGCAGGCTGGCGCGATGAATCCAGCCGGTAGTCTTGCCCAGGCCATCCCCCACCTTGCTTTGCTTGCGTTGCAGCAGGTAAACCTCGCGCGGGCTGGCATGCGGCTGCGGGCCTTGCGGGCTGAGGCCGCCAGGGTTTGCCACCTGCATGTCCACCCCCCATTCCTGCATGAAAGCAGCCACATCCAGGGAAGTCGACTTGCCTTCATGCGTCAGGAATTCCGCGGTATCAAAACCGATGCCGCCAGCCCCGATGATGGCGACACGCTGGCCCACCGGCTTGCCGTGCTTGAGCACGTCCAGATAATTCAGCACCTTGGGGTGGTCGATGCCGTCGATCTGCGGCAGGCGCGGCGCAATGCCGGTGGCCAGCACCACCTCGTCGAAGTCACGCAGCACGGCGGCATCGGCGCGGGTGTTCAGCCGCAAGGTCACACCGGTTGCAGCCAGACGACGGTCGAAATAACGCAGGGTTTCGTAAAATTCTTCCTTGCCGGGAATGCGCTTGGCCACATTGAACTGACCGCCGATTTCACTGGCGGCATCAAACAATGTCACCTGATGGCCGCGCTCGGCGGCAACGGTGGCACAGGCGAGGCCAGCCGGGCCGGCACCCACTACGGCAATCTTCTTGGGTTGCACCGCCGGAGTGTAGTTGAGTTCGGTTTCACGGCAGGCACGCGGGTTCACCAGACAGCTGGTGAGCTTGCCCTGGAAGATGTGGTCCAGGCAGGCCTGATTGCAGCCGATGCAGGTGTTGATTTCATCGCCCTTGCCTGCCGCCGCCTTGTTGACGAAATCCGGATCAGCCAGAAAGGGGCGTGCCATCGACACCATGTCGGCACAGCCACTGGCCAGAATATCTTCCGCCACCTCCGGGGTGTTGATGCGGTTGGTGGTGATGAGCGGAATCTTCACCTGACCCATCAGCTTTTTGGTGACCCAGGCAAAGCCGCCACGCGGCACCATGGTGGCAATGGTGGGCACACGCGCTTCATGCCAGCCGATACCGGTATTGATGATGCTGGCACCGGCGCCTTCGATCTCCTGTGCCAGCTGCACCACCTCCTCCCAGCTGCTGCCGTCCTGCACCAGGTCCAGCATGGACAGGCGATAGATGATGAGGAAATCGCTGCCCACCGCGGCACGCACGGCCTTGACGGTTTCGATGGCGAAGCGGATGCGGTTTTCAAAGCTGCCGCCCCAGTCATCTGTACGCTTGTTGGTGGCACGGGCGATGAACTGGTTGATCAGATAGCCTTCCGAACCCATCACCTCGACGCCATCGTAACCGGCTTGCTGGGCCAGTCTGGCGCAGCGGGCGAAGTCGGCAATGGTTTGCCACACCTCGGCGTCGCTCAATTCACGCGGGCGGTAGAAGTTGATGGGCGCAATCAGCGGCGAGGCCGACACGCACTTTTCCTGAAAGCTGTAACGACCGGAATGCAGAATCTGCAGCGCAATCTTGCCACCTGCCGCATGCACGGCATCCGTTACCTTGCGGTGGTCCGGCACGTGCTGTTCATCGGCCAGCATGGACGCGCCTTCGGCCACACAGCCTTCCGCATTCGGTCCCACCCCGCCGGTCACGATCAGGCCGACACCGCCACGGGCGCGTTCGGCGTAGAAGGCGGCCATCTTGTCGAAACCACCGGGCGCTTCTTCCAGGCCGGTGTGCATGGAGCCCATCAACACGCGGTTTTTCAGTGTGGTAAAGCCCAGGTCCAGCGGGGCCAGCAAATGCGGATATGCAGTCATGTTTCGTCCTCGTCGACGTGGCGAGCAGGCGCTCACCCTGATTGTGGTTCAGCCGCCGGTCGTTTGCCGGCATGGCGTGCATTATTGTCACTCGACAATACTTACTAGTAAGTAAGTTGTCAACGCAAGCCATTTCCGCAGTCTGCTGCTGATTACCCTGCCCAGCAGGCTTGGCCTGCCATGACAGGCTGCTTACACTGTGTCTTTTTGCTGGAAAACCCATGCCCCTGCCCCGCCCGCTGGCCAATCTGCTTGCCCTGCCACCCTTGCTGGCTGCCGGCAGCTTTGCGCTCACCGACAGCCTGTTCTGGCCTGTCCTGCTGTACCTCACCATGAGTGTGCTGACCTTTGCCGTCTATGGCTGGGACAAGCGCCAGGCCGTGCATCACGGTCGGCGCACACCGGAAAAACTGTTGCACTGGCTGGAGCTGGCAGGCGGCTGGCCGGGTGGTTTGCTGGGCCAGTACTGGCTGCAGCACAAATCCAGCAAGGGCAGTTACCAGCTGATGTTCTGGCTGATCGTGCTGGCCCACTGGCTGTTATGGGGCAGCTGGATTGCCTGGCGCTGGCATGTGGCGCATGCGGTCTAAGCGCGCCGTCGCATTGCCGCCTGAATGGCCGTATCCAGCCATTGCAGCAGGTCGGTCACCACTTCTTCCCGATTGGTTTCGTTGAACATCTCATGCCGGCCGCCGAGGTAAACCTTGCTGCTGACATTCAGCAGGCCGGCCTCCCGATAGCGGATTTCCAGCTGACCCAGCGCCAGCTGCCCCAGGCTGACCGGGTCGCGGCTGCCTGCCAGCAGGTAGACCGGACAATGCCGGGGCAAACTATCGCGGGCTTTGGCCTCGCCCCTTTCCAGCGCGATGATGCCGCCAAACAGGTCCGCCCACAGTCCGGGCGTGGGGTCGAAACCGCATAAGGGATCGGCCAGATAGGCATCCACTTGTGCCGTATCGCGCGACAACCAGTCCGCCGTGGTACGGGCCGGGAAAAAGCCCAGATTGAAGCTGCCAAAAATCAGTCTTGCCATGAAAGCGGATGGTGCATCGTCCCCACCCAGCTTGCCTGCCAACCGGGCCAGCTGGCGCAGCAGCCAGGCCAGCGGACGCTGGCGGTAACCGGTGGCCGACAACACCAGCCCATCCAACACCGCCCCGTATTGCAAAAAGTAATGCCGCGCCATGAAGGAACCCATGCTGTGGCCCAGCAGGATCAGCGGCACGTCCGGATGCTGGCTGGCGACAAACTGGCGTACATGGTCAATATCGGCCAGCACCTTGTTCCAGCCATCCTGCGCAGAGAACCAGCCATGCCGGGCCGCGTGCGGGCCATGGCCGCGATGGTCGTGGGCGTAGACCGCAATACCGTGTTGCGCCAGTTGCTCCGCCACGCGCTGATAACGGGCAGCGTATTCGCTCATGCCATGGCAGATCAGCAAAGCGGCACGTACCGCCATGCCTGCGGGCGGCTGCCAATTGCAGCCATGAATGCGGTGGCCATCGGCCATCTGCAAGGTGAAGTGCTCCATGTTTTCCTCGTTGCCGGTGGTGCGCTTGCCGGCCATGCCGGGGACGCAGCTGTCGTTATCAGGCTGCGCGCAGGCGCAGGCATGGCTTAAGAAAACACGAATCGGCAGGGAATGACAACCGCAATACTGCAATCAGGCCAGCATCCGCGCAGGGTCGAACTGCGGATTGGTCAACGAGGTGAGCACATGGTCGCGCCATGCGCCGTTGATATACAGGTAATTGCGCGCCAAGCCTTCTTCGACAAAACCCAGGCGCTGCAACAGGGCAGCGCTGCGCTGATTATGCGGCTGGTAATTGGCTTGCAAGCGATGCAGGCGCAAGTCGTCAAAGGCAAAGCGGATGATCTCGCTGACCGCCTCATGCATCAGCCCCTGTCCTTGCAAACTGTGGTCGATGCCATAGCCCAGGTGGGCGGCCTGAAACACACCGCGCACGATATTGCTCAGACTCACCGTCCCGACGATGCGCTGCGGCTCTTCCGGCAAGGTGAGCAAATAGCGCGCACACACGCCCTGCTCCCAGCCCAGTGCCTGCTGGCGAAGCTGCATTGTCCAGTACAGCTCGGTAAAGAACATGTCGCCGGGCTTGGGGTCCCACGGGGCAAAGTGCTGGCGGTTGGCCACCTGGTAGTCCAGCACAGCACGGGCCAGCCCGGTATGGGGTGGCAGCAACTGCAAACGCGGTGTGACCAGCACGGCTTGCAAGGTGGTCATGAGGCTCATCCTTCGACAATGAGGGCAGACAGGCAGTGTAAGCGTTGCGCCATGCCACACTCAAGCGCCACCCAGGATGCGACAACGCCCGGACAGGCCGGGCGTCGGGTCTTGCAGTGCTGCGCGTGGCGGCTTAGTTGCCGGTCAGGCGTTCCAGTGCCTCGCGGTATTTAGCCGCGGTCTTTTCGCGCACGTCCAGCGGCACGGCCGGGGCCGGGGCCTGCTTGTTCCAGCCGGAGGCTTCCAGCCAGTCACGTACGAACTGCTTGTCGAAGGACGGCGGATTGGTTCCGGCAGCATAGCTGTCAGCCGGCCAGAAGCGGCTGGAATCCGGAGTCAGCGCTTCGTCCATCAGCACCAGGGTGCCGTCTTCGTCCAGGCCGAACTCGAACTTGGTATCGCAGATGATGATGCCGCGCTTGGCTGCAAATTCCGCTGCGGTCTTGTACAGCAGGATGGCAGTATCACGTACTTTGGCGGCCAGTTCGGCACCGACAATGGCTTCGCACTGTGCGTAGCTGATGTTTTCGTCGTGGTCGCCCACCGCGGCCTTGGTGGACGGGGTGAAGATGGGCTCGGGCAACTGGCTGGATTCCTGCAGGCCGGCCGGCAGCGCAATGCCGCACACGGTGCCGGACTTCTGGTATTCCTTCCAGCCGGAACCGGCCAGATAACCGCGTACCACGGCTTCAATCGGCACGGCCTTCAGGCGCTTGGCCACCACGGCGCGGCCTTCCACTTGCGGCAGGTCTTCGGCGGACACCACGTCTTCCGGCTTGTCACCGGTCAGGTGGTTGGGCACCACGTCCTTCAGGGTTTCAAACCAGAAGTTGGAGATGGCGGTGAGGATCTGGCCCTTGGCCGGAATCGGGTCGTCCAGAATCACGTCGAAGGCGGACAGACGGTCGGTGGCGATCATCAGCATGCGCTTGTCGTCGATCTCGTACAGATCGCGTACCTTGCCGGAGTAGATTTTCTTCAGGCTTTTCAGATTGGTGGTGTTGAGTCCGCTCATGACACGTCCTTGCTAAAGGCTGGGCCACCCTGCCTTGTGGGCGGGCTGGCGATTTTGAAAACTTGTCGGCTCCGCAGCCAACGGCTTGTCAGCTGGCGGAGCCGGAATGGCTTACAGCGTATCCTTCAGCGCCTGTGCCTGTTCCAGTGCCTCGTCGGCAGTGGCGGCCATCACGTTGAAGTGGCCCATCTTGCGGCCCGGACGCGCCTGCTTCTTGCCGTACAGGTGCAGCTGGGCGTTGGGGGCCTCGGCCAGCACGTCCCAATTGGGTTCGCGGCCGTCTTCCTTCCATACATCACCCAGCAGGTTCACCATCACCACAGGGCTAAGCAGGTCGGTACGGCCCGGCAGCAGGCCGCACATGGCGCGCACTTGTTGCTGGAACTGGTCTGTGAGACAGGCTGTCAGGGTGTAGTGGCCGGAGTTGTGCGGGCGCGGGGCGATTTCATTCACCACCAGGCTGTCGTCAGCCAGCACGAAGAATTCCACCGCCAGCACGCCGATGTAATCCAGCGCTTCGGCCAGGTTTTGCGCCATCTCTTGGGCGGATGCCGCCAGTGCCGGGGCAATGCGCGCCGGGACAATGGACACGTCCAGAATGCCGTTTGCGTGGCTGTTTTCTGCTACCGGAAAGACTGCCATCTGCGCTGCGCTGACACGGGTGACAATGGCCGATACTTCCAGCTTCAGGTCCAGCATTTTTTCCAGCACACAGGCCTGGCCACCCAGATTGGCATAGGCGGCGCGGGCTTCGTCCTGGGTGCTGACCCGTACCTGGCCCTTGCCGTCGTAACCCAGACGGGCGGTTTTCAGGATGCCGGGCAGATAGGGCGTAAGGTCGACCTGGATGTCTTCCATGCTTTCAATGGCCAGATAGGGCGCAGTCGGCAGACCGGCCTTGTTGATCCAGGCTTTTTCGGCAATGCGGTCCTGCGCGATGGCCACGCAATCACCGGACGGCGATACACGGGTGGTGCGGGCCAGCTCGCGCATGGCGTCGGCATTGACGTTTTCAAACTCGGTGGTGACGGCAGCACAGGTCTGCGCCAGCGTCTTGAGTGCAGCGGCGTCATTGAACGGGGCGCACAGATGTACGTCGGCAAACTGGGCGGCCGGCGCATTGGCGTCCGGGTCCAGCACCGTCACGCGGTAGCCCATGGTCTTGGCCGCCACGGCGAACATGCGGCCCAGCTGGCCGCCACCGAGAATGCCCAGCATGGACGGTGGCAGGATGGCCGCCATTTATTCCACCTCCGGCAAGGTCATGCCCAGCACGGTTTCTTCCTGGCGCTTGCGGAAGGCAATCAGCTTTTCCGCCAGTTCCGGCACGGCATTGGCCAGCATGGCCACGGCAAACAGCGCGGCATTGGCGGCACCGGCTTCACCGATGGCAAAGGTGGCCACCGGAATGCCCTTGGGCATTTGCACGATGGACAGCAGCGAATCCTCGCCACGCAGGTATTTGGACGGCACCGGCACGCCCAGCACCGGCACATGGGTCTTGGCGGCCAGCATGCCCGGCAGGTGGGCAGCACCGCCGGCACCGGCGATGATGGCTTTCAGACCGCGCGCGGCGGCAGTTTCAGCGTATTGGAACAACAAATCCGGAGTACGGTGGGCGGAGACGACGCGGGTTTCGAAAGCGACACCGAAGTCTTTGAGCACGCGCGCGGCGTTCTGCATGACTTCCCAGTCGCTATTGCTACCCATCACGATGCCGACTTCAATCATGGCGGTGAAGCTCAGGGAGGAATAAAGACGTGATTTTACCTGAGAGCCGGGTAGTGCCGGAATGGTTTTTTATTTTGATATCAAGACAGTTGCACCATCTGTCGCAGACGCTGTCTCTGGCTCAGCCCGGACGCGGGTAGGTAAACAGCAGCAAGTGCGCGGTATTGAAGGCCAGATGGGCCAGTGCGGCCAGTGCCACCTGCCGGGTGGCGGCATACACCAGGCCGTAGCCCAGGCCTGCCAGACTGGCCAGCCCCACCCAGCCCCAGCCCCCCGCCACATGGGCTGCGCCAAACAATAGCGAGGCCGCAATCAGTGCGGGCAGAGGCTCCACCCGGTTTTCCAGCCAGCGTTGCAGGCCATGCCGGAACAAGGCTTCCTCGGGCAAGGCGGTCAGGAAGAAATTGGCAAACAGCCAGGGTAACAGCCAGGCTGGCAGCTTGGGGGCATAGGCGACCATGCCGCTTTCCTGTGCCAGCGCCAGCACCAACACCAGCAACAGCAAGCCCACCGCCGCCACGGTGCCACCCCAGGCCCGGCCACGATGGGGAGCATCATGCAGGCCCAGCAGCAACAGCCAGCCGGCCACGCCCTTGTCAAAACTCCAGAACAGCCGATAGGGCTGACTGTCCGGTGTCAGCTTGCCCTGCCACAGCAGTGGATTGTCAAAACCGGGTAGCAGATGCAAGGCCAAGGCCAGCAATAGCGCCACCCACAGCACAAACCATGCAGGGCGGGGAAAGCGGTACACCACGTAGCTGAGTCCAGCTGCCAGTAGTACAGCCAGCAAGCCCAGCAGCTGCAACAGGCCGCAATAAGCCGCCAGCCCGATGGCAGCAGTACCGGCGAGCAGCGAGGAGCGCGGCAGACCAAGGCATTGCAGCAGCAAGGCCATGGCCAGCAGGCCAAAGCTGGCCTGTTCGATAAGGGCGGGTAGCATCATGAGGTGGGCTCAGCCCGCCTGCCGACATGTGCCGTGCAAGCAGGCTGTAAGGACTTACATCTTGGTGAGCTGCTCGCGCGCTTTCTGGGCGGCGGAGCTGGACGGATACAGCTTGATCAGCCGTTTGAGTGTGGCCTTGGCAATATCCACCTGCCCCAGATCGCGCTGGCAGTTGGCAACGTTGCGCAATGCATCAGGTGCCTTGGGGTTGTCCGGATATTGCTCGGCAAAGCGGCGGTGGATTTCGATGGCGGCATCGTACTGACGCTGTGCAGTATGGGCGACACCCAGCCAGTACAGGGCATCGATCGCCTGCGGTGCGCTGGGGTTTTGCTGGATGTACAGGCTGAGTGCCGCCGTTGCCTTGGGAAAATCACGCGCGCGCAACAGGTTCAGCGCCTTGTCGTAGTCCGGGCTGGTCTGGGTATCGGTCGCAGCTGCAGGCTGGCTGCTGGCCGGCTGGCTGGCCGCCTGCTGGGCGGCGGCTTCCTTGCCGGCGCTCTCCAGATGGCTCAGACGGCCATCCAGATCGTTATACAAATCGTTCTGACGCTTTTGCGTGGTTTGCAGATTGTAGTTGGCCACTTCCACTTCGCCGCGCAGCTTGGCGACTTCGGCTTTCAGGCTTTCCACCTGATTGACCATTTCCAGCAGCTTCTCGTTGGACAGCTTGCTTTCCACTTCGGTAAGGCGGGCATTGGCCTGACGATTGACCTGGTCGATCTGGTAGCGGGTGGCTTCGATATCGCTGGTGGTGGCGCAGGCAGACAGGGTAAGCAGCAGCGCCGCGCTGAGGGCAAGGCGTTTCATGGGGCGGTTCTCGGTCCGTTGCATACAGGATGGCCGGACATCATAGCAGCCTGAAACAGGTTTCTGGCTAGATGTCCGGCCTGATGGAGTGGCAAGTCGGCAAGGCCGCAACAGCCTGCCCTACCCTGCCTTATTCGCCGTTGTACAGAATGTCGGCGCGGCGGTTCTCAGCGAAATCAGCCTCGGTATTGCCGGTAGCCTTCGGCTTTTCCTTGCCCAGGCTCACTGCTTCAACCTGGCTGTCCTTCACGCCCAGTACTTCCAGCGAGCGCTTCACGCTTTCGGCACGGCGTTGGCCCAGGCCCAGGTTGTATTCGCGGCTGCCGCGGGAGTCGGTATTACCCTGGATGATCACCTTGCGGTCGGCATGGTCCTTCAGGTAGCCGGCATGGGCTTCCACAGTGGGCTTGTCGCTGCTCTTGACAGTGGAGGAGTCAAAGTCGAAATACACGCTGCGCTTGGACAGCGGGCTGTTCGGGTCGTGCAGCGGGTCGGCATTCAGCTGGCCTTGGTTGCTGCTGCCGGTATCAGCCGGAGCCACGCCCTGATTGGCAGTAGCAGCCGGGGCGGTGTTGCTGGTGACGGCGGCCGGCTTGGTGCTGGCGCAAGCAGCCAGCAGGGTAACCGTAGCGGTGCCGAGTACGAGTTGTTTCCAGTTCATGCCTTCGCTCCTTGGATTTGAATGCATTACATCATTGCGGATTGTTGAAAGGGCCCCACGACGGGTCCTGCACTTCGCCATTAATCACTGCCAGTCTGACCTTGCTGCTGCCATCCAGCGTGGTGGCATACAACACGCTCTTGCCGCCGGTGTCGCTGGCATACAGCACCATGCGGCCATTGGGGGCAAAACTGGGTCGTTCGTTATAACCACTATCCGACAATGCACGGACATCACCGGTGGTGAGATCCTGCGCCATCACCCGGAAACGCCCGGATTCGCGCCGGATGAAGGTCAGGGTGCGACCATCCGGCGAGACGCGCGGTGAAACATTGTAGTTACCTTGCCAAGTAACGCGCTGGGCGGCTCCGCCGCTGACAGCCATGCGATAAATTTGTGGCCCGCCGGTACGGTCGGACACAAAGTAAATCTGGCTGCCATCCGGGGTAAAGGTCGGTTCGGTATCAATCCCATCGCTGTAACTGATACGGCGCGGCGCGCCACCCAGGGTGTTGACTAGGTAAATCTGCGAATTGCCGGTGGTGGTCAGCACCACCGCCAGCTTGCTGCCATCCGGGCTCCAGGCCGGGGCAGAATTGCTGCCCTTGAAATTGGCCACCGCACGGCGCTGGCCGGTGGCCAGATCCTGCACCCATACCACCGGCTTCTTGCTCTCGAAGGAGACATAGGCCAGATAACGGCCATCCGGACTCCAGCTGGGCGAGATGATGGGTTCTTTGGAGCGCAGGATGGTTTGCGCCCGGTTACTGTCCACATCAGTAATCAGCCCGACTTGCAGCATGTAGTTGCGGCCACTCTTGAGCACATACACCACGCGGGTATTGAAAATGCCCTTCTGCCCGGTGATGGCCTCGTAAATCATGTCGGCAATGGTGTGCGCTACTTCGCGGCTGCGGTCCGGCGTCACGGTGAATTCGCCCGAAGTCAGCTGCTTTTTCTGCGCCAAATCCATCAGCCTGAAGCTGACCTTCACCTGACCACCGGCCACGGCTTCGACCTTGCCGATGGCGATGGACTGCGCTCCGGCGGCCTGCCACAGCGGGTAACGGATATCCACCGGCTCGACCGGCACATTGGCAATGGCCGAACCATCCACCATACGGAACACGCCAGACAGTTCCAGATCGCTGCGAATGATGGGGGTGAGCGCCTCACGCATGCGTGTGGTTTCATCCTTGAACGGCACCACGGCAATCGCATGCTTGCTGGCACCACCACCGACGATCTCGATGGTCATCTCGGCACGGGCAGACTGGCCAGCAAGCAGGAAATATATTAGCAATAGCTTAAACAGAGTACGAATGCCCGGCATGAGTTCCCTCTGAAACTGAAATTTTTGCAAAAACAGGATATTTCTCCCGACGCTGTTACTCAGCGCGGGCGGAATTCCATCTTGAACTGGCGGTAGCCATCATTGAAATTGGCACCTGGCGGCAAACTGGGGAAGGTGCGTGCTTCCCAGATGGCACGCTGTACCGCCTCATTGTAAGCACTGCTGCTACTTGGCCCTATCACCTGCACCTTGCTCACTTCCAGCGTGGGCAATAGCGTAACCAGCACCACCACCTTGGGGTTGCCGCTCAGGTCCGGCGGCAGTTGCACCAGCGGGGTGATCTTGGCCTTGACCTTGTCGATCCAGCCGCCTTTGGCAGCAGCCGAACCATTCTGTGCGCCGCCAGCCACGCCATTGGCACTACCCGCCTGGGTGCTGCGGGCATTGGCCTTGTGGCCGGTATTGGGGGCATCCAGTTGCGACAGCAAATCGTCGGCCTGGTTGTCATAGGTTTTCGACTGCTTGCTACCCTTGCCTGGCGTGACTGCTGGCGGCAGCTTTGCAGTTTTCTTGTCCGCCACGACTGGGGTAACGGGCTTGGCTGGGGCTTTTTCTACCGTTTTGGGTAATTTTTCCTGCTTTTTCACCGGCTCGGGCTGCTTGGCTGGCGGTGTTTTTACCGGCTCCGGCTTGGGCTTTTCCGGCAGCAACTTATGTACCGGCTCTGGCTTTTTCGGTACTTCAACCGGTGGTTTTACCAGATGCTGCGGCTTGGGTTCCGGCTTTTTCTTCGCACCCAGATTCACCTCGGCAGCCGGCTCCGGCGGTGGTGCGGGAGGGGCTGGGGGCTCTGCAACGCGAACCGGCTTGCTGACCGGTACCGGTTCTACCACGGCAGCGGGGGCTGGCGGCGGACTGCTCCACAACTCCAGCGCCAGCGGCACTTCGCTCACCGGCTGCTTGCTGACAAGGCCGGCCCACAGCATCAGGCCAATCACTGCGCCATGCAGCAGCAAGGAAGCAAGCAAGGACCAGGAGGAAGAAGGAGAACGGCTCATGCCTTACTGATGATTCTGCTGCTTGACGGTGAGGGCAACGCGCTTGATGCCGGCCTTGTGCAGATCATCGGCCACGGACACCACATCGGCGTACTTGAGGTCTTTGTCGGCCGAGATGGCCACCGGACGGTCGGCTCCGGCCAGCATGGCGGCAACCTGGCTGGCGAGCGTGCTGCGCGAATCCACCGGAGTCACCTTGTCGCCATCCTTGATTTGCATCTTGTCACCGGCATCCAGCACCACTTCCAGCGGCGGCGCATCCAGCGTGGCGGCCTGCGATACGCTGGGCACCTGAATGACACCGGGGGTGAACATGGGAGCTGTCACCATGAAAATGACCAGCAGCACCAGCATGACGTCGATGTAGGGCACCACGTTCATCTGGTTCATTTGACGGCGGGGACGGCGGTTGAGCATGACAATCCAGACCAAAGTTCAGCTTGCCATCATAGCACCGCAACCGCAGCGGCCGGATGACAAACATCTTGCTTAACAAAAAACCGGTCAGACTTGCCGGACGGGCGGAAAGTTCTGACCGGTCAGCCGGCCATCAGCGCAGACGGGTGCACAGGGTCAGGCCGTCGCCTATAGGCAATACGCAGTGACGGATGCGCGCATCCTGTTGCAGACGGGCATTGAAAGCGTGCATCAGGTGCACGCCGGGCGGGTCTTGCGGCCGTGGCGACACCACGCGGCCGGACAGGAAGATATTGTCGATGGCGATGACGCCACCGGGCCGTACCAATTGCAGGCAGGCTTCAAAATAGTCCTGGTAGGAGGGTTTGTCCGCGTCGATGAACACCAGATCGAACAGACCGGCCTGCCCCTCTGCCAGCAACTGCTGCAAGGTAAGCAGGGCGGGCTGCAACTCCAGCCGGATACGCTCTGCCACCCCGGCACGTTGCCAGTAGTCGCGGGCAATACTGGTGAACTCTGCGCTGACATCGCAGGCCACCGCATCGCCATCTGTCGGCATCGCCAGCATGGCGGCAAGCATGCTGTAACCCGTGAACACGCCGATTTCCAGATAACGGCGTACCCCCAGCAAATGCACCAGCCAGCCCATGAACTGACCCTGCTCGGGGGCAATCTGCATCTTGGCCATGCGATGGTCAGCGGTGAATTCGCGCAGTTCGCGCATTACCGGGTGTTCAGTCAGGCCAATGGCCATCAGGTAATCATGCAAGGTGCCGTCCAGCGGCACGGTACGACTGGTCATGGATACTCTCGGGAAAATGACAAAACGCCCACTGGCAGCGCCGGACCGACAGGGTGAGCCATCGGTGGCAACAGGGGGCGTTGGTACATGGCCACGGCGAGCGCCGGGCCGGGACTGCTTATTCCGGCTGGTAGACGTAAGGCTTTTGCGGGACGCGCGATTCTTTCCAGCGGAGCTGGTCGTCCAGATTGACATTGCGATCCCACAGGGTGAGGCGCAGTTCGCGACGTTGCTGGTCTACTTCCGGATGCTTGTCCAGAAATTCGCTCATGAATTTGGTGAAGTCGGACTGGTACATGGTGTTCCCCTGGCTATGATCGCAGGATTCTAATGCATAAGCGGCGGCGCTGACCACGGTGAGGCCGGATATTTGCGCTGCATGGCAGCACAAACACCACAGCATTCAATGGCGTTCGATGGCAGGCGACTTGTCGCCATACATCTTGCGGTCGGCCACGTCCAGCAGCTCCTCGATCAGCATGCCGTCCTCCGGATAATAGGCGGTGCCTATGCTCACGCCCAGCAACACGGTATGGCCATCCACCTCGTAAGGCTGCTGGATGGCATGTTTGAGCCGTTCCACCACCCGGTCGGCCTCGCGGTTGGACTCGACATCCTCCATCAACAAGACAAACTCATCACCCCCCAGCCGGGCCACCGTGTCTTCATTGCGCATGACCGCCAGAATGCGGGCGGCAATCAGCTGCAAGACCTTGTCGCCGACAGCATGTCCGTAGCGGTCGTTGACCGGTTTGAAGCGGTCCAGATCGAGAAACAGCACCGCCAGCCGTCTGTCGCTGCGCTTGAGGCGCAAGATGGCGTGCTGCAAACGGTCGTAGAACAGATTGCGGTTGGCCAGTCCGGTCAGGCGGTCGTGATTGGCCAGATGAAACAGGTGGTTCTCACGCCGTTGCTGCTTGGTGAGCTGACCGCAATAAAAGCGTAGCCCCACACCCAGCAATACCAGCAATAACAAGGACTGCCACAGGATGACGCTGCGTTCGAAACCACTGAGCAGATACCAGCCCAGCTGCCAGTCCAGTTGCAGCAGCAAGGGCTGTGATTCGTTGCCGATGGCCCGCTCCAGCCGCAAACGTGGAAAGCCCAGGGTATCCAGCCAGCCATGCTGGCGGCCCGGCATGGTCAGATAGGGTTCCAGGTCCTGACTGGCAGGCCCGCGCGCGCGCAGGCTCAGGCTCAGCCCTTCGGGCAAGGCGGTGTTGGCCGGGCGCAGGTAGTCGGTACGCATGACCAGGGCGACAAAGCGGTCGGCTAGCTTGCCGTGCAGCAACACGTTGCTGGTATTGAGGGGCTGTATCAGCAAATGACCGCGATAGCCTTCCCGTAGCGTGAAAGCAGCTGACATCGCGGTGCGGCCAAAATGCTGGGCGTCCTGCAAAGCCTGACGGAAGCGGCCATCCACCGAGAGTTCGGTGCCCAGCAGCGGGCGTACGGTAGGGTTCATCGGCAAAATGGACACGACCGGGTAGTACTCGGCCTGAACCGGCAAGGTGCTCAGCGCGGCCTGCCCCTGGCCGGTATAGGCATGCAGGTGAAAATCACTGCCCAGGCTGGCCTGCATGGTCCGGTGCCAGGACGGCACATCCGGTGCCCGCACCCGTTCGATGCGCTCCAGCGAGACCAGTTGCGGATAACGTTCGGCCATTTGCTGGACAAACAGCAGCTCCTGCTCACCGGCATGCTGGGCATCGAGCATGCTGAAGGCGGCATAGCTGTCCAGAATGGTCTGGTTCACCAGCAACTTCTGGTTCAGTTGCTCGGACAGGCGCTCGCCCAGCATGTCGAACTCTTGTTCGGCACTGAGTACGGCACGACTGATGAAGGCCAGGGAAATGAGCAGGCTGAGCAAAAGCCACAGCAGCACGCATCCCAGCGTGGTCAGTTTTATCCGCATGGACGAGGAAGGAGAAGGGAAAACCGGAATTCTATAGAAAGCGCTGTCGGCCGGTATGTGCAAAGCCGAACTCTGCCACCAACTAAGTAATTACACCTAGCTTTATTGGTCCTTAATCTAAATACCGGGCTTTAGCTGTGTAAACCAATGCTGACGAACCATGAAAAGTGGCTGATACCACGATTCCGGCAAGGGTCAATCTTTGCTCAGGACGCCCGGTCAGCCTGACGCAAACAGGCACGAATCATGGGGAGTTGACGCCGACTGATGGCCAGTGGCTGTGCAATATCCCGCAGTTGCACACCCCATTGCTCATCTTCTTCATTACCGACGCGCAACAGCGCCAGCAGTGCATGACGCATCACCAGACAGTTGCGGTGAATGCGCAGCACGCTGTCGCCCAGCCGCTGCTCCAAGGCTACCAGTGTCTCGTCCAGCAGATATTCACCATCAGCCGTGACCAGACTGACGTATTTCTGCTCGGCTTTCAGATAGCGCACGGCGGACATGGGAATGTTCAACAGGCTGTCGCGATGGCGCACGGTGAAATGGGCTTCAATGGCAGGGTGTTGGCCACGTCGGGCAGCGGCCTTTTCCAGTGCCATACGCAAACGTTCCAGCCGCACCGGCTTGAGCAGGTAGTCGGCGGCATCCAGTTCGAAGGCATCCACCGCATACTGCTCGTGCGCGGTGGTAAAAACCAGCTGCGGCGGCAGCTGTTGTGTGCGTAGTTTGCGGGCCAATTCCACTCCGCTCATGCCGGGCATGGAGATATCCAGCAGCACCACATCCACCGTCTGCCGTTCCAGCCAGCGGGCGGCTGTGGCGGCATCCGGCAAGGCCGCTACCGCAGTAGCGCCGCACTGGGCCACCTGCCCCACCATGCGTTCGCGCGCCAGTGGTTCGTCATCCACCACCAGCACGCGCAGCGTGTTTACAGCACCCATTGCGGTTTGCCCAGCTTTTCCACCAGTTGCCGCCAGGCCTTGAGGATTTTCTGGAACTTGTTGTTGGCCGGGGACAGGTCACGCACCTGGGTCAGCATGTCATAGGCACGCCGCATATGGCTTTCGTGCCAGCCGTTGCCGTGTACGTAGGCCATGGTGGCATTGGCCAGATTGAGCATCACCTGCACATTGTGCGGCATTTCCTCGTGTGCCTTGACGAAGCGCTCGATGGCCTGCTCGAAACGACCGGCCTGGGCTTCGCGTACCGCCTGGTTGTTCAGCTCCAGTACCGACTGTACGTTTTCGGCGATCAGTTGCCGGCCGACATCGCCCAGTCCCACTTCTTCGAACAGGCTGCCAATGCTGGACAGCAGTTCTTCATTGTCGTGATTGTTGCGCACCAGATCGCGCATGGCGGCATTGCCACTGTCCTGCTTGCCCTGGGCAAAGCAGGCACGGGCAAATTCCATTTGCGCCTCGGCCGGCAGGTTACTGCCCAGCTTCTGGTAGGCGGTTTCGGCACTGGACAACAGGCTGCGGGCCTTTTCGTGATTACCCATGCGGTTCTGCAACTGGCTGTCGATGACATTGCACATCCACTCGCCGGTCTCGTTGTAGCGGTAATCACGCCGCAAATTACCCAGGGTGCGGGCCGCCGTGCCGGTTTCGCCACGCGCCATTTGCACCCGCGCCAGCATGGCGTAATGGGTGGGGTTGCGATGCCAGGTGTATTTGGCAATATTGAGGGTTTCTTCGCTGGCGGCCTCGGCGGTTTCCAGGTCTTTGTTCAGCAAGGCCACTTCGGCCAACTGTTTTTGCCGACGCAATACCACCGGAGATAGTGCGGTGGCTTTTTGCAGGGTGTCCTGCGCGCCGGGCAGGTCGTGATGGATGCGATGCAGCTTGGCAAGCCAGTCGTAGGCTTCCATCACTCGTTCATTGTCCGCCAGCACTTCTTCGAACAATAACTTGGCTTCGTCGTAGGCTTTCAGGCCGGTGAGCGATTTGGCCAGACCCAGCTTGGCCCAGGCCAGTGGCTTGAGTCGCAATACATCCATATACAGGGTGCGGGCGGTGTCATAGTCGCCAATCTTCTGCGCCAGGCTGCCCTTGAGCTTCATGAAGTCCAGCGTGAACTCGCCACGCTGGCTGATGCGTCGGCTACAGGCGTCAATGGCGGCCAGATATTCATGGCGCATGATGGCTTCGTCCACCACGCGAAAAGCTTCGCGGCGGCGCATGGCTTTTTCCAGACGCTGGCTGAGCACTTCGCCGGTGAAGGGTTTGAGCAGGTAGTCATCCGGTGCCAGTTCGGCCGCGGAGATGACGCGCTGCGCCCGTCGCTCGCCGGTGACAATCATGAACACGCAGGACTGCTTGATCAGATTGCGTTCCTTCACCTCTTCAAACAGGTAAAGGCCGTCGTAGCCATTGCCCAGATCATAATCGCACAGCACCACGTCAAACTCGAACTTGGCCATCTTGGCCAGTGCATCACTGGCCTTGCTGGCGTACTCGACCTTGTCGGCACCAAACGAGGCCAGGGTCATGGCCAGCGCACGTTGCATCTCGGGCAGGCTGTCGATAATGAGGAACAGCCGATTGCCGTACGGGTCCTCATAAGAACGGCGTGCCGTATCGGCACTGCTCTGCCCTGCTGTCAGGCTCTGGTAGGTGGTGGAGGGTAGTTTGTCACTCATGGCGTCATCATCTGCCAGCCTGGCTGAAATGTCATTATTCGGCGGTCAGTTTGGCGTAGCGTAAATCCAGCCACTTCAGCCCGTGTTCAGCAAAATTGATCTGCAAGCGCACATCACTGCCACTCCCTTCGGCATTGATCACCACGCCGGAACCGAACTTGGCGTGACTGACCCCCTGGCCAATGCGAAAGCCCTGCAAGGAGACGCTGGCAGCCGGAGCCGCCGCCTCATCCAGCCAGGGCGCGCGGCGCGGGCTTGCTGGCGGCACAGGTTTTACTGTAGCAGACAGTACCCGCACCAGCTCAGCTGGAATTTCTTCCACGAAACGCGAACGAATGGGATAGCGGCTTTGGCCGTGCAACATGCGACTCTGCGCGCAGCTCAGGTACAAGCGTTTGCGCGCGCGGGTGACAGCCACATACATCAGGCGGCGCTCTTCCTCTAGACCCTTGCTGTCGTTCATGCTGTTTTCGTGCGGGAACAAGCCTTCTTCCAGACCGGAGACAAACACGGCATCGAACTCCAGCCCCTTGGCCGCATGCACCGTCATCAATTGCAGGGCGTCCTCGCCGGCTTCGGCCTGATGTTCACCGGCCTCCAGGCTGGCCGCACTGAGGAATTCGACAATGGCCAGCTCCGGTTGGTCAGGGAAGAAACCGGCTGCGGCGCTGACCAGTTCGTCCAGGTTGGCCAGCCGCTCTTCGCCTTCTTTTTTGTCCTGCTCGTACATGGCGCGCAGGCCGGAGTGGTCGATGATCAGGCTGACCGTTTCCGCCAGCGTCATGTCGGTGCTCTTGTTGCGCAAGGCTTCGATCAGCAGCACAAACTCGCCCAGCTTGGCGGCGGTACGGCCACCCCCGGCGGCGCAGCAGGCCTGCCACAGGGTGACACCCTGCTCGCGGCTGATGGCTTGCAGGTTTTCCACGGTGCGGGCACCAATCCCGCGCGCCGGAACATTGATGACACGCAGCAGGGCATTGTCGTCGTCCGGGTTGCTGACCAGGCGCAAATAGGCCAGCGCGTGCTTGACTTCCTGTCGCTCGAAAAAGCGTAGGCCGCCATAAATGCGGTAAGGCAGCTGGGCATTCACCAATACATGTTCCAGCACCCGTGACTGGGCATTGGAGCGGTACAGGATGGCCATGTCCGACAGGTTCATGCCTTCGCGCTGCAGGTTCTTCACTTCATCGATGATGAACTGGGCTTCATCGCCATCGGAATAGGCTTCGTACAGGCGAATCTGCTCGCCCTCGCCCGCGTCGGTCCACAGATTCTTGCCCAGGCGGCCATCGTTGCGTTCGATCAGGGCATTGGCGGCATTCAGGATGGTGCCCACCGAGCGGTAGTTCTGCTCCAGCCTTACAGGCTCGGCCACCTGGAAGTCGGTCAGCAAGGCGCGCATATTGCCAACCTCGGCACCACGGAAGGCGTAGATGGACTGGTCGTCATCCCCCACGGCAAACAGCACGTTGTGCTCGCCGGACAACAGCTTGAGCCAGGCGTATTGCAGGCGGTTGGTATCCTGAAACTCGTCCACCAGAATATGGCGGAAGCGGCCCTGATAATGGGCGCGCAAGGCGGCATTGGCCTGTAGCAATTCATAGCTGCGCAGCAGCAGTTCGGCAAAGTCCACCACGCCTTCGCGACGGCACTGCGCATCGTAGGCGGCATACAGCTCCACCAGCTTGGCCTCGTAGGGGTTCAAGGCCGGCGGCAGGCGGTCGGCACGCAGACCGGCTTCCTTGTTGCCGTTGATGAAGCTTTGCACGGCGCGCGGCGGATATTTTTCGTCCGACAGTTCCAGGCTTTTGAGCAGGCGCTTGATGGCAGCTTGCTGGTCGGCCGAGTCCAGAATCTGGAAGGCCTGCGGCAAACCGGCATCACGGTAATGGGCACGCAAGAAACGGTTGCACAGACCGTGGAAAGTACCAATCCACATGGTACGGACATTCACCGGCACCATGGCGCCCAGCCGGGTATGCATTTCCCGCGCCGCCTTGTTGGTAAAGGTGACCGCCAGAATGCCGGAGGGATTGACCTGACCGGTGGCAATCAGCCAGGCAATGCGGGTGGTCAGTACCCGTGTCTTGCCGCTGCCCGCCCCTGCCAGTACCAGCGCACTTTTGGCCGGCCAGGTGACGGCACGCAGCTGTTCATTATTCAATCCGGCTAAAAGCTCACTCATGACAGGCATTTCTTCAGGGCGTGGTTGATAGGGGGCATTTTACACCAGCTGACCGGCAAGCCGTGGACAGGCTTGCCTGACAGGCAGCGACAGGTTAATTTCTGTCAAACAACCGCCTCTCTCCTCATGCGCTCACGCCTGCTTGTCGCGTTATTCCTCATGCTGCTCCCCCCTTCCTACGCGGCCGGGCTGACTGCCTATACCGAGGAATTACCGCCGCTGAATTATCTGCAAGGCCAGCAGGTGAGTGGCTTTGCCAGCGACTTGCTGACTGCCATGGCCAGCAAGGCCGGCCTGGCGCTCAGGCTGCAACTGCTGCCCTGGTCGCGCGCTTATGCCACGGTGCAAACCACGCCGGATACCATGTTGTTCAGTACCGTGCGCACGCCAGAGCGGGAAAACCAGTTCCGCTGGGTTGGCCCCATCGGCAAACGCCATATTTATCTGTACCGGCTGAGCAAGCGCGAGGACATCCGGCTCACCGATATCCGGCAGCTGGGACAATGGCGTATCGGTACCATTTTTGCCTCTGCCTCGCAAAAACAGTTGGAACAGCTGGGTTTGCGCCCGGGAATAGAGCAGGACAATGCGCCGGATGATGCCAGCAACCTGGCCAAGCTGAGCATGGGCCGTGTGGACATGGTGGCCATGCTGGACTGGGCCATGCACTGGCAACTGCGGCAATCCGGCATGCCGGACCAGCAGATTCGCCCGGTAGCGCTGCTGGATGGTCAGGCACAGTACTGGTTTGCCCTGAACTGGCAAACCCCGGATGCCACCATCAGGCAGCTGCAGAATGCCCTGGATGCGCTGGCAAGAAACGGCGAGCTCAAACGGCTGCGCCAGAAGTACATCGGTACGGAAGACTTCCCTGGCGAACTGGCCGATTTCGGTGCGCAATTACGTCAGGATGGCCCGCTTTTGCTGAGGGACAGCGACAAGCCCTCCGCCCCTTGTCCCGAACCCGGCCTGGGCAGTGGCTGGCGCCACAGACACCGGGCCGGGCCGGAAGGCATTTGCCCGCTCAAACCAGGGTATTGATGGTGCGCCCCAGTGTGCTCAGGCCATCGCCCGCCGCGGTCAGGCCATGCGCGATGGCGCTGCCGGTACCGCTGGCACCACTTGCCAGGCCACTTCCCGCCGCCCGCGCCACCGACTCCACGTCGTCTGCCACCTTCTTAGCACCCTGTTTCAGCACCTGGTAAGTCGTGGGTGTCTGATTGGTGATACCGCCGATTGTGCTCATCTTGCTCTCCCCATACCGTTAATTGGCTGTTATCCGCCATGACATGGTCAGTATCGCTGCCATGTAAATTTACGTTATGCATGGTTAAGAGACAGAGCCAATTGCTTTACATCTTATTACCTTAATTTGGCAACGGTAACCCTAATTAACTTTCCATGCCAATAGAATTAATAAGGAGTAATCAAAGAGAAAGCGGGTGATATCGTGAAAAATCAGGCAATTAAAATAATGGCTGGTTTGCTTTTTTCTGGCGTCATCACCGGCTGTTCTTCTCCGCAAATGCTGGTGACTGCACCAGTACATATCCGCCCACAATTTACCCCGGTGGCATTAGAGGACAGCCCTGGCTCCATCTATCAGCCCAACAAAGCCATGTTGCTGTTTGAAGAGCCCATTGCCAGTCATGTTGGCGACGCGCTGAAAATCAATATTGCGGAAAACCTGACTTCCAGTAATAACGCTAATACCACCTCCAACCGCACCTCCACCATTTCCGAATCCGGCCCGGGCGCCTTGTCATCCATGGGTGGCCTGCTGAAGGAAATCTTTGATTACAGCGGCAAGGCATCCGGCAGCAGCAGCCTCAAAGGCACCGGCCAGGTCAGCAACTCCAACCAGATCAGCGGCAGCCTGATGGTGTCGGTCACCGATGTACTGCCGAATGGTTATCTGGCGATTGCCGGGGAAAAAGCGGTGGCAGCCAGTGGCAATACCACCGTGCTGCGCTTTTCCGGCATTGTGAACAAGCGTGACATCAAGGTGGGCAATGTGGTGTCTTCCAGTGATGTGGGCGATGCCCGCATCGAGCAGATCGTCAACGGTATCGCCAGCGAAGTGGCTTCGCGCACCGATGCCCAGCGCTTCTTCGCCGGGCTGATCAATTTCTGGTAGTTGTTGCGCCGGCCCGCTTGCTGACATCCTGTTCAAAGCGAGCCGCGCCATTGGCACCATCACCGCTGCCCTGCCACTGAGCCATGTTTTCGCTGGAGAACATCTTGTTCAGCAAGGGCGACAGCTTCCTGCCGGTCGAACTCCACTTGTCATAGGCCATGCCGTCCAGCCGGTAAGCGGCATTGGCCAGCACCTTGCCATTCTTTTTCAGCAGCAGGTTGATGTCGGTGATATAGGGCCGCAAATCATCGCTGAACATGGGTGAACCCCATTGCGTGAGCACGGTGTAATACAGCATGGCTTCACAATCGGACGGTGCATTGCCTGGCGCATAAATGCGGCTTTCCATTTCCCGGTCGCGCAATTGCTTTTGCAATTCGGGAATGAAATCCGTCACGATCACATTGGCATTCAATTCGATACAGATATTGCGCAACTCGTCATGCGGATGCGCCATGCCATTGGTGCTGGTATTGGGTGCCATATTGGCAATCGATGTGACAGCGGTACTCGCCAATTGCACACCAGCCACCAGCGGTGAGGTAATCAGGCTGCAGGCACTTAAAGAAAGGGCCGCAGGTGCAATAAGACAGCGCCACAGAACATTCACCTTGAAACTCACCGGACAATCAAAACAGAGCCACCCTAGCAGTAAAAAAAAATGCCCCGAAGGGCATTTACAGTCATTTACACCAAATTGACCGGTCTTATTTTTTCACGCCCAGTTCACGCAGGCGCTCATCCAGATAACTGCCGGCCGTGTGGCGTTCCGACAGGACCACTTCCGGGCGCGGATGCAGGAATAGCGGCAGCGACACCCGGCTGCTGCGCGCGGCTTCGCCTTGCGGATTCACCACCCGGTGCCGGGTGGACGGATAGTAGCCGCGTGATGCCTCTTGCAGCATGTCGCCGATATTGATGATCAGCATGCCGAAGTCACAGGGCACATCCACCCAGTTTCCCGCCATGTCCTGCACTTGCAGGCCGGGCTCGCTGGCCGCGGGCAGGATGGTGAGCAGATTGATGTCACCATGCGCAGCAGCTCGCAATGCGCCCGGTGCTTCCTCGCCGGTCAGCGGCGGATAATGCAGCACCCGCAGCAGGGTTTGCTGGCTGTCGGCAATCATGCCGGACAAGGGTTCGCTGTAGTGGGCCGCGATGTCGGCAGGGGTGTATTGCTCGACCCAGCCCAGCAGCTCGCGCGCCAGCGTATTGGCGCTGACATAGTAGCGGCGGGCATCGTCGGCCAACTGTGGCGGCACGCGGCCCCAGGGGTAGATGTGGAAGTATTCCTTGATGTCCTTCAGGCTGGCGCCCTTGGCGGTCTCGGAAATGGCCGGGGAAAAATAACCGTCCTGCTTCTCCACGGAAAAGGCGTAATCGTGTTTTAGCGGGCTGCCGAAGAAAGCCAGCCAGTCGCTGTAGATTTTTTCCACCAGTTGCTGGTCGATGGGGTGGTTGACCAGCACGCCAAAACCGGTTTCGTGCAGGGAACGGGTGAATTGTTCGGCAGCATCGGCTGCGCGGTAGTCGACAATGCGGACGTTCATGCGAGGGTATCCTTGCGGAAAGCGGCCGTCAGGCAAGATCGGGACGGACCACGGCGGCGGATTCTACTCGCCCCGCCGCCACAGGCAAAGCAGCACGGTGCGAATCAGCGCAAGGCGACTTCGGGTGGCCTGCCCGGTTGCGGGGTCAGCACCACCTTGCCCGCTTCAGCCAGCATGGCCAGCCGCCAGAACAGATAGCTGTCCGGCACAAAGGCCATGACATGTTGCCCCATCACCCTGCCCACCAGCTGCGCTGCTGCTTGTGGCACTTGCTGCTGCAAACCGGCCAGCAAGGCCGCATCGAAACAGTCTGCCGGCTGCTGCTGCAGCTGGCCATTGTGCAGTTCGCGCCAGCCTGGGGCAGCTTGCTGCCAGTACTCCCACTCGGCAGCCAAGGCCTGACGGGACGAAACGTCCAGTTGCTGCGCACTGCCCAGCAACGGGCGCAACACATCAGCATCGCACATACCCATGGCAACATGCCCGTTGTGCTGCACCCTCACCTTGCCACTGACTTCCACCCGCATTACCGGCTGACTGACATGGGCATGGGCGCACACCATGGCCAGCAGCAAGCGGTCATGTGCGCCATCGCCCAGCCACAGGCATAGCGGGTGACGCTGGGCAAACACGCGGAACAACTGCTTGCGGCAGTGCCAGTAGTCCTTGAGAAAGGCTTCGTCGATGTCCGGCAGCCAGCGCATGGACCACCAGATGCGGTTCCACCACGCCACCCGTGCCTGCGGGTCGATGGCATCGGCATCGGCCAGCGGGCCGTGGGCAAAGTCTTCCACCACATCCAGCACCTCATCCCCCGGTAACAGGGTGCGCAAGGCCTGGGCGGCTGAAGGGCCGGTCAGCAGGTGCACGGTGGACTGGGTCACACGCGCTGGTCCATGTCGAGGGCTGGCATCGCGCCTTCCACCGTTTGCGCCACCACCCGTGCCGGTACACCGGCTACGGTGGTGTGCGGCGGCACGTCTTCCAGCACCACGCTGCCTGCGCCCACCTTGGCACAGTCGCCCACGCGGATATTACCCAGCACGGCGGCACCGGCACCCAGCATCACGCCGTCGCCGATTTTGGGGTGACGATCGCCCCGGTCCTTGCCGGAGCCACCCAGCGTCACGCCGTGCAGGATGGACACGTTATTGCCGATGACGGCGGTTTCCCCCACCACCAGCGCGGTGCCGTGGTCCAGCATCACGCCCTGGCCGATACGGGCCGCCGGGTGGATGTCCGCCCCGGTGACTTCGGAAATGCGGTTTTGCAAAAACAGCGCCAGTGTCTTGCGCTGCTGCTGCCACAGCCAGTGGGTGATGCGCTGGCTTTGCAGCGCATGAAAGCCCTTGAAATACAGCAAGGGGGTGGAATAGCTGTCACAGGCGGGGTCGCGCTCGAAACAGGCGCGAATATCCGCCCGGGCCGAAGCACTGATGCTGGGGTCCGAAGCCAGTGCCTCGCGGAACAGCTCCATCAGCGCGCGCGCGTCCATCACCGGGCTGGCCAGTTTGCTGGACAGGTGAAAGGCCAGCACGTCTTCCAGCGTGCTGTGCCGCAATACCGTCATGTGCAGAAAACTGGCCAGCAGCGGCTCGTCACGCGCGGCCTGCTCGGCTTCCTGCAAAATGGTGAGCCACAGGGCGTCGCCGGAATCTTGCTTCATGCTTGTTACTCCATGACCACGCGGCCCGGGCCATGCCGGGCCGGTGCTTACAACAGGACCACGTCAAACTGTTCCTGGGTATAGGTGCTTTCCACCGACAGCGAAATCGGCTTGCCGATGAAGTCCACCAGCATGGCCAGGCTTTGCGATTCTTCGTCGAGGAACATGTCGATGACTGGTTGGGCCGCCAGAATGCGATAGCCCTTGGCGTCGAACTGGCGTGCCTCGCGCACGATCTCGCGCTGCACCTCGTAACACACGGTCTGGGCGGTCTTGATTTCGCCACGGCCCTGACAGGTGGGGCAGGGTTCGCACAACACGTGCGCCAGGCTCTCGCGGGTGCGCTTGCGGGTGATTTCCACCAGACCCAGGCTGGTAAAGCCGTTGAGGGTGACACGGGTGCGGTCGCGCGCCAGCGCCTTGGCCACTTCGCTCAATACCGCAGTCTGGTGCTCTTCATTGTCCATGTCGATGAAATCGACAATGATGATGCCGCCCAGATTACGCAGCCGTAGCTGGCGGGCAATGGCCTGGGTGGCTTCCAGATTGGTCTTGAAAATGGTTTCGTCAAAATTGCGGTTGCCGACAAAGCCGCCGGTGTTGACGTCGATGGTGGTCATCGCCTCGGTCTGGTCGATGATCAGGTAACCGCCAAACTTCAGGTTCACCCGCCGCGACAGCGCCTTGTCGATTTCCGCCTCGATGGAAAACAGCTCGAACAGCGGCCGTTCGCCGGAATAGCGCTCGATTTTGCGCACGGCAGACTGCACGTATTGCTCGGCAAATTCCACCATACGGCTATAGTTTTCGGTCGAATCGACAATCACGTGTTCGGTGGTATCGCTCACCATGTCGCGCAGCACGCGCACCGCCAGCGGCAGGTCTTCGTACAACAGGCTTTGCGCCGGCAGGTGCTGCGATTTGTGGCGGATGTCGGCCCACAGCTTGGACAGGTATTCGATGTCGGCCTGCAGCTCGGTATCGGTGGCGGTTTCCGCGCTGGTGCGGATGATGTAGCCACGCGGCGTGCTGGGCGGCAGCAGTTTTTCCAGCCGTGCTTTCAGGCTGTGGCGTTCCGACTCGCTCTCGATCTTTTGCGAGATGCCGATATGTTCTTCCTGCGGCAAATGCACCAGGAAGCGCCCGGCCAGCGAGATTTGCGTGGACAGCCGCGCACCCTTGGTGCCGATCGGGTCCTTGATCACCTGCACCAGTACGGTCTGGCCTTCGAACAGCATTTTTTCGATGCGTTGCGGTTCGGTAGGGTGCTGGCGCTGCTCCAGCACATCAGCGATGTGCAGGAAGGCGGCGCGTTCCAGGCCGATTTCGATGAAGGCACTCTGCATGCCCGGCAGCACGCGCTTGACCTGGCCCAGATAGATGTTGCCGACAATGCCGCGGCTGGCGGCGCGTTCCACGTGCAGCTCCTGCACAATGGAGTCCTCCAGCACCGCTACGCGGGTTTCCTGCGGGGTGATGTTGACGAGGATTTGTTCCTTGGGGCGCTGAATGTCGCGCGGCAGCGGAATGGACTGATGCAGCATGGTCTTGTCTCCGCTCAAGGAAATGCGTGGCCGAACAGGCCCAGCAGTTCGGCAGTTTCAAACATAGGCAGACCCATCACGCCGGTATAGCTGCCGGCAATATGGTCGATGAACACCGCCGCCAGGCCCTGGATGCCATAAGCACCGGCCTTATCGAACGGTTCGCCACTGTCGATGTAACGCTGGATATCGCTATCGCTCAACACGCGGAAATGCACTTCGGTAATGCTGGTGCGCAATTCGACCCTCTCGTCCTGACGCACGGCCACGCTGGTGACCACCTGATGGTTGCGACCGGAAAACGCCCGCAGCATGCGTGCAGCATCAGCCGCGTCAGCCGGCTTGCCAAAAATTTCTCCATCCAGCACCACGGTGGTGTCGGCGGACAGCAAGGGGCGGGAAGGCAGTCCGCAGTTCTGCACTACGGCCCAACCGGCAGCTGCTTTTTCGCGCGCCAGGCGCTCGGTATACGCCACTGCGGCTTCGCCGGGCAGCACGGATTCATCAATATCTGCGTGGATACGTTCCAGATGCACGCCCAGCTGTTCCAGCAGTTCGCGACGACGCGGGCTGCCGGATGCCAGGTAAATACGGGTATCGCTTGGGGTCATGATGTTGTCGCTGCCAGTGTTATCAATATTTATTAAGCTGCAAGGGTAGCAGAGCGGCCATTTGCCTACCATCTGCTGCACTGCAAAAGCTAGCCGGCTACGTAGCTGCACCTATGCAAAACGCCCTGCATAAAAGCAGGGCGTTTGCTGGTTCATGGCATGGTCAGACGAGGTCGGACTCAGGCCAGGCGGCCATGGCACTGCTTGTATTTTTTACCGCTGCCGCAGGGACAAGGGTCGTTGCGGCTCACGCGCAGGCCTTGCTCGGCCAGGGCGTCGGGCGACAAGGGATTGTCCTCATCGTCCGCTGCACCCAGCGATGAACCCGGCTCGGCGTGCTGCATTTCGTACTCGCCATGCTGATGCGGTTCGACCGCGTCCACGTCTTCCTGACCGCGAATCTGCACCGTCATCAAGACATTGACCACGCTGCGCTTGATGCGCTCCAGCATGTCGGCAAACAGTTCGAAGGCTTCGCGCTTGTACTCCTGCTTCGGGTTCTTCTGCGCATAACCACGCAGGTGAATACCCTGACGCAGGTGATCCATGGCGGCCAGATGTTCACGCCAGTGGGTATCCAGCATCTGCAGCACCAGGCTGCGTTCGAACTGGCGCATCACCTGCTCGCCAGCCAGCTCTACCTTGGCCTGATAGGCAGCGGCAGCCTGCTGGATGATGCGGGCCTTGATGTCCGGAATATCCAGGGTGGATTCGGCCTTGATCCAGTCGGCCACCGGAGCGGCCAGCTGGAATTCGGCTTCCAGGGTTTTCTCCAGGCCAACCAGGTCCCACTGTTCTTCCATGGACTCCGGCGGCAGGTGCAGGTCTACCAGGTCGGACAGCACGCCTTCGCGCATATTGATGACCACGGCGCTGACGTCTTCATCCTGCAGGATGTCGTTACGCTGCTGGTAGATCACCTTGCGCTGGTCGTTGGCCACGTCATCGTATTCCAGCAATTGCTTGCGGATGTCGAAGTTGCGGCCTTCCACCTTGCGCTGGGCGTTTTCGATGGAGCGCGATACCCACGGGTGTTCGATGGCTTCGCCGTCCGGCATTTTCAGACGATCCATGATGGCGGCCACCCGGTCGGAGGCGAAAATGCGCAGCAGCGGGTCTTCCAGGCTCAGGTAGAAACGGGAGGAGCCCGGGTCGCCCTGACGGCCGGAACGGCCACGCAGCTGATTGTCGATACGGCGCGATTCATGACGTTCGGTACCGATGATGTGCAGGCCGCCGGCAGCCAGTACCGCGTCGTGGCGTTGCTTCCACTCGGCACGGATGGCTTCGACGCGGGCGTTCTGCTCGGCCTCAGTCAGGCTGTCGTCCTTCTGTACTGCGCGGATTTCCGGTTCCGGGTTGCCACCCAGCACGATGTCGGTACCACGACCGGCCATATTGGTGGCCACGGTAATCACGCCCGGACGACCGGCCTGCACCACAATGTCGGCTTCACGCGCATGTTCCTTGGCGTTCAGCACATTGTGCGGCAGCTTGGCCTGTTGCAGCAGTTGGGCAATCAGCTCGGAGTTTTCGATGCTGGTGGTACCTACCAGCACCGGCTGGCCACGCTCGTGGCAGTCCTTGATATCGGCCAGGATGGCGTCGTACTTCTCGCGTGCCGAACGATACACCTTGTCCTGCGCGTCCTTGCGCTGCATCGGACGGTTGGTGGGGATCACCACGGTTTCCAGGCCATAGATGCTCTGGAACTCGTAGGCTTCGGTATCGGCCGTACCGGTCATGCCGGACAGCTTGCCGTACAGGCGGAAGTAGTTCTGGAAGGTAATGGATGCCAGGGTCTGGTTTTCGCGGTTGATTTCCACGCCTTCCTTGGCTTCCACCGCCTGGTGCAGGCCTTCGGACCAGCGGCGGCCGGCCATCAGGCGGCCGGTGAATTCATCCACGATCACCACTTCACCATCCTGCACCACGTAGTGCTGATCCAGATGGAAGAGCGAATGGGCGCGCAAGGCGGCCATCAGGTGGTGCATCAGGGTGATGTTGGTGGCGGAATACAGGCTGTCGCCTTCCTTCAGCATGCCCAGCTGAACCAGGATGTCTTCGCAATGCTCGTGACCGGCTTCGGACAGCAGCACGCTATGGGCTTTTTCATCCACCCAGTAGTCGCCCTCACCGTCTTCGGCTTCCTGACGTTTTAGCAGCGGCGGTACCGCGTTCATGCGCTGGTACATGTCGATATTGTCTTCGGCCGGGCCGGAGATGATCAGCGGGGTACGCGCTTCGTCGATCAGGATGGAGTCCACTTCGTCGACCACGGCAAAAGCCAGCTTGCGCTGCACTTTTTCACCGGTGGTGAACACCATGTTGTCGCGCAGGTAGTCAAAACCGAATTCGTTATTGGTACCGTAAGTGATGTCGCAGGCATAGGCGGCCTGTTTGTCGTCATGCGCCATTTGCGACAGGTTCACGCCCACGGTCAGGCCGAGGAAGTTGTACAGGCGGCCCATGATGCCGGCATCACGGCTGGCCAGGTAATCGTTGACGGTGATGACATGCACGCCATTACCGGTCAGTGCATTCAGGTACACCGGCAGGGTGCCCACCAGGGTCTTGCCCTCGCCGGTACGCATTTCAGCAATCTTGCCGTTGTGCAGCACCATGCCGCCAATCAGCTGCACGTCGAAGTGACGCATGCCCAGCACGCGGCGCGAGGCCTCGCGGCAGACGGCAAAGGCCTCCGGCAGGATACTGTCCAGCGATGCGCCATCAGCGATGCGCTTTTTGAACTCGGCGGTTTTTCCCGCCAAAGCCTCGTCGGACAGCGCTTTCATGCCATCTTCGAGGGCATTGATGCGCGCCACTTCCTGACGATACTGCTTCAGCAGACGGTCGTTGCGGCTGCCAAATACTTTCTTGAGTAGCGAGGAAATCATGTATTCCAATCCAGAGGCCCGGACGGGCCGATAAAACAAAATAGCCGAAAGTGTAGCACATCCCGAGAACAAGGTTATGGGGGCGAGCTTGCGCTGAATCAAGCCATGCGGCTCAAACTTCTCGCCGCCACACGACAGCCATGACAAGCTGTCATTGCCACCATGACAAGTAGTTGCACATCATTACAATGAATCCGGATTTGCCAATTAAGGCAAAACCAGCATAAAGACCGGCAAATGGCTGATTTACCGCTATTTTTCTACCAAATCATGTCGTTACATAATCCATACAAAAAATTGTCAAAATTCATCAAAATTTTATGAATGCCTTGTTATCATTCGTGCGCATTTGCAGAGCCAGTTTGATGTTTGACCACGGCGTGCCGTGCCATAACAAAAGATGGTGCTCATCTGATGAAGAAGCGGAACGGGGCCTGCACCGTACCGCCAGGTTAACCACACCAATCGGAGAGGCCTGATGACTAGCGTTATCCGTCCGTTTATTCCCGCCACAGCCAAGCGGCTGCTGCCCAATCGCTGGGACTTGATTGCTTTCCCGCTGATTCTGGGTTTCCTGTTGTTTGCCACCACCGGCATCCAAGGGACCTGGGCCCCGATCAGCGCCTTGCAGACTGAACCCATCTCGCTGGATGCGGCCAATCTGCCCGAATATGCCTTGCGCACCACCTTGCGCATGCTGGCCGCCATGCTTGCGTCCATCGTGTTCACCCTGATCTACGGCACGCTGGCAGCAAAAAGCCGCCGCGCCGGCCAGTTGCTGGTGCCCATTCTGGACATCCTGCAGTCCGTACCGGTGCTCGGTTATATCTCGTTTACCGTGACGTTTTTCCTGGCCTTGTTTCCCGGCCGGGTGCTGGGTGCTGAATTTGCCGCCATTTTTGCAATTTTCACCTCGCAAGCCTGGAACATGACCTTCAGCTTCTACCAGTCGCTGCGCACCGTGCCCAACGACCTGAAAGAAGTGTCGCAAAACCTGCGCCTGTCCGGTTGGCAGAAGTTCTGGAAGCTGGAAGTGCCCTTCTCCATGCCGGGCATGATCTGGAACATGATGATGTCGATGTCCGGCGGCTGGTTCTTTGTGGTGGCGTCCGAGGCCATCACCGTAGGTGACAAGACCGTCACCCTGCCGGGCGTCGGTTCCTACCTCGCCATGGCCATTGCACAGAAGAACCTGACCGCGGTGGGCTGGGTGATTCTCACCATGACCGTGGTCATCATCATTTATGACCAGTTCCTGTTCCGCCCGCTGGTGGCCTGGGCCGACAAATTCCGCCTGGAAGACACCATGTCGCAAGCAGCACCGGAATCCTGGGTACTGAACCTGATCCAGCGCACCCGCGTCATCCAGCAGATGCTGCGTCCTTTTGGCAAGCTGCTGAAAGCCACCGCCCGCTTACGCCTGAACATCAGTCTGCCGCGTGCCATCCACGCAGAGTCCCACTCCAGCGTGTCTCGCGGGCTGGATATTGTATGGGGCAGTTTCATGGTACTGCTGTGCGGCTATGTGAGCTGGAAACTGTACAGTTTCATCAGCAGTGAAGTGGGGCTGGGTGAAACCTTCAAGGTGGTTGGCCTGGGCTTCATCACCCTGATCCGCGTCACCTTGCTGATTGCGCTGGCTTCCATCATCTGGGTGCCGCTGGGCGTGCTGATCGGCCTGCGTCCGCGCCTGGCCGAGATGATTCAGCCGGTTGCCCAATTCCTGGCGGCCTTCCCAGCCAACCTGCTGTTTCCGGTGTTCGTGGTATTCATTGTCCACTTCAAGCTGAACCCGGATATCTGGCTGTCGCCACTGATCGTGCTGGGTACCCAGTGGTACATCCTGTTCAATGTGGTGGCCGGTGCCAGTGCCTTCCCCAATGACTTCCGCGAAGCGGCCACCAATTTCCACATCAAGGGCTGGCAATGGTGGCGGCAAGTCATGCTGCCTGGCATTTTCCCCTACTACATTACCGGTGCCATCACCGCATCCGGCGGGGCCTGGAATGCCAGCATCGTGTCGGAAATGGTGTCCTGGGGCGATGACAAGCTGGCAGCCCATGGCCTGGGCGCATATATCGCCCAGATGACCGCTGCCGGTGACTTCCCCAAGATTCTGCTCGGCATCTGCGTGATGTCGCTGTTTGTCGTTCTGTTCAACCGTTTGCTGTGGCGCCCGCTGTACGCCATTGCCGAAAACAAACTCCGTCTCAACTGACCAGGGGGAAAATCATGCACAACGAAACCACAACCCTGCGGCAGGAAATCTTCTCCCTCAAGCATGTCGACAAGGGCTATCACAAGGGCGGTGAAGACGATATCCAGGTACTGGACGACGTCAACCTCACCCTGCACGAAGGCGAAATCGTCGGCCTCTTGGGCCGCTCCGGTTCGGGCAAGTCCACCCTGCTGCGCATCATTGCCGGGCTGATCCAGGCCAGCAGCGGCGAAGTGAACTACTGCGGCCAACCGCTGACCGGCCCTGCCGAAGGCGTGGCCATGGTGTTTCAGACCTTTGCCCTGTTCCCGTGGCTGACCGTACTGCAAAACGTGGAAGCAGGGCTGGAAGCCCTGGGCGTGGAGCCCAAGGAGCGCCGCCGCCGCGCACTGGCCGCCATCGACCTGATCGGCCTGGACGGCTTTGAAAACGCCTACCCGCGCGAACTGTCCGGCGGCATGCGCCAGCGTGTGGGCTTTGCCCGTGGCCTGGTGGTGAACCCCACCCTCTTGCTGATGGACGAACCGTTCTCCGCGCTGGACGTACTGACTGCCGAAACCCTGCGTACCGACCTGCTCGACCTGTGGAACCAGAAGCAACTGCCGATCAAGTCGGTGCTGATCGTCACCCACAACATCGAAGAAGCCGTATTCATGTGCGACCGCATCATGGTGTTGTCGTCCAATCCCGGCCGTGTAGTCGCTGAAATCAAGGTACCGTTTGCCCATCCGCGCAACCGGCTGGACCCGGCTTTCCGCAAGATGGTGGACGACATCTACGCGCTGATGACCCAGCGCCGCAGCGCCGACACCCTGCACAAGGTGCAGCTGGAAATCGGCAGCCCCTTGACCGAAGTGTCCACCAACCTGATGGCCGGCCTGATGGAAGCGCTGGCCGCCGCGCCATACAACGGCCGCGCCGACCTGCCGGAAATCGGTAGCAAGCTGCTGCTGGAAGTGGACGACCTGTTCCCAGTGGCCGAAACGCTGGAGCACCTGGGCTTTGTCGAACTGCGCGACGGCGATATCGAACTGACCGCCGCCGGCAAACTGTTTGCCGACTACGGCACGCAGGAACGCAAGGTGCTGTTTGCCGAGCATCTGCTGCGCCATATTCCGCTGGCCGCCCGTATACGCCGTGTATTGCAGGAACGTCCGGGCCAGCGCGCACCGCGCCTGCGCTTTGAACAGGAGCTGGAAGACTCGCTCAGCGACAGCGCCGCCGAGGAAACGCTGGATACGGTGATCAGCTGGGGCCGCTACGCGGAAATCTTCTCCTACAACGACCACAGCGAAACCTTCAGTCTGGAAGACATGGAAGGCGGACAGTAAACTGCTGTATGGTAGTGGACACAAGGGCCGCACCCCCCAGGTGGCGGCCCTTGTGCATTATTCGGCTACAATACCTGCTTCCACCCAGTCAGACGTCCCATGTCAGAACGCCAGTTTGAAGATATCGCCCGTGGTGACAGCACGCTGCGCCAGCTTACGCGCGAGGCCAATGCGCTGATGGCGCTGGACCAGGTATTCCGCAGCCAGTTGCCGCCGCAACTGGCCGAAGCTTGCCGTGCCGTGCGCATTCGCGATGGCGAGCTGGTGGTGTTTGCCAATAACGGCATTGTTGCAGCGCGGCTGCGCATGATGGGCAACGGCCTGCTGGCCCCGCTGGAGGCTCGCGGCTACAGCGCCAGCAAGGTACGTATCAAGGTGGACATCCACCTGACACCCCCGCCGCCGCCGCCCAAGCGCATCGGCATCAGCCAGCAGGCGCTGGCCGAAATCGAAGCCGGAGCCCAGCAAGTCAGCAACCCGCTGGTCAGCGCGGCACTGGCGCGGCTGATTGCCCATCACCGCCAGCGCTGAATGGACCACCCGGAGGCCGCTGTACGCCTGTTGCAAGCTGTGCCCTTCACGGCAATATATTAAATTTTGTTTTAAATCAATCAATAACAGCTTAACTGTAACTCTCTTGCAATCTGTCTGGCGTATCAATGCTATCTGGATATGATCAAGGAGTTTTCATGAGCCAGTCTTCCGAGGTGGCACTCAGCCGCAGTACGGCCGCAACGGCAGTACATCGCCCGACCAACAGCAGCACCGTTTTATTGTTCGTGGCTCTGCTGATTGGCGGCTTGCTGTTTGCCGGACTGAACCTGTTTCACGATGTCAATGACACCATTGCCCGCCATGGCAGCTGGATTTCCATCCTGTTGCTGATTCTGGCGCTGCTGATTGCACTGGGCTTCGAGTTCGTCAATGGCTTTCACGACACGGCCAATGCGGTTGCCACGGTGATTTACACCCACTCCCTGCCACCGCACGTGGCGGTAGTGTGGTCTGGCCTGTTCAACTTCCTCGGTGTACTCACTTCCAGCGGTGCCGTGGCTTTTGGCATCATTTCGCTGCTGCCGGTGGAGCTGATCCTGCAAGTGGGTTCCAGCGCCGGTTTTGCCATGGTGTTTGCGCTGCTGATTGCCGCCATCCTGTGGAATCTGGGTACCTGGTGGCTGGGCCTGCCCGCCTCCTCCTCGCACACCCTGATCGGCTCCATCATCGGTGTAGGCATTGCCAATGCGCTGATGCATGGCCGCGACGGCACCAGCGGGGTGGACTGGACCCAGGTGAGCAAGGTGGGCTATTCACTGCTGCTGTCGCCATTGGTGGGCTTTTTCTGTGCTGCCCTGCTGTTGGTGCTGCTCAAGCGTCTGGTCAAGCAGCCACAGCTGTTTGCAGCACCGGAAACCAAGGATGCCCCGCCGTGGTGGATTCGCAGCCTGCTGGTTCTGACCTGCTCGGGCGTATCGTTTGCCCACGGTTCCAACGATGGTCAGAAAGGCATGGGCCTGATCATGCTGATCCTGGTCGGCACGGTACCGCTGTCCTATGGCCTTAACCGGGCGCTGCCTGCCAGCGAAATGGGCAAGTTCGTGCTGGTGGCCCAGGCCACGCAACAGTCGCTGCAGCAAGCCGTACCGGCCGCGGCACCGTCAGAGCCGCGCATGGTGCTGACCCGCTATATCCGCAACCAGCACTGGGAGGCCGATGTGGTACCGGCGCTGGCCGCCGTGACCGGCCAGATTGGCAAACAGATCGAAACCCACGGCAGCCTTGCCGCCGTGCCGCAGGCCTCGGTGGGCAATGTCCGCAATGATATGTACCTGGCGTCCGAATCCATCCGCCTGTTGCAGCAAAGCAAGGACGCGCATCTGGATCAGACCACGCTTGGCAATCTGAAAACCTTCAAGGGTGAGCTGGATGCTGCCACCAAGTTCATTCCCACCTGGGTGAAAGTGACCGTGGCCATTGCACTGGGCCTGGGCACCATGGTGGGTTGGCGCCGCATTGTGGTAACCGTGGGCGAAAAAATCGGCAAAACCCATCTGACCTATGCCCAGGGAGCTTCGGCCGAACTGGTGGCCATGAGCACCATTGGGGCTGCCGATGCCTTTGGTCTGCCGGTTTCCACCACCCACGTACTGTCATCCGGCGTGGCCGGTACCATGGCGGCCAACCGCTCTGGCCTGCAACTGGATACCCTGCGCAACCTGTTGCTGGCCTGGGTGCTGACTCTGCCGGTAGCCATTGCCTTGTCGGCCAGTCTGTACTGGGTGTTCAGCAAGCTGTTTGTCTGAGCCTGCGCCAGCGCAGGTGCCCTACTGACATCGCGCTTACCGCTCTTCATGAAAAAAGCCGCCCGTGGGCGGCTTTTCCGTGTTCTGGCAAAACGGAATCAGATCACATAGTCCTGCTGTCCGGGGGCATCTTTCAGAAACACCGCCAGCTTGCGCGGTGTCACGTACACGGTGTCGCCCGGCACAATGCCCAAGCCACGGAAACGCTCCTTGCTCACCGCAGCTTCGATGGTCTGGCCATCTGCCTGCCGCAGCTCGACCCGCACCACCGGCCCGACCGCGTGAATGTGCTCAACCCGGCCTTGCGCCAATGCACCATCGGCCTGCAAGGTCAGGTCCAGATCATGCGGGCGCACATAGGCTACGGCGGCATCGCCGTCGGCATCCTGATGCTGGCCCAGCGCCTGTTCATAACTGCCGATGGTGAGCTGACCGGCATCCACCCGGCCATGGAACAGGTTCACATCGCCCAGGAACTGGGTGACAAAGGGCGTCGCCGGATGTTCGTAGATATCATCCGGGCGGCCCACCTGCTCGATATGGCCGTGATCCATCACCACCACGCGGTCGGACACTTCCAGCGCCTCTTCCTGATCGTGGGTCACGAACACGCTGGTGATGTGCATGTCGTTGTGCAGGTCACGCAGCCAGCGGCGCAAATCCTTGCGCACCTTGGCATCCAGTGCGCCGAAGGGTTCGTCCAGCAGCAGCACCTTGGGCTCTACCGCCAGCGAGCGGGCCAGGGCGATACGCTGGCGCTGGCCGCCGGACAACTGGCCGGGATAGGCATCCGCCAGCCAGTCCAGTTGCACCATCTTCAACAGCTTCATCACCCGTTCGCGGATTTCCTCTTGTGACGGGCGTTCGCGGCGCGGCTTCACCGACAGGCCGAAGGCCACGTTGTCGAATACCGTCATATGGCGGAACAGCGCGTAATGCTGGAATACAAAGCCTACCTGGCGCTCGGCCACATGGGTGTGGGTGGCGTCGGCACCACCAAACAGCACCTGACCGGCGTCGGGCTTTTCCAGACCGGCAATGATGCGCAGCAAGGTGGTCTTGCCGCAGCCGGACGGGCCCAGCAAGGCCAGCAGCTCGCCGGACGCGACATCAAGACTGACATTGTCCAGCGCAGTGAACTGGCCAAACTGTTTGCGGATATTACGGATTTCAATACTCATCGTGGCTCTCCGGCCGCCGCCCCTGGCAGCGGTTCACATCATTCGGTTCAGGGTTGTGCTGCCTGGGCTTGCAGGCGGGCTTCGGCGGTGCGCAGGGTGGAGGCCTGTTGCTGACGATGCAGCCGCCATTCCACCAGCGATTTCACCAGCAGGGTCACCAGCGCCAGCAAGGCCAGCAGCGAGGCGCAGGCAAACGCGCCAACGAAGTTGTATTCGTTGTAAAGAATTTCCACATGCAGCGGGATGGTGTTGGTTTCCCCGCGGATATGGCCGGATACCACGCTGACCGCGCCAAATTCGCCCATGGCACGGGCATTGGTGAGGATCACCCCGTACAACAGGCCCCACTTGATATTGGGCAGCGTCACCTTGCGGAAGGTCTGCCAGCCGCTGGCCCCCAGCACGATGGCGGCTTGTTCTTCATCCGCCCCTTGCGACTGCATCAGCGGAATCAGCTCACGTGCAACAAAGGGAAAGGTGACAAATACTGTCGCCAGCACAATGCCCGGTACCGCAAAAATCACCTGCAGGCCGTGGTCTTGCAGCCAGCCGCCCACGACGGTATTGGCCCCGAACAGCAGGATGAACATCAGCCCGGCTACCACCGGCGACACGGCAAACGGCAGGTCGATCAGGGTAGTGAGCAGACTTTTGCCACGAAAATCAAAGCGGGCAATCGCCCAGGCTGCCGCCACGCCAAACACCAGGTTGAGCGGCACGGCAATGGCGGCGGAAATCAGCGTCAGCTTGATGGCGGACAGCGCCTCCGGCTCCACCAGCGCGGTGAGGTACAGCTGCCAGCCCTTGTGCAACGCTTCCCAGAACACGCCAATCAAAGGCAGCAACAAGAACAGGAACAGGAACACCAGCGCCACCCCCGTCAGCGCATAGCGTACCGGGCGGCTTTCAGTCGTCAGATTAGCCATGTGGACTCCTTAGCGCGCACCGTGGCGGCGTGCGGCCCACCACTGGATCAGGTTGATTACCAACAGGAAGACAAAGGAAATGCCCAGCATCACCAGTGCCACCGCGGTAGCGCCTTGCTGGTCGAACTGGTCCAGCTTGGAAACGATGATCAAGGGGGCGATTTCCGACACCATCGGAATATTGCCGGCAATGAAGATAACCGAGCCGTATTCACCCGTCGCACGGGCAAAGGCCATGGTGCCGCCGGTAATCAGCGAGGGCAGCGTGGCCGGGAAAATTACCCGACGGAAAATGTCCCAGCGGCTGGCACCCAGGCAGGTGGCGGCTTCTTCCAGCTCTTTTTCCAGGTCTTCCAGTACCGGCTGGACCGTGCGCACCACAAAGGGCAGGCCAATGAAAGTAAGCGCCACGATGATGCCCAGCGGGGTGAATGCCACCTTGATGCCCAGCGGGGACAGAAACTGGCCGATCCAGCCATTAGGCGCATACAGCGTGGTCAGCGCGATACCAGCCACCGCCGTGGGCAGGGCAAAGGGCAGGTCCACCAGCGCATCCACCAGCCGCTTGCCCGGGAAGGGGTAGCGCACCAGCACCCAGGCCACCAGAAAACCGAACACCAGGTTGATGAGGGCGGACAATCCGGCAGTAGCAAACGACAGCCGGATGGATGCCATCACCCGCGGGCTGCCCACCGCAGCGGCGAAACCATCCCAGCCCATGCCGACGGTGGAATACACCAGCGCGGCAAACGGCAGCAGCACGATCAGCGCCAGCCAGAACAAAGTAATGCCAAAGCTGAGCCGGAAGCCCGGCAGTACGCTATGGCGCAAATTGAGGATATTGCTCACAGTCGCTCCGCTTAATGCTTGCTGTAGATCTGGTCAAACACGCCGCCATCGGCAAAGTGCTTTTTGTTGACCGCCGCCCAGGAACCGAACACGCTTTGCACCGTGAAGGTTTTCACATAGGGAAACTGGGCATCGAATTTCTGCGCCACGGCCTTGTCCTGCGGACGCAGATAGTTTTGTGCGGCAATGGTCTGGCCTTCGGTACTCCACAAGAAGCGCAGATAGTCTTCCGCCTGTTTGCGCGTACCTTTCTTGTCCACCACCTTGTCAACCACAGCCACCGGGTTTTCCGCCAGCACCGATAGCGGCGGGTAGACGATTTCAAAGCTGCCACGGCCAAACTCGCGGGCAATCAGCTCGGCTTCGTTTTCAAACGTCACCAGCACATCGCCGATCTGGCGCTGCATGAAGGTGGTGGTGGCAGCGCGGCCACCTCCATCCAGCACCGGTACATTCTTGAAGATGCCAGTCACCAGTGCACGCGCCTTGGCTTCGCTACCACCTGGCTGCTTCAGCCCTGCCCCCCAGGCCGCCAGATAGGTGTAGCGGCCGTTACCCGAGGTTTTCGGGTTGGGAATGATCACTTGCAGGCCGGGCTTGGCCAGGTCGTTCCAGTCGCGCACCTTGTGCGGGTTGCCCTTGCGCACCAGGAATACCGTGGTGGAAGTGAACGGCACCGAGGCATTGGGCAGGCGGCTGGACCAGTTGGCCGGAATCAGGCCGCGTGTGGCCAGCAGGTCGATGTCCGAGGCCTGGTTCATGGTGATGACATCCGCCGCCAGGCCATTGGCCACCGACAAGGCCTGCTTGCTGGAGCCGCCATGCGACTGCTGGATGCTGACGGTTTCGCCGGTCTTGGCCTTGTAGGCTTTCTGGAAGGCCGGGTTGTAGTCCTTGTAGAAATCGCGCATCACGTCGTAAGACACATTCAGCAAGCTGGCATCGGCCAGCACATGGGCGGACAGTAATGCTGCCAACACCGCAGCAAAAGCGCGCAATTTCATGATGGACTCCAGAATGGTGGGAATGCATCATGCTAACCCGCCATCCTTATTCGATTTAATAATATTATTACCTACACTTATATAAAATTAATCTATCAAACCCCTGACGGGTGACAAGCAAGTTTCCACTGGGCCATGCAGGCTGTCTGCAAACCATCACGGCCCGACTGGCCTGAAGCGCGTCACACCGCAACCCGACCCTTGCTGAATGGTGCTCAGTACAAGGGCAGCTACGCTGGCGTGGTAATTGCATGGTGTGCAGCAGTGACGTTCGGGTATGCTGATGCGCGCAAGCGGTTTGAGTACTGGGCAGGCTGGCGGCCACCCCAGTCCTGAAACCGTTTCTATTCAGGACCTGTCATGACCACACTCACCCCGCATCACCTGCGCCGTGAACTGAACGAAGAGGCCCATGCCCGGCCCTATGCCGCCATTCCCTCGCCGGCGCGGCTGACCTCGCTCAGCCTGTATTACGACTTTGACGATGCACCACAACGCGCGGCACTGGCCGACCTGGCGCAGCGCATGGGCCTGCCCGCCCCGCTGCCCGGCCAGGCGTATTACTCGGCCAGCGCGGGCGACCTGCTGGTGCGCTGGTCCTTGCATGCCGAATTTGCCCGCTACACCTTTATTGTCAGTGGTGATTGCAACGACCCCTTCGACCGCACCCCGCTGGACCGCATTCCGTCGGCCTGGCTGCGCGAGCTGCCCGGCGTGGTGCTGGTGGCACTACATGCTGTGCTGTTGCCGGCCGAGCGGGAAACCGAGCTGGCCGACATGTCCAGTCGCTGGTTTGGCGGCCGCGAGCTGATTGGCGCAGAAATCGGCGACGGCAACGGCACCGCCTATACCGACCTGCGACTGCACCCGGATGCCCGTCTGGCCGAAGGCTTCTCCCGTTATGTGGTGGTGGACCGCGCCATGGGCCCTAACCAGTCCGGCCGCATGCTGCAACGGCTGTTCGAGCTGGAAACCTACCGCATGCTCACCTTGCTGGCACTGCCGATTGCCAAGAAGCAAATGCGCGATCTGGATAACCTGGGTATTGAATTGCGCGCCATCACCGAGCGCATGGCCAGCGGCGAGGGCAATGGCTCGGACGCGCAACTGCTGTCCGAGCTGACTGGTCTGGCCACCCGGGTGGAACAGCTGATTTCGGAAAGCCAGTACCGTTTTTCCGCATCCCAGGCTTACTACCGTCTGGTAGAAGCCCGCATTGGCGAACTGCGCGAACAGCGCATCTCCGGCATGCAGCCCTTCCGCGAATTCATGGAGCGGCGACTGTCCCCGGCCATGAACACCTGCGACACCGTGCTGCGGCGGCAAGACCGCATCACTGCCCGGCTGCAACGCACCACTGCCTTGCTGCGTACCCGGGTGGAGGTGCTGCATGAAGAACAGAACCGCGCCTTGCTGGCCAGCATGGACCGCCGCGCTGCCTTGCAACTGCGCTTGCAGGAAACGGTGGAAGGCTTGTCGGTCGGGGTACTCACTTATTACATGGTGAGCCTGTTGCATCACCTGCTGGCTGCAGTGGAATCGGTCGGCGTGCATCTGAACGTGGAACTACTCACCGGCATCGCCATTCCGCTGGTGGCGCTGGCAGTGTGGTTCAGCATGCACAAGCTGAAAGCCTCGCTGGTAGGCGGGCACGATTGAAACGGGTCGGCCTGCCGTCTTCTGGCAGGCCGGTTTGCCAGAAAGCAGCACTTTCATAGCCCGCCACTGCGTCACTGATTGGCCATTGTTTGACAATGATGATTGTCATCATTCAGACATTCCCGGAAAATCCCCTGCCTGTACCAAGGTAAGCGTCATTCAGCCGGTGCGCCCCTGTATGTACATCCGCCAATCAACATCACAACAGGCTTAGCCTCACCCCGCACGGATTCACGTCATGACTCACCAGAACCAGAAGCTCAAACCCGTCCTGACCGGCTTTATTGCCATTGTCATCATCCTGTTGCTTGGACTGGGCCTGATCACCCTGTACAGCCTGCAACGCATAGACCAGACCGCGCATTACGAACAGGACGTCACCAATGAACTGGTTCAGAACATGACGGACGTGCGCTACCACGTGGTGCAGATCCAGCAGTTTCTGACCGATGTCAGCGCCACCGGCGACGCCGATGGTTACAAGGATGCTGAGGAGCACTATCAGGCCGTACAAAAGAATCTGCCCACCATTGCCCGGCTGGACCCGCAACTGGCTGGTCAGGTCAGCAGCATGCAACAAGCCCTTGACCAGTTCTACAACGTTGGCAAACGCATGGCCAAGGCCTATGTCGAAGGTGGCCGTGAAGCGGGCAATGTGTTGATGAAAGAAAAAGGCAGCGGCTTTGATGACCGCGCCGAAGCACTGACCAAACAGGTTGAAAGCCTGAACGAGCAAATCCAGAAGGCAGATAATGCTGCCTATGCCGCCATGAACAAAACGGCGAACGATTTGCGCAACATGATGCTGGGCCTGACCGCCATGCTGGTGGTGGTGGTGGTACTGGGTGGATTACTGCTCTACCGCCGTGTGTTTGGCGTACTGGGTGGCGAACCGGCACTGGCCATGGAAGTGGCCAACCGCATTGCCAGCGGCGACCTGAGCCAGCGCATCGAACTGTCGTCCGCCAGCCAGGGCAGCCTGATGGACAGCCTGTCCACCATGCAGCGCCAGCTGCGCAACATCACCAGCAATATCCGCACCTTGTCCGGCGAACTGGACAGCAGTGCCGACAGCATGAGCGGTGCCGCCCACAATCTGCAGCAAAGCAGTACGGTACAAAGCGAATCCACCCGTTCGATGAGTGTATCGGTGGAAGAAGTGCTGCAAAGCATCCAGCAACTGGGCAGCCAGAGTGAAGACGTTGGCCACGAAGCACGCAATGCCGGTGCCATGGTGAGCGATTGCGAACAGCTGATCCATTCCACTGCCAGCGATATCAGCCACATTGCCCAGCGTATCGGCAGTGCCGCCACCGCGATTGACGACCTGGACAAGCAGACCGACGCCATTGCCTCCATTACCCGCACCATTCATGACATTGCCGACCAGACCAATCTGTTGGCGCTCAATGCCGCGATTGAGGCGGCACGCGCCGGGGAAATGGGCCGGGGCTTTGCGGTGGTAGCCGATGAAGTACGCAAACTGGCCGAACGCACTGGCGTGGCCACGGTGGAAATTTCCGGCCAGATCGACACCATCCGCCAGGGCATGAGCAGTGTAGTGGGCGTGATGCAAAGCAGCGTGGATGCGTCCAATCACGGCGTGGAGCAAACCCACAAGGCACGCGACGCCATCAGCAGCATCCGTCAGAACACCGACCAGATCGCCCAGCATATCCAGGGCATCAGCCTGGCCTTGCACGAGCAACAAACCGCCATGTCCGACATGGCCCAGCGCATCGAAGTGGTGGCCAACATGACCGAGGCCAATCAGGCCACGGTGGAAGCCTCTGCAGCCGCCTCCGACCAGCTGAGCAGCCATGCCAAGGCACTGCATGCCGCGGTTGGCGTGTTCCGTACCTGATTCAGCAGCCATAAAAAAACCGCATCCGGTAAAGGATGCGGCTGAATCCACAGCCGGTAACTGACCCGCACCGGCTGCTTCCACCCAATCGCTTATCCGGTCAGGACTGCACTGCCTCGCGCACTTGTTCCAGCCCGGTAGGGTCGTCCAGCGTGGTCAAGTCACCCGGATCCCGTCCCTCGGCCAGCGCCTGGATAGAACGGCGCAGCACTTTGCCGGAACGGGTCTTGGGCAGCTGGTTGACGAAATACACCCGCGCCGGATTGGCAATGGCCCCCAGCTGGGATGCCACCTTGGCAATCACTTCTTTTTCCAGTGCGGCTTTCTTTTCCGGGTCCTTCAGTACCGACGGGTCGCGCAGCACGGCAAAGGCCTGCGGCACCTGCCCCTTTAGCGTGTCATGCACGCCCACCACCGCCACTTCGGCAATGGCGGAATGGCCAGACACGGCCTCCTCGATTTCCCGGGTGCCCAGGCGGTGGCCGGCCACGTTGATCACGTCATCGGTGCGGCCAAGAATGGTGAAATAGCCGTCGGCATCCCGGATGCCCCAGTCGAACGAGGAGTACACCTTGCGGTCCTGGAACAGGCTGAAATAGGTGTTCACAAAACGTTCGTCCTGCCCCCATACCGTAGTCATGCAGCCCGGTGGCAACGGCGGAATCACTGCAATCACGCCCTTCTCACCCGCCGCTACTTCCTCGCCGGTGGCTTCGTCCAGCAGCTTCACGTTATAGCCATACACCGGCAACCCGGGACTGCCCAGCTTGGTGGGCAAGGCTTCCACGCCATTGCACACGGTCAGCATCGGCCAACCGGTTTCGGTCTGCCAGTAGTTGTCCAGCACCGGGATTTTCAGTTCTTCGGAAATCCAGCTGGCGGTGGGTTCGTCCAGCGGCTCGCCTGCCATGAACAAGGCCCGCAGGCTGGACAGATCGTATTTGTGCAGCCATGCCGGGTCTTGTTTCTTCAGCACACGGATGGCGGTGGGGGCGGAGAACATGATGGTGGCACGGTATTTTTCCACTAGCTGCCACCAGATGCCCGGATCCGGACGAATCGGCAGGCCTTCGTACACCAGCGTGGCCATGCCGCAGATCAGCGGGGCATACACGATGTAGGAATGGCCCACCACCCAACCGATGTCCGAAGTGGAGAAGAAGGTTTCACCCGGCTTGCCGCCGTAGATGTATTCCATGCTGGAAGCCAATGCCACCGCATAGCCGCCGGTGTCGCGCTGCACACCCTTGGGCTTTCCGGTAGTGCCGGAGGTGTAGAGGATGTAGCTGGGGTGGTTGGATTCCACCCACACCACCTCGGCACGGTCATCCAGATGCTGCTGGCGCAAGCTGGCGTAATCCAGATCACGCCCCGGTTTCATCATCGGCGCTTCGGCGAGGCCACGGTTGACCAGGATCACCCTGTCCGGTGCCGCCGTGCCTGCCAGTTCCATGGCCTCGTCCACCAACGGTTTGTAGGCAATCACCTTGCCGCCACGCATGCCGGCATCGGCAGTCACCAAGAGCTTGGGCGCGGCGTCTTCGATACGGGTGGCCAGGCTGGCCGAGGCAAAACCACCAAACACCACCGAGTGAATGGCCCCCAGCCGCACCGTGGCCAGCATGGCAAACACGGCTTCGGGAATCATCGGCATGTAAATCAATACCCGGTCCCCCTTGCCCACGCCCTGTGCCTGCATGATGGCGGCAAAGCGGCTGACTTCTTCGTGCAGCTGACGGTAGGTGTAGGTGAGTTCGGCACCGGTTTCGCTGGACACATGAATCAGCGCGGCCTGGTCGGGCCGGGTTTCCAGATGACGGTCTACCGCGTTGTAGCAGAGGTTGGTTTCGCCACCGGCAAACCAGTGCCGAAACGGTGGGTTGTCGTATTGCAGCACCTGCGTACAGGGCTTGTGCCAGTGAATCCGCTGTGCCTCGGCACCCCAGAAGACATCTGGCTGCTCGATGGAACGGCGGTGGAATTCTTGATAGGCGCTCATGCAGTCTCCCGAGGATGTAGGCTAGTTCATTGTTTTATTTATCAACCAAGCGGTTGCTAGATTAACAAAATAAGCCCTTTGCCTCACAGGGTCAAGCCTGATCACGGCCAAAGCGCTCTGCCCAAGCTGGCGGTGGGCCGGAAGCAACAACAGCAGCGCTAAAAATACCCTAACTTCACTTGAAATACTTATTTATTAATAGCGGTTAATTTGATTAGCGATAAAGCAAAATTCATGGCGTCGTAACCGAATCATCACGCAGGAATCCTAGACTGCCGCCAGTCACTTCTTGCCGAGACACACCATGCCGCTAGACAGTACGCCCCAGCCCGCACACACCGCCACAATGGCTGGCCATTTGTTGCAAACACCGCCGACCGTGAGCCCTTCTGACAACAACTACCATGTCATGGAGCTGTTTTCGCAGGACGAATCGCTGGCCAACATTCCGGTGGTGGAACAGCAACGCGCGGTGGGCATCATCAATCGCAATACCTTCATGAGTACGCTGGCACGACCGTTTCACCGGGAAATCTTCGGCCGCAAGCCCTGCACCGCTTTCATGAATGCCAGCCCGCTGATCGTGGACTACCTGACGCCCATCACCGAGCTGTCCTTCATGGCGCTGGAAGCCGACCGCAAAGTGCTGTCTGACGGTTTTCTGATCAATCTGGACAATCACTATGCCGGCATGGGTCAGGGCGTGTCGCTGATGCAGGCGCTGGCCGACCAGCAGGCAGAAAAACACCGCCAGATGATGGAGAGCATCAACTACGCCAGCGTGATCCAGCAGTCTTTCCTGCAAAGTTCGCGCCGCGACATGGCCAGCACCCTGGATGACTATTTCATGGTGTGGGCCCCGCGCGACATCGTTGGCGGGGACTATTACTACTTCGTCAAACGGCCGGATGGTTTTTTTGTCGCCGTTATCGACTGCACCGGCCATGGCGTGCCGGGTGCCTTCATGACGCTGATCATGGCCTCCACGCTGAAGCAGGTTCTGAGCAGCCACGACCTGCACAATCCGGCCGCGCTACTGCGCGCCATCAACCAGCAGGTAAAACAGTCGCTGGGTCAGCTCACCCCGGAAGAAGCCGGCCTTGCCGACCACCCCGAGCTGAACTCGGACGACGGCATGGACGGGGCCTTCTGCTGGTTCGACAACGCCAGCCGCACGCTGACCTATGCCTCGGCGAAGACACCGCTGTTCGTGCTGCAACCGGGCAAGGATGAAGTGGACACACTGGACGGCAACAAGAAAGGTGTGGGCTACGTCGGCACCCCGCTGGACTATCACTGGGACAACCATCAAGTGCACTTGCCCGTGGGCAGTCGGCTGTATATCAGCACCGACGGCATCATCGACCAGATCGGCGGGCCCAAGCGCATCTGCTTTGGCAAAAAACGGCTGAAGGAAAACATCCTCAAGCACGCTGGCAAGCCGATGCAGCAACAACAGAAGCTGCTGATCGACGCCTTCCTCAAATGGCAGGGCGACAACAGTCGCCGCGACGACGTCAGCCTGTTCGGCGTCCATCTGGCCTGACCCATTACCGCAGCAAGAGAGCACAGCATGAGCCTGACCGATTTTCACCGATTCAAAGAACTGGCCCGCCAGGAAAACGTGGTGTTTTTCTACACCGGCTACTTCTCGCAAAGCATAGTCACTGCGATGGGCGATTCGCTGCGCCTGCGTCTGGCCAGCCTGGACGCCAGCCAGACCGCGCGCCGCAAGCTGTTTTCCGTCTTCGTGGAAATGGCCCAGAACGTGGTGCATTACTCCTCCGACCACCTGAGCGCCAGCAGCGCCGCCGACCATGAAATCCGCATGGGTTCGCTATGGGTGGGCGAGACCGACGGCCAGTTCTATGTGGTGTGTGCCAATCCCATCACCCGCGAAGGCGTGGAGCACATCCGTGCCAAGCTGGAACCGCTGCGAACCATGACCAACGAGGAAATCAAGGCGCGCTACAAGGAAAAACTGCGCGCCGAAGGCGAAGCCGGCAGCAAGGGGGCCGGGCTTGGTTTTCTCACCGTGGCCCGTGACTCCAGCAACCCCATCGAATTTGATTTTGTTGAAGAAAACGGCAGCAGCCCGTTTACCACCTTCTATCTCAAAGCCACCATTTAAAAGCAGCCATCATGCAAAACCTGTATATCGCGCCCACTTCGTCCACCCCGGAAGTGAATTTCCAGTTCGACCGCCACCAGCTGAGCCTGCGCGGCGAAAGCTATCCGGAAAACGCCCATGCCTTTTTCGGCCCCATCATGCAGGCCATCCAGGCCTACCTGCCGACATTGCACTCCACCCAGGTCACTGTGGATGTACAGCTGGCCTACTTCAACAGCTCCAGCACCAAGGTGCTGCTGGAACTGTTCGGCCTGTTCAACGATGCGGCAGTAGCAGGCAATTACGTCACCCTCAACTGGCACTACATCGAGGACGACGAAACCATTCTGGAATTTGGCCAGGAAGTGGCCGACGACTTCACCGCGCTGGATTTCCACCCCTGCGCCCTGGTGGAATAAATCACTGTCCGACAATATCCACTTGGCGGCTGACTGGATACAGCGGCAGGTTTTGGGGTAATCTGGCTGACTACCCCGTCGAGATCTGATTCAGGACATCCGCCATGAATGTGAAGGACTACATGCAGCGCGTCGGCCAGGCGGCGCGCAAAGCCAGCCGCGCCATTGCCAAGGCCGATACCCGCCAGAAAAACCAGGCACTCAATGCCATGGCCGATGCCATCGTGCGCGACAGCGCCAAACTGTTGGCCGCCAACCGGCAAGACCTGGACGCCGCCCGCGCCGCCGGGCTGGATGCCGCCTTCATCGACCGCCTGGCCTTGAGTGAAGCCACCGTCGCCAGCATGGCCGAAGGCCTGCGCCAGATCGCCGCCCTGCCCGACCCGGTGGGTGAAATGGACGACTTCTGCTATCGCCCTTCCGGCATCCAGCTGGGCAAGATGCGTGTGCCGCTGGGCGTGGTGGGCATCATTTACGAAGCCCGCCCCAATGTCACCGCCGATGCCGCCGGCCTGTGCCTGAAATCCGGCAATGCCACCATTCTGCGTGGCGGCTCGGAAGCCTTCCACAGCAACCAGGCCATTGCCGCCTGTGTCAGCGAGGGCCTGCGCGTGGCCGGCCTGCCCGCCGAAGTGGTGCAAGTGGTGGAAACCACCGACCGCGCCGCCGTGGGCGAATTGATCACCATGCAGCAATATGTCGACGTGATTGTGCCGCGTGGCGGCAAGAGCCTGATTGCCCGCATCAGCGCCGAAGCGCGCGTGCCGGTGATCAAGCATCTGGATGGCAACTGTCATGTCTATATCGACGACACCGCCAATCCGGACAAGGCCTTCAATATCGCCATGAATGCCAAGACCCAGCGCTATGCACCTTGCAACACCATGGAAACCCTGTTGGTGCACACTGCGTTTGCCGAATTCATCCTGCCGCGTCTGGCAGAAGCCTACTGGGAAAAAGGCGTGGAACTGCGTGGCTGCGAACGCACCCGCGTCATTCTGGGCAACAAGGTAGTGGCCGCAACGGAAGACGACTGGTTTACCGAATATTCCGCCCCGATTCTGGCCATCAAGGTGGTGAAGGATCTGGACGACGCCATTGGGCACATCAACCATTACGGCAGTCATCACACCGATGCCATCGTCAGCGAAGACTACGGCCGCGCCCGTCGCTTCCTGCGCGAGGTGGACTCTTCCAGTGTGATGGTGAATGCCAGCACCCGCTTTGCCGACGGCTTCGAATATGGCCTTGGCGCGGAAATCGGCATTTCCACCGACAAGATCCACGCCCGTGGCCCGGTAGGCCTGGAAGGGCTGACCAGCCAGAAATGGGTGGTACTGGGCGACGGTCAGGTACGCGGCTGAGCCAGACAATCCATTCTGACAAACCGGCTCCGGCCGGTTTTTTCATGCCCGCGTGCCGACAGACATCGGCAAATATCCCACAGCCATGCCAGCTGCGGCCCTTTATTCCGGTCACCGCTTGCCAGCCTGCAAGGGCTTCTCTAGTGTAGGAAAACTTGGCAGACCGGGGGGTCATCATGCTGCAATGGCTGCTTGCCACGCTTCACCTGCTGGCGCTGGGCTGTGGCCTGGGTGCCATTGCCGCACGCGGTCGCAATCTGGCCGACCAACCCGATGGGCCGGCCTGGCAGCGTAGCCTGCGCGCCAATAACTGGTGGCATCTTGCCTTATGCTTGTGGCTGTTAAGCGGCATATCAATGCTGGTGCAACAAGTGCAACCAGTGTGGGTAGCTGGCAGCTTGCCACCCGCGGCTCTTGCCAAACTCTTATGTTGCCTGCTGCTGTTCACGCAGGAATGGCGCAGCCTGTCCTTGCTGCGCCAATGCCGCGAACGACTGGAAAGGGGCCGCTTGCCAGCAGATGAGCTGCGCAGCCGGCTGTGCCGCGCCAGCCGTCGGCAACTGGCCTTGCTGCTGCTCTTGCTGCTGTTGTCCACCGCCTGGCATAGCGGACTGTTCAACACTCATTAACATCTACCGCCCGCGCACGCGGAACCAGTCCGCCAACACAACACTCCATTTCTTTTTATTGTCGGGAAACCTCCCCATGCCACCACAGACCCTGTCCCGTATCCTGGCTGTCCTGGCTTGCCTTGGCGTGTTCTCCGCCAGCATCACAGCGCAGGCGCAAAGCACCTTGCAATTGCAGTCCGCAAAGGCCCCGGCAGATATTGCCGAATGCTTGCAACAAGGCATGCGCCGTCTGAAAATTCCCGACGATTATGTCAAGCGGGACACCGCCAGTGAGGGCGCCGCCGCCATCCGCCTGCTCAACCCGGTCAGCAGTAACACCAGCCTGCAAGTCAGCATCACACCGCAAGCCTCGGGAAGCCAGGTGCAAGTGGATCAAAACGGCATCCCGCTCACCCCGCCCTGGGAGCGCATGATCAAGCGTTGCACGGAATAAGCAGCTTGCACCCCAGATACGACACTTGGCCGTCCTACCGGACGGCTGTGGATAATATGCAAAACAGGCTTTAGCCAGTGGATAGCCTGAATAGTTTCTGCACAAGCTGTGGATAACTAGCCATTTGCCGTTGATTTATGTGACAAGCCCCATCACTGGCGACCAAACATGCTGTGCACAAACAGCAGAGTGATGCATGCATCGGTGGATACTGTGCACAACCTGTGTATCATTCTGTGGATAAAATCCGCATGACAAGCACCTGCACAAGGGGCAAGCTTGCGGTTTTGCCCTTCCCCTGCACCGCCATGTCCATGTTCCCGCTGCCCTGTGGCGACCATCTGCTGCACGGCGATCATCTGCATTGCCCGCAGCCACGCGCCCATCTGCTGTTATTGCACGGAGCAGGCAATGGCCAGCGTGCGCCTTTTCTGCCCCTGCGTCAGACCTTGCAACAACAAGACATTGCCAGTACCGCTTTTGATTTTGTCGGTCATGGAGAAACCGGCGGCAGCCTGATGGGCTCCAGCCTGGCGCACCGTGTTCACCAAGCAAAGCTTGTGCTGGCGGCCAGCGGGCTGCACACACAGCCATTGGCCTTGCTGGGCAGCAGCATGGGCGCGTATATCGCCATCCGGCTGTTAAGTGAAATTCAGTGCAGCCATCTGATTCTGCAAGTCCCCGGTGTGTACACTCCTGCGGCATTTACCGTCCCGTTCGGCCCGGCATTCAGCACCGTGCTGCGCCAGCCAGATAGCTGGCAAAAGAGTGATGCCTGGGACCGGCTAGCTGGTTTTCGCGGCCACCTGCTGCTGGTGGAGGCCGAACATGATGCCGTGATTCCCCGCGCCCTGACCGAGCGACTGTATGCCAGCGCCACCAAGGCCAAAAGCCGCAGCCGCTTGCTGATTGACGGTGCCGGGCACCTGCTGGCTGCCCACTGGCAGGCCCATCCGGACGCCGCCCGGCGCTATCAGCAGCACATTGCCCGCTTCCTGTTGCAGGACTGAAGCCGCCGCAAGCAGCACGCCATGCCGCCAATCATCAAAATTTCATGACTTAACCATTACACTGGGGCTGACTGTCATCAATTCAGGTTGCTCCTCATGCCTCGCACTTCCCATCCGCAATACGAAAATGGCCTTGCCGCCGGCAAGGCCAGACGTGAACACTGCCCCCGCACCCGGCAGGCAGAATGCGTGCTCAGCCCGACGCGCGACGTGCTGGCCATGCTGCGCCAGAGTTCGGCAGACCGCGTGCCCGGACTGATTGGCCTGCGCTACCAGCGCATGCAAGCCTCTCCGTTTGCCTTTTTTCGCGGCATGGCCATGATTCAGGCCGCCGACCTGGCCGCCGGACCGGACAGCGGCATTCATCTGCAGGTATGTGGCGATGCACACCTGATGAATTACGGCTTTTTCGCCTCGCCGGAACGCCAGCTGATGTTCGACATCAACGATTTTGACGAAACCCATCACGGCCCCTGGGAGTGGGACCTGAAACGCCTGGCCGTCAGCGTGGTACTGGCTGCCCGCCAGCGCGGCTTTGACACAGCCAGCGCGGTTCAGGCGGTTTACCACCTGGTGGGCACTTATCGCCGCCGCATGCAGGAGTACGCCCGTATCAGCCAGCTGGAGCTGTGGTACTGCAAGGTGGGCTTCGAGCAATTGCTGGAACGTTCACCCAACGACACGGTACGCCAACAATTGCTCAAGCTGGCGGACAAGGCCAGAAACCAGACACAGGAAAAACTGCTGCCCAAAATGACCGTGCTGGACAATGGCAATCTGCGCCTGCAGGACAATCCACCCGTCATTTTCCACATGCAGCAACAAGACCAGGTATGGGGTAATGACGAGCACTGGCTGGGCGAAGGGCATGCGCATGATCTGGTTCGCCCCATGCTGGCGGCCTACCGCCACACCCTGAAGGAAGACCGTCAGACGCTGCTGGACCGCTTCCGGCTGGTGGACGCGGCTTTCAAGGTGGTGGGAGTGGGCAGTGTGGGAACGCGTTGCCTGGTGATGTTGCTGCAGGACAACTTCGACCAGCCGCTGTTCTTGCAATTGAAAGAAGCGCGTCGTTCGGTGCTGGAGCCCTACACCGCAGCTTGCGTGCATGGGCATCAGGGCAAGCGGGTAGTCTTCGGCCAACGGCTGATGCAAGCCGCCAGCGATGTGTTTCTGGGCTGGACGAGCGGGCCGGGGGAGCGGCACTTCTATGTGCGCCAGCTGCGTGACATGAAGGCCGCGCCATCGCTGGAGTCATTCACCAGTGCAGACAGCCTGACGGCCTTTGGCCAGGCCTGCGCCTGGGCACTGGCCAGGGCACATGCCAAATCCGGCGGACGCGCGGCCGAACTGGCTGGCTATATCGGTCAGTCAGACAAATTCGACCAGGCCATTGCCAGCTATGCCACTGCTTATGCTGATCAGGTGGAACGTGATTTTGCGGTTTTCACTGCCGCACTGGCCAAACAGGAGCTATAAACAAAAGAGTTGAAAAAACGACACAAGCATTGGCCGGATTGGGGTTTTCAGCAGTTATTTTCCCCGGAGAACACGGTTTAGTATTAAAAATGCCACGGTATATTTTTAATGCCGATTGCAAAAACGGACTTACTACATAACTCCTCACCGGCCATTGCCCGAATAACAAGCTGTGTTGCCCGACCCTGTGGTCTGGATAAAACGCAGCAAGACAAGGCGCCATGACGGTGTTTGACAAAACCAATACAGCCAACCGGGAAGACAACCGTGCGAGTCAATACCCGCCTCATCATCATCATTGCCGCCAGCCTTTTTGCCCTGATCGCGCTGGCGGCATCCTCCTTGTACATCACACGCAGCACGCTGCAGAGTGAAAAACGCGAGCAAATCACCATGCTGTTGCGCATGGCGGAAAACACGCTGGACTACTATGCCAAGCAGGAAGCCAGCGGCAAGCTGAACCGCCAGCAGGCGCAAGACCAGGCGCGCAAGACACTCAAGGCACTGAAAGTGGATGACATTTACTTCTTTGCCCGTGACAAGGATAACCGTCTGGTACTGCATCCCAAGACCGAGCGCGAAGGCAAGGTCGACATGGGCAGCACGGTGCCCGATGGCCGCACCACGGTAGCGGTGTATGACGAAGCCCTGCAAAAGGACCACTACGGCATTGTCACCATCCTCACCTCGCGTGGGGCCAACAAGGAACAATTGCCCAAGCTCAATGGCGTGGTGCGTTTCGACCCCTGGGGCTGGACGATAGGCACGGGCTTCTTCATTGACGATATCGACGCCCTGTTCTGGAAACAAGGCACGGTACTGCTGGTGCTCAGCGCCGTGGCCGTGGTGACGCTGATACTGTTAGGTACGGCCATGTCGCGCAGCATCGTGCGCTCGCTGGGGGGCGAACCTGCCTATGCCGCTCAGGTGGTACGGCACATTGCCCAGGGCGACCTGACCGAGCGGATCGAAGTGAATGGCCCGCCGGAGAGCCTGTTGGCCGCCATGCAGGAAATGCAGCAAAAGCTGCGGGAAATGATCAGCCAGATCCGCCAGTCCACCGATGATATCGGCGTGGCCGGTCAGCAACTGTCGCAACAAATGCAGAAAGTGGACGAGGTTTCCGGCATTGCCAGCAACTCGACCGCATCCGCCGCAGCCTCCATCGAGCAGCTGTCGGTCAGTATCGATCACGTCAAAGACAATGCCGGCGGCTCGGAAGAAGGTGCGCGCCGCTCCAGCCAGCTGGCACGCGAGGGCGAAGTCGTGGCCAAGGAAGCGGCCAGCGGTATTCAGTCCATTGCCACCCAGGTGGGTGACGTCAGCGACATGGTGGGCAGCCTGGCCGAACGCACCCGCAATATCAGCGGCATTGCCGAAACCATTCGCGACATTGCCAACCAGACCAACCTGTTGGCTTTGAATGCTGCCATCGAAGCCGCACGCGCCGGTGAAATGGGGCGCGGCTTTGCCGTGGTGGCCGATGAAGTGCGCAAACTGGCCGAACGCACCGCGACCGCCACTGATGAAATCACCCATATCGTCCAGGCGGTGGTCAACGAAACCGGCACGGTAGCAGGCCGCATGGAAGAAATCCGCCCGGCAGTGCAACTGGGGGTAGGCAAGGCCAACCAGGCGGCAGAAACGCTGGATACCATCAGCCGTCAGACCCAAGCGGCCCTGGAAAGCCTGCATGCGGTGGTGAGCGCCATGACCGAGCAAAGCCAGGCCGGTGCCAATATTGCCGTCAGCGTGGAACAGGTGGCCGGTGTGGTGGAGGAAACCCAGTCCTCGGTACAACTGGCAGTGGAAGCCATGCACAACATCGACAATCACGCACAGCAACTGAACGCTTCGGTATCCCGCTTCCGGCTCTGACGCGGTAAGCCCGTCCCATAGCAACCGGCGGCCCGGCTGCCGGCAAAGTGATGTGCAGATAGAGAAGCAAACCTGGCAGCGCCGGGCTTATTCGGGAAGGTAGTGGCTAGCACGGCCTTCCCGCCCCATCCCCATCACGCGGCCCTTGCATGACACGAGCGCTGCATGTCTCCGCAAGTCTGATGGAATTTGTGATCACACGATAGATCCAGCCCTATGCCTGCTGACCCAGCAGTCCAACAGCGCAGCAGAACCCGGCAGCGTCCAGCCTGTTCGGGGAAGCGCTTACTGGTACAGTCTTCCCGTTTCACTCCCGTCCATCCGCTCTTGCATGGCAACAATACCGCGCACTCCATACAAAATGCGAGGTGTGGTTTGTGATCATACTGTGGCCTGCCTCCTACAGCAGCCTTGTATTTGGGCCACATCCGACCAACAAGGCGACGTCACGCTTGCCCTCCCCCCTGCCGGTGGCATAATGCCCACAGGGCCAAGCCCGCAAAATCAAAAAAATGCATGACCGACAGACAGGCAGATAGATGAAACAATCAAGAACGCTCCAAGGGAGACCTGCATGTCCCAACTCTCCATCACGGCTGCTCAGGCCGAATGGTTGACGCAACAAAACGTCCGCGACGTTGAACTGGCTTTTGCCGATGTCAGCGGATTCCCGCGTGGCAAGACCCTGCCCGCACAGGCCCTGATCAAGGGCCAGGAATTGCGCATTGCCCGCGCCGTGGCCATCCAGACTTGCGTGGGCGAATTCCCCGATTACCGTTTTTACGGCGAGAACGATCCGGACGTGGTGCTGCGCCCGGACTTTGCCACCCTGCGCCCGGTGCCCTGGGCCAAAACCCCGCGCGCGCTGGTTGTGTGTGACAACATCGACCACGACGACAGCCTGTCACCGCTGGCCCCGCGTTCCGCACTGAAAAACATCCTGGCCCGCTATCAGGCACGCGGCTGGACCCCGGTGGTAGCACCCGAGCTGGAATTCTACATTTTCGCCGCCCATGCCGACGCCGATCAGCCCTATCAGGCTCCGGCGCTGCGCACCGGCCGTCGTGAAAGCGGCTTCGATGCCTTCAGCTTTTCCACGCTGAATGATCTGGAAGGCTTTTTTGACGACCTGTACCGCGCCTGTGAACAGCTGGGCATCGACACCGATACCTATGTCCATGAAATGGGCCCCAGCCAGTTCGAGATCAACCTCAAGCACGGCAATGCGCTGGAGCTGGCCGACCAGACCTTCCTGTTCAAGTACGCGCTGAAGGAAATCGGCTACCAGCACGGGTTGAACGTGGTGTGCATGGCCAAACCACTGTCCGGCCAGCCCGGCAGTTCCATGCACTTGCATCAGAGCGTGGTGGATGGCCAGGGCAACAATGTGTTCAGTCTGGCCGATGGCGAAGCCAGCCCGGATTTCTTCCACTATATTGGCGGCCTGCAACAATATCTGCCGCACCTGATGCCGCTGTTCTGCCCCAGTCCCAACTCCTTCCGCCGCTTCGTCAAGGGCCTGGCAGCGCCGGTCAATGTCAGCTGGGGAGTGGACAACCGCTCTGTGGGCATCCGTGTTCCGGTATCCGGCCCGGCCGCCCGTCGCGTGGAAAACCGCTTGCCCGGCTGCGATGCCAACCCCTATCTGTCGCTGGCCGCCAGCCTGGGGGCCGGCCTGTTGGGTGTGGAAGAAAAACGCAGCCCGAGTGAAGCGGCCGTAGGCAATGTCTTTAACAATGACGACGCCGCCACCCTGCCCAACACCCTGGATGCCGCCTGCGCCCTGATGGCTGCGCACGATACCGCCAAGCGCCTGTTCGGTCAGGAATTCACCGATGCGTATCTGGCCGTGAAGGACATCGAACTGAGCCACTACCACAACCAGATCACCGCCTGGGAACGCCAGTACCTGACCACGCTGGCCTGATCTTCACCCAGCCCGCCAAGCTGCCAGCCGCCCTGTTGCGACTGGCAGCTTTTTTCATGTCAACCGCGCTGGATTGACCCTGCCGAATGCCTGGGCCACCATGCTGTTGTCCTGTCAGGACCAGACTGCCAACCCCATCCCCGAGGAATGACATGCGTTTTACTGCCCTGCTCTTGTTGCTGGTGCCGCTGTGCGCACTGGCCGATACTGCAGCCCCGGAAGCGGCCAGCGGCTTTCAGGCCCGCCCTGCCGTCTACAGCCGCCACAGCATGGTCAGCACCGCCAATCCCTATGCCAGCCAAGCCGCGCGCGACATCCTGCGTCGTGGTGGCAGTGCCATTGATGCCGCCATCGCCGCCCAGCTGGTGCTGGGGCTGACCGAGCCACAATCTTCCGGCATCGGTGGCGGGGCTTTCATGCTGTATTTCGATGGCCGCAAACTCACCAGTTTTGACGGCAGGGAAACCGCGCCGGCTACTGCCGAGGCAAACCTGTTTTTGCAAAAAAACGGGCAGCCGATGGATTTTTACCGCGCCGTGGTGGGTGGCCGCTCGGTGGGCGTGCCCGGTGTGGTGGCCATGCTGAAACTGGCGCACCAGCAAGGTGGCAAGCTCTCCTGGGCCAGCCTGTTCCAGCCCGCCATTACACTGGCGCGTAACGGTTTTACCGTGTCACCACGCCTGCACACCCTGCTGGAGAGCGAGCGCTTCTTGCAACAGGACCCACAGGCACGGGCGTATTTCTATCAGGCGGATGGCCGTCCGCAGCCGCTTGGCAGCCTGCTGAAAAACCCGGACTACGCCGCCACGCTGGAATTGCTGGCCAAGCAAGGCCCGGCAGCGTTCTACCAGGGTGAAATCGGCCGGGCCATTATCGAAGCCGTCAACCATCATTCGGCCAACCCCGGCCATATGCTCGCTTCGGATCTGGCCGCCTACCAGGCCATCGAGCGTAAACCACTGTGCGGTGCCTATCGCAGCTGGCAGGTGTGCGGCATGGATGCACCCAGCTCCGGCGGTGCGGCCGTATTGCAGATGCTGGGCATATTGCAGCGCTTCCCGCTGGCGCAGATGCCACCCACCGGCAGCAGCACCATCCACTTGTTTGCCGAGGCCAACAAACTGGCGTTTGCCGACCGCAACCGCTACCTGGCCGACCCTGGCTTTGTCAGCGTCCCCAGCCAGGCGCTGATTGCACCAGACTACCTGCAACAGCGCAGCCAGCTGATCGACCCGGCCCACAGCATGGGCCGCGCCACAGCCGGGGAGCCATCCGGCATCCGGCTCAGTCGCTATGGTCGGGACAGCGCACCGGAATTTCCTTGCACCTCGCATCTGAACATTGTGGACGGCGCCGGACGGGTAGTCAGCATGACCACCTCCATCGAAGACCAGTTTGGCAGTCGGCTGATGGTGAAGGGCTTCTTGTTGAACAACCAGCTGACCGACTTTTCCTTCCGTCCGGATGAAAACGGCACACCGGTTGCCAACCGGGTGGGGGCGCGCAAGCGCCCGCGCAGCAGCATGTCACCCACCATGGTGTTTGATGCCAGGCGGCAATTCGTACTGGCCACCGGCTCGCCGGGTGGCAGCCAGATCATCGGCTATGTCGGCCAGACGCTACTGGGCTTGCTGGACTGGAAACTCGACCCGCAGCAAGCGGTCAGCCTGCCGCATTATGGCAACCGCAATGGCGATACCGAACTGGAAAGCGGACGCGGTCTGGATGCGCAGGCCAGTACCTTGCAAGCCATGGGACATGTGGTCCGGCAGGTAGAAATGACCAGCGGCCTGTCGGCCATCGTCAAAACCTCACGTGGCTATGTCGGCGGCGCGGACCCGCGCCGGGAAGGCGTGGTACTGGGTGATTAGGGGGCTGGCCGCGCTCAGCGACGGCTGGCCTGCAAGCGCTGGGCCAGCTCGGCAATGGCGCGGTCACGATCCAGTGGCGGCATGCTTTGCTGCTGTGCGGCCGTGATCCACTTTTCTACTTGCGCGCGATCACCGCGCGCCGCCTTGAGCAACAGGCCAAAGGCCTGGCCGGTGCTATGTTCCAGCGGCTCCAGCGGGCGTGATTGGGTATGGGCCGCATAAATGCGGCTGTCCGCATCCCGGCTCTGCTTGTTGGGTTTGCCGGTCTGACGCAGCCACAGCAGCAACAGGATGACACTCAACAGGCTTAGCAAGACAAAAGTGAGCATGGTGTAGAAATTTTCCCCAAATAAAGAATGAAATCCACAACATCAGACGGTATCGACTTATGTGCTTATTTTAATATTTGTGATAGATCAACTGCTAGCTAATTAGTTCGAGAGACGCCAGCCTGCTCCCGAGTATGCTAAAACCAAACACAAGATGCTGTCGCCATCCATGCCGACATCATGGCATGCCTTGCGTACAGTACAGCGGGTTTAACGCCAGCTTTGAGAGGAGTATGCCATGTATCAACATATCGTGATTGCTGTAGATGGCAGCAAGACAGCAGAAAAAGCACTGGATGAAGCCATCCGCATTGCAAAAATAGCCAAATCGTCGATATCGCTGGTACATGTCGCCAGCCTCCGCGACATGGCGATTGAAGGTGTGGGCGCACTGGATACCCACCAGTTGCACGATCTGGCTTTCAGACAGGCACGCGAGCTGCTGGAAAAGGCAGAAAAGCGGCTCATCAACGAAGGCATTGCCAAGGTGGAATGCCATATTGCGGAAAGCTGGGAGGGCGGCAAGGATATGGCCGAATCACTGATCCGCTTTGCCGACAGCCGCCATGCCGAACTCATTGTCATCGGCACTCATGGCCGTACCGGGCTGGCCCACCTGTTACTGGGCAGCTTTGCCGAAAACGTGATGCGCAAGACGCATTGCCCCTTGCTGGTGGTACGCGGCAGCGAGGACTGACACAGCGTTTTTCATCCCACCGCACCACAACGCCACAGGCAAGGTGGCGGGTGCCATCCGCAGCGGGCCATGCCCCCTGCGGATTTTCTTTGCCGCGTCAGAACAGGGGCCGCGCCAGCACAAAAAATTCCTTGTTACCGTCGGCACCGGTAATCGGGCTGTCAAACCAGCGCTCCACTTTCCAGTCCAGTTCGTCCAGGCAATCGGCAATCTTGTCCTGCACGCCGGCAAACAGGCTTTCATCGCGGACGATGCCGCCATGCCCCAGGGCTCCGCGCCCTACTTCGAACTGCGGTTTCACCAGACCCAGCAGGCAGCCGTTCTCACCCAGCAAGGGCAAGGCAGACGGCAGGATCAGGGTGAGCGAAATAAAGGACACGTCGCATACCATCAGGTCGAAGGGCAAACCGTCATTGGCCTGCAGCAGGCGCTGGCGGTCCAGCTCACGCGCATTCACGCCTTCAAAGCAACGCACGCGCGGGTCGTCCCACAGCCGCGGATGCAACTGGTCGTGCCCCACATCCACGCCAACCACATAGGCGGCGCCAGCCTGCAATACACAGTCGGTAAACCCGCCGGTGGACTGGCCCACATCCAGCACCCGCCAACCCTGGATGTCCAGCCCGGCTTCTTGCAAGGCGGCATCCAGCTTCTGCCCGCCACGTGAAACAAAGCGATCGGATGGGTCTGGCCGCACTGCCAGCGGCGTACCGGCAGGAAACTTGCTGCTCGCCTTGCTGATGACCTGCCCGTTCAGGCTGACCCGGCCGGATTCCAGCAGGTGTTGGGCAGCCGTGCGCGACGTGGCAAGTCCTTGTTCCACCAACAGAAGATCTACCCGCTTCATCCCGTTTTCCTTGCTTGCATTTCGAAAGGCGACAGGGTGGCCAGTCCGCTGCGGCCTGTCAAGCCTCACGCCGGGGCAAGGCCATGCTGCAAGTCGGCTTGGTGCCTTGCCGTGCTTGGTGCGATGATGTGCGCATTGCCATAAGGAGCACCGCCATGGACACACATCAACTGGATGCCGCCGAAGTACGCGTACTGGGCGCATTGGTAGAAAAACAGGCGCTGACGCCAGACAGCTACCCCCTGACGCTCAACAGCCTGGCATCGGCCTGCAATCAGCTCACCAGCCGTGAGCCGGTGATGCAGCTGTCAGATACCGACCTGAGCCGGGCACTGGACAGCTTGCAGACCAGAAAACTGATTGCCGAGCGCCTGCCCGCCGGCAGCCGGGTGGCCAAGTACGAGCACAGGCTGAACTATGAATGGAATATCGACGGTGCCAGACTGGCAGCCTTGGCCCTGCTGATGCTGCGCGGGCCGCAAACTAGCGCGGAAATCCGCACCCGTGCCGGGCGGGTGTATGGTTTTGCCAGCGTGGAAGAAGTGGAAACCGCGCTGGAAGCACTGGCCGACAAATACCCGCCGCTGGTGCAAAAACTGGCGCGGCAACCGGGCGAGCGCGAAGCGCGCTGGTGCCATTTGCTCAGTGGCGAACCGGTACTGGCCGAAACCGTCAGCAATGCCGTGATTGATGTCGGCCTGACCGGCCGGGTGGCGGCACTGGAGGCCGAGGTAGCGGCACTCAAGGCGCGCCTGCAACAGCTGGAGCAAAGCCTGGGCGAATGACAGCCTGCCCTGCCAACAACAAGCCCCGCCACGGATTCAGCCGCGACGGGGCTTTTGTCTGCTTTGCCTGGAAGACTTACTTGGGCTCGAAAATGGCGTAGGTCTTGCGCGCGGGCTCCAGCACTTCCCACTCGCCTTCGAAACCGGCGGGAATGACAAAGTGGTCGCCAGCATACAGCTCGACACTGTCCCCTTGCAGGTCGGTCAGGCGGACATAGCCTTCCAGCAAAGTACAAAATTCGTGTTCGTGGTATTTCACCCGCCAGCGTCCGCAACCGCCACTCCAGATACCGGCGTGAAATTGACCGCTGGGGTCGGAATAGTGGTTCTCCACCGTCTGGGCGCAGTCACCTTCCAGCCGTCGGTCAGCCGGAGCATTGAATTGCTCAACCCGCACCGGGTTACGCTGAAACACGATGATGTCACTGGCAAGGCCCATGTCTTTCGCTCCATTGTGAAATTATTTGATCAAATCTCTCACAAAGAGGGCACTTACGCAATTACCGTCACGCACCAGTCTGGTGAAACGGGGGATCACAACAGGGCAGCAGGCCTCAGACAGCAGGCGGGCCTTCATTGAGACGCAGCTCCCAATAAGCGACATCCAGCCAGCGCGCCGCCTTCCAGCCCACTTGATGAAAGGTCGCAGCCTGCTCAAAACCCAGCCCCTGGTGCAGCGCAATGCTGGCGGCGTTGGGCAGGGCAATACCTGCAATGGCAAGGTGCAAACCCTGACTGCGCAACTGCTGCAGCAGGCTGCGGTACAAGCGTCCGCCCAAGCCCTGGCCACGCGCCTCGGGCGCAAAGTACACCGAGGTTTCCACGGCATAACGGTAAGCCGGACGTACCCGCCAGCGGGTAGCATAGGCATAGCCCAGCAACTCGCCATTCAGCTCTGCCACCAGCCAGGGCAAGCCCTGCTCGGTCACCTTGTCCAGCCGTGCCACCATCTCCTCGACCGTCACCGCTTCTTCTTCAAAACTGATGGTGCTGTTGAGCACATAGGGGTTGTAGATGGCAGCCATGGCAGCGGCATCAGCGGGTGTGGCGGGGCGGATCAGGATGTCACAACTCATGGCAAGGCTTTCTGGCTGACTGGAGTCAGCATGGCTTGCAAGAATCACGCCAGTCATTGCTATACCTGCCATTCCGGGAAGTACTGCCGGCGCAGGCGAGTCACATAGTCCACCAGATTGGAATACTGGCTGACCACCTGCCGGCTGGGGGTGTCGCCCAGCGTGGCCAGCAGGGCCGAGGCGAGAAAGGCAAATACCGTGGCGTCCAGCCAGCTGGGCGCTGCGCCAAGCATGTAAGGCTTGTCTGCCAGCAGAGCGGATAGGCTGGCGATATCCAGTTGCAGCAGGCGCTGGCGCTCGTCCGTGCTGAAGCGGCCCAGGCCCTGGCCGTGCAGATTGCCGCGCACCTTGCGCCGGATCATGCGGATGACCATGCCACGTAGCAAGAAGGGCAGGCGCTGGAAAAACACCCCCGGCCCGCGGGCAAAAACCGCATCGTCCATCCAGCGTTCATGCACGATGCACCAGTACAAATGGTCGCTGCACAGGCATTCCATGCTCCAGGCCACGGCCTTGTCGGCATCTGATAATCCCGCATCCAGCGTGATGCCATGCTTGCCAGCCAGATGCAGGCGAATCAGCGTGGAATCCGGCACCTGCGTGCCGTCATCCTCGATATAGGGCAGCTTGCCCTTGGGCGCGCTACGCATGCTGCCGCGCTGCTTGCGGTAAGGCAGGCCGGAGAGCTTGAGCAGCAATTCGGCCTTGATGACAAACGGGCTGGGGTCGGGCAGGCCGAAGGCTGGTCCGAAGGTGTAAAGCGTAATCATGCAAGCTTCTCCACGGGGCGGGAATCGCTCAGACTAGCACCCCGGCCCGGCAATGACGATGGCTTTAATCCATCAGTTGCTGATACAGGTACACCAGCACGCGGGCCAGTTCCGCCGCAGTCTGTTCCTGACCGGCATTGCCGGTGTGGCCACCGGCATCGGTTTCCATCAATAAAGCCGGATGGCCCAGCTCCAGCATGCGCGCCACCATTTTACGGGCATGACCGGGGTGTACCCGGTCGTCCCGCGTACTGGTGGTGAACAGGGGCAGCGGGTAGCGCACAGCGGCCTGCAACTGGTGATAGGGCGAATAGGCCTGCAAGGACGCCGCCTGCTGCGGATCAGCCGGGTCGCCGTATTCGTCTATCCAGCTGGCACCCGCCAGCAGTTCGGTGTAACGCAACATGTCCAGCAAGGGCACCTCGCACACCACGGCCTTGAACAGCTCGGGGCGGCGCACCATGCAAGCGGCTACCAGCAGGCCACCATTGCTGCCGCCTTCAATACCCAGCTTGTCCGGGCTGGTGAGGCCGCTGCCGATCAGTGCCTCGGCCACGCTGCAGAAATCGTCAAACGAGACCGGGCGATGGATACCTTGCGCCGCCTGATGCCAGCCGGGACCAAACTCGCCGCCACCACGAATACAGGCCAGCACGAAGGCACCGCCTTTTTCCAGCCAGTGCGCGCCGAAATTTTCCACGTAGTAGGGCATCATCGGCACTTCAAAACCGCCATAGCCGTACAACAGCGTCGGCGTGCGGCCATCCAGCACCGTATCGCGGGCACGCACCACGAAATAGGGAATGTCCACGCCATCGGGTGCCGTGGCCCAGCACTGCTCGGCCACAAAGCGGCTGGCATCGAATGCGGCGGGCTGCTGGCGCAGGCAGTCTTGCGCGCCAGTGGCCACATTCAGCCGGTACAGGCCGGTGGGCGTGAGGAAGTCGCTGAAGCTGTAGCACAGCACATCGCTGTTCCAGGGCTGGTCGGCAAATTCGATGACGCCGCTATCCGGCACCGGCAGGCTGCGCGCTTGCCAGCTGTCGTCTTGCCAGTCGAAAGCCAGCAGGCGACTTCGCACATTGTCGATCAGGTTGACCACCACGCTGTGGCGGGTGGTTTCCACCGACTCCACCGCCAGCCTGGCGGCCGGGGCCACCAGTTGCTGGATATGGCCCTCATTCTCCAGCAGGCATGTCAGCGGCACGGCCAGCAGGCTGCCGGCGGCATGGGTTTCGCCCTGCCAGCACCAGTCTTCCGCCAGTTTGACGATGAACTGGCCATGCAGATACGCCTCGATATCGGCCTTGGGCGGCAGGGGCAGCGGATGGGTCTGCAAGTCGGCGTCGATCAGGTGGTAAGTCTTGCTGTAAAAGCCATCGGCCGCTTCGATCAGGTCCAGCCAGCCATCCGGGCCATCCAGATAACGCCAAGCGGCCACCATCATGGCATCCGGGTCGGCGACAAACAGCTGTTGCCATTGATGCTGACCGTCATCGCCCCGTTCCACCAGCCACACTTCGCGCGGGTAGCCGGAGCGGCTCAGCGGTGCGCCCTTCCAGCCGGGGCACACCAGCACACTGTCCGGGTCGCGCCAGGCAATATGGTTTTTGCCGTGCGGAAAGCGAAAGCCCTGCTCCACCCAGCTGGTGGTTTCCAGGTCGTATTCCCAGGCCAGGCTGGCATCACCCCCCCCCTCGCTCAAGTGCACCAGCACGCGGGACGGCTGCACCGTGCAGTGCGCCACCCCGTCCAGATACCAATCCTTGCCGGCAGCGCCAGCAATGGCATCCACGTCCAGCACGGTATGCCATTGCTGGCTGGCCGCCTGATAGTCCGCCAGTGTGGTGCGGCGGTAAATGCCGCGCGGGTGGTGTTCATCCTGATGAAAGTTGTACAGCCAGCCGGCGTGTTCGGAAAAGAAGGGAATCTGCCGGGTATCGCGCAGGTGGCCCAGGATGTCCTGGCGCAAGGGCGCGTAGCGTTCATCGGCATCCAGTAGCGCCTGGGTACGCTTGTTTTGAACAGCAACCCAGCTGTCTACGGCGGGGTCGTCCAGGCTTTCCAGCCACTGGTGGGTATCGGGGAGGTGGGACATGGGAGAACCAGAAATGCAAACAGGCGCACAGCTTAGCATCGACAGCCTGGCTTGCTGCAGCCGCATGAAGCTTGGTCACAACACCATATCTGTCTTTGGTACGGTAGCGATCAATCAAATAATGGCTATCGGCCTTTGCATGGCGTTCTTATTTAATTGAATTTACTTAAAGATCACCCCAGAAAACTCTACGCTCAACTCATATTTATAATAAATAATTAAAAATTAGAACTTTAATTAAAATTTATTGCAAGTCTTTAATGATTTTATTTAATAAATGCTATTGCGCGACAGCATAGGTGAGTCCTATAAATTCGGTAGAAATTTCTGAATTACTCAGGAAAAAATCCCAGCAAGGAGCTCGTCATGAAAAAAATCATCGCAGCCACCACTTTGGCCTCCCTGCTGCTTGCTGAAGCAGCATTCGCTTCCACCGGCACCATCAATTTCCGGGGGGCGATTGTCAAAGCGCCTTGTGCAATCCCGACGGCAACCTGGGTGAACTATGCGCAAAAACCAGCCACCTATCGCATGGCACGTCAGGCCACCCCCACGTCCTACTGTGCCGATGCCACGGCAACCCAATCGGTGCAGATACGCCGGATTGTCACCACGGAAAGTCGTACTGCCGATGTCCGCAACGAGCCGGTCAGAAGCATGGTGACCATTGTGTATAACTGAGCACGTCTCATGGAACATGCAGATCAAACCAGCCTGCCCTTCCAGTTGGCGCAGGCCTGGTTTGCCAGTCAGTGCTGGTGAATCCAGCGCGCCACCTTTTCCACTACCTCGGATTCGATTCCGTTATACCCATGCGCGGCCCACGGCTGGCACGGGTCGCCCTTGTCCACGCCGCCATCCACCAGCAGCATTTCCTTGCTGCGGGATGACTGCAAACCATCCATCACCGGCTGGACATTCTGATAAAGCGTTACCTTGCACTGGTCATGCAGATGCTGCACCACCAGTACCGGCTGAGTCAGTTGCGGCAACGCCAGGTCGGCAACACTGCCGCGGTCGCGGTTGATGGTAGAGGTGAGTACCACACCATCCACCTTACCCTGCAGGCGAATGGCCACGGCGGCGGCCGAGGTCGTGCCACGACTGGTGCCCACCAGCCATACCGGCACAGCGGCTCGCTGGCGCAAGGTATCAATCACCACCGCAATATCCTGCGCGTGCTCGGCACTCATGCGGAAATCAGCCCGGTTCAGGTTGTCAGGGTGGTCGGACGGCGCATCCACCACCGCCACCTGAAAGCCCTGCGCGGCCCACTGCTGCCGGGTACGCACCAGAAAATTACCGGCACCGGCATGCAGCCGGCCGTCATCCCCCAGCCTGAGCATCCCTTCTCCGCCGGTAAACAGAATCAGGCTGGCCTGCGGCTTGCCATGCGGTTCCAGCAGCAACAAGCGCAGCGTGACTGATGGCCGGGTTTCCAGCGTCAGCATCTGCTCCTGTGCCTGCGCGGCTCCACAACAGAAGAGCAGCAAGGCTGTCAGCATGTGTTTCATGGTTCCTCCGGCAAGTATCTCGACATGACGCAGCAAATTCCGGTCAGCGGCACTCAGTCGCTCAATACCCGATGGAACACCTCCAGCACGCGGTCGATATCGCTGCGGCTGGTTTGCCAGTGCGTTACCAGCCGCATACGACCAGCCTCGGGGGGATTGACCTTGATGCCGGCTGCGGTCAAAGCGGCCATCAGTTCGCTGACATCAATATCGGCCAGAAAACGGAACCACACCATATTGATGTGAACATCGTCCAGCTCGACGTCAATGCAGGGCATGCCATGCAGCTGCTCCGCCAGATAACGGGCATTGGCATGGTCCTCGTTCAGGCGCTGTGTCATCTCGGTGAGTGCCAGAATACCCGGTGCCGCCAGCACGCCAGCCTGGCGCCAGCCACCACCCAGCAGCTTGCGCTTGTAACGGGCGCGGGCAATGAAGTCGGCCGAACCGGCCAGGATGGAACCCACCGGCGCGGCCAGGCCCTTGGACAGACAGCACATCACACTATCGGCATGGCGGGTGATGTCCTGCACATCACAGCCCAGATGGGCAGCGGCATTGAACACGCGCGCACCATCCAGATGCACCGGCACGCCGTGACGGCGGGCGATATCAGCGGTGCGCTGCATGATGTCCAGCGGTATCACCCGTCCATTGCTGTGAGCGTTTTCCAGACAGATCAGCCCGGTTTGCGGCCAGTGGACATCCTGCCCCACCCGGATACGCGCTTCGATTTCGTCCGGGTCCATCACCCCCTTGTCACCGGCAATGGTGCGCAATTGCACCCCGGCAATCACCGCCGCGCCGCCGGTTTCGTGCCACACGATATGGCAGTCGTCACCCAGAATCACCTCGTTGCCGCGCTGGCAGTGGGTGAAGATGGCCAGCTGATTGCCAAAGTTGCCGGTGGGCACAAACAAGGCGGCTTCCTTGCCCAGCAAGCGGGCGGCCAGGGTTTCCAGTTCGGCCACGGTCGGGTCGTCACCATAGACATCGTCCCCCACCACGGCATGGGCCATGGCATGACGCATGGCTTGGGTGGGTTGGGTGACGGTATCGCTGCGCATATCAATCCACTGCATGCTGTGCTCCTGCAAATGAAAGCGGCGGCCACATGGGCCGCCGTGTAGGGAAATGCCAGATCAGGCCTTGCCTGATTGTGCCAGCAAACTGCTTGCCGGGGGTGATACACAAATTGTCGGCGTCACTCCATCAGGCTATTCGATAGGCCTGCTTCAATGCACTCACCCGCCGCTGTGCTGCCTGCATGGCGGTGTGGGTCATCGAGATGTCGCTGCCGCACTGGCAGCGCAGGCTGTGGTCGGGGGAGAGGGATTTCAGATGATGGCGGTTTTCATGACCGCATTCCACGCAGGCAATCACCACGGTGGCGTTGTAGTGCTTGTCCAGATCGATATCGAAACTCGGGTGCTTCATGGAGAACTCCCTTGAGATCACTCAGGCCGGCCCGGATCAGAGGAATGCCGACATGCATTCGTGACGGACCTATGCAGAAGGATAGGCAAGCTGGCGGAAAGTTCCAGTAAATCAGTTGCTTGCTTTTTTCCGGGCAAAGACTGGTCAGCCCCGGCGCTCTTGGTTATGCTTGGCCGTTTTTGGTTCCGGATATACAGCAGATGTCGCACGATGCAGATCTTGACCGCCGCTTTGGCGGTATTGGCCGCCTGTATGGCCCCGATGCACTCAGCCGCTTTCAGGCAGCCCATGTCTGTGTGGTGGGGGTGGGTGGCGTGGGTTCCTGGGCGGTGGAAGCGCTGGCCCGCAGCGCAATCGGCCGCCTGACGCTGATTGATCTGGACAATATTGCCGAATCCAACACCAACCGCCAGCTGCCAGCACTGGACCCGCACTACGGCATGGCCAAGGTGACGGCACTGGCCGAGCGGGTGCGCGCCATCAACCCGGCCTGCGTGGTGCAGGAAATCGAGGATTTCGTTACCGAAGACAATCTGGACGCCATGCTGGGCCAGGGCTTCGACTTCATCATCGATTGCATCGACAACCTGCGCGTCAAGACTGCCATGGCCGCCTGGTGCGTGCGCCGTCGCCAGCCGTTTATCGTGTCCGGCGGTGCCGGTGGCCAAATGGACCCCACCCTGATCAAGCTGGCTGATCTGGGTGAAGTGACGTACGACCCGCTGTTGTCCAAGCTGCGCTACAACCTGCGCCGTTATCACGGTTTCCCGCGCGATGCAGGCAAGAAGCTGCACGTTCCTTGCGTGTTCTCTACCGAACAGCTGGTTTATCCCGACACGCAAAGCTGCGCTGCCGACAGCGCCCGTGGCCCGCAAGGACTGTCCTGTGCCGGCTTTGGTGCCAGCATGGTGGTGACTGCCAGCTTCGGCTTGGTGGCGGTTTCCCATGCGCTCAAGCAACTGGCCAAGCCGCCCAAAAAGCGCTGAAGCGCGCCGACTCAAATATGCAAAAAGGCCTCCATCTGGAGGCCTTTTTTGCGTCAGCAAGACCGATCAGTTGGCGATCAGCTTTTCCACCTTGGCAGCGCGTTCGCCCGGTGCCGGATGGCTGGCCAGCATGCTGCTGTCGTTGCCGTACAGCTCGGCCAGCTTGCGCAGGGCCGACGGTGCGCCTTGCACATTGTAGTTGTGACGCTTGAGAAAGCCCACGCCGTAAGCATCGGCATCGCTTTCCTGAGACTGGGAGAACTGGGCGTTGACGATGGCTTCGGCAAAATTACCCAGATCGGACTCGCTCAGGGCCACGGCGGTGCTGTTGCCGCTGCTGCCGGCAGCCTTGCGTGCTGCGGAGGCAGAGTAAGCCAGTTGCATGGCTTTCTTGGTATGGCCCAGTTTCACGTGGCCGATTTCATGGCCGATGACGAAACGCACCTGGTCGTCATCCATCTTGTCCAGCAGGCCGCTGTACACGCGTACCGTGCCATCGGCCATGGCGAAGGCGTTGACGTCCTTGGTCTGGTAAACCTTGAAGTTGAGCTTGGTGCCGTCTTCGCTGTCCAGACCCTTGACGATCTTGGCCAGGCGTTTGCCATAAGCGCTGGAAGGCGGAGCAACCTTGTTCTTTTTGTCCATGACGACGCTGGATTCCGCCGCCAGGTTCTTCACGTCTGCATCGCTGAGCGTGGCAGCCTTGAGCAGGTCGCTACCGGAGCTGATCATGCCGTTGAGGTCGAAAGCCTGGGCGGTGCCAGACAGGGACAGTGCAAAAACGAGAGCAAGGGGCAATTTTTTCATATCAAAATTCCTTTTTTAGAAGCGCCATTATGCTAACGTAATTTAGCAAAAATTAACATACAGCTTGGCTCGGTAGCTTACGCGCAAGAAAAAGCCCCGCTCATCATCAGCGGGGCCGGGTACCGGGCAAGGACTGCATCAGGCCAACAGGCAGGAACTCTGGCTCTGCGCGCTGATACGGCGCAGCTGGATGGTTTCCTTGCTGCAACGGTCAGCAGCCTGCGGGCAGCGGGTGCGGAACACGCAGCCGGACGGCGGGTTGATCGGGCTGGGCAGATCGCCTTGCAGAATCTGGATCACCTTGCCCTTTTCCTGCTTCGGGTCCGGGATGGGAATGGCCGACAGCAAGGCGCGGGTGTAAGGGTGGGCAGGCGCATCGTACAAGGCATGTTTTTGCGCCAGCTCCATCTCGCGGCCCAGATACATCACCAGGATGCGGTCGGAGATATGTTTCACCACTGCCAGGTCGTGGGCGATGAAGATCAGCGCCAGCCCCATCTCGCGTTGTAGCTCTTTGAGCAGGTTGATGATCTGCGCCTGGATAGACACGTCCAGCGCCGACACCGGCTCGTCGCAGATGATCAGCTTGGGTTCCAGAATCAGCGCGCGGGCAATGCCGATGCGCTGGCACTGGCCGCCGGAGAACTCGTGCGGATAGCGGTTGATCATCTGCTCGCGCAGGCCCACCTTGCGCATCATGCTGCGCACGCGCTGCATGATGTCCTCGGCGGACAGCTCCGGCTTGTGCACGCGCAGTGGTTCGCCAATGATCTGGGCGATGGTCATGCGCGGGTTGAGCGAGGCCAGCGGATCCTGGAAGATCATCTGGATATCCTTGCGCACCGCATGCCAGTCCTTGTCGGTGCCGCGCGTCAGGTCCTTGCCCATCCACACGATTTCACCGGCAGTCGCCGGAATCAGATTGAGAATGGCGCGCGACAGCGTGGACTTGCCACAGCCGGACTCGCCCACTACGCCCAGGGTTTCACCGGCATACAGATCAAAACTGACCCCGTCCACCGCCTTGAGCGTGCGCTTGGCGCTCCACGGCCAGCGGCCGTCGCCCTTCACCTGAAAATGCACTTTGACATCACGCACCGACAGAATCGGTTGTTTGGCTTGTTCAGACATGCGCCACCTCCTGTGCGGCCAGCTGCAATTCGGCTACCGGCTTGTGACAGGCGCGCAGCACCTGTGGATTGGCACTGCTGGCGGCCAGCGCCGGTAGTTCGTCGGCGCAGCGGCTGCTGGCATGGGTGCAACGCTCGGAGAACGGGCAGCCCTTGGGCATGTGCGCCATATTGGGCGGATTACCCGGAATGCTCACTAGCTCGCTGCCGTCGTGGTCCAGCCGCGGCAAGGCGCCCAGCAGGCCGATAGTGTAGGGATGGCTGGGCTGATAGAAGATGTTGTCCGCCGTGCCGTATTCCATGACGCGGCCGCCATACATCACCATCACTTTTTCGCACAGTCCGGCCACCACACCCAGGTCGTGGGTGATCATCACGATGGAGGTGCCGAAATCACGCTGCAGGTCTTTGAGCAGGGTGAGGATCTGCGCCTGTACCGTCACGTCCAGCGCGGTGGTGGGTTCGTCGGCAATCAGCACTTCCGGCTCGCACAGCAGGGCCATGGCAATCATCACCCGCTGGCGCATGCCGCCGGAAAACTCATGCGGGTACATATTGATGCGACGGGCAGCCTCGGGAATGCGCACTGCGTCCAGCAGTTCGATGGCACGTTTTCTGGCATCGCGGCGGCTGATGCCCTTGTGCAGCTCCAGCACCTCGGTCATCTGGCGCTCTACCGTCAGATAGGGGTTGAGCGAGGTCATCGGGTCCTGGAAGATCATTGCCAGACGGTCGCCGCGAATGCGGTTGAGCTCGGCCGGGCTCATGGCCAGCAGATTCTGGCCCTGGTACAGCGCCTCACCGGTGGTTTTGCCGTTACGCGCCAGCAGACCCATCATGGCCAGCACGGTCTGGCTCTTGCCAGAGCCGGATTCGCCGACGATGCCCAGGGTCTGGCCCTTTTCCAGCTCGAAGCTGACGCCGTTGACGGCGCTGACCACGCCGTCGTTGGTCTGGAACTGTACGCCCAGATTACTTACTTTCAATAGACTCATCTGTTGCTACCTCAACGATCTTTCGGATCGAGCGCATCGCGCAGGCCGTCGCCGATATAGTTGGCGCAGTACAGGGTGACCGACAGCATGCCGGCCGGGAACAGCAGAATCCACGGGCTGGCATCCATAACCCCGGCCCCGTCCTGAATCAGCACACCCCAGCTGGTCATCGGCTCCTGCACCCCCAGGCCCAGGAAAGACAGCACCGACTCGGTCAGGATCACGCCCGGCACGGTGACGGTAGTGTAGATCACCACGATGCCCAGCAGATTGGGCACGATGTGGCGGAAGATGATCTTGGGAGTGGATACGCCAATGGCGTGGGCGGCCTCGACATATTCCTTGGACTTGATCGCCAGTGTCTGGCCACGCACCACCCGCGCCATGTCCATCCAGGAGAACACGGTAATGGTGAGCACCACCAGATAGAAGTCGCGGCCCAGCAGGGTCACCATCAGGATGGCAATCAGCAGGTAGGGCACGGCGTACATCATGTCGACAATACGCATCATCAGCGCATCCACCTTGCCGCCCATGAAACCGGCAGTTGCACCCCAGACAATGCCCAGTGCCACCGAGGCAATGGTGGCCAGCGCGCCCACCATCAGCGAAATGCGTCCGCCAATCAGGCAGCGCACCAGCAGGTCACGCCCCAGCGCATCGGTACCGAACCAGTGGGTATTCACCAGCGTCGGGGCGATGCCCATCGCATCCCAGTCGGTGTCTTCATAAGTGTGCGGCAGCACCATCGGCCCGAACACACAGGCCAGGGTGATGAAGGCCAGCACGATCAGGCTGATGACCGCCGCCTTGTTGCGGAAAAAGCGCAGGCGCGCGTCGCGCCACAGGCTGCGGCCTTCTACGGCGGCATCGGAGAGGCCATTGTCCAGCGCAGCCGTCATGGCTTTCTGTTTGCTTTGCATCATGATTTTTGCTCCCGCTCAGTAGCGAATCTTCGGGTCCAGCAGCGCATAGGCCAGATCCACGAGCAGGTTGAGAACAACGGTAATCACCGTCACCAGCACCACCAGGCCCAGCACCAGCGTGTAGTCGCGGTTGGCGGCACCATTGACGATGAGCTTGCCAAGGCCGGGCAGGCCGAACACGGTTTCGGTCACTACCGCAGCGGTGATGGAGGAAATGGCAAGCGGGCCGATGACCGACACCACCGGCATCAAGGCCGGCTTGAGCGCATGGCGCAGCACGATGGTGCGCATGGGCAAGCCCTTGGCGCGGGCGGTACGAATGAAGTTGCTGCCCAGCACCTCGATCATGCTGCCGCGCATCACGCGGCCGATGGTGGAGATGTTGATGAACACCAGCAAGGCCATCGGCAGCACCATGTAGCGCAGCGAGAAATCATCCCAGCCGCCAGCGGGCAGCCATTCCAGGCCGATGGCAAACACCATCACCAGCACCGGGCCCAGCACGAAGGACGGAAAAGCACCGCCGATATTGCCCAGCAGCATTACCAGATAGTCGATGATGCTGTTCTGGCGCAGCGCGGCCACAATGCCCAGCGCCACACCGATGAACAGGGAAATCACGATGGCACCACCGCCGATAGCGGCCGACACCGGCAGAGCCTTGCCCACCAGGTCGTTCACGCTCCAGTCGGCATAGCGGAAGGATGCACCCAGATCGCCCTGCAACAGGCTCTTGATGTAATACAGGTATTGCTGCCACAAGGGCAGGTCGAGATGGTATTTGGCCTGCAGATTGGCCAGCACGGCGGCAGACACCTTGCGTTCCCCGTCAAACGGGCCGCCCGGGGTCAGGTGCAACAGCAGATAGCAAACGGTAATGACGGCCAGCAGTGTGGGAATGGTCGCCAGCACGCGTCGGAAAGTATAGGACCACATGGGGATACTCCAGCCGGGGTCGTCCGCCAGCGCAGTGCACGTCTTGTGAACGTGCCCGCAGGGCGAGGTGCTCCGGCATGATGCGCTACATCACAAGCCGGATGTCCGTCTGGCGGACATCCGGCCTCTGTTCAACCGGGGGCTGCAGCCCCCTCCTCTTGCATCACTCAGTCAAGCGCAAGGCTTAGTGCTGGATGATGTAGAGGTCCTTGCCGCGGTAGCGGTCCATCGGGTTCTTGCCATAGCCACCCACATAGGACTTCACCAGACGCGGTGCGGTGTATTGCAACAGCGGGATCATCGGATAGTCATCCATGATCATCTTCACCGCCTGGGTGAACAGTTGCTTGCGCTTAGCCTGATCGGTGGTGTCGCTACCTTGCTTGATCAGTGCTTCGGCCTTGGCATTGCAGTTCTTGTTGTCGTTCTGGTCGTTGTCACACTGTACCAGCGCGAGGAAGGTGGTGGCGTCGTTGTAGTCGGCGTTCCAGCCATTACGGGCGATCTGGTAATCGGCATCGTGACGCTTCTTCAGCAGTACCTTGAACTCCAGGCTTTCCAGCTCGGTGTTCAGGCCCAGCTTGGACTTCCATTCGGCAGCGGCAAAGATGGCCATCTTCTTGTGGTAGTCACTGGTGTTGTAGACAAACTTCAGCTTGGTGCCAGGCTGTACACCGGCCTGGGCCAGCAGCTTCTTGGCCTCTTCCACACGTTTGGCCATCGGCCATTTTGCCCAGTCATAGCTGGTGACATCGGCACCGGCAGTACCGGTAACGATAACGCTATAGGCCGGAGACTGGCCGTCGGCAGTCACTTTCTTGGCCAGGATGTCACGGTCGATCACCATGGACAGTGCCTTGCGCACGCGCACGTCTTTGAGCAGCGGGTCCTTGTTGTTCAGCGAGTAGTAACGCAGGCCCAGGAAAGGCGCATTGCGGATTTCCTTCGGATACTGGGTCTTGTACTTGTCATAGGTGCCGGACGGCAGTTCCAGTACCCAGTCGTTTTCGCCGGATTCATACAGCTTCACGTCAGCGTTGTGGTCTTCGATCGGCAGATAGGTAATCTTGCCCAGCTGCACGTTCTTCACGTCCCAGTACTGGGCGTTCTTTTCCACTACCACCTTGCTGTTGACCTGCCAGTCCTTCAGCGCAAACGCGCCGTTGGAAATCATCTTGCCCGGCTTGGTCCAGTCCTTGCCGAACTTGTCGATGGTGGCCTTGGGCAGCGGAGCCAGCTGGGTATTGGCGACCAGCGACGGCATGAACGGTACCGGGTACGGGGTTTGTACTTCCAGCGTGTACTTGTCCACGGCCTTCACGCCCAGGGCAGAAGCGGGCTTCTTGCCTTCGGTGATTTCCTTGCCGTTCAGGATGAAGATGCCATAGGTAGAGGCATAGGGAGATGCAGTCTTGGGCTCGACAAAACGCTGCCAGCCATAAACAAAATCGCTCGCGGTCACAGCGGAACCATCCGACCACTTGGCATTCTTGCGCAGCTTGAATACCCAGGTGTTGGGGCTGGTCTGTTTCCAGGACTCGGCTACACCCGGCACGACCTTGCCAAAGCTGTCGGTGGCGGTGAGGCCTTCAAACAGGTCGGCGGTAATGGTGTTGGCCGGTACCGATTCGGCCAGCACCGGGTCCAGCGACTCGGGCTCGGAACCGGTGTTACGGGTGAGTTCCTGCTTGGCAGCCAGTTTGACACCAGCCGGTACCTGCGCGGCCAGGGCCAGGCCGGAGCAAGCAGCCAGCGCCAGCGCCACTGCGGATGCGGTCATACGGAGCGATTTATTGTGATGCATTCGCCTATTCTCCTGTTCTGTAGAACCCCGCTTATTGCGGGTGTGTAATTGGCCCGGATTATGTCCGGCATTTTCCGTTTAACTGTCCGAAACGGACGGCAAATTATGCGCCAGCGGTTTTGCAATTCTCAAGCCTCACTAGAAACAATATGACAATCGTTTTGCAAAATCCGTGTCATTTCAACGACTAGGCCTTTTTTTTCAGCATTTTTGCGCAATATTTCAACAGCAACAGCAACAAAACCCACACCATCCATGAGCAATGGTATTGGCTGGTATTAATATCTTGCATGCATGGCTTATTTAAATGGCAGTCTGCCCGGCAGCACCCATTCAATATCCACGTTTTATACCTTCGGCATTAATGTGGCCGCCAATCCGCCTCATAGGGACGTGGGCAAAAAACATGGAAATATCCTGTAAAGCCAGGTGGTGCGCGACTGGCAAGGTGGCCATGACGGCAGATGCGCAAGCCCAGCGACTCGGACAAATTGTCTGACAGCCTGGCAGATCCAATAAAAAAAGCTCCCATGCGGGAGCTTTTTTACAACGGTCGGGCCAGGATGGAATCAGTCCAGCATGCGCCACTGAATGGCTTCGCCCGCGCGCAACGGCACCAGCACATCATCGCCATAGGCCAGTTCCGCCGGCACGGTCCAGCTTTCCTTCACCAGGGTAATGGTGTCGGCATTGGGGGCCAGGCCGTAGAAAGCCGGGCCGTTCAGGCTGGCAAAGGCTTCCAGCTTGTCCAGCGCACCGGCCGCTTCAAACGCTTCGGCATACAGTTCGATAGCCGCATTGGCGGTATACATGCCGGCACAGCCACAAGCAGCTTCCTTGGCGTGACGGGCATGCGGTGCGCTGTCGGTGCCGAGGAAGAACTTGGCCGAACCGGAGGTGGCGGCGGCGACCAGCGCCTGGCGGTGCAATTCGCGCTTCAGCACCGGCAAACAGTAATGATGCGGACGGATGCCACCAACAAAGATGGCGTTGCGGTTCATCAGCAGGTGATGCGCGGTGATGGTGGCGGCAATATTGTCCGGCGCGCTGGCCACATATTCGGCGGCATCCTTGGTGGTGATGTGTTCGAACACCACGCGCAGCGACGGCAGGCGGGCCAAGAGCGGCTGGAATACCTGTTCGATGAACACCGCTTCGCGGTCGAAGATGTCGATGGCGGAGTCCGTCACTTCACCATGTACCAGCAGCGGCATGCCGCATTCGGCCATGGCTTCCAGCGCGGGCATGGCTTTATCAATGCTGCTGACGCCAAAGTCGGAATTGGTGGTGGCACCGGCCGGATACAGCTTGATGCCATGCACGAAACCACTGGCGCGCGCCTTGCGTACTTCTTCGGCACTGGTGTTGTCGGTGAGGTAAAGCGTCATCAGCGGTTCTAAGCGGCTGCCGGCCGGCAATGCGGCCAGAATACGCTCGCGATAGGCGGCGGCAGCTTCCACCGTGGTCACCGGGGGTTTCAGGTTCGGCATGATGATGGCACGGCCCATCTGGCGGGCAGTGTCGGGCAGTACGGCAGCCAGGGCTGCGCCATCGCGCAGGTGCAGGTGCCAGTCGTCGGGGCGGATCAGGGTCAGTGTCGTCATGCGCTCGGGCTCTATGTCGGGTCTATGTCTGGGCTGGCAGTATCGGTTGCGATCAGGCTTACTTGCGACGCAGCACCATGCGGAACTTCCCTTCCGCCGTGGTGGTGGACTCCAGCAAGGCATTGCCGGTCTGGCGGCAAAAAGCCTCGAAATCCTTGGGGGCACCGGCATCGGTGGCAATCACTTCCAGCACGCTGCCGCTTGCCATGTCGGCCAGCGCCTTCTTGGCGCGCAGGATGGGCAAGGGACAGTTGAGGCCGGACAGGTCAATCAGGCGGTCGGGAGTCATGGGGCGTGTCGCTCAGTCTTTACGTTACAATGCACAGGTGAAGGCAGTATTCTACCGGCTATCTATCCGAGTAGTTTACGCCACCCGTCAAGCCCTTCCCAAATCGGAATGCCCGCCATGTGCGTGATTGCTTTTGCCTACAAGATGCCCGGTCTGGGCCAGTTGGTTTTGCTGGCCAACCGCGACGAATACTATGCCCGCCCGGCCGCAGCGCTGGACTGGTGGGAAGGCCATACCGACACCCTGGGCGGGCGCGACCTGCAAGCCGGCGGCAGCTGGCTGATGGTGGATGGCCGTGGCCGCTTTGCCGCGCTGACCAACTTCCGCGAAGGCTATGGCAAGAGCGGGGAACGCTCGCGCGGCGAGCTGGTCCAGCGCTTTGTCACTGGTGATGACGACCCCTTTGCCTTTGCCGACTGGCTGCGCGACAACCACCAGCACTATGCCCCGTTCAACCTGCTGTACGGCAAGGTGGACGACCTGTTCCACTTTCACAGCCGTGGCGCGCGCATTGCCCGGGTGACACCCGGCATCCACACCCTGTCCAATGCCACGCTGGACACCCCGTGGTTCAAGAGCGAACGGCTGGCCGAACACTTGCGCGGCCTGCGCCGTCCGCCCGGCGAGGATGAAGCCTTTGGCTGGCTGGCCGACGCCACCTCCGCCGGGCCGGGCCAACTGCCCAACACCGGGGTGGGGCTGGCGCTGGAAAAGGTCTTGTCACCGGTTTTCATTCAGGGCCGCGACTACGGCACCCGCGCATCGATGCTGCTCAACGTATCGGCCCGTGGTGATGTAAGCTTGTCCGAACTTTCCTGGGGGCTGGCCGGCCGTGAAGCCGGTCGCCGCCGTTATACCATCCGGCCGGGGCAAATCCAGCACCCGGCCAAGCCTTGAGCAGGAGATGTGCGTGAATCTGTCCCGATTTGGTCTGGCCCTGGCCGGACTGCTGCTGGCCCTGGCTGCCCAGGCCAGCGAATACAACAAGGGCTTCAACAACACCAACTACGCGCTGGAAGACCTAAAGCCCTGGGAAGAAGGCAAATACAGCATCCCGGCTTATCCTGCGGCACCTGACTGGATTGGTTTTTATGTCGGCCCGGAAGTGGCCAACAAATACTTTGCCGACAGCAAAAGCATGACTGTGGGTGAAGATGGTGTGGTACGACTGATCTTGCGCGTGCAAAGCCCGGCCGGTGCCGAAAACCTCAGTGTGGAAGGCATTCAGTGCAGCGCCAACACCTACCGCAGCTACGCTTTTGGCGACAGCATCAACAAACGCTGGATTGAATCCATGCGCGAGGAATGGCGCAAGATTGAATACGATGACAAGGCCCGCCGTGCCCTGCGCGAGGACCTGTGTGTAGACAAGACCGCGCCGAAATCCGCCGAACAGGCGGTCAAGCTGCTGCGTGCCGCCCCCTGGCGCTGACAGCGGCGTTACGCACCGCAGGGTAATAGCCGACATTCCTGACGGTTGTTGCCCTGCTTGCACCAGCGCGGTGCATTCGCCATGACAAACAAGTGAATTTGGGTTATCAATAGGGCTTTACCCATTCTTTGGCCGTATTGTGTCTTCACCTGCTCCCTCCCCGCGCAGCGCCCTGGCGCTGGCCCAGTTCAAGATCCTGCTTTCCGCCCTCGGTTTTGGCAGCATGGCCATTCTGGCGCGCTTTGCCTATGCCGATGGCGTGTCCACCCCCAGCCTGCTGTTCCTGCGTTTTTTCCTGGCTGGCGTGCTGCTATTGCCCTGGGTACTGTGGAAAAAACTGCCGTGGCCACGCGGACGGGCGCTGCTGGTGCTGATCGCCATGGGCAGCATGGGCTATGCCGGCATGGCCGCCTGTTATTTTTCCGGCTTGCACTATGCCAGCGCCGGCACCATCGCCCTGCTGCTCTACCTGTTTCCCGCCATCGTGCTGGTGCTGTCCACCTTGCTGCTGGGCGAGCGCTTTACTGCACGACGCCTGCTGGCACTGGCGTTGGCGCTGGGTGGACTGGTCATCACCATAGGGCTGGAACTGAGTGCGCAGCCCCTGGGACTGCTGCTGGGCCTGGTCTCGGCCATCATTTATTCGCTGTACATCCTGGCGGGCAGCCGCTACACCAGCGAGTGTGACCCGCTGAGTTCCGCCTGCGTGGTGGTGTTTTCCGCTGCCAGCTGCTACGGGCTATATCTGGCCAGTACCGGTTTTCATGGCCCGGCCAGCCTGCACGGCTGGCTGTCGGTATTGGGCATTGCTTGCTTGGGCACAGTAGCCGCACTGGCACTGTTTCTGTCCGGACTGGCCAAAACCGGAGCCACCCAGGCCTCGCTGATCTCCACTGCCGAACCAGTCGTCACCATCCTGCTGGCCTGGCTGCTGCTGGGTGAACCGCTGGGCTGGAGCCAGGCGCTGGGAGGCGGGCTGATTCTGGCTGCAGTGGTGTTGATCAGCCGCGAAGCACGGCCGGAGCAGGTGCAACTGACCGAGCTGCATGACTAAAACCGGATGATACAAAGGGAACATCAATGAAATACGGTCTGACCGGCCTGCTGTTGGCAGGACTATGTAGCAATATGGTGCTGGCCGCTGACGAGCATTGCCAGAATGCCATGACGCAGACCGACATGAATGTGTGTGCAGCCAAGCTGCATGATCTGGCTGATACACAGCTGAACAGCCTCTACAAGCAGTACCGCCAGCGCTTGGCTGCCGACGACCAGCAACGACTGACTGTTGCCCAGCGTGCCTGGATAGGCTACCGCGATGCCGCTTGCCGCTTTGAAACCGCCCAGGTCAGTGGTGGCAGCATCTTCCCGACCATCTGGTTGCAGTGCCTGACTGGCAAGACGGAGACACGCATCAAGGAGCTGCAAAAACTGCTGCAATGCAAGGAAGGCGATCTGGACTGCCCTTCACTTCAATAAAACACTACAAGCCATGCCGGAGCATGCAAGTGGCTCAAGACCCGGCCTGCCAATGCCCGCTCTTGCCACCTTCTTTTTCCAGCAGCTGCACGGCGTTAATCACCATGCCACGGTCCACCGCCTTGCACATATCGTAAATGGTGAGGAGGCCGACGCTGGCTGCGGTAAGGGCTTCCATTTCCACCCCGGTCTGGCCGCTGCACTCGGCAGTCACGGTAATACCGACACTGCTGGCGGCTTCGTCCAGCGCAAATTCGACAGCCACGCGGGTGAGTGCAATGGGGTGACACAGCGGGATCAGGTCGGCAGTGCGTTTGGAAGCCATGATGGCGGCGATGCGGGCAATGCCCAGCACGTCGCCTTTTTTATGATGGCCATCGCGAATCAAGGCCAGGGTGGCGGGCAGCATGCGGATACTGCCGTGTGCCACCGCACGGCGGCGCGTGACCTCTTTGTCACCCACGTCCACCATGTGGGCCTGGCCACTGGCGTCGAAATGAGTCAGTCCGGGCATGAAAACCTCCAGCAAGCGGCAGCGCTGACTGCCATCTGATTTGAATGGCTGGCAGTGTGCGGCTAACGGATCAATTTGCCAATCAGCCAGAAGAGGGAGAGCAGCAAGCCCACGCCGCCCGTCCATTTGCACAGCCGCAGGCAACGCCTCAGGTAGCGCGGATTACGGGTGAGCGCATAGCTGATGGACGCCCAGCCGAAGGCCAGGATGATGACAATCGCCCACAAGCGCCACCACAGCAGCATGCTTACACCACCTCGGGCAGGCGATGGAAGCTGGAGGGTGCATCCAGCGGGTCGACAAAGCTGGCGTATTCCCAGGCATCCGGGGTTTCCAGCAGTTTGCGCAGCAGCTTGTTGTTCATCGCATGGCCGGATTTATGGCCGGAGAAGGCGGCAATCAGCGGGTGGCCGACAATATAGAGGTCGCCGATGGCGTCCAGAATCTTGTGACGCACGAATTCATCGGGGAAGCGCAGGCCTTCCGGATTGAGCACGTATTCATCATCAATCACGATGGCGTTATCCAGGCTGCCGCCCAAGCCCAGTCCATGCTGGCGCATGTATTCCACTTCATGCATGAAGCCGAAGGTGCGGGCACGGCTGATTTCATCCAGATAAGAGCTGCTGGCAAAGTCGATTTCGACTTTTTGCGGTGCCAGATTGAAAGCCGGGTGATTGAATTCGATGGACAGGGTGATCTTGAAGCCGTCCATCGGGTCCAACCTGACCCATTTGTCGCCTTCGACGATTTCCACCGGCTGTTTCACCCGGATGAAGCGTTTGGGCACGGACTGCTCGACCACACCAGCACTTTGCAGCAGGTAAATGAAGGGGGCGGCGGAGCCATCCATGATGGGGATTTCCGCCGCCGTCACCTCGACTACAAGGTTGTCGATGCCAAAGCCGGCAAAGGCTGACATCAAATGCTCGATCGTGCCGACACGCACGCCGGTGTCTGTCACCAGCGTGGAGGAGAGGCGCGTGTCGTTGACGAGCGCAGGCTCGACTTTCACATCCACCGGCTCGGGCAAGTCGGTTCGGCGAAAGACGATGCCGGTGTCGGGCGCTGCCGGCAGCAGGGTGAGTTTCACCCGCTCGCCAGAATGCAAGCCGACACCTGTGGCGCTGATCGCTTGTTTTAGCGTGCGCTGGAATATCATGTGAAGCTCTCAGGCAATCGGGAAAACCCGATTCTAGCACAGGCTGTCGCCATGCTTTATTGATTGCTCGTCACACGTTAATAGTATTTAACTATTTATCCTGGCAGACCTTTCTTAATCTGCCTGCTTGCGCAGGAAGGCCGGAATGTCATAGCTGTCGCTCACTTCCGGGTTGGAGAAGTCGGTGGACGGCGCAGCGCGGCGACGGCCCTGACGCATGATGGCCGGGGTATCGAAATCGTCGTAGTTGATGACTTCCACCGCACGGTCGTCGGTGCCGGTCTTGACGATCTTGATGTACTCCGGACGCTCTTCGCGTACCGGCTTTTGCTGGCCCAGGCCGGTGGCAATCAGGGTCACACGGATGGTGTCTTCCGGCATTTCTTCCACTTCGGCGGTACCGAACTTGATCTGTGCATCTTCGTCGGCGTACTGACGGATGATGCCCATGATTTCGCGGTATTCGCTCATCTTCAGGCAACCCGGTGCGGTGGAGATGTTCACCAGCACGCCCCGTGCGCCTTCCAGGGTGATGTTGTCCAGCAGCGGGCTGGCTACGGCCTGCTCGGCGGCCACGCGGGCACGGTCGATGCCGGAGGCGTAGGCAGAACCCATCATCGCCAGGCCCATTTCACCCATTACGGTGCGTACGTCGGCAAAGTCGACGTTGATCAGGCCGGGGCAAGTAATCACTTCGGCGATACCGGCTACCGCGCCCTTGAGCACATCGTCAGCAGCACGGAAGGCTTCACGCATGGTCACGTCGTCGCCCAGCACTTCCATCAGCTTTTCGTTGGGGATGACAATCAGCGAGTCAACATGCTTTTTCAGGTCTTCGATACCGCTCTGGGCCACTTTCAGGCGCTTGCCTTCGTGTTCGAACGGACGGGTGACCACGCCTACGGTGAGGATGCCCAGTTCCTTGGCCACTTCAGCCACCACCGGGGCAGCACCGGTACCGGTACCACCGCCCATGCCGGCAGTCACGAACACCATATTGGCGCCACGCAGGGCGTCGGCAATGCGTTCGCGATCTTCCAGTGCGGCGCTGCGGCCCACTTCCGGGTTGGCACCGGCGCCCAGACCACGGGTCAGGTTGTTGCCCAGTTGCAGTTTCTGCGGCGACTTGTTGCGCTGCAGTGATTGCGCATCGGTATTGGCGCAGATGAATTCAACGCCATGCACATGGCTGCTGATCATGTTGTCGATGGCATTGCAACCGCCGCCACCTACACCGATCACTTTGATCACAGCCGCGTTGGCGGTCTCTTGCATTACTTCAAAAACCATTCCGCTCATTTGCCTCTCCTCAAGTTTAAGATGAGCTTGCATTCCACTATTTACTGCTGCCCGAAAAACAAAAATCACAGCAGCGGCCACCCGGCCGCCGTTGCTTAGAAATTACCGGCGAACCAGGCCTTCATGCGGCCAAACAGCTGGCCCACACCCGCGCTTTCCACTTTGGGTCCGCTATGGGTCTGGATCTGGTCCTTGCCGTACAACAACAGGCCGACACCGGTCGAGAAACGTGGCGTCTTCACAACCTCGGCCAAGCCGCCTACATACTTGGGCACGCCCACGCGTACCGGCATGTGGAACACTTCTTCTGCCAGTTCCACCATGCCCGGCATCAGGCTGGCACCGCCGGTCAGCACGATGCCGGAGGATAGCAGGTCCTCGAAGCCGCTGCGGCGCAGTTCCTGCTGTACCAGCTGGAAGAGTTCTTCCACCCGCGGTTCCACCACTTCAGCCAGCGTGGCGCGCGACATCTGGCGCGGCCCGCGCTCGCCCACACCCGGTACTTCGATCATCTGGCCCGGATCGGCCATGCTCACCAGTGCCACGGCATGCTGGATCTTGATGTCTTCCGCTTCCTTGGTGGGGGTGCGCAGCGCCATGGCGATGTCGTTGGTGATCTGGTCACCGGCAATCGGAATCACCGCGGTATGGCGGATGGCACCATTGGCATACACGGCGATGTCGGTGGTACCGCCACCGATGTCGATCAGGCACACGCCCAGGTCTTTTTCGTCTTCCGACAGCACGGCAATGGCCGAGGCCATCGGTTGCAGCACCAGGTCGGACACTTCCAGACCGCAACGACGTACGCATTTGGTGACGTTTTGCGCCGCAGACACCGCACCGCTAACGATGTGTACCTTGGCTTCAAGTCGTACGCCGCTCATGCCCAGCGGCTCGCGCACGCCTTCCTGGCCGTCGATGCTGTATTCCTGGGTGAGGATGTGCAGCACCTGATGGTCCGGCGGGATGGTGACGGCGCGCGCGGTTTCGATCACGCGGTCGATGTCCATCTGGGTGACTTCACGGTCCTTGATGGCCACCATGCCGTGCGAATTGATGCTCTTGATGTGCGAACCGGCAATGCCGGCAAACACCTCGTGAATCTTGCAGTCAGCCATCAGTTCGGCCTCCTCCAGTGCACGCTGGATGGCCTGCACGGTGGATTCGATATTCACCACCATGCCGCGCTTCAGACCACGTGATGGGGTCTGGCCCATGCCGATGATGTTGAGCTGGCCGTCATCCAGGACCTCCGCGACAATCGCCACGATCTTGGACGTACCAATGTCCAGGCCGACCAGCATGTTCTTGCTTTCCTTAGGTTTGCTCACCTGTCGCTCCAGCTAGGTATTACTTTTTCACTTGTGCCGGCGGGGCCTTGTAATCAGGCATCCGCACGGCAAATCCATTGGGGTAGCGCATGTCCACGTAATCGATGTGGTACGGCAGCACTGCCAGCTTGTCTTTCCAGTACTGGGCGAATCGCTCCACCCGTAAATCCACGTCGCCCCGGCCAAGGTCCAGCTTGATGCCGTTGTCCAGGTCCACTTGCCAGGCCCGACGCGGTGACAGCCAGATTTCCTGCGGGGCCAGCCCCGTCGGTTTCAGTCCCTGACGCAAACGCGCCAGCATGGCTGTCATGTCCTTTTCTGCCCCTGCCGGGCCATGAAACACCGGCAGTTGCTGGTCGCTGGCGGCGTCGAAGCGGTCGCCGTGGCTGTCCACCAGCCCGTTTTCGCCCCAGCGCGCCTGCGCCACATGTTCTTCCACTGCAATTTCCAGTGCATCCGGCCAACGCCGGCGCACCTGTGCGTCCCGCACCCAGGGCAGCTTGCCAAACGCCGCCCGGGTCTTGTCGATGTCCAGCGTGAAGAACGTCCCCGTCAGCTCGTGCTCGGCAATGAAGCGCAACTGTTCCGGCGTCACTCTTTTCATCTGTCCCTGGATCTGGATTTTCTTCACCGGAAACACCGGTGCATGTGTCACCCAGAATCCACCTGCATACAACAGCATCAGCAGCGAGGCACCCAGCAGGAAATTGGCCAGGCCTTTCAGCAGCTGATGGTTATCCCACATGCACCATATCCAGCACGTTCAGGCAGAGGTCCTCATAGCTGATGCCCTGGGCGCGCGCGGCCATCGGCACCAGGCTGTGGCTGGTCATGCCCGGATTGGTGTTCACTTCCAGCAGGTAAATACCGCCGGCTTCATCCATCAGGAAATCCACCCGACCCCAGCCCTGACCGCCCAGTACCTGGAAGGCTTGCAGGCACAATGCACGGGCGCGCTGTTCCACTTCTTCACTCAGGCCGGACGGGCAGCGGTATACCGTGTCGTCGCGGAAATACTTGGCCTGGTAGTCGTAATACTCGGTGGCCGGTTCGATCTTGATGGTGGGATAGGCCTGGCCATCAATCACGGCACAGGTGTATTCGCCACCACCGACAAATCGCTCGGCCAGCACCAGCGGGTCGTATTTGCGGGCTTCCTCAAACGCGGCTTTCAGTTCGCCCGGCTGTTTTGCTTTGGTGACGCCAATGCTGGAGCCTTCGGTCGCCGGCTTCACGAACAGCGGCAGGCCCAGTCGTGCTTCCACGGCGGCAAAGTCGCTGTTTTCATCCAGCAGTTCGAATTCCGGAATCGGCAAACCAGCCCCGCGCCACAACAGCTTGGTACGCCATTTGTCCATGCAGATGGCCGAGGCCATCACACCGCAGCCGGTGTACGGAATGCCCAGTGTTTCCAGCGCACCTTGCAGGGTGCCGTCTTCGCCAAACGGGCCGTGCAGGATGATGAAGACGCGGTCGAAACCTTCTTCTTTCAGCGCTGCCAGCGGTTTTTCGGCAGGGTCGAAGGCATGGGCGTCCACACCGCGCGAACGCAAGGCGTTCAACACGCCGTTGCCGCTCATCAGCGAAATTTCACGCTCGGCGGAGCTGCCGCCCATCATCACTGCCACTTTGCCGTACTGCTTCATTGCTCTTCCTTACTGGGAGGGCCTGTCCCCTCCCGCCAAAATTCGTCTGCCTGTTACAGCTTGCCGGCCACCAGCTTGCCCGGTACTGCACCAATGGAACCGGCACCCATGGTGATGACCACATCGCCATCGCGGGCAATGTCCATGATGGTGCGCGGCATGTCGGCAATCTGTTCGACAAACAGCGGCTCCACCTTGCCCGACACGCGCACCGCGCGGGCCAGTGCACGGCCATCGGCGGCCACGATGGGCGCTTCACCAGCGGCGTAGACTTCGGACAGCAGCAGTGCATCCACGCCGTTCAGCACTTTGACAAAATCTTCAAACAGGTCGCGGGTGCGGCTGTAGCGGTGCGGCTGGAAAGCCAGCACCAGTCGCTTGTCCGGGAAAGCACCGCGTACTGCGGACAGCGTGGCGGCCATTTCCACCGGGTGGTGGCCGTAGTCGTCCACCAGGGTGAAGCTGCCGCCGGCCGGCAGCGCCACTTCGCCATAACGCTGGAAGCGACGGCCCACGCCGGCAAACTCGGCCAGACCGCGCTGGATGGACGGAATATCCGCTCCGCATTCCAGACCGATGGCAATGGCCGACAAGGCATTCAGCACGTTGTGACGACCCGGCAGGTTGAGCACCACCGGGAAGCGCTGCTGGCTGCCGTTGTTGACCACCACGTCAAAATGCATCTGCCCACCGGCAGCCACTACATTGGCGGCATAGATGTCGGCGGAATCGTCCAGACCGTAAGTGGTCACCGGCTTGGTGATGCGGCTGCGGATTTCGCGCACATTCGGGTCGTCCACGCACAGTACTGCACGGCCATAGAAGGGCAGGCGGTGCAGAAAATCGACAAAAGCCTGTTTGAGCTTGTCGAAGCTGTGGTCGTAGGTGTCCATGTGGTCGGCGTCGATATTGGTGACCACCGCCATCACCGGGGTGAGGTGCAGGAAAGACGCGTCGGATTCATCGGCCTCGGCCACCAGGAACTCGCCGGAACCCAGCTTGGCATTGGTGCCAGCCGCAGTCAGCTTGCCGCCAATCACGAAAGTGGGGTCCAGCCCGGCTGCCGCCAGCACCGAAGCTGTCAGGCTGGTGGTGGTGGTTTTGCCATGGGTGCCGGCAATGGCAATGCCTTGCTTGAAGCGCATCAGCTCGGCCAGCATCATGGCACGCGGAATCACCGGAATACGGCGCTCGCGGGCGCACAGCACTTCCGGGTTGTCCGCCTTCACCGCGGTGGAAGTCACCACCACGTCGGCACCTTCCATATAGGTTGCATCATGGCCAAAGAACACGCGTGCGCCCTGGCTTGCCAGGCGCTGGGTGGCGGCACCATCGGCCATGTCCGAACCGGACACGGTGTAGCCCAGGTTCAGCAGAACCTCGGCAATGCCGCACATGCCGACACCACCGATGCCGACGAAGTGAATGTGTTTGACCCTGTGTTTCATGTTCTTTCTCGTTGCTTCCGACAGCTGTGCTGCCGTATTACTGTTCGTCTGCCAGTGCCTGGCACAGATCGGCCACCCGGGCGGCTGCGCCGGGGCGGGCCAATGCACGTGCCTGGCTGGCAAGTTCCAGCAGACGGGGCCGGTCAAGACCAGCCAGTACGTCTGCCAGCTTTTGTGCTGTCAATTCGCTTTGCGGCAGATGAATCGCCGCACCTTCCGCTGCCATCCACTTGGCGTTGTCACGCTGATGCGCGGTGGTGGACACCACCAGCGGCACCAGAATGCTGGCCACGCCTGCTGCACACAGCTCGCTTACCGTAATGGCACCGGCGCGGCAGATGATCAGGTCGCAGTCGGCCAGGCGGCTGGGCATGTCATCAATAAACGGCAACAGCCTGACATCCTGTTCCAGCCCGGTGGCACGATAGGCTGCCTGCACCTCGGCAAAGTTGGCCTCACCGGTCTGGTGGGTCAGCTGCGGGCGTTGTTCGGCCGACAGCAGTGCCATAGCCTGCGGCAGGGTCTGATTCAGTACCCGCGCACCCAGGCTGCCACCCACTACCAACACCCGTAGCGGGCCGCTGCGTCCGGCCATACGCTGCGCCGGTGCCGGCAGGGCTTCGATTTCCTGCCGAACCGGGTTACCTGTTACCAGCGCCTTGGGCCCGCTCTTGGCGGCGCTGCCGTCAAAACCGCACACCAGCTTGCGGGCAAACGGCAGCAAGGCCTTGTTACTCAGCAAAAGGCTGGCATCGGCATTCACCAGCACCAGCGGCTTCCACAGCAGGCCGCTCATCACGCCACCGGGCAGGCAGACGTAGCCGCCCATGCCCAGTACCACGTCCGGGCGATGGCGCAACAGCAGCTGCGCCGAGCGGACAAAAGCGCCACACAGCTGCAGCACGCCCTTGAGCGAGCCTATCAGTCCCTTGCCGCGCACACCGTGGAATGCCAGCCGCTCCAGCGGAATGCCGGTGGGCGGTACCAGCTTGTTTTCCATGCCGCGCTCGGTGCCCAGCCACACCACTTTCCAGCCACGCTGTTGCAGCGCTTTGGCCACGGCAAGGCCGGGGACGATGTGTCCACCCGTACCTGCTGCCATTACCATGACCGTTCTGTTCGTCATCTTCATCAAACCTTGTAACCGCGCATGATGCGCTGATTTTTGCTTCGTTCTGCGGCCTCGCAGAAACCGCCGCCACCGGGCTTCGCCCTCTCGCGCCTATCGGCGCTTGTCCTGCGCGACTACACTTTGTAGCCGCGCATGATGCGGCGGTTTTCATAATCAACCCGCAGCAGCACAGCCATGGCGATGAGGTTCATCAACATGGCCGAACCACCAAACGACATCAGCGGCAGGGTCAGGCCCTTGGTGGGCAGCAAGCCCATATTCACGCCGATGTTGAAAAACACCTGAATGCCCAGCCAGATGCCCATGCCCTGCGCCACCAGCGCCTGGAAAAAGCGTTCCAGCTTTTTCGATTCCACGCCGATGTGAAACGCACGCCGCACCACCCAGGCATACAGGCCGATGACCACGCAGATACCGACAAAGCCGAATTCTTCCGAAATCACCGCCATGATGAAGTCGGTGTGAGCCTCGGGCAGGTAGAACAATTTTTCGATGCTGGAGCCCAGTCCCACGCCATACCACTCACCACGGCCAATGGCGATCAGCGAGTGCGACAGCTGATAACCCTTGCCGTACGGGTCATCCCACGGGTCCATGAAGCCCAGTACCCGCTTGAGCCGGTATGGCGAGGAGATGATCAACAGCACGATGGCGACGGCGGCCATCACCGCCAGACCGGAGAAAATGCGCATATTGATGCCACCGAGGAACAACACGCCCATGGCAATGCTCATCACCACCATCAAGGCACCGAAGTCCGGCTCGCGCAGCAGCAGGAAGGCCACCATCACCATGGCGGCAAACATCGGCGCAAAGCCTTCTTTCAGGCTGTGCAGCTTGTGGGTCTTGCGCACGGTGTAATCGGCGGCATAAATCACCGTGGCGAACTTCATGATTTCCGACGGCTGCAGATTGAGCACGAACAGGTTGATCCAGCGGCGCGAACCATTCACCACCCGGCCAATGCCGGGAATCAGCACCAGCACCAGCAGCACGATGCCCAGCAGGAATAATTTGCCGGCGTACTTCTGCCAGATGCGCGTCGGCACCTGGAACATCACGTAGGACGCGCAAAGGCCGATCACCATGAAAATGATGTGGCGGATCAGGTAGAAATAGCGGTTTTGCGTGGCAGCATCGGCCTCGGCATAGGCAATCGACGCCGAATACACCATCACCAGACTGATGGACAGCAGCAGGGCCAGGGCCCAGGCCAGTGCCTCGTCAAATGGTTTGATGGCGGTGTAGCGGCGCGCCGAGTGCACGATCATGGCTGCCCCTTTCCGGTCGCGGCCTTGATCTGCGCCACGGTGTCGATGAACACCTGGGCGCGATGGCCGTAGTTACGGAACATGTCCAGACTGGCGCAGGCGGGCGACAGCAGCACCACATCACCCGGCTGGGCCAGTTCAGCTGCGGCGCGGGTGGCTTCTTCCAGCGTGGCGTAGTCGTACAGCGCAACGCCGCTATCTGCCAGCGCGGCGCGGATACGGCCGGCATCACGGCCAATCAGCAACACGCCGCGGGCAATACGCTGGCAAGCAGGTGCCAGCGGGCTGAAATCCTGACCTTTGCCATCACCACCGGCAATCAGCACCACCTTGCGGGTCATGCCATTGAGGGCGGCTTCGGTAGCGCCGACATTGGTACCCTTGGAATCGTCAATCCAGGCGATGCCGTCAAATTCGTCCACCAGTTCCACCCGGTGCGCCAGACCCTGGAAGCTTTGCAGGCCTTGCAGCAGGGCGGCACGGTCCAGCCCGATGCTGTCGCACAAGGCCAAGGCGGCCAGCGCGTTGGCGGCATTGTGCAGGCCTTGCAGTTGCAGGCTGGCTTGCGGCAGCACGGCTTCGCCCTGTGCGCTGAGCCAGTATTGGCCATCCTGCTGGGTGAGGCTGTATTCCACCGGCTGCTTGAGCGAGAACCATTTGACCACATGACCGGGGCGCACCATGGCCGGGGCCAGGATGTCATCACGGTTCAGCACCTGCACGCCCAGTCCATTGAACACGGCGGTTTTGGCGTGGGCGTAGTCCAGCAGGTCGTTGTAGCGGTCCAGATGGTCTTCGGAAATATTCAGCACGGTGGCAGCATCTGCCGCCAGGCTGTAGGTGGTTTCCAGCTGGAAGCTGGACAGCTCCAGCACCCATACGTCCGGCTGCTTGCCGGATTGTTCGCGTTCCAGCAGGGCTTCCAGTACCGCCAGGCCGATATTGCCAGCCACGATGGTATCCAGCCCGGCCTGCTGGCACAGATGCCCCACCAGACTGGTGACGGTGGTCTTGCCATTGGAACCGGTAATGGCAATCACCTTGCTGCCATTACCCTTGATGGCGCGGGCCAGCAGTTCCACATCGCCCACCACTTCGCCACCGGCACGGCGGAAAGCATCCACGGCTGGAGTCTTCAGCGGTACGCCGGGGCTGAGCACCAGCATGTCGACACCGGCAAAGGTGCTGGCATCGAATGCGCCGACGCGCAGTTCGGCAGCTGGTACATGCTGCTGCAGCTCGGCCACGCGCTCGGGCGCGGGCTTGCTATCGGCCACCACCACGCGTGCGCCGTGGGCAGCCAGATAGCGCGCGGCAGCCAGCCCCGAGCCTCCCAGCCCCACTACCGCGATGTGTCGATCAGCAAAGTCCATGAGCCCTTGTCCTTAACGCAATTTCAACGAAGCCAGGCCAGCGAGCACCAGCATCATGGTGACAATCCAGAAGCGCACTACCACCTGGGTTTCCTTCCAGCCCTTCAATTCGTAGTGGTGATGCAGCGGTGCCATGCGGAATACCCGCTTGCCGGTAAGCTTGAACGAAGCCACCTGGATCATCACCGACAACGCTTCCATCACGAACAGACCGCCCATGATGAACAGCACGATTTCCTGTCGCACAATCACCGCCACGGTGCCCAGTGCCGCGCCCAGCGCCAGTGCGCCGACATCGCCCATGAACACCTGCGCCGGATAGGCGTTGAACCACAAGAAGCCCAGGCAGGCCCCGCAGATGGCGGCACAGAACACCACGACCTCATGCGCGCCGGGAATGAAGGGCAGGCCCAGATATTTGGAAAACACCACGTGGCCAGCCACGTAAGCGAAGATGGAAAGGCCGGAGGCCACCATTACCACCGGCAGCGCGGCCAGGCCGTCCAGACCGTCAGTCAGGTTGACCGCATTGGAGGTGCCGACGATCACCAGATAGGTCAGCACGCAGAAGCCCACCACGCCCAGCGGATAAGCCACGGTCTTGAAGAAGGGCACGATGAACTCGGTGGAGGCCGGCAGCTTGGCGGTAGCAATCAGGAAAATGCCCGCAGCAATGGCGATGGTGGATTGCCATACCATCTTGAATTTGGCCGACACGCCTTTCGGGTCCTTGTACACCACCTTGCGCCAGTCATCGTAAAAGCCCAGCGCACCGGTACCCAGCATCACCGCCAGCAGCAGCCAGACGTATTTGTTGGACAGATCAGCCCACAGCAAGGTGGTGATGGTGATGGACAGCATGATCAGCGAACCGCCCATGGTCGGCGTACCGGCCTTGACCAGATGGCTTTGCGGACCGTCGTTGCGCACAGCCTGACCGACTTTCAGCTCGGTCAGCTTGCGGATAACCCACGGGCCCATCAGCAGCGAGATGGTCAGCGAGGTAAGCGCCGCCATCACTGCCCGCAGGGTGACGTAGTAGACAACGTTGAAAGTCCGGATATGAGAACCCAGCAGATCGGCTAGCCAGAGCAGCACCTTACACTCCCTCTTCTTGTTGTTTTGCGGTCGTCAGGTGTTCCACCACCCGTTCCATACGCATGAAGCGCGAGCCTTTCACCAGCACGGAAGCTCCCGCTTGCAAATTGGCATCCAGCCAGTTGGCCAACGCCGTGAAATCATCAAAACACTGTGCACCAGCGCCAAAGGCGGCTGCGGCGTGACGGCTGAGTTCGCCCAGCGTCACCAGCTGCGCAATGCCACGCAGGCGGGCATGTTCGCCCACCTCGGCATGCAGTTGCGGCGCGGTATCACCCAGTTCGCCGATATCACCCATGACAAAGCAATGCGGCCCCGGCAGACCGGCCAGCACGTCGATACCGGCTTTCATCGAATCCGGATTGGCGTTGTAGCTGTCGTCGATCACCACACCGCCATGGCGGCCGGTTTTCTGTTGCAGACGGCCCTTGGCATTGCCAAACACCGCCAAACCGGCAGCAATGGCTGCCAGCGGTACATCCAGCGCCAGTGCCATAGCCGCAGCGGCCAGCGCATTGCGCACATTGTGTTCACCCGGCGCAGGCAGGCTGATGACCTGCTCGCCGTGCGGGCTGCACAGGGTAAAGCGGCTGCCCAGTGCCTGCAGGCTGATGTCACGCGCGCTGATGTCTGCTGCGTGTTGCAGGCCGAAGCTGCAAACACGGTGTGCACCGGCAGCGCTGCGGAACAAGGCGATATTGGCGTCATCAGCATTGACGATGGCTACGCCGTCCGCTGTCAGGCCGGAGAAGATTTCCGCCTTGGCACGGGCGATGTCGGCGGTATCGGCAAAATGGCCGATGTGGGCACGCATGGCATTGTTGACCAACGCTACTTGCGGACGGGCCAGGCTGCTCAGATAAGTCAGCTCGCCGTGGTGGTTCATGCCCATTTCCAGCACCGCATAGCGGTGGGCGGCAGTCAGACCCAGCAAGGTCAGCGGCAGGCCGATGTCGTTGTTGAAATTACCAGCGGTGGCATGTACCGCCTGCTCTCCAGCATGGGCCTTGAGAATGGCGGTCAGCATTTCCTTGACCGTGGTCTTGCCGTTGGAGCCGGTAATGCCCACGCGCAGTGCTGGCAGTGCGGCAGCCCAACCCGCGGCCAGACGGCCCAGCGCCAGCCGGGTGTCGTCCACCTTGATCAGGCTGGCCTTGTCCAGCACAAAGTCTTCGGCCACCAGTGCAGCGACGGCACCGCGCGCCAGTACATCGGCGACAAAGTCGTGGGCGTCAAAACGCTCGCCCTTGAGCGCGACAAACAAATCGCCCGGCTGCACCGCACGGCTGTCGGTCACCACGCGGCTCAGACGGGCTTGGCCGTCTGCACCCACCAGCGTGCCAACTGCCCATTGCGCGGCCTGCTGCAAGGTCATCATGCTTCGTCTCCCCAGGCCGTCAGCGCCTCTTCGGCAATGCGGAAGTCGGAGAACGGGTGTTTGACACCGCCGATATCCTGATATTCCTCGTGACCCTTGCCGGCAATCAGCACGATATCGCCCGCCTGTGCCTGGCTCACCGCCCAATGGATGGCCGCCGCGCGGTCGGCTTCGATATGGCCGGCATGGCGCATGCCCGCCAAAATCTGCTCGATAATGGTTTGCGGGTTTTCGGTGCGCGGGTTATCGCTGGTCACCACCGCCACATCGGCAATGCGCTCGGCAATTTCACCCATCATCGGGCGTTTGCCCGGATCGCGGTCGCCACCGCAACCGAACACGCAATACAGCTTGCTACCTGCCGGACGGATGTCGGCCAGCGTGGCCAGTGCCTTTTCCAGCGCATCCGGGGTATGGGCGTAGTCAATCACCACCAGCGGTTCGTGACTGCCGCCAATGCTCTGCATACGGCCACGCGCCGGCTGGATGCGCGCCATCACGGCGGCGGCGTCGGCCAGGCTGATACCGTTGACGCACAAGGTGGCCAGGCAGGCCAACAGGTTGCTGGCATTGAAACGGCCCACCAGGCCGGTGCGCACATCCACCTCGCCCCATGGCGTGGCAACCCGCAGTTGCAGGCCATCCAGATTGGCCGTCAGGCTGAGCGGGCGCACATCGCCCTCGGTCAGGCCGTAGCTCACGACTTGGGTACGGTTAGCATCAATATCCTGTACCAGTTGGCGGCCAAACGGGTCGTCCACATTGATGACCGCGTGCTTGAGGCCTTCCCAGTGGAACAGCTTGGCCTTGGCCGCCCCGTAGGCTTCCATGCTGCCGTGATAATCCAGATGGTCGCGGGTCAGGTTGGTGAATACTGCGGTGGCAAAACTCACACCGTTCACCCGTGCCTGGTCCAGGCCATGGCTGGATACCTCCATGGTCACCACATGCGCGCCCTGACGGCGGTATTCGGCCAGCTTTTGCTGTACGGTGACCGGGTCCGGGGTGGTGTGCGTGGTTTGGGTCAGTTCGCCATAAAAACCATTACCCACGGTGCCGATCAAGGCAGCTTTCTGGCCCAGCAGCGAAAACGCCTGCGCCAGCCAGTGGGAAATGGAGGTCTTGCCATTGGTGCCGGTAATGCCGATCACCGTCATCGCCTGACTGGGCTGGCCATAAACATGTGCCGCCACCATGCCGGCACGCTCGCGCAGCGCCGGAACAGGCAGGTTGGGGAGGGTCCAGTCCGGGTTCCAGCTGAAGCCATCGGCAGCATCCCACAGCACGGCGGCCGCACCTTTTTCCAGTGCAGCAGCAATGAAGTCGCGGCCATCGGTGTATTCACCGCGGCAGGCCAGGAAGACATCGCCGGGCAATACACGGCGGCTGTCCGCTTCTACCCGTTTGATGGGGAAGCCCAGCTGGTTCAGTTCTGCCGGATCCCAGTCCGGCAAGCTTGTCAGGCGACTTTTCATGTTCTGTTTCTTCAAAAATCCGCAGGGACCGGGGTGGAATCCGGTAGCAAGCTGTTATTGGACGGCTCGTCCGGCTGCACATTCAGCACGCGCAGCGCGCCGCCAGCCACCTGGGAAAACACCGGTGCGGAAATGGCACCGCCGTAGTATTTACCGGCCGTGGGTTCGTCAATCATCACGGCCACAATCAGTTTCGGGTTCTTGCCCGGAGCAAAGCCGATAAACAGCGCACGGTGCTTATTGGCCACATAGGTGCGGCCTTCCAGCTTGCGCGCGGTACCGCTTTTGCCGCCTATGCTGTAACCGATGATGCGGCCACCGACGGCACCACCACCCGGTTCGCTGTTGGCGACCAGCAGGTCGTGCATTTCGTGGGCGGTTTTCTCGGCCAGTACCCGCTTGCCCGGCATCGGGTTGTTGGTCTTGTACAGCGAGATAGGCAGCATCACGCCATCATTGGTAAAGATGGTGTAGGCCCGCGCCATCTGGATCAGGCTGACCGATACGCCATAACCAAACGACATGGTGGCCTGTTCGATGGGTCGCCAGTTCTTCCAGTCACGCAGGCGTCCGGCTGCCTCGCCGGGGAAGCCGGTATTGGGGGGGCGGCCAAAGCCCAGCGCATCGTAATAAGTCCAGAAATCCTGCGGACTGCTCATCAAGGCCAGCTTGCTGGTGCCGACGTTGGACGACTTCTGGATGATGCCCAGAATGTTCAGGCTGGCTTGTGGCGACACATCACGGATGGTGGCCGGGCCGATCATGTAGGTGTGGGTATCCAGTACCGAATTGACCGTGGTCTTGCCATGCTCCAGCGCCAGCGAAATCGACAGGGGCTTCATGGTGGAACCCGGCTCGAACAGGTCGATCACCGCGCGGTTGCGCAGCATTTCCGGCGTGGTACCGGTGCGATTGTTGGGGTTGAACGACGGGTAGTTGGCCAGTGCCAGCAACTCGCCGGTCTTGGCATCCAGCACCACCACACTACCGGCCTTGGCCTTGTTCTCTTCCACCGCCGCCTTGATTTCGCGGTAGGCCAGATACTGGATGCGATGGTCCACTGCCAGGGCCAGGGTTTGTCCGTCCTTGGGCGGTTCAATCGCGGCAACATCTTCAATGATGTGACCACGGCGATCCTTGATCACCACACGACGGCCGTCCTTGCCGGCCAGCATTTTTTCGCGCGCCAGCTCCACCCCTTCCTGGCCTTTGCCATCCACCCCGGTGAAACCGATGATGTGGGAGATGATTTCGCCAGCCGGATAAAAACGGCGGTATTCCTGTTGTTTGGCAATGCCGGGAATGCCCAGCGCCATCACCTTGTCGGCGACTTCAGGATTGATCTGGCGCTTGATGTATACGAATTCTTTTTTGCGATCGGACAGCTTGGTGGCCAGCTCTTCCGGCGACATGTCCAGCAAGCTGCCCAGTTCACGCAGCTTGGCCGGTGCCACCGGCTCCATGTCCGCTGGGCTGGCCCAGATGGTTTGCACCGGCGAGCTGATGGCCAGCGGTTCGCCATTGCGGTCGGTAATCACCCCGCGATTGGCCTCCAGCGTCATCGCCCGACGGAAGCGCGCCTCACCCTGGCCTTGCAGGAAGTCCTGCTGCACCACTTGCAGATAAATGGCCCGGCCGATCAGTGCCAGAAACAGCATGCCGAGCATCAGCAAGACAAAACGCACACGCCCCGCCGTCATTTTCAGGGCAGGGCTGGCATCCGCAATGCGTTCACGCTGGTGGGCCGAGTAGCTGGTGCGCATCAGGCTCCCCCCCGCGGTGTAATGACCTGGATCTGGCGCGGGTCGGGCGTGTGCATGCCCAGACGGGTGCTAGCGGCTTTTTCAATCACCGCATGGGCACCCCAGGTGCTTTGTTCCAGCTGCAACTGGCCATACTCGACTTCCAGCTGCTGGGCGGATTTCTGCTCTTTCTGCAGGTCGCTGTACAGCCTGCGCGACACGTGCTGGGACGTGACCACCGACCAGGCGGACACCACCACAAGAGTCAGGAGAATCGCGCACAGACGGTTCATGCATCCCCCTCACGCCACGGCGCAGCCGTGCGCTGGGCAACGCGCATGATGGCACTGCGCGAACGGGGGTTTTCACGGATCTCTTCGTCGCTGGCGCGCACGGCCTTGCCCACGTTATTGAGCGGGGGCTGGGCCATGTCTTCGGCCCGCACCATCACCCAGCTGGGCAGCTTTTCCACACTGCTGGCATCGCGCAGGTATTGCTTGACGATGCGGTCTTCCAGCGAGTGAAAGCTGATGATGGCCAGACGGCCGTCTTCAGCCAGATGGCGCGCCGCCTGCGGCAGGACGGCCTTGAGCTCGTCCAGCTCGCGGTTCACAAAGATCCGGATCGCCTGGAAGGTACGCGTGGCTGGGTCCTGACCCGGTTCCCGAGTACGGACGTTTTTCCCAACGAGCAAGGCGAGCTCACGCGTGGTCTGGATGGGAGCGAGCTCCCGTTGCGCAACAATGGCTGCTGCGATCTTGCGAGCAAACCGCTCTTCACCATAAGTCTTGATGACCTCTTTGATTTCGTCTTCTTCCGCACTGGCCAGCCACTGGGCGGCGGTAATGCCGCGGGTGGTGTCCATGCGCATGTCCAGTGGCGCGTCGAAGCGGAAACTGAATCCGCGACGGCCATCGTCGATCTGTGGCGAGGACACGCCCAGATCCATCAGTACACCATTCACCGTGGCCACACCCAGGCGGGCCAGTTCCTGGCCCAGGGTCTCGAAACCGTTGTGAACAATAGTGAAACGGCTGTCTTCTGCCGCCAGCCGTTCGGCTTCGGCGATGGCTTCCGGATCCTTGTCAAAGGCAATCAGCCGGCCCTCAGGGCCCAGCCGTGACAGGATCAAGCGGCTATGACCACCTCGGCCAAAGGTACAGTCGACGTACACGCCATCAGCCTTGATGGCGAGTGCTTCGACAGCCTCGGCAAGCAGCACCGTGCGATGCACGAACGGGGTGGGGTTCACAGCGTAAAGTCTCCAAGATGTTGTGCCAGGTCGGCTTGGTCTATTGCCAGGGCGTCATTGGTCTGGCTGTCCCATTCCTCGGCATTCCACAGCTCGAAGCGGTTACCCATGCCCACCAGAGCGACGTCCTTGTCGAGGCCGACCAGGTCGCGCAGGCGGGAGGGAAGCAGGATGCGTCCGGCGCTGTCCATTTCCAGCGTTTCTGCGTGGCCAAGCACGAGGCGCTGGTAGCGTTTCAGCGTGGGATTACCGGTGGGAAGGGCGAGAAGGCGGGCTTCGACCGGACGCCAGTTGGGTTCGGGGTAGATCAGCAAATGATCGGGGGATTCGAGGGTCACCACCAGCTTGTGGCCAAACGCGGACAGCAGTGTCTCACGGTGTCTGGCCGGAATGGCCAAACGACCCTTGCTATCAAGAGAGACAATACTGACGCCACCAATCATGAGCTGGAAACCACCGCTGAAAGTTGAGGGGCCGTCGCCCCACTTTTACCCACTTCACCCCACTTTCCGCCACTATAAGAAAGAACTGCACCACGGTCAACATCGCTTGGTGCTAATTCACCTTTTGCGACAATGACTTAGCGGCACGGTGAAAATGTGCTTTCCGTGTCAAATCAGTGAGTTAATCAGCACTGTCAAAGTGAGCTATGAACTGGAATGGTGCAGGAAGGCAACACAATGATTTTTAATGACAAGAACATCAGACAGCTTGCGATGCTTGCGCAGCACCTGAAAGAAAAGCTTGAAAAAGAAAAAACGGAACGGCATGCACTGCGCATGCCGCTCCGCTTGTTGAAGCTGCAAGGCCTTGATCAGGCCAGTTTCTGCTTCAGGATTTCCTGCACCTGGGCCGGATTGGCCTTGCCCTTGGAAGCTTTCATCACCTGACCGGCCAAGGCGTTCAGTGCCTTTTCCTTGCCTGCGCGGAATTCTTCCACCGCCTTGGGATTGGCCGCAATGGCTTCTTCCACCATTTTTTCGATGGCCCCCACATCCGACACCTGTTTCAGGCCGTCACGCTCGATGATGGCATCAGCAGACAAGTCGCTATCCCACAAGGCATCAAACACCTGCTTGGCCAGCTTGCTGGACAGGGTGTTGTCGGCAATGCGCTGGATCAGGCCGGTCAGGCGTTCGGCCGAGATCGGGCAGTCGCCAATATCCTTGCCTTCGCGGTTCAGGCGGGCAGCGATTTCGCCGTTCACCCAGTTGGCGGCCAGCTTGCCCTGACCGGAGGCCTGGGCAACGGCTTCGAAATATTCCGCCGTGGCGCGACTGCCGGTCAGCAGGGCCGCGTCGTAGGCCGACACGCCGAAGGCTTCGACAAAGCGTGCCTTCATGGCGCTGGGCAGTTCCGGCATTTCGCTGCGGATGCGGGCGATCTGCTCGTCGCTGATGCGCACCGGCAGCAGGTCCGGATCGGGGAAGTAGCGGTAGTCGTGCGCGTCTTCCTTGCTGCGCATCATGCGGGTTTCGCCGCTGTCCGGGTCGAACAGCACGGTAGCCTGTTCCACGCGGCCGCCATCTTCCAGGGTGTCGATCTGCCACTGGATTTCATACTTGATGGCCTGCTCCAGGAAGCGGAAGGAGTTCAGGTTCTTGATTTCGCGGCGGGTGCCGAATTCCTGCTGACCGAACGGGCGTACCGAGACGTTGGCGTCCACGCGGAAGCTGCCTTCCTGCATGTTGCCGTCGCAAATGCCCAGCCACATCACCAGGCTGTGCAGGGCGCGGGCATAGGCCACGGCTTCTTCCGGCGAACGCATGTCCGGTTCGGACACCACTTCCAGCAGCGGAGTACCGGCGCGGTTAAGGTCGATACCGGTCATGCCGCTGAAGTCTTCATGTAGCGATTTGCCGGCATCTTCTTCCATATGGGCGCGGGTCAGTTTGACCAGTTTTTCTTCCTCGCCCACCAGAATCGGCAATACACCGCCTTCAACAATCGGCAGCTCCATCTGGCTGATCTGATAGCCCTTGGGCAGGTCGGGGTAGAAGTAGTTTTTGCGCGCAAATACGTTCTTCTGATTGATCTTGGAGCCCAGCGCCAGGCCCAGGCGGATGGCTTTTTCCACCACGGCCTTGTTCATCACCGGCAATACGCCGGGAAAAGCCAGTTCCACGGCCGAAGCCTGGGTGTTGGGCTCGGCACCAAAGGCGGTGCTGGTGCCGGAAAAAATCTTGGTAGCGGTGTTGAGCTGCACATGCACCTCAAGACCGATGACGACTTCCCATTTCATCGCGGAGAAATCCTTTTGCTATGCCGACAGGGGCGGACGCAGCGCCACCCCTGTTCGGCCTTGATTACAGGGCGGGAGCGCGGGTGTGCCAGTCGGTAGCCAACTGGAACTGGTGCGCCACATTCAGCATTTTTGCTTCGCCAAAATAATTGCCGATGATCTGCAGACCTACCGGGCGGCCCTGGCGGTCGAAACCGGCCGGTACGCTCATGCCAGGCAGGCCGGCCAGGTTGACCGACAGGGTGTAGATGTCGGACAGGTACATCTGCACCGGATCGCCGGATTTCTCACCGATATTGAAGGCAGCAGTCGGTGCCACCGGCCCCAGGATCACGTCGCACTGTGCAAACGCGGCGGTGAAGTCGTTGGCGATCAGGCGGCGAATTTTCTGCGCTTTCAGGTAGTAGGCATCGTAATAGCCATGCGACAGCACATAACTGCCCACCAGAATGCGGCGCTTGACCTCGGCACCAAAACCTTCGGCACGGGTCTTCTCGTACATGTCCACCAGGTCTTTGTAATCTGCCGCACGGTGGCCGTAACGCACGCCGTCGTAACGTGACAGGTTGGTGGAGGCCTCGGCCGGTGCAATCACGTAGTAGGCCGGGATGGACAGCTCGGTATTGGGCAGGCTGATGTCCACCACCTGCGCGCCCTGCTTTTTCAGCTCGGCCACGGCGTCTTCAATCACCTTGGCCACGTCGGCATCCAGGCCGTCGGCAAAGTACTCGCGCGGCAGACCCACGCGCAAACCGGCCAGCGGCTGGTTCAGATCGCGGGTGTAGTCTTCGCGGGCACGTTCCAGGCTGGTGGAGTCACGCTCGTCGAAACCGGCCATCACGTTCAGCATCAGTGCGCAGTCTTCGGCGGTCTGGGCAATCGGGCCGCCCTGATCCAGCGAGGAGGCATAAGCCACCATGCCGTAGCGCGATACCACGCCATAAGTGGGCTTGATGCCGGTCACGCCACAGTGACTGGCCGGCTGGCGGATGGAACCGCCGGTGTCGGTGGCGGTGGCCACCGGCGTCAGGCGTGCAGCGACAGCAGCAGCGGAACCACCGGACGAGCCGCCAGGAATGGCGTTCAGGTCCCACGGGTTTTTCACGGCACCGTAGTAGCTGTTTTCGTTGGACGAGCCCATGGCAAATTCGTCCATGTTAGCGCGGCCCAGCGTGATGAGGCCGGCGGCATTGCACTGCTCCACCACATGGGCGCTGTAGGGCGAGATGAAGTTGTCCAGCATCTTCGAGCCACAGCTGGTTTTCCAGCCCTGCTGACAGAAGATGTCCTTGTGGACCATGGGCACGCCGGTGAGCAGGCCGGCATTGCCAGCCGTACGGGCAGCGTCAGCCGCCGCCGCGTCAGCCAGGGTGCGGGCGCGGTCCACGGTGATGAAGGCGTTCAGCTGCGGGTTCAGCGCCTCGATGCGGTCGAGGTATTGCGTGGCCAATTCCACGCTCGACACCGCGCCCGCCGCCAGTTGTTGCGACAGTTGCTTGAGGGTGGCGTTCGTCATTTTGTCTTGATATCCGGTTAAGCTGGGATCGGGGAGCAGAGCAACCCGGCCTGTGGGACGGGTTTCGCTGTTCGGAAAAAAGCGATTCCTAAATGGGAACCATCCGAACAGCGAAGGCTCTGAAACTCACTCGATAACCTTGGGAACGAGGAACAAGCCCTTTTCCACCTGCGGAGCAATGGCCTGGAAGGCCTCTCGCTGGTTGGTCTGGGTCACGATGTCTTCACGCAGGCGCAGGCTGACATCCTGTGGATGCGCCATCGGTTCGATGCCATCGGTGTTGACGGCCTGCATCTTCTCGATCAGGCCAAAAATATTGTTAAGCTGGTTGCCAACCGCGACGATTTCTTCATCGCTTACGTTGATGCGGGCAAGCTTGGCAATCCGCGCGACATCCTGGTGCGTCAGAGACATGGCGTCCTCGTTAAAACCTTTAATATTTCAAGCTTTATAGGGTATCATAAGGGGTTTGATTCTCCCAAGATCGACGTCACACATCGCCGCAGGAAAGACGCAGCTGACAACAGGGTTTTCTGTCTGTCATGTCTGTTGTTCATTTCCGTGCTGCAATGCAACAATGATGTCCCCGGAACGCCGCCGTCCGCTGCCTCAGGCCTGCGCCGCGACGGGCCCCGGGAAGCCAAGCCCATGCTAAGAATTTGCCGGACGCGCATCGCGCCCGACTGACGGAAACTGAACCAGGACCGCCCAATGTTTCGTTCGCTCACCGGATACTTCTCCAACGACCTTGCCATCGACCTTGGCACGGCCAACACCCTCATTTACATGCGTGGCAAGGGCATCGTGCTTGACGAGCCGTCGGTGGTCGCCATTCACAGCGACGCGCCCACCAACAAGAAATCCATCCTGGCCGTGGGCCTGGAAGCCAAGAAGATGCTGGGCCGTACGCCAGGTTCCATCCAGGCTATCCGCCCGATGAAGGACGGCGTGATTGCCGACTTCACCGTGACCGAACAGATGCTCAAGCAGTTCATCAAGAAGGTGAACCCCAACCGTTTCTTTGCTGCCAGCCCGCGCATCGTGATTTGCGTACCCTGCGGTTCCACCCAGGTGGAACGCAAGGCCATCCGTGACTCCGCCCTGGCTGCCGGTGCGCGCCGTGTCGAGCTGATCGAAGAGCCGATGGCCGCCGCCATCGGTGCCGGCCTGCCGGTAGAGGAGCCGACCGGTTCCATGGTGGTGGACATCGGTGGCGGTACCACCGAAGTAGGCGTGATTTCGCTGGGTGGCGTGGTGTACTCCAACTCGGTACGTGTTGGTGGTGACAAGTTTGACGAAGCCATCATCAATTACATCCGCCGCAACTACGGCATGCTGATTGGCGAAACCACCGCCGAAGAAATCAAGAAGACCATCGGCTCGGCCTTCCCCGGTGCCGAGGTGCGTGAAATGGAAGTCAAGGGCCGCAACCTGGCCGAAGGCATTCCGCGTGCCTTCACCGTGTCGTCCAATGAAATCCTGGAAGCACTGACCGAACCCCTGAACCAGATCGTTTCCGCGGTGAAGATCGCGCTGGAACAGACCCCGCCGGAACTGGGTGCCGACATTGCCGACAAGGGCATGGTACTGACCGGTGGTGGTGCGCTGCTGAAGGACATCGACCGCCTGCTGGCCGAAGAAACCGGCCTGCCGGTGTTCGTGGCCGAAGAGCCGCTGACCTGCGTGGTACGCGGTTCGGGCAAGGCGCTGGAAAAAATGGACAAGATCGGCACCATTTTCACCAACGTTCCCTGATTGTTGCCTAAACGGAGTTGCTGCCGCCCCGTCAAGGGGTGGCATACCGCCTGATGGACTTCGCCAACACCCCCAGCTTTTTCCGCTCCGGGCCCAAGCCCGGCACGCGCCTGTTCCTGTGCGCGCTGGCCTCCATCGCACTACTGGTGGGCGACAGCCGTTACGGACTGATGGAACAGGCCCGCGATGGCATGTCCCTGGTGCTCTACCCCTTGCAGCGGGTGGTCAACATGCCGCTGGGCATGGTGCGGCATTTCGGCGACTACTTTACTGCCCAGGCCGATCTGAAAAACGAAAATGACCAGCTGCGCACTCGCCAGCTGGAAATGTCCGCCCGACTGGCCAGGCTGGAAACCGTGGAACGGGAGCTGAACGAACTGCGTCAGCTCAACAGCATCAAGGCCACGCGTACGGATGCCCCGCAGCTGGCCGAAACGCTGTATACCGGCCGTGACCCTTTTTCTTACAAGATCATCATCGACAAGGGTGCCGACGCCAATTTGCAGCCGGGACAACCGGTGGTGGATGCGCACGGCCTGCTGGGACAGATTACCCGCGTACAGCCGCTGACAGCGGAAGTCACGCTGATTATCGACAAGAATCAGATGGTACCGGTGATGATTGCCCGTACCGGCGAGCGCGCCATCTTGTACGGCTATGGTGGCGGCGTGGAAATCCGCTACCTGCCCTTACACGCCGACGTGCGTGAAGGCGACAGCATTGTCACCTCCGGCATTGACGGCCTGTATCAGGAAGGCACGCCGGTAGCGCGGGTGAGCAAGGTAGAACGCAATGCCGGCGCGGCATTCAGCCGTATCACCACCGAGCCGCTGGCCGGTGTGCAGCAAACGCGCTATGTGCTGGTATTGCAGCAAAAGGGCCAGACACCACCACGCCCGGCCGAACCGGTCGTACCTGTGAAAAAGACCAAGGGCAAGAAGCCCGCCGATTCGGAGTAAGCATGTCGTTCGACCGCCCTAAGGAATTGCTCAAGCCGGTCAAGCGCCGCTTTATTTTCATGACCTTTCTGCTGGCTGTGCTGGTGGAAATGGTGCCGCTGCCGCATGGCTCCACCCGCTGGCTGCCCGACTTCATCAGCCTGGTGCTGCTGTACTGGGTGATCAACCAGCCGCGCCGGGTCAATGTGGGCCTGGCCTTCCTGATGGGGCTGGTGGCCGACATTGCCACTGCCGGCATGCTGGGCCAGCACGCGCTGGCCTATTCGGTGACTGCCTATCTGGCGCTTAGCCGTCAACGCCAGCTGATCATGTTCAACCTGGGCCAGCAGGCCTTGAGTGTGCTGGCGCTGATGCTGTGCAATCAGAGCATCATGGTGGTGGCGCGCATGCTGACCGGCGCGGCCTTTGTCGGCTGGAGCTATTTCCTGCCGCCCCTGATCGGGGCCCTGTTGTGGCCGCTGCTGACCAAGCTGCTGCTGTTGCCTTACCGTCATCACTCGGTGTAAGTCGTGCGCCCTACCCGTTTCAAGAACCCGCAGGCTGAAGATGGCCAGTTCCAGCTTCGGCTGATTGTGGCTTATGGCTTCATGCTGCTGATGTTCTGCCTGCTGATCGCCCGTTTTGTCTGGCTGCAGGTATACCAGTACGAGCACTTTTCCACGCTGGCGCAGAACAACCGCATCTCGCTGCTGCCCATCCTGCCCAACCGCGGTCTGATCATGGACCGCAACGGCGTCATCCTGGCGCAGAATTATTCGGCTTATACGCTGGAGCTGGTGCCCAGCAAGATGCCGGACATGAACGCCACCATTGCCGAGCTCTCCAAGCTGGTCAACATCACTCCGCGTGATGAAAAGCTGTTCAAGAAGCTGCTGGGCGAATCCAAGGATTTCGAATCCATTCCGCTCAAGGTGAAGCTGACCGAGGAAGAAGCCGCCCGCGTGGCGGCCAATGCCTGGCGCTTTCCCGGCGTACAGGTGAAGGCGCGCCTGTTCCGCGACTACCCGTACAAGGAACTCACCAGCCATGTGCTGGGCTATATCGGCCGCATCAACCAGAAAGACCAGGAGCGGCTGGACGACGAAGATAAAGGTACCAATTACAAAGGCACCAATTACATCGGCAAGACCGGTCTGGAAGCGGTGTACGAAGATGATCTGCACGGTCAGGTGGGCTTTGAAGAAGTGGAAACCGACTCCGGCGGCCGTGCCATCCGCAGCCTGCGCCGCACCCCGCCAGTCAATGGCAACAACCTGAAACTGGCACTGGATATCCGCCTGCAAGAGGTTGCCGACAAGCTATTCGGCAACCGTCGTGGCGCGCTGGTGGCCATCGACCCGCAAACCGGTGGTGTACTGGCCTTCCTGTCCAAGCCGGGCTTCGACCCCAATCTGTTCATCGATGGCATCGATAGCCAAAGCTGGGCGGCGCTGAACAACGACTGGCAAAAGCCGATGATCAACCGTGCGCTGCGCGGTACCTATCCGCCCGGCTCCACCTTCAAGCCCTTCATGGCCATGGCGGCACTGGAAACCCACTCCATCGGCATGCATGATGTACGCCCGGCACCGGCGTTCTTTACCCTGCCCGGCTCGAGTCACCAGTTCCGCGACAGTAACAAGAACGGCAATGGCTCGGCCAATCTGGCCAAGGCTATCCAGGTATCCAGCGATACCTTCTTCTACAAACTGGCCTGGGACATGGGCATCGACAAGATTGCCCCCACTGTGGGCCAGTTTGGCCTGGGCCGTCCCACCGGCATCGACCTGGACGGCGAAGCCAGCGGCGTATTGCCCACCAAGGAATGGAAAGCCAAACGTTTTGCCCGTTACAAGGAAGAGTTCCGCCGCTGGTATCCGGCCGACGTGGTGAGTATCGGCATCGGCCAGGGTTTTAACTCCTACACCCCGCTGCAAATGGCGAATGGCATCGCCACGCTGGCCAATGACGGCGTGGCGTACAAACCGCACCTGGTGCAGGAAGTGGTGGATGCGCGCAGTGGCAAGAGCCGACTGATTGCCGCCAAGCCCGACCATGTGCTGCCGTTCAAGCAGGAAAACTTTGAATACGTGAAAGCCGCCATGCAGTCGGTGCTCAAACCTGGCGGCACCGCCTGGCGTCTTGGTGTGGGCCTGCCTTATACCATGGCGGGCAAGACCGGGACGGCGCAGGTGGTGGCCATCAAGCAAGGTGCCAAGTACAACGCCTCGGCCCTGGCCGAGCAATACCGCGACCACTCCTGGTTTGTCGCCTTTGCCCCGGTGGACAAGCCGCGCATTGCCGTGGCCATCATCGTGGAAAACGCCGGTTTCGGCGCGGCTGCGGCTGCACCGATCGCGCGTGGCCTGTTCGACTACTACATCACCGGCAAGGTGCCGGGCTCCATCAGCGGAGACCTGAAAACCGTGCCACTGGATACTGCCGATGACGCTGCAGCCGCATCTGATTAAACGCCTGTGGCTGGCCATCAAGGCCCCGCTGGATGGCCCGCTGATGCTGTTTCTGGGCCTGATCTTCGCCCTGAGCCTGGTGGTGCTGTACTCCGCCAACAACCAGGGGCTGGACAAGATAGACAACAAGCTGGTCTACACGCTGTTGTCACTCACCATCATGTGGTTGCTGGCCCGCAGTCGCCCGCAAAGCATCATGAACTTTGCCCCGCCCATCTACGGCATCGGCGTAGTACTGCTGCTGGCGGTGCATTTCAAGGGCGTTACCGTAAACGGTTCCACCCGCTGGCTGGAGCTGGGCATCACCCGTATCCAGCCGTCGGAAATCATGAAGATTGCCCTGCCGATGATGCTGGCCTGGTTCTTCCAGAAATACGAACTATCGATGCGCTGGTGGCATTACCTGGTGGCGGCAGTGATGATAGCCATTCCCTGTGCGCTGGTGCTGAAACAGCCTGACCTTGGCACCACCATGCTGATTGCGGCCTCCGGCTTCTTTGTACTGTTTTTTGTCGGCCTGCCATGGAAGGTGATTCTGGGCGGGATGGTGGCAGCAGGCGCCAGCATGCCGGTGGTGTGGAACATGTTGCACGACTACCAGCGCCGCCGGGTGATGACCATGATAGACCCGATGGAAGACCCGCTGGGTGCCGGTTATCACATCATCCAGTCCATGATCGCCATCGGCTCTGGCGGCCCCTGGGGCAAGGGCTGGCTCAATGGCACCCAGACGCATCTGGACTACATTCCGGAGCGCACCACCGACTTCATCTTTGCCGTGTATTCCGAGGAATTCGGCCTGGTGGGCAATATCGTGCTGGTGATTCTTTACACTCTGGTGCTCAGCCGCGCGATGATGATTACCGCCGGGGCGCAAACCCTGTATGGCCGCGCCATGGCCGGGGCCATCACCCTGTCCTTCTTTGTCTATGCCTTCGTCAATATGGGCATGGTGGCGGGCATCCTGCCGGTGGTGGGCGTGCCGCTGCCCTTTGTTTCCTATGGCGGCACCGCTACCGTCACCCTGTTTGTCGGCATGGGCATGCTGATGAGCATAGGCAATGCCCGGCGTTAAGTTGTCGCCAGACCGTCCATAACGGTCTGGCCGTCACCCGGTCTTTGGAAATCAGGGCCAAGGCGCGCCCACCCAGACTGTACAGCCAGCGGGGGTTTGGTCAGCGGGTCTTACAGCCCCAGCCCCCAGCGCCACACGCCATACACCACAAAGCTGACCACAATCGCCAGCAAGGTCTTGCCGCTCTTCCACGCCACCAGCGCCGCCACGATGATGCCTGGCAGATAGGCATTGTGCAGGCTGATATCCACCGTACCCGCCGGTGCCAGCGCCATCGGCACCACCAGTGCCGACAATACGGCGGCCGGCACATAATGCAGCGCGCGGTTCAGCCAGTCCGGAAAAGCCAGCCGCTGGCCGAATACCAGAAAACTGGCGCGAATCAATACAGTCAGCAGCATCATGCCGCCAATGGCAAGCCAGTGATTCATGCTGTCTGCTCCTTGTCCTTTTGCCACTGTTCCAGCAACAGGCCGGTGGTCACACCCACCACGGCCGCCAGCATCAGGTCCAGCTTGTAGGGCAGACCGCGCGCCAGCATGGCCACCGCACTGGCAGCCAGTGCCGCACCCAGCGCCGGGCGATGCTTGAGCTGCGGCGCCACGATGGCAGCAAAGGTTGCCCCCATGGCAAAGTCCAGCCCCAAGGTGGCCAGACCGGGCAAGGACTGCCCCAGGCTCACCCCCACCATGGTCCAGAACAACCAGTTGCCATACATGGCCAGTGACGATGCCAGCCAGTACCACTGGCCACCATCCGTGCCCTTGGTGCGAAAGCGGTGCTCCACCACGGCAAAGGTTTCATCGGTCAGCCAGAAAGCCAGCGGCCAGCGCCAGCGCAAGGGCCAGTCACGGGCATAGGGCAGCAAGGTGGCGCTGTACAGCGCATGACGCAGGTTGACTACAAAGGTGGTGAGCCACAACACCGGCAAGGCAGTGCCGGCACCGATCAGGCTGACGCCGATGAACTGGGAAGAACCGGCAAACACCAGCACCGACATGCCAAGCGCAGTGGCCGGGGACAAACCGGCCGCAATGGCCAGCGTACCGAAAATCACCCCGAACGGGGCTGCCCCCACCAGCATGGGCACGGTATCGCGCGCGCCTTCCAGCAACAGCGCACGGCGGTTGAGGGCATGCATCATGATGCCTCCCGCGGGCCGGGCCATACCGCGCGCAGGCTGTCCCCATGCAGGCTCATGTTGGCCCCTTCTGTGGCACGCACCGGCAAGTGGCGGTGATCGAAATCATCCAGGCAATGAATGTTCACGCCGTAGTGATCCGGCATCGCACGCTTGCGATGGAAGGTGTAGATACCGCAGTGCTGACAAAAGAAATGGCGGGCAATGCCGGTATTCCAGCGGTACTCGCTCAGCGCATCGCTACCGGACAGGATCTCCAGCTGGCTTTCATGCACCCGTGTCATCAGCGCATTCTTTTTCACACACAGCGAACAATCACAGGTAGTCAGTTCTTCGGGTTCGGCATGCAGACGAAAGCGCACTGCGCCGCAATGACAGGAGCCGGTATAAGACATGGGCAGGGAATCATGATTGGGAACAGTCCTACCCTACCATGCCAATTGCTTGCCAGCTTGAACGATCTTGCGCTCAGCGCCGCAGGCTGCGCTGATAGGCTGCCGGGGTAATGCCCAGCGCCTGACGGAAAATGCGGGTGAGGTGTGGCTGGTCGGCAAAGCCCAGTGCCTGCGCGGCTGTCGCCGGGCTATGACCGCCAGCCAGCATTTGCCGGGCGCGTACCACGCGCAACTGATTGCGCCAGGCGACCGGCGGCAAACCCAGATGCCGGGAAAACTGCCGGTTCAGTTGCCAGGGCGACAGGCCCACAGCCGCCGCCAGGGTGGCCAGCGACAGATTGTCCGCCAGGCAGTCGGCCAGCATTTGCCGGGCCCGTTCCACCGCCTGTGGCCAGGGACGCTGTGGCCGCTCGGCAATCTGCATATGGCGTAATACCACCTGGCTGAACACGGCATACAGGGCTGATTCGCGCTGCAAGGTGTCCTGACTGTCACGCAGCAGGGCATGCAGCTGGTTCAGTTGCGCGGCCAGCTGCGGGTCCAGCACCACGGTTTCGCGAAAATAAGGCATAGCAGTCGACTGACCACTGATTTCAGCCGCCAGCTGGCCAATCAGGCTGGCGGAGGGGTAAAAGCCGCGATAAGCCCAGCCTTGCTGGTGCGCGCACTCGCCAGTATGGACTTCACCGGGGTTCATCAACACCAGCGCCCCCACCCCGGCAATATGGTTGCCCCCGCGGTGGCGGTAAGCCTGCGCGCCGGCCAGCAAGGCATTCACCACATATTCTTCGTGAAAATGCGGTGCAAATACCTGTTCGCGGTAAAAGGCATCCAGGCATTCCAGCGGCGCGATGTCATCGGCGCGGAAGAAACGGGAAAATTCGTGCTTGGAGTGGGGCATGGCAGCGGGCGGGACAAACAATGTCGCTTGCATTCTGGCATAGCCCCGGACAGAAAACTTGAACGATCTTGCTCAGGAGCCGGCCATGAAGGTACGGATGCCGGAGCCGACAAACTGCACGCCAACGCAGATCAGCAAGAAGCCCATCAGCCGGGTAGTCACCTCGCGGCCGCCACGGCCCAGCCGGGCGGAAATCATGGCCGAGGAGCGCAGCACCAGCCACATGCCCAGACTGGTGGCGGCAATGGCGACAAAGGTCATGCCGAAGGCCAGCGTCTTGGCCGTCCAGCCGGACAATTCGGCAATTTCGGTGGAAATGCCGATCACCACTGCGATGGTTCCCGGACCGCTGATGCCCGGCATGGCCAAGGGGAAGAAGGCATAGTCTTCACGCTCGCCGGTTTTGGGTGCCATGCCCGGGTCCTGCGACAAAAACAGCATGCGATAACCCAGCACCGCCACCACCAGCCCACCGGCAATACGCAGCGCACCATAGGAAATGCCAAAAGCCGCCATGATGAGGTTACCGGCCAGCAGGCTGACCAGCATGATGCAGGCGGCAAACAGGCAGGCACGACGCGCCTGGTTGGCCCGCCCGGCTTCGCTCATGTCCTGGGTCAGCGAAATGAACAGCGGAATCTTGGACAGCGGGTTGGTAATGGTGATCAGACTGAGCAGACCACCAAACAGGAACTTCAGCGACAGGGTTTCCAGCATGATGACAAAACAATTAAATATAAGTCGCCGATTATAATGATCTGCCGGGCAAATGATAGCCCGATGTCGTGTCAGCCCTGGTGCGATGTCGCATCCCCTGCGGACTGGCTGCGGCACTTTGTCGCAGGTGGCACGGTCTGAACTGTGCTAATTTGCCCGCAACCCAATACAGGAGAACCTCATGTCCCTTTCCCGTTTGTTTACCTTGCTCGCCGGCCTCATGCTGGCGGCAACCGTTTCTGCCCACGGTTTCAAACTGGGCGCACTGGAACTGGGCCATCCCTGGAGTCGGGCCATGCCGGAAGCCAGCCCCACCGGCGCGGCCTACCTGAGCATCAAGAACACCGGCAAGCAGGCCGATACCCTGCTATCCGCCAGCACCCCGCGGGCAGACAAGGCCGAGCTGCACGTGCACATCAACGACAATGGCGTGATGCGCATGCGTGAAGTCAGCGGTGGCGTAGCCGTGGCGGCTGGCAGTGAGGTGAAATTTGCCCCCGGCGGCTATCACATCATGCTGATGGGCCTGAAGCAGCCGCTCAAGGCTGGCGACCATTTCCCGCTGACACTGAAATTTGCCAAGGCAGGCAGCATCACGGTAGAGGTGCAAGTGGAAAAAGACATGCCCGCCGAGATGGATCACAGCGGCCATTGACCACGCACTGCCAATACCAGCAAGGATGTAGTGTTGCCATGCAAAACCAGCCGGCCAACCAGTGAAATTCACTACCAAGCTACTGATTTTCCTGGCCGAATCCGCCACCCGCCCGCAAAAGCGGGCATTTTTCTGCCCGACGTTGCGCCGATGTGACATCGTGCAATGCAGCATCCGCTACTTGTTAGAGTATTCGCTTTACCGTTGCACCAAGCTTGGGCAAACTGGCGTCCGGAAATTGAGTTGAACAACGCTCTGTACTGCTCAGTCCGCCGGTTACCCTAACAGTAGTAAGCGCCAAGTCTGCACCAAGGAAGAGTCAACACGATGGAGGAGCGGACCTTGCTCAGCGAGGCCCGTCAAATAAATAGATCGACTCAGGGAACCGGCGGATTTTTCCTCATTCTGCGTTATGCTATCCGGCATTCTTTCTTTGCCAGCCAGCCATGACCGCCACCTCGCACTCCCCCTCTGCATTACCCCGAATCAGCATCGAATACTGCACCGGTTGCCGCTGGATGTTGCGTGCCGCCTGGATGGCACAGGAACTGCTCACCACCTTTGAAAAAGAACTGGCCGAAGTGGCCTTGCGTCCCGGCACTGGCGGTGTGTTCCGTGTCTGTGTGGATAGCGAGCAAATCTGGGACCGCAAGCAAGATGGCGGCTTCCCGGACATCAAGCAACTGAAGCAGCTGGTACGCGACCGGGTGGCACCGGACAAGTCACTGGGCCACAGCGAGCGCGCTGCCGACTGATAGCCGCTGCATGACCGGTCAACGCAAGATCATCCATGTCGATTGCGACTGCTTTTATGCCGCCATCGAAATGCGCGACAACCCGGCGCTGCGTGATATCCCGCTGGCGGTGGGCGGGCAGCCGGACAGCCGCGGGGTCATTGCCACCTGCAACTACATTGCCCGCCGCTTTGGCGTACACAGCGCCATGCCATCGGCGCGCGCGCTACGCCTGTGTCCGCAATTGCTGATCCTGCCGCCGGACATGGCGCGTTACCGCGCAGCCAGCCAGCAGATCATGGCCATCTATGAGCGCTACACCCCGCTGATCGAGCCGCTGTCGCTGGATGAGGCCTATCTGGACGTCAGCACCCAGCCCTACGAACAAGGCAGTGCCACGTTGATGGCCGCAGCCATCCGCCGCCAGATTCAGGCTGAAGTGGGCATTACCGCCTCAGCCGGTATCGCCCCCAACAAGTTTCTGGCCAAGATTGCCAGCGACTGGAACAAACCGGACGGGCAGTTCGTGATTCGCCCGCAAGATGTCGACGCCTTTGTGCTGCAACTGCCAGTGGAAAAAATCCATGGGGTGGGCAAGGTGACGGCGGCGCATCTGAAAAAGCTGGGCATTCACCGCTGCAGCGATTTGCGCCAATGGGAAATGAGCGACCTGATGCGGCATTTCGGCCGCTTTGGTGAGCGACTATACGAGCTGGCCCGTGGCCGGGACGAGCGGCCGGTCAGCACCGACCGCAGCCGCAAATCCATCAGCGTGGAAGAAACCTATGCGCAAGACCTGCCGGACTTCTCCGCCTGCCTGGACAAGCTAGCCGAGCTGATGGCCAAGTTGCAGGGCCGCATTGCACGGGCAGGCAATCCGCCGTTCAAGGGTTTGAGTGTAAAACTGAAGTTTGCCGATTTCAGCCAGACCACGGCCGAGCATGTCGGCCAGCAGTTGAGCAGCGCCGCGTACACCGACTTGCTGGGCGTGGCATTTGCCCGCGGCAACAAACCGGTCCGGCTGGTAGGTGTGGGGGTAAGACTGGCCGACGAAGCCGACCAGCCACAGCAATTAGCGCTGTTTGAGGACAGTTGATTTTACTGCCTGGCTTCCAGCAAGGCCGCCCGCGCGGCAGCACTGTCCTGCCACATGCGGACCACACTGGCACGTTTGCCCAGCAAAGCCAGATATTCTTCAATGCCCGGAATGATGGTGGTGAGGTCCTCACCATAGACTTCGCGCGTAGACCAGGCCACCAGCGGCAATACACAAGCGGCGGAGATATCGGCAAAGCTGAAATATTCGCCAGCCAGCCACGGGCCGTACTGCACCAGACGTGACACGGCCAGCAGGCTGCGCTCGATGGCGGCCTTGGCCGTCGCCTTGCCGGCATCGTCCAGCGCGGCACCAAACAGCAGATGGCGGTACAAGGGGGCGGTTGCCGGCATCAGGTACAAGTCCAGCATGGTCATCAGCTCGCGCGCACAGGCGCGACCATTCGGAGTAGGCGGCAACAGCGCGGCGGTCGGGTAGGCATCTTCCAGCCATTCCAGAATCACGGTGGACTCGGACAGAGCATGGCCATTGATGTCGACATAGGGAATCTTGCCCATCGGGCTTTGTTCCAGCATGGCCGGTTCCTGCGAAGGGCGGGTCGGCACTTCCTGGAAGTTGACGCCTTTCTCCAGCAAGGCAATTTTCACCTTGTTGTAGTAGGCAGACAGCTGCACGCCGTAGAGCTTGATCATGCGGATTTCCTTGCGGGCCTGGCCCTGAAGTGAACATGGATGCTTTGCCTTGCAACGCACGCGGCACAAGGCAAAACAGGCGCTGGCAGGCCTCATGGCCTGACAACGCCTGCATTATGCCATTTTTCGGCCGGACAGCCAGCCGGGCCGGGTTTAACGGGCCAGCGTCTGCGCCTTTTGCTGCAAACGGCTGCGAATCAGTGGAATCAGCTGCTGTGCGGCTTTTTCGCCTTCCAGAATGGCCTGATGACGTGCTTCGAAATCGGCGGAGCCGATATTCAGCACATTGGGCCGTACCACGACATCCGCCTGTTTCAGTTCAGCCGCCAGTGTCGGGCCGCTCATGATGTTGAAGCTTTGGTCCAGCATGGAGAACAGGCCGGTGGCCTTGCCCGCCTTGGGCTTGGCGGAAATATCCACCGCAATGACAAAATCGGCACCCATCTCGCGGGCCGCCGATACCGGCACCGGGCTGACCAGGCCGCCATCGACATAACGCTTGCCGCCAATCACCACCGGCAGGAAGACATTGGGAATGCTGGCTGAGGCCCGCACCGCCTGACCGGTGTTACCCATGCGGAATACCACTTTCTGACCGGAGTCCAGCTCGGTGGCGACAATGCCCAGTTTGCGCGGCAGTTTTTCAATGGGCCGGTTGCCCAGCTGGGTGTTGATATAGTTTTCCAGCTTCTCCCCCTTGAGGAAGCCCTTGGTGGACAAGGTCCAATCGGTCAGTTCGGACTCGTCCAGCTGCATGGCCTTGGCTTGCAGCTGCATGCCGTTCAGGCCGGAAGCATACAGGCTGCCCACCACGCTGCCGGCGCTGGTACCAGTAATGATGTCGGGCACGATGCCGTTGGCTTCCAGCATCTTGATGACACCAATATGGGCAAAGCCCTTGGCGGCACCGCCGCCCAGGGCCAGCGCAACACGTGGCTTGACCGGGGTTTTCGGAATGCTGATTTCGCTTGGAGCTTGGGTAATGGTACAGGCGGCCAGCAGGACCAGCAGGCTGGCCGGCATCAGGCGGCGAAGAAGCGTCATGGTAGCGGGTACGGGTAGTGACGGGGTTGAATGCGTAATAGGCTGATTCGATTATTGCAGCGCAACATGGTTCCCGGCAACGCTCAAAAATCTGCCTGCCGGCGCAGGGAGGGCATCCCGCACCGGCCTGGCAAGCAAGCATCTTGAACAGCTAGGCCTTGCCCGGCCAGCTGCCGGGTTTGACGAATTCGATCACCTGACGGCCATCCGGCAGGGTATTGCCCTTTTTCTTCAACGTGCTTTTCCAGGCATGGCCGTACACCACTTCATAGGTGGCAGGCAGCTTGCCGTCGCGGCGGCGGGTTTCATAAGCGGCTTCCACCCGTTGCCAGGCCTGCTTGCCCATCAGGCCGCGATTGCGGTCGCGGGTGGCGTTGTGTGCGCCGATGGCCTTGAGGTCGTGCATCACGTCGCGCACCTTGTCGTAGGTAAGCACGATCTTGTCCATGTCCATCACCGGCTCGGCAAAGCCTACCCGCATCAGCGCATCGCCCAGGTCGTGCATGTCGATGAACTGGTTGACGTGGGTAGCCTGGTCCACGCCACCAAAAGCTTCGCGCAACTCGAACAGGGTATCGGGGCCCAGGGTGGAGAACATCAGCATGCCGTCCGGCTTGAGCACGCGCTCGAATTCGCTGAACACGCTGTCCGGAATGTTCACCCATTGAATGGTGAGGTTGGACCAGATCATGTCCACACTGTTATCGGCCAGGGGCAGTCTTTCCACATCGGCACACACCTGCCAGGGCTGGCTGCGCTTGAACAGCTTTTTCAGCAGGCCGTCACCGGCACGCTGACGCTCACGCGAGGCACACAGCATGGCATGGGCCAGGTCCAGCTCCACCACCTGGGCGTCCGGGTATTGGGCGCGCAGCTGGGCGGCACCATAGCCGGTGCCGGTGCCGGCATCCAGAATCACTTGTGGCTGGTGCTTGATGTAGGACAGGCGCTCGGCCATGCGGTCGGACACTTCGCGCTGCAACACGGCAGCGGCGTCATAACTCGCGGCCGCGCGCTCAAAAGAGGCACGGATACGGTCTTTGTCGGTATAAAACGCTTCGCTCATGCAGAGGCTTCCAGATGCTGGGCCAGCTTGGCGACAAACTCGTCCTGATGGGACAAAAATGGCGCATGCGAAGCCTGGGTGAATTCATGCAAGGTGGCATCGGCCAGCGCGGCTTGCAGCCAGCGGCCAGCACCTATCGGGGTGATGGCATCGCGCACGCCGTAAAACAGCGCCACCGGGCAGCGGATTTGTCCGGCCAGTGCGCGTGCGTCGGCGTCCAGCAGCAATTGCAGTGCGGGCAGCAAACCTTGCGGACGGCCATGGGCAAACAATTGTTCGCGCACGGCCTTGACCGTGTCACGCGCCGCCGGGGCACCCATCATCTGCAAGGCCAGAAAGCGCTCCAGCGTTTGCTCGAATGCGCCATCCAGGCTGGCACCCACGGCTTCGATGGCGGCACGTTGCTGGGCATGCGGCCAGGAGTCGTCGCGCACAAAGCGCGGGCTGGTGGCCACCAATGCCAGACTCTTTACCTTGTCCGGGTGGCGCGCTGCCCAGTGCTGGGCAATCAGCCCGCCCAGCGACCAGCCGACAACTTGTACCGGAAAAGGGAATTGGGCATCGACCAGGTCAGCCACTTCGTCGGCATCAAAGCGCGCCAAAGGGGCGGATGCACCATGGCCGGGAAGATCGACCAGATGGACGCAGTAATGCTCGGCCAGCTGGCTGGCAACACGGTCGAACACACCGCCATGCAGGCCCCAGCCGTGCAGCATGACCACATCCGGGCCACGGCCACGGCTTTCAACAAACAGATTCATGGGCAGTTAAATGGGGGAACAGGGCCTGTTTCGCAAGCCCTGCCGGTAAAAGAAAAGCCGCTGCCGGGCAAAACTCAGGCCGCACGGCGGAATTCCTGCACAAAGCGCGCCAGCCGCTCCCAGTCGATGGTTTCTGCCGGGCTGGGGGTGGCAAAGTAATAGCCCTGTAATTTGGCGCAGCCCATTTCCTGCAGACGGGACAGTTGGGCAGCGGTTTCCACGCCCTCGGCCACCACATCCAGCCCCAGTGCCTGGGCCAGTGCCAGAATGGCACGCACAATGGCGACCGATTCTTCCTTGCGGTCCAGATCAAACACAAAGCTCTGGTCGATCTTGAGGACATCAAAGCGATAGCGATGCAGGTAGGACAGCGCAGAATAACCGGTGCCAAAGTCATCCAGTGCCAGCTTGACCCCCAGCTGATGCAGCGCGTGCATCACGGTGGCGGCAATTTCCGGCACATCAATCAACGCACTTTCGGTAATTTCCAGATGCAGGATGGCGGCCGGCAGCTGGTAGCCCTCGATGATGCCGCGCACCCAGCTCACCAGTTCCGGGTCGTGGAAATTGGCCGAGGACAGATTGAGGTGCAATGCAATATTGCTCCCTACCAGTCCGGCATCCAGCCATTGGCGCAACTGGCGGCAAGCGGCATTGATCATGTAGCGGTCCACCCGGGTGATCAGGCCGCTTTCTTCAGCCACCGGCAGAAACAGTGCAGGGGAAATCAGGCCACGCTGCGGATGCCGCCAGCGCACCAGCGATTCAAAGCCCACCAGCTCGCCACTGCGTGCATCGATGAAAGGCTGGAAGTAGGGTTGCAACTGGTCTTCCGCATCCAGCGCACGGCGCAACTCGCTTTCCAGTGCCAGTTGGTCGGCCTGGTTGATACGCAACTGGTGGTTGAACACGGTATAGCCCTGCCGCCCCTGCTGTTTGGTGCAGTACATGGCATGGTCGGCATCGCGCAGCAGCTCTTCCGCTTTCTGATAGTGGTCACGGTCTGCCAGTACCATGCCCACACTGGCAGTGGAAAATACCTCCCGTCCAGCCAGAATCACCGGCCGTTCGAACTCGCTGACGATGCGTCGCGCGATCATCTCGCAGCCATCCAGCGTTTCGGTGCCAAACAGCAGGATGGCAAATTCGTCCCCACCCAACCGGGCCAGGAAGTCATAGTGACGCAGGCAGGAGCGGATACGGGCACCGGCTTCGAACAACAAATGGTCGCCGGCCAGATGCCCCAGGGTATCGTTCACCAGCTTGAAGCGGTCCAGGTCGATGAAAATGACACTGAAGCGGGCACCGTTGCCGGACAGGTAACTGTCCCAGGCCCGACGCAGCGTCTTGGCAAAGTAGTTGCGATTAGGCAGCTTGGTCAGCGGGTCGTGCAGGCTGTCGAACTCCAGCTGGGCATTCACCGCATCCAGCTCGCTGGTGCGCTCGCGCACGCGTTCTTCCAGTTCGGCATAGGCATTTTGCAGGTCGTGCATGGCGCGGACACGAGCCAGGGCGGTACCGATATTGTTGGCAACGAATTCCAGCACTTCCTGATCGCGATAGCTGTAAATCACATCGTTCTGGTAGCTGTGTACCGACAGCACCCCCAAGAGTTCGTGTCCGCAATACAGCGGCACCCCAAGCCAGCTGCACATCGGAGGGGCTGTACTTTCTTCCGTCGGGTTCAGCTGTGCAGGGCTACGGTCCAGCAATAATGGCCGGCCACTGTGCAATACCTGCTCCACCAGCCCCCGGCCGGGACGACGGGTCTGGCTGACCTGCTGGAAGTCATCCGCGCAGTAGGGGAAGCTCAGCATGTCGCTGTTCATGTCGTACAGGGCAACCTGGCAGTTACGCCCGGCCACCAGCTCCATCAGCAAGCGATGCACACCAGCGAGGAAAGCTTCCAGCGACAGGCTGGTATTGGACAGGTCGGCAATGCGGAACAGTACGTCCTGAAAACGCTCGGCACGTTGCCGGTCGGAAATCTCCGAACGCAGACGCGCATTCACCCCCTCCAGTTCGCAGGTGCGCAACCAGACCTGGCGCTCCAGCTGGCTGCGATACAACATGCGATCCAGCGCATAGGCAATATGCCGGGTGACAAACAGGAACAAAGCCTGCTCGGCCGAGGTGCAAGGCGCCTGGTTGGCATAGAACTGCAATACGGCAGCACCGATCACCCCATTGCTGACATTGGTCAGCGGCACTCCCATCCACAACTCGGGCAGCGGGCCTTCCAGTACCAGCTGCTCTTGCTGGCAGACTTCCAGCAGACGCTGCCGGGTCAATACCAGCGGCTTGCCCATGCGCATCAGCCAGGCGGTCAGAGAACGGGTGGTTTGTTCCTTGCTGAAAACGGCTTCGGGTGATGGTGGGGCCGGGTCTTGCTGATCGGCATAGAAGGGGTAGTACAGCTGGCCACCCTGTTCGTCAAACAGCGCAATGTAGAAATTGCTGGCATCCATCAGCCGCATCAAGAGCCGGTGCAGCTTGGGCAGCATCTCATCCAGCGTATTGCACTCGCCCGGTAGCTGGCTGATTTCCAGCAGGGTTTCATTCATCACCCGGGACTGGGACTGGGCCGAATGCAGGCTGGCACTGTGCAAATGCCCCGCCAGCAGGGCAAGCACCGCATCGGCGGTGTCGGCTATGCGTCCGCGCCACACCAGCCAGCCCAGCGTATCGCCATGTAGTACCAGCGGCAGGGCGGCACCGTCTGGTCCGGGTAAACGTCCTGCAGACAAGGCTTGCGCACTGGGCAGGCTGTCTGCCGCACCCAGTGTTGCCAGACACTGCCAGCTGGAGCCCACCAATGCCCATAGCGCAGCAGCCGTTGTTTCGCCCTGCCGCTGGATCAGGGCCAGCGCAGTGCGGGCAGCCTCTTGCTGCGTGGACAGGTAATCCGCCGTACTCTTCATGTCGTTATCGTAGTATGAGTTAGCCGGGAAATCCGGTCATGCTACGAACAGACACAGTCATCCCCTATGACTGTATTGCTGACACCACGCAGTCCAGCAAGCCCTCCAGCTGTTCCGGCGTGTGGGCTGCGGACAAGGTCATGCGCAAACGGGCCGTTCCCTCGGGAACAGTAGGCGGCCGTATCGCCGGCACCCAGTACCCACGCGCTTTCAATTGTGCAGCCAGCAACATTGCCTGCTCGTTCCTGCCTATGATAATCGGCTGTATCGGCGTACGGGATGACATCAGCTGAAAATTTACATCAGCCAACCTTTCCCTGACCCTGCTGACGTGTTGCTGCAGGCACTCCCTGCGCCACGGTTCGCTGGCAATCAGCTGCAAGCTGGCCAGTACGGCGGCAGCCAGTGCAGGGGGTTGTGCGGTGGTATAGATGTAGGTACGGGCACTGTTCACCAGCCATTGCACCAGCTGGGCGCTGCCAGCCACGAAGGCACCGGCCACCCCAGCTGCCTTGCCCAGGGTTGCCATGTAGATCAGCCGCTCACCACCCACCTCTTGTTCCGCCGCCGAGCCATGTCCATTGCCAAGCACACCAAACCCGTGCGCATCATCGATATAAAGCCAGGCGTCGTATTTATCGGCCAGTTCCAGCAGTTTCTTTAACGGTGCTTCATCACCATCCATGCTGTACACCGCATCCACCGCAATCAGCCGGGTCCGTGCCGGCGTAGTAGCCAGTAGTTCTTCCAGATGCTGCACATCGTTATGGCGGAAACGGCGGAAGCTGGCGCGCGATAACAAGCAGGCATCATTCAATGACGCATGATTGAGTTTGTCGGCAAAAACGGCGTCGCCTCGCCCGACCAGACTGGTAATCACCGCCTGATTGGCCGCATAGCCCGAACTGAACATCAAGGCGGCCTCGCTACCGCAAAAATCGGCCAGGGCCTGCTCCGCCTGTTCGTGAATGGCAAAATGTCCGGCCACCAGATGCGAGGCACCGCCACCTACACCCCATTGCTGCAATGCAGCCCGGGTGGCTTCGATCAAGGCCGGGTGATTGGCCAGGCCCAGGTAGTCGTTACTGGCAAATGCGATGTAACTTTTACCATCAATCACCACCTGACTGGACTGCGGTGTTTCCAGCAAATGACGCTGTCGCAAACGGTGCTGTTGCTGCAATTGCAGCAAGGCTGCGGAGAGGTCTTGGGCGCGCATGAGGCTTTCCGGAAAAAAACGCAAAAATCGGCCGGATTTTCACAAAAGTATTCCTTATATATACATTGTAAAAATCCGGCCGATTCGGCGGGCAAAACACAGGTCAAATTACAGCGGCGACAGGTCCAGTTTTTCCATCAGCACACGGTCGGCATCGACATCCGGATTTCCCGTCGTCAGCAGTTTGTCACCGTAGAAAATCGAGTTGGCACCAGCCAGGAAGCATAGCGCCTGCATGGCCTCCGGCATCTCGCGCCGACCGGCAGACAAACGCACATAACTTTTCGGCATGGTAATGCGGGTGACGGCGATGGTACGCACAAATTCTGTCCAGTCCAGCGGGTCCGCCCCTTCCAGCGGCGTACCACCCACTTTCACCAGATTATTGATGGGAACCGACTCCGGCTGCGGCTCCAGATTGGCCAGTTGGGCAATCAGCCCGGCACGGTCCGCACGGGTTTCATTCATGCCGACAATGCCACCACAGCACACCGACAAACCGGCACCGCGCACCTTGCCCAGGGTGTCCAACCGGTCTTCATACTCACGGGTATGAATGATGTCACCGTACTTTTCCGGTGCGGTATCCAGATTATGGTTGTAGTAATCCAGACCGGCCTGTTTCAGCTTTTCTGCCTGGCCATCTTTCAGCAAACCAAAGGTGGCACAGGTCTCCAGTCCCAGCGACTTCACTTCGCTGACCATGCGCAGGGTCTGTTCCAGATCGGCATCCTTCGGGCCACGCCAGGCGGCACCCATGCAGAAGCGACCGGCACCATTGGCCTTGGCGGTACGCGCAGCCTCAATCACCTCGTCCACCGTCATCATCGGCTGGTTTTCCACCGGCGTATCGTGATGTACCGATTGCGGGCAATAGCCGCAATCCTCCGGACAGCCGCCGGTCTTGATGGAAATCAGCGTCGACAGCTGTACCTTGGTCGGATCAAAAAACTGGCGATGAATCTCCGCCGCACGGAAAACCAACTCCATGAAGGGCAGCGCCAGCAGAGCTTCGATTTCTGCTACCGACCAGACATTGCTTTCTGGATGCGGTGTTGCCGGACGGGAAAACTGAATGGTTTGCGTGGTCATGATGCGCTTTCATTGCAACAAAAATGCCAATTGTATTTATTGCCAAATTACAACTGAACAAATGGATAATTTAAGAAAAAAACGGCATGGCTGAGAGTGTCTGGCCGCAGTCTTGCAGAGGGCTTCCCATGCTGTCAAATATCAAAAGAATATTTATTGACAATTGCTCAATATTTAATCAGCACTGTCTGTTGTGTAATCGCCGAAACTGTCATGCCGGGCTGTGTAATGGCTGTAAAGCCAGCTTGCCTGCCTTGCCGCCCATGTACTGCCCCATTTGCGCAGAGCCAGCATTGACGCGGGATATTTGCGGCTTTTGCCTGCGCCACCCACCCGCTTTTGACGCCATACACACTCCATACCTGTTTGGCTACCCCCTGAATGCAATTATTTATGCAGTGAAGTATGGAAAACGGCTGGAAATGACTGGCGTACTGGCCGCGCTGATGGCCGAATTTGCCCAAAAACACCCGTTTTCAAGCGACATCGTCATCCCCGTTCCCTTGTCAAAAGAAAGACTTGCAGAACGCGGCTTCAACCAGAGCATTCCACTGGCCCAGGCAATCGCTGCTACAATGCAAAGCCGTTTTTCCACCACACTGTGTTGGCGAAAACGCAACACTGTGCCGCAAGCCTCTCTTGGCCGTGCCGAAAGAAGCCGAAATGTCCGTCATGCATTTGGCGTAAAACAACGCATTGACGGGCTTTCCGTCGCTATTGTCGACGATGTGGCCACGAGTGGAGCGACCCTGTCTGCCCTAGCTGAAATACTCAAAAAACAGGGGGCAAAACGGGTCGATGCGTGGGTGCTCTGCAGGGCATCTTTCCCAAAAACTTGACCAAGATTTTGATTCTTTGGAACAATCCAGCCAGCCAACGATGTTCACCGTTGTTCTTTTTCAGCCGGAAATCCCGCCCAATACGGGCAATGTGATTCGTTTATGTGCCAACACCGGCTGTGAACTGCATCTGGTCAAACCCATGGGTTTTCCCATGGAGGATGCCAAGTTGCGACGCGCGGGGCTCGACTACCACGAATATGCCCGTGTCGTTGTCCATGAAAACTGGGCTGCCTGCCAGCAGGCCCTGCAAGGACGGCGGATTTTCGCTGCAACAACCAAGGGCGCGACGCGCCACGACCAGATTAATTTCCAACCTGGGGACGTTTTGCTGTTCGGTCCCGAATCCCGCGGCTTGCCGCCAGAAGTGCTGGAGGATTTTCCCTCCACACAGAGGATTCGTTTGCCCATGCGTCCCGAATCGAGAAGCCTCAACCTTTCCAATGCCGTTGCGATCACGGTATTCGAAGCGTGGCGGCAGCTGGATTTTGCAGGAGGGAGCTGACAGTTCACAGGCCGGCCAACACTAACGGGCCAGCAAGAAATGTTGATGCCTGAAGTGAAACGGATGGCATGCCGGACCTGGAGCCAGTCATGGCACAGGCCGCAGGCAGCCAGCCCACCGTCGCGAAGGCAGGGGAGTGCACCCGCAAGGGATATATCCGCCGACGTTTTTTGATGTGCCCAACAGCATAAGGGAGGTCTATGCAATCAGTACTCCGATGGCTGTGGCTTGTTTTTGTCAGTCTCGTACTTGTGGCTTGCTCCACCGTGAAGACGGCCAGCGCCACCAACCAGTCGGCCAAGCCGACCAATAAGCCCACCGTAGCCAACAACAAGGGCGGCGCCTATTTTCAGAAAGATGGCCCCGCCGACCATATCCCGGTCAACCTGAATCTGGTGCCGGATGCAGTACCCCAGACGGAACCGCTGATCAAGTCAGCCAACCAGCCCTACACGGCAATGGGCATGAGTTTCCGCCCGGACACCAGTGAAAAGCCGTTCAAGGCCACCGGCCTGGCTTCCTGGTACGGCAAGCAGTTTCATGGTCGTAAAACCACCTCTGGTGAAAAATACGATATGTTTGCCATGACAGCAGCACATCCGACTTTGCCAATTCCCAGCTACGTGCGGGTGACCAATGCGGCCAATGGCAAGTCGGTGATCGTGCGTATCAATGATCGCGGTCCTTTTCACCGCAACCGAGCAATGGACCTGTCCTATGCCGCTGCCTACAAGCTGGGCTTCGTCAAACAGGGTAGCGCCCGGGTGAGTATCGAGCGGGTGTGGCCGGTAGCCGGTGGCGAGGCGGTTGCCAGCAACAGCCCGGATATCCATCAGGAAGACAACCCGAAATACTTGCAGCTGGGCTCTTTCAACAAGCTGGCCAATGCCGAGGCACTGTTGAAGAAAATGCTGGATGAAATGGACGACCGTTACGACGGCAAGCTGGGCATCATCAACCAGCAGGGTAACTACAAGGTACGCCTAGGTCCGTTCACTTCCGATGCAGCCGTACGCAGTGCTGCCGAAAGCCTGAAAGTGGCCAATGTGGTGATGAACAACTGACCCTGACCGGGCAGACCATTCCGGTGCCATGGCAGTTGGCAAAACAAAAGCGAGAGCATTTGCTCTCGCTTTTTTCATGTCTCTTGCATCAAACGGCAGGCAATAAAAAACCCGGCGCACATTGCGCCGGGGTAAAGGCCTTAATTGTCAGCGTAAGGCTCCCGCTCAGGGAGGCAAGCGGGAGGTGCCGGAGCACCTGCACGGTTAGGTGCCTTCCCGCCGACAAAGTTCCGTCATTCGCTATCGGGCAGCGAATCCTGTTCTTTCAGTACAGCATCGAACCAGGCTTCCACCACTTGCTCCACCTGCTCTACCCCGGTTTTCTTGAGGCTGGAAAACAACTGGATCGATACCGCGGGGTAATCGGCCAGCTCGCGCCTGACCATGGTCAAGGTCTTTTGCTGGTCGCTGCGAGATAATTTGTCGGATTTGGACAGCAGGATATGCACCGGGCGACCGGTATCACGGAAGAAAGCCAGCATTTTGCGATCCAGTTCCAGCAACGGACGTCGCGAATCCATGATCAGGATCAGCCCGACCAGGCTGTCACGGGTTTGCAGGTAACGGCCCAGCAGCTGTACCCAGTGGGCGCGTACCGCCTCCGGTACTTCCGCATAGCCGTAACCGGGCAAGTCCACCATGAAGCGTTCGTGGCCCAGGTCGAAGAAGTTGATGTGCTGGGTACGGCCGGGTGTCTTGGAGACATACGCCAGCCGGGTCCGGTTGGCCAGCGTATTGATGGCGCTGGACTTGCCTGCATTGGACCGACCCACGAAGGCGACCTCGGCCCGGGTGGGCGGCAGGTCCTTCAAATGGTTGACGGTGGTATAAAAAGTGGCGCTTTTAAAAATCGACATAGTAGTAAGGTTGATTTCAGTTGGTATAGAATAACAGGTTTGAAATTGCCACTTTTACAGATATTTAAGAATTCCTCACAAGGAGCGATCATGAAACGGATGATGCTGTTGGCTGTAGCTGCGGCAACCCTGGCTGGAAGTGCATGGGCAGAAGGCATTGCCAAGGGAGACCCGGTAAAGGGCAAGCAGATCGTTGACACGGTTTGTGCCGCCTGTCACGGTGCTGATGGCAACAGCGTAGCGTCGGCAAACCCGACCTTGGCCGGCCAGCATGAGGTGTATATCTACAACCAGCTGCAAGCCTTCAAGAAGGGTGAGCGTAAAAATCCGATCATGCTGGGCATGGCCTCTGCACTGTCCGATGCTGACATGCGCAATGTCGCTTCCTACTTCAGCCAGCAAAAGCCCAAGGCCCGCGAGGCGGCCAACAAAGAGCTGATGCCGCTGGGTGCCAAGATCTACCGTGTGGGCAACCCTGTCACCCACGTCCCTGCCTGTATGGCCTGCCACGGCCCGGCCGGCAAGGGTATTCCGGACCAGTTCCCGCGTGTTGGCAGCCAGCATGCAGCCTACGTTGCCAAGCAACTGGCTGACTTCAAGGCCGGCACCGATCGCAAGAACGTCACCATGTCCGAAGTCGCTTCCCGCATGACTGATGCCGAAATGAAGGCTGTGGCCGAATACATTTCGGGTCTGCGCTAATCGCAACTTTTGCGGATAGCCTTGTTCAAAAGGGAAGCCTTAACCGGCTTCCCTTTTTGTGTTCGGCACCAAGATGACAAAAAACTCCCGCCACTCCGCTGTATACAAGCTGTACGAACTGTTCAGTTCCATGCGCTTTGCCATTGGTCTGCTGACCATTCTGGCCATTGCCTCGATCATCGGTACCGTACTGAAGCAGAATGAGCCCTACCCCAACTATGCCTTTGAATTCGGCCAGTACTGGTTTGCCGTGTTCGAGCAGCTGGGGCTGTACGATGTTTACCATTCCGGCTGGTTCCTGACCATCCTGGCTTTTCTGGTGCTGTCCACCACCTTGTGCATCGTGCGCAACGGTCCGGGCTTCATCAAGGACATGAAGGCCTACCGCGAGAAAGCCACGGACAACTCCCTGGCGGCCATGAAACACAGTGTCGTGTTCGATGGCACGGCAGCAGACCCGGAAACGCTGCGTGCCTACCTGCGTGGCCAGGGTTGGCGGTGGCGTGAACACCAGCGTGCAGACGGCAGCCTGGTGCTGGCGGCCAAAAAGGGCGCTGCCAGCAAGCTGGGTTACTTTTTTGCCCATATTGCACTGGTCGTCATCTGCATTGGCGGGCTGATGGATGGCAACCTGCCGCTGAAACTGGCGGAAATGGTGGGCAGCGTGGTGCCGGAAACCCGTGATATTCCGCAAAGCCAGATTCCGCCCCAAAGCCGCTTGTCCACTTCCAACCTGTCCTTCCGCGGCAATGTCACAGTGGCAGAGGGCAAAAGCGCCGATGTGGTGTTCCTGAACTCCGGCAACGGCTATCTGGTGCAGGACCTTCCCTTTACCGTGACGCTGAAGAAGTTCTATGTCGATTACTACAGCAACGGCATGCCCAAGCTGTTTGCCAGCGACATTGCCGTCACCGACAAGGCCAGCGGCAAGGTGACCGAAGCCCAGGTGAAGGTGAATCACCCGCTGATCGTGGATGGCGTGGCCATCTACCAGGCCAGCTTTGGCGACGGTGGCTCGCCGCTGACCTTCAAGGCATGGAATCTGGACCAGCCGCAAATGCAGCCGGTACCCATCAACGGGGTATCGATGGCCGCCCAGCCGCTGCGCGCCAATGGCAAGGATTACAACCTGGAGTTTGGCGATCTGCGCGTGTTCAACATCGAGAACATGGGCAACAAGAATGCCGATACCAGTGACAAGAGCCTGAGCGAGCGCATGCAGGATGCCCGCGAGGTAAAGCACGACAAGCAACTGAAGAACATCGGCCCGTCCGTCACCTTCAAGCTGCGAGACAAACAGGGCCAGGCGATGGAATTCCATCATTACATGGCCCCCATCCAGCAAGATGGCGTCAGCTATCTGGTGGCCGGTGTGCGCAGCAAGGTGTCGGAACCCTTCCAGTACTTGCGCCTGCCGCTGGACGAGCAACTGTCACTGGACAGCTTCATGCGCCTGCGCGCCACATTCATGAACCCGGCCTTGTATGACGAAATTGCCAAGCGCACCACGGCCAAGGCCATGCAGGGTTCGGCCATCAGCCCGGCCATGCAGCAACAGTTTGCCAATAGCGTGAAGTGGATTCTGGGCCGTTTTGCCCAGGGTGGCTTTGTGGCGCTGGAGCAGTTCCTGGACGAAAAAGTCCCGCAGGACAAACGCCAGGCTGTGGCACAGACTTACGTGAAAATCCTGCAAGGCGCGGTGGTGGACGTGATGGATGTGGCCGATGCCAAGGCCGGCCTCAAGCCGGTGACCATGGACGGCAAGCGCTACCGCTTCCTGCTGGACAGCCTGGTGGGCATCAGTGCACTGCACGATTACAACGCCCCGGTATTCCTGCAACTGCAAGGCTTCAACCAGGTACAGGCCTCCGGCCTGCAACTGACCCGCTCGCCCGGCAAGAACCTGGTGTATCTTGGCTCGCTGATGCTGGTGATCGGCATCGTGCTGATGTTCTATATTCGGGAAATCCGGCTGTGGATCTGCTGCATGCCCGGCAGCGTGCGGCTGGCCATGAGCTCCAACCGTCACAACCGTGACCTGGATGCAGATTTCCGCCGTCATGGTGAAGCAATTCAACAGTTAGTACGAGGTAAGTGATGGAACTTGCACAATCCTTTGTCGCGCAGCCGCTGTACAAGCGGCTGAAACTGGCTGACTGGCTGTATGCCGTGCTGCTTGTGGTCGCTGCAGTGCAGGCTTGGCGTCTGTACAACCCCTATATGGATGGTTACGAGCAAGCCATTCTGGCCGGCTCGGCTGTCGGGCTGGTGGCACTGGGCTGGTTCTGGAAGTCCTGGCGCTGGTTTTTCCCCTTGTCAGCCACGGTGGCGCTGCTGGGCATCAGCCTGTACCACGGCGAGCTGGCACGCGGCCAGAGCGCATTCTGGCTGAAGTTCCTGTTGTCCAGCCAGTCCGCAATCATGTGGATGTGCACCCTGTTCTTCCTGGCCACCCTGGTGTACTGGGCGGGCCTGCTCACCCGCTCGGCCATGCTCTCCCGCATGGGCAGCGGCCTGACCTGGGCAGCAGCCGTCATGGGGGCTGCCGGCCTGTTCGTGCGCTGGTACGAAAGCTACCTGATTGGCAGCGATGTCGGCCACATCCCGGTATCCAACCTGTACGAAGTCTTCATCCTGTTCACCCTGATCACTGCGCTGATGTACCTGTACTACGAAGCCCGCTTTGCCACCCGCCAGGCCGGTGCCTTCGTGCTGCTGGTCATCTCCGCTGCGGTCGGCTTCATCCTGTGGTACAGCTTCGACCGTCAGGCGCATGAAATCCAGCCGCTGATCCCGGCCTTGCAGTCGTGGTGGATGAAGATTCATGTTCCTGCAAACTTTGTCGGCTATGGTGCGTTTGCCATGTCGGCCATGCTGGGTGTGGCCGAATTGCTGGTGCTCAAGGGCGTGCTGAAAGACCGTCTGCCCAGCGCGGAAGTGCTGGACGAAATGATGTACAAGGCCATTTCCATCGGCTTTCTGTTCTTTACCATCGCCACCATTCTGGGTGCCATGTGGGCGGCCGATGCCTGGGGTGGCTACTGGAGCTGGGACCCGAAGGAAACCTGGGCGCTGATCGTGTGGCTGAACTACGCCGCCTGGCTGCATATCCGGCTGGTGAAGGGCTGGCGCGGCAAGCCGCTGGCCTGGTGGGCGGTGATCGGCCTCTTGGTCACCACCTTTGCCTTCCTCGGGGTGAACATGTATCTGACCGGCCTGCACTCTTACGGCGGCCTGTAACCCTCCTCCAGCCCCGGCCTGCAGCACTGCCGGGGCTTTGCTTTGCCTGCACCACGGACAAGAAGGCCGTGGTTTGTTATTGTGTTGACTGTTTCTTTTCAAGGACCCTGTTTTTACATCATGGATTTATCCTGGCTGTCTGACCCTTATGCCCTGCTTGGCCTCCTCACCCTGATCGTGCTGGAGGTGGTGCTCGGCGTCGACAACCTGATTTTCGTGGCCATCCTGGCCGAAAAACTCCCACCCCATCAGCGCGACCGCGCCCGTGTGCTGGGCCTGTCGCTGGCGCTGATCATGCGTCTGTTCATGCTGGCGGGCATCAGCTGGCTGGTAAAACTCACCGCCCCCCTGTTTTCGGTACTGGGTCAGAGCTTTTCCGGCCGCGACCTCATCATGCTGGGCGGCGGCCTGTTCCTGCTGTTCAAGGCCACCATGGAGCTGCACGAGCGGCTGGAAGGGGTGGAGCACAGTGAAGGCAATGGCCAGAAGGCTTATGCTGCCTTTGCCACCGTGGTGGTGCAGATTCTGGTGCTGGATGCGGTGTTCTCCATCGACTCGGTGGTCACCGCCATCGGCATGGCCGAACACCTGGGCATCATGATGCTGGCGGTGGTGATTGCCATGAGCATGATGATCATGGCCAGCAAGCCACTCACCCGCTTCGTCAACGCTCACCCCACCGTGGTGATGCTGTGCCTGGGCTTTTTGCTGATGATAGGCTTCAGCCTGATTGCCGATGGCTTCGGTTTCCATATTCCCAAGGGCTATCTGTACGCTGCCATCGGCTTCTCGGTACTGATCGAAGTATTCAACCAGATTGCCAACGTCAACCGTCAGCGTTTTCTCAATAGCCGCAACAGCTTCCGCTCCCGCACCGCCGACACCGTGCTGCGCCTGTTGGGCAACGCCCCGCTGCAACATGGCGGCCATCACGAACAGGAACACGAAGAAGGCCCGCACGAGGACGCCGAAGAAGCCTTTGCCCACAATGAACGGGCGATGATCCACAGTGTGCTGACCCTGGCGGAACGGCCGATCCGGGTGATTGCCACGCCGCGTTCCGACATTCACCGCCTGGACATCAGCCAGGATGCCGAGCAGCAGCGCAAGGTGCTGCGTGACAGCCCCTACTCCCGCCTGCTGGTGGTGGGGGCTGGCCGTATCGACGAACCGCTGGGCATTGTGGCACGCAAGGACTTGCTGGCCCAGTTGCTGGACGGCCAGACACTGGACGTGATGGCCGCGCTGCGCCAGCCGCTGGTGCTGCCGGAAGGGATGACGGTACTGAAAGCCATGGAAGCCTTCCGCCAGCAGGCGGCCGACATGGCCTTTGTGGTGAACGAGTTTGGCAGCCTGGAAGGCATTGTCACCCAGAAGGACCTGATGGAAGCCATTGCCGGAGACTTCCCGGAAGAACATGAACGCCATGAGCAACCAGCGCTGGTACAGGGCGAGGATGGCAGTCTGGATGTGGAAGGCAGCACCGAACTGGTGACCCTGGAGCAATACATCAATCTGGGGGATTACGAAGAGGAAGACTTCCACACCGTGGCCGGCCTGCTGATGCACCGGCTGGAGCGCATTCCGCGCCAGGGCGACAGTATTCGTGAATCCGGCTGGGAAATCGTGGTGACCGAGCAAAAGGGCAACCGCACCGAGCGGGTGAGCATCCGCCCGCTGCCCAAGCTGGACGATGAGCAAGGCTGAGGCCAGCAGCCCCACCGGCCAGTGGCAGCTGTACGTGCTGGAATGCCGTGACGGTGCGCTGTATACCGGCATCAGCAATAACGTGGCGCGGCGCTATGCCGCGCATCTGGCCGGTAAAGGTGCGCGTTATACCCGGCTCAACCCGCCACAGCGCATTGCGCTGGTTCACCCTTTTGCCGACAAGTCACAGGCGCTGAAAGCCGAATACGCCTTCAAGCGCTTGTCGGCCGCCGCCAAACGCCAGCTGGTGGCCGGCGGCGATCTGAGCGACTGGCTGGCGGCACGTATCGCCCCGCCAGAGCCCGCTCAGTAGACAAAGCGTTCGCGCAGGTCTTCCAGATTCAGCTCGTGCAGAATGGCTTCCTGCCGCTCACGCGCACTCTGTTTGCCCTTGCCGGTTTTCTTGGCAATGATCAGCTCGTTCTTCATCGAATGCTCCCAGCCCACCAGCTCGGTCACTGTCAGCTGGTAGCCACGCGCTTCCAGTTGCAGGCAACGCAGCACATTGGTCAGTTGGCTGCCAAACTCACGGGTATGGATGGGATGGCGCCACAGCTCGGATAGCGGCGTCTTGCCGAAGGTCTCGTTCTTTTTCTGGCGCAATACGGCGGCCACCTCGGCCTGGCAGCATGGCACCAGCACGATGTACTTGGCGTCCTTGGCCAGCGCAAAGCGGATGGCGTCGTCGGTGGCGGTGTTGCAGGCATGCAGCGCGGTAATGATGTCCACCTGGGCCGGCAACTGCTCGGAGGTGATGGACTGCTCCACCGTCAGGTTGAGAAAACCCATGCGGTCAAAACCCAGGCGTGCGGCCAGCTCTTCCGAGCGGCTGACCAGTTCGGGCCGGGTTTCGATGCCGAATACCCGACCGGCCTCCTTGTCCTTGAGAAAAAGGTCGTACAGGATGAAGCCCAGATAGGACTTGCCCGCGCCGTGGTCGGCCAGCGTAACGTCACCCTTGCTTTGCAGCACGTCCTGCATCAAGGGTTCGATGAACTGGTACAGGTGATATACCTGCTTGAGCTTGCGGCGGGTGTCCTGGTTGATCTTGCCGTCGCGGGTAAGGATATGCAGTTCTTTGAGCAACTCCAGCGACTGCTGCGGTTTGATTTCGGGAATCAGGCTCATCTTGGCCTCCGGTAAAGCGGGAATGGCGCGATTTTACCAGTTTCAGCCGCCCCGCCCCGACAAGCTTGGCCGCAGCGGCCTGCCATGCCACAATTTGCTATCCCAATTGCACCGAGCACCGCCATGTCCCTGCAGTATCACCTGATTCCGGTTACCCCCTTTGCCCAGAACTGCAGCGTGCTGTGGTGCGATGTCACGCGTGAAGCCGCCATCGTCGACGCTGGTGGCGATATCGACCGCATCCGCGCCTGGGTCGCGCAACAAGGACTCACCGTCACCAAGCTGCTGCTGACCCACGGCCATATCGACCACGCCGGTGGGGCCGGTGAACTGGCCGCCCAGCTGGGTGTGCAGATTGAAGGCCCGGAACAGAGCGAAAGCTTCTGGCTGGACCAGCTGCCGAATCAGGGCCGCATGTTCGGTTTTCCATCCAGCCCGGCCCTCACCCCGGAACGCTGGCTGAACGAGGGAGATACGGTCAGCATCGGCCAGGAAGCGCTGCAGGTGATCCACTGCCCCGGCCACACGCCCGGCCATGTGGTGTTCTACAGCGCCGCCGCCGGTGTGCTGGTGGCCGGTGACGTGCTGTTCCAGGGTTCCATCGGCCGCACCGACTTTCCTATGGGCAATCACCAGCAGCTGATCGATGCCATCCAGCAAAAGCTGTTCCTGTTGCCGGACGATACCGTGGTGATTCCCGGCCACGGTTCGCTCACCACCATTGGTGACGAAAAACGCCACAATCCCTTCGTGGCGGACGCCCGCTTCCGCTGATGTCTCCTGCCTTCGAACTGGCGGTGCTGGCGCTGGTGCGGCAGATACCGCCCGGCCGGGTCAGCAGCTACGGCGTGCTGGCGGCGGCGGCTGGCTTTCCACGCCACGCCCGTCATGTCGGCAAATTGCTGGGCAGCCTGCCGGATGGCCACGGCATGCCCTGGCACCGGGTAGTGAACAGTGCTGGCCGTCTGTCCCGCCCCGGCAGCGAGCAAGCCGACTGGCAGCGGGTATTACTGCAACAAGAGGGCGTCGAATTTTCTGCCAGCGGCAGCATCAGCCTGTTGCGTTATGGCTGGCCGGATACTGCCTACTTGCCCGCCAATGTCCGCTGATGGCAACATTTGCTGCATATTGTCCAACAGCGCTACAGCCCGTTTTCATAATGTTGCTGAAATGTTACGTCGCTTGAACTGAAACTTTTCAATGTAGAGACTTGTGCGCTACCCTGCGCGCCCCCGTATGGTTTGCCCTGCGGGTTTTACATAAAAAAAGTTCACTTAGGCGGAAAAAATGAAAGCTCGCAAACTGCTGCTGGCCCTGTCTCTGATCAGCGGCTCCACCCTGGCGCATGCCGACAACTGGTCTTTTGCCAACGTCAGTGCCAACTACCTCGACTGGTCTTCCCGCACCACCGAGCAAAGCGGCAAGAAAGATTTCGGCTACCTGGAAGCCGAAGGTGGCATGGGTGGCAACTGGGGTGATGTCTACGGCTTCTTCGATCTGGAAAACCCGGGCAAGAGTGGCGACGGCCTGAACGGCTACGACCGCCGCTACACCACCAAGGCCATTGGCCGCTTCAACCTGACCCAGGTCGGCAACGTACCGGTACAGCTGTACGCACACGTTTACGACACCCGTGGCAACAACTTCTTCAGCCAGAACCGCGTGCTGGGCCTGAGCACCGAGCTGAAGTACGGCAACCTGACCATCAAGCCGTTCATTGGCGCCCACAACGAGCTGGACTCCTTCGGCATCGGTTCCGGCTACAACGGCTGGATGGCCGGCTATGTGCTGCTCTACCCGTTCAATGCCTTCGGTCAGTCCTTCCTGGTGACCCAGTGGCATGAAACCGAATTCGCCCGCAAGCAAGAATTCGTAGCCAACTACAAGCACAATACCGGCGAAAACGGTGCCATTGCGCTGTGGTGGAATGTGAACAAGCACTTCACCACCGGCGTGCAATACCGCTATGCCGACCAGAAGCTGGGCTCGTCCGAGTACCAGAACGCGGTGATCTACAGCGCCAAGTACAATTTCTGATCAACTGTCGATCCCGACGGCCCGTATCATGCAAAACGCCTCCGCAAGGGAGGCGTTTTTCTTTAGCGACTGCCCGTGATTCAGGCAGCACGCTTACTTACTCTTGTTGGCCTGACGGTACAGCTGGATCAGGCGGCGGGTGGAGCTGTCGTGCTCGGCCGTTTTCAGCTTGCCGGTGAGTTCGGCGTGAATGGTCTTGGCCAGTTGCTTGCCCAGTTCCACCCCCCACTGGTCGAAGCTGTTGATGCCCCAGATCACACCCTGCACGAAGATCTTGTGCTCATACAGCGCAATCAGCGAACCCAGGTTGCGCGGGTCGAGGAAGCTCATCAGCAAGGTATTGGTGGGACGGTTGCCGGCAAACACCTTGTGCGGCACCAGTGCTTCCAGCGCATCGCCCTTCATGCCTTGCGCGGCCAGCTCTTCCCGTACTTCCTCGGCGGTCTTGCCGCGCATGAAGGCCTCGGCCTGGGCAAACACGTTGGCCAGCAGGATTTCATGGTGACCGGGCAGGCTGCCACGACTTTCCAGCGAGGCGATCAGGTCGATCGGCGAAATATGCGTGCCCTGATGCAAAAGCTGGAAGAAGGCATGCTGGCCGTTGATGCCGGTTTCGCCCCAGATGATGGGCGCGGTTTCAAAGTTGACCGGGTTGCCGTTGAGCTGGGTCTGCTTGCCGTTGGACTCCATGTCCAGTTGCTGGATGAAGGCCGGCAGGCGATGCAGGTACTGGTCGTACGGCGCAATCACATGGCTGCCGCCACCAAAGTAGTTGATGTACCAGATGCCTATCATGGCCAGCAGCACCGGCATGTTCTGCTCGAACGGTGCATTGCGGAAATGCTGGTCCATGATGTGCGCGCCGTTCAGCAGCTCGGTAAAGTTTTCCTCGCCCAGATACAACATGATGGGCAGGCCAATGGCCGACCACAGGCTGTAGCGGCCACCAACCCAGTCCCAGAATTCGAACATATTGGACGGGTCGATGCCAAAATCCGCCACGGCTTTCTGGTTGGTGGACACGGCGACAAAGTGCTTGGCCACCGCTTTTTCGTCCCGCGCACGCTGCAGGAACCAGTCACGCGCGGTCAGCGCATTGGTCAGGGTTTCCTGGGTGGTGAAGGTTTTGGATTCCACCACGAACAGGGTGGTTTCCGAGTGCACTTTTTTCAGGGTTTCCTTCAGCTGGGCACCGTCCACATTGGACACAAAATGCATGTTCATGCGCGGATGGCCAAACGGACGCAGCGCACTGCACACCATCAGCGGGCCCAGGTCCGAGCCGCCAATGCCGATGTTGACGATGTCGGTGATGGGCTGGTTGGTATAACCCAGCCACTCGCCGGAGCGCACGGCGTGGGCAAACTTGCCCATGCGTTCCAGCACGGAGTTCACCTTGGGCATCACGTCTTCGCCATCCACGAAAATGGGCGAATTGGTACGGTTACGCAGGGCAACGTGCAGCACGGCGCGGTTTTCCGTGCTGTTGATTTTTTCCCCCTTGAACATGGCCTTGATGCGTTCCGGCAGCCCGGCTTCGCGCGCCAGCTGCATCAGGCCCTTCAGGGTTTCATCGGTAATGCGGTTCTTGGAGTAATCGAGGAACAGGCCCCCCACTTCCAGGCCATAACGCTCGGCCCGCTCCGGGTCGTTTTGGAACAGCTCGCGCATGTGCAGCTGCTTGGCATCGGCAAAGTGGTCCCACAGGGTTTGCCAGGCGGGAAGTTGGGTCAGTTCGCTCATGATGATTAATCCTCTTCTGTCCGTTCGGCCAGTCTCTTTGCTTTGAGACTGTGCTTGGTTTTTTCTAGTTGTCCGATCACGCCGGGGCCACGGCGCAAGGCCACGCCCACGGCCAGCACGTCGATGAGCACCAGGTGGATGATGCGGGAAATCATCGGGCTGTAGGTTTCATTGTCTTCCTGGGTGTCCGCCATCAGCGCAATGGTGGCGGCGCGTGCCAGCGGAGAACCACTGGCGGTGATGGCCACCACGATGGCTCCGGAAGCGGTGGCTTCTTCCACCGCATCCAGCAGCTCGCGCGAGCGGCCGGAGCTGGAAATGGCCACCAGCACGTCGTCCGGCCCCAGTACCGAGGCCGCCATCATCTGGATGTGGGTATCGGCATAGGCCACGGTGGAAATGCCGAAGCGGAAGAACTTGTGCTGGGCATCGGCAGCGGTAATGCCGGAGTTGCCCAGACCGTAAAACTCCACCCGCCGGGCGCGGGAAATGGCCTCGATGGCCGCTTCGATGGCCTGCGGGTTGACGTCGTTACGGCTCTTGAGCAGCGCAGTGACGGTGTTGTCGAACACCTTGGCCACGATTTCCGAAGTCGGGTCTTCCGGGCGGACGCTGGAGTGCACATAAGGCACGCCGGTAACCAGGCTGCCGGCCAGTTTCAGCTTGAAATCGGGCAGGCCCGAGCAGCCCATGGAGCGGCAGAAGCGAATCACCGTGGGCTGGCTGACGCCGGCATTGCGGGCGATGTCCGCCACGGCGGCCTGCATCATGGTGTAGGGCTGCTCCAGCACCAGTTCGGCCACCTTGCGTTCGGCCGAAGACAGGGCTTCTAGCTGAGACTTGATTCTTTCCAGCATGGGTCAGTGCTCCAGGTGCGCCGCCAGCGCTGCCGACGCGCCGATCAGCGCAGGGTAACGGCTGTTGATGACAAATACCGGAATTCCCGCCAGATAAGCGGAAAAACGGCCCTTGTCCTCGAAGCGTGGGCGGAATGGCGACGTTTTGAAGTAGTCGATCAAACGTGGAACGATACCACCGCCAAGGTATACCCCGCCACGGGCGCCGAGCGTCAGCGCCAGATTGGCCGCCGCCGTACCCAGCATGGCGCAGAAGGCGTCCAGCGTTTCACGGCAGCGCGGACAGTCGCCGGACAAGCCACGGGCGGTGATGTCGGCAGCGGACAGGTCCTGCTCCGCTTCACCGGCCAGTGCCGCCAGCGCATGGTAAATCAGTACCAGGCCGGGGCCGGACAGCAGGCGCTCGGCCGAGACATGGCCATGGCGATCGCGCGCATAGCGCCAGATGGCGGCCTCGCGCTCGTCGAACGGGGCAAAGCTGACGTGGCCACCTTCACCGGCCAAGGGCATCACCCCGCCGGGATAAGGCAGCAGGGCTGACACACCCAGGCCGGTGCCGGGGCCAATCAGCGCCAGCGGGCTGCCACTGACCGCTGCGCCGCCACCCACCTGTACCAGTTCCTGACGTGGCAAGTGTGGCAACGACAGCGCGAGAGCGGTGAAATCGTTGATGACGATGAGCGAAGTCAGCTCCAGCGCCTGCCGGGTGGCTTCGATGGAAAACGCCCAGTGGTGATTGGTCATCTGCACCCAGTCCCCCGTCACCGGGTTGGCAATGCCGATAGCCGCATGGGCCACTGCGCGGGTACCCACCTCGGCCAGATAGCTGCGCATGGCTGCTTCCAGCGTGGGATGGCTGGCACAGGGCAGGACGCTGATGTCCTCCAGCACGCCGGGCGCGGTTTCCAGGGCAAAACGGGCGTTGGTGCCGCCGATGTCGGCCAGCAGCCGCGGCCAGGTATTAGGCAGTCCAGTAGACATCGATGGGGCACTCCGTCTGCAACAGGAAATGGCTGATGGGCAGGCTGTCGTTGATGCCTTGCACAGCCTGATCGAACACCTGGCGCTTGCCCGCCCCCTGAATCGACAGGATGAGGCTGTCGCATGCCAGCAAGGCAGCCTTGCTCATGCTAAAGCGCAGGTGCGGCGCAGTGAGCGGCTGCACGGCGAGCAAGGGCAGGGTACGGCTCATGTCCAATCCATCCGCCAGGGCGGCAGCACCGGGGAACAAGGACGCAGTATGGCCGTCCTCACCCATGCCCAATACGGCAACAGTCGGTTGTTGGTAGGCGGCGTTGGCGGCAGCCAGTTCGGCGACGTCATCACGGGCAGCGCCCACCAGCGGCAGGAAACGGGCAGCAGCGGCGGCATCCTGCAACAGATGCTCGCGTACCAGCGCGGCATTGCTGTCCGGGTGGTCTGCCGGAACGAAGCGTTCGTCCACCAGGGTGATGTCCACCCGCGACCAGTCCAGCGGCTGACTACGCAGCGCGTGAAAGAAGGGAACCGGCGACTTGCCACCGGAAACAGCCAGCACGGCGCGGTCATCGCGCGCCAGAGCGGCCGACAAGCGTTGTGCCACGGTAGCGGCCAGGGCGGCGGCGCTGGCCGGTGCATCGGGAAATTCAAACCATTGCATGCATGTCATCCTCACCTTGCACCCGGCCCCTGATATCCATGACACCGGGTGATTGCCGCTCTTGCTGGCCGGCTTGTTATGAATTGTCCTGCCCGGGCGCGCCAGTGTGGCAGCCCGGGCAGGTCAGTCGGTCAGCTTTCTTCGTGCCAGCTGATACCGTCGCGGCTGAGCAGGGCGCTGGACGCCGCCGGGCCCCAGGTGCCTGCGGTGTATTGCTTGGGCGGGGTGTTGCTGCTGTTCTGCCAGCATTCCATGATGGGCATCACCCAGCGCCAGGCTTCCACCAGCTCGTCACGGCGCATGAACAAGGCCAGCTTGCCGCGGATCACGTCCAGCAGCAGGCGCTCGTAGGCATCGGCACGGCGCACCTTGAAGGCCTTGTAGAAGTCCAGGTCCAGATAGGCCGGTTGCAGGCGCATGGTGTCGCCCGGCTCCTTGGCCAGGAAGTACAGGCGGATGCTCTCTTCCGGCTGCAGCTGGATCACCAGCCGGTTAGCGGTGTGGCTGCCGCTCAAGGGGCCGGAGAACAACTGGTGCGGAACGTCGCGGAAGTTGATGACGATTTCTGCCAGCCGCTCCTGCATGCGCTTGCCGGTACGCAGGAAGAAGGGCACGCCGGCCCAGCGCCAGTTGTCGATTTCCGCCTTGAGGGCGACAAAGGTTTCGGTCTGGCTGTCGGCCGGAATGCCTTGTTCTTGCAGATAACCCACTACCGGCTGACCGGCCACCGCGCCGGCCTTGTACTGGCCGCGTACGGTCTTGTTGGCCACATCCTGCTCGCTGAACGGGCGCAATGCCTTCAGCACCTTGAGTTTTTCGTCCCGCACCGCGTCGGCTTCCATATTGGCCGGCGGCTCCATGGCGACGATACATAGCAGTTGCAGCAGGTGGTTCTGTACCATGTCGCGCAGCGCGCCGGTGCCATCGTAGAAGTCACCACGGGTGCCGACACCCAGGTCTTCGGAAATGGTGATCTGTACATCGTGAATCCACTCGCGACGCCACAGCGGTTCGAACAGCGCATTGGCAAAGCGGATGGCCATCAGGTTCTGTACCGACTCCTTGCCCAGATAGTGGTCGATCCGGTATAGCTGGTCTTCCTTGAAGAAGTGGGCCACGGCGTCGTTGATTTCGTTGGACGAATCCAGGTCGATACCCAGCGGCTTTTCCAGCACCACGCGCACATTGGGGCGGTTAAGTCCCACCGCAGCCAGGTTTTCGCAAATGCCGGCAAACAGATTGGGCGCAGTGGCCAGGTAACAGACCACCACCCGTTCCGGATGCTGGCCCACGGCTTCGGCCAGTGCCGGATAATGCGCAGCTTCACCGGCATCCACTTGCAAGTAGTCGATACGTGCACGGAAGGATTCCCAGGCCGCCGCATCGAAGTGTTCCTTGATATGCTGGCGTGCGTTTTTTTCCACCAGCGCCAGGTAGTCGTCGCGGCTCATCGCCTTGCGACCCAGCGCCAGCAAGCGGCCTTGCTGGTTGAGCAGGCTGGCGGCATGGGCCTGATACAGCGACGGCAACAGCTTGCGCATTACCAGGTCGCCAGTACCACCGAACAGCACCATATCGAAGGCCGGGGTGGGCGTGCTACGGTTATCCATAGTGATCTTCCGTCTTGTGCATTTGCAATGTAGTTATATTACCACCCGATTTTGCCATGTCCATGCGTGTTGCCGGGACAATCCGCAGAAAGCAACACCTGTCCAATCGGGCATAAAACGACACAATCCTTTACTGGAGCGACTTTCATGCTAATCACCCCCATTTTGTCACGACAAGGCACTGGCTGAATTCTTGCAATTTAAGTGTAGTAAAACTACCATTTACCCACATTCATCACGGGAATCGCCATGGCCCTGCACCCGGTATTGCACGCCGTTACCCAGCGCATCATAGATCGCAGCCGCGAGCGTCGCGCTGCCTATCTGGATCACCTTCATGCCGCCGCCCAGCAGGGCAAGGTGGAACGCGCCCAGCTGTCCTGCACCAACCAGGCTCACGCCTTTGCGGCGATGCCGGACAATATCAAGATTCACCTGAAAGAAGCCCACCGCCCCAACCTGGCCATCGTGTCTGCCTATAACGACATGCTGTCCGCTCACCAGCCACTGGAAGCCTACCCGGCCTGGATCAAGGAAGAAGCCTTGAAAGCCGGTGCCACCGCCCAGTTTGCCGGTGGCGTGCCCGCCATGTGCGACGGCGTGACCCAGGGTCAGCCGGGCATGGAGCTGTCCTTGTTCTCGCGTGACGTGATTGCCATGAGCACCGCCGTGGCCCTGTCGCACCAGATGTTCGACGCCAGCCTGTATCTGGGCGTGTGCGACAAGATTGTGCCTGGCCTGATGATTGGCGCGCTGACCTTCGGCCATCTGCCGGCGGTGTTTGTTCCGGCCGGGCCGATGACCACCGGCATTGCCAACGACGACAAGGCGAAGGTGCGCCAGTTGTTCGCCGAAGGCAAGGTGGGAAGGGATCAGCTGCTGGAATCCGAGTGCCAGTCCTACCACGGCCCTGGCACCTGTACCTTCTATGGCACGGCCAATTCCAACCAGATGATGATGGAAATCATGGGCCTGCACCTGCCGGGCACCGCCTTCGTCAATCCGGGTACCCCGCTGCGCGAGGCACTGACCCGCGCCGCTGCACGCCAGGCCGCCCACATTGCCGCCCAGGGCGATAATTTCACTCCGGTTGGCCGCATGATTGATGAAAAATCCATCGTCAACGCCATTGTCGGCCTGCTGGCCACCGGTGGCTCCACCAACCATACCCTGCATCTGGTGGCCATTGCCCGCGCCGCCGGCATCGACATCAACTGGGACGATTTTGACGAACTGTCGGCCATCATCCCGCTGCTGACCCGCGTCTACCCCAATGGCAAGGCCGATGTGAACCACTTCCACGCCGCTGGCGGCATGGGCTTTGTCATTCGCGAGCTGCTGGCCGCCGGTCTGCTGCATGAAGACGTGGATACCATCGTTGGCCGTGGCCTGTCGGCTTATGCCAACGAACCCTGGCTGGACAACGGCACACTGAAATGGCGTCTGGCCCCGGTCGTGAGCGGGGACGACAGCGTGCTGCGCACCGTGGCCGACCCGTTCAGCGCCGATGGCGGCCTGCGCGTGGTGTCCGGCAACCTGGGCCGCGCCGTGATCAAGGTATCCGCCGTCAAGCCGGAACACCGCATCGTGGAAGCACCTGCCATCGTATTCAACGATCAGAACGACATGCTGGCTGCGTTCAAGCGCGGCGAGCTGGAACGCGACTTTGTCGCCGTCATCCGCTTCCAGGGCCCGCGCGCCAACGGCATGCCTGAGCTGCACAAGCTGACCCCGGCCCTGTCCATCCTGCAAGAACGCGGTTTTGCCGTGGCACTGGTGACCGATGGCCGCATGTCCGGCGCGTCGGGCAAAGTGCCTGCTGCCATCCACGTCTCGCCGGAAGCGGTCTTGGGCGGTAGTATCGGCAAGGTCCGTGATGGCGACATCGTGAAACTGGATGCCGTGGCCGGCACGCTGGAAGTGAAAGTACCGGCTGAAGAATGGGCCGCACGCGAACTGGCGCGTGCCGACCTTGCACACAATCAATTTGGCGTGGGACGTGAACTGTTCGCAGTTTTCCGCGAATCCGCCGACGCCGCGGAAGCTGGTGCCATGAGCTTCCATCACCCGCTGTGGAGAAACTGATATGGACGCTTTGACCCTGTTGCGCCAGGGACCGGTAGTACCGGTCATCGTGGTAAATGACGCCGCTGTGGCGGTAGACCTGGCGCGTGCGCTGGTGGATGGTGGCATCCGCGTGCTGGAAGTCACCCTGCGCACCAAGGCGGCCCTGGCTGCCATGCGTCGCATGCGCGACGAAGTACCCGGTGCCATCGTGGGTGCCGGTACGCTGCGCAACCGCGCCCAACTGGAAGCCGCGCTGGACGCAGGTGCCCAGTTTGGTGTCAGCCCCGGCCTGACCCCGGAACTGGCCTCTGCCGCGCGCAATGCCAACCTCACCCTGCTGCCGGGTGTGGCCACCGCATCGGAAGCCATGCGTGCGCAGGACGAGGGCTTTGACATCCTCAAGCTGTTCCCGGCCGAAGCCGTGGGCGGCATCAAGCTGCTCAAATCGCTGGCCGGCCCGCTGCCGGACCTGCGCTTCTGCCCGACCGGCGGCATTGATCTGGCCAAGGCCAAGGACTATCTGGCCTTGCAAAACGTACTGGCTGTCGGTGGCAGCTGGCTGACACCGGAAGACGCCATTGCCAACCGCGATTGGGCCCGCATCACCGAACTGGCCAAGCAGGCCAGCGCACTGGCGCAATAAGCCCGCCCACGCAATTTATAAGCCCGCCTCGTGCGGGCTTTACTGATTGTTGACCAACTCCTCTCGCTTTCTGAAAAGAAAGCGAGGCTCCCATCTTCAATTGGCAGGGCAAGGGCGGGGAGATGGAGAATAGATGGGAAGGCTGCGGAATCAATAAGTGAGTCGAAAGGCCCGGCTTTGCCGGGTCCAGTGCAATCGAACCAGATTACTTTGTCAGCAGCCTGCAAGCCCGCCCCGTGCGGGCTTTTTGCTGCAGCGCACACCGCGCGGTGATGGCACAGCCCGGTGAATCTGCACTACCATCAAGCCTTCCTTTCCGAATGCTGCCGTCCCATGAAACTGTTTCTGGCCGAAGATGATGCCGTGCTGGCCGATGCCCTGCTCACCCGCCTGAGCCAGCTGGGTTTTGCCGTGAGTCATAGCGACAATGGCCTGACTGCCCAGCAGATGTTGCTGGCAGAACACTTTGATGCGGTGATTCTGGATATCGGCCTGCCCGGTCAGGACGGCCTGAAGGTGCTGCGCAATGTACGAGTACACCAGCCTGCGCTGCCCATCCTGCTACTCACGGCGCTGGACAGCATGGAAGACCGCGTGGCCGGGCTGGATGCCGGTGCCGACGATTATCTGGTCAAGCCGTTTGAATTCCCGGAACTGGAAGCCCGCATCCGCGCGCTGTTGCGCCGCCAGCGCGCCATCGACCCGCAACGCGACGCGCTGCAACCGGAAGAGCTGCACTTCGGCAGCTTGCGACTGGACCCCAGCGCCCAGCGCGCCTGGGCAGGCAACCAGCCGCTGGAACTGTCCGCCCGCGAGCTGGAATTGCTGTTCATCCTGTTGAGCCAGGCCGAAAAAGTACTGACCAAAGAACAGATTTCCGCCGCACTGACTGGCGCTGGAGAGGAAATCGGCAGTAATGCCGTGGAGGTGTATGTCCACCGCCTGCGCAAAAAGCTGGATGGCAGCGGCGTGGGCATTCGCGCAGTGCGCGGCCTTGGCTATCTGCTGATGCAGGCTGCAGATGACTGAAACCACTCGCCCGCGCCAGCTGTCGCTGCGCCGCCAGTTGCTGATCTGGCTGCTGTTGCCGCAACTGGTGCTGTGGCTGGCGGCGGCCATGCTGGCGCATGCCATGGCGGTACGCTACACCAATGAAGTCATCGACCAGACACTGGCGCAGACATCACGCGCGCTGGCAAGGCAGGTGAAACCCTTCGGCAACGGCTTTTACGTCGACTTCCCCCGTGCGGCGCGGGAAATCCTGGAAGAAGACCCCAGCGACCGCGTGTATTACATGGTCAGCTCGCCGCCTTCTGCCTTCCTGCTGGGCGAGCCCAGCATGCCGCCACCACCGCGTGAGCTGGTGGCCAAGGCGGGCAACAGTTATTTCTATAACGCCAGCATGAAGGGCCAGGATGTGCGCGTATCGGCACTCTACCTGCTGGCCGGCACCCCGGAACAACCGCAACTAATGCTGGTGCAAGTGGCCAAAAGCCGGGCGCTGAGTGCCGAACTCACGCGCAAGATCCTGCTGGACATGGGCCTGCCCTTGATGGGGCTGATGCTGCTCACCAGCCTGTTGGTCTGGGCGGGCATCAGCCGTGGCCTGTCGCCACTGCGCCGTCTGCGCCGGGTAGTGGAAAACCGCTCGCCACGCGATATGGCCCCCATCGAAGTCAACAATGCGCCGGCCGAGGTACGCACCCTGACCGCCGCCATCAACAGCCTGCTGGAAGAGGTCAACCGCCAGGTGGACCAGCAGCGGCGCTTTATTGGCGATGCCGCGCATCAATTACGCACACCGCTGGCCGGGCTCAAATCGCAAACCGAGCTGGTAAAGGCGGAACTGCAAGGCCAGACGCCGGACATTCCGCGCGCCTGCCGCCAGCTGGAACAAGTGGAAACCAGCGTCGCACGCTCCATTCATCTGGTGAACCAGTTGCTGGCGCTGGCCCGTGCCGAACCGGAAACCGGCTTGCAACGCAGCGTGCTGGACCTCAACCAGCTGACGCGCGAGGTGACTGCCGAAGCCGTGCCGCGTGCGCTGGCGCGCGGGCTGGACCTGGGCCTGGACAGCAGCGATGAAAAAATGCTGATGCAGGGCCATGCCGGCCTGCTGCGCGAGCTGCTGGCCAACCTGCTGGACAATGCCATCCAGTACACCCCGCCCGGTGGCGAAATCACGGTGGAACTGCACCGTCAGGGCCAGCAGTTGCATCTGGCAGTACGTGACAATGGGCCAGGCATTGCCATGGCCGAGCGCGACAAGGTGTTCCAGCGCTTTTACCGGGTCAATAACAGCGTGGGCGGCAAGGGCTGCGGACTGGGTCTGGCCATCGTGCAGGAGATTGCCCGCCGCCATCACACCCGGGTGGAACTGAGCGACAACCTGCCGCATGGCCTGTGTGCCAGCCTGATTTTCAATCAGAAAACAGAAGCTGAAGAAACTGTCTAGTAGTGTAGTTGACACACTACAGCGCACCATTTTGCTGCATAGCAGCACCAGTTCAGTGCCTTGAAGTGATTGGTTTCATTCCAATGGCATGTCGCATTGCATTGCATCGCTGGTATTTTCTTACAGCATTTCCTCGCAATCCTTACACAAAACTTACAATCTGCCGCTATAGTTCTTGCACATCCCGCTTGCTGCCACGCGCAGCCACCTGCGGGATGGAATATAAAAACCGAAATGCAACGCTACAAGACGGAGACAAGAGAATGAAACGCAAGCAACTGAGCGCAGCCCTGCTGGCCGCCACCCTGCTGCCGGCCAGCGTATTTGCCGGTGAAGTGGAAGTGCTGCATTGGTGGACTTCCGGTGGCGAGGCCAAATCCGTGGCCGAACTCAAAAAAATGATGACCGCCAAGGGCGATAACTGGAAAGACTTCGCCGTGGCCGGTGGTGGTGGTGACAACGCCATGACCGCGCTGAAAACCCGCGTGGTATCCGGCAACCCGCCGACTGCCGCCCAGATCAAGGGCCCGGCCATCCAGGAATGGGGTGCCGAAGGCGTGCTGGCCAATATCGATGCTGTGGCCAAGGCCGAAGGCTGGGACAAACAACTGCCGCCGGTGGTCAGCCAGGTGATGAAATACAAGGGCCAGTACGTAGCCGCTCCGGTGAACGTACACCGCGTGAACTGGCTGTGGGTGAATCCGGAGGCCTTCAAGAAGGCCGGTGCCAAGGTGCCGACCACTTGGCCGGAATTCTTCGAAGCGGCTGACAAACTGCAAAAAGCCGGCATCCAGCCGATTGCCCACGGTGGCCAACCGTGGCAGGACGCCACCCTGTTTGAATCGGTGGCACTGGGCGTAGGTGGCCCGGCCTACTACAAGAAGGCCTTTGTGCAGCTGGACCAGGCCACCCTGGCCGGCCCCACCACCCTGAAAGTGTTTGAAACCCTGCAAAAGGTGAAAACCTATATCGACAAGGGCGCGGCTGGCCGTGACTGGAACCTGGCCACTGCCATGGTGATCAACGGTAAGGCAGGCATGCAGTTCATGGGTGATTGGGCCAAGGGCGAATTCACCGCCGCTGGCAAGAAGCCGGGCAAGGACTTCCTGTGTGTAGCAGCACCGGGCACGGCTGGCAGCTTCACCTTCAACATCGACAGCCTGGCCATGTTCAAGCAGAAGGACCCGGCAGCGCAGAAGGCTCAGGCTGATCTGGCCGAAACCGTGATGAGCAAGAACTTCCAGGAAGTGTTCAACCTGAACAAGGGCTCTATCCCGGCCCGCCTGGATACGCCGATGGACAAGTTTGACGACTGTGCCAAGAAGTCCAAGGCCGACCTGACCGCTGCCTCCAAGAGCGGTGGCCTGGTGCCCAGCTTCGCCCACAAGATGGCCATGCCGTCTGCCACCGAAGGCGCGATTGATGACGTGATTTCGCAGTTCATGAACTCCTCCATGAGCCCGAAAACCGCCACCGAACGTCTGGCCAAGGCTGGCAAGGTGCATTAAGCAAGCAGTCATATTGCCCCGGGCACCTTGCCCGGGCGCGCTATGCCGTAGACAGCTGCCAGCCTAGCCGGCCCGGTAGCTGTCTGTCCCACACCGAAGCAAAACATGTACGCCGTCTGTTGTTCCGGACTGTCATCACCGTCCGGACGCGGCCTGCTGCGCGCAAGCGCATGCTCGCCACGGCTGCATGCAAGGATTGATTCATGTCCTCATCCCAATCACAAGCCAGCCTGTCGGCGCTGGCAGACCGCTGGTTACCCAAGCTGGTGCTGTCGCCCACCTTGCTGATCAGCCTGGTGTTCGTTTACGGCTTTATCGCCTGGACCGGCTGGCTGTCGCTGACCGAGTCGCGCCTGCTGCCGCAGATGGATTTCGCCGGCCTGATCCAGTATCAGGCACTGTTCGAGAATGACCGCTGGTGGACTGCCGTGGCCAATCTGGGCATTTTCGGCGGCCTGTTCATTGGCTGCACGCTGGCGGTCGGCCTGTTCCTGGCCGTACTGCTGGATCAGAAAATCCGCGCCGAAGGCACACTGCGCACCATTTACCTTTACCCGATGGCGCTGTCCTTCATCGTCACCGGCACCGCCTGGAAATGGATGCTCAACCCCGACATGGGCCTGCAGAAAGTCATCAACGACTGGGGCTTTCCCAACTTTACCTTCGACTGGCTGGTAGATCCGGACAAGGCCATCTACACCGTGGTGATTGCCGGAGTATGGCAGTCGTCGGGCTTTGTGATGGCGCTGTTCCTGGCCGGCTTGCGTGGCATTGACGATTCCATCATCAAGGCCGCCCAGGTGGATGGGGCCAGCCTGCCGGTCATCTACTGGCGCATCATCATTCCCAGCCTGCGTCCGGTGTTTTTCAGCGTACTGCTGATCCTGTCGCACATCGCCATCAAGAGCTTCGATCTGGTGATGGCACTGACCGGCGGCGGCCCCGGCACGGCATCCGACGTACCGGCCATCTTCATGTACCAGTTTGCCTTTACCCGTGGCCAGCTGGGCCTGGGGGCTGCCTCGGCCATGATGATGCTGATGACCATCGTCGCCGTACTGGTGCCGCTGATGTATATGGAAACAAGGAGTGCCAAACGTGGCTAAACACCTGACTCCCGGCCGCATCGTGCTGTATGCCGCACTGGTGCTGATGGCCATTTACTACCTGCTGCCCTTGTACGTGATGCTGTCCACCTCGGTCAAAACCCTGGACGACATCCGTGGCGGCAACCTGATTGCCCTGCCGCAATCCATCACCTTTGATGCCTGGAGCAAGGCCTGGTCCAGCGCCTGCACTGGCGTGGAATGTGGCGGCATGAAGGGCTTTTTCTGGAACTCGGTGAAGATGGCAGTGCCGTCGGTGCTGATTTCCACGCTGATTGGCGCGGTTAACGGCTATGTGGTGTCCATGTGGCGCTTCCGTGGCTCGGACGTGCTGTTCACCCTGCTGCTGGTGGGCTGCTTCATTCCCTTCCAGGTGGTGCTGCTACCAATGGCACGCCTGTTGGGCGAGCTGGGTATGGCCAATACCACCAGCGGTCTGGTGCTGGTGCACGTGATTTACGGCCTGGCCTTCACCACGCTGTTCTTCCGCAACTTCTTCGTCACCATCCCGGACGAGCTGGTAAAGGCCGCACGCATTGACGGTGCAGGTTTCTGGACCATTTTCTTCCGCATCCTGCTGCCCATTTCCGGCCCCATCTTCATGGTGTGCGTGATCTGGCAGTTCACCCAGATCTGGAACGACTTCCTGTTCGGCGTGGTGTTTGCCGCCGGCGAATCACAGCCCATTACCGTGGCGCTGAACAATCTGGTGAACACCTCTACCGGGGTGAAGGAATACAACGTGGACATGGCAGCGGCCATCATTGCCGCCCTGCCCACCCTGTTCGTTTACATGGTTGCCGGCCGCTACTTTGTGCGTGGCCTGACAGCCGGTGCTGTGAAAGGTTGAACGATGGCTGCTCTCTCCATCAATAATGTGTGCAAGACTTACGCCAACGGCACCGAGGTGCTCAAGGGCATCGACATCGCCATCGAAGACGGCCAGTTCCTGATTCTGGTGGGTCCTTCCGGTTGCGGCAAATCAACACTGCTGAACATGATTGCCGGGCTGGATGATATTTCCAGCGGAGACATCGAAATCGGCGGCAAGCGGGTGAACGACCTGTCACCCAAGGACCGCGACATCGCCATGGTGTTCCAGAGCTATGCGCTCTATCCCTCGATGAGCGTGCGCAAGAACATCAGCTTCGGCCTGGAAATCCGCAAGATGCCACAGGGTGAAATCGACGCTACCGTCGAGCGTGTGGCACAGATGCTGCAAATGACGCACTTGCTGGATCGCAAGCCCTCGCAGCTGTCCGGCGGCCAGCGTCAGCGTGTGGCCATGGGCCGTGCCCTGGCACGCAACCCGTCCATCTTCCTGTTTGACGAGCCACTATCCAATCTGGACGCCAAGCTGCGGGTGGAGATGCGTACCGAAATCAAGCTGATGCACCAGCGGCTGAAATCCACCATTGTCTACGTCACCCACGACCAGATCGAGGCCATGACACTGGGCGACCGCATTGCAGTCATGAAGGACGGCATCGTGCAGCAGTTCGGCAGCCCGCAGGACATCTACGACAATCCGGCCAATCTGTTTGTCGCCAGCTTCATCGGTTCGCCGTCGATGAACTTCATTCCGGCACAGGTGGTGGAATCGGCCGGAGTGCTGGGAGTGAAAATCTGCGACGACCAGGGCTGCGTCATCCTGCCGCTGCCACATGCGCAGGAAAAAATGCGGCCGTGGCTGGGCCGCGAAGTCATCTTCGGCATCCGCCCGGAGCAGATCACCGACGCCCGCACCGCCTACCGCGAAGGCCTGCCGGTGATGTCCTGCCATATCGACGTGATTGAACCCACCGGGCCGGATACCCTGGTATTTGTCTCGCTCAACAACACCAAGGTATGCTGCCGTACCCACCCGACAGAAGCCAAACTGCCGGGCCACAGCATGGAACTGGTTTTTGACGTCTCCAAAGCCGTGCTGTTCGACCCGACCACAGAACAACGGATTGCCTGACATCTGTCATCATCCGTTACAACCATCAGATTTTTCGCTAGCCTCAATGTAAGCATCAACGTTGAACTGACGCTGAAATCTTAATAGGTAATGCTTATGGCCGTACCCCTAGCCTGCATGGGGGTTACGGCCATAAGCAAATAAAATTTAACCACTCTGCCCGGCGCGATAGCCTCTCCATGGTATTCGCTGCAATTCACTCCAAGGCTAAAACTGAAGTGCCATGCTAGCACATGGATATGGTGTCCATGTTGATGTATAGTGACGAATTTAAAATAAATTCAGTAACCCATGCGCACTTTACCCAACATGACCCAGTTCAAATCACCACCAGAAAGTCATTACCGCCTAGACATTGAAGGTATGCGGGCAATTGCGGTTATTTTGGTTATCATCTGCCACGCATCTAGTACCATTTTAAGTGGCGGTTATATTGGTGTTGATATATTTTTTGTCATTTCCGGATACGTTGTAACCAAAAACATTTCATCATCCATTGAGCAAAATTCTTTCTCGCTCGTAAAATTTTACGCAAAACGTTGTAAAAGACTTATCCCTTCGCTTGCTGTCATTTGCTGCTTCTCATTTTTGTATTCATTACTCTTTAACATTCCCGAATCTTTACGGTTTACCGTTAAAAACATAGCCTTTATTTTTGGTTTCATTTCCAACAGTTTTCAAGCAGCCAACACTGGATATTTTGCAACTGATAGCCGCAGCATCCCACTACTACACATATGGTCACTATCCATTGAAGAACAGTTCTACCTATTACTACCCGCTTTCTTGTTTTTTACAGGAAAAAAATATCGTGCGGCGCTGTTGATATTTTTCTTTTGCGCATCACTTGTACTGGCTGAGTATCTGTTTCATAAAACACCGGGCCCTTCTTATTTTTCTTTCCCAGCAAGAGTATTTGAATTTATCCCGGGTGTTGCAGTGGCATTACTTGAAAGAACCCCCCACACACACAAGACAAATCATTTATATAATAAAATTCCTCTTCTTTGCCTTGGCTTTATATTATCAAGTGCCATTTTATTCACACAATACACTCCATTTCCAAGCCTTTACACTCTGATTCCTGTGCTTGCAACTGCAGGGCTTATCTTTTTTAATCAGCATGGAAATTTCTTAAACAACGTACTGTCAACGTCTCTACTCACTCACATTGGCAAGCTCTCTTACTGTCTATACTTATGGCATTGGCCTATATTTGTCGTTTTATTGAAGAATGGCGCAAGCAATAATGCGCTGTTCTATATTGGCATTCCTGTCACTTACCTGTTGGCATTAGGCACAAGCTTTGCAATTGAAAATCCGATTCGAAAAATGGAAATGGCACCAAAGAATGCCATTCTATACTTTACAATTCTTCCCTTTGTAATATCACTTAGCCTGGTCATCACGGGAAAATATACCAGTAATTTTGAATTTTTATATAACAACACAACACAATTGATAAGCAAAGTTGGAAAAGACACTGCATGGGAGGATGCTCGTACAGAAAAATGCTGGGTACAAACCGATTTTAAAATACAAAAAGACTGCATGCTTGGCGATACGAAATCAGATAAATTCGGCATTTTATGGGGAGACAGCCATGCATATCATCTGATTGACTTTATTGATCTACTAGGCAAAAGTGCTCATATAAAGTTCATGGATCACGCATTCAGCATGTGCCCTCCGGTTGAAAAAATGGATAGATTTTCACCAGATCATGCCATTGCACAGAATGATAGGCAGTGCAATCAACACAATATCAACACTGTCCAAGCCATCCTTAATGATAAATCTATCAACATAGTTGCAATATCAGCCACATGGATTACTTACGATGGTGGGAACAACACCACGCCAAATATACATGGATTTTACTCAGGAGAGTTCAGAAAGAAATTTCTGGATACATTAAACGTACTAACCCTGAGTGGTAAAAAAATTATTTTGTTCAATGACATTCCGTACCTAAAAGAGAATCAAATTGATTGCGCTTTAAAAAACAGCCTGCTACTCGCCCCAAAACAGATATGCAACTACCCGTCATCGGCCATTAGCACTGACCAGAATAACATCTCTAATTTTCTTAAAGATATTGCCCAAAAAAATAAAAATGTATTTTTTGTAGATACGCTCCATTCACCATGCTCAACAGATAAGTGTGAAATAAATTACAAGGGACTTCCTCTTTACAAAAACAATGACTATGGTCACCTGAATCGATATGGCAGCCGATCTCTTTTCGAGATGTTATTAGAAAAGGACCCACATTTTATTTCCAGGTTGAATAGCTTTTTAAGTTAATCAACCAGATACATTCCATGAAAGCGAATCATGCAAACAATCCATAGTGCCTGCAGCGCTTCAAATCTTCCGCCTGGAGGGCCAGTTTTTTCACCGGTGGCCGCCGGCCTATGGCGGCTGCACGACTGGAATTTTTCCACCGCTGAGCTGGCGAACTGGATCGAGCACGCCATCCAGCTCGGCATCACCACCTTTGACCATGCCGACCTGTACGGCGGCTTTCGCTGCGAGGCACTGTTCGGTCAATGGCTGAAAGCCAACCCCGGCCAGCGCGAGCACATCCAGCTGGTGAGCAAATGCGGCATCAAGCCGGCAGATGCCAGCCGTGGCTGGCAGGTCAAGCACTACGACAGCAGCCGCGCGCATATCCTGGCCTCAGTGGACGCTTCCTTGCAAAACTTGGGCACGGATTATCTGGACCTGCTGCTGATTCACCGCCCGGACCCGCTCATGAACCCGGACGAAGTGGCAGATACCTTTGCCAGCCTCAGGCAAAGCGGCAAGGTGCGGCACTTTGGCGTGTCCAACTTCAGCCCCAGCCAGTTCGCCCTGCTCTCGTCCCGTACGGTCTTGCTCACCAATCAGGTGGAAGCCTCGCTACTGCATACCGCACCCTTGTTCGACGGTAGGTTCGACCAGTGCCTGCAAGCCGGCATCCGGCCCATGGTGTGGTCGCCACTGGCAGGCGGGCGCTTGCTGCAGACAGACGCCAGGACACAGCTGCATGCCACCCTGCTGCGCATTGCCAGCGAGCTGGGCGTCAGCCCGGCCACACTGGCACTGGCCTGGCTGTTGCGCCACCCGGCCCGGCCCATCCCCATTTCCGGCTCGCGCCGCCTGGCTTCGCTGGATGAAGCAGCTGCCGCCTGCCGCCTGCAACTGGACCGCCAGCACTGGTTTGCCCTGCTGGAAGCGGCCCACGGCCAGCCAGTCGCCTGACTGCTTGTGCAAGATCGGCATTTTTGGCCTTTTTTTCTGCAACACTTCACCTAAGCTCAATAAGCGGGACAATGACAAAGGGGATATGGCATGCAAGTGGCTGAACTTTTCGAGCAGGCATCCGGACGGTTGCCGATGGTACCCAAGGTGGTGCAGGAACTGATTGAAAGCTTTCACAAGACCGATATCAATATTGATGAAATCAGCGACAAGGTCGGGCACGACCAGGTACTGACTGCCCGCGTACTGCGGCTGGCCAATACCGCCCGCTTTGGCGGCAGCCGCCGTGTGGGTTCGCTGGACGATGCCGTGGTACTGCTGGGCTTTGACAACCTGCGCATTCTGGTGATTGCCTCCGGCATTACCAGTGCCACCGCCGGCATACCGGGCTTTGACATGAAAGGCTTCTGGCAACGCAGCTTTGCCATGGCGAATACCGCCAAGCGGCTTTCCCGGCTGGCCAAGCTGGACGCGCAACTGGGTTATACCTGCGGCCTGCTGTCGAACATCGGTGAGCTGGTACTGCACGTGGCCATGCCGCAACAAGCCGCGCAGATCGACAAGATCGTGGCCGGCGGAGCAGACCGGGTCGCCACCGAACGCATGTTGCTGGGTGTGGACCTGACCGAAGTGGGGGCCGAGTTGGCACGGCGCTGGAATTTCCCGGACGACATCCAGCAAGCCATTCGCGATCAGCACGACTTGCTGGGCGATGTCTCACGCTTTGCCATCGTGATTGGCCTGTCGGCTTATCTGGTCGCTGGCTTCAATCACGACATGAGCGAGGGCGACATGCTGACCACCCTGCCCTGGAGCGTGGTGGACAAACTGGGCATTGAGCGCGATGCACTGACCGGTGCCATCGGTGATCTGAAAGAAGCCTGCACCGGCATCGACGATATGTTCTGATTTACCCGGCAAACGACAATAAAGGCTGCTGACCAAGTAAGTTGGCGCAATTGCACCGGACCCGGCAGAGCCGGGGCTTTCGGCTAAGCGATGACTTCCGCAGCCTGCCCATTTATTCCCTATTCCTCCGCCCTTACCCTGTAAGGGAGCCTCGCTTTCTTTCTCAGAACGCGAGAGGGTTGTATCAATAAGCAAAAGGCTGCCTGTTGGCAGCCTTTTGCTTTCAAGGCCGACAAGGCAAGCCTCAGCCTTCTTCTTCCTCGCTGGCGGCCTCGACATGCCCCACCACGCCGACAAAACGGAATTCGATCTCGGCCATCAGCTCGTCGATACGAATCACGCTCAGCTGGATGCGGTCGCCACGCGCCAGTTCCGGCAGGCCGGGAATGCGTACCCGCATTGGCAGACCGTCGATACGCACCAGGTCTTCCTTGATGAAGGTGGCGGTGATATTGCTCACCCCTTCCTGAGTGAACCAGCGCAGGCACCAGAAGTGTTCCAGCTTGTCCTGGAAACCCAGATAGGCCGAATAGGTGGTGTCAAAGTCACGCAGCAGGGCAAACAGCATGGCATTGCCTTGCTCGAACTGCGGCTTCTCGCCACGAATCATCGCAGTGAGCTGGCGCTGGTTGACGAAGTCGGTGGCGCGACGCAGCGGCGAGGTGGCCCAGGCATATTGCGCCACGCCCAGACCGATATGCGGCTCGGGACGGGTGGTCATGCGTACCTTGCCCATGCTCTGGGCACGATACATGGCCGGGATATCCGCTTCGGCCAGCATGCGGCCCCATTCGCTATTGGCCAGAATCATCAGTTCCGACACCAGCTTGTCCATAGGGGCACCACGCTTGCGCAGGGTGATCAGCACCTTGCCATCCACCACATCGAAGTTGTAGTCCATCTGCACCGGACGGGTGGGGTCGTATTTGCCACGGCGCTTTTCCAGCGCGTTGGCGAAGTGCCACAGCCAGGTCAGCTCGCGCTTGAACGGGTAATCCACACCCGGGTCGTTCAGCAAGGTGTCTTCGTTGAACTGCTGCTCCAGCTCGGCATGGCGCAGATTGGCAGCAATGCGCACTCGCTCGATACGGCTTTCATAGGCCACCGGCTCGAAGTCCGGCGTCACGTCCACATACAGGCTGAGCGCCGGGCAGTCCTGCCCTTCCTGCAAGGTAAAGGCCTGCACCACGTCATCCGGCAACATGGTGATCTTGCCACCGGGGAAATACACGGTGGACAGGCGGCCCCATACCAGCTTCTCGATGTCCGAATCCACCGGCACACCCAGCGTCGGTGCCGCAATGTGGATGCCCACGCGCTTGTTGCCATCCGGCAGGTCGACCACCGACAGCGCATCGTCGATTTCGGTGGTGTTGGCATCATCAATGGAGAAGGCCGCCACCTCGGACAGCGGCAGTTCTTCCGGCAACTGCGGCGGGGCGTATTTGCCAAAACCGCTGCCCTTGGGGAAGTATTCCATCAGGAAACCGGCCATCAGGTAGTCCGGTACCGAGCTGATGCCACCGACGCTTTGCGCCAGTTTCAGCGGCGGCTGGTTCAGCTCGCGCGCGGCCTGATCGAATGCCTTGAATTCCAGGGTGTTCTTGTCGGGCTTCCACAGCAAGGCCATCAACTGGCTGCGGATGGCCTCTGGCAGGGTGCCGGCCTTCAGCTCGGCCACCCAGGCGTCAATCTGCTCTTGCTCGCGCTTTTTGCGCTCGATGCCGGCCAGGGCGGCTTTCAGCGCCTCTTCCGGGGCCTTCTTGTAGCGGCCCTTGCCCTTTTTGTAAAAATACATGGGGGCGCCGAACACACGCAGGATGATGGCGGCGCTCTCCAGCGCGGAGGGGGCGTGGCCCCAGTAATCGGCGGCCAGCACATCGTGCTCGAACTCGTCTTCCGGACTGCATTCCCACAGGAAATCCAGATCAATTTCATCAGCCATTTTTTCTGCAGCAGGCAGAAAATCTGCCAGAGTCGAGCTAAACTCGAGAAAAACATTGCTTGATTTGATCTTGGCTCGCTTGCCATGCAGCGTATCTACCTGCAAGCTGGCATCGGCACGGGAAACAATGGTGCCAACCTTGAAAGAACCGCTTTCTTCGTAAAATACGTTCATTTGCGCGCCAACTGATTCAACAAGCCAGAATTATAACATTGAGCATTCAGGCCCTGCTTTCCTTTGCAATACCTTGAGCCTTGCCCATGTTTGTACAGCACTGCTGCACTGCCAGGCTGTCACACAGACCCTGCCCACGTCTGAATAACGGATATCACTATGAAGCTGGCAAGCAACCTACACCACTCGGCAAGAGAACACGCTGCGCGTGAAATCGATCGCATCGGCCACATGCTGGTGATGCGCTGGGACCGTTCGCTGGCGGCTCACCTCTTGGCACTACTTAACAATCTGGAACGCCACATCGACGCGGAACAGGCCTTGCCCTTGCACACCGAGTGCTCCGCATTACGCAATCTGCTACAGCTCTGGCTGTTGCAGAATGACGCCAGCCCAAGCGAACCGGAACGCTATAACGAACTGCGCCACCATCTGGGTATTGTCAGCCAGTTGGCCATGATGGCAGATCAACAGGCCACGCCCGAACAGTACAACACCGGTTTGAGCCAGCCCGGTCCGCATCTGCTGTACCTGTGGATGCCGGATAGTCATGAATCAGCCAGTCTGTGTGAACAATTAAGCTGCTACGGTTTTGTGGTACGCGTGGTGTACCAGGCATCCAAGCTGGCCCAAGCGCTGAGCGAGGCCAAACCGGCAGCGGTGGTGGCCTATACCGACTTTGCCGCCAGCGACCCCATTTTCACCCTGGCCGATACCTTGCGCGGCCTGTGCCCCTTGCTGTTCTGCTCGCCACGCATCGATTTTGATGCCCGCTTGCAGGCAGTTCGCGCCGGAGGCTCCGGTTTTCTGGGCTGGCCGGTGCTGGCACACGAGCTGATAGACAGCCTGAATTTTGGCGATCTGGGTGAAAAACGTGACCCGCTGCGGGTGATGATTGTAGAAGACATGGCCTCGCTGGCCGGCTTGTATGCCAGCGTGCTCGGGGGACATGGCGTTGATACCCTGCAGGTCACCGAGCCTGCCCGGGTGCTGGATGGCATCGTGCAGTTCCGCCCGGACCTGATCCTGATGGACATGTACATGCCAGGCTGTAATGGCATGGAGCTGGCGCAGATCATCCGCCAGCAGCGCTTGCTTGATGGCATTCCCATCCTGTTTCTGTCGGTGGAAAAGCGGCAGTCCATCCAGCTGGATACCCTCACGCTGGGTATTGATGGCTTTCTGACCAAGCCGGTGGCACCGGAAGAGCTGGTGGTGACAGTGATCAACCGCGCCCGGCGTTATCGCAAGCTGCGTTCCTACATCATCAACGACAGCCTGACCGGCCTGTTAAACCATTCTCATTTGTATGCCCAGCTGGAATACGAAGTACTGCGCGCCAAACGGGACCAGCGCGCCCTGTCGCTGGTCATGCTGGACCTCGACCATTTCAAGGTGGTCAACGATACCTATGGCCATCCGGCGGGTGATGAGGTGCTGGTCAACCTGGCCCGCTTCCTGAAAGAAAGGCTGCGCCGCTCCGACCTGATCAGCCGTTACGGTGGCGAAGAGTTTGCCATCGTCTTGCCCGGTACACGGCAGGAAGATGCCTTGCAGGTGATGGAGGCTATGCGGCTGGCTTTTGTGCAGATCGACCAGTTCAGCAACCAGCGTACCTTCCGCCAGACCTTCAGCGTGGGAATCAGCTCACTGGCCACTGCCGACACCACCACCACCCTGGTGCAACAGGCGGACGACATGCTGTATCAGGCCAAACATCTGGGCCGCAACCGGGTGCAGGCCTATACCCTGCCCACGGTGGATGTGTCCGCCGAGGGCTGACAGCAAAAACGCCCGCAGTGCGGGCTTCAGGCTGCTGACAAGGTTATTTGGTGCGCTTGTACTGGGCCCGGCAAAGCCGGGCCTTTCAACTAACTCCTGGATTCCGCAGCCTTCCCATCTATTCCCCTTTTCCCCGCCCTTGCCCAGCCAATTGAACATGGGAGCCTCGCTTTCCTTTCTGAAAGCGGGAGGAGATTATCAATACAGGCCTGGGTAAGGCTCAGACGGCATCAGCCAGAATCAGCCTTACATTGTGTTCTTCCAGCAGCTTGGCCAGCGACTCCGGCGGCTCGGCATCGGTGAACACGGTGTGGAATTCGCTGATATGGCCCATGCGCACCAGCGCATTGCGACCAAACTTGCTGTGGTCAGCCGCCAGATAACGGTGACGGGCATTGGCCATCATTGCTTGCGCCACCCGGACTTCGCGGTAATCGAAGTCCAGCAGCGAGCCATCGGTCTCAATGCCGGATACGCCGATGATGGCGTAATCCACCTTGAACTGGTTGATGAAGTCCAGTGTGGCCACCCCGGTAATGCCGCCATCACTGGCACGTACCACGCCGGAGGTAATCATCACGGTGAAATCCGGATTGGCCGACATGATGGACGCCACATGGATATTGTTGGTGATGACACGCAAACCCTTGTGGGTGATGGTGAGCGCCTGGGCCACCGCTTCGATGGTGGTACCGATGCTCATGAACAGCGAGGCATGATCAGGAATGCTACCGGCAATCATGTCGGCAATATGTGCCTTTTCGCTCTGGAATTTTCCTTTGCGCGCAAAGTAATCCTCGTTTTCCACGCTGCTGCCCAGAGCAGCACCGCCGTGATAACGGCGCAGCAAATTTTCTTCACACAGCTGGTTGATGTCGCGCCGGATGGTTTGCGGCGTGACATCGAGCAGTCTGGCCAGTTCTTCGATGGGCATGAAGCCATTTTCGCGGACCAGCTGCAGAATCTTGTCGTGACGGGGTGAGCGGCTCATAGGGATTCGATTCCGAAAATCATGTTTAGTTACTAACATATTTTCCGGTCAAAGGGCAAATGCTAGCACCCATCCGCCCTTGACCCGCCGCAAGCCGACGACAAATGCCGCCGGGCCTGCAACAAAAGCAGGCCCGGCAGGCTTCAGGCGAGAAGCTGTTGCATGGCGGCCCTGGCCAGCACCGCTGTGGTATCCACCGCGGCCATGCCGCAATTGGCCTCATCCAGCACCAGCGGCAGCTCGGTACAGGCCAGCGCCACACCATCACAACCTGCCGCCCGCAACTCGGCCACCACCTGTAGCAACTGTTGCAGGCTATCGTTGCTTACGCTGCCATTAGGGACCAGCTCTTCAAAAATCACCCGCTGCACAATGGCCTGACCTGCCTCATCCGGAATACACTCCTCCACCCCTACGGCTGCCAAAGGCGCACGGTACAGATGGGATTGCATGGTCCAGCGCGTGCCCAGCACACCAAGCCGGCGCAGGCCGCGTTGCTGACATTCTGCTGCCACCACATCCAGCATGCTGATGACCGGCAAGGGCGTACGCCGACGAATGCCATCAATGCAGCAATGCACGGTATTGGCGGGAATCACCGCAACATGGGCGCCGGCTGCGGCCAGCCGCTGCAAGGAGCCGACAATGGAATCTTCGACAATATCCCAGCGATCTTGCAACTGGGCCGCATGCACCACGCCAAAGTCTGGCTGATCCAGTACAAAACGGGGGTGGTGATGGTGACCGCCACACATCAGGGCGGAAAGTTGATGCATTTTGGACAGGCAATCCAGCGCACCGGGAACGGTAACGCCGGCAATGCCGATGACGGCTGCTTTCATCTTGCTGCTATGCCTCTACTCAGGGGTGTGCGTCTGCCTTGACCTTGGCAAGGGACAGGGAGGCATCATTATGCCATTCGGGACGATGCAGGAACTCGGAAATCGGCATCGCCCTGGCATAGCGATAGCCTTGCAGCAAGTGCGCACCATGACCGCGCAGATATTCTTCCTGTCGCAGGGTTTCCACCCCTTCGGCCACCACGGCCAGGCCCAGCTTGGCAGCCAGCTGCAAGATGCTGTCCAGGATATCGGCCGACAAACTGTCGCTACCAATGCCGGCAACAAAACTGCGGTCGATTTTCAGTTCGTCCACATCCAGCTTCTGCAAATAAGACAGGCTGGAATGTCCGGTGCCGAAATCGTCGATGGCAATACGCACCCCCATATCATGCAATTTTTGTAGCTGGGCGTCGGTTTGCGGGCCGGTTTTGATCAGCTCGCGTTCGGTCAACTCCAGGGTCAGCACAATGCTGCCCGGCGCAAAGGCCGATAAAAAGGTTGCGCAATCTTCAGGCAGGCTACCCGCTTCTATATGTTTGGCACTGACATTGATGCTGATCTGGAAACCGGGTGGCAAGGGACAATCTTTTAACTGTTCGGCAGTCTGCTGCATCAGCGAGCGCGTCATGGCCACGATATGGCCGGTGCTTTCGGCAAAAGGAATGAACAGATCCGGCAATACCAAGCCATCGACCGGGTGGTGCCAGCGCATCAGCACCTCCACCCCGCGCCACTGCAAATGCTCGGCATCAATCAAGGGTTGCAGGTAGGGAATGAATTCCCGTTCGCGCACCGCACGTTGCAATTCCCGACTGGGCGCGCCATTACGCAGCAGCAGACGATGAAACCCCCAGCTGAAACTGGCGCTGAACAACAAGAGCAAGGCCAGTTGATCCGGCTCCTGTTTCACCCGTTCCAGCAACATCCATGGCATGGAGTAATCCATGACAACGGATAGCGGATAATGCCCTGAACTGAGATAACTTTGCTGCCAGTACGGACGTTGCTGCGGGGAACTCATGCTGCCCTGCTCATCCAGCCAGCGCTCACCAACCTGCAGGTAAAACCAGGTGTTGTGGTCCTGATGGGCCAGTCTGTCCTTCAGGTAATCGCTGTCTACGGCAATCTGGATGCCGTTAACGTCAGGCCGTTTTGCCTCAAGCCACAACATCAGCAGGGGATGCCAGGGTGACAGGCGGTTTCCCGGCAACAGCAGCAGCCGGGTCTGATTCGGATACTCCTGCGAATAGGCGGGCGAGTGCCAGCCGATCACCGAGTCGCAATACACCCGACCATCATGATCTATCAGGCGCATCGAACGGACGTAGGACTGGGTGGTGACCTGGCGGCGGATTTCCGGATAAATGTTGCGACACTCCAGATCGGGCTTTTGCAACATAGCCTCGCCCGTGCTTTGCGCCTGATCGAGGATCTGCTCGATCTTTTCCAGTTTGTAAGCCAGCTGGCTTTCCAGTGCAGACTGGATGCCCGAGTAGAACTGGTAGAGCATCAACAAGCCGCCCAGCATGAACAGGGCCAGTCCGGGCAGCATGGTCAGCATGATGCGTTGGCTGCGTCCCAGTGGCTCTAGCGAAGGTAATTGCACGGCAATCTTCCAGTGAAACTGATCACAGCTGACACTGTAGGCCAATAAAAAACCGCCGATAGCGGCGGTTTGGTCTGGAACGGCGTTAACTGATCAACTTGCCAGTCTTGCCTTGTGGCGGGCGATCTGGGCACGTACCTGGTTTGGTGCGGTCCCGCCCACGTGGTCGCGCTGGGCCAGGCTGCCTTCCGGGGTCAGTACCTGGTAGATGTCCTGCTCGATCAGCTGGCTGAACTGTTTCAGCTCATCCAGCGACAGATCAGCCAGATCCACGCCACGGCCTTCGGCGTAGCGCACGCTCAGGGCTACCACTTCGTGGCTGTCGCGGAAGGGCAGGCCTTTCTTCACCAGGTAGTCGGCCAGGTCGGTGGCGGTGGCAAAGCCTTGCAGCACGGCAGCACGCATGGCATCCGGCTTCACGGTGACGCCGCGCATCATGTCGGCGTAGATACGCAGGGTGTCGATCAGGGTGTCCACGGTATCGAACAAGGGTTCCTTGTCTTCCTGGTTGTCCTTGTTGTAGGCCAGCGGCTGCGCCTTCATCAGGGTGACCAGGGCAATCAGGTGGCCCACCACGCGGCCGGATTTGCCACGTACCAGCTCCGGCACGTCCGGGTTTTTCTTCTGCGGCATGATGGAGCTGCCGGTGCAGAAGCGGTCGGCAATGTCGATGAAGCCGACGCGCGGGCTCATCCACAGGATCAGCTCTTCGGACAGGCGGCTCAGGTGCACCATCACCAGGCTGGCGGCGGCGGTGAATTCGATGGCGAAGTCACGGTCGGACACGGCGTCCAGCGAGTTGTGGCAGACATCGTCAAAACCCAGCAGTTGCGCGGTGTAATGACGGTCGATGGGGAAGGTGGTACCGGCCAGTGCGGCCGCGCCCAGCGGCAGGCGGTTGACGCGCTTGCGGCAGTCGGTCATGCGCTCGGCATCGCGTGCCAGCATTTCCACATAAGCCAGCATGTGGTGGCCAAAGGTCACCGGCTGGGCCACTTGCAGGTGGGTAAAGCCCGGCATCACGGTGTCGGCGTGTTTTTCGGCCAGTTCCAGCAGGCTGGTTTGCAGTTCGGCGATAAAGCCGACGATGGCGTCGATCTGCGCGCGCAGCCACAGGCGGATGTCGGTGGCCACCTGGTCGTTGCGCGAACGGCCGGTGTGCAGGCGTTTGCCGGCATCGCCGATCTTGTCAGTCAGGCGACGTTCCACATTCATGTGCACGTCTTCCAGATCCACGCTCCATTCCAGTCGGCCTGCGCGGATGTCGTCCAGGATTTCGGCCATGCCACGTCGGATTGCCGCCACGTCGTCGTCGGACAGCACACCAGCCTTGTTCAGCATGGTGGCGTGAGCCAGCGAGCCTTCGATGTCGAATTCGGCCAGTCGCTTGTCGAAGTCGATGGAGGCGGTGTATTTCTTGACGAGTTCGGAAACCGGTTCGCTGAAGCGACCGGACCAGGCATGGCTTTCTTGCATCTCGATGGTTCCCTGCGGTGATTGTTTTGGGCTACCCGTAGGCAGCAGCGGCAATTATAGGGAAAGCCACCCCTCAGGGCGAGTCGGCTCTTGCCCGGCTGTGGCATTACCGTGCCATGGGTGTGGTTTCAGCCGCCAGACAGTCAATCCGCACGGTTTGACTTGGCCCGATTCCACTATCGTCTGTGCAGAAAGGTAGGGCTGCGGCGTATGGCCCGGTTACCCTTGGGCAGGGGCTGGCTGGCCAGCGCCTGAGCCACCGACCTTGCTCGCGTCTGGTGCTGGCAGCTTGCTATGATGCAATTCCACCCTGCCCAATGACTGCACATGGATCAGCACCGTCGGCCACACTCGGTTTTTGCCATTCCGGATTTCCGCAATCTGGGGGTGATGCTGCGCATCCTGCTGCTGCTTAACCTGCTGTTGTTGGTCTGTACCCTCTACCAGGGCGATAGGGATGGCTGGTGGCTGCGCCTGCTGGCCGCGGCCAGTTGGGCCGAGCCTTCCATGCTGCTGGCGCTGGGCCTGCTGGGCGCTGTATCACCCTGGCTGGGCCGGCAGCGCCATGGCAGTTTGCTGGTGATGTTCATCAGCATGTTGTGTGTCCTGCTGCAAGACAGACTGCTCAATCCGCTGGAGCTGCCCCGGCTGGACCGCCCGCTGCTGGCCGGTCTGCTGGCGCTGCTGCTACTGCATTACTTCAGCCTGCGCCAACGGGCATTGTCCCCGGCGCTAGGCGAGGCAAGGCTGGCTGCGTTGCAAGCACGCATACGCCCCCACTTCCTGTTCAACAGCCTGAATGCGGCCATTGCACTGATCCGCACGCGACCGGAGAAAGCGGAAATGGTGCTGGAAAACCTGGCCGACCTGTTTCGCGCGCAGATGGCCGACCCCGGCCGCAGCTCGACGCTGGACAGGGAGATCGAACTGGCGCGCATGTACCTGGCCATCGAGAGCGAACGGCTGGGAGAGCGGCTGCAGGTGCGCTGGAATATCGACGCAGCGCTGGATGCCGCCCTGCCACCGCTGCTGCTGCAACCGCTGGTGGAAAATGCCGTGCATCACGGCGTGGAGCGTTGTAGCGCAGGCGGTGAAATCCGGGTGCGGGCAGAGGTAAAAGGCGGTCAATTGCTGTTGAGTGTCAGCAACCCCTTGTCGGCACAGCAGGACAGTCCGCATCAGGGTAATCGCATGGCACTGGATAATCTGCGCGAGCGACTGGCATTGTTTTACGATGCCGAAGCCTCCCTGCAAGTAGCCGAGGCGGATGGCCAGTACCACACCATGATCCGCCTGCCCTACCAGCCGGCAAGCCCGGCAGGGCAAAACCCTTTTCCCCGCTAGCCTCTCACGGAGTCAGACATGGGCAAGAACCGGCTGGAAGCCTTCAGCGATGGCGTGATTGCCATCATCATCACCATCATGGTGCTGGAACTCAAGATTCCGCATGACACCAGCCTGGCCGCACTGACCGCCTTGTGGCCGGTGTTCCTCAGCTATGTGCTGAGCTTTGTCTATGTGGGTATTTACTGGAACAACCACCACCATTTCTATCATGTGGTGCGCCATGTGGACGGACGGGTGTTATGGGCCAATCTGCACCTGCTGTTCTGGTTGTCGCTGCTGCCCTTTGTCACCGGCTGGATGGGTGAAAACCATATGGAGGCCCTGCCGGTAGCGCTGTATGGCGTGGTGCTGCTGATGTCCGCCCTGGCCTGGTATGTGATGCAGCGTACCTTGCTGTGTGTGCCGGGCAACCGCGAGGTGCTGCTGCATGCACTGGGCCGCGACCGCAAGGGCAGGCTGTCACCGCTGTTCTACCTGCTGGGCATCGGCCTGTCGTTTTATTCCAGCTGGCTGGGGGCCGCGGTGTACAGCCTGCTGGCATTGTGGTGGCTGGTACCGGACCGGCGCATGGAACAGGCCGCCAGCCAGCAACATTGATCTGTCATCACCAGCACAGTACGGCATAATCGCCGCTATCTCTCCTGACGGGTTTCTGCCATGAAAAACATTCCGCGCCCCGCGCCCTTCATGCTGTTGTCTACCAATCACGGCAGCATGATCGTCAATCGCAATGACTTTGCCCCGTCTGATGGCGAATCCTATGGCGTGGGCTATCAGCTGATGACGCAAAGCGGCTACGAGCAGGAGGAAGTGGACTTTGTGCTGGCCTTGCTGGCCAGTTGCCTGCGCGACCGGGGCGAGGGTGTGCTGGCCATCGACTGCGGCGCCAATATCGGCGTGCATACCATCGAAATGGCCCGTTTCATGTACAGCTGGGGCCATGTGGTGGCCTTCGAGGCGCAGGAGAAAATCTACTACGCCTTGTGCGGCAATATCGCCCTTAACAACTGCCTGAACGTGAATGCGCTCAACTCCGCCGTGGGCGAGCATTGCGGGCAGATCGACATTCCGGAACCGGACTACCTGCGTCCCGGCTCCTTCGGCAGCGTGGAATTGCAGCAGTCGGCCAGCAATGAATTCATCGGTCAGACGCTGGACTACCGGCACCGCACCATCCGCATCGACCTGGTCAGCCTGGATTCGCTGGGCCTGCAACGCATCGACTTTATCAAGATCGACGTGGAAGGCATGGAGGAACAGGTGCTGCGCGGAGCCGAACAATCCATCCGCCGCTGCCGCCCGCTGATCTTCATGGAAATCATCAAATCGGACATGACGGTCATCCGCCCCTGGCTGGAAGCACTGGGTTATCGCCTGTTCCCGGCGGGCGTTAACACACTGGCGGTGCATCAGGCTGACGCGCTGATTCCGCACCTGAAAAACGAAGGCGGCCGCCTGCAACTGGTATAAGCGGCCGTGCCTGGTGCTTAGAGCTGCCAGGCCAGCCGCGTGGCCTCGTAAATGGCCTCTTCGGCGGTGCGTGGCGTCTGGCAATCGCCAATGGCGTGCATCTCCAGCCCCAGCCCGTCCAGTTGCTGACGCAATGCGTCATCCGGCTGCGGTGGCTGGCACAGTACCAGGCTGTCGATGTCCTCGCACAGCATGGCTTCCTCGCTGGCGGTGTGCTGCAAGTACACCGTATGGTCATCCACACCATACAAGCGCGCATAAGGCAGGATGGCCACCTGCAACTGGTGCAGCCGCGCGGCCAACTGGTCGCGCACATACATCGGCAAGGCCTGTCCCATCAGCGGCGCGTTGACGGCCAGTGTTACCTGATGCCCGGCCTCGGCCAGCCGGATGGCCAGTCCCGGCCCCACCCAGTCGGCACGCCAGTCGCTCACCACGACCCGCGCGCCGACACTGGCACCCTGCAACACGTCCCAGCTGTCGTGCACCGGCAGGCTGCCGCCCACCTCCAGCCGTGGTATGGCAGGTGTGGCGCCACAAGCCAGAATCAGCACATCCGGCGCTTGTTGCTGCACCAATGTCCGGTCTACCCGACGCCGCAACACCACTTCCACCCCGGCCGCACGCAGTGCGTATTGCAGATTGGTGATCAGGCCGCCAAATTCCGCCCGTTCCGGCAGCTGTTGCGCCAGCAATACCTGCCCTCCCAATTGTTCCGTCGCTTCGTACAAGGTCACCTGATGGCCACGTTGCGCCGCAATCACGGCCGCCTGCATACCGGCCGGACCACCACCCGCCACCATCACCCGGCGCGGCGTGCTGGCAGGTGTCAGCACGCCGAATTGCAATTCACGCCCGGCGAGCGGGTTCTGGAGGCAGGAAATGGGCAGGCCGCGATGAAAACGGCCAATACAGGACTGATTGCAGGCAATGCAGGCACGGATGGCATCCGGCTGCTGCCTGGCCACCTTGTTGGGCAGCTCCGGGTCGCAAATCAGCGCCCGCGTCATGCCGCAGGCATCCACCACACCGTGCGCCAGCAGTTGTTCCGCTTCTTGCGGCTGGTTGATGCGACCAGCCAGCAACAATGGAATGGACAGCGCCTGGCGGAAGCGCCCGGCCGGAGTGGCCAGATAAGCCGCCGGAAATGCCATTGGCGGGGCAATATGCACCGCGCCGCCCAGGCTGGCCGAGGTACCTGCCACCAGGCTGACATAATCCAGCTGCTCTTGCAGGGCGGCACAGGCTTGCAAGGCTTCATCTTGCTGCAGGCCCTCGCTGTCGCGCTCGTCCAGCGAAATGCGCAAGCCCACCACGCAGTCGGTATCTACTGCGGCGCGAATGGCCGCCACCACTTCGCGCAGGAAGCGCAGCCTGCCGTCAAAGTCTCCACCATAGCCGTCCGTGCGCAGATTCAGCCGCGGGTTGAGAAACTGCACCGGCAGATAGCCATGGCTGGCGACGATTTCCACCCCGTCCAGCCCCGCCGTGCGGATACGCCACGCCGCAGCGGCATAGCCGGCAATCAAGGCGGCGATTTCGCTTTCGCTCAAGGCACGCGGCATCACGTGAAAGCGCTCGCTGGGCACGGCGGAAGCCGAATACGCCACCGCCTGCATGCCATCGGCGGTTTCCATGATTTCCCGGCCTGGGTGGAAAAGCTGGGCAAACAGCATGGCTCCTTCTGCATGCACGGCAGCGGCCAGCGCGCGGTAGCCGGGGATGCAACTGTCGTCAGTAGCCATCAGCGCGTGCGAGGTATAACGCGCGGTTTCGTGCACACCGGATACCTGCAGCACGATCAGCCCGACCCCGCCTCGCGCCCGCGCGGCATGATAGGCAATCAGCGCCGGGCTGACCTGGCAGTCCATCGGCAACACGGTATCGTGCCCGGTGGAAACAATGCGGTTACGCAGGGTCAGCTTGCCGATACGCAAGGGGGATAACAGATGAGGAAAGGCAGTGGACATGGCGACTCCAGATTCTGACTGCGGGTTGGCAACAGGCAGTTGCCGATATTCCGCATAAGCCGGGAGCTTGCCTGCTGGCCCATGGGCGGAAGGCGGGCCTCTTGCTGATTACCAGCAGTCCTGATAACGCAGGGTGGTCCCGGCCATGGCGACTGCCGGACAGGCTGAACGGCCAGACTGGCACACAGGCGTTACGGGGTGGCCGACGCGAGCCCACGGCACGCCGCCACCCCTTCCCGCACAGGCCGGGTTTACTTTAGTGTCGCCAGATACGCGATGATGGCATTGCGCTGGCTGGCATCCGGCAACCCGGCAAACGGCATGGTGTTACCCGGCACCGCTTGCTGCGGATTGGCCAGGTAGGCAGCCAGACTGGTTTTGTCCCAGACCTTGCCGTAGTCCTTCATTGCCCTGCTATAGCGAAAGCCAGGGACGCTCCCTGCCTTGCGCCCGATCACACCTTTCAGACTGGGGCCAACGCCATTGCTGCCGGTCACGCTGTGACAGGCGGCGCACTGGGCAAAGGCGGCGGGCGGCGTGGCCGGGCTGGCCGCCAATGCCGACACCGGCAGCAAGACAGCGGCGAACAAGAAAATGCGCATGGGAATCTCCTTAAGGGGTGGACAAGGCCGCACCATGGGTGCGGCCTGATTGCATTACAGGCGGCCTGGCCGTTGCAGATAGCGCAGCAGGTCGTCCCCCAGCCGCAGGGCAAGGGCAGCCAGCGGGCCGGTGGGGTTGTAACCGGAGTTGTGCGGATAGACCGATGCCCCCACCACAAACAGGTTGTGGGCATCCCAATGTTGCAGATGCGGTGACACCACACTGTCATGCGGTGTCTCACCCATGATGGTGCCGCCCACGATGTGGGTGGTCTGGTACAGCCGGCTGTCAAACGGTGTGACCAGAGCTTGCAGGCTGCCCACCTTGTCGGCGCCACAATGCCGGGCGATTTCCATCATTTTGCCGCTGACGAAGGCAGCCATTTTCTGCTCGTTGGCGCGGAAGTCGAAGGTCATGCGGATCAGCGGCCGGCCATAGGCATCGCGATAAGTCGGGTCCAGGCTAAGGTAGTTGCCACGGTGCGGATAGCAACTACCCTCGATGCCCAAGGACATGGAATGGGCATACCAGTCGGCATTGGCCTGCTTCCACGCAGTGCCCCAGCGCGGTGTGCCATCCGGCACCCGCCGTCCCTTGATGGGGCGGCCGCTGAACTGGTAGGCCTGAATGGTGGCACCGCCGAGAAAGCCCAGGCCGGTGTGGTCGAAATTGTCGTTATTGAAGTCATCAATGACAATTTGCGTACTGCCGCTGGCCAGGAAGGGGTTGAACCATTTGTCCTTGAAGAACAAATCCACCCCGGCATTCACCTGATAGCAGAAGTTCTTGCCCACCACCCCGGTATTGCTGACCGGGTCGTACGGTTTGCCGATCTTGCTGTGCAGCAGCAACTGGGTGTTGCTCATGGTGAAAGCCGCCAGCACGATCACCTCGGCGGGCTGTTCGTACTCCTCGCCGGTCATCAAGTCCAGGCAATGCACGGCGGTGGCACGTTTGCCGGCAGCATCGTAACGCAGCCCCAGTACCTGGGTATTGAGCCGTACTTCAAAGCTCTTGCGCGCGCGCAGCATCGGATACAGCAATACCTGCGGTGAACCCTTGGCATTGGCTTCGCAGATGAATCGCTCGCAATGGCCGCAATACTGGCATTGCCCCAGCTGCTGGCCGTCCGGATTGGTATAAGCCCCGGATGAGTTGGCCGCTGCCTGTGGAAAAGGGTGATAACCCAAGTGGTCACAAGCTTGTTTGAACACCTGCCCGGACTCCAGCACATGCAAGGGGGCCTGTGGATAAGCCCCGCTACGCGGAGCTTCGAATGGATTGCCGCCCGGCAGTTTCTTGCCGCCGATATTGCCGGCCTGGCCGGATACCCCGAACAGTTTCTCAAACAAATCGTGATACGGCTCCAGCTGGGCATAGGTCACCCCCCAGTCCTGCAAGGGCATGTCTGCCGGAATCGCCTGTTTGCCGTAGCGTTGCTGATAATGGCTGCGCAGTTGCGGGTCGTACTCGGCCCAGCGCCACAGGTGGCCGTTCCAGTGATTGCCGGCCCCGCCCAGCCCCTGTCCCGGCAGGAAGGATTCCATCCAGCGCACTGGCAGGGCGGTCTGGTTTTGCTGGTGGCGCAAGGTATAGGTTTCGCGCGACCAGTCCTGAATCAGCCCCTGTCGTACCGACCAGCGCAGTTCATCCCGCTGATTGGGCAGGCTGGATTCCGGCCCCTTGCTGTGATCGCCGCCGCGTTCCAGCACCAGTACATCCACCCCCTTGGCGGTCAGTTGGCGGGCAATCAGGCCAGCGGTCAGGCCGCCCCCCACAATGACCACGGTTTTGCTTGCACGTGTTTTCATGACCTGTCCCTAGCTGAAGTCGGCGATGGATTTGGGATGGGCAGCGCCGGGATAGGGCTTGCCAAGATACTGGACAACATCCAGTGCATGCGTGGCTGGCAGGCCGGGGTAGCCGATCATCTTCCAGAACACCATGCCCACATTGCCGCCATAGAGCGGGTCGGCAAAACAGGCTTCGGCAAATAGCGGGTACACCAGGGCGTTGAACCATTCCGCCAGATCCAGTTGCTCACCGGCCACTTGCCCCGCCGCCAGTTGCTGCAAGAAGGCATCGCCTTGTTGCGGTGTCAGGGCATCAAACAACTGGCCATAAAGCCGCTGCGCAGCGCGATCAGCTTCTGCTATGCCCGCCTTGAAATACTGCTCTGGCGTCAGCGGCAGTTGCGGCCCGCACTGGGCTGCCCCCTGCAAGAATGGCCCTGCGGCGTAGCGCCGCGCACCCTGGCCAAAACTGCCAGCCAGCTGACGGTCGATATAGATGGCCAGGCCGCAGTCCACCCCGTTGGGGGTGAAGTGATCTGCCGGACACATGATATTGAGCATGGCCTCGACAAAGGCGGCTTCGTCCGGACCAAAGCTTTCGTAGCCGTATACGGTATTGATCACCGGCTTGCCGGACGGTGCTGCACCGGCTTCTGCCGACTGCAACAACAAGGCTGTCGCCGTGCCGCCAGCCAGTGCCTTGCCTAGCGGCAAGCTGCCAGATGCTGCCGCCAGCTGCTTGAGAAAAACCCGGCGGGCACTACCGGCAGAATCCGGAGGAGGAAAATCGACAGGGTGGGTCATGGCATGCTCCTGAAGGGCAGTTACGGAGTGTCATCAGTACGGACTCAAGGTGCGCCCAGGCAGTGCTTCATCGCACTGTCGAGCTGACTGGCTGGAGCATGATTGCCCGGCAACAGCAAAAACAAGGGGCTTAAGGGCGCGGGAAAAGGAAAAGGAAATTTCGCCACTACCAAGGAAAAAAATGACGCACAACAAATAATTCTTCGGCAGCCAACTCCGGAAATCAGCCGGGGACAGTGCAAGGCATCAGGGAGAAAGTTGCAAAACAGTAACTTTGGCTTGTAGTAAACCGCCCAGCACGCCTCTGGACTGCGTGCTGCGCAACGCAGTTACCACAGTTACAGCACGTATTTCGTCCAGTCCCACCCATGGAGAAACCCACTATGCGCCATCAAACTGTTGGTGAAGTCATCATCGAAACCCTGGAACAAGCCGGCGTAAAAAACTGCTACGGCATTGTCGGCGACACGCTCAACCACATCACGGATGCCATTCGCCACAGCCAGATCAAATGGGTACACGTGCGTCACGAGGAAGTGGCTACCATGGCCGCCGGAGCAGAGAGCTATATGACCGGCAGACTCACTGCCTGCGCCGGCAGCTGTGGCCCCGGCAGCCTGCATACCATCAATGGTCTGCTGGAAGCACACCGCAATCGCTCGCCGGTGGTGATGATTGCCACCCAGGTGGCGCTGACCGAACTGGGCATGGAGTTTCCGCAGGAAGTGGATCTGGCCGCCATTTTCCGCACCTGCAGCCATTTTTGCGCCACGCTGTATCATTCCTCCCAAGCCAGACGACTCACCGCCCAGGCGGCGCAGGCGGCCATCAATCTGCGCGGTGTGGCCGTGCTGATTGTGCCGGGCGATCTGGCGGGGCAGCAGGTGCCGCCGGGGCTGCCATTCAGCGCACATCACCCACAGCCCGTATGTAGCCCGTCCGAAGCCGAACTGGATGAAATGGCACACTTGCTGCTGTCTTCCGAGCGGCTGACACTGTATTGCGGCTCCGGTTGCGCCGATGCCCATGCCGAAATCGTGGAACTGGCACGCAGGCTCAAGGCCCCGGTGGCGCACACCAGCCGCGCCAAGGATTTCATCGAGCCGGACAACCCCTTCAATGTGGGCATGACTGGCATGCTGGGTATTGAATCGGGCTATCACTCCACCCAGGAATGCGACACCTTGCTGCTGTTGGGTGCCGACTTTGCCTGGACATCTTTCTACCCGCACCGCGCCACCATCCTGCAGGTGGACAATCAGGCCACCCACCTGGGGCGGCGTCATCCGGTGAAACTGGGCGTGGTCGGCGATATCCGCACCACCTTGCAAAAACTGCTGCCGCGTCTGCCGGAACGGCATGATGACAACTTCCTGCAGGAGTGCCAGAAGCTGCATCAGAAATCACTGCACTGGCTGGCGGAACAAGAAAAGCCGGGGCACAACGGCCTGATTCACCCGCAATATCTGGTGAAGCTGATAGACCAGATGGCCGCTGACGATGCTTTTCTGGTGGGAGACTCCGGCACGGCCATGGTCTGGCTGCTACGCCACACCCGCGCCAACGGCAAGCGCCGCACACTGGCCAGCCTGATTCACGGCACCATGGCCAATGCCATGCCGGAGGCGCTGGGCATCAAGAACGCCTTCCCGCACCGGCAGGTGATTGCCATCTGCGGTGACGGCGGTCTGTCCATGCTGATGGGGGATTTGCTGACCATCGTGCAAGAGGGACTGGACATCAAGATTGTCATCCTCAACAACAGCGCGCTGGACTTTGTCGAGATCGAACAAAAGGTGGAAGGCCTGATGAACAGCTTCACCGACCTGCATAACCCGGACTGGGTCAAGCTGGCCGAGGCGGTTGGCTTCAAGGGCCTGCGCGTGGAGCATGCCGAGCAGCTGCCGGAAGCCGTTGCGCAATGGCTGGCCGAGCCCGGCCCCATGCTGCTGGACGTCAAGGTGAACCAGTATGAGCTGATCATGCCGCCCACCGTCACCACCGAAGAAGTGCTGCACACCGCGCTGTACTCCGCCAAGGCCATTCTGTCCGGCCATGGTGGGGAAGTGGTGAAGCTGATCGAAAGCAATTTCCTGCGCCGTTAAGCCTTGGGCCCCGGCCGGCCTAGCCATTTGTAGGCAAGAAAAAACCGCCACCCAAGGGTGACGGTTTTGCCGGTTTAGCAGCATGGGGGCTGATCAGCCGCTGTTACGCAAACCCGCCGAGGTGCCATTGATGGTGAGGTGAATGGCGTATAGTGCCTCGGCATCGTCCGGGTTGGCACGCAGGCGCTGCAGCAGGTCGGCCTGCAGCAGGTTGAGTGCATCCAGATACGGCAGACGGGTTTCCAGACTGCGATGCAGGGTGGGGTTCTGTTCCAGCAGGCTGGTCTGGCCGCTGATGGCAAAGAAGGCGTCGTGCGTCTTCTGCCATTCCGCCTCAATCTGGCCAAACAGCTTGTCGGCCAATACCCGGTCTTCCACCAGCGCGGCAAAACGGCGCGCAATGCCCAGGTCCGCCTTGGCCAGCACCTGTTCCATATTGGACAGAATCACCTGGAAGAAGGGCGATGTGCGATACAAGCCTTGCAGACGGGCCAGGCCTTCGTCGCCATGGCGGGCAATGAAACCGGCCACGGCCGAACCGAAACCGAACCAGCCGGGCAGCATCACCCGCGATTGCGACCAGGAGAACACCCAGGGAATGGCGCGCAGGTCCTTGATGCTGGCCAGGCTCTTGCGCGACGCCGGGCGGCTGCCGATATTGAGCTTGGCAATGGCGTTGATCGGCGTGGCTTCCAGGAAGTACTGCATGAAGCCTTCGGTTTCCACCAGTTGGCGATAGGCCTTGAAAGCGGCTTCGGACAGTTCGTCGAACACTGCACCATCCGCCTCGCCGCTGGGGTGAGTGGTGAGGCTGGCTTCCAGCGTGGCAGCTACCAGCGCTTCCAGATTACGGGTACCGATGTCGGGGTCGGAATACTTGGAGGCAATCACCTCGCCTTGCTCGGTAATGCGGATACGACCGGCTACGCTGCCGGCCGGTTGCGCCATGATGGCCTCGAAGGACGGGCCACCACCACGGCCCACCGAGCCGCCACGACCATGGAACAGGCGCAGCTTGACGCCGGCCTTGTCAAAACTCTGCACCAGGCGCTGTTCTGCCTTGTACAGCTCCCACTGGCTGGTGAGATAGCCGCCGTCCTTGTTGCTGTCGGAATAACCCAGCATCACTTCCTGCAGCATGCCGCGGCTCTTCAGCAGCAACTGGTACCACGGCAGCGCAAACAGCGTATCCATGATGTCGGTGGCAGCCACCAGGTCGGCAATCGTCTCAAACAGCGGCACCACGTTGATGGTGGACACCGGCAGGCCGTTGTGCAGCCGGATCAGGCCGCTTTCCTTCAGGATCAACGCCAGCGCCAGAATGTCGCTGACCGAAGCGCAGTTGGAAATGATGCTCTGGCTGATGGCCTCGGTACCGAACTGCTGCTGGATCAGCGCGGCTTCGCGGAAGATGGCCAGCTCTTTTTCGGTATCGGCGCTGTACTGCTGGTACGGCGAGTACAACAGGCGCGGGGTGGCCAGTTCACGCAGCAAAACGCGAATGCGCGCGGCCTCGTCCAGCGCCGGGTAATGTTCCAGTCCGGCACTGGAAAACAGTTCGCTCACCACGGCTTCGTGCATGCCGGCAAACTGGCGCAGGTCCACCGGCATCAGGAAGAAGCCGAACACTTCCACCGCGCGGCGCAGGCGGGCCAGACGGCCATCGGCCAGCAGGTCGCTGCCATGGGCAATCAGCGAATCCGCCACGATGGCGAGATCTGCCTGGAAGGCGGCGGTGTCACGATAGGCTGCGGCCACCGGCCAGCGGCCACGCACCGCCAGCCCCAGCTCGGCAGCCTTGCCCAGCAAACGGGCTTCAATGGTGGCCAAGGCGCGGCGATAGGGTTCCTGCTCGCGGCTTTCCTTGTTGTCCGGCGTCTGGTCGGACAGAGCCTGCAAGGCCGGGCTGACCGTGACGTGACGCTCGGAGAGAGACAGTTCGCGGTACAGCGATGCCAGCTCGGACAGGTAGTGCTCAAAGGCCTGGGTGGCCTGCAGGGTGAAGGCATGGCGCAACACGGTGGCGTTGACGTTGGGGTTGCCGTCACGGTCGCCACCAATCCAGCTGCCCACGCGAATGAAGGGCGGCAGGACAGGCGTTTGCCCCCAGGCAGATTCCACTTCCTTGCCCAGGCGCTGGTACAAGCGTGGCAGGGCGGAGAAGAAAGTCATCGGGTGGTAGGCCACGCCGTTCTTGATTTCGTCTTCCACCGACAGCTTGAAATGGCGGATTTCCGAGGTCTGCCACATGGACAGGATTACCCGCTTGAGCTTGCCATCCAGTTCGGTTTCCTCTTCCGGTGTGATGTCCGGCGAGCCGAGCAGACTGAGGAATTTACGCACCGCGCGGTGACCGTCCAGCACACTCTGGCGCTGCACTTCGGTGGGGTGGGCGGTGAGGATGGCACCGACATAGGCGTCCTGCAGGGTGTCAGACAGCTGGGCAAAGCTGACGCCTTCTTCTTTCAGGCGGGCCAGTGCGCGGTTGAGGCTGCCTTGCTGCGGGCGCGAACCGGCAATCTGGTGCGCACGACGACGACGGGTGTGGTGCAGGTCTTCCGCGATATTGAACAACTGGGCATACAGGCCACAGGCGCGTACCAGGGCGGTAGTGGCCTTGGGCGACAAGGTGTCCGGCAGCGGCAATGCACGCTGCTCCGGGGTACGTGCCGCAATGGCCTTGACCTCTTGATACACCTGCGGGCCTTCCTGGGCATGCAGTACTTCGCCCAAGAGGCGGTCCAGCCGCGCCAGGTCGGCACGTAGGGGAAGATCCTTGTCCAGCTCCGTCATGTCCTGTTTCCTTTGTTGCATTGTCTGGCCAATCGGTACTGTCACCATGACAAGCGTGGCATGGCCGTTGGCCTGTTTATTAAATGGTCGGGCAACCTGTTCAAGTCAGACGGCAATCTGACTTCAAGCGGCTGCGCAACGACCATCATAGGCAGCATTACCGCTGTAGTGTGTTCATTACCGAATTTTCCTGATTTTTTTCGCACATTTTGTGCACAACAGCAACGCGGGTTCACCCTTGACTGTGACCATAAGCAACAAATGGCTTTTCCTTGACGCCACTCCAGGCATCCCTGCGGCTGCATGCTAGAATCGGGCGAAAATTCATCGTCAGGACCGCAATTCATGGACAAGATCGTCATTGCCAGCCGCGAAAGCCGCCTGGCCATGTGGCAGGCCGAACACATCCAGGCCCGCCTGCAAGTGCTGTACCCGCACCTTACTGTCGAAATTCTGGGCATGACCACCCAGGGCGACCAGATTCTGGACAAAACCCTGTCCAAGATCGGCGGCAAGGGCCTGTTCGTGAAAGAGCTGGAAGTGGCCCTGGCCGAAGGCCGTGCCGACCTCGCCGTACACTCCATCAAGGACGTGCCCATGGTGCTGCCGGAGGGCTTTGCCCTGGCCGCCATCTGCGAACGCGAAGACCCGCGCGACGCCTTTGTTTCCAACAAGTTTGCCAGCCTGGCCGAGCTGCCGGCAGGCAGCGTGGTGGGCACCTCCAGCCTGCGCCGCGAATCGCAACTGCGCGCCCGCTACCCGCAACTGGTGATCAAACCGCTGCGCGGCAATGTGCAAACCCGCCTGCGCAAGCTGGACGACGGCGAATACGACGCCATCATTCTGGCGGCTGCGGGGCTCAAGCGCTTGGAACTACACGACCGGATTCGCGCAGAACTCGCCCCGTCCGAAAGCCTGCCGGCCGCCGGTCAAGGTGCACTGGGCATTGAAATCCGCGCCGACCGCGCCGACATGCTGGCCCTGCTGCAACCCTTGAACCACCCGGATACCCACGCCTGTGTCAGCGCCGAACGCGCACTGGCGCGCGAACTGGGCGGCAGCTGCCAGGTGCCGCTGGGTGCCTTTGCCACCCTGACTGACGACGTACTCACCCTGGGCGGTTTTGTCGCGCATCCGGATGGCTCGGTCATGCTGACCGCCACCGCCAGTGCGCCGCGCCAGTATGCCGACTCGCTGGGCCGCGCCGTGGCCAAGCGCCTGCTGGACGATGGCGCCAAGCCGCTGATTGACGCCGTACTGAAAGACCAGGCATGACCACAGCCGGCCGCCGCATCCTGGTGGCCAGACCGGCCGCACAAAGCGGCCGTTTGCTGACCCTGCTGGCCGATGCAGGCTGGCAGGGGCAGTCCTTCCCGGTCATGGACATTCAGCCTCTTCCTGATGCGCTGGCCCACTTGCCGGCACAAGCCGCACAGGCCGACTGGCTGTTTTTTGTCAGCCCCAGCGCCATCGACATCGCCTGGCCGGTGCTGCAACAACAGCCTGTCAATGCCCGGCTGGCCTGCGTAGGCCAGGCCAGCGCACGTCGCCTGGCCAAGCTTAGCGGACAGGACATCCTGTTTCCCACCACTGGCAGCGACAGCGAATCCTTGCTGGCCCTGCCCCAGCTGGCGGATGTCAGCGGTCAGCACTGGCTGATCGTGCGCGGCCTGGGTGGCCGCGCCTTGCTGGCCGACACCCTGCGCCAGCGCGGTGCCGATGTGACACTGGCCGAGGTCTACCAGCGCATGGACGGCAAGCCAGACTGGGGCTTGCTGGATGATGACCCGCCAGACGCCATGGTGATCACTTCCAGCGAAATGGTGGAGCAATTGTTCAGACTGGCTGGCCCGGCAAGGGCCGTGACGTTACAATGCCTTTTGTATTGCGTGCCGCACCCGCGCATTGCCGAACGATTGCAGGCACTGGGCGCGACACGCATCGTGACAACCCGGGCCGATGACGAAGCGCTCGTCAGCGGCCTCAGAGAATGGTTCTGCCGTCACCCATGAGCGAAACCCAGACTGTCGACACTCCCCGTCCCGTCCGCAAAAAACAGCTGAACCTGGCCTTGCTGGTGGCACTGGCCGCCCTTGGCCTGTCAGGCTACCAGCTGTACAGCACCCAGCAGGAACTGGCTGCCGCACGCCAGGAACTGGCGGGCCGCATGGCCGAAGGCAATGGTGCCTCCAAGGAATTGCGCGGCCTGACCGAACAGGCGCTCAGCGCCGCCCGCGCCACCGATGCCAAGCTGGCGGTGCTGGAAACCCGCGTGAATGAATCCGCCGGCCAGTACAACACCCTGAACGGCATGTATCAGGAGTTGACCAAAAACCGCTCCGACTGGCTGCTATCCGAAGTGGAACATACGCTGGCCATTGCCAGCCAGCAGTTGCAACTGGCAGGCAATGTCAATGCAGCCATCTCCGCCCTGCAAATGGTGGATGCCCGCCTGTCCAAGTTCGACCAGCCGCAGCTGATTGCCGTGAAAAAGGCAGTGGTCACCGATCTGGAAAAACTCAAGGCCCTGCCCGTTCTGGACAGCGTTGGTCTCACCGTCAAGCTGGACCGGTTGATGCTGTCCAGTAGCAGCATGCCGCTGGTGGTGGATGCCCATCATCTGCAAGACAAGCAAACCACCAAGCGCGTGGCGGACACCGCCCCCTTCTGGGAACGCCTGGTGGCCGACATCAGCCAGAGCCTGGGCGAGCTGGTACACATCCGCCGCATGGACAAACCGGAAGCCCTGCTGCTGTCGCCGGAGCAATCATTCTTCCTGCGCGAGAACCTGAAAATGCGTCTGCTGGACGCACGCCTGGCGCTGCTGCAACGTGACGGCACCACCTACACGGCCGACATCAATGCCGCTCAGGACTATGTTCAGCGCTACTTCGATGGTGATGCCCCGGCCACGCGCCAGTGGCTGGCCACCTTGCAAGAGCTCAAGTCTGCTCCGCTGTCCGTCACCCTGCCCGACCTCAACGCCAGCCTGAAGGCGGTTCGTGACGCCCAGGGCAACAAGGGAGACTAAGCGGTGAAATTCGTCATCTGGATTACCGGCCTGTTCGCCCTGGCCGTGCTGGTGGGGTTGGCCTCCACCCTGAATACCGGCTACGCCATCCTGTTCCTGCCGCCATGGCGCATGGAAGTGTCGTTCAACCTGCTGCTGCTGGGCATTGTGGTACTCATCGTGCTGGCTTACGCCGTGATGCGCGTCATCAGCATCACTGCCGGGCTGCCGGCCGAGGTCAAGCGTTTTCAGCGTCAGAAAAAGCTGAAAGCAGCCCGCCACGCCTTGCGCGAAGCGGGGATCGCCTTTTTTGAAGGCCGCTTCCAGAAAGCCGAACGCGAAGCGCTCAAGGCCATGGAAGACGAGTACGCGGCCGAAAACCGTGCGCTGGCCCTGCTGCTGGCCGCCCGTTCTGCCGGAGCCACCGGTGCGCTGGACAAGCGCGACCAATACCTGCAACAGCTGGACACCCTGCCCGAACGCCTGCAACTGGCCCGCCACATGCTGGATGCCGAGCTGAAGCTGGAAGCCAAGGACGCGCTGGGCGCACTGGCCGCCATCGAACGTGCTCGTGCGCTGTCGCCCAACCTCACCAATGCCCTGCGCCTGGAACTGAAAGTGCGTTTGCTGCAACGTCAGCCAGAAGCGGTATTGGCCCTGACCGAAAAACTGCTCAAGGCCGAAGCGCTGGAACCGTCGCAAGCCCGCCGTTATCGCCTGGCCGCTTACAGCCAGCAGTTGACCGGTTTTGTCGGCAGCCGTGAGGTGCGTGACTGGCTGCGCCGCATTCCGGAAGCCGAACGTCGCAATCCGATTCTGGTAAGCGAAATCGTCAGCCGTTTGATTGCGCTGGAAGACTTCGACTATGCAGCCACCCTGCTAGCCGAAGCCCTGGCCGATGAAGATCAGGCCACGCCGGAACTGGCTCGCGAACTGGGTCAGTTGGCCGAGCGCCTGTCGCCGGAAAAACGTCTGGAGCTGATGCGCAGTGCCGAAGACTGGCTGAAAACCCGTCCGCGCGACTACATGCTGCTGCTGGCCCTGGGCCGTCTGGCCATGAACCAGCAACTGTGGGGCAAGGCGCAGAGCTATCTGGAAGCCAGTAACTCCATCGAGCCCACTCTGTGCGCCAATGCCGAGCTGGCCCGGCTGTTTGAAGCCACCGGCAAGGAAGAACAGGCAGCACAGCATTACCACCGCAGCCTGGAACTGGCGCTGGCCAAGGGCGATTGAAGCCCATCCCTGCCAACAGAAAAAGCCCGCGTGTGCGGGCTTTTTTCATGTTCCGCGGTCAAGCTTACAGACGCGAACGGGTGACAGTTTCACTGAACACCACCCGCTCCAAAATGGTCCGCACCGCCGAGGCATCCGCCGGAGGGTTGGCCACCATTTCATAACGCAGCTTCAGGTAGTAGGCCGTGTCGGGCTGCGGGGTAAAGCCTTCAATTTCGCCATAGAACAGCTGCCAGGGCTGGTTTTCACTGCTGCGCACCTGCAGGCATTGCATCTGCCCCGCACCGGCACTGCAGTTCTTGCGCACGGCACTGACATACAGATACTGCGGGCGTTGTACCGGGGCCGTGGCAGCGGTGTTCTGGCCTGCGGCCTTGTCCTGCTTGCGTACAAAGCGGTATTCCTTGCCGGCCTTACCCGTCAGTACCAGTTGCTGCGCCTTGCCATCGGTCTTGATCTGGAATGGCTGCGACAGGAATTCGATATACGCCTGCTCGGTTTGCATCATGGCCGGGGGGCACATCATGCGCGTGGTGGCAATCGACAGTTTACCTTCGGCATTGCTGTGACCGGTAAAGCGGTTACAACCAGCAAAGCCGCTGATGCCCTTGGCCTGAAACGACAGCGTGGGCTGCGGTTCGGCGGTGTTGGGTGATACCAGTTGCCAGTCTGTACCGATCAGATTGGGCCGGGCCAGCACCGGGGCAGACAACAGGGCGACAATAATAGCGGTGGTTTTCCAGTGCATCAGTATCTCCAAAATTAAACAATACTAATATTTAAGAGGCCGGTACTGGCCATGAGTTCCACCCGGCGACCACTGTCAACTACCCATAAGGTCGAGCATAGCTGCTGAGCTGCGGCCTCCAGCGCATGAAAAAACCCCGCCAAACAGGCGGGGTTGTGCAGGGTGATACCTTGGTCAGCAGCGCTTAGTGCACCACGCCCTTCACCAGGTCTTCCACCACTTTCTTGGCATCGCCAAACACCATCATGGTCTTGTCCATGTAGAACAGCTCGTTGTCGAGACCGGCATAGCCCACGCTCATGGAACGCTTCACCACGATCACGGTACGTGCCTTGTGCGCTTCCAGAATCGGCATGCCGTAGATGGGGCTGGACTTGTCCTTCTGCGCCGCCGGGTTCACCACGTCGTTGGCACCAATCACCAGCACTACGTCGGTATTGTTGAAGTCGGAGTTGATCTCCTCCATCTCCAGTACCTGCTCGTAGGGCACTTCGGCTTCGGCCAGCAGCACATTCATGTGGCCTGGCATACGGCCAGCCACAGGGTGAATGGCGTAACGCACGGTCACACCCTTCTCGTGCAGCAACTCGGCAAACTCCTGCAGCGCATGCTGGGCGCGCGATACCGCCAGGCCATAACCCGGCACAATCACCACGCTGTCGGCATTGCTCATCAGGAAGGCTGCGTCTTCTGCCGAACCGGACTTGTAGTTCTTCGGACCACTGTCACCCGCCGCACCGCCAGCCGCCGCCTCGGCACCAAAGCCACCCAGCAACACCGACACGATGGAACGGTTCATCGCCTTGCACATGATGTAGGACAGGATGGCACCGGACGAACCCACGCAGGCACCGGCAATGATCAGCACCGGGTTGTTCAGCGTGAAGCCGATACCCGCTGCGGCCCAGCCGGAGTAGGAGTTGAGCATGGAGACTACCACTGGCATGTCGGCACCGCCGATCGGGATGATCAGCGTCACGCCCAGTACCAGTGCAATGGCCACCATCAGCAGGAAGGCTGCATGACTGTCGGTCACGAAGTAGGCCACGCCAAAACCCACCATGGCCAGTGCCAGCACCAGGTTCAGCAAATGCTGACCATTGAAGCTGACCGCCTTGGAGCCAAAGCGGCCGGACAGCTTGCCGTAGGCAATGACCGAAGCGGTAAAGGTGATGGCACCAATAAACGCGCCAATGAACAGTTCCACCTTTTGTACCGGGGTGTGTTCCACGCCGGTATGGAAGATGGCAGCCACGGCAATCAGCACCGCAGACAGGCCCACCAGCGAGTGCATGGCGGCCACCAGCTCCGGCATGCCGGTCATTTCAACCGTTTTGGCCTTCCAGCCGCCAATCACGGCACCACCGATGATGGCAGCGGCAATCAGCCCCAGCACCGGCTTGTCCATGATCATGAAGGTGGTGCCCACGGCGATGACCATGCCGATGATGCCGAATTTGTTGCCGCGCAGCGCCGTCACCGGGCTGGACAGCCCCTTGAGCGCCAGAATGAACAGCACGGCCGCCACCAGATAAAGTACTGCGGAAATATTAGCCATGGTTCTTCCTTATTTTTTCTTCTTCTTGAACATGTCCAGCATGCGCTGGGTGACCATGAAGCCGCCGAAGATGTTGATGCTGGCCAGGAAGATGCCGATGGTACCCAGCACCGAGGTGAGGGTGATTTCGGAACCGTTGATGTCCACCACCTGCAGCATGGCACCGACGATGATGATGCCGGAAATGGCATTGGTCACCGCCATCAGCGGGGTATGCAGTGCCGGGGTGACGTTCCATACCACGTGGTAGCCGACAAACACGGCCAGCACGAAAACGGTAAGGCTGGCGATAAAGGGATCGACCATCTCTGTTCTCCTTAGTTGGCCGCGGGGAAACGCACCTGGCCGTCGTGGGTCACCAGGGTGGCCGCCAGCAGGTCGTCTTCCAGATTGAGGGTGAAGCCTTCCTTCGTCAGCATCAGCGCCAGGAAGGTCAGCAGGTTCTTGGCGTACAGGCTGGAGGCATCCGCCGCCAGCTCGCCCGGCAGGTTGAACTGGCCCACCACGGTAACGTGGTTGGCAGTCACCACCACTTCACCCGGCTGGGTCAATTCACAGTTGCCACCGGCTTCGGCGGCAATGTCGATGATGACCGAGCCCGGCTTCATCGCGGCCACGATGTCGGCACTGATCAGCGTCGGGGCCTTCTTGCCCGGAATCAGCGCGGTAGTGATGATGATGTCGGCAGCACGGGCGTGCTTGCTCACCAGTTCGGCCTGACGACGCTTGTAGTCGTCGGACATTTCCTTGGCGTACACGCCATCGCTGGCGGCCTTTTCTTCAGCCGTCATCGGCACTTCGATGAACTTGCCGCCCAGAGACTCCACCTGCTCCTTGGTAGAAGGACGCACGTCGGTGGCTTCCACCACTGCACCCAGACGCTTGGCCGTGGCAATGGCCTGCAAACCGGCCACACCCACACCCATGATCAGCACCTTGGCCGGTTTTACCGTCCCGGCTGCCGTCATCAGCATGGGCATGAAACGCGGGTAGTAATGGGTGGCCAGCAGCACCGCCTTGTAACCGGCGATGTTGTTCTGGCTGGACAGCACGTCCATGCTCTGTGCGCGCGTAGTACGCGGCAGCAGTTCCATGGCAAAGGCGGAAACCTTCTTGGCAGCCAGCGCCGGGAAGGTGCTGTTCTGGTACGGCGCCAGCTGGCCAATCAGCACCGCGCCGGTTTTCAGCTCGGCAATGCCGGCTTCGTCCAGCGGACGCACGGTCAGCACGATGTCGGCCTGGGCCAGTGCCTGGGCACGGTCAGGGGCGATGCTGGCCCCCACTTCAACGTAAGCCGCATCGGGAGCGGCGGCAAACTGCCCGGCTCCCTGCTCGACCACCACGGCGTGACCCATGGCAACCAGCTTTTTCACCGTTTCCGGTGTTGCGGCCACGCGTTTTTCACCAGCCAGCCTTTCGGCCGGAATAGCGATCTGCATGGTGTGAATCTCCTGCAAAGTGAAATGACAAAAAACAAAACCAAAGATAGCGAACGCCCGTGCGAGGCCAATTTCGAACGAGCGTTTGAATTCTATTAAAAACACGAATGTTGATTTTGCGCAATACTTTTACACAATTGCGACATTTGCCTACCATATACCGTCTGACAATCCGGTCAACACGGCCAAGTCTCCAGGCAGGATCACTGCACAACAGGAGCAGGTAGCAGCAAGGGCGGCGGCATCACCATCTCTCACCCCGAACCATCCGGCCTGCCATGGGCAGGCGGGGCAAAATCCGGACAAGAGCAGTGCCGCGCATGGGAAAACACCTCGTTGAAAGACACTAACGGTTCGCCCTCCAGCTTGTAAAGCAGGGTTAACCATTAACACCAAGGTGCTGTAAACAAAAATGAATTATCCGTGTAAGCAACAGAAGAAGCACGGTGACAACCGGCTTATCGTGCATTGCACCATCCTGCAAACTTGCTTGTCACTACCCGTCTGCGCACACGGAATACCGTACAGGAAATGTCCGCAACACAAGTCCGGAACCGCCAGTATCAGCGTTTTATGATTTCAGATGCCAGCAGGATAGGCAGGGCAAGCAGGCCAGAGCACCGGCCCGCCACACCGCGCAGCAGAGATGAAAGACGCGCAACTGCCGCATAAATGCGACAGCCGGCCTGGGACTCACAACAGGCTGCCAGCAGCCGCCAGCAACATCAACAGTACATCCAGCGCCAGCAGACGCCAGGGCGAGCACACACCCTGCAACAAACGACCAAGGCCGAACAGTCCAGCCAGCTGCAACAGGGCAAAACCCCACAAGGCGGGCGTGGCCAGCACATCGCTCTGCCACAGATAGGCTGCAGCGGCCGCTGTCTGCAAGACAAACTGCCCCACGGCCATCAGCATAGCCGCACGCGTCAGCGGCGGGTCATAACGCTGTCTGGCCGCTTGCAGGTCAAAAGCCGGGCTGTCATCGCGCACGCCGGGCGGCAGCCAGCCCGGCGCCTTGAACCACACCTTCAACTTGTCCTGCCAGCGTGGCGCACGGCACGCCAGCTGCCACAGCGGCACATAGCCGGATGCCACCGCCCACAAGGGATTCCAGCTATTGAGCGGCGTGCGGGTGCCGTACACCGGGGCCTCATCCTCTTCGATGAAGGTGCCGAACAGGCGGTCCCAGATGATCAGCATTCCGCCGTAATTCTTGTCCAGATACTGGTCGTTCACCGCATGATGCACCCGGTGATTGGAGGGTGAAGAAAACACCCGGTCGAACCAACCCAGCTTGCCGACGTGCTCGGTATGAATCCAGAACTGATACAGCAGGACAATCAACCCGGCCAAGGCAAACTGGGCCGGAGGCACCCCGACCAAGGCCATGGGCAAATAGAAGGGCCAACCGAGAAACGCCACCGTACTTTCCTGGCGCAAGGCAGTGGACAAGTTGAAATGCTGGCTCTGGTGATGTACCGCATGTGCGGCCCAGAACACCGCGCTTTCATGCCCCACGCGGTGCAGCCAGTAATCGCAGAAGTCGAACATGACAATGGCCAGCAGCCAGCCCCAGCCTGTAGCCCACAAGGCAGCATGGGGAAAAATGGCCACATGCTGCCAGGCCAGCGCATACAAGCCAATCTGAAACAGCATGCTGACACTGGCCACCAACTGGCTCTGCAGCCCCTGGCTCAGGCTGGCCAGCGCATCGCTCAGACGATAAGTATTACGGCCGACGGCCAGGCCATAGCCGATTTCCACCAGCATCAGCAGCAGGAAAACCGGGAAGGCGTATACGGTGATTTGTTCCATCAAGACTGTCCGGACAGGCAGAAAACGATTAGGCCCTACGCTAACGCAAAGCACACGGCCAGACTGTTGGAGTTTTGTGCAGGCTTGGTGGCCCAAACAACAAAGCCCCGCTGGGCGGGGCTTTGATATGCCGGGTCGTGGCGTTTACTTTCCAATACAGAAGCGGCTGAAAATCACCCCCAGCAGGTCGTCCGGTGTGAACTGGCCGGTGATTTCCGACAGCGCATTTTGTGCCAATCGCAGCTCTTCGGCGAAGATCTCCACCATTTCCCAGTCAGTATGCGCCAGTTCCATATGCTCGGCGGCACGGCGGATGGCGTCCAGATGGCGCTCGCGTGCCAGGAACACACCTTCGCTGGCCCCGCTGTAGCCAATCAGCTCCAGCAGGCGGGCTTTCAGCAGGTCCACCCCGGCATGGGTGCGGGCGGACAGACGCAGCACGCTGCGGCCATCTTCCTCGGCCATGCCGATGGTTTCGCCGCTCAGGTCGGCCTTGTTGTAGATGAACAAGCGTGGCAGTTGCGGCGGGATGCGTTCCAGAATCGCTTCCACTTCGGCAGTCACGCCTTCGCGGCTGTCCACCAGCACCAGTGCGACATCGGCGCGCTCCACCGCCTGCCAGGTGCGTTCGATGCCGATCTTCTCCACCACATCGTCGGTATCGCGCAGACCGGCGGTATCGATGATATGCACCGGCACGCCGTCGATGACGATTTCCTCCCGCACCGTGTCGCGGGTGGTCCCGGCAATGTCAGTGACGATGGCGATATCATCGCCCGCCAGCGCATTCATCAGGCTGGATTTGCCCACGTTAGGCTGCCCCACCAGCACCACATGCATGCCTTCGCGCAGGATGGCGCCTTGCCGTGCGGTGGACTGCACCTGTTGCAAGCGCTGACGCAGGGTTTGCAACTTGCCCAGTGCATCGGCCTGCTTGAGGAAGTCGATTTCTTCTTCCGGAAAATCCAGCGTGGCTTCCACCAGCATGCGCAGGGTGATCAGCTCATCCACCAGCACGTGGATTTCATTGGAGAACGCACCTTTCAGCGACTTGAGCGCACTACGGGCTGCGGTTTCGCTGGAAGCATCAATCAGGTCGGCCACGCTTTCCGCCTGCGCCAGGTCCATCTTGTCGTTCAGGAAGGCGCGCTTGGAGAACTCGCCCGGCTCGGCCAGCCGTGCGCCCAGCTGCAGGCAGCGGGTCAGCAGCATGTTGAGCACCACCGGCCCGCCGTGGCCTTGCAACTCCAGTACGTCCTCGCCGGTAAAGCTGTTAGGGCCGGGGAAGTACAGCAGCAGGCCATTGTCGATGGCCTGGCCGTCTGCCGCGTAGAAATCGGTATACGTTGCGTAGCGCGGCTTGGGCTGCTTGCTGCCGGTAAGCGCAGCGGCAAAGGGCAGCAGATCGCGGCCGGACACGCGGATGACACCCACACCACCACGACCGGGCGCGGTGGCAATGGCACAGATGGTGACGGGAGCGTAGAGGGTAGGCATGCGGGCATTCCTTGCTGCTGACAGGCTGACCGAAGCAGCCGCCAGATGGATGGCGACAGCAGCTTGGGTCAACTTGTGTTGATTTTTTTACTGTATCAGAAAGAAAGCCCGGCCTTTGTCTGGCCGGGCTTTGTCAGTCACTACCGTCCGGTTCAGGACTGCAGGGCGACTTTCTTGCTGTTTTCAATGCTCTTGTTGATGTACCACTGCTGGGCAATCGACAGGATGTTGTTTACGGCGTAGTACAGCACCAGACCAGCCGGGAAGAAGAAGAACATGGCCGAGAAGGCAACCGGCATGATCTTCATCATCTTCGCCTGCATCGGGTCCGTCGGCGGCGGGTTCAGGAAGGTTTGCAGGAACATGGTGGCAGCCATGATCACCGGCAGCACATAGAACGGGTCCGGACGGGCCAGGTCGGTGTACCACAGGATCCACGGTGCCTGACGCAGCTCGACCGAAGCCAGCAGCGCCCAGTACAGGCCGATGAATACCGGAATCTGGATCAGCATGGGCAGACAGCCACCCAGCGGATTCACCTTCTCGCTCTTGTACATTTCCATCACGGCTTGCTGGAACTTCATGCGGTCGTCGCCGTATTGTTCCTTCATGCGTTCCAGACGCGGTGCCAGGGCCTTCATCTTGGCCATGGAGCGGTAGGACGCAGCCGTCAGCGGATAGAAGATAGCCTTCACGGTGAGGGTGAGCAGCACAATCGCCCAGCCCCAGTTCTGTACCAGACCGTGCAGCTTGGTCAGCAGCCAGAACAGCGGGGAGGCGAAGATGTGCACCCAGCCGTAGTCCTTGGAATATTCCAGGCCGTCGGCAATCTTGGTCAGCACGCTGTAGTCTTCCGGACCGGCATACAGCGGCACGGTGATGGAAGCGGTCTGGCCCGGATTGATGGTTTTCAGGTCCACGGTGGCAGCGGCGGAATACAGGCCGTTGCTGTCTTTCAGCTCAAAGTGGCAGGACTTGTCGTCCTTGCACACGCTGGCCGAATCCAGCGGCTTCAGGATCCAGGCGGTCATGAAGTAATGCTGCAGCATGCCCACCCAGCCGTCGGTGGCCGACTTGGCGTAATCACCCTTGCCCTTGGCCAGGTCCTCGAAGGAAACCTTCTGGAACTTGTTGTCGGCGGTGTACACAGCCGGGCCGGTAAAGGTGTGGGCAAAGCGGCCTTCACCCTCCGGAGCCTGGCCATCACGCAGGATGCGGTAGTAAGCGGTGGGTGCCAGCGGGGTGGTGCCACCGTTGGTAATGTCAAAACGCACCGAGATATCGTAGCTACCCTTCTTGAAGGTATAGGTTTTCACCACTTGCACGCCATTGGCGGCCGGCGCGGTCAGCTTCACCTGCAGGCTGTCGCCGCTGAGGGTGTAGCTGGACTGTGCCGAGGTGTATACCGACTTGTGGGTAGGCAGTGCCGGGTTGCTGGCAGCCACCAGACCGGTCTGCGCCACGTACACGCGGCCATTCTTGTCGGTCAGCAGTTCGAACGGCTTTTTGGCGTCCGTGGCGGAATCGTGCTTCAGCAAATCCAGCTGACGCAGGTCACCACCCACGGTATCAATTTCGGCCTTGATCACGTCGGTCGTCACATGAATGCGCTGACCGGCGGTGAGTTTGGCAGCCTCAACAGGCTGGGCGCTGGCGGTATGGCTGGCCGGTGCGTCCGGCTGCGAAGCCGTTTGTGTCTGTGCCACCTGCTGCGGAGCAGGCTTGGGCGCAAAGTACTCCTGCCACAGCAGCAGGATGCCCATGGACAGAACGATGAAGATTATGAGTCGCTTGGAATCCATCTCTACGATACCGGAAAGTTCAGGGAACCGGGTCATAACCACTGCCACCCCAGGGGTGACAGCGCCCGATGCGTTTCATCGCCAGAAAGCCGCCCTTGCAGGCGCCATGCTTTCTCACTGCCTCGATCGCGTAACTGGAACAGGTCGGCACATAGCGGCACCGTGGTGCCAGCCAAGGGCTGATGGCCAGTTGATAAAAACGGATCAGGAGGATGAGGAGGCGCGACATCGTGCCAGTTTAGCAAAGAGTGTAGACAAGGCGATGACAGCTTCTGCTCTGTCAGCGCGGGAAAAAGCCAGTTTGGCACGGACAATGTAGTCCTGTGCCGGCAAGGAAGCCTGATTCAGGCGGAACCACTCTCGCACGGTACGCTTGATGTAATTACGGCGTACGGCCCGCTTGTGGACCTTTTTGCCCACCACCAGACCAACCCGGGCGTGGCCCAGGTCATTCGGACGGGCATATACCTGAAACAAAGCCGTGCTGCGTGCTTGCCGCAAACTAAAAACGGATGAAAATTCATCCGTTTTTAATAGCCGGTGCACACGGCGAAAGCGATAAGTCATTACTGAACTTATACGGCCAGGCGCTTGCGACCCTTGGCGCGACGGGCGGCGATAACGGCGCGGCCACCGCGGGTCTTCATGCGAACGAGGAAGCCGTGAGTGCGCTTGCGACGGGTAGTGGAAGGCTGGTAAGTACGCTTCATGATAAAGAATTCCTGTTTCGAAACGGAAATAAACGCGTGATTTCACAAGAAAAACCGCCGCTTGTCAATGGCAAATTTTTAGCGCACCTGTGGATAACTTTGCCGAAAACCGTTAGAATGTCGAAACTTAACGCACCTCACCCCCTGCGTAATTATTAAACGCAGCCGCCCGCCCAAGGGCAGCCTGCACGACAGGGGGATGGTGCAAGCCACTTGCCTTGCATGAACACATGCCAGGGCTGCACCCGCGCCGGACATAGCCGTCCGGCCATCCCACAGGGTGGCAACCATGGCTCCTCCCGCCGCAACGCATATCGTCAACGGCGGGTTTTTGCTTTTACTTGCGTGTACTTAATGACCGAACTGGATCAATTCTGGCCTGCCTGCCTCGCACGCCTCGAGGCCGAACTGTCTTCACAGCAGTTCAATACCTGGATCAAGCCGCTGGCGGCCGAAGCCAACGAAGAAGGCATTGCGCTGTTTGCACCCAACCGTTTCATCATGCAATTCATCAAGGATCGCTTCCTTGGTCGCATCGAAGAACTGGCGGTAGAACTGGTGGGCGAAGCCCCGGTCGAGCTGCGCCTGGGCGCCCCCAGCAGCAAGCCGCTGGCCGTGCCCACTGCGGTCAGCAACAGTGCGCGCAAGCCCGCACCGGCCCCCACCACCAGCAACGACACCCCCAGCCCGGCCAAGCAGGCGGCGGTGAAAGCCATAGGCGGCAGCCACGAAAGCACCCGGCTCAACCCCTCCTTCACCTTTGACACCCTGGTGACCGGTAAGGGCAACCAGCTGGCGCGCGCCGCAGCCATGCAGATTGCCGAGAATCCGGGCGACCAGGCTTACAACCCGCTGTTTGTGTATGGCGGTGTTGGTCTGGGTAAGACCCACTTGATTCAGGCCATTGGCAACCACGTGTTCCAGAAGAACCCGCAAGCCAAAATCCGCTATATCCACGCCGAACGCTACGTAGCCGACATCATGCGCGCCTACCAGCACAAGGCGTTTGACGAATTCAAGCGCTACTATCACTCGCTGGATCTGTTGCTGATTGACGACATCCAGTTTTTTGCCGGCAAGAACCGCACGCAGGAAGAATTCTTCTACGCCTTCAACGCGCTGATTGAAGGCGGCAAGCAAGTCATCATGACCTGCGACACCTACCCCAAGCAGATAGAAGGCATGGAAGAGCGGCTGATTTCCCGCTTCTCCTGGGGCCTGACGGTAGAAATCCAGCCGCCGGAGCTGGAAATGCGCGTGGCCATTCTGATGAAGAAGGCCGAAGCCGACAGCATCAAGCTGGACCACCCGGTGGCGTTTTTCATCGCCCAGAACGTGCGCTCCAACGTGCGCGAACTGGAAGGCGCGCTCAAGCGCGTGGTGGCCTATGCCCGCTTCACCAACCAGAGCATCTCGCTGGACCTGGTGAAAGAAGCGCTGAAGGACATTCTGGCCGCCGGTAACCGCCAGGTGACGGTAGATGCCATCCAGAAGACCGTGGCCGAGTACTACAAGATCAAGCTATCCGACATGCACAGCAAAAAGCGCAGCCGTGACATTGCCCGGCCGCGTCAGGTGGCCATGGCGCTGGCCAAGGAGCTGACCCAACTGTCCTTGCCAAATATCGGCGATGCCTTTGGCGGCCGCGACCACACCACCGTGCTGCATGCCTGCAAAACCATTGCCGAAATGCGTGGTAATGACGCCGATATGGCGCACGATTACGATACGCTGCTCTCCATGCTGCGTAACTGATTTATGTTGATTCAACCGATAACTGACTCTGGACACATTCGGGAGCCCGAAACATGCTGATCCTGCAAGCCGAACGCGATGCCCTTCTCAAGCCCCTGCTGGCCGTGACCGGTATTGTCGAACGCCGCCACACCCTGCCGATTCTTTCCAATGTACTGATTGAAAAGAAAGGTGGACAGGTAGGCTTCCTGGCGACTGATCTGGAAATCCAGATCACCACCGCCAGCGCCGACGAACTGCCGGGCGAAGACTTCCGCCTGACCACATCGGCCAAGAAGCTGCAGGACATCCTGCGTGCCATCCCGGACAAAACCACCGTCACGCTGGAACAACTGGACGGCCGCCTCACCCTGAAAGCCGGCAAAAGCCGCTTCAACCTGCAAACCCTGCCGGCGGAAGACTTCCCGCTGCTGTCGGTAGGCACGGCCAGCGAATCCAGCTTCAGCCTGAGCCAGCGCGAACTCAAGCGCCTGATCTCCCAGGTGCAATTTGCCATGGCCGTGCAGGACATCCGTTACTACCTCAACGGCCTGCTGATGCAAACCGACGGCAACCAGGTGAAGCTGATTGCCACCGACGGCCACCGCCTGGCCTTTGCCAGCGCCGACGTGGAAGCCACCCTGCCCAAGGCCGAAGTCATCCTGCCGCGCAAAACCATCCTGGAGCTGTACAAGCTGCTGCAGGACAGCGACGAGCTGATCAACATCGAAGTGCTGGCCAACCAGGTGCGCTTCAGCTTTGGCTCCACCGTCATCATCAGCAAGGTGGTGGACGGCAAGTTCCCCGACTACAACCGCGTGATTCCGCTGGATAACGACAAGATCTTCCTGATCGAACGTCTGTCCTTCCTGCACGCGCTGCAACGTGCCGCCATTCTGGCCAACGAAAAATTCCGTGGCGTGCGGCTGGTACTGGCACCGGGCAAGATGTCCATCCTGTGTACCAACAGCGAACAGGAAGAAGCCGAAGAAGAACTGGAAATCGCCTACCAGGGCGGCGAGCTGGAAATCGGCTTCAACATCAACTACCTGCTGGACGTGCTGACCAACCTGCCGGCCGACACCCTGCAAATGGCGTTTGGCGATGCCAACCGCAGCACGCTGGTCACCATTCCGGACTACAGCAACTTCAAGTACATCGTGATGCCGATGCGCATCTGATACAGCAGCAACACAGTCGGCAGTGACTGCGGCCACCGGCAGCAGTTTTCGAGATTTTGAGCATGAGCAGCAAAGGGAGGTACAGCGGACGGGATGTTCCCCGCCGCCCCCTCCCCCAGCGCAGGAAAGAAGCGGATGAGCGAACAGGAATACGGCGCGGATAGCATTAAAGTCCTCAAGGGTCTGGATGCGGTACGCAAACGCCCCGGCATGTACATTGGCGATACCTCGGACGGCACCGGCCTGCACCACATGGTGTTTGAAGTGCTGGACAACGCCATTGACGAAGCCCTGGCCGGCCATGCCGACACCATCAAGGTCATCATCAACCCCGACAACTCCATCACCGTATCGGACAACGGCCGGGGCATCCCCACCGACATCCATCCGGAAGAAGGACGCTCGGCGGCCGAAGTGATCATGACCATCCTGCACGCCGGCGGCAAATTCGACAGCAACAGCTACAAGATTTCCGGCGGCCTGCACGGCGTGGGCGTCTCCGTGGTGAATGCGCTGTCCGACTGGCTGAAGCTGAAAATCTGGCGTGACGGCAAGGTGCACGAAATGGAATTCCGCCGTGGCGACGCCGTGGCCCCGCTCACCGTCACCGGCCACAGCAACCACCGCGGCACCGAAGTCACCTTCCGCGCCAGCGAAGAAACCTTCGGCCTGGTGGAATACCACTTCGACATCCTGGCCAAGCGCATCCGCGAACTGTCCTTCCTCAACCAGGGCGTGGGCATCACCCTCATCGACAAGCGCACCGGCAAGGAAGAAAACTTCGCCTTCTCCGGCGGCGTGGCCGGTTTCGTGGAATACATGAACCGCAACAAGAGCGTGCTGCACCCCAAGGTGTTCCACGGTTTTGGCGAAAAAGACGGCATGAGCGTGGAAGTGGCCATGCAATGGAACGACTCCTACCAGGAAAGCGTCCAGTGCTTCACCAACAACATCCCGCAACGTGACGGCGGCACCCACATGACCGCCCTGCGTCAGGTGATGACCCGCACGCTCAACCAGTACATCGAAGAACACGAAGTCGCCAAAAAGGCCAAGGTGGACACCACCGGCGACGACATGCGCGAAGGCCTTACCTGCGTGCTGTCCGTCAAGCTGCCCGACCCCAAGTTCTCCAGCCAGACCAAGGACAAACTGGTTTCCAGCGAAATCGGCCCGGTAGTCAACGAAGTCATCAGCGAAGCACTGAAAAGCTATTTGCTGGAAAACCCCAACGACGCCAAAACCATCTGCGGCAAGATCGTCGACGCCGCCCGCGCCCGTGAAGCTGCGCGTAAGGCCCGCGAAATCACCCGCCGCAAAGGCGTGATGGACGGCCTGGGCCTGCCCGGCAAACTGGCCGACTGCCAGGAAAAAGACCCCAAGCTGTGCGAACTGTACCTGGTCGAGGGTGACTCCGCCGGCGGCTCCGCCAAGCAAGGCCGCGACCGCAAGTTCCAGGCCATCCTGCCTTTGAAGGGCAAGATTCTCAACGTAGAACGCGCCCGCTTCGACAAAATGCTGCAAAGCCAGGAAGTGGCCACCCTGATTACCGCCATGGGCTGCGGCATTGGCAAGGACGAATACAACCCGGACAAACTGCGCTACCACCGCATCATCATCATGACCGATGCCGACGTCGACGGCGCGCACATCCGCACCCTGCTGCTCACCTTCTTCTACCGCCAGATGCACGAACTGGTAGAACGCGGCCACATCTACATTGCCCAGCCGCCGCTGTACAAGGCCAAGCACGGCAAGCAAGAGCGCTACCTGAAGGACGACTACGAGCTGAACCAGTACCTGCTGCAACTGGCACTGGAAAAAGCCGAACTCATCCCCGGCACCGACGCCCCGGCCCTGGCCGGTGACACCCTGGCCGAAGTAGCCCGCCAGTTCCTGGTGGCCCGCGCCGTCATCGAACGCGAAAGCCGCGTCATCGACCCGCTGGTGCTGGAAGCCATGCTCAAGTCCGGCCGCCTGTCACTGGAAAGCGAACACGCCTCCAACGACACCATCGCCCGCCTGCGCGCGCTGGTACCGGCCGACGCCATCACGCTGGACCTGCTGCACGACGAAAAGAACGACGGCCACCTGATCAAGATCACCCGCAAACTGCACGGCAACGTGCTGGTAACGGTGCTGGACCAGGACTTCCTGGAAACCGGCGACTACGCCGAACTGGCCAAAACCGGCGACCTGCTGAGCGGCCTGCTGCGTGACGGTGCCACCGTACGCCGTGGCGAAACGGTGAAACCGATCAGCGAATTCGGCCAGGCACTGGATTGGCTGCTGGCCGAAGTGAAAAAAGGCATGAACATCCAGCGCTACAAAGGCCTGGGCGAGATGAACCCGGAACAGCTGTGGGAAACCACCATGGACCCCAATGTGCGCCGCCTGCTGAAGGTACGCATTGAAGACGTGATGGGCGCGGACGACGTGTTCACCACCCTGATGGGCGACGAAGTGGAACCACGCCGCGCCTTCATCGAAGGCAATGCCCTGATTGCACGGAATATTGATGTGTAAGGGCTGTCGGGTGACACAGAAAGTGAAAACTGTGACAGGTTAGTGAAAAACTAGTGACGCAGTTAATGAAAAAGCCACCGTTCCCGGTGGCTTTTTCATTATTAGTACTTTATGTGCGTTCATTCATTTTTTGGACAAATCAGTCGTTCTAGCTTGAGATGTGCGTGGTTGTGCGTGAGAATCACTAGCTACTCTATACTGGGGAAACGCCCCCGAGACTAACCGACCCTGAATATTTTCATAACGGCACTGCAGCACTTTTACTTGGAGTACTGAGATCAGTTTATAGTACTATTTTCGAATAGTGGCTACTTGCTTCACTCAAATATTTTATCTTTATATTCTTTTAAAAATCTCGAAACAAATGAAACTCTTTCTTTGACGAGCTTCTGCCAGCACATACTATCTGGCCTGCACTTTGAGGCTAAACCTAAGTAGGAATTATAAATAAACTTCTTATTTTCATTTTGCCCAGTTACCGCTAGGCACTGCCCCCCCATGGAAACCTCGCCTTTTTTATTACTTACTTGGCATAAATTAAATGCCGTGTAAATATCATTCCCATCCAATTTTACGGTACTTACTTCGGAGTAAAGTGAGGTGCTAAAGTAATCAGCGCCACCGATTAGAGCCCAGTCATCTTTTGTACACTTTTCAGCAGATAAGCAGATTTGCATGGAATCTGTATCATAACCATCACGGCTTCTTGCTAAAAATAAATCAATATAAACCACCCCATCACCTTCGCTAAATTTTATATTACGATACAAATTACTACTTACTTTACTTACTTGCTGCTTGTTTTTTAATGCAATGGACTCTGCCAGTGATGTAGAGCTGACATAAAAAAGTGCAAGGAAAATTACAAATAATGATTTTTTATTCATTAAACTAAGTCCGTTAGTATTTTTGCAATCCTGATGGTATGGTATTGCCTATTTTCCAACCCATTAGTTCCGCCATTAATTTCCACACAAACCGTCCTTGCAATCGCACTAAGATCACCTTGAAATTCATCAATAATTTTATTAATTGTACTATTCTTCCTTGGCTCACCTCTTCTTGGCCCTGACTCCCAATACCATGCCCCTGCATCTATTGTTGCATAGTTATCATTGATTAAGTAATCAGGGTTATTGATTTCAGGTCTTCTAGCGTTCTTTTTAGACCACCACGCAGAGTCAAATGAACTCCTTGTTATCCTTCCTCGATAAACCCAATAACCAGCATAATTAGATTTCCCTGTAAGCTGCTTAATTCCCCTACCTCTGTATTTATACCCATCTCCAGGAAGATCATTGCCAAGCTTGCCACCATACAGATCGTTGCATGATTTTTCAGATCGTGACTCACTCATCCATGTAAGCGTACGGGATTCTTCCGCTCCTTGCGCAAAAAAATTAGTCATTCGCAAGCCAGTTCTATTAATTAGATGCTTTCTGATTGCGATGCAAATCTCTTTCCTATACTTCTCCCGCACAACGTCACTCAATCCATTTTTAGCAACCTGAACTTTTCCTTTATCTTTCTTCTGAATATCATCAGGATATATTCTCTTTAATTCACTGCTATCGATCCAGTTGCATTGCCTAAACTGCTCAACAAATACTCTAGGATGAAAATGCCAATGAACACTGGGAATCTCTAACCCAGCCTCTTCCCAGAATGATAAAGATTCAACATGCCTCTTGAATTCAGCATATTTCATCTCATCCATCGGTTCGTCCAATACCTCACTTTTACTTTTTAGCCAAGCATATCGGGTATCAATTGTGGATTTTTCCCACTCAGTCGGAAATTTACAAATTGTTCGTGAAAGCCGTAACTGAACTTTGCTATCGCTCAGTGCGGCTGCTAGTACGTCTTTATCCAACTTTTTCCCACTATTCCCAGTAAGCCATTTCTCAAGTGTGGGGGAGTTACATTGGCTATCCGGTGTGGGGTCATCGTCAATCAGGTTCCAGCCAAGCCAATGGGGGAAATCGGCATCGCTGAATTTGTTGATGCCTACCTCATTCAGATTCACCCAGCCTTGGCCGCCTGGGTAATTGACCTTGTGCCAATGTGGGACTGAGCCAGCAGGGATAGGGGTTTCATTTTCGGTATTGATGACCCGGCCAAATCGCAGCAACTCGTAAGCCGCACTTGGTGCAATATGAAAAGCATCTCCCAGAGCGGTCGCTTTGCTGTAAAGACTGTACTCATACTTGTCATCGCTATCTGCTAGTGCTGAGCCGACCTCAACGAATGCACCCTGTTGTTGCGTTTCTTCTTGCCGAGTTGTTAGCAGGCATTTACCGCGTTCAAAACGCATCGTCACAAACAGAGGGACAGTGGAGGTATGAACAGCAGCGCCACTTCCTGCGGGGGCTTGCGGTGACGCAATGGAGGCAAAAAACGGTGTGCCTGGCGGCAGATAGAAATGCATATCGCCGTAGACGATCTTGTCCCGCCCATCCTTACTGATATCCAGCTTGCCAGAGCTTCTGCCGACGATTTTTTTCAGGTTGGCATCGTCGCAGATGATTTCCAGATGCATGGCATTGTTGCCATTGCATCTGCCTACACTGCCCAAGCTATCTTTGCGATATACCGGCTGCTTCTTTTTGACGAAGACCTGTTTGAGATGCATATAAATCGAGTAGTACTCGATCTGGCCGTCTGTTCCCTCGCCAATTTCTGTGCTGTGCTTGATCACCACACAGCCATTGTCGGTCTCTCCCTGATAGGCCAAGGGCTTCTTGTCTGCCTCTGGTGACGGGTCTCGCTTGTATACCACCACGCCATCTGCAATTGCGCGAACCGGTTCTCCATGCGCGCCGGTATCGGTATGCTCGATATGTTGGCCACCATGCCAGGCCATACGGCTGGCGATAGGAAACCCCCCGCGAGAGGCAAAGG
>NZ_JACAXB010000014.1 GCF_013391415.1 Aquitalea sp. LB_tupeE
TGACGGTGCTTCTGCGCAGGGCGGCAGCAGCCAGTGGACGGGGAGTGTATCGGCCAGGTGCCGTATGTCAGAGAGCACTGGCTTGATCCGGCAAGCCATTTATTAAACTCTGTGAACATGTAGACACTTACACATGTTTACTTATATTTTTTGTGTTTATTGTTTTTTTACCTGTTCTATCCTACGTGCAGATCCGCAGAATGCTGGGTCCATCCAGGAGAGAACCAAAATGAAGAAATTTGCTCGCTGCACTACCGTCTGTCTCAGCTTGTTTGCTCTATGCGGTGTACTGGCCAGTTCCATGGCCAGCGCGGAAGAAACCCAGTGGCAAAAAGACCACCCACGTCGCACCGAAGTGAACAAGCGGCTCAACAAACAAAACCAGCGCATCGACCACAAGCTAGATGATGGCCATATGAGTCGTGCTGAAGCGAAGAAACTGCATAAGGAAGACCAGAACATTCGCCAGCAGGAACGTGACATGGCCAGGCTGGATCATGGACACATCACCAAGAGCGAACAAAAGGTGCTGAATCAGGAAGAAAACCAGGTCAGCAAGCAAATCAAGAACGCCAACTGATTCCACAACGGATAAGCCATAAAGCTGCTGGCTTCGTCGCGCAGCCATACATGCAATAGCAGGTGGCTGTCATGCCAGGCAGCGATTCAGGGAGAGTGACCATGTTGAAGCAAATCATCGTCCCGGCACTGGTGCTGGGGTTTGCCAGCGCGTCGGCCTTTGCTGGCGATATCAATCAGGACGCGCGTGATATTGCCCGCGACGCTGCTGATATCGCACATGACAGGTCTGACATTCAGGCTGACCGTGCGGTGTTGCGGGCAGATCTCTCAACAGCGTCGGCCTTGCGCGTTGATCGCCGTATCGCAGAGGAAGCACTCGCCAAGGCGGTGCAAGCCGGCGATATCGCAGCGGCGCAAAGCGACCTGGCCAAGGTTGCGGCACTGACCAGTGCCATCCGTCAGGAAGAAACCAAGGTTGCGCAAGTACACCGTGAGCTCACGGCAGATCGTCTGGACCGTGCGCTGGACAAAGCGGAATTGACGCGAGATGTGCGTGATATGACGGGTGATGCCACTATCCATGCAGAAGAAAACGAACCCGGCATCAGCAACGCACAACTGGCCGCTGATCGCGTGGCGCTGGACAAAGCCTTTGCCGCACTGGAGGGAAGCGTGAAAGCACGGCAGGAGGCCTTGGCCGGAATGGCTGCGGCAGTAAAGGCCGGTGACATCGCTACCGCTCAAGCAGATTTGTCCGCTGCAGAAGCCCTGAAGGCCGCCATCCAGGCACAAGCCAAGGCAGTGGCAGCAGCCCATGCTGAACTAGCCAAGGACAAGGCTGCTGCCAAAGCAGCAGCAAAGGCAGCGAAATCTGGCACGGGAAGCAAGGGCAAGAAATAAGACACGCCAACCTGGCTTAGTGCAATTGGATGCTCGCTGTTAGCAACACGGCCAATTTGAAAGCCCATCACGCCTGAAGGTGGTGGGCTTTTTTCATGCTGTTGCAGTCCTTGGTGGGAGCCGCTTGGGCACCGGTTTCCTGTTGTTGGTAACGCCTTTGCCATCTTGGGTGGCTGGCTTGGCTTTGTCAGCCGCTTTTACGTCACATTCTTTGTCTGCCTTGCCGGACTGCGCGGGGCATTCATCTGCTCATCCATCGCTGTGCTCATCCACGCCGTGTCATCTGATCGGGTATTGGCGTTTGGGTGGCTATCTGCCTTGCTTCTCACCCCCAAGCCAAACGATAATCGCCAAGTGCCGTTCAATAGCGGCACCGGGATTGGCGTCCCGTTGGAATCTCGGGAACTGCGGCGTAAGCACAATGCGCTCCAGTTCTCACGCCATTGCTTTGCCCATCGACGGCAGGCCTTGGCGGGAGTCTCCTCGGAGACGCCGGTTCCGAGATTCCGGTAACGCCAATCCTGCCATGTGCCTGCCACCCCCCGATTGGCGTCGGGAGCGTAGGCCAAAACCTTATCTCGGAGGGTTTTGTCATGAGCAGTACACCACAACCACCGCCGTTCCCGTCGTCCCTGCCTGCTGATTTCCCGTCCCAGTCCGACCCGCAGTTTGTTTCGTTCATGCACCAGGTGTGCCTGCCGCTGGGCCGTTTGCATGCGGCGCTGGAGTGTTTGCAGCAGGCCTTGGGGCCAGAGCCGGATTTATTGGCCGATGCCTGCATGCAGCGGGTGTGGCGGGTGTGCCTGCAGTTGCAGGCGCGGCTGGACAAGGTGGAGGCCGACCTGAACGGCAGCCTGAAGCCATTGACGCATTTGCTGGAAAAGCTGGGGGATGAGCGCGGCGACAGCCTGTCGCACGCAGATATCTACCGCATTTTGTCGCTCACCCATCAGCAGCTGCGCCGCGCCAGTACCGATTTGTACATGCGCTAGCGCGCAGGCAGCCAAGGTGGGGGGCCCTGGCTGCCTTTGCCTTACATCAGCGTGGTGTGGGCCGAGTTTAAGGTGTAGGTGTCAACAATGCCCTTGAGCGAGCGGGAGAGCTGGTCCAGGTCTTGCGCCAGCTTGGCGGTATCGGTGGCGGAGACGCTGCTGCGTTCGGCCATTTGCGCAATGCTTTCCACCTGTTGGGCAATATTGTTGGTGGCGACGCTTTGTTCCTGGATGGCGCTGGTGATTTCGCTCACCACATGGCTGGCTTGCTGGCTGCTGCTCTGGATGCGGTTGATGGCGTCGTTGGCAGTGGTGGTGTTGTTGACGCTGTGTTCCACCAGGCCAACCACGTCTTGCATGCCGCGCACGGCGGATTCGGCACTTTGCCGCATGTTGACGATGGTGGAGGTAATTTCCTGGGTGGAGCTGGCCGTGCGTTCTGCCAGTTTGCGTACTTCGTCGGCCACCACGGCAAAGCCACGGCCTTGTTCGCCGGCGCGGGCGGCTTCAATCGCTGCGTTCAGCGCCAGCAGATTGGTTTGGTCTGCCACGTCCTTGATCACCTGAATCACGCTTTCGATGTCTTGGGTTCTGGTTTCCAGATCGTGAATCAGGGTTTCGGCATTGCTGATGTTCGCCGCAATATTACGGATGCCGGTGGCAGCATCATTGATGACGGTCACGCCGTTGCTGGCCAGCTTGCCGGACTCCATGGTCATGGTATTGGCTTCAGCTGCACGGTCTGCCACATGATTCACACTGACCGTCATTTGTTCTACGGTGGAGGCCACATTGGCCGAGGCGCTGCTTTGCAAGCCGGCAGCACTGGCGACCTGGCTGGCGTTTTGCGACAGGGAGTCGGACACGCTGGCAATGGACAGCGCGCCACGGTTGATTTCGTTAAGGCTGTCTTGCAGGCGGGTCAGCAGCTTGTTCATGGCGTCGGCCACCTTGCCCAGCTCGTCATCGCGGGTGACTTTGATACGCGGGGTGAAGTCCAGCTTGCCGGTGACGTGGTCGATAAAGTTGCCCAGCCGGGTGAGACGGTTGCGCAGATTGCGGATGGTGATGGTGCCAAATACCAGGCTGAACACAATGGCCAGCGCGCTGATGGAAATCAGGGTGATCAGCAGGCGCTGGTAGGCTTGCTGGTTCTTTTCGCGCAGTACATCACCCAGCTTCCAGTTGTAGTCCACGTGCTTTTGCAGCTGGCTTTCCAGCGCCATGGCGTTCCGGCGGAAGTCTCCTCCGTCGCCAAAGCTGGCTTGTACTGCTGCGGTATTGCTGGCGGCGGCGGCACTCAGCAGCTTGTGGGTGCTGTTGATGTAGGACGCAAACATTTCCCGGTCCTGCTTGGTCATGGCCAGGTCGGTATCGTCGGAAATGTAGTTCTTTTCGTAGTTATCCAGCAGTGCCGTCATCCGCGTTGCGGAATCGTTGAGCTTGCTTTCTGCCTGTGCCCGGCCTTCCTGGGTGGTGAAGATCAGGTAGTCGCGTGCCAGCACGCGGATTTTCTGGGTCAGAATATTGGCCTCACTCAGCGCCTTCACGCTGGGAGCGGTGTTGTCCTGATAATACTCAAAACGGTCTTGCGCACCATTCAAACCATAAATGCCCACAAAACTGAGGGAAACAATGGCCGCGAACAATACAGCCAGCAAAAGCGATATACGCTGGGAAATTGACATGATGCCTCCACGCTACGGAATGAAGACCAGGAGCAGGTGGCAGTCCATCAGCCACTGATGAATGCTTCTGCATGTCCCGGATTATTTTTTTGGTTATTTATGACAGAAGATGTAGTTTGGCATTTTCTGAAAATTGAATGCATGACGGGCATCAATAACTGCCGCCTTAAACGGCATAAGCGGCAATAACCTATGTAAAAACATGTCAAATGCATTATTGCCCGCATTAATACCTGAAATGCATTCTTTGAAGATTATCACGCCATTGTGGCAAAACAAGGTGTTTTATCAAATATCGCCCAGATACCTGGCGTGCATCTGCCCGTCCGGTGCAAATTGGTCGGCTATCGCAGCGCAGCACATAATGCACTGGAGTTGGCCAGTTTGTTTCCAGTACATTAATCGCCCCGCTTTGACGCCACACAGGATGCTGCCGGATGAATTACCAAACCGTGCTGGATGACATTTACCGCGACATTGCCCCCTGGCGCGGGAGCGGTACCGTGGCGGGCTATATTCCGGAGCTGGCGCGGGTGCCGGTGGACAAGTTCGGTATGGCGGTGGTGACGGTAGACGGCCGCTGCTTTACCGTGGGCGACGCCAAAGAGCGTTTTTCCATTCAAAGCATTTCCAAGCTGTTTGCCTGCGTGATGGCGTTTCGCCTGCTGGGTGATGCCCTGTGGCAACGGGTGGGGCGCGAGCCATCCGGCACGGCGTTCAATTCGCTGGTGCAGCTGGAAACCGAACAGGGCAAGCCGCGTAACCCGTTTATCAACGCCGGGGCGCTGGTCGTGACCGACGTGCTGGCACAGCGTTTTGTGCGGGCGGACACGGCGGTGCTGGAGTTTATCCGGCGGCTGATCGGCCAGGCAGACCTCAACTACGACTCGCGGGTGGCGCAGTCGGAAATGGCACATGCCAACCGCAACCGGGCGATAGCCCATTTCATGGCCAGCTTCGGCAATATGCAGATGAACCCGGAACAGGTGGTGGAAGCCTATTGCCGCCAGTGCGCCATCACCATGAGCTGTGTGGAACTGGCGCAGGCGGCCTTGTTTCTCGCCAATGGCGGGGTGGCCCCGCTGACCGGCGAGCGCATTCTGGATGTCAGCGCCAACAAGCGGCTGTCCGCGCTGATGCTGACCTGCGGCACCTACGATGCCGCCGGGGATTTTGTCTTCCGCGTGGGCCTGCCCGCCAAAAGCGGGGTGGGCGGTGGCATTGTGGCAGTGCTGCCGGGCGAGCTGGCGCTGTGCGTGTGGTCGCCGGGGCTGGATGCCAACGGCAACTCGCTGGCCGGGGTGCAGGCGCTGGAGTTGTTTACCACTTATACCGGGCGCTCGCTGTTTTAGCACAACCACTTGCCGTCTTACGCGGACTCACCTGCGCGCATTGCATTGTTTACTGTATGCGGTCACTACGCTGCTTTGCCTGCGTTAATCTGCCATTATTGCCTGCCGGAGGGTGATCTGGTCAAATGGCTTTCATCCGGCGGCTATCTCAAGTGGACGATTCAGACTCCACCAACAATGCCAAACGATTATTTTCATAATTTAACAGCCCATCTTCCTTTCAATAGCTTGTAGCAGCCAGATTTAACATTTATTGTCTGCTGGCAATTTTTGTTAAGAGCTGTCAAACCATGTATTTTTCCAGGCAAGGTGCCATGTCCAAATTACTGCCACGTTCAATGGTTGGGGAAACCATGCGCAAAAAAGCTGGCCAGTACCTCGTGCATTGCCTTGACGCCATCATCGAACGCATCTGCTGCATCAGCGGTTTGTGCCTGCTGATTGGCCTGGCTCTGGGTTTTATCTTTTTTGCCAAATAAGGGCTGACCAGCCCAGCCACGCGCGCCCTGTCACGCGGAGTCACGCCGGGCACCTCCAAACGCCCTGTCATGCATCCGCCCTGCTGGCCCTCAGCCAGCGCCATACCTGCCCGGTACGCCGCCAAACAGCAAGCAGGCTGCGGTGTGTGCATTGCATTTTTTCGTGCACCTTAATCTCCCATTTACGTACTGATATTTTTTGGCTATCAAGGGCATTTAAAATATCAATTCGTTCAGCATGGTTTTCAATTCCGGCATTTGATCTGCGACAAATCTGCCGGTTTCAATCTACCGCATTGTATCTGCCATTAAAAACCTTACTTCAATAAAGGTTTTAATCCAGCCTCTTGTTTATTGAAATTTAATGGCCACGCAGCCAGGGGGAGATATTGCCTTTTATTTTGTGCATGCTTTTTTTATTTAAGGCAGTCCCTTGCTAAAAAAGGCTTTGCGCAATGGGCACTGGCTTGCATTCAGGTTTAACGCCATTCAGGACTGATTGAAAACAAGTATTTTTAACGCAGATGGAGCAAACGATGAAATCTCTCCGTTATTTCAGCATGCTGCTGCCGCTATTCATGGCCACATCAGTGCATGCCGCTGCAGCAATTCAAAGCGAGCCGATTCAACCCATTCCCAAAGCTGTGGTTAAAAACCCGGCCATGGTGGAATTGGGCAAGAAACTGTTTTTTGAACCGCGTCTGTCCAAGTCCGGTTTTATTTCTTGTAATTCCTGCCACAACCTGTCCACCGGCGGCAGTGACAATCTCAGTTCCTCGATTGGCGACCATTGGCAGCAGGGGCCTATCCGTTCGCCTTCGGTGCTGAATTCCAGCATGAATGTGGCGCAGTTCTGGGATGGCCGCGCCAAGTCCTTGCAGGAGCAAGCCAGCGGCCCGATTGCCAACCCCAAGGAAATGGCGTCCAACCATGTACTGGCGCTGGATGTGCTGCGTTCCATTCCCGCTTATGTGAATGAGTTCAATCAGGTGTTTGGCCGCAAGCAAATCACCATGCAGGAGGTGACGCAGGCGATTGCCGCGTTTGAAGAAACCCTGGTGACGCCGGATTCACGCTTTGACCAGTGGCTGAAGGGCAACAAGAAGGCGCTGAATACGCAGGAGCTGCGCGGCTATCAAACCTTCAAGACTGCCGGTTGCGTGGCTTGCCATAATGGCCCGGCGGTGGGTGGTAATTCCTTCCAGAAAATGGGCCTGGTATCGCCATACCAAACCAGCAACCCGGCGCAAGGCCGGGCCGGCGTAACCGGCAAGGATGCCGACCGCATGCTGTTCAAGGTGCCCTCGCTGCGTAACGTGGCCTTGCGCGCGCCTTACTTCCACGATGCCGGCGCGCCCACGCTGGAAGCTGCGGTGTCCACCATGGGCCAGTTGCAACTGGGACGGCAGTTCAGCACGCAGGAAGTCAGCGATATCGTGGCCTTCCTGCATACCCTGACCGGCAAGCAGCCGCAGATTGTGCTGCCTACCTTGCCTGCCTCCAGCAATAACACGCCACGCCCCACACCCTTCAACTAAAGCCTGCTGCGTTCGCCGCGATGAAAAAGGCCCGCTTGTTGCGGGTCTTTGGCTGTGCCTTGCCAATGACAAGACGCGCGCTGCCGTTTGCCTCCTCGTGCGCTTGTGACATGGCAGGAACCTGACAAAGACGCTCATTGCCCGCTATTGCACGGGCGATGCCAGCGCATTCCTTAGCGGCTTCATCCAGCCCCCCTTTCATTCCCTTATCGTTGCCGGGTTTATTGCGCCGGTCAGCTTGCACACTTGCCATGCTCCAAGAGCATGGAGGCAAGCGGACGAGGTGAAAAACAGGTCGGCTAGTGCCATGTAAATAGTTAAAAAAGCTGATATTAAACAATTGCAGTAGTAAACCAGCCATGCAAAATAAGTGTTCTGTTATAGTCTAGGCGGCCTGACATACCGTTTTGTCATGCATACCACAGTAGCCAACCATGCTGCTTGCATTAGTTTTCCTGCAACGCGTACGGCATAAAGTAAGATTATTTGGCCACATATAGCAGTGCTAAAACCTTTTAGTATTGCGTACCGGGTTGGGCATTATCTGAAGCGGCAGTGAAACATCATTCATTTCGGGGTTCACCATGACGATTACCAAAAAATTGTTACTGACCTTGGCCATCGCCCTGGCCTGCATGTTGCTGGTGGGCGGCTATGCCATCAGGGAGCTGCATGCGGCCCAGCAGCGCTTTTCCTATGTGCAGAGCGAAACGCTGCCCAATTTGCGCGTGATGCAAAGCACCTTGCGTGCCGTGGCGGACATCAGGGCCAATACCTTGCGGCATGTGCTGGCCAATAGCGCCGAACAGAAAGCCACGGCGGAAAAGAATCTGGAAGATGCCGACCAGCGCTTTGACAAGCAGATGAACGATTACCACGTCAGTGAAAGCGCCAGCGCCGAAGACCGCCAGTTGCTGGACGCGGAAAAAGCCATGATGACGCAGTACCGCGAAGGACGCAGCCGCATCCTGGCCTTGTCGCGCAGCAACCAGATCGAGCAGGCTTCCGCCCTCATCAACAGCGATTTCTCCCGTACCGCCGTGCAGCTGATGGAAGCGGTGCAAGCCCATTCCAAGTTCAATTACCAACAGGCCGACCAACTGGCGGCGGACAACGACCGCACCTTCAATCAGGTGCTGACCGTGGCCATCACCCTGATGGTGCTGGCAGCGGTGCTCACCAGCGTGCTGGCTACCTTGCTGTACCGCAATATCCGCAACGGGCTGAGCAATATTGAAAACACCATCGAACAGGTCAACCGCCAGCAGGATTTCCGCCTGCGTGCCAAGGCCGACAGTCAGGATGAAATCGGCCGTACCGCCAGTGCTTTTAACCATCTGCTGGAAAGCCTGCAAGGGGCCATGCGGCAGCTGGGTGATGGTTCGCGTCAGGTAAAGCATGCGGCGCAGGAGCTGTCACAAACTGCAGGTGAGGTGTCCATGGCTGCCGGTGCGCAAAGTGAGGCATCGGCCAATATTGCCGCCACCATCGAGCAGATGACGGTCAGCATCAACCACGTTGCCGCGCAGTCGGTGGAGCAAAGCGATGGTGCCAAGTCGGCCCAGTCGCTGGTGCTGGAAAGCAGCGGCATCATCGAGCAGACCATCCGTGACATTCACCAGATTTCGCAGGTGGTGACAGTGTCTGCCAACAGCATTCACGAAATGGAAACCCATAGCGGAGAGGTCGCCACGGTCATCAATGTGATTCGCGACATTGCCGACCAGACCAATCTGCTGGCACTGAATGCCGCCATCGAGGCTGCACGGGCTGGCGAACAGGGGCGGGGCTTTGCCGTGGTGGCCGACGAAGTGCGCAAGCTGGCAGAACGTACCACCAAATCCACCCAGGAAATTTCCGCCACCATTGAAGCCATGCTGGGCAATGCCAACCATGCCACCACGCAAATGCAAAAAGCAGAAGAGTTGGTGAAAGTGGGCGTCACCCGTGCCGACCAGGCTGCGGATGCCATGCGCCGGATTGGCGAGCTGGCCGGGGCTGCCGTGCAGGGTAGCGATGCGGTTGCCGCCGCCATTCAGCAGCAGGGCGAGGCCAGCAATAATATTGCTGCCATGGTGGAGCGCACGGCCCAGGCATCGGAAGAAGCCAGCGCCGCCGCACAGAACACCGCGCAAAGTGCGGCACAGCTGGACCAGCTGGCCCGCATGCAGGCGGATATCCTGGCGCGCTATCAGGTGTAGGGGGCCTGACGCCGGCCTGGCACCCCAGGGTGTCAGGCCTTGGTGTTGATCATCGAGCCCAGGCTGCCGCCCTGATTGACTGGCGGGTCGGTTTCCGGGCTGGTGGTCGCCGGCGTGGACGGCGGAGTCTGGCGATTGGTGCTATTGGTTTTGGGGGCATAGCTGTTGTAATTGCTGATCGGGGAAATCGGCATGGCCATGGTGTGTGCTCCTGATGGATGGTCAATGGTGCTGCTGTCTGTTGCCCCAGCATGGCAGCGTGGCTGGCAACTACGGGTATGGCCGCTGTCTTTGCAATTTTGATGCCAGCCTTATTTGCGAAAAATTGTCCTTTATAATCAGTTCTTTACATTTCTTTACGCCCATTTTTTCCGCCCTCTGGCAATCTTTGCCGCCCGGCGGCATGTCCTTGCCACAGCAGCACAGACCAAACCGCATGACTTGATCAGCATGGCTGTGATTATTTTGTTGTCCATAAAGTTACTTTATGGTTTGCAATAGGGATTCTGCACTTTGCCTTGCTCCGGATCGGGGCGGGCAAGGTGAGCTATCCCTATGCAAACAAGGAGTCTGTTGATGGAATTCTGGAAAAAAATACTGGGGCAGGTGAATGCCGGTGGACATGGCGGACATGGACGACACGGTGGTCACGGCAATTCCGGTGCACATGGTGGGCATGGCAGCCGGGGTGGGCATGACACCAGCGTCGGCTCTCACACCGCCAGCACCATGACATCAGCACACACTGGCCGTTGCCCGCGTTGCCAGACCCCGGCGGCCAGCGCTGCCCGCTTCTGCCTGCAATGCGGTAATGCACTGTCTCCCACCCAATGCCGGCAATGTGCAGCGGCACTGACGCCGCAAAGCCGGTTCTGCAACCAGTGCGGTACGCCTACCAGCTGAATCCGCCCGAGTGCACGGGCTGGCAGATGCGCCACTGCCAGCCTGGTCACTGGTGTTGCAGGATGTGACGCCTTTCTTGCCCTCTGCCCTTGTCCCGGCTCAACCCACTATCTTTCATTGCCTGCAGCAACACACTTGCCGCTCTGCCCGGCTTTTGCTCACGCGTACACAACATCAGATTCTGAGCGGTACCTGCAGTTTTCCTGAGTAATTACCAGATAAGTCCGGCCCAGATTCCAATCTCGCCTATCGCCCAGAAAACCTCTTCCTGTTGTCATGCTGGTTTGGCTTGTCACTGTCGTGATTGCCATGTTCAGCCCGCCTCCTCTCCATTCGTTTTGCTTCCTTCAAGTGTCAATCCGGATGATTTCAATGATGGGAATGCGGACGAAATGAACCATTAAAGCGCCACCAGAGCGCAGACCACGTGCATGCAGCCCTATTCGTCACACGTATCCACAAATGAGGAGTTGCGCCATGACACCCGCCCCCAGCCAGTCGCGCCGCGCTGCGGCAGCCGCCTTCATCGGTACTACCATCGAGTTTTACGATTTCTACATCTATGCCACCGCAGCCGCACTGGTGCTGGGACAGGTGTTCTTCCCCAGCAGCGACCCCACGCTGAGCACGCTGGCCGCCTTTGCCACCTTTGCCGTCGGCTTTGTCGCCCGCCCTATGGCCGGAGTGGTGTTCGGCCATCTGGGCGACCGCCTGGGGCGCAAGAAAATGCTGCTGTTCACCATGACGCTGATGGGCGTGGCCACCGCTGGCATCGGCCTGCTGCCCAGCCATGCCAGTGCGGGTATCTGGGCCCCCGTCGGCCTGGTGGCCCTGCGCTTCATCCAGGGTATTTCGGTAGGGGGCGAATGGGGCGGTGCCGTGCTGATGGCCAGCGAACACGCGCCGGCCAAACGCAAGACCTTCTATGCCTCGTTTGCCCAGCTGGGCAGCCCGGCAGGCCTGATTCTGTCGCTGATCGCCTTCCGGCTGGTCACTTTGCTCGACCCGGCCGACTTTCTCAGCTGGGGCTGGCGCTTGCCTTTCCTGGCCAGCGGCCTGTTGATGTGCGTGGGGCTGCTTATCCGCATCGGCGTGGATGAGTCGCCGGAATTCAAAACCGTGCAGGCCGAACAAAGCACGGCGAAATATCCGGTGCTGGAAGTGATACGCGATTGCTGGCGCGAAATCCTGTTTGCCGCTGCCGCCGTCACCATTGGTTCGGCCGGTTTCTTCTTTACCAACACCTTCATGATCACCTATGTGACCCAGTATCAGGGTATTGCCCGTTCCACCATTCTGGACACGCTGTTTCTGGTGACCATCCTGCAATTCCTGTCGCAACCCTGTTCGGCACTGCTGGCGGAGAGAATGGGCGAAGGCCGTTTCCTCAAGATCGTCGCGCTGTTATGCGTGCTGCTGCCTTATCCCATGTTCCTGCTGGTGGAAACCGGCGACCTTCTGCTGATGACCCTGGGCATTGCCATGGCGGTAGTCACCCTGTCCGGCCTGTATGCGGTGATTGCCGGCTATATGGCAGAGGCCTTTCCGGTACGGCTGCGCTATTCCGGCATTTCGCTGGCCTACCAGTTGATCTGCGCTGTTGCAGGCGGCACTACACCGCTGATCGGCACCTGGCTGGCCAGCCGCTTTGCCGGCCAGTGGTGGCCGCTGGCCTTGTTTTTCTCGCTGCTGTCCCTGCTGTCTTTTGTCGGGGTGACCGGGCTGTCCCGCCTGCGGCAGCAGAACACTTTTTCCCAACCAGCCCTTGCGCGTTAATGCCTGGAGAAACTGATGAACCCAGCAAGCCGATTTTCCCCTGAAGAATGGCAGGCCCGCTGCGAGCTGGCCGCGCTGTACCGGCTGATCGCCCATTTCCGCATGACGGACATGATAGACACCCATATTTCACTGCGCCTTCCCGGCCCTGATCATCATTTCCTCATCAATCGCTACGGCGTGCTGTTCCAGCACATGCGGGCTTCCCACCTGGTGCGCATAGACCAGCACGGCAATGTGGTGGGCGGCGATGCGGCCAGCCAGCGTGTCAACAAGGCGGGTTTTGTCATTCATTCCGCCGTGCACATGGCCAGGCCCGACCTGCACTGCGTGATACACACCCACACCGCAGCCGGTATGGCGGTATCGGCACAGGAACACGGCCTGCTACCGATTACCCAGCATGCGCTGAAGTTTTACGGCCGCCTGAGTTACCACGCGTACGAGGGCATTGCGCTGTCGCTGGAAGAGCGTGAACGGGTAGTGGACGACCTGGGCCCGCGCAACAAGGCAATGATTCTGCGCAATCACGGCCTGCTGGCCGGTGGGCGTTCGGTCGCCGCAGCCTTCCATGAAATCTATTTCCTGGAGCGCGCCTGTCAGGCCCAGGTGCAGGCCATGGCTGGCGGGGCGCAACTGCACTATCCCGGCGAGGCGGTGCGCCAGCACACCTCGGCCCAGTTTGCCCGTGACGACGAAGAAGAAATCATCGCCCTGGGCTGGCAGGCGGCGCTGTCGCTAATTGCCGATCAGCAGGCGGATTATTGCCGATGAACACGGTTGTCCTGCTGACCGATGATGCCGGGCGGATGGCCAGATTGCGCCAGGCCTTTGCCCCGGAGGCCCGGTACTGGGCTGACCCTTGTCAGCCCCACCCATACCAAGGAGAACAACCATGCTGACCGTGAATGGCCCACGTTTGTGGAATAGCTTGATGGAAATGGCCAAAGTCGGTGCCACCGCTGCCGGGGGAAATTGCCGACTGGCCTTGTCGGCAGAAGATTTTGCCGGTCGCGCCCTGTTTGCCGACTGGTGCCACCAGGCGGGCATGAGCCTGGATACCGATGCCATCGGCAACCTGTTTGCCCGGCGCGCCGGGCGCGACCCGCAAGCCAGGCCGGTGGTGATGGGCAGCCATCTGGACACCCAGCCCGCCGGCGGGCGTTTCGACGGCGTTTATGGCGTGCTGGCCGGGCTGGAAGTGGTACGCAGCCTGAACGATGCCGGTATCACCACCGACAAGCCACTGGAAATTGCGGTATGGACCAACGAAGAAGGTGCTCGCTTCACCCCGGCCATGCTGGGTTCGGCTGCATTTTGCGGGGTATTGCCACTGGACAAGGCACTGGCAATGGAAGACGCACAGGGCATCAGCGTGGCCACGGCACTGGCAGGCCACGCCGGCAGTCTGCCTCTGGGCCGGCCTTTTGATGCTTATTTCGAACTGCATATCGAGCAAGGGCCCATTCTGGAACAGGCCAGTGTACCGATTGGCGTAGTGACAGGTGGCCAGGCCATTTGCTGGCTGAATGTGCGAGTCACCGGCCAACCGGCCCATGCCGGCACCACGCCTATGCACCTGCGCCGCGATGCGCTGTTTGCTGCCAGCGCCATGATCCGCCAGCTGGAACAGTTGGCCGAGGCGTTTGCACCACATGGCCTGGTTACCGTGGGCCAGTTGCTCATCCCGGGCTCATCTCGCAATACCATTCCCGGTCAGGTGCGCTTTACCGTGGACCTGCGCCACCATCAGGACGCACAGATCGCAGCCATGGAACAGCGTACCTGTGCGCTGCTACAGCAAGTGGCCGCCCAACGCGGCCTGACGGTGGATATCCAGCCACACTGGTTCAGCGCCGCCACGCCGTTCGACCCGGACTGCATCGCAGCGGTAGGTCAGGCAGTAACTGCCCTGGGCTATCCGCATCGGGAGATGGTCAGCGGTGCCGGTCACGATGCCATCCATCTGGCGCGCCACTGTCCAAGCAGCATGATCTTCATTCCCTGTGTGGGCGGCCTCAGTCACAACGAGGCGGAAGATGCACTGCCAGAGAATATATGCATGGGAGCGGATGTTCTGCTGGGCGCGGTGCTGGGGCGGGCTGGAGGCTAGGCCGCGACGGCAGTTTCCGAGCAGGCCAGCTGTGCCTGGTTGCGCCCCTGCTGCTTGGCGCGATACAGCATGCGGTCGCAGCAGTACAGCAAATCGCTGGCCTGATGCAGCCCGGCAATGCTGGACAATGCAGCGCCCAGGCTGATGGTGAGGTGCTGCAAACCATCCGGGCGGTATTGGTGTATGACTTCCAGTGCCGCCACCTGCTGCTGCAAACGCTGGGCAATATGCTGCAGCTCATCCTGGCTGGCGGTTTGCAGCAGGATGGCGAACTCCTCGCCCCCGTAACGGAAAGCGCGGGCCTGACCGCTGCGCAGGCAACTGACCATGGCGCTGGCCACATCAGCCAGGATATGGTCGCCCGCCTGATGGCCGTAGTGGTCGTTATACGGCTTGAAAAAATCAATATCCACCAGCAACAAGGCAAAGGGGCGGCCATGCTGGCGCATTTGCTGCCAGAACTCCTCCAGCTGCACATCAAAGGCGCGGCGATTCCCCACCCGGGTGAGCGCGTCGGTGGAGGCCAGGGTTTGCAGGCGCTGGTTGAGCAGCGACAGTTCCTGCTTGCGCCGCCGCTGTTCCTGCGCGGCATAAAACGCCAGCCGCACGCTGGTGGTGGTGTTCCAGCTCATGAACAGGCAAAACAGCAGCACCGGCAAGTACACCAGCGAGAACACCAGCAGTGGTTTACTGTTGTGCGGGTTCATCAGCGCCACATTGCCGATGATGGCCAGGGAAATGGCCAGCGAGCTGACCACCGCGCCCTTGAACGACACCCGCACGCCCAGATTGGCAAACACGATGAAGATGAGCGACGCATACAGAAAGGTGGGCACATCTGCTGAGTGGCTGCGCTTGAGCAGTTCGAACCAGGCCAGGGTGGCAATCAGGTCGTGTACCGGCATCAGCTGGTCCATCAACAGGATTTTGCGGCTGTGGCCGAACACCAGCCAGATATTGAACAGCGCAATCAGCAGCAGCACACTGCGCACCAGCAGCGAGGTGGAGGCCATGTCCGGAATCAGCAGGGCATCGGCCATCACATAGGAAAAAAAGGCAAAGGCGGCAATGATGTTGGTCAGCAGTAAAAAAGGGCGATGCTGACGCAAGATGTAATGCTCGAACTCCGGCCACTGGGCGGCAGGAATACGTACCCGCCAGCGGATGCGCATGGCGGCAAGCAAGTTGGCGACGACACTCATGGCTGCAACTCTTGCTGCCAGGAGGCAGCCGACTCAAGACGACAAAATGCAGTTTAGGGCAAGCATCCTGTCCCGTCTAGGCATTCGTCATGACAGCTGAAAGGTGCGCAGCACTCCCCGTTCAGTCTGGTAGCAGTACATAAGTTTTGCGCACGGTTTCACTGACTTCCCACACCCCGCTGCTGTTGGCAGGGAAATACAGTGCATCGCCAGCGGCAATGTCAATCGGGCTGCCGGTATCGGGAATGAAGCGACAGCGACCCTGCACAAAATGGCAGAACTCGGCCTGCATGATCTGTCGCCGCCAGCGCCCGGGGCTGCACTCCCATACCCCGGTTTCCACACCGTCAGGCCGCTCCACCGCATGCACGGCGACGGTGGACACTGGCGCGCCCAGTGGTACGGCCACCGGGGTGGGAGCGGACAGGACGGCGTGATGACTGTCCGGCAAATGGGTGATCGACATGGTGTGCTCCGGTGATGGATGAGTAAATTGATGGGTGAGTACATCGATAAAACAGGCTGCGCGAGGCTAACAAAACAGCCTGGCGTGCCTGGTGCAAGACGCAACGCAGCAGCAGAGCTGTTGTCTGCGGCGCTTACTGCATCAGCCCTTCCATACAGCTGGCCACGTGCATGGCCAGGCGGCGTCGCCACGGCGCGCTGGACGGATTGTTCAGCGTGCGGTCTTCACGCACAAAGCTTCGGATGATGGCGTTGTAGCCCAGCCAGCGCAGTGGCTCCGGCTCCCAGCGGCTAAGGCTGCCGGGCTGGCGCACCCAGGGCTGGCGGGTAAGCAGGGTGTCGCGCCCCAGCATCAGGTCGGCCAGGGTGCGACCGGCCAGATTGCTGGCCCCCACGCCCTCGCCACCATAGCCACCGGCCCAGGCCAGGCCCTGGCTGGCATCGCACACCATATACGGCTGGAAACGCCGCGCCACCCCCAGATTGCCACCCCAGCCGTGGCTGATACGCGCCGTGGCCAGCATAGGGAACAGTTCCACCATCAACTGACGGCGTAGCGCGATTTCGTCTGCGGTCAGCGTAAAGTCCTGGCGCAGCTTGCCGCCAAAGCGATAACCGCCACGCGCGCCAAACACCAGCCGGTTGTCGCGGCTGCGCTGGCCATAGCTGACCTGGCGGCTGTTTTCGCTGAAGGCCTCACCGTGGCGCAGGCCAATCTCCTCCCACAGCGCGTCGGACAAGGGTTCGGTGGCGATGATCAGGCTTTGCACCGGCAGCTGGTATTGGCCGAAGGGTGGCAGCGTGGCGGCATAGCCTTCCACCGCTGGCACCAGCCAGCGCGCCTGTACCCGGCCTTGTGCGGTGTGCAGGCTGCCCGGCTGCCAGTGGGTGACGCGGGATTGCTCGTAAATCTGCACGCCCAGCCGCTCCACGCACTCCGCCAGGCCGCGCACCAGGCGGGCGGGCTGAATGGTGGCCACATGCGGCGAATACACTGCGCCATACGGCGTGGCCAAGCGCAGACGGCTGTTCAGCGCGGCAACATCCAGCCAGCGGTAATCGTCCTCGCCATGGCCATGGTCGCGCCAGTCTGCCAGTTGCTGGCGCAGGCGGGCTTCCTGCTCCGGGTAGCGCGCGGCGCAATACAGCACGCCGCCCTTGCGGTAGTGGCAGTCAATGCCTTCGCGGGCGATCACCCGGCCCACTTCGTCCGGAATATCATGCAGCAGCTTGCGGCTGAGCGCCCGCGCGTCCGGGTTCAGCCCGGCCAGCAAGCGGTCCTCGCCCAGCACTTCGCCAATCACCCAGCCGCCATTACGGCCGGAAGCCCCAAAACCGGCAATTTCCGCCTCCAACACCACCACGCGCAGCGCCGGCAGTTGCTGCTTCAGGTAATAGGCAGTCCACAGCCCGGTATAACCGGCCCCGACAATGGCCACATCGGCCTCGATGTCACCAGTGAGGGCCGGGCGCGGTGACAGGCTGTCACCCAGTTGTTCCATCCACAGGCTGATAAAGGGGCTGGCGGCCATCGTCGGTTCTCCCGTTGTTGATGGCCCCAAGCTTATGCAGCGGGGTCGCTCTCTGTCGTCGCTGCGTGCCCGCGCGGAAAACGGCGCAGCCAGGCAGCGGGTGACAAGCCGGTATGCTGACGGAAGCAGCGATAGAACACCGACAGCGAATTGAAGCCGGCAGCAAAGGCCAGTTCATCCATCCGTACCTTGCTGTCGCTGGCAGGCAGGTGGTCCAGCACATGCTGCAAGCGAGCCTGGTTCACATAGCCGTAAAAGCTTTGGCCCAGCACCTGGTTGAGCAGATAGGACAGCTGGTTGCGGCTGTAGCCGGTGGCGGCCGCCACGGCGGCCAGATTGCAGTCGGCCTGCAGATAGGGCCGGGCCTGCCGGAAATAGCCGTGCAGCTCATCCGCCATGCGCCCCAGCTGGCGCGCCGACAGGCCCAGCTTTTGCAAGGGCTGCTGACTGGCCGGGCGACCTTGTCCCTGCGGCCCTTGTTGCAGGGTGGCGTATTCGCGCACCTGCCAGATCAGCCCGTCACGCACGGTGATGGCCTCGCTGCTGTGAAAGCACACCAGCCCCTTGCCGCCTTGCAGCACCAGTTGGTACTGGATGAAGGCGGTATCGCCATCTACCCGGATGCGGTCGATATGTTCCAGCCGTTCCGCCTCGCCCTGCGGCAGGGAAGACAGCACGTAGTCACGCAGCTGGCCGTGGTGGAATACCCGGTTTTGCAGGAAGTCGTGATAGGCGATGTCGGGGTGGTACAGCGCCAGGATGTCTTCCAGCCGCCGCTGTTTCCACGCCTGGTGATAGCGCAGCACCACCTGGTGGGTGGCAGGCAGAAAACCCTGGCTGTCCGGTGTTGCTGGCTGGTTCATGATGGCTGGCGGAGAAAACAGGAAAAATCAATGTAGTGCAAAGCGCGGTGGCGGGCCAGTGTTTACCCTGTCCGCCACACCGCTCAAACTCCCAGCAGCTGCTGGCGCTGTCGGGCAAACTGCTGGCAGGCCTGCTGCAACCACTGGCAGAACAGCTGCACCCGGCGGTCTGTCGGGTGCGGGCAGCGCAACACATAGCGCGCCAGGGCAGCCACGGTGGCGGGGAATACCTGACGCAAGCGGCCTTGCTCCAGATGTTCCAGCACCTGGGCCGCCCGTGCCATGGCCACGCCCTGCCCCTGGCAGGCGGCAGCCAGCGACAGGCTGGCCAGATTGTATTCCCGCTCCAGCCACGGCCCGGCGGCAAAGCGGCAGGCTGGCGGAGCATGTTGCTGCCAGCAGTCCCACTCGGCAAACGGCGGGGCGCCATCCCAGGCGGCGCTGTCATGCAGGCGCCCAAGTAGTACACCTGGACGGGACGGGTCGGGATGGGCGGCCAGCCAGTCAGGGCTGGCTACCGGCAGCAGGACTTCATCCAGCAAGGTGGTGCCGGGCAGATCGGCCAGATCGTCCGGGTCGTAACGTATGCAGACAGCCACACCCGCCGCCAGCATGTCCTGTCGGCTCATGCGCTGGAATTCAGCCCGTAATCGCACCGGAATGGCCGGGTATTGCTGCTGGAAGGCGCTCAGGCGCGGCATCAGCCAGTCCAGCGCAAAGGACGGCGCACAGCTGATGTGCAATACGCTGTCCTGCTCCGCCAGCTGCTGCAAGGTGGTGTCGATGTCTTGCAAGGCGGTACTGACGGTGCGGTACAGCGTCTGGCCCTGCGAGGTAAGTTGCAGGCGGCGGTGCTGGCGCACAAACAAGGGGTAGCCCAGGCGCTGCTCCAGCTGGCGGATTTGCTGGCTGACCGCGCTCTGAGTCAGGTGCAGCTGACCGGCAGCAGCGGTAAAGCTGAGCAGACGCGCAGCCACCTCAAAACAACGCAGGTTGGCAAGAATGTGGGCATCAAGCATTGGCATAAGCTCCACTAATGGATTCAGCAGCAAGTATCGCTGTTTTTGCGGCGTGATGGCGCTCTAGAATGCAGGCTGAAAGTTCACCTGGAAGACACACCATGCCCGCCACCTTGCCAGCCAGCTTATTAGCCGCACTACAGTCAAAACAAGGCCTGCTGTGGCTGAACCCCCAGTTGGGCAGCGCCTTGCCTGCCAACACCCCCACGGCGGAACAAGTCGGCGCGGCGGCAGCGCGGCTGCAACGCTGTGCCGGCCTGCTGGCCATGTTGTTTCCCGAGCTGGCGGCCACGCAGGGGCAGATCGAGTCCCCCTTGCATGACGCCAGTGCGCTATACGCGCTGCCGCCATACCGTGGCGTGCAGGGGCAGTGCTGGCTGAAGGGCGACCATGCGCTGCCGGTGGCCGGTTCCATCAAGGCGCGTGGCGGTTTTCACGAAGTGCTGGCCCATGCCGAGGCACTGGCCTTGCAGCACGGCGTAGTACAACCGGAGGACGACCGCCGCCTGCTGGCTGACACGGGGGCGCGTCAGCTGTTTGCCCGGCATCAGGTGGTGGTGGGCAGCACCGGTAATCTGGGCCTGAGCATAGGCATCATGGCGGCGGCGCTGGGCTTTCAGGCGGTGGTGCACATGTCGGTAGAGGCCAAGGAATGGAAAAAGGCACGGCTGCGCCAGCGCGGTGTGACGGTGGTGGAACATGCTGGCGATTATGCTGCTGCCGTGGCGGCAGGCCGTGCCACCGCCGAGGCCGACCCGGACAGCTATTTTGTCGATGACGAACATTCGCTGCCGCTGCTGCTGGGTTATGCCGCTGCCGCCGCACCGCTAGCGGCACAGCTGGCGGCGCAGGGCGCAACGGTGGATGCAGCCCACCCCCTGTTTGTCTACCTGCCTTGCGGGGTGGGCGGCGCGCCGGGCGGCATCGCCCATGGCCTGAAGCTGTTGTTCGGCCCGCATGTGCATTGTTTTTTTGCCGAACCGGTGGCCTCGCCCTGCATGCTGGTGCAACTGGCCAGTGGCGGCGATGCGCCGCTCTCGGTGTACGACATCGGCCTGGACAACCGTACCGAGGCCGACGGGCTGGCGGTGGGGCTGGCTTCGCCACTGGTGGCGCCGCTGATGCGGGCCGAATTGAGCGGGGTGTTTACGGTAGGCGATGACGATTTGTTCCGCCTGCGCTTGCAGGTGGAAGAGCACTGCCAGCTGGCGCTGGAGCCATCTGCTGCGGCGGCGGTTCGTGGCCCGGACTGGCTATGCAATAGCCCGGCAGGGCAGGCTTATCTGGTGGCACATGGCCTGCAAGCGCAGCTGGCGGATGCCCATCATGTGGTGTGGACCACCGGCGGCGCGCTGGTTCCGCCAGAGGAACACCAGCGCTTCCGCCAGCGTGGGCTGTCACTCGCCGGCTGAACCGGCAGCAAACTGCAAGGCCGCCAGCCGCGCATACAAGGGCGAGCTGTGCAGCAGTTCCTCATGTCGCCCTTGCGCCACGATGCGCCCGCCTTCCAGCACCACGATGCGGTCGGCCTCTTTCACCGTGGCCAGCCGGTGGGCAATCACCAGCGTGGTGCGATTGGCGGCGGCGCGTTCCAGCGCGCCTTGCACCAGCTGTTCGGATTCGGCATCCAGCGCGCTGGTGGCTTCGTCCAGCAGCAGGATGGGCGGGTTTTTCAGGATGGCGCGGGCAATGGCAATGCGCTGGCGCTGGCCACCGGACAGGCGCACACCGCGCTCGCCCAGATAAGTGGCATAGCCCTGCGGCAGTGCCTGGATGAAGTCGTGCGCGGCGGCGGCACGGGCGGCGGCATGGACTTCCTCATCTGTTGCGTCCGGTCGGCCATAACGGATGTTCTCCAGCGCGCTACTGCCAAAAATCACCGAATCCTGCAGTACCACGCCAATGTGCTGGCGCAAATCGGCCAGCGCCAGTTGGCGGATATCGATGCCGCCCAGCGAAATCTGCCCCTGTTGCGGGTCGTAAAAACGCAACAACAGCTGGAACAGCGTGGACTTGCCCGCGCCGGACGGCCCCACCAGCGCAACGTGCTCGCCGGGAGCCAATTCCAGGTCGATATGGCTGAGCGAGGGCTGCTCCGGCCGTGAGGGGTAGGCAAAGCTCACCTGCTGCAAACGCAGCCTGCCCGCTGCTGGCAGCGCATGCGGCTGGGTAGGCTCGGTCACCGGCGAGGCCAGTTGCAGCAGCTCCATCAGCCGCTCGGTGGCCCCGGCGGCGCGTTGCACATCGCCCCATACTTCGGCCACCGCACCAATCGCCCCGGCAGTCACCACCGCATACAGGATGAACTGTGCCAGTAGGCCGCCGCTCATCTGCCCGGCCAGCACTTGCTGCGCACCCAGCCACAGCACGAACACGATGGCGCCGAAGATCAGCATGATCACCGCCACCGTCAGCAGCGAACGGGCGCGAATGCGCGCCAGCGCGGTGGCAAAGCTCAGCTCCACCGAGCCGACAAAGCGCTTGGCCTCCGCCGCTTGCTGGTTGAAGGCCTGCACGGTGGGAATGGCGTTCAGCACTTCACCGGCCATGGCGCTGGAATCGGCAATGCGGTCCTGACTGGACTTTGACAGCGCCCGCACGCGGCGGCCAAACAGCACGATGGGCAGCACCACCAGCAACAGCGTCACCAGAATGTAGCCGGTGAGGCTGGGGCTGGTCATGGCCAGCATCACCAGCCCGCCCAGCATCAGCAGCACATTGCGCAGGCCCATGGACAGGCTGGTGCCGATCACTGTCTGCACCAGCGTGGTATCGGTCGTCAGGCGCGACAGCACTTCGCCGGTCTGGGTGGTTTCGAAATACTGCGGGCTCATGCTGATGACGTGGCGGTATACCGCGCTGCGCACGTCGGCCGTCACCCGCTCGCCCAGCCAGGACACCAGGTAAAAGCGCCCGGCAGTGGCCAGCGCCAGCACCACCGCCACACCAAACAGCATCAGAAAGTACTGGTTGATGTGACCGGCATTGCGGCTGGAAAAGCCCTGGTCGATCAGCACGCGGAAGGCCATGGGCAATACCAGTGTGGAGACGGCGGCCACGGTGAGCGCCAGCAGGGCCAGCCAGGCACGACGCCGGTAAGGACGCAGAAAGGGCAACAGCCCCAGCAAGGGGCTGATGCGTTGCAACAGGGGACGGGCAGGTGGTGTGACAGACATGGGCAGACCCGATGAAAACAAGGCTGTCAGGCTACACCATGCCACCGGCTACGGCCATCCGGGCAGGTTTGCAGCTGCTGCTAATAAAGGCGCAGCGTCCCTGGGGTATGGGGACGCAACGCAGCGGCAGGGATTTTATCAGCCGCGCTTACTTCAGCTTGCAGGTCTTGATGCCGAAGGGCAAATACGCCGGACACCAGCCAATCAGCCCGGTAGCCAGCGGCACCACGCCAATCCAGCCCCATACCGGCAGCAGGCCGGCCACGGTGGCGATGATCAGGGCAATGCCAATGACGATGCGCAGGATGCGGTCGAAACCGCCTACATTCGGGGACATGATGTTCTCCTCGGTTCAGGGCCATGCAGGATGGCGATGAGGAGATGCTAGACCTTGCTACCGCCGAGGTCAGTGACTAGGTCACACAGCGGCGCGGCTAGCCATAAGAGCCGCTAACAAAACCTCGTAGAGCACCCGAGTCAAGGCGCGCCGACGCAGACAGTACAATGAGTACGGCAAGTCGGCGCAACGCAGAATCGGGGGTTTTGTTGGCGGGTCTAAATACCACAGCCTATTTGCCAGCGAGCTGCTGCAAAGCGTCAGAATCCAGCAATTGCAGCTGGCCGCGCCCCAGCCGGATCCAGCCGCGGCGCTCGAACTCCTTGAGCTGGCGGCTGATCACCTCGCGCGCGCTGCCCAGTTCGGCCGCCAGTTCCTGATGGGTGGTACTCAATACGTTCTGGCCACGGGCGCGTTGCAGCAGGCAGGTGGCCAGGCGCTGGTCGATACGACCAAAGCTGACTTCTTCAATCAGCAACAACAGGTCGGCAATGCGGCTGCCATAGGCGCGGAACACGAAGTCGCGAAATGCTGCAGAGCTGGCCAGCAACTGGCGGAAGGCCGGAATCGGCAGCGCCTGAGCCTGGATGGCGGTTTCGGCCACGCCTTCGGCATCGTAATCGTTGCCACTCATCAGGCAGGCGGTGGTGACAATGCAGGTCTGGCCGTTTTCCACCCGGTACAGGGTGATTTCGCGGCCGTTTTCGCCCACTTTCTGTACCCGGATCTGCCCTTCCTGCAAGAACAGATAGGCCTGACAGGGGCTGCCTTCGCGAAACAGCACGGTGCCGGCCGGGGCTTGCATGGCATGGCTATGCGTCAGCAGTTGGGCGCGGCTGGCCTCGTCCAGCGCATCCAGGATGGCAAAGTCGCGCGTCCAGTCGCTCATGCCGTCGTTTCCTGCAACAGACCACGGGTTTGCAGTTCCTGATACACCCTTAGCGCCACCCAGGCGTCGTTGCCGGCATAAGCCTGCTGGGCGGGGCTGAGTGGCAGGCGCGACCAGTTGGTGGTGGACAGTTTTTTCGATTTGCGAAAGTACTGGCCAAACAAGCGCGCCACCGCCTGCACCGCACCCACGGTGATGCGGGCATCGTCCGAGGGCAGCAGATTGCCCAGATCGATCAAGCCGCCGCATTCCACGCCCAGGCGGCTTTTGAGCAGCGCCCGGTCGGACACCAGATCGAAGCCCACCAGCGGCCGGGCCGGGTCGGCCAGCAAGGTTTTGATTTCCTCCGGCAGCACGCCCTTCACCACCGGCACCAGCCAGGCGCGCTGGCTGTCGGCCAGCTGGATCAGATGCGGGCCGTCCGACTCCTCACCCTTGCGGAAGGTGGGTTTGGATTCGGTATCAAAACCCAGCACCGGGGCCGCCAGCAGGGCGGGCATGGCCGCAGCCAGCGCCTGCGGGTTGTCCAGCATGCATACCTGGTCCGGGGTCAGCGCCGGAAACAGCGGCATGGTTTTGATTTCTTCGCGGGGGATTTGCCGAGTAAGAGACATGGCGGGCCTTGATGACGGGAATGGTGCCGCCCGGCAACAGGCTGGCGGCAAAGCTGCATGATACGGAATCCCCGGCAGCATTTCACCCGGTTTGCTGGTGCCAGCTAGCCCGACTGCGGCCGGAATGCCGGTAACTGTAGCGCCAGATGATCCACCAGCATGCGCACCTTGGGCGAAAGCTGGCGCTTGTGCGGGTATAGCGCCCAGATACCTTCATCCGGCTCCTGATAGGCCGTCAGCAGTTCCACCAGCGCACCGCTGTGCAGATGACGCGCCACGTAGTAATCCGGCAGCTGGACAATGCCTACCCCTTGCAGCGCGGCATGGGTCAGTGCGTGGCCGCTATTGCAGCGCAGGCTGCCCTTCACCCGCAGCAGGCGGCGTTTGCCGCCTTCTTGCAGATGCCAGAAGTCGTTGCTGCCCAGCAGGCAGTTGTGGCCCTCCAGTTCGGACATGCTGTTGGGCAGGCCGTAGCGCTGCAAATAGGCCGGAGCGGCGCAGACATGCTGACGGCGGGTGGCCAGCCGCCGTGCCACCAGGCTGGATTCGCTCAAATGCCCCAGGCGGATGGCCAGGTCATAGCCTTCGGCCACCAGGTCGAGCACTTGATTGCTGAGGTTGAGCTGAATGTCCAGCGCCGGGTATTGCTGCAAAAAGCTGGTAATCAGCGGGGCAATGTGGCTTTCGCCATAGGCTACCGGCGCGGTGAGTTTGAGCCGCCCTTGCGGCACCGCCTGATGCAGCGACAGGGCGCGTTCAGCTTCGTCCAGCCCGTCCAGCAACTGGCGGCAATGCTGCAAATACAGCTGGCCGCTTTCGGTCAGCGTCAACTGGCGGGTGGTGCGGTACAGCAGCTGTACATGCAGGCGCTGTTCCAGCCGGGTAACTTCGCGGCTGACCTGCGCTACCGACAGGTCCAGCGCACGGGCGGCGCGGGTAAAGCTGCCCAGTTCGGCTACGCTGACGAATTCGCTTACCCCTTGCCATGCCGCCATTATTACTCCTGTGAAAAAATCATTTACCGATTAGGCAGATTATCGGCAAAAACAGTCGCAATACAATGGCACTTTACTGCTGCCAGCCAGCATCCCTACTCAACCGCCCCGCGCACAGCTGCATGCCGTTGCGGGCGGATTACCCCGTCAGGAGATCGCCATGAGTCAAGACATCATCAAGTGCAAGGCCGCCGTTGCCTGGGCTGCCGGTCAGCCGCTGTCCATCGAGGAAGTGGAAGTGGCCCCGCCCAAGGCGGGTGAAGTACGGGTAAAACTGGTGGCCACCGGCGTGTGCCATACCGATGCCTACACCCTGTCCGGAGCCGACCCGGAAGGCATCTTCCCCTGCATCCTGGGCCATGAAGGCGGCGGCATTGTGGAGTCGGTGGGCGAAGGCGTCACCAGCGTGGCGGTGGGCGACCATGTGATTCCGCTGTACACGCCGGAATGTGGCGAGTGCAAGTTCTGCAAGTCCGGCAAGACCAATCTGTGCCAGAAAATCCGCGCCACCCAGGGCAAGGGGCTGATGCCGGACGGCACCACCCGCTTCTCCAAGGACGGCCAGCCCATCTACCACTACATGGGCACCTCCACTTTTGCCGAATACACCGTGCTGCCGGAAATCTCGCTGGCCAAGGTGAACAAGGCCGCGCCGCTGGAAGAAGTCTGCCTGCTGGGTTGTGGCGTCACCACCGGCATGGGTGCGGTAGTGAACACTGCCAAGGTGAAGGCGGGTGACACCGTGGCCATCTTCGGCCTGGGCGGCATCGGCCTGTCGGCCATCATCGGCGCGCGCATGGCCGGGGCCAGCCGCATCATCGGCATCGACATCAACGAAAGCAAGTTCGAACTGGCGAAAAAACTGGGGGCAACCGACTGCATCAACCCCACGCTGTTCGACAAGCCGATTCAGGACGTCATTGTGGAAATGACCGATGGCGGCGTGGACTTCTCCTTCGAGTGCATCGGCAACGTCAATGTGATGCGCTCGGCGCTGGAATGCTGCCACAAGGGCTGGGGCGAGTCGGTCATCATCGGTGTGGCCGGTGCCGGGCAGGAAATCTCCACCCGTCCCTTCCAGCTGGTGACCGGCCGGGTATGGCGCGGTTCCGCCTTTGGCGGCGTGCGTGGCCGCTCCGAGCTGCCCACCTATGTGGAACGCTATCTGAAGGGCGAATTCCGCCTGGACGACTTCATCACCCACACCATGCCGCTGGAGGAAGTGAACACCGCTTTCGAGCTGATGCATGAGGGCAAGAGCATTCGTTCCGTCATCCACTACAGCAAAGACTAAGCACCATGCTGCCGGGCCGCCCCAATTGCTGGCCCGGCAGGCTCCCGGGAGACGGAAATGAATCTGGAAAACATCAGCAGCAACCGCTGCTTTGGCGGCTGGCACAAACAGTATCTGCATGACTCGGCGGTACTGGCTTGCCGCATGCGCTTTGCCATCTACCTGCCGCCGCAAGCGGCGCAGGGCGACAAGGTGCCGGTGCTTTACTGGCTGTCCGGCCTGACCTGCACAGACGAAAACTTCATGCAGAAAGCCGGTGCGCAGCGGATTGCCGCCGAACTGGGCATCGCCATCGTGGCACCGGACACCAGCCCGCGCGGCGAGGATGTAGCGGACGACCCTGCCTACGACCTGGGACAGGGTGCCGGTTTTTATCTCAACGCCACCCAGGCGCCGTGGAACCGCCATTACCGGATGTACGACTATGTCAGCCGCGAGTTGCCCGCCCTGATTGAGGCGCATTTTCCGGTCAGCCCGCGCCGCGCCATTGCCGGCCATTCCATGGGTGGGCACGGTGCGCTGATCTGCGCACTCAAACGGCCGCAGGATTATGTATCGGTATCGGCCTTCAGCCCGATTGCCAACCCGGTGAATGTACCGTGGGGACAAAAGGCCTTTGCCGCCTATCTGGGTGAAGACCGTCAGCAATGGCTGGAGTGGGATGCCTGCCACTTGCTGGGCGAGGCTGCACAGATATCGCCGCTGCGGGTGGATATCGGCCTGGCCGATGCCTTTCTGGATGAACAACTGAAGCCCGATGCCCTGGAAGCCGCCGCCCGCCATGCCGGTCATGCACTGCAATTGCACCGTCACCCGGGGTACGACCACAGCTATTACTTCATTGCCAGCCTGATCGAAGCGCAGCTGCGCTTTCACGCCAGCCATCTGCTCGCTTGAGCCGCGGAAAGAGGTGACACAGCCGCGCCGTTACCGGCAGCGGCCGTGCAAGTAGGGCCAGGGACTGCGCGCTTAGAAGCGGGCGGCTACCTGGCTGCCACGCGCGGTCATCAAGCTGACCAGCACGAAGCTGACCAACGCCACCGCCAGGCTTTGATAGATCGGCAGATTGGACTCCAGCCCATCGCTCACCATCGCCAGAATGGCCGTGCCACAGCCCAGTACCATGCTGACAATCGCCCCGGCCGTGGTGGCGCGTCGCCAGAATATCGCCCCCAGCAAAGGCACCAGCATGCCCGCCACCAGCAGGTTGTATGCCAGGGTCAAGGCAGTGAGTACGTCATGCACCACCATGGCCAGCAGCAACACCACGCCTCCCACCAGCAAGGTCAGCAGACGGTTTAGCCACAGGCCACTCCTGTCGCCAACGATCAAGTCTTCACTCAATGTAGTAGAGGCAGCCAGCAAGGCTGCACTGGCCGTCGACATCATCGCCGCCAGTGCAGCGGCAATCACCAGGCCTCGTACACCATCCGGCAAGCCATCCTTCACCATGGCGGCAAAGGCGTTGGCCGGGACGGCCAGGTCCGGCAGCAACACCTTGGTGGCCATGCCGATGGCAGCGCACACCAGCCCGTACACAATGCAGTACAGCCCGGCCACGGTACCGGCATAGCGCGCCACACCGGTGCTGCGCGCGGTAAACACCCGTTGCCAGATATCCTGGCCGATCAGGATGCCGAAGAAGTAAATGACAAAGTACGTAAGAATGGTGTCGCCACCAATATTGGTGAAGCTGAAGTAAGAGGCAGGCAGTTTGGCTTCCAGTTGCTCCCAGCCACCCACCCGGTTCAGACAAATGGGCAACAGGATGAACATCAGCCCGATGGTCTTGATCAGGAACTGCACAATATCCGTCAGGGTGAGCGACCACATGCCACCGATGGTCGAGTACACCACCACCACGCCACCGCCAATCAGCACCGCCAGCCAGAATGGCAGGGTGAACAACACCTGCATCACCGTGGCAATGGCCAGCACCGAGGTGACACAGAGCATGACGGCATACAGCAACATCACCAGCGCGCTGGTACGCCGCGCCACGGTGTTGTAACGGCGCTCCAGGATCTGGGTCACTGTAAATACTTTCAGCTGCAACAGCGGTTTGGCCAGAAACAGGTTCAGCACCAGGATGCCGCAGCCCAGTGCCGCGCACAGCCAGAAACCGGAAATGCCATACACATAACCCAGCTTTACCGTACCCACAGTGGAGGCTCCACCCAGTACCGTGGCAGCCATGGTGCCCATGTAAAAACCCGGTCCCAGATTACGTCCGGCCACCAGAAATTCCTCCCGGCTGGTGGCACGACGCATGCCCAGCCAGCCCAGCAATAACATGCTGGCGATGTAAACGAACACGACAAAGATATCGAGTCCCATGGTTACTCTCCTTCACTCTGCCCTAGCGGCAATGTATTGGCTGTTCAAACACAATGGATTCGGCTGCTCTGCGGCAGCCTGAGGATGGCCTAGCGCCGGAAGGTGACGCCGGGTAGCACGCACAGCATCTCGAACAAGAGATTGGCCCCCAGCAAGGCGGTATTGCCGGTGGTGTCGTAAGGAGGGGAGACTTCAACCAGATCACAGCCCACCAGATTCAGGCCATGACAGCCACGCACGATTTCCAGCGCCTGGACCGAGGTCAGCCCGGCCACTTCCGGCGTGCCGGTACCCGGAGCAAAGGCCGGGTCGATACCGTCGATGTCAAAACTCAGGTATACCGGCCCGCCACCCAACAGCTGGCGCACTTCCTGCATCAGCGGTTGCAAGGAACGGTTCCAGCACTGTTCCGCCGGTACCACGCGAAAACCCTGGCGGCGCGCCCAGTCGAAATCCTCGGCGGCATAGCCGCTGCCACGCAGGCCGATCTGCACCACACGTCCCTGCGCGAGCAAGCCTTCTTCCTGGGCACGGCGGAAGGTGGTGCCGTGGGCAATTTTTTCGCCAAACATTTCGTCATTGATGTCGGCATGGGCATCGACATGAATCAGCCCCACCGGGCCATGCTTGGCTGCGATGGCGCGCAAAATGGGCAGGGTGACGGTGTGATCGCCACCCAGGCCCAGCGGAATCACATCGTGCTGCAGCAACTCACGGTAGCCCGCCTCAATGCGCGCCACACTGTCCAGCAGGTTGTAGGGATTGGTGGCGATATCACCAATATCGGCCACTTGCAGGGTGTCGAAGGGGGCGGCACCCGTGCCCATGTTGTAGGGGCGCAGCAAGACCGATTCATTGCGGATTTCACGCGGACCAAAACGGGTGCCGCTGCGGTTGGAGGTGCCGATGTCCAGGGGCAGGCCGACAAAAACAGCATCCAGCCCGGCGGCAGTGTCGGCCTTGGGCAGCCGCATCATGGTGGCAATGCCGCCAAAGCGGGGCATGGCATTGCCACCCAGCGGCTGATTGTGTTCAGCGTTTGACATGCTGACTCCTGAAACTGAGGTTGAGGGACGCTCAGTCTATTCAGGCGGCAACTTGGGAAAAATCACCGTATTCCACTGTTTACATTGATAAATCTGAATGTGTGTAATGACAGGCCTGACCCACTGCCAGCACCTGGAAGAAACCATGCTCCATACCCTGTCCAGCCTTGATTTACGCCTTATCAGGGTTTTTCGTGCCGTTGTCGATGCTGTTGGCATTTCAGCTGCCCAATCCACCCTGAACGTCAGCCAGTCCACCATCAGCAATCAGCTGGCCGCGCTGGAAACCCGGCTGGGTTATCGCCTGTGCGAGCGTGGCCGCGCCGGCTTTTCCCTTACCGCCAAGGGTAGCCAGCTGCTCAATGCCAGCCGTCATCTGCTGGATGCCGCCGAAGCCTTCTGCGTGGAAGCGCGTCAGCTGGAGCGCAAACTGCTGGGGCAGTTGCGCATAGGCGTGGTGGGACACACCACCATGCGCGCCCATTCCCGCCTGTCGGAAACCATTCGCCGCTTCCGCCAGCGCGAAGAATCGGTCGAGCTGATGTTATCCATGCTGCCGCCCGGCACACTGGAAGAGGCGCTGATCAACGGCGACATCCATCTGGGCATCGGCTATTTCTGGCACCGTGCCCCCAGCCTGCAATACCTGCCCTTGTTTACCGAACACCAGCTGGCCTATTGCAGCCAGGAGCATCCGCTGTTCTTGCAGGCGGGGAATATATCGGTGGAAGAGGCCGCCCGGCATGACTGGGCCTGGCGCAGCTATCCGCTGCCAGACATCCCGCTACCGGTGGAAAACTGGCGCGTCACCGCGCGCGCCGACAATATGGAAGCGATGGCCGTACTGATTCTGTCCGGCCATCATCTGGGCTTTTTACCGGAGCACTTCGCCCGCCCCATGGTGGAGCAGGGCATGCTGCGGGCGCTCAATGCGGTGCAGCTGTACTACCACCCCACCTTCCACATGGTGACACGGCAAAACGCCAGACAAAGCGAGGTGATCCGCGCCTTCACCCAGGATTTGCTGGCGGCGCATCAGCTTCCACCTACCCACTGAGTGGCGCTGCCAGTACCAGGCTCTGCGCCACTCAGCCCACATCCAGCCTGTTGGCTACTCTGGGTCAGATTTCCAGTGCAGCACGGCGCGACAGCAAAATGCTGCCGTGCCGGTAGCCCGCAGCGATGCCTCCCTGCCCAGCCAGCAAGTAGTGATGCTGCGAGCCCGACAAAGCCTCAAAGAAACGGCGGCAGGCTGCGGGAGGCGCAATGAAACGGTCTTGATCGGCACACACTGCCAGCACCGGAAACGGCAAATGCGCCAACGCTGGCAGATAATCAAAGCCATCACGGCCAACAAAACGGCCTGTCAGATTCCAATCAAACCACTGGGACATCAAATAAAACGATTCATCCTGTACCCCAATGCCCAAACGCTTGCCTGGCACCCTCCCCAGACAGGCTGACAAATGGCGGGCCAATTTCATCAACAGACGGCGCGACAGCGCTGGAGCAGCATGGCAGGCCTGACAGGCAAACAACACCAGCTTACCGATAAGAGGCAACAGTTGGGGCTGGCGCAGCAGGCACATCAACAGCGCCAAACCGCCGCCACTATGTGTCACACCATGCAGGGTTGCCACCTTTTCGTGCTGCCGCAAATAGCGCAACACCGCTGGAATGTCATATAAGGCAATGGTCTCAAAATCAAACTCACCCCTGTCAACGGGCTACTACCATGCCCGCGCCACTCCATCACCCAGCAGATGGCACCGCGCACCGCCAGATTAATGTGCCAACCCCAGACAGATACGTTTGTCGGAAAACGTACCATGCGTCATGAAAATATGTGTTGCCGTCGACGCTATCACAGGGTTTGAGCCCGTCACTTTCCACAGTGATATCTGTACTTTATCTGCTGTAGTAATGATGATGTGCTCCATCTTGCCCTCGTTTCAATAATCATATTGCAGCAATTGGAATAACTGACTCCGGCTTATTGATTTCCGGGCTAAGCTGAAAAGCAAAAATCGCCTGAATCAGAGGGACATTAAACTCTCCTCGCCCTACTAAATAAACCATGTCATCACGCACTACAACCCATCCTCTCTCCTGCAATCCCGAAATAGTCAGCGCATACTCTGCCAAAAAATCACTCCCAAACACTGCTCGATAATCTGCCATGTTCACACAAAGCTCCTGCAATGCCTGAAATATCCAGCATAATTTGACATCCTCCGGAGTATGAAAATATACGCGCCCTATTGGCTTGCGCTTATCAGTGACATCTTCCATATATGCCGCCAGATTTCTTTTATTCATCGCTAAAAATGAGTCTTTATTTCCGTCTGGCTGCAAACGAATATTCACCGCAGCATAACCTAAGCCCCCATATAACATTTGGGATTTGTCTCACCGCCAGAAAATGGCTGTCTTAGATTCTGCTCATACAGGTACTCCCATGGCTTAATGTCACCACGGCTACTGACAGACCTTCGCTCCCAGTCATACGCAGTTTTCTGTACAAACCCCTTTTCCTGTAGAAATTGTTGCGCAATTTTGTACATTTCATATTTTTCATCTTGTGAAGGCAATGCTGCCCGCTGCTTAGTAGCAAAATGGGAACGCCCTGCAATATTCAATTCATAATGCGTAATATGATGTACACCAGCAGCTGAAATTCTCCGCAATCCATCCAGCATGCTATCAATCGACTGCTCTGGCCACCCGTAAATCATGTCCACATTACAACTGAGTTCATATCGATGGAACATTGATCGCCAAATAGTGCAAATATTGCGAAATGGCAGACTTTCCTGATACGCGGTGGTAGGAAACAAGCAAAATCCACAGTGCGGAGGATCCGTTGGCAAGCAAAATGGTATGCCGATATAAAAATTGATGCTTGTCGATTGCTGTGCACTATTTTGCAAGGCTTGATCAAAGCGCTGATGATCATACTCAACCTTCCAGTGCATCGGCGATCGGTGTGCATGCAGCACTTTATTCGCCATTGGGCGATTTGCATTCTTATTGATGAAATCGTTAACTGCTTCACGGAATGGATGACTCACGACGCTGCGCATGCCCTTCTCCTTACATGACATCAACAATGACAATAAAGATGGCTACGCCTCATTTTTCACAAAATCACCCTCAATACAACCAGCGCAAAGGATAGTTTTTCCGCAAACATGCAGAAATATTCTCACTCGAACAAGAGAATAGTCTGAAATTGATGCAAGCAATCAAAATTTGCATCGCCACTAATTAAAATTAATAAAACACAGATCCCAATCGTCAGCAAAAAGGCTTTCGTTCAACACACACTCTTTAGTAAGCGATTTTGGAATTCAGATTTTTAGCGGAGGAGAAAATCATGATTAAAGGAAGCTGCTGCTGTGGTTCGATAAAATTTGAATTAACATCGCCACCGAGCATGATGGGTATGTGTCACTGCTCTCGTTGTCGAAAGCTAGGCGCAAGTGCACTAGTATTCACAGACAAGAAATCTTTTCATCTACTGGAAGGACAGGAGTTTATTGCACGTTACGTGCCTAGTGCCCCATATAAACACATAAGAACATTTTGTAAAATTTGCGGAACAGCCTTAGGCGAGATTGGTTCAGAAAATGACTCATTTCCGATTCCAGCAAATTGCCTGGATGATGAACCTCGCTTAGCAATTCAATTCCATGTTTTTGTCGGCTCCAAGCCCTCATGGTATGAAATCTGTGACAACGCGCAGCAGTTTCAGGAAAGTCCAGAACAACATTAAAAGTAATTCCCGTACTTTCGTCAAAAAATTGGGCGGCCAGTAGCCGCCCAATCCATTTACGGCGCCAGGCGCACCCGTTGCCAGCTGGCATCCGCCTGCAACAGGTAAACCACCCGGTCATGCAGGCGGCTGGGGCGGCCCTGCCAGAACTCCACCCGGTCGGGAATCACTGCATAACCGCCCCAGTGCGGCGGGCGCGGTACATGCAGCGGATGCTTGACGCCAAACATGGCGGCGCGGCTCACCAGCACGTTCTTGGAGCTGATTTCGGTGCTCTGCTCGCTGGCCCACGCCCCCAGCCGGCTGGTATAGGGACGGCTGGCAAAATAAGCGTCAGACACTTCCGGTGCCACTTGCTGCACCCGGCCTTCCACGCGCACCTGACGTTCTAGCTCCGGCCAGAAAAAGGTAATGGATACAAAGGGATTGTCTGCCAGCTGCTGCCCCTTGCGGCTGAGATAGTTGGTGTAGAACACCAGTTGGCCGTTTTCGATGCCCTTGAGTAGCACGATGCGTGCAGTGGGGCGACCATCGGCACCGACTGTCGCCACGTTCATCGCGGTGGGTTCGTGTACCTGGGCGGTCATGGCCTCGTTCAGCCATACCTCGAACTGGGCGATGGCATCGGGCAGGCAGTCGTCCGGTGACAGTTCTTTCTTCGAATAATCCTGGCGGATATCGGCAAGATTCAGCGACATATCGCTCTCCTGGTTCAGTATGCCGCCATGTTAAGACAGAAGATGACGCAAAGGGTAGCCACCCGCACCGTGGAAGAATGTGCGCGGCTGCGTGGCATTTGCACCGCAAAGCCCCGGAATTGGGGACGTTGACGATTAACTTAGGCTAGAATATGGCCTTTCCCCTGCAGCCCTGTTCCGCCCATGCATCTGGTTGCCTTTGGCCTGAATCACCACACAGCTCCGCTATCGGTGCGCGAGAAGCTTGCCTTCCCGGCCGAGGTGCTGCCCAACGCACTGGAAAGCCTGGTCGGCTCGCAGGCGGCTCGTGAGGCGGCCATTGTGTCCACCTGCAACCGCACGGAAATCTACTGCAACAGCAATAATCCGGAGCAGGCCTTGCAATGGCTGTCGCAATACCATGGCCTGCCGGTGGAAGAACTGCGCCCCTACCTGTACCAGCTGGATGCCAGCAGCGCGGCACGCCATGCTTTCCGCGTGGCCTCGGGCCTGGACTCCATGGTGCTGGGTGAAACCCAGATTCTGGGTCAGCTGAAGGACGCGGTACGGACGGCAGAAAATGTCGGCACACTGGGCTCGCTGCTCAATGGCCTGTTCCAGCGCACCTTTGCCGTCGCCAAGGAAGTACGCAGCAGCACCGCGGTGGGCGCAAGCTCGGTGTCCATGTCGGCCGCGGCGGTGAAGCTGGCCGAGCAGATCTTCCCCACCATTGGCGAACTGAACATCCTTTTCATCGGCGCGGGTGAGATGATAGAGCTGGTGGCTACCCACTTTGCCGCGCGCGAACCCTCCTGTATCACCATTGCCAACCGCACCCTGGAGCGGGGGCAAAAACTGGCCGAGCAGTTTGGCGGCAACGCCATCACCCTGTCCGAGCTGCCCGACGTGCTGCATCGTTACGATGTGGTGGTGACTTCCACCGCCAGCCAGCTGCCGCTGGTGGGCAAGGGCCTGGTGGAGCGCGCGCTCAAGGCACGCCGCCACCGCCCCATTTTCATGCTGGACCTCGCGGTGCCGCGCGATATCGAAATCGAAGTCGGCAAGCTGAATGATGTCTACCTGTACACCGTGGACGATATCGCCAGCATCGTGGAAGTCGGCAAGGAAGCCCGACAGAGCGCGGCGGAAGAAGCCGAATCCATCATTCAGGCCCGTGTGGCCGAATTCAACGACTGGCTGAAAAAGCGCGAAACCGTGCCGCTGATCCGCGCCCTGCGCGATGAGGCCGAACGCACGCGCCGCCATGCACTGGAGGCTGCACTCAAGCAGCTGGCCAAGGGCACGGCACCGGAAAAGGTGCTGGAAAGCCTGTCCTTGCAACTCACTAACAAACTGATGCACCCGCCCACCCAGGCACTGTCCTCGGGCAGCGGCGCGGAGCATGCGGCCCTGGTGGAAACCATCGCCCGCCTGTACCGCTTACACCCGGAGTCGTAATGAAACCGTCGATTGCGACAAAACTGTCGCAGTTGGCCGATCGCCTGGAAGAAGTCACCCATCTTCTGGCCAGCGAATCGGCTACTGCCGATATGGATCAGTTCCGCAAACTGACCCGAGAACACGCCGAACTCACCCCGGTGGTGGAAACCTTCCAGCAATACCAGCAGTGCGAAAACGATATCGCCACCGCAGGTGAAATGCTGTCCGATCCGGACATGAAGGAGTTTGCCCAGCTGGAAATCGACGAAGGTCGGGACAAGCTGGCCGCGCTGGAGCTGGAGCTGCAAAAACTGCTGCTGCCCAAGGACCCGAACGACGAAAAGAACATCTTCCTGGAAATCCGCGCTGGTACCGGTGGCGACGAAGCAGCCTTGTTTGCCGCCGACCTGCTGCGTATGTACACCCGCTTTGCCGAACGCAATCGCTGGCAGGTGGAAATCGTCTCTGCCAGCGAGTCGGACCTGGGCGGCTACAAGGAAGCCATCGTCCGCATCATCGGCTTCGGTGCGTATTCCAAGCTGAAATTCGAATCCGGCGGTCACCGGGTGCAACGCGTACCGGCGACCGAAACCCAGGGCCGCATCCATACCTCGGCCTGCACCGTGGCAGTGATGGCCGAGGCGGACGAACTGGTGGATGTGGTGCTGAACCCGGCAGACCTGCGTATTGACACCTTCCGCGCCAGCGGAGCAGGTGGCCAGCACATCAACAAGACCGACTCCGCCGTGCGTATCACCCACCTGCCCACCGGCATTGTGGCGGAATGTCAGGATGGCCGTTCGCAGCACGCCAACAAAGCCAGCGCCATGCAGGTGCTGGCGGCGCGCATCAATGACATCCAGCGCCGCGAACAGCAGCAGAAAGAAGCGGCCGAGCGCAAGAGCCTGATTGGCTCCGGCGACCGCTCCGAGCGCATCCGCACTTATAACTATCCGCAAGGCCGCATTACCGACCACCGTATCAATCTGACGCTGTACAAGCTGGATTACGTGATGGATGGCGATCTGGTCGAGCTGACCGATGCGCTGATTGCCGAACAGCAAACCGAACTGCTGGCGGCGCTGGGCGACTGACCGGGCTTTGTGCCCGACAATGTGGTTTGCCCCGTCCGGCACATCGTTGTACACTCGGAACCCGAAAAAGCAGCTGCCTGGTAACAGGGTGGCAGGGGCCAGGCCCCAAGGCTTTTTCTCCGAATCTTGAGGCCACGAAAGTGGCCTTTTTTCTTGCCCGCTTGCCAGCCGTGCCAAATGGCAGACAAAAAAAATCGGCCGGGTCACAGAGGCAGGACCCGACCGTTCCCAACGTGGAGATGGTGGAAAGCGTGATTACCGGCAAGCTGGCTGCTTGCCGCAGAAAAACCGACCGCGCACCTGATGGCGGTGTCCGGGCATATCAGCCATGCAAACAACACATCAGTCGCACAAACAAGCCGGGATAGCCGGCTTGCTGAAATAAAATGCTTCACATCAAATAATCTGTACTTTGCCCTGACAGATCAACAAGCTAGCCACAAGGATAACCAGCCCCTGTTGATGTGACAAAGCAGTTATAATCATGCCAGCCATGAATAAACAGCATGAATCTGATGAAACTGCCTCCCTTGAATGCCTTGCGGGTGTTTGTTGCCGCCGCCGAACACCTGTCCTTTACCCGCGCAGCGAACGCCCTGCACCTGACGCAAGGCGCAGTCAGCCGCCACGTCCAGACACTGGAGGAGTTTTATGGCACCAGCCTGTTCATCCGTCAGGCACGCGGCCTGGCGCTGACCGCCGAGGGAGAAGCCCTGGTCAAGCCGGCACGCGACGCCTTCCAGCTGCTGCATGAGGCCAGTGAAATGCTGCGACTACGGCAAAGCGGCCTGCGGGTACGCATTCCGCCCACGCCTGCCATGCGCTGGGTGCTACCCAACCTGCCGGACTTCCAGAGCCGCTACCCGGAATACACCCTGCACCTGATTACCCAGCTGATTCACGACAAGCCGTTCAACCGGGCCGAATACGACCTGGCTATCATCGGCATGCCGCGCCCCGAGGTGTATACCGACATGCGCATCGAGTGTATCTGCCGCGAAAAGCTGGTTCCGGTCTGTTCGCCCGCCTTGCTGGTAGGCCCCCATCCGCTGCGCACCCCGGAAGATTTGCAATACCACACCCTGCTGCACCCCTGGCGGGATCAGGATGTATGGGACCGCTGGCTGAAACTGGCCGGGGTGAGCAACATCAACCCGGAAAGCGGCGTGACCTTTGATGCACTGGAATATGCACTGCATGCGGCGGCGGCAGGCATGGGCGTGACGCTGGCGCAGGTTTCAATGGTGAACGATGACATCCAGCGCGGACGGCTGGTGATTCCGTTTGATACCGTGCTGGAAACCGAGTGGGCGTATTACCTGATGTATTCGCACGAGATGGCACAGCAACCCAAGATTCGTGCCTTCCGCGACTGGCTGATTGCCACGCTGGAGCGCAGCGAGGCAATCAGCCGCAGCATGTAGCCATCAAACGCTGGCGGTGTCCTGCTGTTGCAACCAGCTCTCGAACACTGCCAGCAACTGCTCCAGCCCAGCCACCAGGCTGATGGCCTGCTCTACCTGGCCAGCCTTGGCGGCTTTCTCCACCGCCTCGGCCGCATGCCCCATATCATTGGCCCCCACCATGCGGCTGGCACCCTTGATACGGTGCGCCGCCCACGCCAGCTGATCGGCACTGGCGGCCTTCACCGCCTGGCGCAAGGCGTCCATGTCTTCCTGATTGGCCTGGGCAAAGTCATGCAGTATTTCCAGCTCCACCGCCATGTCACCATCGCTATAGACCTCCAGCACAGACCGGTCTACCGGACAAGTCATGCCGACAGAAGACGTTACGTTGCTAGGCTCCATCACACTCTCCGCTGCGTTGTGCAGCCACTTTTGCAGCATGGCTGACAAAATATTGATCGCCAGTGGTTTGGTCAGGAAATCATCCATCCCAGCCGCGCTGGTCTTGTTGAGTTCTTCCTGACCGGCATTGGCGGTACAGGCAATAATGGGCAGCCGGCCGCGCTCGGGGTGCTCGGCTTCGTAAGCCCGGATCAGCCGCGCCAGTTCATAACCATCGGTCACCGGCATGTGGCAGTCGGTCAACAGCAGGCTGTAATGGCCGGCCTGCCACATGGCGTAGGCCTGGGCACCGTCTTCCGCACATTCGGCGGTATAGCCCAGCTTTTCCAGTTGGCGCAAGGTGAGTTTGCGGTTGGTGGGATTGTCCTCGGCAAACAGGATGGGCAGGTACTGGCCATGCGCGCCGTCCTCGGTTTCCGGTGCGGCTGCGAGGGTGGTGCGGGTGGCATCGTCATCCAGCTCGCCGGCAGCCAGCTCCTGGCTATCGACGATGTTGGCCACCAGCAGCAAGGACGCACGCGTCCCCTGGCCCGGCTGGCTGTCGAGTTCCACATGACCACCCATCAGCCCGGCTAGACGCCGGCAGATGGCCAGACCCAGCCCGGTTCCGCCAAAGCGGCGACTGGTATCGGATTCGGCCTGGGTAAAGGGCTCGAACAGCCGGGCCAGGTTGTCCGGCGAAATGCCTATCCCGGTGTCGATGATGTCAAAGCGCAGGGTCTGGGCGGAAAACTCCTGCTCCAGCACTTCCACGTGCAGGGTGATGCCGCCGTTGGCGGTGAACTTGACAGCATTGCTGACGAAGTTCTGCAGGATCTGGCGCAGGCGCAAGGGATCGAGCAATAGTGCTGGTGCCAGGCGTTCATCCACTTCCAGCTTCAATTGCAGGCCCTTGGCCGCCGCGGTTTCGGCATACAGCGTGCGCACCTGTTCCAGCAGCGGTTTGACCGCGGTGGGGGTGAGCACCACTTCCAGCTTGTCCGCTTCGATCTTGGAGAAATCCAGAATGTCATCAATCAGCCGCAACAAGGTGCGGGCGGACTCCTGGATGGTGTCCACACTGTCCTTCTGCTCGGCATTGAGCGGGGTCATGGCCAACAGCTCCAGCATGCCCAGCACGCCATTCATCGGGGTACGGATTTCGTGGCTCATGGTGGCCAGGAAAGAACTCTTGGCACGGTTGGCCGCATTGGCCTGATCACGCGCCATGCGCAGTTCAAACTCGGCCAGCTTGCTCTCGGTAATGTCCAGGCAGGCCAGGATGGTGCCTTCACGCGGACGATCGGGAAACAGCAGCATGCCTTCAAACAGCACCCAGATAGGGCGGCCTTCGGCATCGACACATTCAAGTTCGCAGCGCAGTTTGCTCTGATACTGCACCATGTTGTTGAGCTGGCTGGTCAGGTCGAACCAGCTTTGGTCAGAGGCCAGCAGCTCCATCAGGTGCATGCCGGGCAGGCTGCTGCCACCACGCCCAAAAATGTCTTCTGCCATGCGGTTGGCGCGTACGATCTGCATTTGCTCGTTCAACCGCAACAGGCCGATGGGTGAGGCGGAATAGATCGCCTCTTCTTCTTGCAAGACCGAGCGCAGCTGGGATTCGGACAGCTTGCGCCGGTCTTCTTCATCAAAGAAGCCCAAGATATTGGCATAAGCCCCCACCAAGGGCTGAATGCCTTTGCCCAGTAAGGCCAGGTCGGGTTTCAGCAGGCATATCAGTGCCGACACATCGTCATCCATGGAGACCGGCAGGGTAATCCAGGGCGGCATCTCGGCCAGGCGTTGCAACAACCAGGTCAGCGGTTCCGGTTCATGCGCCACGGTTTCCAGTGGCGGCAGGGAGTCCGGCCAGTTACCGGCCTGCAAGTGAATCTCGAACCTGTCGTCCGGGAACTCTGCCAGCACCAGCATGAAGCCCTGCTCGGCACTGCTAAAGCGAATGAACTCTTCCAGCAGGCGGTCGAGCACCTGCTTGCGCGGCCAGCGACTGAGCATGAGGTTTTCCACCTGGGAAATGGCGGACAGCATGCTCAGGTTATGTTCCAGGGAGTGCTCGGCAATGCGGCGCTGATGTTCATCACGCACAATCAGCATGAACTCCTTGTGGGTGTCCGTGCTGCGAAAAAGACTGACCGTGATGCCTGCAAAAAATAGCTCCTGGTTGAGTTTGATGCCTTCGCCTTGCAAGGTCTGGCTACCCAGCTCGGTCACCCGGTGCAAGGTATCACCCAGTTCACTTGGCAGACGCAGCAGCTGGCTGATCTGCCGCCCTTCCAGCTCATCCCTGCCGTTATCGAACAGTCGCTGCGCACCGGCATTGGCCGACAGCACCGTACCATGCTGGTTGATGGTCATGATGGCATCGCCCGCGGCATCCAGCATGCGCTGCAAGCGGTTCAGCGGCTTGAGCACCCGCTTGGTCATGCTGTACAGCAAAACCAGCCCCAGAGCCAGAATGGCCAGGCCCAGCACCGCATCGTGAATCAGCTGTCGGCGGTAGTCTTCGAGCGCCAGCTGGATCTGGGCGGCACTCTGCCGATTAGTCTGTACAAACAGGTTCCAGCTTTCCTGCTGTACCCGTGCCAGCAGTTGCTGCATGTCGGGCTGCATGCCGGCTATGCTCTGGTGCGCCTGCATGGCAGCCAGTTGCTGCTTGTTGAGCATGTGCAGCTGCAAGGCGGCATCCGATACCCGCCGCAAGCTGGACTGCAAGGCCTGATCCTGGGTATGCGCCACATCGGCACGTAGCTGTTGCAACATCAGGTTGCTCAAGTCCAGCCGGGATTGCAGGTCGCCTTCTTCGGTCTCACTCAGCGGCGCATCGCGCTCGCTGCGCAACAACAGGGCAGAGGCGGTGGTGCGCAGGACATGGCCGATATTCCAGCTGTCCTGGGCGATATCCATCATGATGTACAAGCCGGGCGGTGCATGCCATTTCATCTGCCCGTTCATGCCGATCAGCACGTCATTGATGGCGTCCTGCAAATGACGTGACGACAGTTCCACACCATAGCCCAGCGTTTCATCCGGCCCCCAGGCCGGGCCGATCCGCATGTCGACTTCCGGCCGCAAGCTGCGAAAACTCTCTAGCTGCAATGTGACATCGGCCAATCTGGCACGCTGTTCAGCCACAATATCGCGCTCACCGGCCTCCAGCGCCTGCTTCATCCAGTTGTCCGCCTGCATGCGCAGCAGGTCAAGTGCGCTGCGTTCGCTCGGATAGGGAGGCGTGTCGCGGTACAGCAAGCCACGGCCAAGAATGGCTTCACGCCGCAGCAGATCGGCCGCGGTGTAAAACTTGCTGCTGATTTGATGGACGTCGGCCAGCTCCACCGCCTGCTGATAATGCTGCCAGGATGCCTCCAGCAAGCGGGTGACCCAGCCAATCTGGAAAATGCCCAGCAAGACGACTATGGCAATGACGGCTCTGCCGATGGACAGCGTCTGGCTGGTCTTGTTGTTGATTCTGGCCATCCATCCCCCCTTGCCGGCGCAAAGGCCTAGCCTTGCTGACCGGACGGTTCGGTAGCCGCGGCATCCGCAACCGGCGTTTGGTCAGGCATCTCTATTTCCAGCTGGTGCACGCCGTAACGGTCGCTGAAATTACGCAATACTGCCAGTTGGTTGGCAGAGATACTTGCACCCTGCGGCAGCAACAAATGCCCGCTCTTGCTGCGCAGGTCCGCCGCCAGTATCGAACCGGGCTTGGCACTGTGTATCGTCACGACTTCCCCCTGCACGGCAGGCAAATCTTCTGCGCGCGGCTCGAACAGACGACGGAACACCTTTTTGTCGTAGTCGGTTCCGGTGTCAACACTGTAATAGCTGAACGGGTCCACCTCAGGCCGTGCCCGCTTCAGGGCCTGGGTAATCGCTTTTTCCACATCTGCGGGTTTTGGCGGCTTCACGACAAAGCCGTCTGCATGCAATTTGACCGCCACCGTGACATTGCTGCGATCGGCATGGCCAGACAAGATGATGAAGGGCAGGTTGGATGCATTGGCCGTATGGCCACAGCGCAGTTCCTTGAGCAGGTCCAGCCCGTTCATCGGCTTCATTTCCACATCGCACAGCACCAGGTCCACCATGCGCATGTCCAGCGTGCGCATGGCAGTGCTGCCATCCGGCGCTTGCGAAATATGCTCCGCACGGATTCCCATCGTTTGCAGTGACTGGCTGACCAGTGTGCGGACCAGCGACTGATCGTCCACCACCAGTATTTTCAGCTTTTCCAGCTCAATCGACATGATTTACCCCTTGCACGTCATGACATCATTGCTGCCGGTCTATTCCTGCAAGGTGCCAGCAGTCTGTTGTTGTTCAAGATAAGAGGATAGCTCCCCCACGCCCAGCTGCAGGGCAATGTGCTCGCCGCTGACATTGCAGCCGGATAATTCGCTGATCACCGCCAGATCGGCCTCGTTGTCCAGCTGCGTCATGGTCAGTTGCGCGGTGGTCAATCCACAGCACTGCAACAAGGCAAGCAGGCTTTGTTGCCGTTGCGGCCACTGCTGCAGCGTGGACGCGGTAACACGCACGCCGTCCAGCGGCAGGCCAAGCAGATTGCACACCGTGAGACTCCCCTCGCCCAATTGCTCTGCCAGCAAATGGAAACCAAAGTATTTCAGCTTGGCAATATTCTCATAGCATACCGGAGAGTGGTGGGCCTGCAAGCCATCGGCCAGCAGAAATCCGATTTGTCCTGGCACCAGCCCGTGCTGGCGCAACAAGGCAGCATAGCGATCGAACAGGTTGTCATGCGCCAGACAACTGGCATCCAGATGCAGCAAGAACGGTATGTGTTGACGCAGCGAATGGGGAATACCAACCAGAACCTGCACCAGCCGCTCCATCACCATTTCCAGAATCAGCACCGGCAGCTGCGGATTGCTGGTCAGCTGTCGGTAAAAACCGGCATCCAGTGGCAGCAGGCCACTTGGCAATTGCAAGCTGGCTACCTGCATGGCCCGGAGCTGGCGCTGCTCGCCGTCCAGCACAGGGCGAAACTCCAGCGCCAGGGGGGCCGCCGCACACTCATGCCACAACTGCTGCGAATCGAGCGGGGCGCTGCCAGAAAGCTGCTCCATGTCGGAAAAAACCGCATTGAGCTGATGCAGGAACTGGTCGATGCTGTATGGCTTGCGCAGGAAATTCACACTGGGTATGCCCTGGCCGCGCGCCATGCTGGTTATGGCATGCAGAATGCGACTGTCGTAACCGGAAATGATAAGCAAGGATGCCCGACAACCAATGGCCGTCAGGTTTTTGATGAAGTCGATCCCGCTCATGCCGGGAATGCCGATATCGGTGATGATCAGGTCGTAGCTGTTTTCCGCTGCACTGCGCAGCGCTTCGGCTGGGTTACTGAATTCGTCTATCGTCGTGGCTTGCCGACTGAAGAAGCCGGTCTGGCGGGAAATCAGCTTGCGCAGGATGACCTGGTCTTCCAGGATCAACAATCTCAGGGGTGGCGGCATTGCGGACTCCTCAGGAATGCAATGTCCACCGGATTTCATGGCCGGTAGCAATGCGGTCGTTTACGCTATTGGTATAGCAGCCCACATCACTCCGGAGCAAGCATTACCCGGCCGATACTTGATAAAAGCAGAATGAAATTAAAGTCATTACTAGGAAAATCTGCCATTCTGCCTTCACTCAGCGCACATCTTGCTGCTGTTCGGGCGGTGTCGCCGGAGCGGCATACCAGTGCTGTGGCGGTACGATCACCGCCTGCGCGGGCTGGGCGCGGAAATGCGGGGACATGATCTGTACGCCAAACTCATTGAACACATCCTGTATATGCCCGTGTAGCGCGGTAAACAGGTCCACTGGCAGGGTGTCCGGCAGGATACTCACCTGCAGCTCGTACTCGACATAAAAATCCTGCAGCTTCAGCTGACGTACCAGAATGGGCTGTTTTGCATCCACGGTCGGCGTGCGGTGCGCTGCCAACTCCAGCATGGCCTGCACTTGCCGCCATGGGGTGTCGTAACCAATCGACACCATCGTGGTCAAGGCTAGCCCGCGCCCCTGGCTTGGCCGGCTGTAGTTTTCCACCTTGCCGCCCACCACAACGGCGTTAGGCAGCGTGACCTCATGGTCCTGTCGCGTCATCACCTTGGTGGACAAGGCACTCAGCTCGGTCACATAACCTTCCACATCACCGATACGTACATAATCTCCGGCACGCAAGGCTCGGGAATACACCAGGACCAGGCCGCTCATTGCATGATTCATGATACCCGCCGAGCCCAGTGTCACCAGCAAGCCGAAAAACACACTCATCCCCTTGAATGCATCGGAATCGGCACCCGGAAAATAAGGGTAGGCAATGGTCAGTGCAAACAACCACAGCACCACACCCAGCAGGCGACGCGTGGCCCCCGCCGTTTCGGGATGCAGGCCGGGAAAGCGTAACTGGCCACTTTCGACCATGCCAAACACCAGGCGCAAGCCACGGGACAATAAACGGGTAAACAGAAAAATCAGCGCGACCGTGAGCAAACCCGGAATCGCCGAAGCTGTGTTATTGAGCAATGCACTCACCAGCTCCCACAGAAATGCGCCCAGACGCCGGCTCCATGGCAAGGTGTAAGGAAAACGGGCCAGCAACCAGGTCAGCCACAAATAGCTCAGGAACAGCATGCAAAGCGCGGTGGTCAGATTGATGATGCCGCCTTCGGCCCGCAACACCATACTGCGTAAGCCAAGCCGCCCCCGAATCCAGCCGGGGAGCTTATCCGGGTGCAAGGGCAAGCGCCGCAAGGCATGACGACGCAGACGCAGCGTCAGATAGAGCATGCCAACAAACACCACCGTTCCCGCAATACCATAGCCAGCCGCGATGCTTAGCGCCTGGGAGGAATGCTCCTGCAGATAGTGAAGCCGTAATTGATTGAGCCGCTCCACCGCATTGGTGGCGGATTGCTTCAAGCTCAAGCCGTCAGCCGGATCCAGATCATCAGCAACGATATTGAACAGCGGCTTGCCGTTCACGGATATCCGGTAGGCGGTATTTGTACCGCTACCATACGGTGTGGCCAATACAGGAAACGCAGCATCTGCCGACTCCAGGCCACGCATCCGCGCTTCCACACGCACCACGCGCTGTGGTGCAGTCAGCTCCCCTTCCTTGCCCAGAAACAGATAAACCGGTTGCCCGGCCAAAACCAGGGTTCGCTGCTGCTCCCAGGCATCGGGCGACAGACGCGGCTCAGCGGCCATCAGTGGATGGCTCAGCAGCAAGCTGCACAAGACAAACACGCGCAGCAACAGGCTAGACACAATGCATCCTCCAAGCATGGACTGGCCTTAATCATAGCGGTTTGGCGGTGCCGGGTAAGGGGAGCGTGTCATCACCGGCCATGCCGATGCAATCGTGGAGAATGACAGCAGAGAGTATGCACGCATAC
>NZ_JACAXB010000015.1 GCF_013391415.1 Aquitalea sp. LB_tupeE
CTACAGCACCCAGATAAAAACTGGTGGGTCTGGAAGGACTCGAACCTTCGACCCCTGCGTTATCAACACAGTGCTCTAACCAGCTGAGCTACAAACCCAGTTGACGCTTAATGAAGTGATTTTGTTTTTTAACTTGATCACTCCATTTTGATCAAAACCAAGCAGATCAAGGCGAAAGCTGACGTCGTGTACTGTATGTACACGAGGAGGCTTTCAACGCGGAGATGCGCCGGTTTTCATCAAAATTGCCCTATTAC
>NZ_JACAXB010000016.1 GCF_013391415.1 Aquitalea sp. LB_tupeE
GATTTTGCTAATAACCCGGCCAACCAGCTGCTAAGTCACTGAACGGTAATACTTTATGAAATGCGGGTTTCATGACTGTTTTGCTGCAAGTGCACTGAGGCAGGCGGAGTGGCGACTATACCGGGCACTGAAAACCAGCCGGACTGACGCAAAAAGTCGGCCACTGCACTGCCACCAACAGCAAAAAGCCCGGCTGACGCCGGGCTTTTTGCAAACGGGATGCTGATATTGGCGCTAACTATATATAGATGGCGGACGGCTGGGCTCTTATTTGATGCCGAGCCGGTCCATCCGGTAGCGCATGGAGCGGAAGGTGAGGCCGAGCAGCTTGGCCGCCTGGGTGCGGTTGAAACGGGTGGCATCCAGTGCTTTGAGGATGGCTTCCCGTTCCACCCGGTCCAGAAAGTCTTGCAGCGGTTCACTGCCGGCATAGCCAGGGATGACTTCATCCTGTTCCTGCAGTGGTTGGCTGAGGGTGAGTTGCAGGTCGGCGACATCGACCTTGTCGTCCCCCGCCAGTGCTACTGCGCGCTCGAGGATGTTTTCCAGTTCGCGGAAGTTGCCCGGGTAGTTGTAAGCCAGCATGGCCTTGACCGCATCCGGCGTGAGACGTGGTCGGCTGTCTGCTGTGGCGAAGCGGTCGAGCAGGGCGCCGATGAAGCGGGGAATGTCGTCGCGCAGTTCGCGCAGGGGTGGCATGCGCAACGGCAGGACATTGAGCCGGTAGTAAAGGTCTTGCCGGAACTGGCCCGCGTCGACCAGCGCTGCCAGGTCCTTGTGGGTGGCGCAGATGATGCGCACATCGACCGGGTCTTCTTGCGGGCTACCCAGTTTGCGCACCTTCTTTTCCTGAATGGCGCGCAGCAGTTTGACTTGCATGGCCAGCGGCAGGTCGGCGACTTCGTCCAGAAACAGGGTACCGCCGGCCGCTTGCTGGAAGAATCCGTCGCGCTCGCTGTCGGCTCCGGTGAAGGCACCTTTGCGATAGCCGAAGAATTCGCTTTCCATCAGGTTTTCCGGAATGGCACCGCAATTGACCGGAACGAAGGGGCGTTCGGCGCGTCCGCTTTGTTCATGAATCAGACGAGCAGCTTGCTCTTTACCGGTGCCGGATTCACCACTGATATAGACAGCGGCCTGGCTGCGCGCCAGCTTGTCCACCATGCGGCGGACGTCCAGCATGGCTGGCGAGTCGCCGACCAGCCGTTCGATACTGCTGGATTTGCCATTGCCATCCACTTTCAGTACCGATTTCACCAGGGTGCGTAACTGGGCCAGGCTGATGGGTTTGGACAGGTAATCAAACGCCCCGGCTTTCATGGCCTTGACTGCGTTTTCGGTGCTGCCGTAGGCCGTGATGATGGCGCTGGGGATGTCCAGACCTTGTTCGGCAATGAACTCGACCACTTCAATGCCTTCACCATCGGGCATGCGCATGTCGGTGAGCACCAGATTGAAGGGTTCGCGTTGCAGGCGCGCTTTGGCGTCGCTGACATTGCCGGCGGTGATGACATCCAGGCCCATCTTGATCAGGGTGAGTTCCAGCAATTCGCGGATGTCCGGTTCGTCGTCCACGACCAGCACGCGCAGGGGGAGATTATTCATAGGCTAGATGACAGCTCAGACAGAAAACACCGCCGGGCGGGATGTAGTCGAGGCGTGCGTCGTTGGCCTCGGCCAGTTCCCGGGCAATATAGAGTCCCAGCCCGGTGCCGGTGCTTTCGGTAGTGAAAAAGGGTTCGAACAGGTGTAACTGCGCGTCTTCGCTCATGCCCGGGCCGTCGTCCATCACGCGGATGAGTACCTGGGTTTCGATATGGTTGATTTCAATGCATACCGCACCATGCACCCGCGAGGAGTGCCGCCAGGCATTGCCCACCAGGTTGGACAGGATCTGCCCCAGATGGCCGCGATCAAAATAGATGCTGTCGGTGCTGTGGAAGATGGTGAGGATGCGTCCGGCGGCATCAGGCTGGGCCATGCCGAACTGATCCAGAAAATCAGCCAGAAACTGCGACAGCCTGATGGTTTCGGTTTTGACCCGGTCGCGTCGTCCCAGCATCAGCACTTCTTCCACCAGGCCGTTGATACGTTTGGCGTTGTCACGCACGATGCGGGTCAGCCGCTGGGTAGCCGGGTCTTCCGCGCCTTCGGCCAGCAGATCGCCCGCATGGGAGATGGCGGCCAGCGGGTTGCGGATTTCATGCGCGATGTTGGCGGTAAGCCGACCCAGCGCCGCCAGCTTGATGCGTTTGGCTTCTTCGGCCATATCGGCCATATCACGCAGGAACATCACCACGCCGCGCAAATCACCAGCCAGAATGGGTACCATACGCCCGCCCAGTTGTCGGCCACGCACATTGCGCTCGACAAATACCGGCATCGGGGAGTGGTTGTTGATGCGCCAGCGCTCGACGATGGGTGACAGTTCCGGTAATAAAATGCCGCGTTGCATATTGGGGAAGTAACGCACGGCCTGGGCATTGAATTGGCGCACGGTGCCGGTTTCATCCAGCACGATGACCGCATCACGCTGGCTTTGCAGCACCAGTTCGTTCAGTCGGTTGAGGTTGGCAATTTCACCGCCGCGACGTGAAGCCAGCTCTTCAGACTCGCGCGCCACCCGCGCCAGCTGGTAGGTCACCACCGAGGTGACAAAACCGGCCAGTGACAGCAAACCGGTCTGGAACAAATCGGCGGTGCTGCCAAACAGCATGTGGCTGCGGACATGTTCGTAACCGACATAACCGAACAGGCTGGCGGTGGCGATGGAGGCGTAAAACAGCGCAAAGCGGCCAGAGGACAGCAGCCCGGCGACGGCGAGATAGGGCAGCAGCAGCATGCCATAGCCGCTTTTCACCCCGCCATTCATGCCCATCAGCCAGACAATCATCAGGATGTCGGCCACAATCGCCAGCGATAGCTGCAGGGTATGGGCAAGCTTGCCATCGCGCAGGGCAAACCAGCTGGCTATCAGGCAGCCGTACACCACGGCCCAGACATTGAAATGCCCGCCGCCGTCGACCAGCCGCTGTCCTTCGCTGCCTTGCAGCATCGACATGAACAGCAACACCAGCAGCATGATGGCGCGAAAGCCGTTGACGAAGGCCAGGGCCTTGCGCGGACTCAGCGGCAGCGAGCGTTGCGACATCATGGTGTGTCAGCCGTGGGCATATCGCCAATGGCAGATACCGTCCACTTCTTCGGCATCAGCTTGCCCTTCTTGCCACGCTTGGCATCGAACTCGGCCAGGGCCAGTTTTTCGTCGGCCACCTTGCCACGCACGGAAACCGTGGCCAGCACGGCCTTGTCGCCCTTGACCAGACCAATGGCGGTGAGCGACTCACCGGTGTCCAGCCCCATCAGCATCAGGCCACGGCCCTTGGCCATTTCCTTCAGCTCGCCCGCTGGGAAGGCCAGCAGACGGCCATTGTCTGCCGCAGCCACCAGGCGCAGGGCGGTCAGGTCAGCATTGGCGGCCACCGCCACCGGGGTGATGACGCTTTCACCATCGTCCAGTGTGATGAAAGCCTTGCCCGCCTTGACCCGGCCGGCCATGTCGGACAGCCTGGCCACAAAGCCATAACCACCGGAACCGGCCACCACGAAGCGGGCATCGTCCTTGCCGGAAATCATTTGTGCCGGTTTGGCACCGTCCTGCAAATCCACCAGCGAGGCCACCGGCACGCCGTCGCCACGCCCGGTGGGCACATCTGCCGGGTCGATGGTGTAGGCGCGGCCCTTGTTGTCCAGCACGATGACCGACCACACGGTGCGGGTTTCCACCACGGTGTGCAGGCCATCGCCATCCTTGAAGGCCAGGGCGGACAGGTCGACATTGTGGCCGACGCGGGCGCGGATCCAGCCTTTTTGCGACAGGATGATGGTGACCGGCTCGTCGGCGATGGTCTGGGTCAGCACGGCACGTTCGGCTGCCTTGATTTCACTGCGCCGCTTGTCGCCGTACTTGGCAGTGTCGGCCATGATTTCGTCGCGGATCAGGCGGGTGAGGGCGTCCGGCGTATCCAGCACATGGCGCAGGCCTTCGCGCTCTTCGCGCAGTTCGGACAGTTCTTTCTCCAGCTTGAAGCCTTCCAGCCGTGCCAATTGGCGCAGGCGGATTTCCAGAATGTCTTCGGCCTGCGCTTCGGACAGCCCGAAGGCTTTCATCAGGTCGGGCTTGGGCTCGTCCGATTCGCGGATGACGCGGATGACTTCATCGATATGGATGAAGGCAATCATGCGGCCTTCCAGGATATGGATGCGCTTTTCCACCTGGCCCAGGCGGTGCTTGAGGCGGCGGGTGACGGTGCTGCGGCGGAAGGCAATCCACTCGCTCAGAATGGCCTTGAGGCCCTTCTGCGCCGGGCGACCATCCAGGCCGATCATCACCAGATTCATCGAGGTATTGCCTTCCAGACTGGTTTGCGCCAGCAGGATGTTGATGAACTCATCCGGGTCTTGCCGGCTGGACTTGGGTTCGAACACCAGCCGCACCGGGTTCTGGCTGTCCGATTCGTCGCGCACGCGGTCCAGCAGCGACAGCATCAGGCTCTTGAGGTTTTGTTGTTCCTGCGTCAGCGCCTTCTTGCCGGTCTTGAGCTTGGGATTGGTGGCTTCTTCAATCTCGGCCAGCACCTTCTGCGCGGAAGAACCGGGCGGCAGTTCGGACACGATGACGCGCCACTGGCCACGCGCCAGCTTTTCCACTTCCCACTTGGCCCGCACCCGCACGCTGCCACGGCCACCTTCATACGCCGCCAGAATGTCGTCGAACGGGGTGATGATCTGACCACCGCCGGGGAAGTCCGGGCCGGGAATGTAGTCCATCAGCTGGCGGGTGGTGAGCTCGGGATTGGCCAGCAAGGCCAGGCAGCCGCGCGCCACTTCTGTCAGGTTATGTGGCGGGATTTCCGTGGCCATGCCGACGGCAATGCCGGAAGCTCCATTGAGCAGCACCATGGGCAGGCGTGCCGGTAGCAGCGCAGGCTCTTCAAATGCCCCGTCGTAGTTGGGCTGGAAATCCACCGTGCCCATGTCGATTTCACCGAGCAGCAGCTCGGCAATCGGCGTCAGGCGTGCTTCGGTATAACGCATGGCAGCGGCACCGTCGCCATCGCGGCTGCCGAAGTTGCCCTGACCGTCGATCAGCGGGTAGCGCAGGGTGAAGTCCTGCGCCATGCGCACCAGCGCCTCGTAAGCCGAACTGTCACCGTGCGGGTGGTATTTACCCAGGATTTCCCCCACCACACGGGCCGACTTGACTGGCTTGGCCCCATGCACCAGGCCCATGTCGCGCATGGCATACAGAATGCGGCGCTGCACCGGCTTCTGGCCGTCGGCCACTTCCGGCAGCGCGCGGCCCTTGACCACGCTCATGGCGTATTCCAGATAGGCACGCTCGGCATACTGGTCCAGCGGAATCCAGTCACCCGATTGTGCATCTGCCGGCGGGGCGGGCGGTGTCACGGGCGGCTGCATGCCGGTGTCGGGCAGCGCATCGTCAAAGAGATCATTACTGTTCATGGGCAGAGCTTGCTTGTGTGATAGGTTTACACGTGTTCATTTGCAGCGACGCCATCCACGGTTTCCGGCACCTTGCCAGCAGGACAGGCGCGCTGCGCCATTCATTTTCGAGGGCAATTCTACTATGGCCAGCCTGTTGCAGTGGCAATGCCACCCATTTGACGGCTTTTCCCCGCTTGCACTGTATGAAATGCTGCAGTTGCGCGACCGGGTATTCGTACTGGAACAACAATCCATTTATGGCGATGTGGATGGCGTGGACCTGCACTGTCACCACCTGCTGGGCCGCGATGGTCGCGGCAAATTGCTGGCCTATGCGCGCCTGATTGCACCGGGCGAGAAGTATCCGGATGCCAGCGCCATCGGCCGGGTTGTGCTGGAACCGGCGGCTCGCGGCAAGGGCCTGGGCCAGCAATTGCTGGCGGAGGCGGTGGCGCACTGCCTGCAGCTGTGGCCTGCCACCCCCATCATGCTGTCGGCCCAGACCTCCGCCCAGGGGCTGTACGAGCGCTTCGGCTTTGTCGCCGTGTCACAGCCTTATGACGATGGCGGCATCCTGCATGTGGACATGCGGCGCGGCGCGCTCAGTCACTGAGCCGGGGCAGGCCTGTTCAAGCCGCCTGCGCTGCGAACAGGTCTTTCCAGCCGGTGTACGCCGTGACATACAGCACCGGAAACCACAGCAGCAAGCCCAGCCCCAACGGCAAGCAAGCCAGAAACAACAACACGGCCAGCATGAAGGCGCACAGCAGCACAGCCTGCCAGTTGGCCATGCCAGCGCGGAAACTGTCGCGCAGCGCCTGCCACGGGCCATGGCCATTCAGTACCACCAAGGCCGGCGCAAACCAGTAGCACAGGCTGAGCAGGAACATCAGCCCAGCGCTGAGCAACATGAACAGCCCGACCGGGCCTTCCAGTCTGGGCAGCGCCTGCGCATTCTGCGCTGCAATCAGTTGCAGGCCCAATAAGGGCATGGCGGCACTGAGCAGCATCATGGCCAGCAACAACAAGGCCAGATACAGCATGCCGACATTGAGCAAGGCGCGCGGTGCGCGGTCAAAGCCGCCAAACAGTGCCCGCAGTTTCAGTTCGCGGCCCTGTTCGGCCTGCTGTGCGGCCAGCACGAAACCGCCGGCAAAGAGCGGGGCCAGAAAGAAGGTGAGCGGCGCCCCCAGTAGCGGGATGGCCGCCACGGCAAAATGGATGAGCAGATAGCCACCGGCCAGCAACATCCAGGTGAGTGGCTGCTGTCGTACCAGATAAAACGCTTCCACAATCCAGCGCCAGCCCCGTGCATAGCCCACCTGGCGTGCATTGATGCGTGCGGGAAATTCAGTCTGCATGCTTGCTCCTGTGCGGCTGATTGATGGCAAAAACCCGAAAACCTGCGCCGACTGTCCACCAGAGCAGCAGGCTGGTCAAGCCCATCGCCTGCCAGCCCCAAGCGGGACACGTGGTGTTACACGCAGCAATGCTGTCAACAATGCATTGAAATTGCACGAAAACAGCGCACAAGCTGCGCCGTGACGGTTGCCGCAATGCGGCAAAATCAGGGATAATCCCATGATTTAGCGGCGGTTAATCCATGCCGGTGCCATGCACGGGTTGCGGGCTGACTGTCGTACCGCATCTGTCCCGCCCCCTTTATTGTTTTTGAGGTTTTCCTGAAATGGTCACCCGAACCGAGCTAGCCAACGCCATTCGTTTCCTCTCCATGGACGCAGTGGAAAAGGCAAAATCTGGTCACCCCGGCGCCCCGATGGGCATGGCTGATATCGCTGAAGTGCTGTGGCGCGATCACCTGAAGCACAATCCTGCCAACCCTTCCTGGTCCAATCGTGACCGCTTCGTGCTCTCCAACGGGCACGGCTCCATGCTCATCTACAGCCTGCTGCACCTCACCGGCTATGATCTGTCCATCGACGACCTCAAAAACTTCCGTCAGCTGCATTCCAAAACCCCGGGTCACCCGGAATACGGTTATGCACCCGGTGTGGAAACCACCACTGGCCCGCTAGGCCAGGGCATTACCAATGCGGTGGGCATGGCGCTGGCCGAAAAAATGCTGGCCGCCCAGTTCAACCGTGACGGCCATACCGTCGTGGACCACAACACCTGGGTATTCCTGGGTGATGGTTGCCTGATGGAAGGCATCAGCCACGAAGCCTGCTCGCTGGCCGGCACCTGGGGCCTCTCCAAGCTGATCGCCTTCTGGGACGATAACGGCATCTCCATCGACGGTCATGTCGAAGGCTGGTTCACCGACAACACCCCGGCCCGCTTCGAAGCCTACGGCTGGCAGGTCATCAAGAATGTCAACGGTCACGATCCGGTGGAAATCGCCACTGCCATCGAAACCGCCAAGAAGGGCGACCGCCCGACGCTGATCTGCTGCAAGACCACCATCGGCTTTGGTTCGCCCAACAAGCAAGGCACCCATGATGTGCATGGCGCACCGCTGGGTGCAGCGGAAATTGCCGCCGCGCGCGAAGCCCTGAACTGGCCGCATGCCCCGTTTGAAATTCCGGCTGACATCTACGCCGCCTGGAGCGCCCGCGACAAGGGTGCCCTGGCCGAGATCGAATGGAACAAGCAGTTTGACGCTTACCGCGCTGCTTACCCGGAACTGGCTGCCGAATTCGAACGCCGCATGCAGGGCGACCTGCCGGCTGCCTGGGCCGAAGCCCGCGACGCCGCCATCGCCAAGATCGTCGACGCCGCCCAGACCGTGGCCACCCGCAAGGCCAGCCAGATTGCACTGGAAGCCTTCTCGCCCAGCCTGCCGGAATTCGTTGGCGGTTCGGCCGACCTGACCGGCTCCAACCTGACCAACTGGTCTGGTTCCAAGTGGATCGACGCGGCGGGTAACGGCAACTACATCAGCTATGGCGTACGCGAATTCGGCATGGCCGCCATCATGAACGGCATGACGCTGCACGGTGGCCTGCGCCCCTACGGCGGCACCTTCCTGATGTTCAGCGAATACGCTCGCAATGCGCTGCGCATGGCTTCGCTGATGAAGATCAACCCGATGTTCGTGTTTACCCACGATTCCATCGGCCTGGGCGAAGACGGCCCCACCCACCAGCCGGTGGAACAAGTGGCCACGCTGCGCCTGATCCCGAACCACCACACCTGGCGTCCGTGTGACACCACCGAAGCTGCGGTGGCCTGGGCGCATGCCATCGAGCAGAAGTCCACCCCGAGCAGCCTGATCCTCAGCCGCCAGAACCTGCCTTTCGTGGCTCGCGATGCGCAGCAGGTAAAAGACATCGCCCGTGGCGGCTACGTGCTGCGCGATGCTGATAATGCCCGTGCCGTGCTGATTGCCACCGGTTCGGAAATCGAACTGGCGCTGAAGGCACAGGAAGCCCTGGCTGCCGAAGGCATTGCGGTACGCGTGGTGTCCATGCCTTGCACCAATGTGTTCGACCAACAGGACAAGGCCTGGCAGCAAAGCGTGCTGCCGGCCGGCCTGCCGCGCCTGGCCATTGAAGCCGGCGTGCCGGACTTCTGGCGCAAGTATGTCGGTCTGGAAGGTGATGTGGTCGGTATCGACCATTTCGGCGAATCCGCACCGGCAGGCGTACTGTTCAAGGAATTCGGCTTCACCGTCGACAATGTCGTCGCCAAGACCAAGAACATCATCCAGTAAATCAAGACAGGCCACCCCATCCAAAAACAAAGCAGGGGTGGCCTTATTTTTATGGTGTCTCCATTCTGACCCGCTCACGCGGGGAGGCACCAGACTTTCCGGGAGAGTAATAGTATGACCATTCGCATCGCGATCAACGGCTACGGCCGTATTGGCCGTCAGGTTCTGCGCGCCATTTACGAATACAACCTGCACAACGATTTCAAGGTTGTTGCCGTCAACGCTACTGGCGATCTGGCCACCAACGCCCACCTGACCAAGTTCGACACCGTGCACGGTCGTTTTCCGGCAGACATCGCCCACGATGAAGAAAACCTGCTGATCAACGGCGAGAAGATTCCGTTCTTCTCCACCCGCAATCCGGCCGAACTGCCGTGGAAAGCCCTGGATGTAGACCTGGTACTGGAATGTACCGGTGCCTTCACCAGCAAGGAAAAGTGCCAGGTTCACCTGGATGCCGGTGCCAAGAAGGTACTGATTTCCGCACCGGGCGGCGACGACGTTGACGCCACCATCGTGTACGGCGTGAACCACAACGTGCTGACCAGCGCCATGACCGTGGTATCCAACGCGTCCTGCACCACCAACTGCCTGGCACCGGTGGCCAAGGCACTGAACGACACCATTGGCGTGACCAAGGGCCTGATGACCACCATCCACGCCTTTACCAACGACCAGGTGCTGACCGACGTACGTCACAAGGACCTGCGCCGTGCCCGTTCCGCCACCGAAAACATGATCCCCACCAAGACCGGTGCCGCCAAGGCCGTGGGTCTGGTGCTGCCGGAACTCAAGGGCAAGCTCGATGGCTTCGCCGTACGCGTTCCCACCATCAATGTTTCGCTGGTTGACCTGACCTTCAAGTCCGGCCGTGACACCACCAAGGACGAAGTCAACGAAATCCTGCAGGCTGCAGCCGAAGGCCCGATGAAGGGCGTGCTGGGCTTCAACACCCTGCCGCTGGTTTCCTCCGACTTCAACCACAGCACCGAAGCCTCCACCTTTGACGCCACCCTGACCAAGGTGACCGGCGGCAATATGGTGAAGGTACTGGCCTGGTACGACAACGAGTGGGGCTTCAGCAACCAGATGCTGAAAACCGCTCGTGCCATGTTCGAAGCCAAGTAAGACCCGGCCTTGCGGGGCCTTGCCGTACAGGAAAGCAGGCAGGACGCAGGTCCGCCTGCTTTCGTGCGGAAACAGCACGGACGAGTGAGCCGGTTGAGCCATGCTCCCGCTGCACCGCCACTGGGCAAATACACCCGCCAATGCTGCGACTTAGCGCGGCTGACAAAATAGCGTAGCGTCCCTGGGGCAAGGCACGCCGAAGCCACAGTACAAGGGTGGGACAAGGCGATGCAAGGCAGCAGCAGGTTTTTTGTCAGCGGCGCTTAACAGCCTGCAGCGCAGGGTGCAAGAGCCAACTGCTGTAATAAATACACTACTTGATCTGCTGTCTGTTGCGCATGCAGACAGCCCGGTACAGTAGCTACAGCGATAGCCCGCGTAGTGACAAGGCTGCCAGTCATATGTCATTGCGCTTACACTATCGCCAAGCCCGAATACGGCTGTACGGCCTTCTCCCACGAAGGCGGTCGCCAATCGCATTCAACAGATAAAAGCGAGCCACCGATGAAATTCAACAAACTGACCGAGCTGGACCTGGCCGGCAAACGTGTACTGATCCGTGTTGACATGAACGTGCCGGTGAAAAATGGCGTGATCGGCGACGACACCCGCATCCGCGCCAGCCTGCCTTCCATCGAACACAGCCTGAACGCCGGTGCCGGCGTCATCCTGATGACCCACCTGGGCCGTCCGACCGAAGGCGAACCCAAGCCGGAAGACAGCCTGGCCCCGGTGGTCGAGCGCCTGTCCGCCCTGCTGGGCAAGCCGGTACGCCTGGTTGCCGACTGGCAAGCCGGCCTGACCGTGGCTGCCGGTGAAGTGGTGATGCTGGAAAACGTCCGCCTGAACAAGGGCGAGAAGAAGAACAATGCCGAGCTTGGCCAGGCCTACGCCAGCCTGTGCGACGTATTCGTCAACGATGCCTTCGGCACCGCCCACCGCGCCGAGGCCTCCACCCACGCGGTGGCCCAGTTTGCTCCCACCGCCTGCGCCGGCATCCTGCTGGCCGCCGAGCTGGACGCACTGGGCAAGGCCCTGCTGGCACCGGCACGTCCGCTGGTAGCCATCGTGGCCGGCTCCAAGGTGTCCACCAAGCTGACCATTCTGGAAGCGCTGGCCGACAAGGTGGACCAGCTGATCGTGGGCGGCGGCATTGCCAACACCTTCTTGCTGGCCGAAGGCAAGAATATCGGCAAATCGCTGGCCGAGGCTGATCTGGCAGAGGAAGCCAAGAAGGTGATTGCCAAGATCCGCGCCCGTGGCGGCGATGTACCGCTGCCCAGCGACGTGGTGTGCGCCACCGAATTTGCCGAGACCGCAGCAGCCACCACCAAGCCGGTGGCCGAAGTGGGCGCTGACGACATGATTCTGGACATCGGCCCCGATTCCGCCGCCGAACTGGCTGGCATCATTGCCAAGGCCGGTACCGTGGTATGGAACGGCCCGGTTGGTGTTTTTGAATTCGACCAGTTCGGCAACGGCACCAAGACCCTGGCCCAGGCCATCGCCCAGTCGCCGGCCTTCTCGATTGCCGGTGGTGGTGACACCCTGGCGGCGATTGCCAAGTACGGCATTACCGATGACATCAGCTATATCTCTACCGGTGGCGGTGCTTTCCTGGAATTCCTGGAAGGCAAGACCCTGCCGGCAGTGGCCATTCTGAGCGAACGCGCCGCCTGATCGCAGTCATCACCACATGCAAGTGAATGGCGCGCCCGGTGCGCCATTCTCCCCACCCTTGCCGGAGCACTGCTATGCCGTTGAATACCTGGTTGCTGTTTGTCACCACCGTGTTTTTTGTTTCCGCCACACCCGGCCCCAACATGCTGCTGGCCATGACCCACGGCATTCACCATGGCGTGCGCCGTACCGCCGTGACCTGCCTGGGCCTGATGACCGGCCTGGGCATCATCATGCTGGGCTCGGCCGCCGGCCTGGGTGCCTTGCTGGCAGCGTCGGAACAACTGTTTTCTATCGTAAAATACGCTGGCGCAGCCTATCTGATTTACCTGGGTATCAAGACCTGGCGCGCCATACCGCAACCGGTCACGGAAGTGACAGAAGACAGCAGCGCCCGGCATACGCCGTGGATGATGTTCCGCACCGGCTTTCTGGTGTCGATGAGCAACCCCAAGGCTTTCATCTTTTTTACCGCGCTGTTCCCGCAGTTCATGGACGCGCGACTGCCGCAGGGGCCGCAGCTGGCCGTGCTGGCTGCCACGTTTTACGTGATTGAAGCGTCCTGGCAGTTTGCCTATGCCAGTGGCGGAGCCCGCCTGGCAGGCTGGCTCAACAGCGCCCGGCGCCTGAAGCTGGTGAACCAGGTATCCGGCGGGGCCTTTGTCGGTGCCGGCCTGTTGTTGTCCGGTGTTTCCCGCCACTAGGCGGTTTGCATTACCCGTATTCCTGATTGGATTGCCGCTGTATCACGGCAGGCAGTCCCCGATTTGAAACCCATGCCGCCCAACCGCGGCATGACCTGAGGAGATTTTCATGGCACTCGTTTCCATGCGTCAGCTGCTGGACCATGCAGCCGAATTCAGCTACGGCCTGCCGGCTTTCAACGTCAACAACCTGGAACAGATGCGCGCCATCATGGAAGCCGCTGACAAGTGCGACGCACCGGTCATCGTGCAGGCTTCCGCCGGTGCCCGCAAATACGCCGGTGCGCCCTTCCTGCGTCACATGATTCTGGCCGCCGTGGAAGAATTCCCGCATATCCCGGTGGTGATGCATCAGGACCACGGCACCAGCCCGGACGTATGTCAGCGCTCCATCCAGCTGGGCTTCTCTTCCGTGATGATGGACGGCTCGCTCAAAAGCGACGGCAAGACCCCGGCCAACTACGACTACAACGTGGAAGTGACCCGCACCGTGGTGAACTTCTCCCATGCATGTGGTGTGTCGGTGGAAGGTGAAATCGGCTGCCTGGGCAGCCTGGAAACCGGCATGGCCGGCGAAGAAGACGGCGTGGGTGCCGAAGGCGTGCTGGACCACAGCCAACTGTTGACCGACCCGGAAGAAGCCGCCCGCTTCGTCAAGGACACCGGTGTGGACGCCCTGGCCATTGCCATCGGCACCAGCCACGGCGCGTACAAGTTCAGCAAGAAGCCCACCGGCGACGTGCTGCGCATCGACCGCATCAAGGAAATCCACGCCCGCATCCCCAACACCCATCTGGTGATGCACGGTTCCTCTTCGGTACCGCAGGAATGGCTGCAGATCATCAACGAATTCGGCGGTGAGCTGGGCGAAACCTATGGCGTACCGGTGGAAGAAATCGTGGAAGGCATCAAGCACGGCGTGCGCAAGGTGAACATCGACACCGACCTGCGTCTGGCGTCCACCGGTGCCATCCGCCGCTTCATGGCGCAGAACCCGAAGGAATTCGACCCGCGCAAATACCTGAAGGCCTCCACCGATGCCATGCGCGACATCTGCATTGCCCGCTACGAAGCCTTTGGTGCTTGCGGCCAGGCCAGCAAGATCAAGGCCGTGAGCCTGGACACCATGGCCAATCTCTACCTGAAGGGCCAGCTGGCGCAAATCGTTAAATAAGCGCCATCCAGTCTTTCTGCAAGCCCGCTTCATGAGCGGGCTTTTTCATGCCCATTCACCCACTGACGCATGCGGTCCTCCCCCATCAGCAGCATTGGCGCAAGCCACGCCATTGCTTACACTGCAACAATGAGCGAACTGTTATCCCCCCTAGAATGGTTTTTTGTCATTCTGCTGGCCATCGTCCCCTTGCTGGGCCTGGGTTTTCACCTGTGGATCATGCTGCTGGGTCATGGCAAGCACAGTACGCCACACGCCAAGGACAAATCATGAAACTGGACATGCTGTATTTTGCCCGCCTGAAAGACAGCTTCGGCATGGCAACTGAGCAACTGGAAACCGAGGCTGCCAGCGTGGATGAGCTGCTGACCGAATTGCGCCAGCGCGGCGGACACTGGAGCAGCGAGCTGGCAGCAGGCAAGGCCTTCCGCGTGGCGCGCAACCAGGAACTGGTGCGGCTGGATGCCACCCTGAGCGACGGGGACGAAATCGCCATCTTCCCGCCCGTGACCGGGGGCTGAGATGCAGCCATTCACGGTACGCATCCAGCATGAAGGGTTTGATTGCGGCGCAGAAATTGCCCGCCTGTCCGGCAACCCGGCCTGCGGTGCCGTGGTGAGTTTCAGCGGCTTGGTGCGTGACTATGGCGACCGTCAGAACATTGCCGCGCTGGAGCTGGAACACTACCCCGGCATGACGGAGAAATCCCTGTACGCCATCATCGAACAGGCCCGGCAGCGCTGGCAGCTACAAGCAGCCACCATCATCCACCGCGTGGGCAGACTGGCGCTGGGTGAGGCCATCGTGCTGGTAGTCACCGCCAGCAGCCACCGCAAGGATGCCTTTGCCGCGGCGGAATTCCTGATGGATTTTCTCAAGACCGAAGCGCCATTCTGGAAAAAGGAAATCCAGCAGGATGGCAGTGTGCACTGGGTGGAAGCCAAGGCCAGCGACCAGCACGCCGCCGGGCGCTGGCAATGACGCCTTATACGGCACTGATTCTGGCGGGTGGACAAGCCAGCCGCATGGGCGGAGTGGACAAAGGCCTGGTGGAGCTGGCCGGTCAGCCGCTGATTGCCCGCACCTTGCACAGCCTCGCCGCGCAAAGCCAGCCACCCGCGCGCGTCCTGATCTCCGCCAACCGTCATCTGGATGCCTACGCCGCTTACGGTTATCCGGTGTTGCCAGATACCTTGCCCGGTTATCCTGGCCCATTGGCAGGGCTGTTGGCGGGCATGCAGGCCGAGCCTGACAGTGTACTGCTGATGCTGCCTTGTGATGCGGTACAACTGCCCGCGGACTTTGCCACCCGCCTGCTGGCGGCGCTACCGGGCCGGCAAGTTGTCAGCGCCAGTGACAGCGTGCAATGGCACCCCAGCCTGCTGGCCTTGCAGCCGGGACTGACAGATGCACTGACAGCTTATCTGGCTGGCGGCAATCGCTCCATCCGCGGCTGGCTGGCCGGGCTGCAACACGACACCGTGCCGTTCGCGCTGCCCTTTGCCAATCTCAATACCCTGCAGGCGGTGGCAGCACTGGCACAGCAGTGGCCGGCTGACTGACACTGTCCAGCAGCCAGCGCTTGAACAACTGCGCATTGTCACTCAGTGAGGCATGACGCGGATGAACCAGGTAATCCACCTTGCCACTGACAAAGGCAAACGGCCCGAGCCGCTTGAGCACGCCCTGCTGCAACAAATCCTGTGCCATGAATTCCCAGCCCAGTCCGATGCCCATTTTTTGCAACACGGCATTGAAGGCCAGCGTCACCTGATTGAACATCGGCACCCGCTCCGGCGGGGTATACGCCAGGCCGAAGTGGCCAAACCAGTCATGCCAGTTGATGCAATTCCAGGCCGATGAGTCGAGCTGGATCAGAGGCAGCTGCGCCAGATCCGCTGGCTGGCTGATGGTGGGGAAGTCCAGCTGCGCGCTGTACACCGGGTACACCACCTCGGGAAACAATGGCTCGGCACACAGCGAGCTCCACTGACCATCGCCATAGAAAATGGCGAAATCGTATTCGGCCACGCTGGCCTCATCCATGCTGTTGCTGGCATGAATATTCACGGTAATGTCCGGGTACTGCTGGCTGAAAGCCACCAAGCGGGGAAACAGCCAGAACTGCGCCACCGCATGGGTGCAATTTACCGTCAGGGTATGGCGATTGTGCTCGGCCTGCAGCCGCACCACACTGCGCAGCAGCGACTGCAACATGGGGCCTACTTCGCGCTGCAATGCCAGCCCGGCCGGGGTGGGCTGAATGCCCCGCACCAGCCGCTCGAACAGCGGCAGCTTGAGCCAATCCTCCAGCGCGCGAATCTGCTTGCTCACCGCGCTTTGCGTCACGCACAGCTCGGTAGCAGCCTTGGTGAAACTGCCATTACGCACCACCGCCTCAAAATGAATCAGGCTTTCCAGCGGTGGCAGATTCTTCAGATAGCGGCTCATCTGCTTGTGTCCTCATCTTGATTACTACCCGGCTGACATTCCCGTTCAGCATCCTGACCTGATACAGGATATTAACCCGGACAAGCACTATGCAGGAAAAGACATTCCATACGGGAATGCGTAAATGCCGAGATATCCTTTGTCGGCCCGTCCTGTCAGCACGTAGCCTTGGGCCATCATCAGTTGCTCGGGGAAGATGCAAAATGAAACGCGGAATCAGCTATGCCGGACTGGCCGGTGCAATATGGGGCATGGTGCTGATGGTGCCGCAGGTGATGCCCGCCTTCAGTCCATGGCTGCTCAGTGCGGTGCGCTTCACGCTGTATGGCGTCATCTCGCTGCTGCTGGCGCTGCCGCTGGCCGGGCGAATCCGGGCCAAGCTACAAACCGCAGACGTGTTGATGCTGGTGGTGCTGTCGCTGGTGGGCAATCTGCTGTATTTCATTTTGCTGGCCGCCGCTATCCAGCTGGTAGGCATTGCCCCCGCCTCGCTGATTGTCGGTGTGTTGCCGGTCACCATCACCCTGCTGGGCCTGAAAGACGAGGGTGCGCTGTCGCTGCGCCAACTGGCCTGGCCATTGCTGATGGTGCTGGCCGGCATTGTCTGCATCAATATCGATACCTTTGGCGGCAGCCATCCGGCCACTGCCAGCGTGGCAGACCGTATCCTGGGGGTAGTGGCTGCGCTGGGAGCCCTGGCCAGCTGGAGCTGGTTTGCTGCCAGCAATGCGCGCTATCTGCGCCGACGCCCCTGTTTTGACAGCCATGAATGGTCTTGTCTGCTGGGCATGGTGACCGGCGTCATGGGCGGTGGCTTGTGGCTGGCGGGTAACTGGCTGGGCCTGCCCATGGTTAGCCAGGCAGTCAGCCATGCCCAGTGGCAGCTGTTCTGGGTGGCCGCCACCGGCTGTGCGCTGGGCGGCTCGTGGCTGGCCAATGCGCTGTGGTATGCCGCCGCACGCCGTTTGCCACCCACTTTGTCTGGTCAGCTGATCGTCTTTGAAACGCTGTTTGCCTTGCTGTATGGCTTTGCCTGGTTGCAGCGCTGGCCGCGGCCGCTGGAGCTGGCCTCCATGCTGTTGCTGCTGGGCGGGGTGGCCTGGGCGGTAAGGCGGCATACCACGCCAGCAGAAGAGCAAGCCATGCCGGCCTGGCAGGGGAGTTGATTCCGGCGAGTGCCGCACAGAGACAAACCCCCTCTCGCTTTCCGGAAGGAAAGCGAGGCTCCTTTCTTCAAATTGGCAGGGCAAGGGCGGGGGATTGGGAATAGATGGGAAGGCTGCGAAAGCAATATCTTAGTCGAAAGGCCCGGCTTTGCCGGGTCCAGTGCAATCGCACCAAATCATTTTATTAGCAGCATGAAAAACGCTGCCAGTGGCAGCGTTTTTCATGTCGGATGCAAGACAGCTTATTTGCCGCCGGCAGCACCCAGCTTGGCACGACGGGCCTTGACCGCATCGGCCAGGGTGGTCAGCAGCTTCTCGGTGTCATCCCAACCGATGCAGGCATCGGTGATGCTCTGACCGTATTTCAACTCACAGCCCGGCTTCAGGTCCTGACGGCCTTCTGCCAGATGGCTTTCCACCATCACGCCGAAGATGTGCTGGTCACCGGCAGCCAGCTGGCCTGCCACATCGTCGGCCACTTCCATCTGGCGACGGTAATCCTTGCGGCTGTTGGCATGGCTGAAATCCACCATCAGCTTTTGCGGCAGACCGACAGCCGCCAGTTCGGCAGCAGCGGCACGCACGTGTTCGGCCGAGTAGTTGGGCTCCTTTCCGCCACGCAGGATGACGTGGCAATCCGGGTTGCCACCGGTGGAAACAATGGCGGAGTGACCGGTCTTGGTCACCGACAGGAAGTGATGCGACACGCTGGCGGAGCGAATGGCATCGACGGCAATCTTCAGGTTGCCGTCAGTACCGTTCTTGAAACCCACCGGGCAGGACAGGCCGGAAGCCAGTTCGCGGTGCACCTGGCTTTCGGTGGTACGTGCGCCGATGGCACCCCAGCTGATCAGGTCGGCAAAGTATTGCGGGGTGATCATGTCGAGGAATTCGGTTGCCGCCGGAATGCCCATGTCGTTGAGCGTCAACAGCAGGCGACGTGCCAGGCGCAGACCGGTATTGATATCGTAGGACTCGTTCAGATGCGGGTCGTTGATCAGACCCTTCCAGCCCACCGTGGTACGTGGTTTTTCAAAGTACACACGCATCACCACCACCAGCTCGCCAGCCAGGCTGTTGCGCAGCGTGGAAAGCTTGCGCGCATACTCGATGGCGGCATCGGTATCGTGAATCGAACAGGGGCCGATCACCACCAGCAGGCGATCATCCTCGCCGCGCAGCAGGGCGGCAATGTCCTTGCGGGTGGTGTAGATGACTTCGGAGGCTGTTTCGGTGATGGGCAGTTCGTACAGATGGGCAATCGGAGGTAGTAATTCCTTGATTTCGCTGATTCTGACGTCGTCGGTCTGGCGTTGCATGTTTGTCCCTAGCTGATATCGTTTTTACCTTGCATAGCAGCAAGATACCCGTACCAGCCAAGGCCGACAAGCCCTTGTGCGCGTCACAGGGCTGCGCAAAAAACAAAAGCGCCATCGCAAGGCGATGACGCTTTGTGGCAGCAGAATACCGCGGGGGATCAGTCTGCGTATTGGCGCTTCATGCGTTCGCGGCGCTCCTGGGCCTCGACCGACAGGGTGGCTGTCGGACGCGCCATCAGGCGGCGCAGGCCGATGGGTTCGCCAGTGTCTTCGCAGAAGCCATAGGAACCATCGTCAATCTGACGGATCGAGGCCTGGATTTTCTGCAGCAGCTTGCGTTCGCGGTCGCGGGTGCGCAGTTCCAGCGCATATTCCTCTTCCAGCGTGGCCCGGTCGGCGGGATCCGGGGTCGCTTCCTGCTCTTGCAGGTGGTTGGCAGTGGCATTGGCGTTGATCAACAACTCCTGCTGCATCTGCAACAACCGGTCTTTGAAGAACTCAAGATGGTCGGCGTTCATGTAATCATCGCCTTCCCAGTTGAGAATATCTTGTTCGGTCAGCTTGGCCATAATTTTGGTGCTTCCAGCATGAGAGTTGGCAGACAGGCGAAGAAGATTACCCACGGTATCGGATTTGTGCAACTGGCAGCAACAATTCCCCTTCTTCGGCTTGACCTGCTGCTGACACTCGGTATAGCGCCAATCACGGCAGGTAACAAGCTTGTCACATGAAAAAGGCGGCCGTGGCCGCCTTGTTACATCATCACAGAACTTACTTCTGCGACAGTACCCATTTCACCAGGGTCTTGACGTCAGCGTCGCTAACCTGGGCGTTTGGCGGCATCGGGACCGGGCCCCATACACCAGCACCACCTGCTTTCACCTTGGCGATCAGTTTGGCTTCAGCACCCTTGTCGCCAGCGTATTTCTTGGCCACGTCCTTGTAAGCCGGGCCCACAACCTTGTGGTCCACTGCGTGACAGGACAGGCAGTTGTTCTTTTGTGCCAGCGCCAGATTGGCCATGGCAGGAGCGGCAGCAGTACCCAGCAACAGGGCAGCAAGCAGCATTTTCTTCATCACGATTCTCCAGATCATTTAGGAAATGTCTCCACATCTTTTCAGATGTGACTGAGCATGACAAATAAACATATTTACTGCATCAGCACCTTGAGTTGCGTCAAGAAGCTGATTTCCAGGTACTGCACCAGCGGCATCAGAACGAACTGGATGATCAGGAAGAGAATCATTGGCGACAGGTCGACCCCTCCCACCGTGGCACGGCGGAAGGGTTTGAGAAACGGCCGGGTCAGCGCATCCAGAATCGGGCTGAGCAAGTTATAGGGGTTCACCCAGCTCATCACCGCCTGTACGATGACCGCACCCATCAGCAAGATCAGCGACTGCTTGAACACATTCAGTAGCGCCAGCAGAGTCAGCGCCACCCAGGTTTCCGGTGCTGCCAGCGTGTAAAGAGGGTTGAGCGCCAAGAGGATTACATTGGAAACCATGCTCACCAGCCAGGCCAGCAACATGGTGGCACTGTCGTAACCACGCAGCGATGGCACCAACTTGCGTAGTGGCAGTACAGCAAAGTTGGTGGCCGCCATGACAAACTGGCATAGCGGGTGCTTGAACGGTGCCCGGGCCACTTGCAGGTAAAAGCGCAGCAGCAGGACCAGCACAAACAGGTCGGTAATGGTCTTGATCAGAGATTGCACGATTTCCAGAAACATGAAGCTTTAGTCCTGACTGAGTTGTTGGCCCATTTCGATGGAGCGGTCACGGCAATCCATGGCTCCGGCGATGATGGCCGCCTTGACGCCTTCGGCCTCGAAACGGGCGATGGCACGTTCGGTGGTACCGCCCTTGGACATCACGTTGGTTCGCAAGGTGGCCACCGGCAGCGGGCTTTGTCGGGCCAGCTCTACCGCACCGTCAAAAGTGGCCAGTACCAGCCGGCGGGCTTCGTCGGCGGCAAAGCCGGCTTGTTCGGCGGCTTCGATCATGCTTTCGATGAAGTAGAACACATAGGCCGGACCGCTGCCGGATACGCAGGTAATGTCGTCGATGCCTTCTTCCTTGTCCAGCCATACCGTAATACCGGCAGCCTGCATGATGGTTTCGGCATCGGCCCGGTCTGCGGCACTGACGCCGCTACCGGCATACAGGCCGGACACTCCCTTGCCCACCATGGCCGGGGTATTGGGCATGACGCGCACGATGCGCTCGCTTCCCAGCCAGCGCGCCAAGGCATCACAGCGGATGCCGGCAGCAATCGACAATACCATGGCGCCATTCAGGCGCGAAGCGAGTGCCTGGCAAACTTCTTTAAGCTGCTGCGGCTTGACCGCCAGCAGCACGATGTCATCGGCCGAGAGTTGCTCGGGCAGCGCGCTTGCACTTGTTACACCGAAGTTCTGACCCAGTTCTGCCAGCTTTGCGGTGTTGGGGTCCACCACGTGGATGCGATGGCCGCCTTGCTGGTGGAGTCCGCCGATGATGGCCGTGGCCATATTGCCGCCGCCGATGAAGGTAATTTGCATAGCCTGTTTTTCCTCTTAATCTCTCTATTATTCTGCCCGGGCAGGCTGGCTGCCCGCGTGCAATATCATTGCGGATAGTGGCGGGCACCAAAAATGGCGGTGCCGACACGAACCATGGTGCTGCCTGCCGCAATGGCTTGTGCCATATCAGCGGACATCCCCATGGATACTGTATCCAATTTCAGACCGTCTTGCTGTAATTCATCCTGCACACGCGCCAGCAAGGCAAACTGTGCCGACAGCGTCTGTGCATTGTCGGTCGCCTCCGGAATACACATCAAGCCACGCAGTTGCAAGCCGGGCAGGGCGGCCACGGCACGTGCCAGCGCCCTGGCCTCATGCGGCTGACAGCCGCTCTTGCTCTGTTCGCCAGACACATTCACCTGAATGCAGACCTGCAACGGCGGCAGGCTGCTTGGGCGTTGTTCGGACAGGCGCTGGGCAATTTTCAGCCTCTCAATGGAGTGGACCCAATGCGCGGTTTGGGCCACGATGCGGGTCTTATTGGATTGCAGCGGCCCGATGAAGTGCCATTCGATATCCAGGTCTGTCAGTTCGGCGGCCTTGGTTTGCAGTTCCTGCACATAATTTTCGCCAAAGGCACGCTGGCCTGCCGCGTAGGCGTCTACAACAGCACTGGCCGGAAACGTCTTGCTGACGGCCAGCAAACGTACACTGCCGGCGGTCCGCCCGGCGGCGGCTTCGGCGGCACGGATACGCGCGGTGACCGATGCGATGGCTTGTGCGATGGAATCGCTCATATTACTCCTTGTGGCATGGATGAACCCTCAGCTACAACGAATCGGGTAGCCATGCGGGCTGTGTTTCAGTCTGCATATGCTTTTGCAACGGCTTGCGCTTACAATCGGAAAAAATACCTTAGCGTCATGCCCGCTGCCGGGTAATCGTGGAGAAATTATAAATGGAAATTTCCGAGCTCTTGGCCTTTACCGTCAAGAACAAGGCATCCGACTTGCATCTGTCTGCCGGTTTGCCTCCGATGATCCGGGTCAACGGCGATGTCCGCCGTATCAATCTGCCCCCGATGGATCATCATGATGTACACGATATGGTGTACGACATCATGAATGACTATCAACGCAAGATTTTCGAGGACGAGTTCGAATGCGACTTTTCCTTTGAACTGCCGGGCATTGCCCGTTTCCGGGTGAATGCCTTTGTGCAGAACCGTGGCATGGGGGCGGTATTCCGTGTGATTCCATCCAAGGTGCTGACACTGGAACAACTAGGTGCACCCAAGATTTTCCAGGATATTTCCAGCTACCCGCGTGGCCTGGTGCTGGTGACGGGGCCGACCGGCTCGGGCAAATCCACCACGCTGGCGGCCATGGTGGACTTCGTCAACGAGAACAATTATTCGCACATCCTGACGGTGGAAGACCCGATCGAATTCGTGCATGAAAGCAAGAGGTCGCTGATCAACCAGCGCGAGCTAGGCCTGCAGACCCACAGTTTTTCCAATGCCCTGCGTTCGGCCTTGCGTGAAGACCCGGATGTGATTCTGGTGGGTGAATTGCGCGATCTGGAAACCATCCGGCTGGCGCTGACTGCGGCCGAAACCGGTCACCTGGTATTCGGCACCCTGCATACCAGCTCGGCGGCCAAGACCATCGACCGTATCGTGGATGTGTTCCCGGCCGGTGAAAAGGAAATGGTGCGCTCGATGTTGTCTGAATCGGTGCGGGCGGTGATTTCGCAAACCCTGCTCAAGACCAAGGATGGCAACGGTCGGGTTGCTGCGCATGAAATCATGATCGGTACGCCGGCCATCCGTAACCTGATCCGCGAAAACAAGATTGCGCAGATCAATTCGATGATCCAGACCGGCCAGCAATACGGCATGCAAACCCTGGACCAGTGTTTGCAGGAGCTGGTTCGACGCAATATTGTTGCCCCCAGCGAGGCACGCCAGAAAGCAGCGTCCAAGGATGCGTTCTAAACTGAAACAGGCACGCTAGCCTCACCGGATGGCCATCATGGAAAAAGACCAGGCATCAAAATTCATTCACGATCTGCTCAAGCATGCGGTGGGCAAGAACGCTTCGGACATCTTCATTTCGGCGGAATTTCCGCCCGCCATGAAAATTGACGGCAAGATCACCCCGGTGGCACCGCAGCCTTTGTCGGCCCAGCACACCAAGGAGCTGGTACGTTCGGTGATGAATGACCGGCAGACTGAAGAATTCGAGTCAAAAAAAGAGGCCAACTTCGCCATTAACCCGCCGGGCATAGGCCGCTTCCGGGTAAGCGCCTTCATCCAGCAGGGCTGTGCCGGCATGGTGCTGCGCAAGATCAACACTGAAATTCCCACCTTCGACAAGCTGAACATGCCTGAGGTATTGCAGGATATTTCGCTGATCAAGCGTGGTCTGGTGATTTTTGTCGGCGGTACCGGCTCGGGCAAATCCACCTCGCTGGCGGCACTGGTGGACTGGCGCAACAGCCACAACCAGGACCACATCATCACCATTGAAGACCCGATCGAATATGTGCATCAGCACAAAAAGTGCATCGTGACACAGCGTGAGGTGGGGGTGGATACCGAAGACTGGGAAATCGCCCTGAAAAACACCTTGCGTCAGGCACCGGACGTGATCCTGATGGGGGAAATCCGCGACCGGGAAACCATGGGCTACGCCTTGCAGTTTGCCGAAACCGGCCACCTGTGCCTAGCCACCCTGCACGCCAACAATGCCAACCAGGCACTGGACCGGATTCTGAACTTCTTCCCGGAAGAGCGTCACCAGCAAGTGCTGATGGATATGTCGCTGAACATGCGTGCCATCATTTCGCAGCGCCTGCTGCCGCTCAAATCCGGCCGTGGCAGGGTGGCGGCAGTGGAAATCCTGCTCAATACACCGCTGGTTTCCGACATGATCTTCAAGGGTGAGGTGGCCGGGCTGAAAGAGGTGATGAGCCGCTCGCGCGAGTCGGGCATGCAAACCTTCGACCAGTCGCTGTTCGACCTGTTTGAAGCCGGTTATGTCAGCTACGAAGATGCGCTGCGCAATGCAGACTCCATCAACGACCTGCGTCTGAAGATCAAACTGTATAGCGAAAGCTCCAAGGGACGCGATCCGCTGGATGGCATCGACCATCTGGATATCGTCTGAACCGGGACTGAGCCGGCTGTGCACGCAGTGCGCCACCGGACCGGCCTTGCGGAAATGCCTGCATGTATTTTGATGAAAACACCACAGTCCTCATCATTGAGGACTCCCTGACTGTCCGCCAAGGCTTGCGCACCATGTTGTCCATGGCCGGCATCACCCGCTCGGATGCGGTCAGCAGTGCGGCCGAAGGCCGGGCGCGCCTGAAAGGGCGGCGCTTTGATGTGGTGCTGTGTGACTACAATCTGGGCGATGGCATGGATGGTCAGGAATTGCTGGAGGCCCTGCGCAAGACTGGGACGCTGCCCTTGTCCACCATCTGGATCATGATCACCGGCGAGCGCAAGTATGAGCGGGTGGTGGCCGCCGCAGAAATGGCACCGGACGACTACATCCTCAAGCCCTTCAATTCCAATCTGCTGCTGACGCGCATGAACAATGCGCACAAGCGCAAACAGTTTCTGGCACCGGCGCATGAGCAGCTGGAAAAGGGCAACCGTAGTGCCGCCATCAACACCTTGCAGCAACTGGCGGCCTCTGCACCGGGGACAGCCAACCGCATTGATGCCAACCGCCTGTGTGCCGAACTGCTGGTGACAGAAGGCCGACAGGGAGAGGCACTGCATATTTATCAGGAGCTGCTGGAAAGCAAGGTCATCCCCTGGGCCAAGATGGGCGTGGCCCGCATTCAGGCAGACCAGGGCATGCAGGGCGAATCCAGCGCCTTGCTGCGGGAAATCATCCAGGATGCCCCGCTCTACACCGATGCCTACGATTTGCTAGCACAAAACCTGATCGACGAAGGTCAGTATGCCCAGGCGGTGGATGTGCTGGAGAAAGCCGTGAATATTTCCCCGCGCAATTTCCACCGGCTGAAAAGCTGCGGCACCGCCGCACTGCGTTCGGGCGACCCGGAAAAGGGCGCGCAGTATTTGCAAAGGGCGGTGGAAATCGGCCGCAACAACAATTTTTTCGGCCCGGAAGTGCTGGTTGACCTGCTGCAAGCCTACTCGGAAACCGGCAATACGCAATTCATTGACCGCTTACAAGCCGAAATCAGTGCCAGCCTGGCAGACAGGCCTGAGGCACAGTTCACCCTGCGCACCTGTCGCGCCCTGACCGCCCTGGTGCAGCAGCGTGCAGAAGAGGCGCTGGCCTTGCTCAAACAGGCAGCGGACGACCTGCTCAAGCCCTTTGTCCACTTTGAAGCGGCCCAGCGCTTTCTGGGTGCGGTGGTGCGGCTGCCGGAAACCCTGACCGACCCGGCCTTGCTGGAAGAATGGACCCGCACCATCACCATGCGCTTTGCCTATAGTCGGCACGAGCTGTCCACCTTGCTGGAAATTGCCCGCAAGCATCCGCATTGCAGTGAGCTGATCGAACAGGCATACGCCCAGTTGCAGGAGCAAAGTAACCGCGCGGTGGAACTGACCACCGAGGGACGGGCCGCCGAAGCCGGGCGCATGCTGCACGAAATGGCCATGCGCCTGTACAACGAGCGTACCGGCATGAATGCCTGTGCCATCTTGCTGCGGGTGCGCGAGCAGCTGCGCAAGAAAAATCAGGAGACGGCCGAATTCGACCAGATGCTGAATGAAATCCTGGCGTGGTTGCCCAGGGACAACGAACGGGTGCAAGGCTTTCTCAGCCGCTTGCAGGATGAGGAGGGGACGGGGAGCTGAAGCTGGTACTTGGCTGGCCTGCTTACTTCCACATGCTGTTGACCCAGTCCAGCGCCTGGGTTTCCACCCGCAGCAGCATTTCCGGGTCGTATCCTTTCGGGTGTGGTACCGCTTCGTTTTCCAGCGATTCGGCCACCTGCAACAGTTCGCCCAGCACGTGCCGGCCTTCCAGCACGGCTTCTTTCAGGCTTTCTTCGATAGGCAGGCTGGCAATGGCTTCGGCCTTGGGCTGCTGCACCAGAACATCCACCAAGGACAACATCCCGATCATGAAGGCGCTTTCCTGCACGTCTCGCCGTTCGGGATAGCAAGCCTCGGCCAGCAATTCCATGATGCGCCCACGCGTGGCTGCCAGTTCCAGCAGCGGATTGCGCTGTGGCTGTACCGTGGTGGCATTGCTGGCAAACAGCAGCAGCATGGACCAGCGTTTGATCTTGGCCCGGCCCAGCACCATGATGGCCTCTTGCACGGATGACACCGGCCGGCGGGTGGCAGCCGATGCCGTGCTGCTGAGCTTCATCAGCATCAACACCACATCGGGAGCCAGTTTCAGCGCCTGGGCCAGTTCTTCGTTGTCTGCATCGCTCATCAACAGGCCCAGCAGGCTGAGCATGGCATGCTGGCTGGCATTGGCCTGGCGGGTGGACAACACGGTAGGTCGGGCAAAGAAATAACCCTGAAACCACTGGATGCCCAGTTCGCGGCACAGTTCGAACTGCTCGACCGTATCCACCTTCTCTGCCAGCAGAATGCCGGGGAAGCCGGCCAGATCGGCCACCAGTTGGCGCAACTGCAACAGGTTGAGCGCCACCAGGTCTATCTTGACGATGTCCACCAGCGGCAAAAGCGCACGGCGGTCTGCATCCAGTTCGATGACATCATCCATCGCCAGCCGGAAGCCTTTTTGGCGCAATTGCGCCAGCCGTTCCAGCAAGGGTGGCGACACCTTTACCGTTTCCAGGATTTCCAGCACCACTTTGTCACAGGGCAGCACATCCAGCAGGTCATCCATCAGCAGGGTTTCACTGACATTGATGAAACCCAGCCGGTCGCCCAGCACTTCGCCCACGCCCAGGTCGACAAATGCGTGGCGGATGACCGCAGTGGTAGCCATCACATCATCATTCACCCTGGCCACATTGACGTGGCTGGAGCGGAACAACAATTCGTATGCCACCAGTTGCTGGTTGGCATCGACGATGGGCTGTCGCCCTAAGTAGCGGGTTGAATACATGAGTGGGCCGGTGGCAATCAAATAGTGGCTGATTTCAGTGTAGGCGTGCTGTGAGCAGGTTATCAGGTAATTTTCCTGCTGAATAATATAACATTATTTAAATCACTTGTAACAGTTTTATTCTAATTGCGCGTCGCGGCCAGTGCCAGCTGGCCTGCACCGACCATCCCGCGTGCAGCTGCTGAGCATCAAGAAAGTCCGGGCATGAAAAAACCCGGCCGGGGCCGGGTTTCGGGCTGCAGCCTGATGCTCTCAGTGTTGCAGGATCTTGGACAGGAACTGGCGAGCACGTTCGGAGCGGGCATTGATATCGCCGAAGAAGGCGTCCTTGTCGCAGTCCTCCACGATGGCACCCTTGTCCATGAAGATGACACGATGCGCCACACGGCGGGCAAAGCCCATTTCGTGGGTGACGCACATCATGGTCATGCCTTCCTGGGCCAGCTCGGTCATCACATCCAGCACTTCGTTGATCATTTCCGGGTCCAGCGCGCTGGTCGGTTCGTCAAACAGCATGGCAATCGGGTCCATCGCCAGCGCACGGGCAATGGCCACGCGCTGCTGCTGACCACCGGACAACTGGCCGGGGAATTTGTGCGCATGGGCTTTCAGGCCAACGCGATCCAGCAGCTTCAGGCCCTTGTCGCGTGCTTCTTCCTGGCTGCGACCCAGTACCTTGACCTGGGCAATGGCCAGGTTCTCGGTAATGGACAAATGCGGGAACAGCTCGAAGTGCTGGAACACCATGCCGACGCGGCTGCGCAGCTTGGGCAGATCGGTTTTCGGGTCGCCTACCGAGATACCGTCGACAATGATTTCACCCTTCTGGAAGGGCTCCAGCGCATTGACGCACTTGATAAGGGTCGACTTACCGGAACCGGACGGGCCGCACACCACCACCACCTCGCCTTTTTTCACGCCAGTGGTGCAATCGGTCAGCACCTGGAAATCGCCATACCACTTGCTTACATTGTTGATGCTAATCATCGCGCTCATACCGCCAACCTTTTTTGCAGACGCTTCACGCATTGCGACGCGCCAAAACTGATCACGAAGTATACCGCTCCGGCAAACAGCAGGAATTCATGCGGCAAACCCACGATATCGCCCTTGGAACGGGCGGTGTTGAGAAAGTCCATCAAGCCTACCGCATACACCAGCGAGGTGTCCTGAAACAGAATGATACTTTGCTGCAACAGCAGCGGCATCATTTTGCGAAAGGCCTGCGGCAGGATCACCAGCCGCATGGCCTGGCTGTACGTCATGCCCAGTGCGTAGGCGGCATTGATCTGCCCGCGCGAAATGGACTGGATGCCGGCGCGGACGATTTCGGAGAAATATGCCGCCTCGAACATCACGAAGGCCACCAGGCAGGAGGTGAATGCACCGACTGGGGTCAAATCGCCGGTGATCCAGCTGAGCACCATGGGCACGACCAGGTAGAACCAGGAAATGACCAGCAGCAGGGGGATGGAACGGAAGTAATTGACGTACCACTTGGCCAGCCGTGACAGCAGCAGGTTGTCCGACAGACGCGCCAGTGCCAGCAGGGTACCCAATACCACCCCGCCGCCCACGGCCATCACCAGCAGTTTGAGCGTCAACGCCATGCCGTCGGCCAGGCCGGGCAGGGCGGGGATGATCTGACTGAAATCGAGGGCCATTATTTGCTACCTCCCATCATGCCGGGAATGCGTACCCGCTTTTCCACCCAGGCCATGAAGCCCATCAGGCTCATATTGAGGACAAAGTAGATCAGCGTTGCCAGGGTGAAGGCTTCGAAGATGTTGGCGGAAAACTCGGCGGTCTGCTTGGTTTGCGCCAAGAGCTCCATCAGCCCGATCAGGGACGCCACCGAGGAGTTCTTGAAAATGTTCAGGAACTCGCTGGTGAGCGGCGGGATGATCACGCGGAAAGCCTGCGGCAGCAGCACGAAGCGGTAAGCCTGTGCCGTGGTGAAACCCATGGCCAGCGCAGCATTGTTCTGGCCGCGCGACAGGGCCTGAATGCCGGTGCGCACCTGTTCGCACACCCGGGCTGCGGTAAACAGCCCCAGGCACACCACCACCGACAGGTAGGCGGAACTTGCCGGGCTGATGCCCTGCTTGAACCACATTTCCAGCGGCGTGGGCAGCAAGTCCGGCACCAGGAAGTACCAGATGAACAGCTGCACCAGCAGCGGTACGTTGCGGAACAGTTCGACATAGGCGGTGGCAATGGCGGGCAACAGCTTGCCCGGCAAGGTGCGCATTACGCCCAGTACCGAACCAAGTGCGAGGGCGATGATCCAGCCGGCCAGCGCCACAGCGATGGTCCAGCCCAGACCGGAGACAAACCAGTTCAGGTAGATTTCGCTGCCGACACCGGTGGACTTGAAGAAAATGCCCCAGTCCCAGTGGTAATTCATGTTTTTCTCCTGATGCAAGCAGACGCAAGCGCCCGCTGCCAACAGCAGCGTGCCTCCCGTTCACGGGAAACACGGGCAGTTGGATGAAGTCCCTGCCTGCCATTGGGCAGACAGCAAAGGCAGATGCACCGCCGCCTCCCGTGTTGCCGTTATAGCTGTTGGCACGATGGGAAAACAGGCAGGCAGCAATTGAGCCGGCATCTGCCGGCTCATCATCTGCACTACAGGAAGGAATCGCTTATTCGGCGGCCTTGTCGGTCGGCTTGGCGATCAGTTCCTTCACCACTTCGGACATCGGGAAATTCAGGTTCAGGCCCTTGGGCGGAACCGGGCTGGTGAACCACTTGGCGTAGATCTTGTTCACTTCGCCGGACTTGTAGGTGGCCTTGATGGCATCGTCCACTACCTTCTTGAAGGCAGCGTCGTCTTTGCGCAGCATGCAGCCGTAGATTTCGAAGGACTGCGGCTTGCCGGTCACCACCCAGTTGGCGGGGTTCTTGGCCTTGGCCATTTCACCGTACAGCAGGGCGTCGTCCATCATGAAGGCAACGGCACGGCCGGATTCCAGCATCAGGAAGGATTCACCATGGTCCTTGGCGGAGATGATGTTCATGCCCAGTTGCTTGTCGGCATTCATGGCCTTGAGCAGACGCTCGGAGGTGGTACCGGCGGTGGTGACCACGTTCTTGCCCTTGAGGTCGGCAAAGTCTTTCACGCCCGAAGTCTTGGCGGTGAGCAGACGGGTGCCGATTTCAAAAATGCCTACCGAGAAGGCTACTTGCTTCTGGCGTTCCACGTTATTGGTGGTGGAACCACATTCCAGATCGACAGTACCGTTTTGTACCAGCGGAATACGGGTTTGCGAGGTCACCAGATTGTATTTGACCTGCAGGTTCGGCATTTTCAGCTCTTTCTTCACTTCTTCGACAACCTTGTTGGCCAGGTCTACCGAGTAGCCAATGGGCTTCTGGTTATTGTCGTAGTAGGAGAAAGGAATGGATGCGTCACGGTTGCCCAGCACGATGACACCGGTTTCCTTGATTTTCTTCAGGGTGCCGGTCAGTTCGGCAGCCATGGCCGGGGTGCTGGCCAGAGCGGCCAGGGTTGCTGCGCAAATGAGACGGGTGCAAAGCTTCATAATCAGTTTCTCCTGGGGTCCTTGATCGATTCACTGCCCTCAGCCTGAAGGCCGCAGGCACTGCTGTTATAGGCTGGATTATCCAGCGGCAGGAATACGCTTGTGACTGGCGGGTACTTGCGGCAAACCCCCGTTTGCCATCCCGTCAGCCCGTCACGGGCCTCCTGCTTACAGTCACCGCCTCTTGCAATGGGCGGCTCTCCCTGTATTTATCCCCCCGTATTGGTCGGGGGTGAAAAGTTTGCGATTCTGCTGCCAGTGGCCGACAGAATGCAAGTGGCACTGCAACAAGGGCTGCTTGCAGCAGCCCTTGTGTCAACTTGTTGCGACAGTTCAGCCAGACAGCCGGTTCGCCATCCGGACAAAATCTTCCACGCTCAGGTTTTCCGGCCGTAGGCCCGGGTCTATGCCCAGCGCTTCGAAATCGGCCAGTTCCAGCACGCCCTTGAGATTGTTGCGCAAGGTCTTGCGACGTTGGGAGAAGGCCTTGGTGACCAGTTCTTCCAGCTGCTGCTCGTCCTTGGCCACACCACAACGGCCCGGTGCCGGAATCATGCGTACCACGGCGGAGTCCACCTTCGGCGGCGGCCAGAAGGCATCCGGTGGGACATTCAGCACCAGTTCCATTTCAAAGCGGTACTGCAGCATCACCGTCAGGCGGCCAAAATCTGCCGTTGAAGGTTCGGCCAGCATGCGGTCCACCACCTCTTTTTGCAACATGAAATGCATGTCGGTGACACGCTGGCCAAAGCTGGCCAGGTGAAACAGCAGCGGGGTGGAGATGTTGTAGGGCAGGTTGCCGACAATCTTGAACGCGCCATCGGTAATGGAGCCGAAGTCAAACTTGAGCGCATCGCCTTCGTGGATGGTCAGGCGTTCCGGCGGGAATTCCTTCTTCAGCCGGGCAATGATGTCGCGGTCGATTTCTGCCACATGCAGATGGGGCAGGCGGTCCAGCAGCGGCTTGGTGATGGCCCCCAGGCCGGGGCCGATTTCGATGACCACATCGTCCGGCTGCGGATTGACCGAATGCACGATGTTTTCAATCACGCTGGCGTCTTGCAGGAAGTTCTGGCCAAAGCGTTTGCGGGGAATATGTTGGCTCATGGAAGCTCTTGATAAGTAATGGCGGAATTGTAAACCCTCAGGAGCGGCCAGCGCCAACCTCTTGCTTCTACTCAGACCAAGGCCACCACGCCCCAGGCCAGCACCAGATAACGCGCAGCCTTGCCCACGGTCAGCCACAACAGGCTGGCAAGCCAGGGCAAACGCAACCAGCCGGCCGCCAGCGGCAGGGCGTCTCCGATGACCGGAGCCCAGGACAGCACCAGCACGGCGGGGCCAAAGCGGGCAAACCAGCGCTCCAGTCTTGGTGACAGTTCCTTGCGCGGGGCGCGATAGCCCAGCCACAGGCTGGTGGCGCTGCCTGCGGTATTGGCCAGGGTGGCCAGCAATAGTGCAGGCCATAGCCAGTCCGGCCATTTGTACAGAAAGGCAGCCAGTACCACTTCGGAATTGCCGGGCAGGATGGTGGCGGATGTAAACGCGGAAACCACCAGTCCGCCCAGGGCCAGCCAGACAGCCTGCATCAGATGTCCAGTTCCAGATCCGGCTCGCCACAAGCCTCGGCAATGGCGGTTTTCAGTGTGCTGAAAAATTCGGCACCGTCACGGGTAGCCAGCCACTGGCCGTCCTTGAAGGCAAAGTGATAACCGCCGCTTTTGGCGGCAATCCACAATTCCTGATTGGCCGCATGACGGTTCACTACGATCTTGCCGCCGTCGTCGAACTCGATTTCCAGCACATTGCCATTGGTGACAAAGTCGGCATCCAGCCCGGCGTCGTCAATGGCATCTTCGATACGGCTGAAAATGTGGTCGGTCACATCCAGAAATTCGCTTTCGTTCATGTCGTCTCTTCCTTGAATTGCGGTGTGCTAGACTGCCGATTTTGCCACATCGGACTACATTTCATGCTGCGAACCCTGTTTACCTGTGTTGCGCTGAGTCTTGTCGTGACTGCCTGCGGCTACAAGGGCAACCTGTTTCTTCCGAAACAACAGACCGGCCATGCCCAGGCATCCGCCCCGGCTGCACAAGCGCGCACGGCACCGTAATACCCGGCTTTGCAGTTTTTTACCTGGCGGCCTGCCTGTACCGGCAAAGCCGCCGCTAGACTGCATGGCCGTTGAAACCGGCTTAGCCGATTGCTTGCTATCCTTAGCAGACAAGCTGATTTGTTCAGCACAGGAAGACCTCTAGAATGGGCTGCCCGAAGGACGAAAATCTGCCATGACCCGTTTTGCCCGCCATCTGGAACACCACACCATCGTCAACCCGTTTCCCGGCATCGTGAAACTGGAAACGGCCTTGGGCCACCGTATCAAGACCCGTATCGGCTCCAATGAAAGCCTGCCGGACCCGGTATCGCCGCTGGCCGGAGAGCTGGGCAAGGCGCTGGCGGAAATGGCCAGACTGTATCCGGACCCGTACGCACATGCCTTGCGCGAACGCGCGGCAAAACTCAATGGCGTGAGCCCGGATGAGGTACTGTTCGATACCGGTGCTGACAGCCTGATCCTTTTGGCGCTGCGGCTGACCTGTAATCCGGGTGATGCCGTGGTCACCACTGCGGGTACTTATCCCACCTTCCGCTACTTTGCCGAAGGGGTGGGGGCACGGGTGCTGGAGGTACCGTATTGCCAGCGCGGCCAGCACTTGCAGCCCGACCTGGCACGACTGGCGGAAGTCGCCCGTGCCGAGCATGCCTCGGTACTGTATCTGGCCAATCCGGACAACCCCACCGGCCACTACTGGCAGGCGGAAGACATCCGTACCCTGCGGGCTGCCCTGCCGCCCCACACCCTGCTGCTGCTGGATGAGGCTTATGTCGACTTCTGTACCGATGCCGCCGATGCACCGCCCGCGGGCATCCTGCCGCATACGCTGCGCCTGCGCACCCTGTCCAAGGCCTATGCGCTGGCCGGCCTGCGGGTAGGCTTTGCCATTGCCAGTGCCGACATCATTGCCAAGGCCGACCAGATCCGCCCGCAATACGCGCTGTCCAGCATTGCCCAGGCGGCCGCCCAGATCGTGCTGGATGACCCGGACTATGCCCGCAAGCTGGTGGCACAAACCATCACCCTGCGCCATCACCTCAGCCATGCGCTGTACGACCAAGGCCTGACACCACTGCCGTCGCACACCAATTTTGTTTGCGTGGCCTACCCGGATACCTTGCAGGCCGAGGCCATCCAGCGCCATCTGCTGCAAAGCGGGGTGGCCATCCACCGCCCGCAACACCCGGCGGTGCGCCACATGCTGCGCATCACCGCCCATCCGCAGGCTACCAGTGCGCGGGTACTGGCCGCGCTGGCCGGTCAGCTGGACTAATACCGGCAATACCGCACACCTTGTCTTGTCAGCCCACAGCCACCGCCAGCCGGTGGCTTTTTTGTGCCCAGACCCATACAGGGTGCGCGGCATCCCATCGCTGTCTTCTAGCCAGTTTCATCGTCCGGCTGTGGAACCTTGGTGCCTGCAAGCTATCCATCCACACATCATAAATATTCCAGCAGGAGCACACCCATGCCGTTTACCGCGGAGGAACGCCAGCAACTGCTTGCACTCAAGGGTGTTGGCCCGACAGTCATCGCTCGCCTGGAACAGATCGGCTTCAGCAGTCTGAGTCAGCTGGCGAACCAGGACGCCTCCGACATCACCTGGCAAGTAGCGCAAGCACTTGGCTCCAGTTGCTGGCATAACAGCCCGCAAGCACGGCAGGCCATCACCAGCATCATCACACTGGCGCGGGAACAGCTTCGCGCCAATTCCGGAAAGGAAGCAGAATGAAATTTGCCTACACCATTGTTTATGTGGCGGATGTCGCCGGTTCACTGACATTTTTTGAAACGGCATTCGGCTTCTCGCGGCGCTTTCTCAGCCCGGAAGGCGACTATGGTGAGCTGGATACCGGCGACACCACTCTGTCCTTTGCCAGCCAGGCGCTGGCGCTGAGTAATCATCCCGCAGGCTTTCGCTTTGCCGATGAGGGTGCGCTGCCACTGGGGGTAGAAATCGCCCTGGCAACGGATGATGTCGCGGCTGCACATCAGGCCGCACTGGCAGCCGGTACCTGCGAACTGGCGGCACCACAGATCAAACCCTGGGGCCAGACGGTGTCTTTCCTGCGCTGTCCGGACGGCATGCTGCTGGAGTTGTGCAGCCCGTTGGCACACTGACAAGGCCCCTGCAAACATCTGCTGTACTTCCGCCACATGCTGCATTGCGACAAGAACCGTGCAGTCGCTGCCGGTAAAAATACTTCGGATAAAGAGATGGAACTTGAAACCGGGCTGGCTTTGACGGATTCTCCCTGTCTATATTGACAACTCGGGGTCGAGATGGCGGAGAAATGGCATGAATCTAGAAGATGCCCTACTGCTGCATTTTGAAATGAAACTGCAATTGCGCATGGCCATGCTGGAAGGCAGACAGCTGGACTGCGCGCAGATTGCAGATGACTGCGGCTGCGAACTGGGGCGCTGGCTACAGGAAGAAGGGCGGGTTAACTGCTGTCAGTATGCAGCCTACCAGCAACTGGTGGAGAACCACCGCGAATTCCATCGGGAAGCGGCACGGGTGGCGGAACTCATCAATCGGGGAGAGTTTGCGGCCGCCAGCGAAGCACTGGCGGTCGGGCCATCACACTACAGCCGCTTGTCGTCTGCAGTGGGCAGCGGCATTGCCGAACTGCGCAAGCGACTGTTCCAGCAATTCAGCCACTAACACAGTGTGGCTGGCTCAGAAGCGGCGCGCTTGCGGGCCAGGCAGTTCGATGATTTTCCAGCCTTCATTACGCTCATCGAAAAAGTGGATGACGGAGTCCACCGAAACCGTCTGGATGCGGTCGTTATAACGCAATTCGTTAGGATGATCGTCAAATGCCACATTGGCCTTGAACATGCGGCCACCCAGCCGGGTCATGGGGCCGATATTCATTTCACTTGGCTGATATCCGTTCAGCTTCAGCCACATCTGCGCCTGCTCACGACTACTGATACGTGTTTCGGTGGTGGAAGCCGCTGCCAGCGTTTCCAGTACCCAGGTATTGGAATTTTCGTAGCGCGTGGAGAAGGGGTAGGCCACCATGTTGTAACGAGGCGTGTGCAGGGCGCGCAAGGGGCGGCCGGCCTGCAGCTTCGGCAACAAACGGTCAACTACTGCCGGCGGCGGTATCAGCAGCACGGCATCGAAGCGGTACATATCATCCAGGAAGAAATTGCCCAGACCCTCGTACCACAAGTCGGAGCGATCGGTTCCACAGTCGTTCAGCAAATGCGCCACACGCCAGCGCCCGCCGCTTTCCGGGCGGAACATGATGCCAAAATGCGTATAGCGCAGGCCGTATTTGGACAAATCCTGCCCCATGCGCCCCACCACCACCACATTGCTGCCCGTTTCATTCAGCTTGGTCTGCAATTGTTCGGCAGTTTGCATGGCCAGCCGGAAGGTTTCCGGGGTCAGCGGTTTTTCTTCACAGGCCTGGCCGGCATGGGCCAGCAAAGGCAGACAGAACGCTGCGGCCTGCAGCCATTTCCAGCAAGTTTCACGACGGGACACGGCTATGCTCCAGCAGGGTTTCACCCAGTTTGTTGGGGATAAAGGCCAGCACCTTGCCAGACACCACCAGCAGGGTACCGCTGGCGGTAGCGGTTACTTGCACCGCGCTGCCAATGGCCGCACCGGAAGCCTTGACCGTGCTGCGCGACAATTCCACCGATAGTTTGGCCCCACCCTGCACCGATTCGAGCAGCAGCTTGATGACATCGCCCGAGCCTTCAACCAGGCCAACAATCACATAGCCACTACCTGTCACCGCCAGCACCGGCCCCAGGGCAGACTCCCCGCGTCCGGTGGCACTAGCGGCGATACTGGCTGCCGGAGCGACCACTACCGACACGGCACCGACCGAAATTTTCTCGGACGCGGTATTGGCCAGCGAATCAGCCAGGGCTGATCCGGCCAATGCCGCCAACACGCTGGCAAGCAATAATCTACTCAACATTTTATTATTCCAAATAGATACGAATCTGGATATTCACATAGGATGTTGAGCCAAACAAGCATCAGCTGCCTTGTAACAATGCCAGTAGTGCCTCGCCATCCAATCTGGCTGCCAGGTCGCCGCCTTCCAGCAGGCTGTCGGCCAATGCACGCTTTTCCGCATGCAGCGCGACGATTTTTTCTTCGATGGTGTTTTCCGCCACCAGCCGGTACACCGTCACCGGCCGCTGCTGGCCCATGCGGTAGGCACGGTCGCTGGCCTGGTCTTCCACCGCCGGGTTCCACCACGGGTCCAGATGAATCACATAGTCGGCTGCGGTCAGGTTCAGCCCGGTGCCGCCGGCTTTCAGGCTGATCAGAAACACCTCGCCCTCACCAGCCTGGAAGGCATCCATGCGCGCCTTGCGCTGCTTGCCCGGCGTCGCACCGTCCAGATACTGGTAGGCAATACCTTGTTCATCCAGCCATTGCCGCGCCAGTGCCAGATGATCGACAAACTGGCTGAACACCAGCGCCTTGTGGCCGTTGTCCAGCAGCTCGCTCATCAGCTGGCAGAAGAAGGCAAACTTGCTGGCGGGCAGGGCGGTGTCCGGCTGCAACAGCGCCGGGTGACAGCAGAAGCGGCGCAAGCGGGTCAGCTCGGCCAGCACCTGCATGGTCTTCTTGTCCTGGCTGTCCACCTCGGCCAGCGTTTGAAGCGCCTGCTGACGCATGGCTTCGTACACATGCACTTCCTGCTCGGACAGGGCAATGCGGCGGGTGATATCGGTGCGCGGCGGCAGCTCGGTCAGCACTTCGGCTTTGGTGCGGCGTAACAGATAAGGCTGAATCATGGCCTTAAGCGTGGTGCGGGCCTGTTCATCGCCCTCCGCAATCGGCTGGGCAAAGCGCTGCTGGAAGCGCTCCTCATTGCCCAGCAAACCGGGCGTGATGAAGCGGAACAGGCTCCACAACTCACCCAGATGGTTTTCCACCGGCGTACCGCTGGCGGCCAGGCGGAAATCCGCCCGCAAGCCTTGTGCCGCCTGCGCACGCTTGGTAGCGGCATTCTTGATGGCCTGCGCCTCGTCCAGCACCACGCTGGCCCAGTGCACCTCGGCAAAGTCGTCCGCCTGCAATTGCAGCAGGCCATAACTGGCAATCACCAGATCCTGCGGCCCGACTGTGGATAAGTCGCGCTGCTGTTGATAAGGGCGCAAGTGGAGGCTGGGGGCGAAGCGGGCGGCCTCAGCCAGCCAGTTGAGTGCTACCGAGGTGGGGGCAACCACCAGTTGCGGGCCCAGATGTGCGCGGGCAAGCAGCAGCGCCAGCGTCTGCACCGTTTTGCCCAGCCCCATGTCGTCGGCCAGGCAGGCCCCGGCACCGATATGCGCCAGCCGCGACAGCCAGGCAAAGCCTTGCAGCTGATAAGGCCGCAAGCTGGCTTGCAGCGTGGCGGGGACGCTTGGTTCAAAGGTGCGCAGGCTATCCCAGCCTTGTTGCAGCTGCTGCCAGCCGGCATCACCGTCGAACTGGCCGATGTCCTCACTCAGCACTGCCAGCAGCGGGGCGGCCAGCAGGCTGAGGCGCAATCCGTCGGCAATGGCGTGATCGGCCAGCCGGACCAATTGCTGCAACTTGGCATGCAGGCTGTCGGACAGCACCAGCCAGTCCTGCTCGGACAGGCGCAGGTACTGTCCGGGCTGATGGGCCAGCGCTTCCAGCAACTGGCGCAGTTGCAGCACCCGGTCTTCATCCACCTGCACCTCGCCCGTCACTTCCAGCCAGCCGTTCTTACGTTTGGTTTTCAGCCGCAGCTGGGGCAAGCCGGCCTGGGCCTGAATGCGCATGCGCTGGCCTTGCGGCCAGACACATTCCAGCCGCTGCGGGGCTATGGCCTGCAACTGCTGTACCACTTGCAAGGCCTGTTGCTGATTGGCCAGCAGCCATTGAAGTACGCCATCCGGGTCGGGCCGGGCGGCCGCCAGCGCCGGACAATCGTCCAGCAAGGCCGCCAGCGCCTGTTTTTCCTCGCTCAACTGACGTTGGAAACGTAGCGCCTGGCCCTGATACAAGGCCACCTGCTGCCATGGCCCGCGCCCCGGCGGATACCAGGCAGCCTGCTCCGCCACCCGGCAGCGCAGTTGCAGGCGCAAGCCTTCCGGCAGCGGGGTGAGGACGGCAAACAAGCGCGGGTCGGCCGGCATGGCGGGCAGGTCGGCACCATCATCGGCCTCCACCAGTTCCACCGGCAGCCACGGGACCATATCGCCAATGGCTTCCAGCAGCTTCTTGCGCGCGGCCACGGGCACGCTCAAGCGGTGACCGAGCAAGGCAGCCAGCTGGCGGATTTCCGCCCCCGGCCAGTACACCAGCAGGCTGTTCGGCCCGCTGCGCTGCCACAGGCAATGCTGGCAGGCGGCAATGCCGGGCGGGCTCAGTTGCAGCACCATCTGCTGTTGCTGGCGCTGCAGCAACAGGCTGATCTGGCCTGCTTCCAGCGTGACCGGCTGATCGGGCTGTTCTTCCCAGAACAGCGCCGGGTGGCCCAGCAGCAAGGGCAGGGCGGCTTCGCCCTCCAGCTCGGCCAGGCTGCTGCCGTCAGACAGCTGGTGGGTACGCTCAAGCTGGCGGATCACCAAGCGGTCCTGCGTGCTCAGCCAGTCCCACTGCCCGGCCTGATCCAGCAAGCGCCCCAGCGGCAACACGCGGCCACGGCTCCAGCCAGCGCCTTCCAGCTGCTGGATGCAGGGGGTGAGGCGGATACCGGCTTCATTGGCCAGAATGCGCCAGGCCAGGCGCTGCGAGGTGGTGGTTTGCATTGGCAGGGACAGGAAAATTCAGCGGGCTATTGTGCCTCAAGCCTGCTGTTGAGGGCAGATCTACCAGGTGGCAACAGCAAACAAAAACCGCCCGACAAAAGTGGGCGGTTTTCTTGCGGGCGGCCAGGCAGATGCAGCCCGTGCACTTGTACCGTGCACTCAGATGCGTGCCAGTGCGCGGCGGGCGGCGGCGATGGTCTGCTCGATGATTTCGTCGGTATGGGCGATGGAGACAAAACCGGCTTCGTAGGCCGACGGGGCCAGGTACACGCCTTCGTCCAGCATGGCGTGGAAGAAGCGGTTGAAGCGTGCGCGGTCAGACGCAGTCACCTGGGCATAGCTGGTGGGTACGGCATCGCAGAAGTAGATGCCGAACATGCCACCCACGCTATCAGTCACCATGCTGACACCAGCCTCTTTGGCGGCTGCGGCTAGGCCTTCGGCCAGACGGGCGGTGCGGCGGCTGAGGGTGGCGTGGAAGCCCGGTTCCTGAATCAGCTTCAGCGTGGTAAGACCGGCAGCCACGGCCACCGGGTTACCGGACAGGGTACCTGCCTGATACACATTACCCAGCGGCGAGATGCAGCCCATGATGTCGGCACGGCCACCGAACGCGGCCAGCGGCATGCCGCCGCCAATCACTTTGCCCAGCGTGGTGAGGTCCGGCTTGACGCCATGCAGCGCCTGGGCGCAGCCCAGATCCACGCGGAAACCGGTCATCACTTCGTCGTAGATCAGCACCGTGCCGTGTTTTTCGGTCAGCGCGCGCAGGGTTTGCACAAATGCTGCCGACGGCTTGATCAGGTTCATGTTGCCGGCAATCGGCTCCAGGATAACGCAGGCGATCTGCTCGCCGATTTCCTTGAACGTGCGTTCCAGCTGCTCGACATTGTTGTACTCCAGCACCAGGGTGTGCTTGGTGAAGTCGGCCGGTACGCCACCGGAAGAAGGGTTACCAAAGGTCAGCAGACCGGAACCGGCTTTCACCAGCAGGCTGTCGGAGTGGCCGTGGTAACAGCCTTCAAACTTGACGATGGCGTCACGGCCGGTAAAGCCACGCGCCAGACGGATGGCGCTCATGGTGGCTTCAGTGCCGGAGGACACCAGACGTACTTGTTCTACCGAGGGCAGCAGCTTGCAGATTTCCTCGGCAATCTCGATTTCCGCTTCGGTGGGCGCGCCAAAGGACAGGCCGTCTACCGCGACATCCTGCACCGCCTTGATCACGGTGGGGTGGGCGTGGCCAACAATGGCCGGGCCCCAGGAGCCGATGTAGTCGATGTACTGCTTGTCGTCGGCATCCCAGAAGTGTGCGCCCAGCGCCTTTTTCACAAAGCGCGGCGTGCCGCCCACCGAGCCGAAGGCGCGTACCGGAGAATTGACACCACCGGGGATGGTTTTCTTGCCACGTTCAAACAGTTCGAGATTGCGGGACATGCGGTTTCCTTATGACGGGTAGGGCGCAAACCGGTCTGGTTTGCAGCCTGAATCGGGTTTGCCAGTGGCACAAGGCGTGCGCCCTGCGGTATCCATGCTGGCGAAAGCGTTATTTTTCCACAGCCGGGCTGGCCAGTGTTGGCATTTCAGCGTTGCGGCCAGCTGGTGTAGGGCTGCTTGGACAGATAGGCATTGGTATAACGCCCATCTTCGGTGACTTCCACGCCCACCCAGTCCGGCTTGGCAAACGGGGTGTCTTCGGCCGGCAGTTCGATTTCCGCCAATACCAGCCCGGCGTTTTCACCGAAGAACTCGTCCACTTCCCACACAAAGCCGCCAAATTCGATGCGGTGGCGCAGCTTGTCCACCACCATCGGGCACATGGCGTCCATGATGGTTTGGGCATCGGCCAGCGGAATGGTGTATTCGAATTCGTGGCGGCTGATCTCGCTGATATTGCCCTTGAGAGTGAGCCAGGCCTGATCGCCCACAATGCGTACCCGTACGGTGCGTTCCTTTTCTACCGACAGATAACCCTGACGGTATTGCACGCCCTCGGCCAAGCCGCGCCAGCCATCATTGGCAATGACAAAACGGCGTTCGATTTCCAGTCCCATACTTGTTTTCCTGTTGCGGGCGCATGGCCCGGCTCATGGTGAGCCAAATAAATTCAGAAGGGTTTGACCACCACCAGGATGACCACGGCACACAGCGCCAGCACCGGAATTTCATTGAAATAGCGGTACCACACATGGCTGTGGCGATTGGCCCCGGCAACAAAGTCGCGGTACAGCTTGCCGCAGTACAGGTGATAGGCAATCAGCAGCGCCACCAGGGTGAGCTTGGCATGCAGCCAGCCACCGCCAATGCCGAAGCCCTGCCACAAGGCCATGCCCAGTGCCAGCGCCAGTACCGCCAGCGGGGTCATGAAGCGGTACAGCTTGCGCGCCATCAGCAGCAGACGGTCGTATTCTGCCCCCGGCGCAGCCATGGCCAGGTTGACGAAAATGCGCGGCAGGTAGAACAGCCCGGCAAACCACGAGGTAACAAAAATGATGTGAAAAGCCTTAAGATACAGGTAAGCCAATTCAGACTCCATTCAGGCGATTGCCGGTTGCTGTTTCACGTGAAACAGCATGCTCAACCGCGTTTTGCTTGTAGATACAAGGGCATCACTTGCGGGATATGCGCCTGCAAATCGCTGATGCGTGTCGGTCCCGAAGGATGGGTGGAGAGGAATTCCGGCCCGCTGCCGCCACCGGCGCTCATCATCTTGTTCCACACATTCACCGCCGCATTGGGGTTGTAACCGGCGCGTGCCATCAGCTCCAGGCCGATGATGTCGGCTTCGGATTCCATGGTGCGGCTATGCGGCTTGCTCAGGGTGACATCCGTCACCATGCCCGCCAGGTTGAGCTGGCTCTGGTTCAGCCCGGCCAGCGAACCCACTACCGACAAGCCCATCTGCTGGGCATAGGCCTGGCTCAGGGTTTCCCGGCTGTGCTCGCGTAGCGCGTGGGCGATTTCATGGCCGATGACGGCGGCCATTTCGTCATCCGTCAGCTGCAAGCGTGTCACCAGGCCGGAATACACCATGATCTTGCCACCGGCCATGGCGTAGGCATTCAGCTCCTGCGTCTGCGCCACATTCACTTCCCACTTCCAGCTGGCGGCATCCGGCCGGAACACCGGCGTCTGGGCAATCAGCCGTTGCGCCACCCGTTTTACCCGGGCAGTCAGTACCTTGTCGGTATTGAGCTTGCCGGCGCTACGCGCCTGGCTCACCTGACCGGCATAGGACTTGGCCGATGACTGCTCCACTTCCTGCGCACTCAGCCACATGCTCTGGCTGCGGTTGATGCCCACCACACCGCTATTGGTGGTGTTGACCTGGGCACAGCCAGCCAGTGCCAGCAATAGCGCCGCATGGGAAAAGACTTTTCTGCAAACTTGTTTCATGCCACATTCCTTGCCACGGCATCCGTGCCGTGAGTGCATGCGTGCCGCTGGCTCAGATTTCCACCATTTCGAAATCGTCCTTGCGGGCATCGCAATCGGGACAGGTCCAGTTGGGCGGGACATCTTCCCACGGAGTTCCCGGCGCAATGCCATCTTCCGGCCGCCCGGCTTCCTCGTCGTAGATGAAACCGCAAATCAGACACATCCAGGTGCGCATACGTTTATTCCAAGCTCGGTTAAAATAGGCATTCTAATTGCTGCCGCACGATCTGACCAAAGAGGTTACCGCCTTGTCCACATTGCCCCCACCACCTGCCGTACTCACCCTGGCTGGTTCCGACCCTTCCGGCGGTGCCGGCATCCAGGCCGACATTCTCACCCTGGCCAGCCTGGGTTGCCACCCCTTGTCCGTGATTACCGCCATTACCGTGCAGGACACGGTGGGCGTGGACGACTTCATGGTGCTGGATGCCGACATGGTGAACGACCAGGCCCGCTTCCTGCTGGAAGACATTCCGGTACTGGTGTTCAAGATAGGCATGCTGGGCAGCGTGGAAAACGTGGCCGTGGTAGCCCAGCTGATTGCCGACTATCCGGACGTGCCGGTGGTGCTGGACCCGGTGTTGCGCAGCGGTGGTGGCCACGAACTGGCCGATGACGACCTGATTGCCGCCATGCGCGACTTGCTGATTCCGCAGGTGTCCATCATCACCCCCAACAGCATGGAAGCCCGCCGGCTGGCGATGAACGACCCGGACGAGGACGAGGAACTGAGCCTGGACGAGTGTGCCAAACGGCTGCTGGCCCTGGGCTGCCCGCATGTTTTGATTACCGGCACGCACGAAAATACCAAAGAAGTCATAAACAGTCTGTACAGTCCCAATGGCGTGGTGCGTGCCGACCGCTGGGAGCGCTTGCCGGGCAGCTATCACGGCTCGGGCTGCACACTGGCTTCGGCCATTGCCGGCATGCTGGCCACCGGGCTGATGCTGCCCGAGGCGGTACGTGAAGCACAGGAATATACCTATCAAAGCCTGGTGGCTGGTTTCCGCCCCGGCATGGGCCAATACATCCCGGACCGGATGTTCTGGGCCCGCGAAGAAGAAGGAGCAGAGGGTGACAGTGATTAAGGGCTTGTATGCGGTATCGCCGGAGGCAGAAGACAGCGAGCAATTGCTGGCCAAGGTCAGCCGCGTGCTGGATAACGGCGTGGCCATCCTGCAATACCGCAACAAGAGTGACAACACCGTGCGCCGCCTGCGCCAGGCCAGCTTGCTGGCCAGCCTGTGCAAGAGCCGCCGGGTGCTGTTCCTGATCAACGACGATGTCACCCTGGCACGCGCGGTACAGGCCGATGGCGTGCATCTGGGCAAGACCGATGGCTCGGTGGCGGATGCCCGTGCCGTACTGGGGCCGGATGCCATCATCGGCGTGTCCTGCTACAACGACATCCACCTGGCCGAGCAGGCCGCACGCGACGGTGCCAGCTATGTGGCCTTTGGCGCGGTGTTTCCCTCGCGGACCAAACCGCATGCCGTGGCCGCACCGCTGTCCTTGTTTGCCGAAGCCAAAAAACTGGGCCTGCCGTCGGTCGCCATTGGCGGTATCACCCCGGAAAATGCCGCAGAAGTGGTGGCTGCCGGTGCCAGCGCCATTGCGGTGATTGGCGGCTTGTTTGACGCCCCCGACCCGGCCGCTGCCGCCCGGCAGATGGCGGCCTTGTTCGACTGAAGCCTTTCTCTGCTGTCAGCCCCCTCAAACCGCAGTCCAAGCAGCCGTCAGGAGTGATGATGATTGATTTTGCTTTCGCACCGGCCTCCGCGGCCGATTTCGATGCCTTGCTGGCACTGCGTCTGCGGGCCTTGCGAGTGAGTCTGGAAGCACTGGGGCGTTACGACCCGGTGCGGGCCCGCCAGCGCTTTGCCGATCATTTCCAGCCGGAATACTGCCGTCACATCGTGGTGAATGGTCAGCGTGTCGGCTGTGTTTCGCTCAAACCAGCCGAAGATGGCCTGCTGATCGACCAGTTCTATCTGCAACCGGCCTGGCATGGCCGCGGACTGGGCAGCCAGGTATTGCAGGCCTTGCTGGCCGAAGCGGACCAGCAGGGCTTGCCGGTACAGGTGGAAGTGCTCAAGGGCAGCCGCGCCAATGGCTTTTACCAGCGCCAGGGCTTTGTGCTGCAAGCGGACGGACAGTATGACAATTATTACCAACGCCCGGCCTGCGTGACAGCCTGAGCCATTACGCCAGCACTAGATCTCAGCTCCCGGCCAGCAGCCGGGAGTCTTATCTGACATCTCCACCCAGGGTCTTGAACAGCGCCACCAGGTTTTCTGCCTGTGCCTGCCGGGACGCGAGCCAGGCTTCGCGCTGCTGCGCCACTTGCTGCTGCTGTAGCAGGACTTCGGTGTGCGCGGCTTCCCCCACCCGGAAACGCTGCTGTGCCAACCCCAGCTGCAACTCGGCCAGTTCCATCCCAGCCTGAACCGCCTGCTGGCGTTGTCCTTCTTGCTGATAGCGCAGCAAGGCGGTTTCGGTATCGGCCAGTGCCATCAGCACTTTTTGCCGATACGCCGCCAGCGCCGCATCCCGCGCCGCTTCACGTGCTGTCACCTGATTTTTCAGCCGCCCGCCGCTAAACAGGGGCAGGCTCAGTTGCGGGCCGACATTCCAGAAGCGGCTGGCGGCGGCAGTGAGACTGCCTGCGTGGATGGAGTCCCAGCCGCCACTGCCCACCAGCACCAGCCGCGGATATTGCTCGGCCACCGCCACACCGATATCGGCGGTGGCGGCTGCCAGTTCGCGCTCCGCCTGGCGGATATCCGGCCGCCGCCGCAACAGGTCGGCTGGCAGCCCCACCGGTGCCTGCGCCAGCGTAGCCGGTATTGGCCGTTCTCCAGCCAGCGTGGCCGCCAGCTGCGATTGCGGCTGATCCAGCAACACACTCAGCGCCGCCAAGGCTGCGCCCTGCGCCGTGCGCAAGGGCGGCAATGCCGCTTGCAGGCTGGCCACACTGCTGGCCGCCTGGTTCAACTCGCTGTCGGAAATCTCCCCGGCCTGGCGTTGCAGCGCGATCAAGCGCAGGTTTTCCCGTGCCGCCGCCAGCTGGGCTTGCAGATTGCGCTGGCGTGCCACCCAGCCACGGTAATCAATCACATTGCGCGCCACTTCCGCCGCCACTCTCAGCGCTACATCGGCCTGTTGTTCCTGCACGCTGTCCAGCCTTGCCGCTGCCGCTTCGCGGCTGCGCGCGGTATGGCCGAACAAGTCGATTTCCCAACTGGCATCCAGTTGCAGGCGCTGGTCGTTGAAACCGGTGCGCGGATTGGCAAACGGGATGTTGGCAAAATTTTCGCTATTGCGGCTGAACTGGTCGCGCCCGCTGCGCGCACCGGCATTCAGCTGCGGCCACAGCGCACTGTCCACCACCCCCAGGCTGGCCCGTGCCTGGCGCACGCGGGCATCGGCCTGGGCCAGGTCCGGGCTGGACTGCAAGGCCTGCTCTACCAGCTGGCTGAGTGCGGCGTCGTCAAACACCGTCCACCAGCGCTGCAACTGCGGCTGGCTGCTGCCTGCCTGGTACTGGTAATGCGCCGGCAAGGTGGTTTGCGGCGCGTGGTAATCCGGGCCGACAGCACAGGCGGTGAGTGCCAGCACCAGCAGGGGGAAAAAGATGCGGGATGACATCAGTGACTCCTCTGCAAGAACATCCGGTAGGCCAGCAGCAAGGTGCCGGTGGCAATGGCCAGCAGCGGCCACAGGTGTGGCCAGGCATCAACCAGACCATAACCCTTCAGGAAGATGCCCTTGACGATGACGATGAAGTGGCTGAGCGGGTCCACCGCGCTGACCATGCGCAGCGGCAGCGGCATGTTTTCCACCGGGGCCATGTAGCCGGACAGGATGACCGCGGGCGACATGAAGGCAAAGGAGCCGAGAAAGGCCTGCTGCTGATTGCTGCTGAGAGCGGAAATCAGCAGGCCGAAACCCACCAGCGACAGCCCATAGCACAACATGGACACAATCAGCAGCCCCACCGTGCCGCTGAACGGTACCCGGTAAACCCATACCGCAGCCGCCGCAATGATGCAGCCCTGCACCAGTGCCACCAGCATGCCGGGCAAGGCCTTGCCAGCCATGATGTAGGCCGGGGTCAGCGGCGACACCAGCAGTTGTTCGAAGGTGCCTTCCTCCCGCTCGCGCGCCAGCGACAGCGCCGTCACCATCAGGCAGCCAATGGTGGTGATAATGGCCACCAGGCTGGGTAGCACGAACCAGCGGTATTCCAGATTGGGGTTGTACAGGTTTTGCACCAGCAGCCGGGCCGGTGCGGCTTGCCGGCTGCGCTCGGCGGCGTACTGCTGCACGACTTGCAGCGCGTAACCGTAAGCAATCTGCGCGCTGTTGCTGCGTCGGCCATCAATGATGGCCTGCACCGTCACCCCCTGGCCGCTGGCCAGCCGGCGTGAAAAGTCCTGCGGCAGGCTGATGGCCAGCAAGGCCTGTTGCCGGTCTATCACCTGCTGCATGTCTTGCTGGCTGTGCAGCATCAGCACTTGCGGAAAGGCCTGGGTAGCAGCCAGCCGCTGCACCAGCTCGATGGAGGCAGCGCCGCCATCCTGGTTGAACACCGCCAGCGTGCTGTTTTTCACTTCCAGCGTGGCGGCAAACGGAAACAGCAGCAGTTGCAGCAGTACCGGGGCAATCAACAGGCGGCGGCTTTGCGGGGTGCGCAGCAGCGCCTGCATTTCCTTGCGGATGAGGGTAAACAGACGTTGCCACATCTCAGTTGCCATCCAGTCGGCGCGGTGTCCGCCAGGCGGTCAGCCCCAGCCAGAAGGCGGCGGACAGCAGCAGAAACAGCAGGTTGATCAGCAAGACCGGCCAGATTTCACCGGCTTGAAACAGCGTCTGCAAGGCACTGACAAAATAGCGCGCCGGAATCAGATAGGTCACCGCTTGTACTGCCAGCGGCATGCTGCGGATTTCAAACACAAAGCCAGACAGCATGATGGCAGGCAGAAATGCCGCGGTCAGCGCAAACTGGGCGGCGATGAACTGGTTGCGCGTGGTGGTGGACAGCAGCAGGCCCAGCCCCAGCGCGCTACCCAGAAACAGGCTGGTGACCACAAACAGCACCCACAGCGAGCCGCGCAGCGGCACGCCCATCACCAGCGTGGCCACCAGCACGCACATGGCCATGGCCGCCATGCCAAGCAGGTAGTAGGGGATGATCTTGGACAGCAGTAGCTCGGCCCGCGTCACCGGCGTGGACAGCAAGGCCTCCATGGTGCCGCGCTCCCACTCGCGTGCCACCACCAGCGAAGTAAGCAGCGCACCGATGATGGTCATGATCACCGAGATGGAACCGGGCACCAGGTAATTGCGGCTGACTGTAGTGGGGTTGAACCAGTAGCGCGGCTGCACAGTCAGCGTGGCGGCAGCGGGCTGCCCGCCCTGACGCTGGTTCAGCCACAGCTGGAATACCCCTTGCACATAGCTGGCGACAAAATTGGCGGTATTGGGCTCGGCCCCGTCGGTCAGCAACTGGATGGCGGCAGCGCCCTGACCCTGCCTGACCCTGGCGGAGAAATCGCTGCGCAGGATCACCACCCCGCGCACCTCGCCCATCTGCAATTGCTGACGCATGGCGGACTCGGAGGTGGACAGGCTGGCGGCAATAAAAGGCGAAGCTTGCAGCGTTTGCACAAAGCGGCTGGCTTCCACGCCACCATCCTGCTGCACGATGCCCAGGCGCACCCGGTTGGCATCCAGATTGATGCCGTAGCCGTAAATGAACAGCAGCAACACCGGCAGCACAAAGGCAATCAGGATGCTGCTGGGGTCGCGCACGATCTGGTAGCTTTCCTTGCGGCACAGCGCAGCAAGGCGGCGCAGGCTGATGCTCATGTGGCCTCCCGCAACTGGTCGTCACGCTGCACCAGCGCGATAAAGGCGTCTTCCATGCCGGGATCGGGCAGATCGGCATCTGCCGCCATGGCCTTGAGTTCATCCGGGGTGCCGCTGGCAATCATGCGGCCGCGATACACCAGGCCAATGCGGTCGCAATACTCGGCTTCGTCCATGAAATGGGTGGTCACCATCACCGTGACGCCCTTGTCCACCAGGCTGTTGATATGACTCCAGAATTCGCGGCGGCTGACCGGGTCCACCCCCGACGTCGGTTCATCCAGAAACAACAGCGGCGGCTGGTGCATCAGCGCGCAGGCCAGCGCCAGCCGCTGCTTGAAACCCAGTGGCAATTCACCGGCATTCATGGCGAGATATGGCTGCAAGCCAAATACCCGCACCATGTCGGCCACCGCCGCCCGCTGACGCGTACCGGACAGGCCGTAGATGCCAGAGAAAAACTCCAGGTTCTGCGCCACGCTCAGGTTGCTGTACAGGGCAAATTTCTGCGCCATATAGCCGATTTGCTGCCGCGCCTGACTGGCGGATTTTTTCAGGTCCAGCCCCATCACGCGCGCCTGGCCACTGCTCACCGGCAACAGGCCGCACATCATCTTGAAGGTGGTGGATTTTCCCGCACCATTGGGGCCAAGCAGGCCGAAGATTTCGCCACGGCGGATGCGGAAATCCACATGGTCGGTCGCGACGAAATCACCAAAACGGCGAGTGAGCTGTTCCGCCACGATGACGGCGTCGGCGTCCACCCCGTCAGGCAGCCGCGCTGGCGGCATGTGTTCGGCGAGCGGTGAATCGCCACCCGGCCCACCGCCCAGCAAATCGATGAAGGCATCTTCCAGCCGTGGTTTGACTGTCTGCAGGCTGGCGTGCGGCCCGGCATCCAGGCTGGTGAGATCCGGCAGCTCGCTTGCCGTGCGCAACACCAGCCGCACTGCATGGCCTTGCAAGGCACCGTCGATCACCTCTGTGCAACGCAGCGCACGGCGCAACACCTGACGACGATTGCCGGCAATGCCCTGCAACAGCAGGCTGCGGCCCTGCATGCTGTCCATCAGCGCCTGCGGACTGCCGCTGTATTGCAGGCGGCCTTCGTGCATCAGCAGTACTTCGCCGCACAGCTCGGCCTCGTCCAGATAAGAGGTGCTCCACAGCACCGCCATGCCGCCATCGGCCAGACTGCTGACCATGCGCCACAACTCGCGCCGTGAGATGGGGTCCACCCCGACACAGGGTTCGTCCAGCAACAGGATGCGCGGTGAACCGAGCAGGGTGCAGGCCAGGCCCAGTTTCTGTTTCATGCCGCCGGACAATTTGCCGGCCAGCCGCTCCGTAAAACGCGCCAGATCGGTAAAGGCCAGCAGACGCTGGAAGCTTTCCTCCCGCGCCGCGCCGGTCACGCCGCGCAGATCGGCATACAGGGTGAGGTTTTCCAGCACGGTGAGGTCTTCGTACAGGCCGAATTTTTGCGGCATATAGCCCAGTTGCAGGCGCAGTGCGTCACCCGCCGTCACCGGGTCCAGCCCTTCCACCTGCACGCTGCCGCTATCGGGCTTGAGCAAGCCGGCCATCAGCCGCAGCAGGGTGGTCTTGCCGGCACCATCCGGCCCCACCAGCCCGGTAATGATGCCACGGCGGATGTCCGCATCCAGCGCATGCAGGGCCGGGCGGCCGGCAAAGGCATGGCCCAGTGCACGCAGGCGGATGGCAATGTCCTCACTCACGGCCACAATCAGCCTGTTCCACCGTTACCGGCATCCCCTGGCGCAAGCCCGCATCCGGCTGGGAGATGATGACGCGCAGGCGGTAAACCTGGGCGGTGCGCAGATCAGCCGTTTCCACATTCTTGGGGGTGAACTCCGCCGTGGGCGAGACAAAACCCACGCGACCGGCATAGGGCTGGCTACGACCGTCGCGATACACCATCACCGCGCAGCCCGGCCCGAAATCGCCCAAACGCGGTTCCGCCACATAGGCCCGCACCCACACCGGCCGGGTGAGCGACAGGGTCAAGGTGCTGGCACCGGCTGCCAGCATGCTGCCCGGTTCCAGCACCCGGGTGAGGATGATGCCGTCCGACGGTGCGCTCAACACGGTATCGGCCAGTTGCAGCTTTGCGCTGGCCAGCTGGGCTTCGGCACGTTTCACATTGGCGTCAACTTCGGCCACTTCCTGCGGCCGGTAGCCCTTGCTCAGTGCCTGGTATTGCTGTTGCGCGGCCTGATACTGCGCTTGTGCCTGCTCACGGGCAGAGCGGGCGGCATCCAGCGCCTTGACTGCCGCGGCACCGCTACCGGCCAGTTCCTGTTGCCGTTGCCAGGCGGCATTGGCATCGGTCAGCACCGCCTGGCGGGCAGCCAGCGTGGCGCGGGCCTGCGCCACATCTTCCGCCCGATAACCCAGATGCATCAGCGATTGCCGGGCCTTGAGCGCCAACAGCGCCGCTTCGGCATCGGCCAGAGCATTGCGTTGCGGGGCATCGTCCAGCCGGGCCAGTATTTGCCCGGCCTTCACTGTTGCACCTTCATCCACCAGCACTTGCTGCAAGCGGCCACCCACGCGGAAGGACAGGTTCACCTCGCGGATATCCACATTGCCGGACAGCCTCAGCGCATCCGCGCCTTGACCCTTTTGCCCGTACCAGATGCCAGCGGCCAGCAGTCCCAACAGCAGCATGCCCACGACAACGCGCTTTTTGTTCATTACGCCAGCTCCCTGGCACTGAGGCCTTTCAGGGCCCAGTGCAATCTTTGCTGCACATGTTCCGCTTCCAGCGCATAGCTGGCCAAACCCTGCTCCAGCAGTGTGGGCAGGATGTGCTTGCCGCTGCTTAATTGTTGCAAGAGCACCGGAAAACCCAATGCCGACATCAAGAACATCAGCTGGTGCAAGGGTGGTGCCTGACACAGCTGACCGGCCTGTTGCGCCTCGCTCAGGCATTGCATTAACAACTGTGGATGTCGCGGCGCCAGATTGCGGATGAATTCCACCGCCGCCACCTCGCCCGAGCCCGCGTCCAGCAACAACTGGCTGATCACCCCGCCCTCGGCTTTGGCAAAAGCCAGCAGCTGCAACAACATGGCCGACAGACGGCTCAAGGGCGCGCCCTGCTGTTGCAGGCTGTCCTGTAATTGCTGGTAAAGGGGCGCGTACCACAGCTCCAGCAGCGTGCTGACAAATTGCTGTCGGTTGCCAAAATGGTAGACAAAACCACCGGGATTCACCCCGGCCTGTTGACAAATACCCCGTACGGTCAACTGGCGCAGGCCATGCTGACGCAAGTGCTGCAAGCCATGATGCAGCAGCAAGGCACGGGTGGGATGAGGGTTGGCTTCGCGATTCATGCTGCCAATTTATACATGCGTATAAAAATGGCAAAGCAATATTCAGCAATGATTGATGCAGGACAGGAAATGGCTAACCTGGCGTGGCGGGCAGGCAACAGGGCCCATGACTGGGCCGCTGTATCAGGCTGGCAGATGCGCCTGCAGTAACTGGACAATACGCTGACTGGCACCACGGTGCGCTGCCGTAAACGCCAGCGCGGCGCTGTGCATCTGCTGACGACGGGCTTCATCCTGCAACAGGCCCAGCGCCTGCTGTACCAGGGCCGCAGCATCTGCCACTTGCCAGGCAGCGCCTGCCTCCAGCGCCAATTCACTGGCCTGGGCAAAGTTGAACATGGACGGGCCGAACAACACCGGCAGGCCGAGGCTGGCCGGTTCGATCAGGTTCTGCCCACCCAAGGGGAGCAGGCTGCCACCGACAAATGCCACATCGGCACAGCCATAGTAGGCAAATAGCTCGCCCATGCTGTCGCCCAGCCACACGCTGGTGTGGGCTGCCAGCACTTGCTGGTCGCTACGCCGTTGCACGGCAAAGCCCATGTCCTGTGCCAGTGCGGCCACGCTGTCAAATCGTTCCGGGTGACGCGGCACCAGCACCAGCAAGGTATTGCCGACATCCGCCTGCTGCCAGGCTTGCAGGATCAGCTGTTCCTCGCCATCGCGCGTACTGGCGCAAATGAATACCGGACGGCTGCCAATACGCTGGCGAAACTGCGCTGCCAGTTCGGCCATGGCAGCGGGCGGGGTGAAATCGTACTTGGTATTGCCACAGACCTGCGGTGAAACAGCGCCCAATTGCTGCAAACGTTCGGCATCTTGCCGGCTTTGCGCAGCAATGGCCGTCAAATCACGCAAGGCTGGGCCAATCAGGCCCTGAATGCGGCGATAGCCGCGCAGCGATTTTTCCGACAGCCGCGCATTGGCCAGAAATACCGGCACGCCTTGCTGGCTCGCGGCATGCAACAGATTGGGCCACAGCTCGGTTTCCATCAGCACGCCAAAGCGTGGCTGCCAGACAGCCAGAAAATCGCGCACCGCGCCCGGATAGTCGTAAGGCAGGTAACGCACTTCGGCATCGGGGTAGAGCTGGCAGGCGGTATCGCGCCCGGTAGGGGTCATCTGGGTCAGCAGCAGCGGCGCGTCCGGCCAGCGCTGGCGAATGGCCTGGATCAAGGGCAGGGCGGCGCGGGTTTCACCCACCGATACCGCATGAATCCAGATCGCACCAGCGGCCTGCGGCTGGCGTGCCTGGCCGAAACGCTCGTCCCAATGTTGCAGATAGGCCGGTGCCTTGCGTGCGCGTTTTTTCAGATAACGGCGAATCAGCGGCGTGGCAGCCCACCACAGCAAGGAATACAGCCCACGCCGCCAGTTCATGCCATGTCCTTGCGGGCGAGCAAGGCCTGGTACACCGCATCCACGGTCGGGCATTGACCGATATTGCCCAGATTGGTGGCCCATGGGGTTTCCACCACCCCGGTCTTGTCGGGGTTGGTATCGGTGTAGATGGCCACCAGCGGCACATTCAGGGCATTGGCCAGATGAGACAGGCCGGTATCCACGCCGATGACAGCGCGGGCATGGCCCAGCAAGCCACAGGCTTCAATCAGATTCATGCGTGGCGCCACCACAGCCTGTGGCATGGCGGCGGCCAGCCGCTCGGCACGTTGCTGTTCGGCGGCATTGCCCCAGGGGATGATCAGCTGCAGGCCATGTTGTGCTACCAGCTGTTCACCCAGCGCAATCCAGTGATGTTCCGGCCACTCCTTGGATGCACGGCTGGTGGCATGCAGCAGCACGGCGTATTCGCCTTGCGGCAACCAGTCTGGCCGGGCCGCTGCGGGTACGCCAAAACACGGGCTGCCTGCTGGCTGGTAACCAAACACCTTGGCCAGCAACAAGCGGCAGCGCTCGACCGCAGACAACGACCAATCGACACGGTGGGTCTTGTCATACAGCAGGCAGGCCAGCGGTTCACGAATGCTGTGCCGGTCGTAGCCGGCCAATGGGCCACGGCTGAGCTTGGCCGGAATGGCACTCTTCAACAGGCCCTGGCAATCCACCACCAGATCCCACTGTGTGGCTTGCAGCTGCTGATAAACCGCCTTCATTTCAGCCCGGGTAGCTGCCGAGAACAGACTCTTGCGCCAGCGACGCCATGCCATGGGAATAACCTGCTGCACCGCCGGGTGCAAACGCGGGATGTCGGCAAAGTTTTCTTCGGCCAGCCAGCTGATGCGAAGGTTGGGGTAGTGCGTTTTCAGCTCGGTAATGGCAGGCCAGGTGTGGATAAGGTCGCCCATCGACGAGGTACGCACGATCAGTACGTTCATCATGGCGCGCATTGTAACCGAAGCTTGCACAAAACCGTTGTGATTAAACAGGCTGAATCCACAGGAAAGTATTGTGGATAAACCCCTGTGAATAAAAACAGGCTGATTTATCCACAATCAGCCACCTGCCCGTCCGCCTGATTAATCCCAGTGCCATCAACAAGGCAAACTACTGACATCACATGGGTTTTTCAGGGTTATCAACAGAAACACTCTCCTCTCATTAGTCTCTTCATAATAAAATTCGGTTTAAGATAAACAAGGGAAGCAGCACAAAAATGCCTGCTCACAGGGTGGCATGGGCATAGGGCTGACAGCATGTGGATAAACCTGGTTTTCAGTCTGGACGACAAGTTATCCACAAATCGTCATGGACAGCACAATGCGCTGTTCAACACCTTTTGCAGTAGGCTAAACCATTGAACAAACTGGTAAAAACAAGGTTATCCACAACAAATGACCTTCTTCTACCAGTTTCTTCCATATACATATGGGAATAACAAGAAAAGATGCGAGAGCCGCTCAGCGTTGTACTCATCACCAAAAATGCAGCTGCACAACTGGAAAAAACCCTGGCCAGCGTGCAATGGGCAGACGAAATCGTGGTGGTGGATTCAGGCAGTACCGACGAAACCGTGGCGATAGCTTCTGCCTATAAGGCAAAAGTTATCCACCAGGATTGGCTGGGATTCGGTCCGCAGAAGCAATTTGCCGTACAGGCAGCAAGCCATGACTGGGTATTGTGTCTGGATGCAGATGAATGGCCATCAGCAGAATTGACCAATAAAATCAAGCGGATACTTAACAATCCACAGGCAGCTGCCTATCGCTTTGCACGTAGCAACCGCTTTATGGGTCGTTTTCTGAAGCATGGTGAAGGCTACCCGGACTGGAGCTTGCGGCTGTTTGACCGACGCCAGGCACGCTGGTCGGATGATGTGGTGCATGAGTACGTACAGTGCGCCGGCGCTGTGGAAAAACTGTCTGGCGACCTGATGCATGAATCGGGCGAAGACATTGCGCTCTACCTGACCAAGCAGAACCGCTACACCAGTTTGCAAGCCGAAATGCTGTATAAGCGCGGGAAAAAGGCGGGATGGAGCAAGCTGGTGTTCAGCCCGCTGTTGCGCTTTACCAAGTTTTACCTGGTACGCCGTGGTTTTCTGGATGGTTTGCCCGGACTTGTCCACATCAGCATTGGTTGCTTCAACAGCTATATCAAATACGCCAAGCTCAACGAACTGCACCGGCTGGGAAAAAAAGACTGAATCGTGGCTAATTCCTGGCTGTCGCAGTAGCAAACGTGTTGCAACCAGTGTGAAACCAGCTTCACATGGGCCGTGATTGGACAACAACACGGTTTTAAGCCGTTCTGAGCGTTCTGACCAACGCTGACTGCTGAAAAGCACTGCAAGCCGGTAAACGCCGTTTCTGGCCGCTTAAAGCAGGGTTTTGCATGAGGCGGGACAGCGATGAGGGGAAATGAACATGGAAATTCGTACGGCACAGCCGGCAGATGTGGCTGCATTACGCCAATTGATCATGACTCACGGGCCGAATGACTGGAACTACCTGCCGCCAGACGGGGTGGAGCAGACACTGTCCGGCCTGGCCAGCGGCACTGTGCAAGGCTTGCTGGCAGAAGAACAAGGGCAGCTGCTGGCGGTGATGCTGTTTGACCGTTCTGATGCCTACCCGGCGCATCGTCCGGCGGACATCGCTGCCGGTGAGGCTGCTTTTCTGATTGAAGCAGTGGTAAGCCGTGATGCGGCAGGACAAGGCCTGGGCAGCCGTTTGCTGCTGAAGGTGTGTGAGATATTGAAACAGCAAGGTTGTCGCTGGCTGTGTGCGGACAGGCATCAGCAAAATGCCGGCTCGGCCGGCATGATGCAGAAGGCGGATTTACAGGAGCTAGAGAGTTTTGCCGACCCGGAACGGCGCTGGAGCGGCTCGCGCATGAGCACGGTGTGCGGCAGGTGTTTGTAAGCTGCCTGCGCCATGTGGTGAGCCCTGCTCAGTACAACTTGCAGTTGATGCCGAGTACCGCTTGCCAGCCTGCGCTATGGCTGGCTTGCTGATCTGCCATCCAGCGTGAACCTGCCCCCACATCCATCGACCAGCGCCGGTTGAACGGGTGGTTCAGCATCAGTAGCAGATTGCTTTGTTCCAGATGCCAACCGCCGCCTTTTGCCTGATGTCCCAGGCTTAGGGCGCGCTGGCTATTGGCCAGGCTGGCCCAGCCCAGCAGGCTGATGCGCTGGTTGCGCCAGTTGCCCAGGGTGAGATCCAGATTCATCAGCAGCATCTTGCCCGGACTGGCGCTACCCAGCCGGTCGGCATAGCCGATGGAAACCGAGCCATCCTGCGGCAGATCCACGCCATAACGCAGCACACCCATCCAGTGGCTGGAATTGGCCCCCAGTTCCCACTGGCTTTCATTGGCGGCGGCCAGCGTCATGAATCCGCCCGGCGCGGGCAGGCCCAGCCCGGCTTCACCTTGTTGCACGAACAGGCTGCCGTAGGCGGTATCGTGGCGGAGCGACAGCGAGGGTTGCAGCTTGCTGCCAGTGCCGGAATCCGTCTGGTACAGATTGCCGTCCAGGCTCAGCGTCATGCTGTGTACGGGTTCGTCGGCAAATGCCGACTGGCAGCAAAGCAGGGCGGGCAACAACATCAACACGGCAGGGCAACGCATGCAGACTCCGGGGTGGAAAAAACACGATGAAAAGTGCTCAGAGCATACGCCCCAGACCGTGTGCTGCAAACCGCAGGACATGTCATGGCAAAGGAATACACTGCTGGACAATGCCGAATGACATGGCAGCATGACTGCATGCAGCCGATGGTTTTCCGATGGCGTGGCACCCGTTGAATGTCTTGCACAAGTGGATGAATTCACGACGATAAAACCAAATATACCTGCATTTTATCCTGGTCAATTTTTATGCAAAATAAGTTAATTTTAATATTTTGTTGAAATTTTGATATTAAGTGGAACTACATTGATATTCCGGCAATCTGTCATGCATTGAAACTGGAATGGAGGGCTGAGCCATGCTTCATCATTCACCCCTGATTGCCACTATTGTCGGCAGTCTGGTATTTGCCTTCATGCTTGGCACGCTGGCCTTCCGCCTGCGTTTGCCACCGCTCATCGGCTATCTGTGTGCCGGCATCGTGGCCGGTCCGTTTACCCCGGGTTTTACTGCAGATAGCCAGATCGCACCACAATTGGCGGAGATGGGTGTGATTTTGCTGATGTTCGGTGTGGGTTTGCATTTTTCGGTCAGAGACTTGCTGGCGGTGAAAACCATCGCCTTGCCCGGTGCCATCGGGCAGATTCTGCTGGCTACCGTGTTGGGACTGGGCATGTCCCAACTGTTGGGCTGGCCTGTGGGCGAGGGGGTGGTATTTGGCCTGGCGCTGTCCACCGCCAGCACGGTGGTGCTGCTCAAGGCCTTGCAGGAAAAAAATCTGGAACAGACTGATGACGGCAAGATCGCCATTGGCTGGCTGGTGGTGGAGGACCTGGTGATGGTGCTGACACTGGTGTTGCTGCCCATATTTTCTGGTGTGCTGGGTGGCAAGGGAGCGGATGTGGTAATCAGCGGCAGCGCGGTGCTGTGGACCATCCTGCTGACGCTGGGCAAGGTAGCGGCCTTTGTCGCGCTGATGCTGGTGTTTGGCCGACGTTTTTTGCCGTGGATGCTGGAACGCATTGTGTATACCGGCAGCCGCGAGCTATTCCGTCTGGCCGTGTTGTCCACTGCGCTGGGCGTGGCATACGGCGCGTCCTTGCTGTTTGATGTGTCGTTTGCCTTGGGTGCATTCTTTGCCGGCATGGTGTTGGCCGAATCGCCACTGAGCCATCGCGCTGCCGAAGAATCACTCCCCCTGCGCGACGCCTTTTCCGTGCTGTTTTTTGTCTCGGTGGGCATGCTGCTCAACCCGTCGGTCTTGCTGCATAACTTCTGGGAAGTGCTGGGCACCTTGCTGATTATTGTGGTGGGAAAATCGCTGGGCGCTTATGGCATTGTGCGGCTGTTTGGCCGTAGCCCGGCTACCGCGCTGACCATTGCCGCCAGCCTGGCGCAAATTGGCGAGTTCTCTTTCATTCTGGCCGGACTGGGCATTACCCTGGGCCTGATGAACGAACACAGCCATTCGCTGATTCTGGCCGGAGCCATTTTGTCCATTCTGATCAATCCGCTGTTGTTCTTGTGGACCGAGCGTTACCGCAAGCGTCTGACACCTGCGCTCAGTCAATGAAAAACCGCCCTTGGGCGGTTTTTTTCATGGTGCTGGATGAATCACTCAATTGTCGTTTAATTGTCGTTCTGCTCCAGACGGCTCGATGGCAGTCGGCTGACGAGGATTTTGTCCACCCGGGTCTTGTCCATGTCCACCACTTCAAAACTGAAGCCTTGCCAGTCGAAACGGTCTGTCACTGCCGGAACCCGGCCCAGCTGGAACATCATCACGCCACCCAGTGTGTGGATATTGCCGGTGTCTTCGCCCGGCAAGGACTGCTCGACCTCAAAATACTGGCGGAAGCTGTCCAGTGTCACCATGCCGTCCACCAGATAACTGCCATCCTCGCGCTGAACGATCTCGTCGTCTTCGCCATCGGCATGGACGGAGGGTAAATCGCCCACCACGGTTTCCAGTACATCATTCATGGTTACCAGGCCTTCCAGTTCACCGTATTCGTCCACCACCAGTGCCAGATGGGTGTGGGCCTGGCGGAACTGTTCCATCAGCTGCATCAGCGATACCGTAGCCGGGACATAGAGTGGAATTTGCAGGTCGGCAATGAAATCCACGCTCTGTCCGGCCAGTACCCGGTCCAGCATGCGTTTGGTGTCCAGAATGCCCAGCACGTGCTCCATGCCGCCCTTGCACACCGGGAAATGGCTGTAAGCGTGCGCAATCAGCAACTGGCGGTTATCGTGCTGCTGGTCTTCGATATCAATGGAAACGATGTCCTTGCGTGGTGTCATCACCGCGGCTACCTTGCGATCGTCTAGCCGGAAGATGTTTTCCACCAGTTCCTGCTCGGCGCGATCGAAAATGCCTTCGTCTGCCCCCTGTTCCATCAGTACCCGGATTTCTTCTTCGGTAATGGACGGTTCATTGCTCTTGCGCGCGCCTATCAATCGCAACAGGGTATCGGTCAGCCGCGACAGCAGGCGTACCAGCGGTGCGGCCAGGCGCGAGAGCAGCAGCATGGGCGGGGCCAGGGTGCTGGCGATGCCTTCGGGGTTCAGCATGGCCAGCCGTTTGGGTACCAGTTCGCCAAACACCAGCGACAAGGCGGTGATGGCGGCCACCATCAGGGCCACGGACAGCGGCTTGTTGTAGGCATGCAGCTGCGGCAGGTTCAACTCCAGCCAGTCCTGAAAATGTTCGGACAAGGCTGCTTCACCATACACGCCGGAAAAAATGCTGATGCTGGTGATGCCTATCTGTACCGTAGACAGAAAACGGGTGGGCTCTTCTGCCAGACGCAGCGCCGAGCGTGCCCCGCGCCGGCCTTCTTCTGCCCATTGTTGCAGGCGGATCTTGCGCGAAGAAACAATGGCGATTTCCGACATGGCAAAGGCGCCATTCAGCACGATCAGAACAAACAGAAAGAAAATATCCACGATGGGCGGCGGGGAAGAAGATGACCCTTGCTAGCTTAGGGCAATGCTGACTGGCTGAAAAGCCGGGTTTTTCAGTACAGGGCTGCGCTTTGCAGCCCTGCAGCAAGGCGCAATCAGAACAGGCTGTTCTGATTGCTGGCGGGCATCCAGCGGATGGTGTCGCGGCCATGGGCAGCCAGCCAGGCATTGACTTGCGAGAAATGACGGCAGCCGTGAAAGCCACGGCTGGCTGACAGCGGGGAAGGATGTGCCGCGGTCAGCACCAGATGGCGGCTGGTATCTATCCGCTCGGCCTTGGTTTGCGCCCAGTTGCCCCATAGCAAGAATACACAGCCGGGGTTTTGCTGATTGACTGCATCGATCAGCGCATCCGTGATGGTTTGCCAGCCCAGCTTGCCGTGACTGCCTGCCTTGTCCATTTCCACGGTCAGTACGCTGTTGAGCAACAGTACACCCTGTTCAGCCCAGTGTGTCAGGTCGCCACTGGCCGGCATGCCGCCACCCAGGTCTGCCACCAGTTCCTTGTAAATATTGCGCAGGCTGGGCGGAATACGCACACCGGGCGGCACCGAGAAGGACAAGCCCATTGCTTCTCCTGCGCCGTGGTAAGGGTCCTGACCCAGAATCACCACCTTGATGTCAGCCGGAGCCATGGTGCGCAGGCTGTTGAAAATGAGTGGCTGCGGGGGAAACAGCGTTTTGCCCTGACTGGCTTGCTGTTGCAGTTGCTGGTCGATCTGGCGCAAGCGGGCGAAGATGTCCGGTGCATGCAAAACAGCTTCCCAGGCGGGGTGTACCGGGGAGAGGGCCGGGGCAAGGTAAGGGAGGGATTGCTGACTCAAAACGAATTCCATTTTGTCGATTGTTTGCCGGTTTGGATGTGGCAAACGGGCGGACGGTTCCAAAACAAAAGCCATTCCTGCTGGCAGGAATGGCTTGCTTGGCTGCAATCTGGGCTGTCCGGCTCAGTAATGTGCCATGCCAGGGTCAACATCATTGGCCCAGGCTTCCACACCACCTTGCAGGCTCAGCACTTGCTCGAAACCGGCATTGGCCAGATACAGGCCAACCTGGAAGCTGCGTACGCCATGATGGCAGACGGTGACGATAGTCTGGTCATCCGGTAGTTCGCTCATGCGCAGCGGAATCAGGTTCATCGGGATGTGCAGCGAACCGGCAATGCTGGCCAGCTGCACTTCCCAGTCCTCGCGCACGTCCAGCAACAGCGGCTGCGCTGCGTTGCTGTCGGCGCGCCAGGCGGCCAGGTCGCGGGCGGTGATTTCGCGAATCATCAGAATACGAAACGTTCCGGCTCGATGGCTTCAGCCTTGGCCAGACGGGAAATACAGGTTTCGAACAGATTGGTTTCGCTGAAGGCGGATTCGCTGACACGCTTGATCAGCTTGCAGCTCATGGCCGGCAGATCACCCACCACCACAATCATGCGGCCACCGACGGCCAGCTGGGCTTTCAGGGTTTCCGGCACCACCGGCAGCGAACCACCCACCACGATCACGTCGAACGGGGCTTGTTCCTTCAGGCCATCCAGGCCATTCCCTTCCACCAGGGTAACATTGCCGATGCCGGCCTTTTTCAGGTTGGCGGCAGCCGCTTCGCGGGTGGCGGCATTGATTTCCACGCTATATACGTGGCGACCCAGCTTGGCCAGCAGGGCGGTCAGGTAGCCGGCACCGGTGCCGACTTCCAGAATCTTGTCTTGCGGCTGTACGGCGGCATCCTGTGCCAGACGCGCTTCCAGCTTCGGTTGCAGCATCTTGCCGCCATTGGGCAACGGCAGTTCGGTGTCGACAAAGGCCAGCTGGCGCTTGTCGGCAGCGACGAAATCTTCGCGTTTCACGTGAAACAGCAGGTCCAGAATCTTGGGGTCAAGTACGTCCCACGGACGAATCTGCTGCTCGACCATGTTGAAACGGGCATTTTCAAAATCCATCAGCTTACTCCGAAGGGCTGGCTGCCAGCAGCAGTCAATCGGTATTCCGAAAAACCGGCCGCGCGGACAGCGTGTCATGACGATAACTTGCGATTATCCCACATTTACCTTACCTTCACAGCATCGCTAGGGGTCCTGTGCGCTGTGTTGTGGTGTCCATATCCAGTCTGATTGTGGAATGTTGCCGCTTCATGTTGTACGGGTGAGAAATACCCTTGGAACCTGACCCGGTTAATCCCGGCGTAGGGAAGCGTCATCTGCATGGTTCTCACCTTCTCCTTGCAGCCGGTCTTGCCGGATTTCGCTCCTTGCGCCGTTTCATCGCATGGAGGAAACCCGATGAACGCGCCCACCAAACTCAATGCAGCCATGACGGTCGATTCGGCCGCCATTCAGCCCTTGCCCAACTCCCGCAAGATTTATGTTGCAGGCAGCCGTGCCGATATCCGCGTGCCGATGCGTGAAATCAGCCAGAGCGACACACCCACCCAGTTTGGCGGCGAGCAAAACCCGCCCATCTATGTGTATGACACCAGCGGCATTTATTCCGACCCGGCCGCCAACATCGACATCCAGAGCGGCCTGCCAGCCTTGCGCGCGGCCTGGATTGCCGAACGTGCCGACACCGAGCAACTGGCCGGCCTGTCCAGTGAATATGGTCGTGCCCGCGAGGCCGACAGCAAGCTGGACGACCTGCGTTTCAACCTGACACGCAAGCCGCGTCGTGCGTTGCCGGGCAAGAATGTCAGCCAGATGCATTATGCGCGCCAGGGCATCATCACCCCGGAGATGGAATACGTTGCCATCCGCGAAAGCCTGAACCGCAAGGCCTATATCGAGAGCCTGCAAGCAGCCGGCGGCAAGAACGCCAAGCTGCTGGAACTGATGACCCGTCAGCACGCCGGTCACAGCTATGGCGCTGCGCTGCCGGAGGAAATCACCCCGGAATTCGTGCGTCAGGAAGTAGCCTCTGGCCGCGCCATCATTCCGTGTAACATCAACCATCCGGAATCCGAGCCGATGATCATCGGCCGCAACTTCCTGGTGAAGATCAACGGCAATATCGGCAATAGTGCAGTAACGTCGTCGATTTCCGAAGAAGTGGACAAGATGACCTGGGGCATCCGCTGGGGTGCCGACACCATCATGGACCTGTCCACCGGCAAGAATATCCATGAAACCCGCGAGTGGATTCTTCGCAATTCGCCGGTACCCATCGGCACCGTACCTATTTACCAGGCACTGGAAAAGGTGAATGGCAAGGCGGAAGACCTGACCTGGGAAATCTTCAAGGACACGCTGATTGAGCAGGCTGAGCAGGGGGTGGATTACTTCACCATCCATGCCGGTGTGCTGCTGCGCTATGTACCGCTGACTGCCAACCGCATGACCGGCATCGTGTCGCGCGGTGGTTCCATCATGGCCAAGTGGTGTCTGGCGCATCACCAGGAAAACTTCCTGTACACGCATTTCGAAGAGATTTGCGAAATCATGAAGGCCTACGACGTGGCATTCAGTCTGGGTGACGGTCTGCGTCCGGGCAGCGTGTGGGATGCCAACGATGCCGCCCAGCTGGGTGAACTGAAAACCCTGGGCGAGCTGACGCAGATTGCCTGGAAACACGATGTGCAGGTAATGATTGAAGGCCCCGGCCATGTGCCGATGCAGCTGATCAAGGAAAACATGGACAAGGAACTGGAGTGGTGCCACGAAGCGCCGTTCTACACCCTGGGCCCGCTCACCACCGACATTGCACCGGGTTACGACCACATCACTTCCGCCATTGGCGCGGCGCAGATCGGCTGGTATGGCACCGCTATGCTGTGCTACGTCACCCAGAAGGAACACCTGGGCCTGCCCAACAAGGACGACGTCAAGGAAGGCATCATCACCTACAAGCTGGCCGCCCATGCCGCCGACCTGGCCAAGGGCCACCCCGGCGCGCAGATTCGCGATAACGCCTTGTCCAAGGCGCGGTTTGAATTCCGCTGGGAAGACCAGTTCAATCTGGGCCTGGACCCGGACAAGGCGCGCAGCTTCCACGACGAAACCCTGCCCAAGGACAGCGCCAAGGTGGCGCACTTCTGTTCCATGTGCGGCCCGCATTTCTGCAGCATGAAGATTACCCAGGACGTGCGCGAATTCGCCGCCCAGCAGGGCATCAGCGATGAAGCCGCGCTGCAGAAGGGCATGGAAGTGAAGTCGGTGGAGTTTGTGAAGGGCGGGGCCAAGCTGTACGACAAGATCTGATCTTGTTGACTACCTGACTTATCCACAGGTCTGGAAAAAACGGCAGCTGCGGCTGCCGTTTTGCATGGTAATAACTTATCCACAGTCCTCAGGCCAAGAGCAGGTTCAAGCGCTTCATGCCATCTTGACTGAACGAGTACGTCACGCTAGTACAGCGTTGTGATGGGAAAATCAATATTCTTTTGATTTCAACATCTTGGGCTGTTCCTGTTGCATGTGGATAAAACGAGAACCACGAGGCCTGTTGTGGATAAAATCAATCAGGCCACACACTGCTGTTCACTCCCCACTCCCCACTCCCCAAGTGGTTCCATGCCTCTGATACGCACTGGCTCTGCCCATGGCGCCATAAGCCGTGCAGCATAAAGGCTTATCCACAGGAGAGAGCCATGACCCAAGCCGTTTCCATACGCCCGCTTGCCGCTGACGATTTTGCTGCCTGGCTGCCCTTGTGGCAGGGCTATCTGGATTTTTATCACAGCAGCCAGAACGAGGCCGATACCGCCATTACCTGGCAGCGTTTTCTCGATGCGACCGAGCCCATGCAGGCCTGGCTGGCCTGGCAGGGCGAGCGGGCGGTGGGCCTGGTGCATACGGTATTGCATCGCAGTAGCTGGACGCCGGGTAATTACTGTTATCTGCAGGATTTGTATGTGCAGCCGGAGGTGCGCGGCACGGGCGCCGGACGGGCCTTGATCGAGCAGGTGTATGCCTATGCGGCGGATGCCGGCTGCAGCCGGGTGTACTGGCTTACCCATGAAAGCAATGCCACGGCACGCCAGCTGTACGACCGGCTGGCGGAAAATCTGGGTTACATCCAGTACCGCAAGCAAGTGGGCTGAGGCTGGAGTACGGGCCGGGATGCGATTATGCTGATGGCCTCACCACCAAGGACATGGTCATGATCAACGTCAGCATTCTCTATCCGTATAGCGCTACTGCCCGTTTCGATTTCGACTACTACTTGCAACAGCACATGCCGCTGGCCAGCAAGCTGCTGGCTCCAGCCTTGCTGGACATGCGGGTGGAGAAGGGCATCAGCGGCAGCGAGCCAGGCAGTACGCCCAACTTTACGGCGCTGTGCCAGCTGCAGTTTGAATCGGTGGAGTCATTTTTGGCCGCTTTCATGCCGATTGCAGCGCAATTGCAGGGTGATATCGCCAATTACACCGATATCACACCGCAGATCCAGTACAGCGAAATCCTGCTGGGCTAGTTTGTTTCAAGATATGCGGCCAGTTCGCCCGGCCCCTGCTGCAATACCAGCCGTGGCGTGGCGTGCCAGGCGGCCAGTTTGTGCAGCATGGCTGCCAGATCGCGGCATAGCTGGGAGGTGGGCCTGATGCCGGGTTCCAGATACAGATTCTTGATTTCAAACACGCCTTGCTGACGGTGGGCCTTGGCATCCATGCGTCCCACCAGCCGGCCACGGTTGAGCAGCGGTAATACGAAATAGCCAAAACGCCGTTTGGCGGCCGGGGTATAGCACTCAATGCGGTAATCAAAGCCGAACAATTCGCTGGCGCGCTTGCGGTCCCACACCACCGGGTCAAACGGCGACAGCGCGGTGCTATGGGTGGATTTGAGCCTCCCTTCAACAGCCTGTTGCAGTTCGTCTTGCAGACTGTGATGGACGAAAACATCATGTTGCCAGCCGTCGATACGGGCCGGAATCAGTTCGCCTGCATCTGCCAACTGGTGTAGCAAGGCGTCGTACTTGCCCCGACGCAGCCGGTAGTAATCAGCCACCCAGCCCGCCTTGACCACGCCCAGCGCGCGGCAGCTGTTGCGCACCATGTCGCGCTGGGCTGTTTCCGGGCTGGGCAGATCGCGTGCATCGTCCCAATCCGGCAGCACCCGCTCTGCCACATCGTAGACGCGCTGAAAGCTGCGTCGCTCCTTCACCATCAACTGCCCCAGTGTGAACAGTACTTCCAGATGGCGTTTTTCCGGCTTCCAGTCCCACCAGCCATTGCCCTTGCCCTCGCTGCGGCTGAAGTCGGCCGAGCGCACCGGGCCGTGGGAACGAATTTGTTGCAGCAGCTGGTCAACGGCGGGCTGGTGTTGCTCCAGCCAGCGCTGCGGGTATTTCCAGCCCATGTGTGCCGGGTCCAGCATGCGGTGGCGCAGCAGGCGGTAATCCTCGCGCGGCACAAAGCAGGCTTCATGCGCCCAGTATTCAAACAGCTTGCCTTCTGCCAGACAGTCATCCAGCCAGCGGGAATCGTAAGACCCCAAGCGGCTGAACAGCACCAGATAAGGGCTACGCGCCACCACGCTGATGGTATCTATCTGCAGCAAGGCCATGCGGCGGATGGCGGCCAGCACATCGGCAGGCGTGGCCTTGCGCCGAGGCGGCTGTAACAGTCCCTGGGCGGCCAGGTGCAGAAGTCGTGCCTGGGAGAGTGAAAGATGCAGGGTCATGAGGGGCGGCACAAGTAGTGGGTGAACAGACTATATCAAGCCTGTTAGACAGCGGGAGGTTGTATTTCTGATGCTTTGTCATGTGTCGGTGCCAGACAACAACCCCGGTCTTGCAGGTGCACAGTCTGCATTTGTGCATTGCATGCCGGTGTGAAATAAGGCCATCCTGCACCTCTGCACTGGAGCAAGAGGAAAATAACATCATGGATACCGGCAAGCATCAGCTGGAACAACTATTCGCCCAGCTTGGGCTGGATAACGACGTCACCGCCATCAAGGTGTTTCTGGCCCGCCACTGGCTGGAACCTGGCCAGGCATTGGCCGAGGCGGCGTTCTGGAACCCGGCACAGGCCGACTTTTTGCGTCAGGCGCTGGCCAGCGACGCCGAATGGGCCGAGGCGGTGGATGAGCTGGCGGCGTTGCTGAGCCAGAAATAAGCCTTGGCAAGCCAGTGACAGCGGGCAGTGGCCAGACGGTGACTGCCCGCTTTTGCATGCTGCCAGCCATGTCCGCTTCATCTGGACAGGGCAAGTTGTACCGCACCGGCAGGTGGCTGCTGCTGGCGCTGTGGCTGGCCGGCTTGCGGCAGGGTGAAATAGCTGATGGCGGCTTGCAGTTCGTGCGCCATTTGCTCCATGGCACTGGCCGAGCTGGCGGTCTGACTGGCTGCGGTACTGGTTTCTTCCGACATCTGCGCCACTTGCTCCACATTGCTGGCTATGCCGCTACCGGCGGCCTGCTGTTCGGCCAGTGCCACCGAAATGGCACTCACCGATTGCTTGATGCTGTTCACATTGTCGTTGATGCGGCTGACCGTTTCCCGTGCCTGGCCAGCCTGCTGCAGGCCGGTTTGCATGCGTTCCACCGTGGCGTGGACATTGTTGATCACCAGTTCGCTGCTTTCCAGCATTTCGCGGATCATGCTGCTGATTTCGGTGGTGGACTGGCCGGTACGTTCCGAGAGCTTGCGTACTTCGTCGGCCACCACGGCAAAGCCGCGGCCTTGCTCGCCAGCACGGGCGGCCTCGATGGCGGCATTGAGCGCCAAGAGGTTGGTCTGGTCTGCCACATCACGGATCATCGCCACCACATTGGAAATCTTCTGCGAGCGGTCGCCCATCAGGTCGGCCTGTTGCTGGGATTGCTGCGCCAGTTCCGCCACCGACTGGATGGTGCCCAGCGTTTGTACAATCACCTGCTCACCGGCCTGGGCCAATTCGCCGGACATGCTGGCATCCTTGGCTACATCCTGAGAGTTGTCGCTGACCGAGCAAATGCTGACCGACAACTGTTCCACCGAGGCGGACATGGACGAGGCGGCCCGGGTTTGTTCTTCGGCACTGACGGCCACCTGTTCTGACGCGCTGGCCAGCTCGCTGGCATGCACGGTGAGTTTGCCGGTGATACCGTCGATATGGCGCACCAGGCGAATCAGCTCTGCCTGCATGTGCGCCATGGACGTCACGATGCTGCCCTGGCTGGCATGGTCAGTTTGCAGCTTTTCCGCCAGGTTGCCCTGGGCAATGCGGCTGGCCAGCGCCACCACATCACGCGGTTCCCCACCCAGTTCGGCCAAGAGACGGCGGATGATGATGATGGCGACTACTGCGCCTGCGGCAATGCCGACGCACATCAGCAGCAAGGACAGGATGGAAAACTGGCGGGCATGCTGCTGGGAGTTGGCAAAGTTTTCTGCCGCCACGCGCAGTTGCAGGTCGATCAGCGCATCAATGCGGCTGGAAATGGGGTCGATGGCAGGGTAGAGGCTCTTGTCGATGAATTGCTGCAATGCTTGCTGGTCGTGGCTTTGCACGATTTGCCGCAACTGTTGAATCTGTCCGTCGGCATTACGCATGGCGGTTTCTGCTGCGTCGGCCAGGCCTTTTTCCTCCTCGGTCAGGTAGGTGGCGCGATAGCTGCCCCATTGCTGTTTCAGGGTTGCTTGTGCAGTGTCCAGTCCGTGCAGGAAGTCACTGTCGCTCATGCTGCCGGCACGCAGCTTGTGGGCGGCATCGACAATATTGACCGCATAGCTGTCGCCGGCCTGTTTCAGCTGCTTCAGGCATACCACCCTGTCGTTGTAGGTGGTGGCAAAATCGGAGAGGATGTTTTGCTGGGTCAGCCAGCCAAAGCTGCCCACCCCCAGGGTAACCAGTTGCAGCAACAGGATGAGGGCAAACAGTTTTTGCCCGATGGTAAGCCGGTCCAGCATGATGAAACCCCCTGAAAGCACCGTGGCGCGGTGACTGGTGTTATTTTGGTATTTAGTTTTAGCGTCCATTCTAATGTCATGCCAAGCGCTGTTTTTGCTTTAAGTAAGCGTACTTAGTAAGCCTGCGCAGCATGTCATCATGCTGTCATTTCCCTTGCATGTTTCCTCAACATGGCACCCGTCTTGCAATATGTTGCTGCTATCTATAAGCCACTGATTACGTTATAATTCCGCCCCTTCCTGCGACTGGTATTGCTTGCGGGAAAGCCCTTTTTTCAAGTCAGGAATCGTCATGAGTCTGTTGTCGCACCAGATCGAGCTGCTGTCCCCCGCCAAAACTGCCGAAATCGGCCGTGAAGCCATCCTGCATGGCGCGGACGCGGTGTATATCGGCGGCCCCGGTTTCGGTGCCCGGCACAATGCCAGCAACAGCCTGGAAGACATTGCCAGCCTGACGCAGTTTGCCCACCGCTACCATGCGCGCATTTTTGCCACGCTCAACACCATCCTGCATGACGCCGAGCTGGAAGCGGCGCGCAAGCTGATCTGGCAGTTGTACGACGCCGGGGTGGATGCGCTGATCATTCAGGACATGGGCATTCTGCAAATGGACCTGCCGCCCATCCAGCTGCATGCCTCCACCCAGTGTGATATCCGCGATGCTGACAAGGCGCGCTTTCTGGCCGATGCCGGACTGTCCCAGCTGGTGCTGGCACGCGAACTGAGCATTCCCGACATCAAGCGCATTGCCGCCCGCGTGGGTGAAGCCGCCACCATCGAATACTTCATCCATGGTGCGTTGTGCGTGGCCTTCTCCGGCCAGTGCTACATCAGCCATGCCGATACCGGCCGCAGCGCCAACCGTGGCGACTGCTCGCAAGCCTGTCGCCTGCCTTACACCCTGACCGACAAGGACGGCGGCGTGGTGGCCTTCGACAAGCACTTGCTGTCCATGAAGGACAATAACCAGAGCAAGAACCTGGAAGCGCTGCTGGATGCCGGCGTGCGTTCGCTCAAGATTGAAGGCCGCTACAAGGACGTGAGTTATGTGAAAAACATCACGGCCCACTATCGTTTGCTGCTGGATGAAATTATCGAACGCCGCCCGGAACTGGCGCCTGCCTCCAGCGGCAGCAGCGAAATCTTCTTTGCGCCGGACCCGGACAAGACCTTCCACCGTGGCAGCACCGACTACTTTGCCACCGGCCGCAAAATCGACATCGGTGCCTTTGATTCGCCCAAATTCGTTGGCGTGGCACTGGGCGTGGTGCACAAGGTGGGGCCGGACTGGCTGGAGATTGCCACCCCGGAAACCATGAGCAATGGCGACGGCATCAACTTCATGAAAAAGCGCGAAGTGGTGGGCATGCAGCTCAATACCGTGAAGCAGATCGGCCATGTGCCGGGCGGCGACTTGCTGTGGCGTTGCCAGCCGAATGATCCGGCCTTGCTGCAAGGGCTCAAGCCGGGAACCGACCTGTGCCGCAACCGCGACCACGCCTGGGAGCTGGCGTTGTTGAAGAAGTCTGCCGAGCGCAAGGTGGGTGTGTGGCTGACCCTGGACGAACAGGCCGATGGCCTGCGCCTGACCGTGACCGATGAGGATGGCTGTAGTGCCAGCGCCAGTGCCGAGCTGGCACTGGAACCGGCCAAGGATGCCGCCAAGGCGGAAAGCGGCCTGCGTGACAATCTGGCCAAGCTGGGCAATACCATGTTCGTGGCCAATGATGTGGCACTGCACCTGAGCCAGCCGTGGTTTGTACCCGCGTCCGCCATCAATGGCTTGCGCCGCGAGGCCATCGAACTGCTGGAACAGGCCCGGCTGACCGCCTGGGTACGCCCGCCGCGCAAGCTGGCGGTGGAGCCACCGGTGGAATATCCGGAAAAGACGCTGAGCTATCTGGCCAATGTCTACAACCAGCTGGCCTGGCAGTTCTACCGCAAGCACGGTGTGGAGGTGATTGACGCGGCTTACGAGGCGCATCAGGAAGAGGGCGAAGTCAGCCTGATGATTACCAAGCATTGCCTGCGCTTCTCCTACAACCTGTGTCCCAAGCAGGCCAAGGGTGTGAAGGGGGTGATGGGACAGGTGCGTGCCGAGCCGATGACGCTGAAATCCGGCAATGAAACCTACACGCTGAAGTTTGAGTGCCGCCCCTGTGAAATGCATGTGATGGGCAAGATGAAAAAGCACATCCTGAAGGCCCCGGCCCCCAGCGAAGTGCCGTATACCGCGCCACTGACCTTCTTCAAGCAACGTCCGCAATAAGGCAGGCAAGATGGCGGATATCGAAAGACTGGAAACCTGGGTCAAGTACAAGAACGGCCTGTGCAGCGACTGCATGGGCAGTTGCTGCTCGATGCCGGTGGAAGTGCGCCTGCCAGATCTGGTGCGTATGGGGGTGGTGGACGAATTCGAGCTGGAAGAGCCGATCAAGAACATCGCCAAGCGGCTGGAAAAGCAGCGGGTAATCCAGCATTTCAACTTCAAGCACGGCATTTTCACCCTGGCACGGCGCGCCAATGGCGACTGCCAGTATCTGGACCAGCAAACCCGCTTGTGTACCATCTACGAGCGGCGTCCCAATACCTGCCGCAACCATCCCAAAGTTGGCCCCAAGCCGGGCTTTTGCGCCTATACCCGTAATCCCAAAGCCGCCCGTCCGGTACAGGCGGTGAAGCTATCTGGCTGATATGGCGGCGGTTTCACGTGAAACCGCGCTCGTTTCCAAGCAAAGGACAAACATGAATCCGGTTTTTGCCCTGATGGCATTTGCCATTGGCGTGGTGGTGCCCTTGCAGGCCGCAGTCAACAATCAGCTCAAATTGCTGTTGAATGGCAGTACCGTGCTGGCTGCCATGATTTCCTTTGCCGTGGGCACCATCAGTCTGGCTTTGCTGGCCGTGTTCAGCGGCCAGAAATTCAGCGGGCTGAGCCAGCTGGCGCGTGGCGAGTGGTGGATGTTTGTCGGCGGGCTGCTGGGTGCCTTCTTCGTGTTTGGAACCACCTTGCTGGCCCCCAGGCTGGGCGTGGCAGCCATGCTGTCGTTGATTATTGCCGGGCAGGTCTGCACATCTTTGCTGTTCGACCGCTTTGGCTGGTTATCCATGCCTTTGCGTGAAATCAGCCTGCCGCGACTGGCGGGAGCCGCACTGGTGGTGGCTGGTGTGTTGCTGGTGAATTTTGGCGACAAGTGGTTCAGCCGCTGATGCGCTGAGCCGGTGTGATATGCGACAGGGGCTGGTCTTTCAGACCAGCCCCTTTGTTTTAGCTAATGCCTGTCTATCAAGGCAAGCGTGGCGGCGGATAGTAGGGCGCCGCATAGCGCTGCTGACCCGGAACCTGATTGCCCTTGGCATACATGCACTGGCTGTAAGCCAGGTTGTAGCGGTACTGGGCATCGTGGCCGCTGTAGCGTGCTTCACCGCTACCGGCTGCCGTGCCGGCGATCAGGCCCGCGCCTGCGCCGACGCCAGCACCCTGATGGCCACCCATCAGCGCACCTGCGGCAGCCCCAACCACCGTGCCCAGCGCCATATTGCCGGCCATGGCAGCGGTGGAGGCATCGGCGCTGCTGCCGCCGCTGCTTGCCTCCGCATACTGGCGGCATTGCTGTTCTTCCTGGGCAAACACGTCAAAGGGTTTGCCGGCCGCAGGCATCACCGCGACCGTCGGGCCTAGCGGGACAGTGCTGCATGCCGTCAGCCCGATGGCCGTCAATGGCAACCACAGCAATTTGTTCATGATCTTGCTTCCTGGATTATTTGGGTGGCTGTGCCGGGACAGTCTTCCAGCCACCGGGACATTCACTGACATAGGGGTAGTACTGCTTGGCCGCCTTGCAGTAGTACCAGACCTGGGCTGGCGGCGGGCTGGGCGTTTCCTGTACCGGGGCGGGTGCAGCAGGGGCTGGCGGTACCGCCGGGGAGGCCACCACCACGGCAGGTGCAGACGGAGCCGGATAGGGATAAACCGGTGCGTCATACCAGTACCACACGCCACCGGCTATCCACCACCAGCCCAGTTGACCGTGGTAATAGCCGTGATGCCAGTAGCCATCATGCCAATGATCAATAAGGGGCGGGCCTTCATAAAAACGCGGGTGTGCTTGCGCGGCAGAGATGCCGCTCAAGGCCGTGCCCAGTAGCAGCGCCAGGCTTGCCATGCGGGCAAGAGTCGTCATATTGCTTTCCTCATGCACCAGTCAGGAGGGCAGGCCTGCCGCCGTCTGCACGGGCCAGGCCGGTCTGTTCCATCCTGTTCTGGTCAGTTGTTCGGCATGGGGGCCGATGCCGGGTGGTGGTGCGGCATGTGGCGCTGCATGCCTTCATGCATGTGCTGTGCTTCCTGGTCGAACAGCTTTTGCTGTTCCGGGCTCAGCTTCTGGTACAGCGCTTTGGTGGCTGCCGCATGTTGCTGCATCATGTCCAGATGCTGCTGCATCATCTTGATGCGGCCATCCAGCTGTTCGGGCAGCTTGGCATCGGGTTTTACCGCTGGCATGGCAGGCATGGCGGCCGGTTTCAGGGCATCCACATAGCTATTCCAGGCGCTTTCCTGCGCGGGTTGAATCTTCAGCTTGTCGTGCAGCATGTGCAGGTGTTGTTCCATCATGGCCTGGCGCTTGGCCGGGTCCATCTGCCACATGTGTGCGGACATCTCCTTGCCGCCCATCGGACAATCATTGCCCATGGCATGAACAGTGGTGGCAGCAGCGCCGCCCAGCAGGCCGACAATCAATAGCGATTTGATCAGTTTCATGATGCTTTTCCTCGTGCAGGTCATATTTGACGTTTGCAGTATCAGACACAGATGTCAGTCAAATATTGCTTGCCATCAGCCAATTGTTAGCAATGATGAAACATGCAAAATCATGTCAAGACGGCAGTCTGCTGGCTGTTTGTCGCGGGCAGGGCTACACTGCGTCGGTTTCTTTGGCAGCAGTGTGTTGGCTGTCCACAACAGGATGATAGGCATGAGTGAACAACAGTCCGTCGACCCGATGCACGGCATGACGCTGGAAAAAATACTGCAGGCGCTGGTGGAGCATTTTGGCTGGGCCGAGCTTGGACGGCGTATTGCCATCCGCTGCTTCAATCACGAGCCCAGCATCAAGTCCAGCCTGGTATTTTTGCGCCGCACACCGTGGGCACGCAGTCAGGTGGAAGCCTTGTTTGTCGAAATGAAAACCCGACCGGCCAGCACGGCTGGCAAGGACATGCGGCCCAGGCTGTTTTCGGCGCGGCAGAAGTGATGCAGGTATTGCAGCTTGAAAATGAGGCGAAGCTGCCCCAATTGCAGTAGATGGTGGTGCCGCTACCGTAATGGCACCTTGTTGCGCGTTCTGTTGACCAGGAGATGGGATGAAACTCTACTACTCGCCGGGAGCCTGCTCCCTGTCGCCACATATCGTGCTGCACGCCAGCGGCCTGCCGTTTTCGGTGGAAAAGGTGAATCTGCGCGTTAATCCGCACCTGACCGCCAGCGGCGTCGAATTTTCCAGTATCAATCCCAAGGGCTATGTACCGGCCTTGCAGCTGGAAGACGGCACGGTGCTGAGTGAAGGTGTGGCCATTGTGCAGTACCTGGCCGACCAAGTGCCTCAGAGCAAGCTGGCGCCGGCCAATGGCACACTGGCGCGTTACCGCCTGCAAGAATGGCTGAACTATACCGCCACCGAGATTCACAAGAGTTTCTCTCCGCTGTTCTATCCGGGCAGCGATGAGGTAAAGAATGCTGCCTGGGACAAGCTGCGTAGCCGCTTTGGCGTGATTGAAGCCCAGCTGGCGCAAACGCCTTATTTGCTGGGCGAAGACTTCAGCGTGGCGGATGCCTACCTGTTTACCTGCCTGAACTGGGCGCACATGGTGCATCGTTCGCTGGAAGACTTCCCGGCCATCAGCGCCTTCATGCAGCGGGTGCAGGCCTTGCCGGCCGTTCAGGCTGCGCTGAAGGACGAAGGCCTGCTGCGCTGAATCCGCCGCAGCATGATCAACCGCGCCCGCCATCACTTGCGGGCGTCAGGCTGCTGACAAAGTGTTTTGGTACGGTTTCACCGGACCCGGCAAAGCCGGGTCTTTCGACTAAGATATTGCTTCGGCAGCCTTCCCATCTATTCCCCTTTTCCCCCGCCCTTGCCCTGCCAATATGAAGAAAGGAGCCTCGCTTTCCTTCCAGAAAGCGAGAGGGGGTAGTCAATTTTTATTCAGTCAGCCGGTTTCACGTGAAACCGCTGTTGCAGGAGTCACACCATGGCCGAAACGCCACTGATTGAAACCGCCGCGCTCGAAGCTGCCTTACAGCGTTTTGCCGACGACCGCGACTGGCAGCGCTATCACACGCCACGCAACCTGATGCTGGCCCTGACCGGGGAAGTCGGTGAGCTGGCGGAAATCTTCCAGTGGCAGACCGACGCGGAAGTGGCCCAACTGGCAGACGACCCGGCCCGCTTCACCCATTTGCAGGAAGAAGTGGCCGATGTGCTGCTGTATCTGGTGCGACTGGCCAGCGTGCTGAAGCTGGATATCAATGCCGCCGTGCGCGACAAATTGCAAAAGAATGCCGTCAAGTACCCGGCACCGGCGGCCGATGCGCCAAGAGCTTGATGTCGGGCAAGTTTGCTGCAGTGGATTTTTGCGCGGCAAGCACAGGCTGGCCTAAGCTTGGCAGCAATAAAAAGCAGGTGCAGGAGACCGTTAATGCAGCAGGAAATCATGCAATTGGCCACCGCCATCCGGCAGGCTGAGCATATCGTGGTATTGAGTGGTGCCGGCATGAGCACCGAATCGGGCATTCCGGACTTTCGCTCGGCCAAAGGCTTGTGGCAACAAGGCATGCAGTTGGAAGAGCTGGTGTCCATCGACTATTTCCGTGCCGACTCCGAAGCCTTCTGGCACAGCTTCAAGCAGTTGTTTCACACCAAATTGCTGGGTAATTACCAGCCCAATGCCGGGCATCAGTTTCTGGCCTGGCTGGAAGAAATCGGCAAGCAGGTGTCGATACTGACGCAGAATATCGACGGCCTGCACGGCGTGGCGGGCAGCCGTCATGTTTCCGAGTTGCACGGCACCTTGCGCACGGCCAGTTGCCCGTCCTGTGGACGGCAACAGGGGCTGGAATACATCAATCACCATGTGCTGCCGCTGTGTACCTACTGCATGGATGTGCTGAAACCGGACGTGGTGCTATATGGCGAGCCGGTACCGCTGATCGAACATGCGTTCAACGTAGCCGTGTCGGCAGATCTGCTCTTGGTATTGGGCTCCTCGCTGGAGGTTTCCCCGGTCAACCATATCCCGCTGGAAGCGGCTCATGCCGGGGTGATGACGGCGCTGATCAACTACACCCCCACCCGTATGGACCGGGTGTTCGACCTCAGCATACAGGCCGGTATCGGCGATACCTGCCAGCAACTGCGCAGCCTGTTGCCATAAGCCATCCCCGTGGCCAGACCGTGCTGGCTGGCTTTTTGCCGGCGCGCATTCTATTTTTAAGTGTTTTTCACTAACAGCTTAAATAGGATAGCCATGACAGACATCAACTGGACCCACTGGGGTGATCTGGCGGTACAAGCCGGCATCAATATCGTTTCGGCCATCGTGCTGTGGGTGGTGGGCCGCTGGTTCATCGGCCTGGCAGGCCGGCTGATGGATGAACAGCTGGTGGCGCGCAAACTGGACCCCACCTTGCGCCGTTACGCGCATTCCTTCCTGTCCGTCAGCCTGACCGTGGTCTTGGTGATTGCCATGCTGGGCTTCTTTGGCGTGCAAACGGCCAGTTTTGCCGCCATCATCGGCGCGGCTGGTGTGGCGATTGGCTTGGCCTGGAGTGGTTTGCTGGCCAATTTTGCCGCCGGCATCTTCCTGGTGGTATTGCGGCCGTTCAAGGTGGGCGATGTGGTGAGTGTGGCCGGTATCAGCGGTACGGTGCGTGAGGTCGGGCTTTTTTCCACCATCATCGACACCCCGGACAATGTGATGACCCTGATCGGCAACAACAAGATCTTCTCCGACAACATCCAGAATTTCAGCGCCAACAACTATCGCCGGGTGGACTTGAAAGCCCAGCTGGCCGGCAGCGCCGATCATGGCCAGGCCATCGCGCTGTTGCGGGAAAAGATTGCCGCCATTCCCAATGTGCTGGCCGAGCCTGCGCCCACGGTTGCCCTGCTTGAATTCACCAACCTGGGCCCGGTACTGGCCGTACGTCCTTTCTGCAATCCAGCCGATTACTGGCAGGTGTATTTCGACAGCAACCGGGTGATTCGCGAAGCGCTGGCCGAGGCCGGTTTCCCCAGCCCCGAACATGCGATGGTGGTGCGCCAGGGCTGAGTGTGATCATGTCAATGACAAAGCCCGCCGATGGCGGGCTTTTTGCTGGATGGCAGAAGGCGGGGGGACTTACAGAAAACGCATCGGGTCGATACGCCACTTGGCGGGCGATTCGTGGCTGACAATCTTGTCGGCACCACCGGCCCCCATGCTGCGCGACAGGTCCACCACTTCCGGCGGGATATAGGTATTGCTCTTGGTACTGAAAAACACCTTCACCTTGGGCGATACCAGATTATTGTCATTCTGTTCGATCACCACGCCCAGTTTGCCGCTTTCCAGGCGCACCAGGGTGCCGATGGGATAAATGCCGATACAGCGCATGAAGGCCTGCACCAGCACCGGGTTGAAGTGGAACTTGGACCACTCGAAAATCTTGCGCAGGGCATCGGTCGGCGACATGCCCTTGTGGTAGCAGCGGTCCGAGGTCAGCGCATCGTACACATCGACAATGGCGGCCATCTGGCCCAGCTGGGAGATTTCCTCGCCTTTCAGCCCTTCGGGGTAGCCGCTGCCATCATGCCGTTCGTGGTGCTGGGCGGCCACTTTCACCGCGGTGTCGGAGATGCCCTGGGTAGAGAGCAGGATCTGCTTGCTCTCCACCACATGGCATTTCATCACGGCAAATTCCTGCTCGGTCAGCTTGCCCGGTTTGTTGAGGATGCTGTCCGGCACTTTCATCTTGCCGATATCGTGCAGCATGCCGCCAATGCCGGCATGGTGAATCACCTCGCGGCTCATGTTCATCGCATTGCAGAAGCTCACCATCAGCGCGCCAACGCTGACCGAATGCTGGAAGGTGTAATTGTCCTTGTCCTTGATACGGCACAGCGACAACAGGGCACCGCCGTTACGCAGGATGGAGGAGGTCATTTTTTCGATGGACGGCTCCACCATTTCCAGCTGCACCTGTTTGCCCAGGCGCACATCCTGCAGGATGCTGCGTACGATCAGGTTGGCTTCGTTGTGTATCAGCTGCGCCCGGCCATATTCGGCTGCGGCATCCACCCGGCGTTCGGTAGGCACTTCGCGGCTGGCCAGGTCGATGATTTCCTGCTCCAGCTTGTGTTTGACTTCGGAAATGGTAGGAGCATGAGGCAAGTCCAGACCCTTGCCGGTATCGATGTAGACTTCGTGGATACCTGCATCGGCAATCTTGCGGATGGCAGCTTCATCCTTGACCAGAAAACGTTTCAGTAGAAACGGATGAGACATCCAGTCGCAGTTGAGGTCGTGAATGTACATGCCCACCTTGAGGTCGGACACGTCGATGCACTTGATCATTTCGTGTGCTCTAAACTTGTTGGCAGCAGGAGGCTGTTGCTTGGTGTTTCGTAAAATACAGAAAATGGATTTCCGTTATTGTAAGTTATCTCTGTCCGATTGACAGTTGGCGTGCATCCGCTTTGTGGTATGGTTGCCGGCTCTTTTGCCCCTGTGCCTCCTCTTTCCATGCAATGCCGTCTTCATTGCGGTGCCTGCTGCATCGCGCCGTCCATTTCCTCTCCCATTCCAGGCATGCCGCAAGGCAAGCCGGCTGGTGTGCGTTGCATCCAGTTGAGCGCGGACAATCTGTGCCTGCTGTTCGGTCATCCGGAGCGGCCCGCCGTTTGTGCCGGCCTCCAGCCCTCTGTTGAAATGTGTGGAGAAAGCAACAGCCAGGCCATGCACTGGCTGACCGAACTGGAAGCGAGAACCGCGCCCTAATTCTTTGTTATCAATATGTAAATCAATTTGTCATTGTTAAGACAAGCCCATTGCATGCCGATGTAATTTATCAGTTTTTGATCACAAACTACGGCGGCACCGCTGAATTTCCCCCATCATGCCAGAGGGTATGCGACTAAAAACATGCAGCTAAACAGCCAGCGCAACCATCACAACTGGATTCGGGGAAACGAGTATGGCGACGGAAAAGTGGGGTCATCTGAGTACACGCATCATCGTGGTGGCAGCGGCAGCCATTGCCGTGGGCTTTGCGGTGATGATTGGCCTGATTGCCTGGCAAAGCTATAGCGCAGCCGTGGATGTGGGCTACAAGCTGGCTTCCGAGCAGGCCAGCAGTTACGCCAAGGATGCCGAAGGCGATTTCAATCAGGGTTTCACCCTGCCACACCACCTGGCCGACAGCATTCTGGGTATCAAGCGGGTGGCCGCACCAGACCGCAAGCTGGCTGACAACATGATCCAGCAATTGCTGGATGGCGCTCCGCAGTCGGTCGGCCTGTGGATGTTGTGGGAACCGAATGCCTTTGATGGCAACGATAATGCCTTCCGCCTTGACTGGCCGCGCCATGACCCTACCGGGCGCTATCAGCCTTACATCACCAAGAATGCCCAGGGCAAGGCGCAGATGGACACCATGATGTCGCCGGACCGCGTCAAGGATTTCCCCAAGTTCAAGGACCACCCGGAAACCTATCAGCCGGACTACGAAAAACCGGGTTGGGGTGATTTCTACTACGTGCCCAAGCAGCGCGGCCGCGACACCATTACCGAGCCTTATCCGTACGAAGTGCAGAACAAGAAAATCCTTGAAAGCTCGCTGGCCGTGGTGATGAAGGATGCCGCCGGCAAGATTCTTGGTGTGTCGGCCACCGACGTGGCGCTGGACCAGTTGCAAAAGCGTTTTGGCGCCATCCACCTGTTTGAAACCGGCTATGTGCGCATGGTGTCCGAAGGCGGGCTGTACGTGGTGTCCGACAAGCCCGATCTCCTGGGCAAGCCGGTACCCAAGGAAGATGCGCTGGCCAGCCATCTGGATCAGATCAAGAAGGGCGAATCCTTCATTTATGAGGATGGCGGCTTCACCCATTTCTTCCATCCGGTCAAAGTAGGTGACACCGGCCAGTTCTGGACGCTGGGGGTTTCCATCCCCACGGCCGCCATTACTGCCGATGCGAAAAAGCAATCGCTGATTGCCATCCTGATCGGTGTGGTGGCGCTGGTGCTGATTCTGTTGGTACTGACCGCCGTTGTACGCACCCTGACCCGACCGCTCAACAAGCTGGCCGACACCATGGACCAGCTGGCCTCCGGCCGTGGCGACCTGACCGTACGCATGCAGATTGCCAACCGTGATGAAATCGGCCGCACTGCCGACGCTTTCAACCGCTTTATCGACAGCCTGCGCGAGATGTTCATCGAAGTGCGCCAGCAAAGCCACGAAGTGAGTGTGGCAGCCGCCAGCCTGGCCGAATCCGCCAGCCAGGTGCAGCAGGCATCCGCCAGCCAGACCGATGCCGCCAGTGCCACGGCGGCCGGGGTAGAGCAGGTGACGGTCAGTGTGCACCACATTGCCGATACCGCCGAAGAAGCCGAGCATACTGCGCGCGAAACCGGCGAGCTGACCACGCAAAGCGTGGCCACGGTTACCCGTATTACGGGGGAGATCGAACGCATGACGGGGAGTATGCAGGCGCTGGCCGAACGCATGAACGGCCTTGGCGAACGCTCAGAAGAAGTCAGCACCATCGTGCGGGTAATCAAGGACATTGCCGACCAGACCAATCTGTTGGCGCTGAACGCAGCGATCGAGGCTGCCCGGGCTGGCGAAATGGGCCGCGGCTTTGCCGTGGTGGCCGACGAGGTGCGTAACCTGGCAGGACGAACCGCCGAAGCCACGGTGCAGATCACCCGCATCGTCAATGCCATCAGCAGCGAAACACGTGATGCGGTGGCGGATGTAAGGAACAGCCGCGATCAGGTCAGCCAGAGCGTGGAGATTGCCGCCGAAGCCAATGCGGCAATGAATACCGTGCTGGGGCGTAGCCAGGGCCTGGTGGCCAGTATTGTGGATATTGCCGCTTCCACCCGCGAGCAATCCTCGGCCAGCCAGGAAATTGCCCAGAACGTGGAACGCATCAGCGCCATGGCGCAAAGCAACGCCGAGGTGGTGCAGCAGGTGTCCGATTCGGTGACCCAGTTGCGCGAGCTGTCCGCCAATCTGGAAAGCCTGGTCAGTCACTTCAAGCTATAAGCCAGCCTGAGGCACTCAACCCAACGCCACCCTGCGGGGTGGCGTTTTGTTTGGCTGATACGGCAAGATGGAGAGACGATCCCGCGTTGGAGAACATGTGATGGACTGGTCTCATTTTTTGCCCGCAGCATTGTTGCTGGTGGTGACACCGGGCGCAGGAACGCTCAGCGTATGGCGCGCATACAGTGGAGGTGGTTGGCGGCATGCCGCTTGGGCCTTACTTGGACTGATGCTGGGCGATATGTTTTTGATAGCCTTGTCCGCACTGGGGATGGCGGCATTGTTGGCTGCCCATCCTGCCTGGTTTGATCTGTTGCGTTATGGTGGTGCTGCCTATCTGATCTATTTGGGTTGTCGTTGCTGGGCTGCCGCAGCGAGACAGACCGGGGATGTGCCGCTGTCTGGCCCTCATGCTTGTTGGAGTAGTTGGCTGGTAACCGTGGGAAACCCCAAGGCCTTGGTGTTCTTCATGGCGTTTTTTCCGCAATTTTTGTCTCCACAGCAGCCGGTACTGGCAGGTTTCCTGCAATTGGGCGCTGTGTTCTGCTTGTGTAATCTGCTCTATCTGAGCGGCATGCTATGTCTGGGTAGCCGAATGTATGCCCGTTTTGCCAAGCAGGTGCTGGCAAGCTGGGGGCAGAAGGCTTGCGGGCTGATGTTCGTGCTACTCGGTATGCGCTTGTTGTGGCAGCGTCAGCCTGCCTGAGGCGGGCCGATAAACGCGCTTGGGGTCATGGAATTGGCAAAATGCGACACTGCTCTTATCAAGCGCCAGGTTTGGGATTAGAATCGCGGGGTTTGTTCGGAGGAGCCGTCTTGTCGCCATTTGCAGTTGTTGTCACCCGCCTCACCACCACCCGCGACGGTGGCGCAAAAGCGTTGCTGCAAGGCCTGACTGTTCCCGAACCCCGGCTATTCCAGAAAAAAAGCTCCTGATTGCTCAGGGGCTTTTTTTTTATGGGCAAAACAACATTCGCAGAATTCGCAGAACCAAGGACCCCTATCATGGCAAACCCGCTCTATCGGAAACATATCATTTCCATCCCAGATTTTTCACGCGAGGAACTTGAACTCGTGGTTGAAACGGCGGGCAAGCTCAAACGTAATCCGCGTAACGACCTGCTGCAAGGCAAGCTGGTGGGCAGCTGTTTTTTTGAACCGTCCACCCGTACCCGCCTGTCGTTCGAAACCGCGGTACAGCGCCTGGGTGGCGACATCATCGGTTTTGCCGACGGTGGCAATACCAGTGCCAAGAAGGGCGAAACCCTGGCCGACTCCATCAAGATCATCAGCTCCTATGCCGATGCCGTGGTGATGCGTCACCCCAAGGAGGGCGCGGCACGGCTGGCCAGCGAGTTTTCCAGCGTACCGGTGATCAATGGCGGTGACGGCTCCAACCAGCACCCCACGCAAACCCTGCTGGACCTGTTCACCATCCGTGAAACCCAGGGCACGCTGGAAAACCTCACCATCGCCTTTGTGGGCGACCTCAAATACGGCCGCACCGTGCATTCGCTGACCCAGGCCCTGTCGCTGTTTGGCGCGCGTTTTTACTTTGTCGCGCCGGAACAGCTGGCGATGCCGGACTACATTTGCGAAGAACTGGACGAAAAGGGCATTGAATACACCCTGGTGGACAGCCTGGACGATGTGATTCCGCTGGTGGACATCATGTACATGACCCGCGTACAGCGCGAGCGTTTTGATGAAGCCGAGTTCAAGAAAATCCAGGGCCAGTTTGTGCTGCGTGCCGACATGCTCAAGAGCGCGCGTACCAATATGAAGGTGATGCACCCGCTGCCGCGCGTGGATGAAATCACCGTGGACGTGGATGCCACCCCGCATGCCTATTACTTCGAGCAGGCCAAGAACGGTGTGTATGCCCGTCAGGCGCTGCTGTCGCTGGTACTGAACGAAACCGTCTAAATCAGGGAAGGAAACATCATGCAATACACCCGTACCGTCGAAGCCCTGAAACAAGGCACTGTTATCGACCACATCCCGGCCGGGCAGGGCGTCAACATCCTGCGGCTGTTCAAGCTGGCTGAAACCGGCGAGCGCATTACTGTTGGCCTGAACCTGTCTTCGCGCCACATGGGCGCCAAGGACATCATCAAGGTGGAAAATGTTGCCCTGACCGAAGAACAGGCCAACGAACTGGCGCTGTTTGCCCCCAAGGCCACGGTGAATGTGATCGACAACTTCGAAGTGGTGAAGAAGCACAAGCTGGAATTGCCGGAAAGCATCGAAGGCATTTTTGCCTGCCCCAATTCCAATTGCATCTCGCATGCCGAACCGGTGAAGAGCTTTTTCTCCGTGCGCGCCCAGGCCAAGGACATCAAAATGAAGTGCAAGTATTGCGAAAAGGTGTTCAGTAAGGATATTGTTGCAGTCGTGCGCTAAGTCGTGCAGAGGCAGAGAATAGAGAACTTCAAGAACGGACGCTGTTTCAACAGCGCAGTAGCAGAACAGAAAACGCCGCAGGAAACTGCGGCGTTTTTCTTTATTCTCGCCATTCTCGCCCTTGGCAAGGAAGGCGAGGCACCCTTACAGGGTAAGGGCGGAGGGAAAGGGAGTAGACGGTAAGGCTGCCTGCCAGGCAGCCAGCTTGCTGATCAGGCCGGGCCTTCGCTCTGGCCGTCGATGAATTTCTGCATATAGACCAGGTCCAGCCAGCGGCCAAACTTGAAGCCAACCTGCGGCAATACGCCTACCTTGATGAAGCCCAGCTTTTCGTGAAAGCGGATCGAGCCTTCATTGGCGGCATCCACTGCTCCCAGCATGGTGTGCTTGCCCAGCGCTTGCGCCCGCGGGAACAAGGCGCTGACCAGTGCGCTGCCAATGCCCTTGCCACGGGCAGCCGGGGCCAGGTGCACGCTGTGCTCCACGGTAAAGCGGAAGCCAGGACGCGGGCGGAAATCACCAAAGCTGGAAAAGCCCAGGATTGTGCCGTTTTCTTCCGCCACCAGCACCGGATAGCCAGCGGCCAGACGGTCCTGGAACCAGACGGCAAATTCGCCGGGATTGAGCGGGTCGTCATTGTAGATGGCGGTGGAGGTGGCAATTACCTCGTTGTAGATATCCAGGATGACGGCCAGATCTTCCAGCTTGGCATCACGAATTTGCATGGTTTCTCCTCTTGCTTGCTTGGTGGCCGGGCAGGGTAGTGCCACGACCGATCGTCTGTTTCAGCCTTGTTCGGCCGGGGTATCGGTTTTCTTGCGCGGGCTGCGCTTTTTGCGCACGCTGGCCGGCTTGCCGGCACTGCTTGTCTCCGCGCCGTCCGGTTTTGCCGGTGTGTTGTTGGTCGTCTCGCTGCTGTCGCTTTCCTTGAGCCGGATTTCGCTGTGCAATTTGGAGCCGTTGCGCTGCTCCTGCACAGTGAGAAAGTCCAGTTTCTTCACCATTTGCGACAGGCGGGAATGACCGTAATTGCGCGGGTCGAATGAGGGGTCGTTCTTGGCGATGTACGACCCCACGGCGGAGAGTTCGGCCCAGCCGCTTTCCCGTGCCACCGCGTCGATGGCGGAGGTGAACATGGCCTGCAGCGGGTGGATGTCCTTGGGCGTGGCGGGTTTGCTCTTGCTTTGGCGCGTACTGCGTGCCTTGGGCTTGTCGCTGCTGACTGCCACCTCCGGCGGTTTTTCCGGACGCAGGATTTCGGTAAACACAAACTTGTCGCAGGCGGCAATAAAGGGGCGCGGCGTTTTGGATTTTTCGCCGATGCCGATAACAGTCAGCCCGCCTTCACGCAGGCGGGTGGCCAGGCGGGTGAAGTCGCTGTCCGATGACACCAGACAGAAGCCATCGAAATTGCCGGTGTATAGCAAATCCATGGCGTCGATGATGAGGGCGGAATCGGTCGAGTTCTTGCCGCTGGTGTAGGCAAACTGCTGAATGGGGTGAATGGCGTGTTTGTGCAGCACCTCTTTCCAGCTCTTGAGCTGGGTGGTGGTCCAGTCGCCATAGGCGCGCTTGACGATGGCCGTGCCGTATTTGGCCACTTCGGCCAACAGTTCGGCGGTGAGGCTGGCCTGGGCATTGTCAGCATCAATCAGTACAGCGAGTTTACGGTTTTCCATGCAGGCGGTTCCCGTGGGGCAATGGGTCATGCTAAGCCGCAGGCAAGCGGACGTCAAAAACTGTGCGGCTTGTGATCAGACGGCTGCACCGGGTTCATGTTGCTTTGCACAAAGCTGGCACGGCATTTGCTGTATCCACAGTGGCATATCGCCCAACAGGAGGTTTCGCCATGCCCTTCTTTTCAAGCCCGCGCAAGCATACCCCGGCTGTGCAAAAAACCAGTGATATCGTGATGTTCAACTACCGTCGTCCGGTGCGTGCCCGTCAGGTGGCATTGGGCAGCAATGGCCGCTTATGGCTGGTGGAGGCGCTGGATGCGGTTCACGGCATCTGGGTCTGGCAGGATGAATACAATGGTGTGGACCAGGCGCTGGATGAAGCGCGCCGCCTGAGCCTGATGCTGTCCTGATGGCGCAGCGTGGGTTTCAGCGTAGCGGCACTGCCTTGAAACAGTGCAGTGATTCACCAGAACCGGGATTTTTTGATCAAAAAAAGGGCGCGGATATCATCATCCGCGCCTGAACCACCCTCTCTTTACTGCTACAACACTCACCAATCCATCAGGCTACCTTGCGTTTGCCTGCCTGCTGGCGAAACTGCTCCAGCAAGGTTTTCTGTTTGTCACTGGCCTGACGATAGGCCGCTTCCTTGACATGACCAAAGCCACGTACGCCTTCGTATAGCTTCACCAGCTCGGTAGCCGTTGCCAGATTGTCCAGACTCAAGCCGGATAGCAGGCCGTCAATCAGCTGCTCGAACTCAGTAATCAGGCGGCGTTCCAGTTTGCGATCCGCCTGCCAGCCAAACGGGTCCAGTGCAGTGCCGCGCAAAAAGCGCAAACGGGCCAGCAACTTCATACCCGAGAGCAGCCACGGACCAAAGGCGATTTTCTTGGCCACGCCGCCGGTGACCCAACTGGCACCAATGTGGAAACGCAGCTGGTAATCACCATCGAACTGACTGGAGAGCTCGCGCAGGAAGTCGCCGTCGGTATACAGGCGCGCCACTTCGTACTCGTCCTTGTAGGCCAGCACGTGGAAGTAGGCACGGGCCACCGCCAGCGCAAGGCTGCTGCTGGCCGGGTTCAGTGCCTGTTCGGCTGCCTGTACCTTGCCGATCAGGGCCTTGTAACGCTCGGCCAAGGCCTGGTTCTGGTAGTTCAGCAGCTCTTTGGCGCGGTGATGCAGCACGCCGTCCAGCGTTTCACGTGGAACAAACTGCACCACGGATGAAGGGTTGGTCAGTGCTTCCACCCGGCCCGGATCGTGCGCAGCATGACGGCCCCAGATAAAGGCCTGCTGGTTGAATTTCACCGCTGCGCCGTTCAGGCGGATGGCTTCCATCAATGCGTCTTCGCTGACCGGCACCAAACCCTTCTGCCAGGCGTAACCCAGCATGAACATATTGCTGGCAATGGCATCGCCCATCAGCGCGGTGGCCAGACGGGTGGCGTTGACTTCCCAGAAGCGTCCGGCACCGACTGATTCGATTACCGCATCTTTCATGGCACGGCTGGGGAAGCGTACGTCCGGGTTTTTCAGGAAGGCGCTGGTGGGGGATTCGTAGCTGTTGACGATGGCGTGGCTGAAACCTTCGCGCATTTTGGCCAAGGCTTCTTCGGCAGCAGTCACCACCAGGTCGCAACCCAGCACCAGGTTGGCATCACCGGCGGCAATGCGTACTGCATGCAGTTGCTGCTGGCTGTTGGCAATGCGCACGTGCGACCACACCGAGCCGCCTTTTTGCGCGAGGCCCGCCATGTCCAGCACGGTGACGCCCTTGTTATCCAGATAAGCGGCCATGCCCAGTACCTGGCCGATGGTCACCACACCGGTGCCGCCCACGCCGGTAATCATGATGCTGAACGGGTCGTGCAGCGCCGGAATCTGCGGAGCTGGCAGAGTGGGCATGCTGTCCAGCGTGGCGGCGGCACCACTTTGTTTTTTCAGTTTTCCACCTTCCACGGTGACAAAGCTGGGGCAGAAACCTTCCACGCAGGAGTAGTCCTTGTTGCAGCTGGACTGGTCGATCTTGCGTTTGCGGCCCAGTGCGGTTTCCACCGGCAGCACCGACAGGCAACCGGATTTCTTGCTGCAATCGCCACAGCCTTCGCACACTTTTTCGTTGATGAAGGCACGCTTGGCCGGGTCGGGGAATTCATTACGTTTGCGGCGGCGGCGTTTTTCGGCGGCACAGGTCTGGTCGTGAATCAGCACAGTGGTGCCTGCGGTTTCTCGCAGCTCTTTTTGCAGGCGGTCCAGTTCGCGGCGGTGGAACACGTCCACGCCGGGAGCCAGGCCTTGCACGCTCTGGTATTTGTCCGGGTCGTCACTGGTGATGACGATGCGCTTGACGCCTTCGGCAGCCAGCTGGCGGGTAATCATCGGCACGTCAAGATAACCATCCACATGCTGGCCACCGGTCATGGCCACTGCGTCGTTGTACAGCAGCTTGTAAGTGATGTTGACCTTGGCGGCCACCGCAGCACGGATGGCCAGCAGGCCGGAGTGGAAGTAAGTGCCGTCGCCCAGATTGGTGAAGATGTGTTTGGTATTGGTAAACGGTGCCTGGCCCACCCAGGTAATGCCCTCGCCACCCATCTGGGTGAAGGTTTTGGTGCTGTCGCCTTCAATCCAGTGCGCCATGTAGTGACAGCCGATACCGGCCACGGCACGGCTGCCTTCCGGCACACGGGTGCTGGTGTTGTGCGGGCAGCCGGAGCAGTAATGCGGCACGCGGGCAATGGCTTCGCGCGGCTTGACCAACTGGGCTTCTTTTTCATCGTAGAACTTCAGCCGGTCGTGAATTACCGGGCTGTCGAAAATCAGCGCCAGGCGGCTGGCAATGGCGCGGGCAATCATGGCCGGGGTCAGCTCGCCGGCCGCGGGCAGCAGCCAGTCGCCGTGCGGCAAGGCCCACTCGCCTTTTTCGGCAAACTTGCCCACCACGCGCGGGCGTACGTCGTCGCGCCAGTTGTACAGCTGTTCTTTCAGCTGGTATTCGATGATCTGGCGTTTTTCTTCCACCACCAGGATTTCATCCAGCCCTTCGGCAAAGTGGCGCACGCCTTCCGGCTCCAGCGGCCACACCATGCCCACCTTGAAGATACGCAGGCCGATGTCGGCGGCCAGGGCTTCGTCGATGCCCAGATCGTCCAGTGCCTGCATCACGTCCAGATAGCTCTTGCCACAGGTGATGATGCCCAAACGCGGCTTGGGCGAATCCAGCGTGATGTGGTTGAGCTTGTTGGCGCGGGCATAAGCCAGCGCGGCATACAGGCGGTGATGCAACACGCGTTTTTCCTGCACCAGCGGTGGGTCCGGCCAACGAATGGACAGGCCGCCTTCCGGAATGGGGAAGTCCTCCGGAATGACAAAGTTGAAGCGTTCCGGCGAGATGTCCACCACCGCCGAGCTTTCGATGGTGTCGGAAATCGCCTTAATGGAAACCCAGCAGCCGGAGTAGCGGCTCATCGCCCAGCCGTGCAGGCCGAAGTCGATCACTTCCTGCACGCCGGAAGGGGACAGCACCGGAATCATGCTGGCGGCCAGGATGTGGTCGGACTGGTGCGGAAAGGTGGAGGACTTGGCCGCGTGGTCGTCTCCGGCCACCAGCAGCACACCGCCCTTGGCACTGGTGCCGGCTACATTGCCGTGTTTGATCACGTCGCCGGAGCGGTCCACACCTGGGCCTTTGCCGTACCACATGGCGTACACACCATCGTACTTGGCCCCTTCGAACATGTTGACCTGTTGCGTACCCCACACCGCGGTGGCGGCCAGGTCTTCGTTCAGGCCGGGATGAAACACCACATTATGTTGCTTGAGGTAGGGTTCGGCCTTCTGCATGGTCTGGTCGACATTGCCCAGGGGCGAGCCACGATAGCCGGTGACATAACCGGCGGTATTCAGCCCGGCGGCACGGTCCAGCTCCTGTTGTAGCATGGGCAGGCGAACCAGCGCCTGGATACCTGTCATCAGCACCTGGCCGGTGGGGGCAGTGTATTTTTCTTCCAGATCAACATGACGGATAGACATGGTTTCTCCTCCTGCCGCTCAGGTCCTGTCCGGTAAGGTGGCCGGTACGGCCTGCGGCTTGTTTTCGCTTGTGGCGGGGGCGGGTTTTCCGGCAAGAAAGCACCCGCCTTTCATTATGTTGTAGGCCGTTTTGCTGCCAGAGCGCAGCCTTTTGGCAGGCGCAGTGGCAAGGGCTTCATGTGGCGGACTGTAGCTTACGTTTACGTCAACGTCAAAGGTATTGACGGACAGGTAGAGCAACTGCGGCGATTGTGCCAGTGCAGCATGGTCTGGCCACCCGCTGCCGGTGGATTGTTTGCCAGATAGAACAGCATGTTATGGCTGCCATGGTTTTTCTGCGCGGCAGAAGCCGTTAAGCTGCAACATCAAAAAAACAGCTATCGAGCGTGTCATGTCCGCTATCCCTTTCCGTCAGGATGCCACCCGTGGCGTCCTGTTTGCGTTTATTGCCTTCGTCATCTGGGGCCTGTTTCCGCTCTACTGGAAACCGCTGCACCAGGTGCCGGCCTTGCAGATTCTCTGTCACCGCATTGTCTGGTCTGCCGTGTTTGTGGCGGGCATCCTTACCGTGCGCCATAACTGGGCCTGGCTGGGCGAGGCCGTGCGGCAGCCGCAAAAGCTGGCCATTTTCGGCCTGTCTTCGCTGATGCTGTCGCTGAACTGGCTGATTTACATCTGGGCGGTGAATGCCGGTCACGTGGTGGAGGCCAGCCTGGGTTACTTCATCAACCCGCTGTTCAATGTGCTGCTGGGGCGCTTGTTCCTGGCCGAAAAGCTCACGCCCATCCAGCGCACGGCGGTGGCACTGGCAGCAGCCGGTGTGGCCTGGATTACCTGGTGTACCGGTACGCTGCCACTGATTGCCCTGTCGCTGGCGGCCACCTTCGGCCTGTACGGCCTGCTGCGCAAGAAAGCGCCGCTGGCCTCGCTGGAGGGACTGGCGCTGGAAACCTTCCTGATGGCACCGCTGGCCTTGCTGGCGTTGGGCTGGTTTCAATGGCAGGGGCAGGGCGCTTTCCTGCATCAGGCCCTGTCGCTGGATATGCTGCTGGTGGGTGCCGGGGTGGTGACGGCCATTCCGCTGCTGTTGTTTGCCGCCGGTGCAAGGCGGCTGAAGCTGGCCACGGTGGGGCTCATCCAGTACATCGGCCCCACCATTCAGCTGGCCTTGGGGGTGCTGTTGTTTGGTGAACCCTTCGATAGCGGCAAGCTGTTCGGTTTCAGCCTGATCTGGCTGGCCTTGCTGCTGTATTCGGCCGCCGGCCTGCTGCAAATGCGCGCCGACAAGCGGACCGCTGCGGCCTGATGGCCCCCTGAGTGCCAGCTGAGCAGCAATAGGACATCACCACGACTTGGCACGTTAATGACTTTGGCATTAAATGTGCAAATCATGGCCTGACATCTTTTATTCCCAGTCAGGCCAGGTTTTTGCACAGGAAATGTCAGCATGGTACGTATCTTTTCCCGGGTGAAGCACAGGCTGCAAGCCCGGTCCTCCTCCTTGCCCGAAGCGCTGTTGGCGCATGAATATGCCCGCCTGAGCCAGACCTCAGGCGAAGTGCCCTCAGCTGTGACGGTACATGCCGCTGCGGAAAACTGGCTGCAACGCTGCTGGCACAGCTGTAAACAGCGCATGCACCGTGAATAGCCGTTGACCGGAAACGGCTTCCGGTCGACACTGCCAGCTGGCCTGAGCGGCGCGTCCATACCGCCTTGTCGGGCAGCAATGCCTTGATCCGGCAACCATTGCCATGGCATTGAATGCAGACACCGTGCCGGCCTCATCCGGCACCGACCATTACGGAGCGTGCGCATGCCTCAGTCGCTGCCACTGGAATTTGATTGTGACCCGGCCCGGCTGGACCGTGACATGATTTACCATTACCTGAGCCAGCAGTCCTACTGGGCCGCCGGGCTGCCGCGAGACATTTTCGAGCGTTCGCTGGCCGGCTCGCTGTGCTTTGGTGCGTATGTCGACGGCCAGCAGGTGGCCTTTGCCCGCATGATTACCGACCAGGCTACCTTTGCCTATCTGGCCGATGTGTTTGTGCTGCCGCTGTGGCGCGGGCAGGGCGTCAGCAAGGCCTTGATGGCTTTCATCATGGCGTATCCCGGCCTGCAAAACCTGCGGCGCATGATGCTGGCCACGGCGGATGCGCATGGCCTGTATGCCCAATATGGCTTTGGTGCACTGTCCAGCCCGGAGCGCATGATGGAAAAGCTGGATCAGCAGGTGTATCAGCGGCTGGCGGCCGCAACAGACTCGCGCGCGCAACAAGGATAAAAACATGGAACTGGCAACACAGTACTTGCAGGGCAAGGGTATCGAGCTGGGACGCGGCGCGCACAATCCGCTGGCGCCGGCCGACTGCATCAGCGTGGCCCCGTGTGATGGCGTGCGCTATGTGGATGAGCGCGACCTGGCCGACTACCGGGTGTATGCCGCAGAGCAACAACGCCATGGCCGCGGGGTGGATCAGGTGGATGTAGTAGCCGAAGCCACCGACCTGCCGTTTGCCAATGGCGAGCTGGACTACGTGGCCAGTTCGCATGTGCTGGAGCATCTGCCAGCCATTTTCACCGCCTGGCTGGAGTGGTTGCGGGTGCTGCGCCCGGAGGGCATCAATTTCATGATCGTCCCCAAGCGTGACGCCCTGATTGAAGACAGTGTCAGGCCGATAACCGGCCTGCAAGCGCATGTCGACGCCTTTGCGCAAGGGGTGACGCCACAATCGCTGCTGCCGGGGCTGCCTTGGCGCACGCATTACCACGTATTCACTCTGCAAGGCCTGTTTGAGGCGCTGAACTGGTTCAACCAGCAAGGCCTGGGTGGCTACTGGCTGCTGGAAGCACAGGAGGAAAGCGACAGCAATGTCGGCAATGGCCACACCCTGGTGCTCAGCAAACAAACCACGCTGCCGCCGCTGGAACACAGCATCGGCCAGCTGGCCGCTGCCTTTCAGGGGGAACACTATCAGCAGGCTGCGCTGCTGGCGCGCCAGGCCTTGTCGCTGAATTTCCGCATTCATGAGGCCTGGTTCATCCTGGCCATTTCGCAGTTGCAGCTGGGCGATTCTCGCGCCGCGATCCAGTCGCTGACCCAGGCACTGGTGCTGCAACCCAAGCATGCCGAGTACCGCGATGTGTACCAGCAATTGCTGGGCCAGCCCTTCAGCTATCCGATGAGTCTGGTGGATTACCTGGCGCGCATGCTGTGACACGCAAACTGTTCTGGACCGACCCCTATCAGACCACGCTGAGCACCACCGTGCAGCAGGTGGATGGCCCGCAGGTATGGCTGCAAGACACCATTTTCTATGCCTTCAGTGGCGGGCAGGAAAGTGATGCCGGCACCATTGCCGGCTGGTCGGTCGAGCAGGCGGAAAAACAGGGGCGCGATATTGTCTACACCCTGCCGCCGGAGCATGACCTGACGGTTGGGGCAGAGGTGACGGTAGAAATAGACTGGTCGCGCCGCTACCGGCTGATGCGCTTGCACTTTGCCGCCGAGCTGACGTTGGAAACCATTTACCGCGACTTTGCCGGGGTGGAGAAAATCGGCGCGCACATTGCCGCCGACAAGGCGCGTATCGACTTTGCCCTGCCCGAACCCATCACCCCGCATTTGCCAGCCATTGCGGCCAAGGTGCAGGGCCTGATTGATGCCGACCGCGAGATTGTCAGCGCCTTCTCCGACACGGAAGCTGAACGGCGTTACTGGGAGGTGCCGGGCTATTGCCAGGTGCCCTGCGGTGGCACGCACCTGCGCCGCACCGGCGAGGTGGGCCGCATTGCGCTCAAGCGCAAGAACATCGGCAAGGGCAAGGAGCGGGTGGAAATCACCCTGCTGGAGGATGCGCCATGCTAGGCAGCTGCCTGTGCGGGGCTGTGGCCTATGAGGTGGAGCAGCTGGATCTGCCCATCAGCCATTGTCACTGCCTGACTTGCCAGAAAGTCCATGCCGCTCCCCAAGTGCCAACGGCCGGGGTATTGCGCCAGCACTTTCGCTGGCTGCGCGGGGTGGAACAGCTGGGCAGTTTTGCGTCCTCGCCTGGCAAGCTGCGCCATTTCTGCCGCCAGTGCGGCAGCCATCTGCTGGCCGAGCGCGCAGGCAGCCCCTATGTGATTCTGCGCGTGGCCACGCTGGACGAGGCACCCGCACAGCAGGCCAGCCAGCATATCTGGACCAGCCATGACCGGCCCTGGCTGCAAGCCGACACTGCGCCGCACTGGCCGGAGTGGCCGCCGGACAGGTAAGCTGGCGCTTTTCCCAACACCTATCCGGCCCTGGGCCGGGGACTGACTGGACTGTCATGTGGTATGACCTTGCCGCCGTAGGCGCGGCAACCTGCTGGGCCTGGGGCGCCATTCTGGGTGCCGGCCCGGCCATGCATTTTGGCCCCTTCACCTTTACCCGCCTGCGACTGAGCCTGATGACGCTGCTGCTGGGCGGCATCAGCCTGGCCATTGGTGGCTGGCACAGCATGCAGTGGGCCAATGTGTTGCCCGCCTTGTTATCCGGCCTGACCGGTATTTTCCTGGGTGACACCCTGTATTTTTCTGCGATGAACCGGCTGGGGCCACGACGTTCCGGCCTGCTGTTTGCCACGCACTCGGTGTTTTCCGTGGTGCTGGGCATGTTGTTTCTGCAAGAAAAACTCAGTCTGGTCGGTTTCATCGGCAGTGTGATGGTGTTTGGCGGGGTGATGCTGGCGGTGGCGTTTGGCCGTGGCAAGCAGCAAAGCAAGGCCTGGGAGCACCCGGCGCAGTTCAAGATGGGCGTGGCACTGGGTATGGCGGCGGCTTTGTGTCAGGCGCTGGGCACTTTTTTTGCCAAACCGGCCATCGCCGGCGGGCTGGAGCCGGTTACCGCTTCGGCTATCCGCATGGGTGTGGCTTGCCTTGCGCACAATGTGCTGTGGCTGGGTGGCTTGCCCTTGGCCAAAAGTCGTAACGCGTACACCCTGCGCATGCTGGGGCAGACGGCCCTGAATGGCCTGGTGGCGCTGGGCCTGGGCATGACCTTGATCATGCTGGCACTGCAACATGCCAATGTGGCCACGGTGGGCATGCTCTCCGCGCTCAGCCCGGTGTTGATCCTGCCCATGCTGTGGTGGGTGAACAAACAGCCACCGGCGCTGGTGGCCTGGCTGGGTGCCTTGCTCAGCTGTGCCGGTACCGCATTGCTGGTATTGCGCTGAAATTTACCTGTTGGTGGATTCCTGACTGGGGCTACGGCGGGGTATCATGGCAGCGGCGGTTTTCTGGCCGCTCCCGTTTACCGGTGGTGCTGACGACATGTCCGCGCCCGCAAGCATGATGGATCGCTGATGCTCTCCCATATCCAGTCCAGCCTGACTGAAGCGCAAAGCGCACTGAACAATCTGTTGGCCAATCCGCAGGCGCTGGCCAGCATCGAAGCCGCCGCCCAGCAACTGATTACCAGCCTGGCCGCCGGTGGCCGTATCTTTTCCTGCGGCAATGGCGGCTCCATGTGCGATGCCATGCACTTTGCCGAAGAGCTGACTGGCCGCTACCGCGGCAACCGGCGCGGCATGGCGGCCATTGCCATTTCCGACCCCAGCCACATGAGCTGCGTGGCCAATGACTTTGGCTACGAACACGTGTTTTCCCGCTATCTGGAAAGCCATGGCCGGGCTGGCGATGTGCTGATCGGTATCAGCACCAGCGGCAACAGCCAGACCATCGTCAACGCCGCCACGGTGGCGCGTGATCTGGGCATGAAGGTGATCATCCTCACCGGGCGTGCCGCCACCCGGCTGGAACCGCTGGCCGACGTTTACGTCAACACCCCGGGCGGCCAGTACGCCGACCGCGTGCAAGAGCTGCACATCAAGGTGCTGCACATCCTGATCGAGCTGGTGGAACGGCATTTCTGCCCGGAAAACTACTGATCCCGGTTTGATGCAGCAAAAATGAAAACGGCCCTGACGGGCCGTTTTGTATTGAAGTCGCCTGTTACTGATTGGCCCGCACCCAGCGGTGCCACTGGCAGTACAGCTCGGGGTCGATGGCGGCAATCACCGAACGCTTCCACACCGTGTCGCTCCAGTAATCGTCGGTATTCAGGCTGGCCAGGCAGCCGCCTGCTTCTTCCACGATGACCGCCCCGGCGGCGTAGTCCCACAGGCGTTGGCCGCCATGCAGGTAGAGGTCGTAGCGGCCCGCCGCCAGAAAGCACCAGTCCAGCGTGCTGGAACCCATGCTGCGCTGGCTGCCGAACGGCGCCACGCTGCTCATGCGCGCTGCCAGCTTGCCCGAGCGCAGGTATTTCACCTCGACGGCGGCAATGGCATCGCCCATGCTGTTGCGGGTGGTTTTCAAGGGCAGGCGGCGGCCGTTGAGCCAGGCCCCGTGGCCGCGGCGGGCGTAGAACATTTCGTCCGACACCGGGTTGTAGATCACCCCCAGTTCGCTGACGCCGCGCACCACCAGCGCAACGGAAATGGCAAAGTAGGGCAGGCCGTTGACGAAGTTGGTAGTGCCGTCGATCGGGTCCACCACCCACAGGCCGTCGGGGTTGTCCTGCCACAGCGCATCCTGCTCTTCGCGCGTCATTTCTTCGCCCAGCACCGGGTGCGGCAACACCGCGGGCAGTAGTTCGCCCAGCGCCTGCTGGCAGGCCATGTCGGCTTCGGTGAACAAGGAGCCGTCGTCCTTGCGCGTTTTACCCACGCGCAAAAAGCGCGGCATCACCTCCTGGCGTGCCACGTCCCGGACAACCTGCATCACCTGTTCAACCACCTGCATTATGTTCTCCTGGGCCCCGCGCCTGTTGGTCAGCCGGTGCGGGCAAGGTAGGGTAAGCTTGGCTCACTCTGGAAGAATAGTTGCAAATCCGGCATGTGAGGCCCCCCATGCAACGCTGGGGGCCATCAGGAACGCGGACGCATCATGCGTCGTCAGGGCAGGGCTGGGCGGGAAAAGCTGTCAGAATAGCCACTTGCCAAAGACGAGTTGTTGCAACTGCAGCAAACAAAGCAAAATACCGTTATCACCACGGACTTTCAATACGCCATGCCAAGGTTTTTTATCGAAACAGCCCTGGCGGCAGGTCAAACCCTGTCGCTGCCCGATGCCGTTGTCCGTCACATCCAGGTGCTGCGCCTGAAGGAAGGCGACAGCCTGACTCTGTTTAACGGCCAGGGCGGGGAGTATCAGGCCAGCTTGCTGTCGCTGCAAAAGCGCGAGGCCAGCTGTGAAATCACCCGCTTTGACGACATCAGCCGCGAATCGCCCATCTGGCTGGGTCTGGCCCAGGCTATTTCCAGTGGCGACCGCATGGAATTCACCCTGCAAAAAGGGGTGGAAATGGGCGTGTCGCTGTTTCAGCCGATTGCGGCCGAGCGCTCGGTGGTGAAGCTGTCGGGCGACCGGGCCGACAAACGGGTGCAGCGTTGGCAGGAGATCGTGCAATCGGCCTGTGAGCAATGTGGCCGCAATACCTTGCCGCAGGTGCTGCCCATTCTCAGCCTGAATGAATGGCTGCAACAGCAACAGCAGGCGGATGCGCGGCTGATTCTGTCGCCCTTGGGGACACAAAAGCTGGCGGACATTGCCAGCGCCCCCAAGCGGGCCTGGCTGATGGCCGGGCCGGAAGGTGGCTATTCCGCCCGCGAGGAAAGTGCAGCGCTGGACGCTGGCTGGACGCCGCTGAAACTGGGGCCGCGCATCCTGCGTACCGAAACCGCTGCACTGGCGGCTGTCGCGGCGGTGCAGGCGGTGTGGGGGGATTACTGTATCTGACGGGTGTGTGGATATGTCTTGAGTTGCTGGTAGGGCAAAGTGTGGAGCCGCTACGCGGTGATGTTTAGATGGCGGGGCTGCCCGCCGAGCAGGCAGGGGAGCTGCCTCGCCAGCTCCCCTGCACCCCTAGGCGACCCCGGGTTGCGCGAACCCCCGTCTGCTTCGGGCCGGGCAAGGCGCCGCCGAACTCGCCATTCGCTAGCGTCGAAGGGCTCAGACATGGCGGCGGCTTAAAACCTTGCCCAACCCGCCCCAGTCGGCGCGCACCACGGGGAGATGTGCTGCGTCGTCAGCGTGATGGCTTCCGGTTTTGCCACAGCCCCGCCATGAAAATCATCCCGCGCAGCGAACAAATGGTGGTTACAACTTGCGTATTGCTACTTCTGCCTAGCCTGGCAGGCAAGTGCAGCCAACAAAAAGCCCGGCTAGGCCGGGCTGGTGTCAGGTATCCACATACCGGCCATCTCAAGCCGTGGTGGCGATTTCCTGCTGCCGGTAGATCAGCGCACCAGCCAGTAACAACTCGTGCTCGCTCAGGGAAAACTGACCGGGCGGTGCGGCGCGCTCGAACAGGAAGCGGCGGCCGTCGTATTCCACCCAGGCGCTGATGGTCTGGTCATGAAAGCGCCCAAGGACTTCATCGGAGCGGGTTACCGCATTGATATCCGCCAACACAATGCCCACCGGCAGCGGCGTTTCCTCTGCCACCTCCCAGTTTTCCCGCGCAGGCAGCTGCGGGCTGTTGCGGGTGGCCAGTTGCAGCCACAGGCGGTAAGCCCACAAGGGCAGCATGACGCGGTGTACCCGTTTGTCGTCGGTGATGACACAGGCAATGGGAAAGCGATGATGACACGCCGGGCAAGTGCCTTTGGCGGCCAGAAACAGCTTGTCCTGCTGCAGGCTGGCCAGCCCGGACATGTGTTCGCACCCTACCATGGCATGGCAATGCGGGCAGTGCTTGCCAAAGCGGCGCACCCGGTTGCCATTGGAAAAGGTGACGGGGAGATAACTGGAAATCGTGTTCTGTCTTGCCATTGACTACCTGTCCACTACAACGCCAAGCATGGCGGGATGCTGTGCAGTATACCCTGTCCATCGGAATGGGTGCATCGGGAAGCCAGCTTCAGTCCGCCTGTATCTGGCAGCCCAGGGTATGGCTGGCGCCTGGCTGCAGCGTGTAGCTGTCTTCACCGGCATTGGCCGCTTCGATACAGACAAAGTCGTGCCAGCCGTCGTCCGGCAGGTCGGCCAGCCGCGCAGCCTTGTCCTGCCAGGGGTTCCACAACACCACGCTGCCGGAGCCGCTGCGGCTGATGCGCAAGCGGCGCTGCCATTGCCGGTCGTGCAGGATGACATCGGCCTCGCTGTAGACAATGGCATCGAACTCGCCATTGAGCTGTAGTGCGCTTGATGGCAAGCGGCTGTAGCGAGCGGCTACCTTGTCTTCGAAAACGGCATCTTCCACGCCGGACAGCTGAATGCTGCGGCTGTCGCTGACCGCCAGATAACTGTGTAGCGCCGCGCTCACCGTGCACGGCTGCTGGCCGTGGTTATGGGTGTGCAGCTGCATGGCAATGTGGTCGGACAGGGTGTATTCCAGCTCAACATCCAGCCCTTGCCAGTGCGGGCCTTGCAGTTTCACGTGAAACGCATCGCCATCCTGCTCCACCGACAATAGTTGCCAGTTCTGTTGCCGCGCCACGCCATGGGCCGGGGCGGCAGTGTCTGCCGGGTGCGGGCCGAACCATGGCCAGCAAACCGGTACGCCACCGCGAATGGCCTTGCCTTGTTGCAGGCTGGCCTGTGGCGACATGTACAGCCAGGGCTGTTGTCCATAGGGCTGGAAGGAGAGCAATTGCCCACCCAGCAAGGACAGGGTGGCGGAGAAGCTGCCGCCATCCAGTTGCAACAGGGTGAGTGCATTGCCAAGCGGAATCAGCTGGGCGGCGGGGGGCAGGGAAATGGACATGCAGATGTCTCGCTGGCGGAAAATGGATAAATCATAACCCAAGGCGGCCGCGACAACTGCCTGGCGCGTGTTGGGCAGACATGGCCTGGCTGTTGTACATTGGCTTTACTCTGCGCTGGATCAGCCACAGTCGCTGCAGTCCGGTCTAGAATGCCTCATCTTAAACGTTTGCATGGAATACAAGGTGTCTGCCACAGCTCAACCGCGCTATCTGCGTATCAAGGAATACATTCTGGAAGGTATCCGCAAGAAGGAGTTCCTGCCAGGCTGCAAGATTCCGCCCGAGCTGGAACTGGCCAGCCAGTTTTCCGTGTCGCGCATGACGGTCAACAAGGCGGTGCGCGACCTGGCCGAGGCCGGCATCCTGCTGCGTTTTGCCGGTGACGGTACTTATGTGGCCGAGCGCAAGGCTGAATCGCCGCTGCTGGACATCAACAATATCGCTGCCGAAGTGGCGGCACGCGGCCATACTCACAGCGCCGATGTGCATCAGCTGGAAACCATTGCGGCAGGCGAGGACATTGCCCTGCAGCTGGGGGTGAAGGTGGGCACGCCAGTTTATCACTCCATCCTGGTACACCGTGAGGATGGCCTGCCCATTCAGCTGGAAGACCGTTATGTGAATCCGGCATGGGCACCGGACTACATTCTGCAGGACTTCACCCGCCACACGCCCAACGAATACCTGATGGAAACCTGCCCGCTGACCGATATCGAGCACAGCGTGGAGGCGGTGTTGCCGGATGCGCGCGAGCTGGCCATGCTGGATATCGCCGCTGGGGAACCTTGTTTGCTGGTACTGCGTCGTACCTGGTCGTACAAGAATCTGGTGACCTTTGCCCGGCTGGTGCATCCGGGGGGGCGTTACAAGCTGCGTTCGCAAAGTCGGGTCAAAAAATAAGCAGATGCGCGAACCTGGGATGCCACGGCATTCACCGTCCATGTTTGGGGGGGGGTAGCAGGCAAAGTGCGTAGTTGCGATCTGGTCACCAGCCTTGTCATGCCGTCGAATGATTGGTCTGCTTGTCCTTTTAACCTGCCAACACATCAAAGCACATCATGGACACACTGCTTTTGCTCAAGGCGGCCATTCTCGGCATTGTCGAGGGGCTGACCGAATTTTTGCCCATTTCCTCCACTGGCCACTTGATCCTGGCCGGGGAATTACTCAAGTTCAATGACGAGCGTGGCAAGCTGTTTGAAATCGTCATCCAGTCCGGTGCCATTCTGGCGGTGATCTGGGAATACCGTGCCCGCATTGCCGCCGTGCTCGGTGGTGCCCGCCATGATGCGGCGGCAAGACGCTTCATTCTCAACCTGGCGATTGCCTTCTGTCCGGCAGCGGCGCTGGGCTTTCTGTTCAGCAAGGCCATCAAGGCCCATCTGTTCAACGCTCCGGTGGTGGCCAGCATGTTCATCATCGGTGCGCTGGTCATCATGTGGGCCGAGCGCCGTCAGCACAGCATACGGGTACAGACGGTAGAGGAAATGAGCCCGCTGGATGCGCTCAAGGTGGGCTGCGCCCAGGCCTTTGCGCTGGTGCCGGGCACTTCACGTTCCGGTGCCACCATCATCGGCGGCATGCTGTTTGGCCTGTCGCGCAAGGCGGCCACCGAGTTTTCCTTCTTTCTGGCCATTCCCACGCTGATCATCGCCTCGCTGTATTCGCTGTATAAAGACCGCGCACTGCTGGCAGCGGACGACCTGGGCATCTGGGCAGTAGGCCTGCTGTTTTCCTTTGTTTCGGCCTTCTTCTGCGTGCGCTGGCTGCTGCGCTTCATTTCCAGCCACAGCTTCATGGTGTTTGCCTGGTACCGCATCGTGTTCGGCATCATCGTCTTGCTGACCTGGCAGTACGGCTGGGTGAACTGGGTGGATAGCTGAAAGTCGCCAGCAGATAATTGACTATACAAATACTGTTGGATTTTTGATGCACAAAGGGAGCCGTTGGCTCCCTTTTTTATTTGCACAAATTGTTGATAAATAAAGACTTTGGTGGAAATACATATTGTATGCAATGTTGAATCGTGGTTGACAAGCATCAATGCAGGGTTTATTTGTATATACAAATCAGGAGCAGACATGAGCAAGCCTACCAACCGCACCCGCAGCCTGTGGCTCAATGCCCGGCTGGCCACCATGGATACACAGCACGCCACGCCCTACGGCGCGCTGCACGACCACGCGCTGGTGGTGGAGCAAGGCCGTATTGCCGCCATCCTGCCGCAAGGCCAGTTGAACCCGGCCAGCTTTGACGGCGAGGTGGTGGACGTGGCAGGCCGCTGGATTACCCCCGGTTTCATCGACTGCCACACCCATCTGGTGTATGGCGGCAACCGGGCGGCGGAATGGGAGCAGCGCTTGCTGGGCGTGCCGTATCAGCAGATAGCCGCCCAGGGCGGTGGCATTGTCTCCACCGTGCGCGCCACCCGTGCACTGGATGAAGCACAGCTCGCCGCTGCCAGCCTGCCGCGCTTGCAGGCGCTGATGGCGGAGGGTGTCACCACGCTGGAGTGCAAGTCCGGCTATGGCCTGAACCTGGAAGACGAAATCAAGCAGCTGCGTGTGGCCCGTCAGCTGGCAGACAGTCAGCCGGTGGAGATTGCCCCCACCTTGCTGTCCGCCCATGCCTTGCCGCCGGAATTTGCCGGCAATGCCGATGGCTATATCCAGCATGTGATTCGCGACATTCTGCCCAGCGTGGCAGAACAAGGCCTGGCCGAAGCGGTGGATGTGTTCTGCGAAAGCGTGGGTTTTTCCCCGGCGCAAACCCGGCGTGTATTCGAAGCCGCGCAACAGCATGGCTTGCGGGTGAAGGGCCATGTCGAACAGCTGTCCAATCTGCATGGCGCCGCGCTGGTGGCCGAGTTCGGTGGCCTGTCGGCCGACCATATCGAATACCTGGACGACGCTGGTGTGGCAGCCATGCGCGCCGCCGGCACGGTGGCGGTATTGCTGCCCGGCGCCTTCTACTTTTTGCGCGAAACGCAAAAGCCGCCAGTCGAACGGCTGCGCGCTGCTGGTGTGCCGATGGCGGTGTCTACCGACCTCAACCCAGGCACCAGCCCGTTTGCCTCCATCCGGTTGGCCATGAATCAGGCTTGTGTGCTGTTCGGCCTGTCGCCGGAAGAAGCACTGGCCGGCACCACCCGCCATGCCGCGCAGGCGCTGGGCCGTGGTCACAGTCACGGCAGGCTGGCGCTGGATCATGTTGCCGACCTGCTGCTATGGGATATCGAACATCCTGCCGAAATCGTCTACGGACTCGGCGTCAACCCGCTGGCCGAACGGGTATTCCGCGGTCAGCGTCCGGGCAAGGAAACAACACAATGACTCCAGACATGAAGCTGTGGACCGGCCGTGTAGACGCCGGTGAAGGCGAACTGGCACGCCGCTGGCATCAACTGGCCACCCCGTTTGCCCCCGGCCTGCCAGCAGGCATCGGCATCGCCGGTTTTGCCTGCGACGAAGGCGTGCGCCGCAATCAGGGCCGCGTCGGTGCGGCGGTTGCACCGGCCGTCATCCGCAAGGCATTGGCCAATCTGGCCTGGCATCAGGCTTATCCACTGTGTGATATGGGCGATGTGGCCTGTGATGATGGCGATCTGAACGCCGCCCACCTGCGGCTGGCTGCTGCTGTCGAACAACTGGCGCGTGCCGGACATTTTCCGCTGGTGCTGGGCGGTGGCCATGAAACCGCCTACGGCACCTGGCGCGGCCTGGCCGCAGCGCATCCGGACAAGGTGATCGGCATCATCAATTTCGATGCCCACTTCGACATCCGCGAAGCTGCCGAGGCCACTTCCGGCACGCCGTTTGCCCAGATTGCCGCCGACTGTGCCGCGACTGGCCGTCCCTTCCATTACCTGTGTCTGGGCGTGGCCGAGCCATCCAATACCCAGGCGCTGTTTGCCCGCGCCGGTCAGCTGGGCGTGCAGTGGCTGCTGGACAGCGCGCTGAACCAGGCTGGCCTGGCCAGTGCCCAGCATGCGGTGCAGGACTTCATCGACCAGGTGGACGTGGTCTATCTCACCATCGATCTGGATGTGCTACCCGCCAGCGTGATGCCCGCCGTCTCCGCCCCCGCTGCCATGGGCGTGGAGCTGCCGGTGGTGGAGGCGCTGCTTACTGCCATTGCCGCCAGCGGCAAGCTGGCCGGGGCAGACCTGGTGGAGCTGAACCCGCAATTCGATATCGACAGCCACGGCGCGAAGACGGCGGCCCGGCTGGCGTGGAGTATCACCCGTCATCTGGTCAAGAACCGCTGACAAAACCGCGCAGCGAACCCGGGCCAAGGCGCGCCGCCGCAGACAGTACATGGCGTACGGCAAGGTGGCGCAACGCTGGAGCGGGGGTTTTGTTATCGGTTCGCAGTAAGGAATTCAGGGCAGTTGCCCGACAACATGGCAGTACCAAGGAGACAGCAATGAGCGCAGCACAACAAGACAGCCGCTTCGACCCGACCCGTGTGATCCGCGCCCCGCGTGGCACCGAACTTTCCTGCAAAAGCTGGCTGACCGAAGCCGTCTACCGCATGATCCAGAACAATCTGGACCCGGAAGTGGCCGAGCATCCGCAAAGCCTGGTGGTATACGGCGGTATTGGCCGCGCCGCCCGCAACTGGGAATGTTTCGACACCATCCTGGACGTGCTCAAGCGCCTGGAAGACGACCAGACCCTGCTGATCCAGTCCGGCAAGCCGGTGGGCGTGTTCAATACCCATGCCGACGCACCGCGCGTGCTGATTGCCAACTCCAACCTGGTGCCGCACTGGGCCAACTGGGAACACTTCAACGAGCTGGATAAAAAAGGCCTGATGATGTACGGCCAGATGACCGCCGGTTCCTGGATTTACATCGGCTCGCAAGGCATCGTGCAAGGGACTTACGAAACCTTCTTTGCCGTGGCCAACCAGCACTTCGACGGCAAGCCGCAAGGCCGCTGGATCCTGACCGGTGGTCTGGGTGGCATGGGTGGCGCGCAGCCGCTGGCCGCCACCATGGCCGGTTTCAGCATGATCGCGGTCGAGTGTGATGAAACCCGTATCGATTTCCGCCTGAAAACCCGTTACGTGGACCGCAAGGCCACTACCCTGGACGAGGCGCTGGCCATCATCGAAGACGCCAAGCAAAGCGGCAAGGCGGTGTCGGTCGGTCTGCTGGGCAATGCCGCCGATGTATTCACCGAGCTGGTAAACCGTGGCATCACCCCGGACGTGGTGACCGACCAGACCTCCGCGCACGACCCGGTACACGGCTACCTGCCGCAAGGCTGGACCGTGGACGGGTGGCGCGCCAAGCAAAAGACCGACGCGGCTGAAATCACCGCTGCCGCCAAAAAGTCCATGGCCGTGCAAGTGCGCGCCATGCTGACCCTGCAACAGCGCGGCGCCGCCACGCTGGACTACGGCAACAACATCCGCCAGATGGCGCTGGAAGAGGGCGTACAGAACGCCTTCGACTTCCCCGGCTTTGTCCCGGCTTATGTCCGCCCGCTATTCTGCGAAGGCATCGGCCCCTTCCGCTGGGTGGCGCTGTCCGGCGACCCGGAAGACATCTACAAGACCGACGCCAAGGTGAAGGAGCTGATTCCGGATGACCCGCACCTGCACAACTGGCTGGACATGGCACGCGAGCGCATCAGCTTCCAGGGCTTGCCGGCGCGTATTTGTTGGGTGGGCCTGAAAGATCGCGCCCGTCTGGGTGCAGCTTTCAACGAAATGGTGAAGAATGGCGAACTCAAAGCGCCTATCGTGATTGGCCGCGACCATCTGGACTCCGGCTCGGTGGCCTCGCCCAACCGCGAAACCGAAGCCATGCTGGATGGTTCGGACGCTGTGTCCGACTGGCCGCTGCTCAACGCGCTGCTGAATACCGCTGGCGGCGCGACCTGGGTGTCCTTGCACCACGGTGGTGGCGTGGGCATGGGCTTCTCGCAGCACTCCGGCGTGGTGATTGTGTGCGATGGCACTGACGAAGCCGCCAAGCGCGTTAGCCGTGTACTGCGTAACGACCCGGGCACCGGCGTGATGCGTCATGCCGATGCCGGTTACGACATCGCCAAAAATTGCGCGCGTGAGCAGAGCCTGGACCTGCCGATGCTGAAATAAGTCGGGTAGAGCATGCCCGATCCGGCCTTACCTTGCCGCGGGCATTCTTTGTGCAGAAGTCACGTCATCAGCGTCATGGCCCTGCCGGTTCAGGCAGGGCTGGCGCGACAACAAGAACATATCTGGTCCAGCCTGCGGGCATGAGGCCAGCTGACAATCAATAGAGACTGAAACCATGAGCATTCTCAATATCGTACCGGGCCAACTGACACTGGCCGACCTGCGCCGCGTTTCACGTGAAACCGGTCTCAAGCTGCAACTGGACCCGTCCTGCCACGCCGGTATCGACGCTTCTGCCGCCACCGTGGCACGCGTATTGTCCGAAGGCCGTACTGCCTATGGCATCAACACCGGCTTTGGCTTGCTGGCCAATACCCGCATTGCACCGGACGAGCTGGAACTGCTGCAGCGTTCCATCGTGCTGTCGCACGCTGCCGGTATTGGCGCGCCGATGGACGATTCCACCGTGCGTCTGGTGATGGCACTGAAAATCAACTCGCTGGCGCGTGGTTTCTCCGGCATCCGCCGTCAGGTGATCGAAGCGCTGGTCACGCTGTTCAACCACGGCATCTACCCGGTGATTCCGCAAAAGGGTTCGGTGGGCGCGTCCGGCGACCTGGCCCCGCTGTCGCACATGAGCGCAGTGCTGATCGGCGAGGGCGAAGCCTTCGTCAACGGCCAGCGCGTACATGGCCGTGAAGCCATGCTGGCGGCCGGTCTGGAACCCATCACCCTGGCCCCGAAAGAGGGCCTCGCCCTGCTCAATGGCACACAAGCGTCCACCGCCTTTGCGCTGGAAGGCCTGTTTGCCGCCGAAGACCTGTTTGCCTCTGCCGTAGTGGCGGGCTCCATGTCGGTGGAAGCCGCGCAGGGCAGCCGCACCCCGTTCGATGCCCGCATCCATGCCGTGCGCGGCCATGCCGGGCAGATTGACGCTGCCAGCGCCTACCGCGCCCTGCTGGAACACAGCGAAATCGAACACTCGCATGAAAACTGCGGCAAGGTGCAAGACCCGTACAGCCTGCGCTGCCAGCCGCAGGTGATGGGTGCCTGCCTGACGCAGATCCGCCACTCCGCCAGCGTGCTGCAAGTGGAAGCCAACTCGGTATCGGATAACCCGCTGGTGTTTGCCGACGACAACGACATCTTGTCTGGCGGCAACTTCCACGCCGAGCCGGTGGCCTTTGCTGCCGACAACCTGGCGCTGGCGCTGGCCGAAATCGGCTCGCTGTCCGAGCGCCGCATGGCGCTGCTGATCGACAGCAATCTGTCCAAGCTGCCGCCTTTCCTGGTGAATAACGGCGGGGTGAACTCCGGCTTCATGATTGCCCAGGTGACTGGTGCGGCACTGGCCTCGGAAAACAAGTCGCTGGCACACCCGGCATCGGTAGACAGCCTGCCGACCTCGGCCAACCAGGAAGACCATGTGTCGATGGCCACTTTTGCCGGTCGTCGTCTGCGCGACATGGCCGGTAACACCGCCGGCATTCTGGCCGTGGAACTGCTGGCGGCCTGCCAGGGTGTGGACTTCCGCGCCCCGCACAAGGCCAGCGCCAAGCTGGAAGAAGCCAAGGCCGAACTGCGCGAACAAGTGAGCTTCTACGACAAGGACCGCTACTTCGCACCGGATATCGAGAAGGCCGCTGCACTGGTGGCCAGCGGCAGTTACAACCGCTTTGTCGCGGCTGGCTTGCTGCCCTCTTTGTAAGCAGGCCCTCAGTCAGGGATGTGGCCCGGCACCGTCACGGTGACCGGGCTTTTTTACGTGTGATGGGGTGAAGGCAGGTCAGAGCAGGCAGTAGCCCAGCACGCCTGCCAGCAGCAGCGCGGGCAGGGAATACAGATGAAAGCGCAGCCAGATGCCGCGCTCGCCCGCCATGCGCAGGGCGATCAGGTTGGCCAGCGAACCCAGCACGCAGCCAAAGCCACCGGCATTCACCGCATAGGCCAGCACTTTGTAAGCACTGCTGTATTTCACCAGCAGGATGGTGGCGGGCACATTGCTGATCAGCTGCGAACCCAGCAGGGCGGTCAGATACAGCCCGCCGCGACTCAGCCCTGCCACGGCGTCAGTCGAGTGGTGCAGCAGCGGCAGCTGGGTCAGCAGGCGGATGTCGACAAACATCAGCATGAACACGGCAATCAGGCTCCAGTCCACCGCCAGCAGCAAGGCCGGGCGCAACAGGGCAATGCCGGCCAGCACCGCAGCCAGCCCCCACAAGGCATGGCCGGATTCCAGCGCCACGATAAAGCCGATGTACGACAAGGCGCAGCTCCACAACAGTCGCGGCTGATAGCCGCTGGCGTCGTCGTGCAGTTCGGCATGAATGCGCTGGCCGGGAAAGGCCAGTGCGGTGGCCAGTAACAGCAGCGCCATACTGCCCAGTGCCAGCGGGGCCATTTGCCAGGTAAACGCAGCAAAGGACTGGCCGGACAACTGCCACAGCAAGATGTTTTGCGGGTTGCCGATCGGGGTAAGCAGCGAGCCGGCATTCACCGCCAGTGCTTCAAAAATCACCAGCCGGCCAATGGGCAGCCCGGCCATGCCACGCAGGCTGAGGGTGATCGGTACCACGATGAACAAGGCCACGTCATTGGTAAGCACGGTGGACAGCAGGGCGGACATGCTCACCAGAAACAGCGCCAGCGACCGTTCCCGCGCCAGCCGGTTGATGATGAGGCGGCCCAGATGGCTCAGATAGCCGCTGTCTTCCACGCCCTTGATGAGCAGCAGCAGGCCGGACAGGGTGATGATGGTAGGCCAGTCTATCCAGTGGAAAAACTGGCTGGCCGCCGCGGGCTGTGGCAGCCACAGCAGCAGCATCAGCAATAGCAGCACATGCAGCAGCCTGTCGTGCAAGAACGGGGCGAGCAAGGCAGCCAGACGGGAGGGGGAGGTGTGTGCATACATGGCGGCAGCTTACGGGAAGGCCGCCGCCGCTATCAAGCTGCGTGCACGGCGGCGTCAGTCCTGCGTACGCAAATCGTCACGCTTGATGGCCATGCCCATGGCGATGATCCAGGGCAGGATCAGCCAGCCGCCCAGCACATTGATGAGAATGACTTTTTGCAGACGCGGGCTTTTCACCAGCCAGCCGGTGATGCTGGGAATCAGATAAGCCGGAATCATCACCAGCGCGTCGCCCATCCACATGGCGGTGGTGACGAATAGCGGTTGATTGTTGAAGGTGCCATACAGCCACAACAGCACAGCCAGCGCCAGCACGATGATGAACAGGCCTTTGAGCAGATCGACGATTTTCATGACAGACAAACAGGGGTGATCAGGTAAGCGGCTAGGGTAATCACGCCTTTGCCGCCTTGGCAAACCCCACGGACAAACCTGCTGCAATAAAAGCCAGACCGGCACTGATATTCAGCCCGGCAATCAGGCGCGGCCGGGCGGCTATCCAGCGTGCCAGATGGCTGGCACTGATGCCCATCAGGCCAAAACCCAATGTTGTCAGCAAGGCAAACCAGCCGCCCAGCAACAACATCTGCCCGGCCACACTGCCCTGACCGGTGCTGATGAATTGCGGCACAAAGGCCATGATGAAGATGCCTACCTTGGGGTTGAGGCTGCCGGATAAAAAACTGCTGCGGAACACCTGCCACAGTGGCAAGGGGTCGATACGGGAAAAGCGTACCAGGGTGCGGTGGCGGATAGCCTGCCAGCCCAGATAGATCAGATAACAGCCGCCAGCCAGTTTGACCAGCAGGAAGGCGGTGGCCGAGGCCTGCAACAGCGCAGTCAGCCCGAGCGACGCCGCCGTGACATGCACGAAGATGGCACAGCCGGATGCCAGCGCCGACATGGCCGCCGCCCGCTTGCCCTGCGACAGGCCACGGGCGATAGCCAGCAGATTGTCCGGGCCCGGTGCGGCCACCAAAGCGAGGCAAGTGAGGGTATACAGCAAAAACGTGTGCGTCATGTCTGGCACCTTGTTGGGCAACAAGCGGTCATTAAAACCAGATAGCCCAGTAAAAACAACTATTTGTGTGCCTGTAGCCGTCTAGTGGCCCTGCCGTCCGCCCAACTGGCTGATCAGCACGCTGGCTACAATCAGCGCCGCACCGCTGATGGCCATCAGCCCCAGCTGCTCGCCTGCCAGTGCGCCAAGCAGGCCCGCCCAAACCGGTTCCATTGCATAGATGACAGTGGCCCGCGTGGCGGGGACGGTTTTCTGCGCCCAGTTCATGGCGATCTGGATGACGGCGGTGGCCAGCCCCATGCCCAGCAGGCTGACCAGCAATACCGGATGCGGCTGTGGCGCGGCTTCGCCACTGACTTGCCAGCCCAGTGCCGCCAGCAAGGACACGGTCAGCAATTGCACCACCGCCACCCGGCGCGGGTGGCACTGGCCGGCAAAGCGGCCCACCAGGCTGATTTCCAGCGCAATCATGGCGGCTCCGGCCACGGTCAGCCATTCACCTGCACCGAAATTGAATTGCATGCCGCGCGGGTCGGACAACAGTACCAGCCCGCCAAAGGCCACGATGATGCCCAGCCAGGCTGCCAGCCGCGGCCGGTGGCGAAACAGCAGCAGCTGGAACAAGGGCACCAGTGGTACATACAGGCCGGTGAGAAAGGCCGACTTGCTGCTGGGAATCAGCTGCAAACCCAGCGTCTGCAGACTGTAGCTGCCAAACAGCACGCTGCCTACCAGTGCGCCGGTCAGCAGCTCGCGCCGTGTCAGGCCGTGCAGCTCGCGCCAGCTCAGCAGCAGGGCAATCAGCCCGGCGATGCCAAAACGCAGGCTGACAAAGCTGAAAGGGCCTGCCCATTGCAGCGCATGCTGCACCACCAGAAAGGTGAAGCCCCAGATCATGGTGACGCCGATCAGTACCAGATCGGGCAGGCGGGATGGGCTGGGTGGCAGGCCGGCAGTGGCGGTCAGCGAAGTCATGGACGTGCTCTCATTGCGGGTGGGTGTGCTGTGAAATATAATGCACAAATTACCTATTGGGCAATATATTGCACATCGCCATGAGCAAGGACGCAAACGGTTCGCTGGAAGTCATGCAAAACGTGGCAGACAACCTGCGACGGGCACGGCTGGAACAGGGTTATAGCCAGGAGCTGCTGGCCAGCCGGGCAGGCATCAGCCGCCGCATGCTGGTGAATATCGAGGCTGGGGAAAGCAATGCCAGCATTGCCACCGTGGACAAGCTGGCCTCGGCACTGGGTCTGAGTTTTGTTGAGGTGGTGCGCCCGCCGTCGCTGGCTGACAAGGCCCAGGCTTTGCCGCTGCGCATCTGGCAGGGTGAGCAGGCCGACAGCCATGCCAGTTTGCTGGAGTCGGTGCTCAAACCCGGCGTGACACTGGAGCTGTGGCGCTGGCAGCTGGCAGCCGGTGACAGCTATCACGCCGAAGCCGATGCACCTGGCTGCCACGAAGTGCTGTATGTGCTGCAAGGCAGCCTGCAAGTACAACTGGTGCAGCAAAGCCACACGCTGCAAGCCGGTCAGTCACTGACCTTTGCCTCAGACCAGGTGTACAGCTATCACAACCGTGGTGCTGTGGCCTGTGCCTTTACCAAGAACATCCTGATCTACCCGCATGTCGGGCAGAACCCGGAGCAATAAAAAAACGGCCCCGCAGGGCCGTTTCTTCATGGTGCTGTCAGGTGGCTGACGCGTCTTACTTGCTGATGGACTTGCCGTAGGCTTCGGCGGCAGTACGCATTTTCGGCAGCAGGGTCTTTTCGGCGGCAGCCAACATGTTCTTCATGATGCCGTCGATCACCACCGGCTGCTGTTTCATCAGCTTCTGGCCGGCCGGGGTCTTGTAGAAGGCCACAATCTGCTGCATTTCCGCGGCAGAGAACTGGGCGCTGTAATTCTTTACCACTTCCTGTTCGAACTGCTTTTTCACCGCGGCAGAGTTGAAATAGTCAGCAGCGGTCTTGTGTACGCCATCAGCATAGGTCTTGAAGCCGTCCTGGGCTTTCTTTTGCTGTTCCGGGCTGAGGGTGACCTTGTTCTTTACCAGATATTCCTGCAACAAGGGGCCTGCGGATGACGTGGTGCGGTTGGCCAGATCATTCGGCATATTGTTCAGGCCGATCACCTGGGCCAGTTCCTTGGCGGCGGCATCCTGTGCGGCATCGGCATGAGCCAGCATCGGCAGGGTCAGTGCAAGGGCGGCAATGGCGGTCTTGATCGGGCTAGCAGCAAACATGGGACATCCTTTTTAGCAATGGCATCTGGGACACAAGGCTGGCAGTGTGACACCGCCAGAGAGTGAGGTCAAAGCTGCTTGGAGGATGTTTGGTCAAAGACAGTTCCCTGTCCGGCTTCAGGCCGCCAGGCTGCCCTGGGCGCGAGCGCGCTCCAGCAAGGGCGGCAGCAGGGCCAGTCCTTCTTCCCATTGGTGATGGCCGGAGGCCACATTGATATGCCCGGCTTGCCGCAGCCAGGTGAGCGGGCTTTGCCAGTAACCCGCCATGCGGGCGGCGCGGGCGGTTTTGCAGAAAGGGTCGTTGTCACTGGCCACCACGCGGCTGACAAAAGGCAGCGGCTGGCGCGGCAGCGGGGCAAACGGCATCAGTTCGCGCGGCACAAAGGGTCTTTCCACATCGGCCGGGGCCACCAGCAATGCACCGGCAATGCGCCCCGGTTGCAAGCGGGCATAGTGCGCCACCGTAATGCAACCCAGGCTGTGGGCAATCACGATGGTCGGACGGCGTGCCTGCGACAGTGCGTGATCCAGCCCGGCCAGCCAGCTGTCCAGATCGGGCTGTTCCCAGTTGTCGTTTTGCACGCGGATGGCGTTGAGGGCTTGCTCCCAGTGGCTTTGCCAGTGATTGGCAGCACTGCCTTTCCAGCCTGGCTGGATGATGAAATCGAAATCGTCGGCAATGTGCGTCATGGTGGTTTTCCCGGAACAGATGGCTGCACTATAAGCCAGAATTTTTAGTCCAAAAAGTAATCAATAATTGTTTTTATATTCCTGAATAGAATTTTGCGGGAGATGTCAAGGCGGGAGATGTTAGATTTATTTAGAATATCAGAATGAAAAACAATCATTTATGGTGCTAACAAAATCCTGTTTACAGTGTGCTCCATCAACCGACGCCTATCGCCTCAGGAGCCGCAAACATGACGACTATCCGCACCAATCTGAAAGCGCTGGCAGCCGTGCTGCTGCTGGCCGTGACCCCGCTGAAGGCAGCCGAACTGCTGAACGTGTCCTACGACCCCACCCGCGAACTGTACCAGGATGTGAACAAGGCCTTTGCCGAGCAATGGAAGAAAAAAACCGGCGAAGAACTGACCATCAAGCAATCGCATGGCGGTTCGGGCAAGCAGTCGCTGTCCATCCAGCATGGTCTGGCTGCCGACGTGGCCACGCTGGCCCTGGCTTACGATATTGACGTGCTGGCCGATGAAGGCCTGCTGCCGAAAAACTGGCAAACCCGTCTGCCGGACAACAGCTCGCCCTACACTTCCACCATCGTGTTCCTGGTGAAGAAGGGCAACCCGAAGCACATCAAGGACTGGAATGACCTGGTACGCAACGACGTGCAGGTGATCACTCCGAACCCGAAAACTTCCGGTGGCGCACGCTGGAATTATCTGGCTGCCTGGGGTTATGCACTGAAGAAAAACGGCGGCAACGAAGCCAAGGCCCGTGCCTATGTGGCCGACCTGTACAAGCATGTACCGGTACTGGACTCCGGCGCACGTGGTGCCACGCTTACCTTCACCCAGCGCGGTCTGGGCGATGTATTGCTGGCCTGGGAAAACGAAGCCGTGCTGGCGGTGAAGGAAATGGGCCCGGACAAGTTTGACATCGTCACCCCGTCCATCTCCATTCTGGCCGAGCCGCCGGTGGCCGTGGTGGACAAGGTGGTGGACAAGAAAGGCACGCGCAAGCAGGCCGAGGCCTATCTGAAATTCCTGTACACCCCGGAAGGCCAGACCATTGCCGCAGAAAACTACTACCGCCCGCGTGACCCCAAGATTGCTGCCAAATACGCCAGCCAGTTCCCCAAGGTGAAGCTGTTCACCCTCAAGGATGTGTTTGGCGACTGGCGCAGTGCCCAGAAAAAACACTTTGCCGATGGCGGTGTGTTTGACCAGATCTACAGCAAGAACTGATTTTCTCCAGCAAGGATGAACCACGACAGGCCACACCATGCGGCCTGTTTTGCATTCCATTTCCATTCTGTCTGCATCTGCCGCTTGTCACATGGCTGCGGTAGACTGAGCCACGCTCAATTCCTCTGTTTCTCCCACCCTCATGCAAGTATTTCACACACCCCATGGCGCTTTGCGTTATCACGACCTGCCTGGCGACGGCGTGCCCTTACTGTTTGTGCATGGGCTGGGTTGTGCCGCTTCCAGCGACTTTCCCCGCGTGGGGGCGGATCCGGCGCTGGCCGGACGCCGGCGTCTGCTGCTGGATTTGCTGGGTGCCGGTTTTTCCGACCGGCCGGATGACTTTGCCTACACCATTGCCGCGCATGCGCAAACGGTGGCCGGGCTGATCGATCATCTTGCTCTGCCGCAGCTGGACATCGTCGGCCACAGCATGGGTGGGGCGGTAGCCATTACCGCCAGCAGCCTGTGCCCGGACAAGGTGGCACGGCTGGTGTTACTGGAGCCGAATCTGGATGCCGAAGGCGGGGTGTTCAGCCGCGCCCTGGCCGCCATGAGCGAGCAGGAATTCGTCAGCCGTGGCCAACGCCGCATGGCCCGGCTGGCCAGCCGCGAAGGCAGCCCGCTGTGGGCCGGGTCGCTCTCTGCCAGCCATGCGCCTGCCGTGCACCGTGCGGCGGTATCGCTGGTCGCGGGTGCGGAACCCAGTTGGCGCAGCCAGTTATTGGCGCTGTCCATGCCGCGCAGCGTGGTGGTGGGGGAGCGTTCCTTGCCGCAACCCGCACTGACCCGCCTGACACAAGACGGCGTGAACGTGCATGTGCTGGCTGACGCTGGCCATGCCATGAGTGAAGACAACCCTGCCGGCCTGGCTGCCTTGCTGGCGGAAATACTGGAGCAAGACCATGTGGCGTGAATGTCGTTGTTACTGCCGGGCCATGTTGCTGGCCCTCAGTCTGGTGTTGCCGGTGCGGGCCGCCAGTTTGCCTGCCCCGCAGGAGGTCACCATTCCACTACCCGGCGCAGGCCTGTTTGGCCGCACGCTGGACATGCCGGCCTTGCTGTACCGCCCGGCAGGGGATGGCCCGTTTCCGGTGCTGTTGTTTTCCCATGGCCGGGCTGGCAGTACCCAGGAGCGGCACCAGCTGAGATATCCGCTGGGTCGTAGTCAGATTGCCTACTGGCTGGCCAAGGGGTTCATCATCGTGGCACCCATCCGGCCCGGCTATGGCAATACCGGCGGTGGCGACCCGGAATATCACAGCGCCCACATGCTGGCACCGGGCCAGTGCAGCAGTCATCCGGATTATCGCCATACCGCCGAGGCAGGTAGCGCGGCGCTGCAAGCGGCTATCCGCTGGATTGGCCAGCAGCCCTGGGGCGCGGGCCAGCCGATTGTGCTGGAAGGCCAGTCGGTAGGAGGTTTGCTGACGGTCGCGGTGGGTGCCAGCTCGCCGCCCGGTGTGGTGGCCTATATCAATTTTGCCGGTGGTGCCGGTGGCAATCCGGAAAAGTCGCCCGGGCAAAGCTGCGAGCCTCAGGCATTGACCGCGCTGTATGCCGATTTTGGCCGTCACACCGTATTGCCCAATCTGTGGCTGTATGCCGAAAACGACCAGTACTGGGGGCCGGATGAACCGGTGGCCTGGCATCAGGCTTTCGCCGCCGGCGGCAGCCCGACCCGCTTTGTCCATGCAGCAGCAGTGGCAGATGGTGATGGCCACGGCCTGAGCCGCCACCCCGCCGCACTGTGGGCGGCAACGCTGGATGACTTTTTGCAAAGCCTGCCGGTGCTGGCCGGGCGCTTGCATGAGCCTGCCACCTCACCTTGATGTCTGGTGTCAGTCACGCTTGGCTGTAAACAATAAAAAGCCGCCAGTGAATGAATCGCTGGCGGCTTTTTTCATGCTAGGGATTTCATGCTACCGATCAATGCTCAGGGATAGACGATGCGCAGCAGGTTGGTGGCACCAGGTGTGCCAAACGGCACACCGGCAATGATCACCATGGGCTTGCCTTGTTCCGCCAGCCCCAGCTTGGTGGCGCAGAAGGTGGTTTTTACCACCATGTCCTCCAGGTTTTCTGCATCCGGCCCGTTATAGGCCACCACGCCCCACACCAGGGTCAGGCGGCGCGCGGTACTCAGCCGGGGTGAGATGCCCATGATGGGGGTGTGTGGCCGTTCGCGCGCCAGGCGCAGGCAGGTGGAGCCGGAGGTGGTGAAGGCGGCGGAGACGGTGACCGGCAGGATGGCAGCCACCTTGCGCACGCAGGCGGCAATGGCATCGGCCTGTTCCGGGGCATCGGCGGCGCTGTAGTCCAGTGCCATCACGCGGCGGTAGTCCGGTGCGCTTTCCACGCGGCGGATCACCCGGTCCATGATTTGCACGGCCTCTACCGGGAAGGAGCCGGCGGCGGTTTCCGCCGACAGCATCACCGCGTCGGCACCTTCATACACGGCGGTGGCCACGTCGTTGGCTTCGGCACGGGTGGGGGTGGGGGCGGTAATCATGGATTCCAGCATCTGGGTAGCCACAATGACCGGACGGCCCAGGTGACGGCACTGATGCACGATACGGCGCTGTACCACCGGCACGTCTTCCGGCGGTAATTCCACGCCCAGATCGCCACGCGCCACCATCACCGCGTCGGCCAGCTCGGCAATTTCATCCAGCTGGTCCACGGCCGACGGTTTTTCAATCTTCACTACTATGCCCACGCTGCTGCCTATCATCTGGCGCAGTTCGCGTACGTCTTCAGCCGTTTGCACAAAGGACAGGGCGATCCAGTCGGCCCCTTCCTGCAGGGCAAATTCGGCGTCCTTGCGGTCTTTCGGGGTAATGGCCGACAGCGGCAGGATGGTTTGCGGCAAGTTGAAGCCCTTGCGGTCGGACAGCTCACCCCCCACCACCACGGTGGTTTCAATCACCCGGTCCTGCACACGTTCCACGTGGAACGACAGTTTGCCGTCATTCACCAGGATGTGATGGCCGTGTTCCAGCGCGACAAAGGCTTCCGGGTGGGGCAGGGTGACCTGGCTGGCATCGCCGTCCACCTGGTCCAGTACAAAGCGGTAGGGCTGGCCCACGCGCACGGTGACCGGGCCTTGCGGGAAGGTGCCGATGCGCAGCTTGGGGCCTTGCAGGTCTACCAGCACGCCAATGGGGCGGCCCATTTCGGTTTCGGCGGCGCGGATGGCGGCCAGCCGGGCGCGGTGGTCGTCATGGCTGCCATGGCTCATGTTCAAGCGGAATACGTTCACCCCGGCGCGCGCCAGCGCCAGGATTTGCTGCGGGGTGCTGGATGCCGGGCCCAGCGTGGCGAGAATCTTGGTATTGCGGAGCATGTACTTGTCCTTGTCGATGCCGGCCTGCGTGGCCGTGCGCGGTGTTGTCCGGGGGCCTGATCTGCTGGCGGGTTGCCAGCAGCCGGTTTCTTGGTTTTTGCCATGCTGCCACAACTGGCATGTAGTGGCTTTGCTACCTTGCAGGCACTTGGACGGGGTGTTGCCACCTTGTCAGTCGCGAAATATTCCGGACGCGTGATATGTGCGTTTTGCTTGCGTTGTCTGGCGTTGGTGTTGTTATTTTGCCTCTCCAGGCGAATGACGATGTTTGCTGCAAAGCAAGAAATTGCCAAATCCTTGTAGTAAAAGGCTTACAGACCATTTGCATTTCGGCTATCTTGCGCTGCAAAAATGGGATTGCCGCATGAGGCGCTGGTCGGAATTTGGCGAGTGGCGAAAGTTTCATGCGTGTTGATTGACAGCTGAAGCGTGTTAACTAGAATGAGCCGAAAATAAAACGAACAATATAAATACAAAAAACAACATAACAAAGATTGCCCGCCACCCCGGCAGCACAACGGGCTTGTGGCGTTGCCGTCAAAACCAGTCAGCAAAAACGCTCGGCCAGCAACGGCCTTTGGATTGCCAAGGAGACACCTCACATGAAGAACCAGTTCATTCTGGCGCTGGATCAAGGCACGACCAGTTCGCGTGCCATTCTGTTCAACCAGGCCGGCGACATCGTATCGCTGGCGCAAAAGGAATTCCGCCAGATTTACCCCCAGCCGGGCTGGGTGGAACACGACCCGCAGGAAATCTGGGGCGGGCAGGCCGGTGTGGCTGCCGAAGCCGTGGCCAAGGCCGGTATCGATGGCCGCAGCATTGCCGCCATCGGCATTACCAACCAGCGTGAAACCACCATTGTGTGGGACCGCGAAACCGGCTTGCCGGTGTATAACGCCATCGTCTGGCAAGACCGCCGTACCGCTGCCTTTTGCGATCAGCTGAAAGAGCGCGGCCTGGCCGACACCATCCGTAACAAGACCGGCCTGCTGGTGGATGCCTACTTCTCCGGCAGCAAGATCAAGTGGATTCTGGACAATGTGCCGGGTGCACGTGCCCGTGCCGAGGCTGGCAAGCTGGCTTTTGGTACTGTGGACAGCTGGCTGATCTGGAACTTCACCCACGGCAAGGTACACGTTACCGATGTGTCCAATGCCTCGCGCACCATGCTGTACAACATCCACACGCTGGAGTGGGATGCTGAACTGCTGGACATCATGGGCATTCCGGCCAGCATGCTGCCGGCAGTAAAAAGCTCCAGCGAAGTATACGGTCACACCCATGCCGCCCATCTGGGTGTGGAAATCCCGATTGCCGGCGTGGCCGGCGACCAGCAGGCGGCCTTGTTCGGCCAGCAGTGCACCCGTCCGGGCATGGTGAAGAACACCTACGGCACTGGCTGCTTCATGATGATGAATACCGGCGAACAGCCGATTGAATCCACCAACAAGCTGCTGACCACCATAGCCTGGCAAGTGGACGGCAAGGTGCATTACGCGCTGGAAGGTTCCATTTTCATTGGTGGTGCGGTGGTGAAATGGCTGCGTGACGGCCTGGGCATCATCCGCCACTCGGCGGATGTCGGCCCCTTGGCACAGGAAGTGGCCGACAGTGACGGCGTGTACCTGGTACCGGCCTTTGCCGGGCTGGGTGCGCCGCACTGGAATCAGGACGCGCGCGGCACCATCGTCGGAGCCACGCTGGGTACCAAGGCCGCGCACATTGCCCGTGCAGCGCTGGACAGCATTGCCTACCAGACCATGGACGTGCTCAAGGCCATGGAAGCCGATGCCGGCATGGCTATTGCCGAATTGCGCGTGGATGGCGGTGCCACCGTCAACGAACTGCTGATGCAGTTCCAGTCCGACATTCTCGGCGTGGACGTGGTACGGCCGAAGATTACCGAAACCACCGCGCTGGGCGCGGCCTATCTGGCCGGTCTGGCTGTTGGCTATTGGGCCGGGGTGGAGGACATCCAGGGCCAGTGGCAGCTGGACCGCCGCTTCCAGCAAGGCATGGCGGCGGAACAGGTAGACGCCAATGTCCGTGGCTGGGTACGCGCTGTGAATGCCGCCAAGGCCTGGGCCGACGCCTGATGACCTTCCCTCGCACGGCGGCTGACCGTGCTGTCCGCGCCCATGCCCGGGGTGTGCGCAGCTGGCCTGGTGCTGCCAGCCTGGCCGTGTGAATTCCCTGTGTGATGAATGGCAGCAGCCGGAGCCGGACGACAGCAAGATCGTTCCGCCCGGGCCTGCTGCCAGTAACTGATGTCATGAAAGAGCAGCCATCAGCCAGAGTAGCCGGTGGTAGCGGGAGTCATGACGCGGAGACTCTGCATGAACCCTTTGTTTGGTGAATTTATCGGAACAGCCCTGTTGGTATTGCTGGGCAATGGCGTGGTGGCCAATGTATTGCTCAACAACACCAAGGGCCATAACAGCGGCCTGATCGTCATTGCCTTCGGCTGGGCGATGGCGGTGTTTGTCGGCGTGTTCAGCGTGGCAGCCATCAGCGGTGCCCACCTGAACCCGGCGGTCACCGTGGCGCTGGCGGTGGCTGGCAAGTTTGAATGGGCCCGCGTACCGGGCTATGTGCTGTCGCAAATGCTGGGCGGCATGATGGGGGCGCTGCTGGTGTGGGTGATGTATCGCAAGCATTACGAAACCACCGAGTGTGCCGATTTGAAGCTGGCCACCTTCTGCACCGGCCCGGCCATTCGCAGCCTGCCGGGCAATCTGTTGTCTGAGGTGCTGGCCACCTTTGTACTGGTATTTGCCATTCTCAGCATGGTAGCCCCCAAGATGTCGTTGGGTGCGATGGATGCGCTGCCGGTGGCCTTGCTGGTGCTGGGGATCGGTGTATCGCTGGGCGGGACGACCGGCTATGCCATGAGCCCGGCGCGCGATCTGGCACCGCGCATCATGCATGCGCTGCTGCCTATTCCTGGCAAGGGCTCCAGTGACTGGGGCTATGCCTGGGTGCCGGTAGTGGGTTCCCTGCTGGGCGCTACCCTGGCGGCCGTGACCTATACCCATCTGTAAACCTGTTGCTCCTGGTGCTCCGCCGCTGGTGGGGCCGGCAAGCCACCTGCGGGTGGCTTTTTTTACGTCTGCCGCATGGTGGACCCTTACGAATGGCTGCGGGAGACATCTGCCAATAGCAGGCTGAATGGAATGAGAAACAAAGATTGTTGTGGCCAATACGCACATTGCGGCGCACAAAACGAACATAAACGAACATTCTGTGTTGAATTAAACTTCGTATGCTTCTATGCTAGACAGCATCAACAAGCAGAATCCGCCTTCTTGCCCTGTAGCAACAGGCGCAGGCCGGATACAGACAAGACCGAGGATTGCACTGTGAAACTCTATGACCTGATGGTGATTGGCGGCGGTATCAATGGTGCCGGTATCGCACGTGATGCAGCAGGCCGTGGCCTGTCGGTACTGCTATGCGAGAAGGACGATCTGGCCGCGCATACCTCGTCGGCCAGCACCAAGCTGATTCATGGCGGCCTGCGCTATCTGGAATATTACGAGTTCGGCCTGGTGCGCAAGGCGCTGCAAGAGCGCGAAGTATTGCTCAAGGCCGCACCGCATATCATCTGGCCGCTGCGTTTTGTCATGCCGCACGACCAGGCCCAGCGTCCGGAATGGATGATTCGCTGCGGGCTGTTCCTGTACGACCACCTGGCCCGGCGCGAAGTACTGCCCGGCTCGGAAACCATCAGCTTTGCCAAGCACCCGTCCGGCGCGCCGCTCAAAGCGGCCTTCAAGCGCGGTTTTGTCTATTCCGATGGCTGGGTGCAGGATGCCAGGCTGGTGGTACTCAATGCCATGGCGGCAGCCGAACATGGCGCGCGCATTGTCACCCGTACCGCCTGTGTGGCGGCGCGGCGCGAAGGCGAAAACTGGCTGTGCACCTTGCAACACGAAGATGGCCGTCAGGAGCAGGTGAGGGCGCGCGCCGTGGTGAATGCCGCCGGGCCCTGGGTGGAAAGCCTGCTGAAAGACACCTTGCAGCTGCCGTCGCCCAAGTCCATCCGTCTGGTGAAAGGCAGCCATATTGTGGTGAAAAAGCTGTTTGATCACCCCTATGCCTATATTTTCCAGAACCCGGACAAACGCATCATCTTTGCCATTCCCTACGAAAACGACTTCACCCTGATCGGCACCACCGATGTGGAATACCACGGCGACCCGGGCCGCGTGCAGATTGATGCCGACGAAGTGGACTACCTGTGCCGCATGAGCAATCGCTACTTCAATAGCCAGATTGGCCCGGACGACGTGCTGAGCACTTACTCTGGCGTGCGCCCGTTGCTGGACGACGAAGCCAGCAATGCCTCCAGCGTGACCCGCGATTATTCGCTGGAGCTGGACAGCAATGGCGCGCCGATGCTGTCGGTGTTTGGTGGCAAGATCACCACCTACCGCAAGCTGGCAGAAGAAGCCGTCGACCGCCTGGCACCACTGCTGGGCAATCACCGACCTACCTGGACAGCCGGTGTGCCACTGCCCGGTGGCGACATGCCGAATGCCGATGCGGCGGCTTTCCTGGCGGACAGCCAGCAGCGCTATCCATGGCTACCTGCTGCCCTGGTGCAGCGTTATGTTAAAAGCTACGGCACGCGGCTGCATACGCTGATCGGCAGTGCCCGCAGCCTGGCCGACCTGGGCGCGGAAGTACTGCCCGGCGTGTATGAAGCCGAATTGAGTTATCTGGTGGATCAGGAATGGGCCACCAGTGCCGAGGACATCCTGTGGCGACGCAGCAAGCTGCGTCTGCATCTGCCGGCCAATGCCAGTGCCGTGCTGACTGACTGGCTGGCCCGTTACGGTCAGCGTGCCGTGCAGCCGGACAGCACAGCAGTGCACAGCGCCCAGCCGGGCTAAGCCTCACGATTTGTTGTGGTCGTATCTTGTTGTATCAGGGCTTGCGCCCATCTCCTCCCGTAGGCCCCACCCACCCCGGTGGGGCATTTTTTTGCGTGACCCTTTACGCAGCCCCACTGCGTGCCGCTACCATAGCCGGATGTCCCGCCATGACGACCTGCTGCTGGAGCTGCGCAGTTACCAGCAGGAAAGCCATCAGCATCAGCATGATTACCATCAGCTGGTGTTGCCCGCGCATGGCTGCCTGGAGCTGGATGTCGAGGGCCGTGGCGGGCTGGTGCAGGCCGGGCAACTGGCGGTGATTGCCGCAGGTAACAGCCATGGCTTTGCCGCACCGGGTGACAATGCCTTCGTGGTGGCCAATGTTCCGGCCACGCTGGCACCGCATCTGGCCAGCCTGCCAGCCTTTTTGCCGCTGGATGCCAGCATGCTGGCTTATGTGGAATTCCTGCGCGCCGAGTTGTCCCGTCCGGCAGCGGCAGCACACAGCCGACGGCAAATGCTGCTGTTGCTCACCCAGTTGCTGGCCGAGCGGGCTGGTGTAACCGCACAGCTTGACCGACGCGTGGCCGCTGCCCGCGCCGTGCTGGATGCGCGCTTTGACGAAGACATCAGCCTGGCGCAGCTGGCGAGTGCCGCCCACCTGAGCGTGCGCCAGCTGTCGGAGCTGTTCCGCCGTCAACTGGGCATGAGTCCCGGCCAGTACCAGCTGGAGCAGCGCATGCAGCATGGCTGGCTGTTGCTGGAGCAGGGCAGCTTGCCGGTGCAGCAGGTGGCCGAGCAATGCGGCTATGCCAGCCTGTCCGCCTTCAGCGACCGCTTCCGCCGACATTTCGGCATCGCACCCAGCCATTTCCGCCATCCGGCCAAATAAGCCCGCCAGCCCGGCAAAGCCGCTGCATGCCAGCTTGCCTACACTGCGGTTTTGCTTGTCTGAAAGTATTGCCCATGCTTACCCGTCACCAGGCTACCTTGATCGGCAGCCTGTCCATCCTGCTATGGGGCAGCCTTGCGCTGCTCACCCGGCTGACTGCCGGGGTGTTTCCGCCCTTTCAGCTATTGGCCATGACCTTTGCGCTGGCCTTCGGCCTGATGCTGGGAAAATGGCTGCGCGCCGGCCAGTCGCCGCTTGTCTTTCTACGCCAGCCGCCCTTGGCCTGGGCCTTGGGAGTGGGGGGTCTGTTCGGATATCACTTTTGCTATTTTCTGGCCATGCGGCTGGCCCCGGCGGTACAGGTCAGCCTGCTGGCCTATTTGTGGCCGCTGCTGATTATGCTGTTTTCCGCCTTGCTGCCCGGTCATCGCCTGTCACGCTGGCATCTGTTGGGCGGCTTGCTGGCACTGGGCGGCTGCTGGTTGTTGCTGGGCGGCCGGCAGGGTGGTTTTTCCAGCCAGTATTTACCAGGCTATCTGATGGCCTTGCTGTGTGCGCTGATCTGGTCGCTGTACTCGGTGGCCAGTCGGCTGGTGGCACAAGTGCCGACCGATGCGGTGGGCTGGTTCTGTGCCTCAACTGCTTTATTGGCAGGCCTGTGTCATCTGTACGGGGAGATCACGGTATGGACTGCTCCGTGGACGGCCTGGCTGGGCGTGCTGGCGCTGGGGCTGGGGCCGGTGGGCATTGCCTTCTTCACTTGGGATATCGGCATGAAGCAGGGCAATCTGCCGCTGCTGGGGGGGCTGTCCTACGCTGCACCGCTGATTTCCACGTTATTGCTGCTGGGCGCAGGCCTGGCCACGCCCAGCTGGAGCCTGTTGCTGGCTTGCCTGGCCATCATCGGCGGGGCGGGCTTGGCTGCACGGGCTGGCTAAGTGTTTGTCTTAGCGGCAGGCCAGCAGCACGGCTACCCCCAGCATGATGCTGCCCGAGCCACGGTCGATATTGGCCTTGGCACGCGGGGAGCGGAACAGCGCCCGGCTGGCTTCTGCCAGCAGGCCATAAACTAGAGTGATCAGCAGCATGGTGGCAATGATGATGCCGCATAGCAGCAAGTAACTGCCAAGGCCAATACTGGCCAGCGGTATCACATTCGGCAGCAAGGCCATGTAAAAGGCCAGCGCCAGCGGATTGGACAGGGTCATGGCTATGCCTAGGCCGAATTCCAGCGATGGTTTGCCCAAGCTGGCTTCTGCGGCGGCCAGTACCTTGCCTGCCTTGCGCCATTTGTTGATGCCCAGCCACAGCAAATAGCCGACACCGGCCCATTTCAGCAATACAAAAGCCGGCCCCAGTACATGCAGCAGCATGGCCAGGCCTAACACCGCCGTGGTCAGCATCAGCAGTTTACCGCTGATGATGCCGGCGGCCAGCGGCAGACTGGAACGCATGCCGTGGCTGAGCGAACGCGACAGCAGCGCGGCAATTTCCGGGCCGGGAACCGCAGCTGAACTGGCAAATGCCAGGAAAAACAACAGGTAGTGGCTCATCGCTGCTCCGTTACCAGATTCGCCCTCAGTGACCCGCCGCTTTCCAGGCTTCCAGTGCTTTGAGCGTATTGCTGACGTGCTGGTTGGGGTCCATGGCGTTATAGCTGTACCAGACTTTATGGTCCGGTGTGATGACGTAGGAAACGCGGCTGGCGTAGCTGGTGCCGGGAATCATCACCGCGTCGTAGGCTTTCATGATCTTGCGATCCTTGTCCGCCGCCACCGGGAATTTGCTGCGACATTCGGACACGGAAAAGCGTTGCAGCTTTTCGATGTCGTCGCCGGACACGCCAATCACCGTGGCGCCCAGCGCCTTGAACTTGTCGGTAGCTTCGGCAAACAGGTGGGCCTCCACCGTGCAGCCGCTGGTAAATGCCGCCGGGTAGAAGTACAGCACCACCGGGCCATGGCTCAGGGCCTCGTTCAGCGAGTACTGAAAGCGTTTGCCGCCCAGCGAGGCTTCGGTGCTGAAGTCGCTGGCCGGGGCACCTTTGCTCAGTTCGGCCTGGGCCGTTGTGGCCAGCAGCAGGGCGGACAGGCCGATGGACAGAGTGTGGCGGGTGAATGCAGACATGGGTGGCTCCTCAACATTCGGGCGGTAACAGGTTTTGTCAGGCGGCTGCGCCAGAGGTTCGCTCAGCGCAGCTAACAAAATCTCGTAGAGAATCCGGGTCAGGCAGTACAGCGAGTACGGCAAGGCGGCTTTTTAGCGGGTCTCAGTCGGCGACAAACAGCTGGGTGCCCGCTTCGGCAATCACCGCCTGCATTTCCGGCGGCACCGGCTTGTCGGTAAACAGCGCATGCACCTGCGACAGATGGCCCAGTTCCACCAGCGCCGGGCGGCCGAACTTGGAATGGTCTGCCGCCAGCAGCACCTGGCGCGATTGCTGGATGATGGCTTCCGAAGTGCGTACTTCACGATAGTCGTAATCGCGCAGCACGCCATCGTTTTCGATGCTGGAAATGCCGATGATGCCGTAATCCACCTTGAACTGGCGGATCAGCTGCACCGTGGCTTCGCCGGTGATACCACGGTCGCGCTTGCGCAGCACGCCACCCAGCACGATGACCTCGCAATCCGGGTAATCGGCCATCATGTCGGCCACGTGCAGGTTGTTGGTGATCACCCGCAGGCCGCGGTGGCGGTGCAACGCCTTGGCCACTTCCTCGGTGGTGGTGCCGATATTGATGAACAGGGACGCATTGTCGGGAATCTGCCTGGCCAGCAGCGCGGCCAGACGGCGCTTTTCCTCGATGCACAGCACCTGCCGGGCGTTGTAGGCCACGTTTTCCACGCTGGACAGCACACTGGCACCGCCGTGATAGCGCTGCAACAGCTGGTGTTCCGCCATCAGCGCAATGTCGCGGCGTATGGTCTGGTGGGTGACGCCAAAATGGGCGGCCAGCTTTTCCACGGTGACATAGCTTTCGCGATGGACGATGCCCAGCAGTTCTTGCTGGCGCTGATTGAGAATGATCATGGTGGCGGGTCGTTTGTCAGTATGCTGCGGTGTTGGAGGCTGTCTGATTCTACATGAGCGGCGCATTTCGCCAAATGCTGTCGGCTTGTGCGGTGGCTTCAATCCAGTCGGCGCAAGCGGCGGCGGAAGGCGTCGGCCATGCTCAGTTGGCGCGGGCCGGGCAGGATGCGGAAGTTTTCACCGGCACGCAGCGTGCCGGTTTGCAGCACCGCCAGATAAAAGCCGCAATGGCCGCTTTGTGCCATCAGCTTCACTGCAAGGCGCATGTCCATGTGGGCCTGAAACTTGAAGCAGGGTTGGCGCGGCTCGGTAATCTGCAGCCGACAATCGGCAAATTCCAGCACATCGCCCACGTAGGCATGCTGTTCCAGCAGGCCGCTGATGGTGAGGTTTTCCCCCAGCATGCCGTGGTGCAATGGGCTGCCGGCATGGCGCGAACCATGTTGCTGGCAGGCTTGCTGCCAGAACGGGTAGTGCTCTAGCGGATAGGCATAGATGGCCTTGGCCAGCCCGCCGTGCACGGTGGGGTCGGCCTGCTCGTCGCCCGCCAGTCCCAGCTTGCCCACCACAATGGCCCCGGGCCGTTGCAGGGTGCTGACCGGCAGCTTGTTGATGCCACTCATGATGCGGCGGCCTTCGATCAGCATGGGGCTGACTGCCGCCAGATTGATGGAATGCAGGGTGGGGCTGTCTGTCATGTCTGCCTCATGCGTGTTGATTGGCCATGGCCCCGACCATCGCTGCCAGCGCCAGGCAACTGGTCAGGCCGGGAGATTCGATGCCGTACAGATTGATCAGCCCCGCCACGCCATGCGCAGCCGGGCCCTGGATGACAAAGTCGGCATCCGGCTCGTCCGGCCCTGCCAATTTGGGGCGCACCCCGGCATAGCCCGGCTGCAAGGCATTGTCCGGCAACTGCGGCCACCAGCGACGGATGCTGTGGTAAAACGCAGCGGCGCGTGCCGGGTCCAGCCGGTACTCCACGCCGTCTATCCATTCCACATCAGGGCCGAAGCGCGCCTGCCCGGCCAGATCCAGCGTCAGGTGGCAGCCCAGCCCGCCCGCTTCCGGCAGCGGGTAAATCAGCCGCGAGAACGGCGAACGCCCGCTCAGGCTGAAATACACGCCACGCGCATAGTGGGCGGTCGGGATGGTTTCACGTGGAACACCAACCATGCTGGCTGCGACAGCGGGTGCCCACGCCCCGGCTGCGTTGATGACCAATCTGGCCTTGATGGTGATGCCGGCAATGTCCAGTTCCATGCCATCCGCCACTACCCGGCCACTGTTGAATGGGGAATGGCAGACCAGTTGGGCGCCGTGGGCTTCGGCATCGGCCAGCAGGGCTTGCAGCAAAGCATGGCTGTCCACGATGCCGGTGGAGGGGGACAGCAAGGCGGCATGTACTTGCAGTTGCGGCTCCAGCGCACGTACCTCGGCGGCATCCAGCCATTGCAGGTCGTCCACGCCATTGGCAGCGGCGCGGCGGGCAATGTCCTGCAAGCGTGGCAGATCGTCGGCAGTGTTCGCCAGCAGCAGCTTGCCGATACGCTGGTGCGGGATGCGCCGCTCGGCGCAATAGCGGTACAGCATGGCGCGGCCCTGCACGCACAGCCGTGCCTTCAGACTGCCCACAGGGTAGTACAGCCCGGCGTGAATCACCTCACTGTTGCGGCTGCTGCAGTGCTGGCCAATCTGGCCTTCGGCCTCGCAAATCAGCACCTCGCGCCCGGCCATGGCCAGCTGGCGGGCAATGGCCAAGCCCACCACGCCCGCGCCTATCACCACGCAATCCACGTGTTCCATCACAGCCGTCCTGCCAGTTGCTCTGCGGCCAGCCAGCCCAGCAGGTGTATGTCTTCGGCCAGCTGGGTGGACCACGGCTGGCCGCAGTTGATACGCAGGCAATGACCAAAGCGTGGCTCGGCAGAAAATACCAGACCGGGGGCAAAGCTGATGGAGCGGGAGAGCGCGGCTTCCAGCAGGGCCTGGCTGTCCAGCCCTTCCGGGCCTTCCACCCACAGCAGCATGCCGCCTTGTGGCCGCCGGACGCGGGTGCCGCGCGGGAAAGCGTCCAGCACGGCATCGCTCAGTTGTTCCATTTGCTGTTTCAGTTGCTGGCGGATGCGCTGGCTGATACGGGCGTAGTCGCCGCTGGCCAGCATCTCGGACAACACGCCAAGCAGGATGGCCGGGCTGACCAGGCTGCTGCTTTCGCGCAGCCGCTCCAGTGCGGCATGGTGTCGCCCGCCGGACAGCCAGCCCAGGCGGAAGGCCGGGGCAAAGCTCTTGGTGAAGGACGAACAGTAAATCACGTCGCCGTCACGGTCCCAGGCCTTGAGCGGGCTGGGGTGCTGGTTGCCGAAATACAGCTCGCCGAACACATCGTCCTCGATGATGGTGAGGCCGTAGCGGCGCGCCAGTTGTAGCAGGCGCTTTTTGTTGTCGTCCGGCATCAGCGCGCCGGTGGGGTTCTGGAAGTTGGTCACCGTCACCAGGCATTTCACCGGTGCACCGTGGCGCAGGGCAAAATCCAGCGCCTCCAGCGACAGCCCGGCATCCGGCGTGCACGGAATCTCCAGCGCCTTCAAACCCAGTGATTGCAGGGTTTGCAGCAGGCCGAAGTACACCGGGGTTTCCACCGCCACTACATCGCCCGGGCGGGTGAGGTGGCGCAGCGACAGGCTGATGGCTTCGGTAATGCCCTGGGTGAACAGAATGTGGTCGGCCGGAATATCCAGCTGCCAGCTGGCCGCCAGTCGGCGTATTTGCTGGTACAGCTGTTGCTGGTCGGCGGTGGGCAGGTAGGCGCCAATCAGCTCGGGCTGGCGGGCCAGCCGCATTTGCATGCGGCGTGACAATTCCTGCGCCGGATACAGGCCGTGGTGCGCCTCGGCCATGTGCAGCTGCTGGCGGATGGACGATGCCGACAGGCGGATCAGATTGCTCATACGGCTATCCACATCCACCAGTGCCGCAGCGGTAGGGCCGGGTAGCGTGGCATGGCTATCCGCCACATGGCGCGGCAGCGCAGCAAAGAAACCGCTGCGCGGTCGTGCCACCACCCGCTGCTGTTCTTCCAGATGGCGGTAGGCCGCCAGCGCGGTCAGGGTATTGACGCCGTGTTCGGCTGCCAGCTGACGGACGGCAGGCAGGCGGCTGCCCGGTGGCCATTCGCCACTGTCCAGCCGTGCTTGCAACTGGTGGGCGATATGCAGATAGAGCGGAGTGTCGGTCATCGCTGTTCTATATAACAGATTCAGCCCAGTCTACGCTGTTTGTCCGGCGTGTGGGAAGGCAGACTAGCCGGCATTGTTTACCCTGTGTGCATTGACGCATCACGGAGTTCATCCATGTCCACGCTTTCCCCGCGAGAGTCTCCTGCCAGCCCGACGCATGCTGATCGTGTGCCGTTCAGCTGGTCCCATTTCTCGCCTTCGGCCGGGCTTGCCGCAGTGCTGGCACTGCTGGTGGGTTATTCCGGCCCCTTTCTTATTATTGTGCACGCCGCCCAGTCAGCCGGACTCAGTGCAGCCCAGCTTGGTTCCTGGGTATGGGCGGTGTCCATTGCCTCCGGCTTGGCAGGCATCTGGCTGACGCTGCGCTGGCGTGTTCCGGTCATTACCGCCTGGAGCACCCCCGGTGCCGCCCTGTTGCTGGCGGCGCTGCCCGGTGTGCCATACGGCGAGGCGGTGGGGGCGTTTCTGGCTGCCGCCGTCATTGTCACCCTGGTGGGGGTGAGTGGTGCCTTCGACAAGCTGATGAAAGTTTTCCCGGCTTCGCTGGCGGCCGCCATGCTGGGCGGCATCCTGTTCCATTTTGTTGCCGACGTGGCCGGGGCGGCCAGCCAGCAGGCCTTGCTGGTGGTGCCAATGACGGTGCTATTCTTCATTGGCCGCAAGCTGTTTCCGCGCTTTGCGCTGCTGGCCGCCATTGGTCTGGGCCTGGTTATCGCCAGCTGGCAAGGCATGTATGGCACGGCAGGCAGTTGGCAGGGCAGCAGCGGCCCTTTGTTCACCATGCCGCAGTGGTCGTGGACGGCCTTTGTCAATCTGGCCTTGCCGCTGGCCTTGCTGGCGCTCACCAGCCAGTTCTTGCCCGGCATGGCCGTGCTGTCGGCGTCTGGTTACCACATACCGGCTCGCTCGCCCGTTACCGTACTGGGTCTGGTATCCATCATTACCGCGCCGCTGGGCGGGCATGGCGTGACGCTGGCCGCCATCATCGCAGCTATTTGTACCGGACCAGAAGCCCACCCGGACCCGCAACGCCGCTACATGGCCGGGCTGGTATGCGGTGTGCTGTACATCGTGCTGGGGATTGCCGGTGGCGCGCTGGCCGGACTGGTGCTGCTATTGCCCAAGGCACTGGTGGTAACCGCCGCCGGGCTGGCCTTGTTTGGCACGCTGGCCTCATCACTCACCGCTGCGCTGATGGATGAAGGCCACCGCGAAGCCGCCTTGCTTACATTTGTGGTGGCGGCATCCGGCGTCACTATCGCCGGATTGGGCTCGCCGCTATGGGCGGTATTGGCTGGTGGCAGCATCAGCTGGCTGCTGAAGGCGCGTCCCAAAAGCACGCCGGCCATCAAGCCGGTGATACAGGGCAAAAACTGAGGGTTGAGTCACACAAGACAATGGCCGCCTGCATGTGCAAGCGGCCATTTTTTATTGGTAGGACAGGGTGAAGGTGGCCGTGGAGGATAAGGTTCCAGGAGTCACCGTGCCGGTACGAATATATGAGGCGGTGAAAGGGAAGCTTTGCACGCCAGTGAGGTTGGAGTTCAGCACAATCTGGTTGGTGGTGCCAGGCTCGGCAGAGTCCGGGCCAAAGCTGATGATCGTACCGTTGTATTGCAATTGAACGCCTACGCCTTTGGCGGTCGATGTTGTAGCAGGGGTCAGAATATTCGTGGTTTGACCAATATTGTTGTTGTCAGTAAAGGTGATGTTCAGATTGGTATTATTAGGACAATTTACCATTAGACGGAATTGAGTCATACCGGCACGACTATTTATGCTGGGCAAGGCATTGCTGGTTATTTGAGGGAGGGTGATATTACTGATGCTGTTTGACTGTAAGCTGCAGGTGTTGACAGTCATATTGAATGGCAATGATGACTGGTAGGTAAGGACTTTTGTCACATTGCCATCCCAGAGATTATATTCATAGATACCAAAATTATTTCTGAAAATGGTTATGCTGTTGGCATTGCTGATGGTGCCAATTCGATACAGCTGAAAATGGAGCTTGGCATTGAATGTTGCGGTGGTTGTGCCGCTGACAGGTACTTTGCAGGTGGTAAAGGGAACCCAATAAACTCCATTTCCCAAGCAAAAGTTAGTAGGTTCCAATCCAACAGCGTAGCCAATGCCAGGAACGCTTGTTGTATAAATATTCTTCCCCATGATCACGCTTGAGCCGATCCCGGGATCAGCTATTGTTCGATATGAAAGGCTAGGGCGTTCATTACCGGTGGCCGTGCACGAGCCTAGTGCTTGCTCTGGTGTAATGATTTCACTACCAATTTTCCCTTGTAGTGGAATATTGTTTAAATTGAAATTAAGGTCCGGAATCTTAACCACAACTTCGTCTCCTGCGGTGCATGCAGCAAACCCCGAAGGTGAATAAAAAGCGAATAGCGCTAGCAATAAATAAAATTTACGAATAGAGAAGGCGGTGGTGGAAGATGTTGTTCTAAGTTTTCTGTATATAATGTCCTGCAGTGAAGAGAGGGAATGTTTCATTTTGGCCTGCTATTGCAAAATAAATATAAGTTAGTTTAACAAGTTTAAGATGTTTTTGCATAAGATAATTCTTATTTATTACCAGGAAAATTCTCTAGTGTTGCAGGCCACGAATATTTGCGAACGCGTTGTTCATTCAGCAGATAACTAATGAAACTAAATTCATCGTAATCGCCATGAAAATGGCCGCTTGCGTGTGCATGCGGCCTTTTTTTATTGGTAGGACAGGGTGAAGGTGGCCTTTGCCGCCACTGCCCCTGGTGTGATGGTTCCTGTGCGGATATACGCTGCATTGAATTGAAAGGTTTGCGTCCCTGTCATGTTGTTGTCCAGTACAATCTGGTTGATGGTGCCAGGTTCTGCAGAATCCGGGCCAAAACTGATGATATTGCCTTTGTAAGATAGCTGAACGCCAACCCCTGTTGCCGTTGAGGTGTTTTTCAGAATGGTTGTTGTTTGGCCAATATTATTGTTATCAGTAAATGTGATATTCAAATTGGTGGGGGAAGGGCAGTTTATCGTAATGGAGAATGGCGTACTTCCAGCAGTGGTGCTCTGAATAGACAAGCCATTCTTGGAAATTGTAGGTAGTGACACGTTGGTGCTACTTGCGCTAAGCAAGCTACAGCTACTTGTGGTGACATTGAATGTATTTACATTCATATTTGCAGTGTAGGTGTAGTTGTTAGTTTCCGATGCGATTACCCCCGGTGTCTCTGTACCAAGCGTTGTATTTTTGGAGCCACTGATATTAGCTATTTTGTAGAGTTGAAAATGAAATTTTCCAGTCAGCGTCATCTTCGGTACTGCCGAGAATTGGCTGGAACAGAATGAAGAATCATTAGTCTTCGAGGACCATTTAAGGCCGGCGCTTAGGCAGTCGTCGGCTGTTGGTTCAAATCCATAGGCGAACCCAATGCCGGGATTACTTGTTTTTAAAATGTTTCTCCCATTAATTTCTTTTAGCGCGTTGTATGATCCCATTACTGTTACGATACGCCCATTGGGATTGCTTGTGCAAGTTAAGATTGTTGTGACAGGAGATGTGAATTCACTACCAATAGGAGAGTCAATAGGTACATTGTCTCGATTGAGCGCTAAGTCTGGCAGAGTAATATTAGCATTCTTCGTGGTGCACTCAGCCATTGCCATGGTGGCTGATAAAGCTGCCCATATTGCAAGTACATAGGCAAGAGAAATTAGTTTGCGATGGCATAGAATTGAAATAATAAGCTTGAATATTTTTTTAAAATGGAGATATGTATGAGAAGCCTGCTTGTATGATTTCATAGCTTGAATACTCGATAGGTTGAATTTTTGATTGACTTCATCGTGTTTATTATGCAATTGCAGTTAGGGTTCATCAGGCCGGCGATTGGTCAAACAGATCAGAAATATCTGGCCGTTAAGTAGGCAGTAAAGGTATGCCGGGGTTATTGTGCACAAATGAAGGAAGATAAAAAATTTCCTGCTTCCTGCTTGAAATTTCTTAATCTCACCGATATTGAAAGTCTGATTGTATTTTTATAATGCAATTATTTTATAAATAATCTAATGGATGAATTAATCAAGTGTGGTTGTGGAGCCCTCATGCCGTGGCATAATATTTCTGTGGCGTTAGCAATAGGACTAAGGAATAGTAGACAGTCAGCTGGGATAAAAATACTAGGAAATTTCCTTTGCTCCTATGGAATTTTCTTAAATTCTGGGTGCTGATATAGAGGAGTCCTTGTTACCGCCGTAGGAATATATTTGCAACTTATGGCAGAGTTTCTTATTTGTTTTAGGACACTCCATCTTCATCAAGCGCTGCGGAAGACGCATGGCGTTGTGTGCTGCCACATCCGGCAGATGCGCATGGTCGCGTTTCTGTGGTGCTGTGCGGCAGCCCTTGTTGTGGTAGCCATGTTCCTGTGAGCCGTGTAGAGTGTTTTGTTTGGATACAATCTGCGTGTTGCCATGGTTTTCTGCCATAAAATGCCAGTTGTATTGCAGTGAACATGGAAAAAAAGGGGGAAGTGAAGTGAGCGTGACTTTTTCTGCTGCTGTCTATCAGCAGCGCCGCAGCGCGCTGCAGCAGTCCATGCCGGACAGCCTGTTGTTGTTTGTTGGCAATGTGGATTCGCCGATGAACTACCACGACAACATCTTCCCCTTTGTGCAGGATTCCAGCTTCCGCTACTTCTTTGGCCAGAACCAGCCGGGCATGGCGGCGCTGATGGACACTGCCGCTGGCACCACCACGCTGTTTGGCAACGACCCTGACGTGGCGGACATCGTGTGGACCGGCCCGCAGCCTTGCCTGGCCGAGCGCGCCGCCACTGCCGGCATCAGCCTCAGCCAGCCGTATGCCGTGCTGGAGCAGGCGGTAGCCACCGCCCGAGCAGCCGGGCGGGCTGTGCATTATCTGGCACCGTACCGTGGCGAGACCCGGCTGGAACTGGGCCGCCTGCTGGGGGTGCATCCGTCCGTGGTGGCGGCAGGTTTTTCACCTGCACTCACCCGCGCGGTGGTGGCGCTGCGTGAAATCAAGAGCGCGGAAGAAGTGGCCGAAATGGAAGCTGCGCTGGCCGTCACCGGTGCCATGCATGTGGCCGCCATGCAGGCTTCGCGCCCCGGCGTGGTGGAGCATCAGGTGGTGGGCATCATGGAAGGCATCATGCGTCGCCATGACTGGCAGCTGGCTTATCCGTCCATCTTCTCGCGGCGTGGCGAGGTGCTGCACAACCACGCGCACGACAATGTGCTGCAAAAGGGCGACCTGGTACTGAACGACACCGGCTGTACCTCTGGTGGCGGCTACGCCAGCGACATCACCCGTACCTTCCCGGTGGGCGGGCGTTTCAACCAGCAGCAGCGCGAGCTGTACAACATCGTGCTGGACATGCAGCTGCAGGCCATCGCCGCCATCAAGCCCGGCGTGCGCTATCTGGACGTGCACAAGCTGGCAGCGCAGGTGATGGTGCAGGGCATGAGCGAGCTGGGCTTCTTCCACGGCCCGGTGGAGGAGATTGTCGAGTCCGGTGCCTATGCCATTGCCTTCCCGCATGGCCTGGGGCATCAGATCGGCATGGACGTGCACGATATGGAAGGCCTGGGCGAGGACTTGGTGGGCTATGACGACACCGTCCAGCGCAGTCCCTTGTTCGGCTTGGGCTATCTGCGGCTGGGCAAGGCATTGAAGGCGGGCATGGTGCTGACCGTGGAACCGGGCATTTACTTCATTCCGGCGCTGATTGCCGCCTGGCAGGCCGAGGGCCGTCACAGCCCGTACATCAACTACGCGCGCTTTGCCGAGATGAGCGGTTTTGGCGGCATCCGCATTGAAGACAATGTGCTGGTGACGCAAACCGGCAGTCGGGTGCTGGGCGAGCCCATTCCCAAAACCGTGGAAGAGCTGGAAGCCATCATGCAGATGTGAGCTGTTTTGCTATCGCACCAGCAAAGAAACCGCCTTCACGGCGGTTTCAGATTATTGGCAAATCCTTCTCCCTTTCTGAAAAGAAAGCGAGGCTCCCTTTCAGGGAAAGGGCGGGGGGAAAGGGGATCGATGGGAAGGCTGCGGAATTAAATGCTCGGTCGTCAGGCCCGGCTTTGCCGGGTCCGGTACAATCGCATCAAATGACTTTGTCAGCAGCCTGAAACCGCCTTCACGGCGGTTTTTTCATGTCTGGCGTGGCACGAGGAGCATGGGCATGACCGCGATCACTGGTCGGTCGGGCAGGGATGCAGTACAAGAAGCAGGTCTGGCGGGCTGGGCGGGTCGCGTTGATTTTTCAGCATGGCTTGTGGCTGTGTGAGCCATTGCTGAATCTGAGCGCTTGCGAGCAACACTTATTTGCAGCTTGGGTTCAACGTTGGCCTTGCATCTGGAAAATCCTGCCTAGAATGAAATCTGGGCCGGAGTAGGGGAGACAGTACCGGCTCCACCCGTCAGCGACGTGACAGACTGCCTGCCGCGCCACTGTGACCAGGCAACAGCCTAGCCAGACAACAACATCCATCAGCTGGAGAGTCACATGGAAACCACATTCCAAGCGCTGCCATCCATGGCCATGCCTAAACATACCGATCTGGTTCATCTGGACCAGCGCCCGCAACGCCCCATCAATCTCAAAAGCCCGGCGCTGGAGGTGATGACAGACCTGCGCATCATCGACCCGGTGAGTATTGGTGAGGACGAAATCCTGCGTCATGCGCACAATCTGATGATCAGCCGCGGCATCCGCCTGTTGTTTGTACAGGATGACGAAAGCCGCCTGGTGGGCCTGATCACCGCTTCGGACATTCTGGGCGAACGCCCGGTGCAGTGCATGCTGGAGCATGGCAAGCGTCACGATGAAGTGCTGGTGCGCGACGTGATGACGCCGCGCAGCGAGCTGGAAATGCTGTCCTTGGCTGATGTGCAGCACGCCACCGTCGGTCACATGGTATCCACGCTGAAGCAGCAGGGCCGGCAGCATGCGCTGGTGGCCGAGCTGGACCTGAACACCGGTCACTACCAGCTGTGTGGCATGTTCTCGTCTTCCCACATGGCACGGCGCTTGGGCATGCCGCTCAATTTCATGCGCGTGCCGCAGGCCTTGTCGGAAATCCAGCACGCACTGTTGCATGAGGGCTGAGCCCGTTTGGGCGGGCCGGGCTTTCAGCAAGCTTCGTCCGCCGTGTCTTGTGGCACGGCGGTGCTGTACTTGGTGGTTTCCATCACCACCAGCGATTCAAATTCCCGCACATTGTCATTGCTCATGATGTGCTGGCGGCAAAAGCGTTCGTAATCGCCCATGTCGCGTACCAGCACCACCAGCACAAAGTCCGGCCGCCCGGTCACGTGGTAGCACTCCACCACTTCCGGCGCGGCGCGGATGGCCTGTTTGAAGGCATCCACCAGCGCAATGCGCTCGCGCTCCAGAATCACATTCACCACCAGCCGCAGCGGGCGTCCCAGTACGGCCGGGTCTACCAAGGCCACTTCGCGGCGGATGATGCCCTCGCTGCGCAGCCGTTTGAGCCGCCGGGTAACGGCAGTGGGCGACAGGCTGACGGCTTCGGCCAGTTCATCGTGGGTGCGGCGCGCGTCTTCCTGTAGCAGGGCCAGCAGCTTGCGGTCGTAGCTATCCAGCTGTTTTTCATCCGGCATATCAGTTTTCCTGCATTGCTTATTCACAAACATCAGTTTGGCTGCATTTTGCTGCAGTAAAACGCAGCGGTGCAAGCTGGCGCGCTGCTTACACTGGCAGCATCCATCGGAGATGCACCATGTCGGCTTCCAGTACCATCCTCAATCCCTTCCTGTCCCGCACCGCGGCATCCGCACGCTGGCTGCCCATGCTGCTGTTTGCTGCGCTGGTGACGCTGTGGGCCTACAACTATGTGGTGATGAAGCAGACCTTGCAGGCCACCACACCCATTACCCATCTGATTTTGCGTACCACGCTGGGCAGCCTGACCCTGTTTGGCGTGCTGCTGGCGCGTGGCCGTGCCATCCGGCCGCAGCGCCTGTCGCAGGCGGCGCAGGTGGGGCTGAGTACCACCTGTCTGTACAGCCTGTCCATTACCCTGGCGCTGGTAGCGGGGGCGGCGGGGCGCACTTCGGTACTGGTATTTACCATGCCGTTCTGGGTGGCGCTGCTGTCACGCTGGTTGCTGGCCGAGCCGTTTGGCCGCCGTACCGGCCAGGCCTTGGCCGCCGGTTTTGTCGGGCTGATGCTGATTGTGGCGCCCTGGCAGCTGCATGGCGGGGTATTGCCCATGCTGCTGGCGGTGCTGGCTGGTTTCTTTTGGGCGCTCGGTTCGGTGTTGAGCAAGCGGGCGACACGCTGTGGCCAGCTCGACAGCCTGAATTTTTCGGCCTGGCAGGCCTTGATTGGCCTGTTGCCAATTCTTGCCTTGTGGCCGTGGGCGGATTTTGCCCATATCCATTGGTCCGGCGCTTTTGTGCTGGGCCTCTTGTACGCCGGAGTATTGTCCAGCGCGGTGGGCTGGCTGGCCTGGCTGTGGCTGCTCAAGCGTTTGCCGGCCAGCACGCTCAGCTTTAATGCGCTGGTGATTCCGCTGCTGGCGGTGGCTATGGCGGCACTGCAGCTGGGGGAGTGGCCGCTGGCGCGCGAGTTGGCCGGCATGCTGCTGGTGGGGGTGGGGATTGTGCTGATCGCCCGGCGCTGAACGCCGCTGCAAAGCGGCCCCAGACTATCGCCAAACCCCGCTCGCTTTCTGCAATGAAAGCGAGGCTCCCTTTCAGGGAAAGGGCGGGGGGATTGGGATTAGATGGGAAGGCTGCGGAATCAGGTGCTTGGTCGTAAGGCCCGGCTTTGCCGGGTCCGGTGCAATCGCATCAAATGACTTTGTCAGCAGCCTGAGGCCGCTGATGAGCGGCCTTTGCGCTGTGTGGCGGTGTGTCAAACCACCAGCGAAATCAGCGTGCCGACGGTGACTGCCGCTGCGGCCCAGCGTCCGGCAGTGAAATAGCTGTTTTCCGTCTGGCTGGGTGTCGGGGCGGGGTCGGCTGCCGGATCGGGCAGGTTCAGCACGCCATAGGTAAAGGATTTGACGGCGGATGGCGCGTTGTCATCCGTGCTGGCGGCATTGCTGTCACTGCTGGCCTCATCTGCCTTGCCCTTGCTTTGCAGTTTCACGATGGTGGAGGGCGAGGCGCTTGCCGCCTTGCCGTCACTGTCCAGTGTGTTGCTGTCCTTGCCCGTTCTGGCCGCAGTCTTGCCACTGCTGCTCAGTGTGCTGGTGCTGTTGTTTGCCGCGCTGGTTTTGCTGATATCCATCATGGTCTCGCTGCATACAAATGATGATCGGATGCTTCATTATCGGTATGTCAGCGCGCAGGCATGAGGCCGCTGGATGTAAAGATCGGGTAAAGAAAGGTTAAGCGCAGCGCTTGGTACTCAACCCAGCTGCTGTACCGTGTCACCCGCTGCCGGTTGGCAATCATCCGCCATGTCATCCCAGCCCTGGTGAGTGACCAGCGTCTTGCCGCGCAGGCAAACCTGAATCCGTTCGGCCCCTGCGGCCTGCTGACGCACAAAACCTTCGATTGCCGCGGGCAGGCTCACCTGATAGCGGTTTGCCGCCAGTTCGCTGTCCGGGTGGTCGCCATTGTGCACCAGTGGCACCACATTGGCCGCCCACACCATGTAGCGGTGTTTCACATCGACGGTATCCGGGCGATAGCCCTGCTGTTGCAGCCAGTCCTGCGCCTGCCTGCGGCCATCGCCTTCATGCGGTAACTGTCCCCAGGCGTGCGCCAGCAGCTCCACCAGCCACTGGTTACAGTTCTGGTAGCGGGTGGAAAAGGGGTAGGCGTTGGCGCTGTAGTCCGCCCCCAGCAGTTGCAGCGACAGCTTGTTGTCCAGCGCGGCGGCTACCAGTTGTTCTTCCTGTTTTGCCGGCAACAGCAGGATGGACAAGTACACATTGCTGCCTTGCGGCTGGTCGATCAGGAAACCCGGCAGGCCCTGGTCGTACAAATGCGGACGCTGTTCTTCACAGGCGTAGTACAGCTGGCGTACCGACCATGGCGAGTTGGGATTGTTGCGCAGGCTGATGCCTGCATGGGACAGGCGGATATGGAAACGCTCCAGGTCCAGCCCGGAGCGGGAGATGATGGCCGCCTGATGACCGGATGCATCCAGCAGCTGGCGTACCTGCTGGCTGAATAGCAGCAGGTCGCTTTTGCGTGCCACGCTCTGCTGCGACGACTGTTCGCAAAACAGCAGCGAACCTGCAGCCGCCTGTTTGGCCAGTGTGGCTGACAAGGCAAACAGCCCTGCCATCAGCAGGGCTTGAAGGCGTCGGCCGGTGGGACGGTGCAACAGAATCAGGACACCACCTTGGGCTGCACTTCAGACTTCCAGGCCTGATCCAGCAGCAGGGCAAACGGCTGTTGGTTGTCGGCGCGGGCAAACACCAGGCCATAGGCTTGTTTTTGTGCATGCACGATCTGGCCGGTTTCCACGCCGCTGTGCTTCACGTCAGCCTGGGCCACGAACAGATTGAAGGGCTCGGTATTGTTGGCGGCAGCCACCGGCACCAGGGTGAGCTGGGTTTTGCCCGGTTGGTCGGCCTGGGCCACGGCCACCACCTTGTAGTCGCCCTCGGCGATATTGCCGACAGCCTTGGAGGAGTTCTGCAAGGAGGTGGAAATGCTGCCCACCGTGGCGCTGACACTGTCGGACACCGACAGCATGGAGACGGCAGCGTTGGCCTGGGTGCATAGCAAGCCCAGCATCAGGCAGCAGGAAGAAGCTAGGGTTTTGTGCAGTGTGATCATGATATTGGCTATGTCCATCCGGAACGGAGTCTTGCGAAGAGAAAGCGCACTGCCGCATTGGCCCTGTGCGGGTAGGCCACCAGCCGGTGTGGGGCAGTGGCAAGATCAGGCTGCGCCAGCCATCTGTTTATGGCCTACAGTTGGTCTGCGTGCGCAGCCGTATTGTTCCGGGCGTGGCCTGCCACCGACAAGCAATTTTACAAATTTTGATGTGTCAGTCAGCCTGCAGGGCCCGAGCCTGGCTGGCTTGCCAGGCCGTTGGCAAGACGGCAAGATCAGCCGATTGTCCCCTGTCGGAGACAGCGCATGGCCTGTTAGCCATGGCTGAAGACCAGAATGCACATTGCACGGCCTGCCAGTTCTGATGCTGTTGACCCTCCCGGCCACGACAACCCTTCCAGTCGGCCGGTGTCGCTGCATGCGATTGTCACTACGGTGAACGTACTGGCAGAGCAGGGCATTGCCGCCGCCGAGGTGCTGGCGGGCAGCGGCCTTCCACCGGAACGCCTGCTGGAGCCGGCCCGGCTGATCAACCACCATCAGGAACTCACCGTCTTCGACACCGCGCGTCGCCTGTCGCAGGACGATGCCCTTGGCCTGCGGCTGGGCCATGCCATGCACACCTCCAACTACGGCATTCTGGGTTACACCATGCTGGTGAGTCCCACCTTGCGCGTGGCGCTGGAAACCGCCATCCGCTTTCCCTTGTTGCTGGCCAGCTATTTCACCCTGCGGCTGGAAGAGCGGGGCAAGGATGCCTGCCTGCTGGCCGAGCACTATCGCTACCGCGAGGATTTGCTCTGCTTCAATGCCGAAATGTGCCTGTCTTCGATGTGGACCATCGCCCGCGACTGCATGGGTGTGCGCTGGTCGCCCAAGGCCGTGCACATGAGTTTTGCTCCACCCGCGCATGCCGGGCTTTATCCGGCCATTTTTGGTCAGGCGGGCAGTTTTGACATGGCGGAAAACGCATTGCTGTTTCCGGCCAAATGGCTGGATCGGCCACAACCGCTGGCCGATGCGGTCAGCTTCCACATGGCGCTGGAGCAATGCCAGCGTCAGCAGCAGCAATGGGCCAGCAGTCATGGCTCGGCCTTGGTGGCGCGGGTGCTGCGCCTGATGCAGTCCGACCCGGTGCGGTTTGCCCGACTGGACGAGCTGACCGCCACCTTGCACATGTCCGAACGCACGCTGCGGCGCAAGCTGTCCGCACTGGGAACCTCCTTCCAGGCCTTGCTGGATCAGGCACGGCACCAGCAAGCGCTGCATCTGCTGCAGGAAAGCAGCCTGTCTATCGGCATGATTGCCGAGCGGCTGGGCTTTGCCGAATCCGCCAGTTTCCGCCACGCCTTTGCCCGCTGGACCGGCAAGCGACCCTCCGATTTGCGTCGCTGACGCTGCTGCGTTTCCCTTCGTTTCTGTCCCTGCCAATGCGGCTGTCTGAGCGTAAGTCTGCCTGTCCGGAACGACCTGGCTGAACCGGCAGGCGCTGTCCGGTACGCGGTTTGCACCGTATTTTTGGCCGGATTTATCCCATAGTTGACCGCTATGTATCTTTTCGCGACCGCGCTTGTTGGCAGAATGAATAAAAAAAAGACGGACCACTCAATGTCATTGCCCAGGCCATTTCTCCCTCGCCAGGAGCGTGCCACGCGGCTCCCCGGCCTGTAGGCAATGTCACGTCCGATCACACAAAACGGAGGAGAAACCATGAGCAAGCCAAGCGATGCCGCCATTCTGGCGGTGCGACACCCGGCCATGCGCCAGTACCTGCGACCAAGCGGCACACGGCCGGAGGGTGACTTTTCCCCAATCTGCCACGGCACTTCCTTCTTGTGCGATGACCCGGCTGCACGGCTGAGCCCGTGCGGTCATGCCCGCCCGCCCGGCGTGTAGCGCCAGGCTTTTTCCCATCCTGACAGCAACCCAACACCATCGCCGTGCGGCGTGGTGCGGGGGCGTGTTTTCACTGCATTTGCACCGGAGGACTGCCATGACCGGCAATCGTGTGGCAATTGACGTCGACCATGTCTGCAAGCGTTTTGGCCATGATGAACATGCGGTATTGGCGCTGGACCATATTGCGCTGAGCATCCGCGAGAACGAATTTTTCACCCTGTTAGGCCCGTCCGGCTGTGGCAAGACCACCTTGCTGCGCATGATTGCCGGTTTCGAGGACGTCAGTAGCGGCGATATCCGCCTGTATGGCGAATCGCTGTCCGGCAAGCTGCCCTTCCAGCGCCCGGTGAATACCGTCTTCCAGAGCTATGCCTTGTTTCCGCACCTCACGGTGGAGGAAAACATCGCCTTCGGCCTGGAAATGCGCGGTGTTAAAGCGGCAGACATCAAGCCCATCGTGGCGGAGAAGCTGGAACTGGTGAAGCTGGGCGGTTTTGCCCGTCGTCGTCCGCACCAGCTGTCCGGCGGCCAGCAGCAGCGGGTGGCGCTGGCCCGTGCGCTGGCCCCGTCGCCCAAGGTATTGCTGCTGGACGAATCCTTGTCCGCACTGGACCTGAAACTGCGCAAGGAAATGCAGGTGGAACTCAAGCGCCTGCAACGTGAAACCGGCATCACTTTTGTGTTTGTCACCCACGATCAGGAAGAAGCGCTCACCATGTCCGACCGCATCGCGGTGATGTCGGCGGGCAAGCTGCAGCAGGTGGGCAGCCCGGAGGACATTTACGACCGCCCGGCCAACCGCTTTGTCGCCGATTTCATTGGCGAAACCTCCTTTCTGCAAGGGCGGGTGGCCGATGGCCTGCTGCACTTTGGCGAAGCAGGCAGCCTGCCCGGCACCGTGCTGGACCAAAGCCACGACGGCCATGCCGCCTTGGCGGTGCGACCGGAGCGCCTGCAACTGTCCACCAGCGGTAGCGGCTTGCACGGCGTGGTGTCCGAGGTGGTGTATCGCGGCGTGGATACCGTTTACACCGTGCAACTGGCCGACGGTCAGCCTTGCCGGGTGCGCAATACCAATGACAGCGGAGCGGTGCGGCTAGCCCGGGTGGGCGAGCGCGTGCAGCTGTCGGCGCAGCCGGGTGCCTTCCACCGTTTGCAGGAGGCCGACCATGTCGCTTGACCCACAACGGCGCTTGCGCCGCCGCCTGCTGCTGGCGCCCACTACGCTCACCCTGCTGCTGTTCATGGTGCTGCCCATGTTGCTGATGGCCTGGATGTCGGTGCTGGCCCCGGACACCTACGGCGGCGTGCGCTGGAAGGAATGGAGCCTGGACGCCTATGTGCAGTTCCTGTACGAGCGCGATCTGGACGACAGCCTCACACTCAACAGCGATTACCTGCAAATCTTTGGCCGCTCGTTTTTGCTGGCGGGTTTCGCCACGGTGGTGACGCTGCTGATCGGCTTTCCCACCGCGCTGTATATCGCGCTGAAAGAAGAAAAAACCCGCCAGCGGCTGATTCTGCTGATTTCCATTCCCTTCTGGACCAACCTCCTGGTGCGGACCTACGCCTGGATGCTGCTGCTGCGCAATGGCGGGCTGATCGATAGCAGCCTGTCCGCGCTGGGCTTGAGCCAGGGGGCGCTGGATGTGCTGTACACCCCCACGGCGGTGGCCATCGGCTTTGTCTATTCCTTCCTGCCCTTTATGGTGCTGCCCATCTACACCAGTCTGGAAAAAATGGACTGGCGGCTGGTGGAAGCCGCCTTCGACCTGGGGGCCAACCGCTGGCAGGCGCTGCGGCGGGTGATTCTGCCACTGGCCATGCCCGGCATCGTGGCGGGCTGCCTGTTGGTGTTCATTCCGGCTATCGGCTCTTACTACATCCCCGAGCTATTGGGCGGTGGCAAGAGCCTGATGATAGGCAACCTGATCCAGAACCAGTTTGGCACTGCCCGTAACTGGCCTTTTGGGGCTGCCTTGTCCTTCATGTTGCTGGCGCTGGTGCTGCTGGCGATGTGGGTTTACACCAAGCGCTTCCAGCGCCCTCCGGGAGAATGACATGCAAGCCTCCAATACCCTGTGGCGCTTCCGTGGCGTCACCCCCACCGCCATGCTGGCCTTTGTCTACCTTTACCTGCCCATCGTGGTGCTGGTGGTGTTGTCCTTCAACGCCAACCGCATTGCCACACTGTGGACCGGTTTTTCCTTCGACTGGTATCTGAAGGTGATGGACAACGACAACATCCTGCGCGCCACCAAGAACTCGCTGATCATCGCCTGCGGGGCCACGGTGCTGGCCACCAGCTTTGCCACCATGGCGGCGCTGGCCATGGCGGGCAAGCGTTTTCGTGGTCAGGCCTTCATCAATGCCATGCTGGGCCTGCCGCTGTTGGTGCCGGAAATCGTCACTGCCGTGGCGTCCTTGCTGTTCTTTCTTGCGCTGGGGCTGGACCTGGGGCTGATGACGGTGCTGATTGCCCACACCGTGTTCTGTATTCCCTTTGCTTACCTGCCCATCCGCGCCCGGCTGGAAGGGCTGGACCCACGGCTGGCCGAAGCGGCGGCGGATCTGTACGCCGGGCCGTTTGCCACCTTCCGTCGCGTGACCCTGCCCCTGATCCTGCCTGGCGTGCTGTCCGGGGCCATGCTGGCCTTCATCGTGTCGCTGGACGATTTTGTCATCACCTTTTTTGTGGCCGGTGCCGGTGCTACCACACTGCCGGTGTACATCTTCGGCCTGATCCGCATGGGCATTACCCCGGAAGTAAATGCGGTGTCGGCGCTGATGCTGTTGGTGTCGATTGCTTTTGTCGCGCTGTCCTACTGGATGGGCCAGCGCAAATCCTGAACCGGGTCGGCGGCTGTGCTGCCCCTCATGTTTCGCTTGTTGCACAACATACGAAGGAGAAATGCCATGAAAGTCTGCAAACTGCATTCGCTGGCCCTGGCGGCTGGCCTGCTGGTATCCGCCTCGGCCATGGCCGCAGGGGAGCTGAACCTGTACAACTGGTCTGACTACATCCCGCAGGATTTGCTCAAGCGCTTCGAGAAGGAAACCGGCATCAAGGTGAACCTGGATGTGTTTGATTCCAATGAATCGCTGCTGGCCAAGCTCAAGGCCGGGGCCAAGGGCTATGACGTGGTGGTGCCGTCCGACTACATGGTGAAAATCATGCGCGACGAAGGCCTGCTGGAAAAAATCGATGCCAGCAAAATGCCCAATTTCAAGCTGGTGGAAGCGCCGCTCAACAAGCCGGATTTCGACCCGCAGCGCGAATATTCCGCGCCATACATGTGGGGGGTGACCGGCTTTACCTATGACGCCAGCCGGGTGCCGGGCGGCAAGCTGGACAATAGCTGGAAGAGCTTCTTCACCCCGCCGGCCGCGCTCAAGGGCAAGGTGGTGGCGCTCAATGACGTGGCCGAGTTGTACAAGGCCGCTGCCATCTACCTGAAAGTGGACCAGTGTACCGAGGACCCGAAACAGGCCAAGCGCATCCAGGACCTGCTGGAAGCGCAAAAGCCCATGCTGGCCATGTATAACTCCGACGGCACCATCGAGCGCATGCAGGCGCAGGAAGTCATCATGCACCAGCAATGGAACGGTGCCGCCTACCGTACCCGGCAGAAGCTCAAATCCGCCGTGTTTGTCTATCCGAAAGAAGGCATCCCGTTCTGGAATGACAATCTGGTGATCCCCAAAGGGGCCAAGAATCGCGATAACGCGCTCAAGTTCATCAACTGGATGATGGAGCCGAAGAATATCGCCGAGGCCTCCAACTTCACCGGCTACAACAATGCCATCAAGGGCAGTGCGGCCTATTTTGTCGCCGACCTCAAGGCCGACCCGGCCATCAACCCCACTGCCGCCATGCGTGCGCTGTTTGTGCCCAACAAGAACTGTTCGGCCAAGGCCAATGCGCTGCGCGACCGGGTGTGGACCAAGCTGAAGAAATGACACTTGCTGGCTGAGGCCGGCTTTCCCTTGCAAACACAACACAATGCCGCTGGCTCACCGCCAGCGGCAAGGAGACCTGCATGCTGACGACTTACAGTGACGACCACCACTTGCACCACGGCAATGCCGAGCTGATCGACGGCACCCTCAAGCCTTGCTTTGAAATGCCCAGCCGCGCTGACATGGTGTTGCAGCGCGTGCGCCAGACCGGGTTGGGCGACATCATCTCTCCCACCGAACACGGGCTGGAGCCGCTGTTGCGCGTGCATGACGCCGGTTATCTGCATTTTCTGGAGCAGGCCTGGAGCCTGTGGCAGGCCGAGGGCCGCAGCCATGATGCCCTGCCGCTGGTGTGGCCGGTGCGCGGCCTGCGTACCGACCGCATTCCGCAGGATATCGACGGCCTGATGGGCTACTACTCGTTCGATGCCGGGGTGCCCATCACCGCCGGTACCTGGCAGGCCATCCGTTCCTCGGCCAATGTGGCGCTGACCGGGCTGGATACCATGCTGGCCACCGGGCGCAGCACCTTTGCGCTGTGCCGCCCGCCCGGCCACCATGCCGCGGCGGATTACATGGGCGGCTATTGCTATCTGAACAACGCTGCCATTGCCGCCCAGGCCATGCTGGACAAGGGAGCCAAGCGGGTGGCCATCCTGGATGTGGATTACCACCACGGTAACGGCACACAGAGCATCTTCTACCAGCGTAGTGATGTGCAGTTCCTGTCACTGCATGGCGACCCCATGGTGGAATATCCCTATTTTCTGGGCCATGCCGACGAGCCGGGCGAAGGGGCTGGGCTGGGCTTCAATCACAACTACCCACTGCCCCATGGCACCGACTGGTCGCACTACGGCCCGGCGCTGGCCGATGCCTGCAGCAAGATAGCCGCCTACGCACCGGATGCGCTGGTGGTGTCGCTGGGGGTGGATACCTTCGAGCAGGACCCGATCTCCCGATTCAAGCTGAAAAATGCCGACTACCTGCGCATGGGCGAAGCCATTGCCGGGCTGGGCCTGCCCACCTTGTTCGTGATGGAAGGCGGCTATGCGGTGGAAGACATCGGGGTGAATGCGGTGAACGTGTTGTCCGGCTTTGAAAGCGTGGCAGGCTGAGGATGGCGGGGAGGCCGGGTGGCCTCCCCATCACTGGCTTCAGGCATGGGCCGGCGCAAAGCTGCCCGCCTGCGCCATGCGCCACATGCGGCCATAGAACTCGGCCTTGATGTCGCCGCCCAGCAGCTCGCCCGGCTGCAAAAACACATGCAGCTGGGAGAACAGGCGGATTTCGGTATCGCTCACCCGCCGTACCAGGTGGTGCGCCTCCAGCTGCGACGGGTGGGTGAGGCCGGCGGCGGCCAGCATCTCGGACAGTGCATGCAGGGTGTTGCGGTGGAAGTGATACACCCGCTCAGCCTTGTCCGGCACCACCAGTGCGCGCTGGCGTAACGGGTCCTGGGTGGCCACGCCGGTGGGGCAGCGGTTGGTGTGGCAGCTTTGGCTCTGGATGCAGCCGACGGCAAACATGAAGCCGCGTGCGGAGTTGGCCCAGTCCGCCCCGATGGCCAGCACGCTGGCAATGTCGAAAGCGCTGATGATCTTGCCGCTGGCACCCAGCTTGATCTTGTCGCGCAGGTTCAGGCCCACCAGGGTGTTGTGCACGAACAGCAGGCCCTCGCGCAGCGGCACGCCAATGTGGTCGGTAAACTCCAGCGGTGCCGCGCCGGTGCCGCCTTCCTTGCCGTCCACCACAATGAAGTCCGGCAGGATGCCGCTCTCCAGCATGGCCTTGGCAATGGCCATGAATTCCCACGGGTGGCCCAGGCAAAACTTGAAACCCACCGGCTTGCCGCCGGACAGCTCACGCAGCCGGACAATGAAGGCCATCATTTCCAGCGGCGTGGAAAACGCGCTGTGGCCGGAGGGTGACACGCAATCCTGCCCCAGCGGCACGCCACGGGTGGCGGCGATTTCCGGCGTCACCTTGTGCTTGGGCAGAATGCCGCCGTGACCCGGCTTGGCACCCTGGCTGAGCTTGATCTCAATCATCTTCACCTGCGGGTTGTGCGCCTGCCGGGCAAAGCGTTCCGGGTCGAAACGGCCCTCATCGTCGCGGCAGCCAAAGTAACCGCTACCCAGTTCCCACACCAAGTCGCCGCCGTGTTCCAGATGATAGGGGCTGATGCTGCCCTCGCCGGTATCGTGGTAGAAACCGCCCCGGCTGGCTCCCTGATTGAGTGCGCGGATGGCATTGGCGCTGAGCGCACCAAAACTCATGGCCGAGATATTGAAAACCGAGGCGGAGTAGGGCTGCTGGCATTGCGGGCCGCCGATGTCAATGCGAAAACCGGCCGGGTCGCTGCGCGGGGCCGGGCGGATGGAATGGCTGATGAATTCGAAGCCGCTGCCGTAGACATCCAGCAGGGTGCCAAAGGGCTTGTCGGCCTGGGTATTTTTGGCGCGGGCGTAAACCAGCGAGCGCTGGTCACGCGAGAAGGGCAGCTGTTCGCCATCGGCTTCCAGCAGGTATTGGCGGATTTCCGGGCGGATGGCCTCCACCAGATAGCGGATATTGCCCAGCACCGGGTAATTGCGCCGCACCGCGTGGCGGGTTTGGGTGAGGTCCAGCACGCCCAGCAGGCTGAGCGCGATGGCGGTGAGGGTGAAGGGCCACAGCCATTCGATCTGGTGTAGTGCCAGGCCGATCAGGCTGAGCAGGATGCAGGCAATAAAAAAGGCATAGCGGCTGAGCAGGGACAGGTTCATGCGGGCTCCGGCAGGCGCGGGCTGAATGCGATGTGGAACAGGACAAGGCTTGAGACTTGTCCTGCCTGATCGGGTTCAGCTTAGCGCCCAGGCCGGGGCTGTGCCATGGCTGATGGCAGCGCAGTGATGGTGTTAATGAAAACGCACGATGTCGCCGTTGCGATCGAAAGCCAGATAGCGGGAGATGTCGCCACCGGTCTGGATGGTCTGGATCATGCGCTTGAGCACGGCGTCGATGTCGGCTGCCGGTGGCGGGCCACCGGCGCTGCCATCCAGACAGGCGACAAACATGATGTGCCACGGCTCGCCCATGCGGGCGGATTCGGCTTGCAGGCTGGCAAAATCCACCAGCTCTCCGGCTGCGCGGTCCAGGCACATGCTGGGCAGCAGGATGCCGCCTTCGCCGCGAGCAAAGCGTTCTGCTTCTTGCGGCTGGTGGTCGTCATGCAGCACGGCCTTGGCAAATACCAGCAGCAACTGTTGCGGGGCTGGCTGCTGACGGGCGGCAGCCAGCAGGGTGTTGAAATCGTGGATATCCATGGTCAGGCACTCGACAAGGGGGCTCAGGCAGTGTGGCTGCTGGTGTGGCTGCTGGCTATTCTCCGCAGGAACTAGTCTGGCAGCGCAGTGGAATTAGACCGCAATAAAGCGGGTGCAGCGTCTGGTCTGCCCCTTTATGCTGGCAGGCATGACAACAAGGGAGACGCGACGATGAATCGCGACATGATGGGACTGGTGGTGCTGGCGGCCTTATGGGGTGGCTCGTTTCTGTTCATGCGGGTGGCCGTGCCCGAGCTGGGTGCAGTACCCCTGATTGCCTTGCGTCTGGCGCTGGCCTCCATGGTGCTGTTACCGGTCTTGTTGCTGCGTGGTGGTCTGCCCCTGTGGCGGCAGCACTGGTTCCGCATTGCCGTGGTGGGCGTGTTTCTGTCGGCCCTGCCGTTTTGTCTGATTGCCTGGGCCAGTCATAGCCTGCCGGCTGGCGTGGCCTCGGTATTGAATGCCACCACGCCCTTGATGACCGCCTTGTGGGCCATTCCGCTGGCGGGTGAACGCATGCGCCTGGCGCGTGCTGCAGGGCTGCTGCTGGGACTGGCCGGGGTGCTGGTGTTGATGCTGGGGCGTGGCGCGGCATTCGACGTGCAGTCGCTGCTGCCGGTACTGGCCATGCTGGGGGCAACTGCTTGTTATGGTTGGTCCGGCCATATGGCCCGGCGCTGGTTACCCGGCCTGCCGCCGCTGGTGACTGCCACCGGCAGCCTGTTCAGCGGAGCGGTGCTGGTGGCGCCACTGGCCTTGTTCTCGCTGCCGCCACATGCGCCCACGTCCATGGTGTGGGGCGCCGTGCTGGCCCTGGCTGTGGGTTGCACCTCGCTGGCCTACCTCATCTACTACCGGCTGATAGACCGGCTGGGGGCCACGCGTGCCAGCACGGTGACTTATCTGGTGCCGGTGTTTGGTGTGCTGTGGGGGGCCTTGTTTCTGCAAGAGGCGGTCAGTTGGCCGATGCTGCTGGGCGGGGTGCTGATTCTGGGCGGGGTGTTGTTGCTGGGCTGGCGACCCCGTTCCTGAGTCGCCAGCCAGTTTCAGGCGGCAGCTGCTGCGTTGAGCGGCAGCAGGATGCATACCCGGAAGCCACCGTCGGCCTCGTCAACAAAGCGTAGTTGGCCGTGGTGCTGCTTGACCACCCGCGAGACGATGGCCAGCCCCAGGCCGCTGCCGCCATCGGTACCGCGGTGTTCGGCCAGACGCTCGAACGGTGCCAGGGCCGACTCACGCAGTGCCGCCGGAATGCCGGCACCATGGTCGATCACGCTGAGCATGGCCATATTGTCCTGGCATGCCACCTCCACCCGCAGTGGCGGTTTGCCGTAACGCCGGGCATTTTCCAGCAGGTTGGACAACAGCCTTTCCAGCGCCAGCGCATCAGCCTGCAGCTCCGGTTCTGCCAGGCGATCAAGGTGGACATCCAGCCCGCTGCGGCCAAAGCGGGCCACCACGCTGTCGGCCAGTTCCGCCAGGGCTACCGGCTCCAGCCGGGCGGATTCCTCGGCGCGGGCAAAGTCGATGAACTGGCGTACTATGCGCGACAGCTCGTCGATATCCGCCAGCATGTCCGGTGTGTCCGGGCCGCTGTCTTGCAGCTCCAGCATCAGTTTCAGCCGGGTCAGCGGCGTGCGCAGGTCGTGTGACAGGCCGGCCAGCATCAGGCGGCGCTCCCGTGCGGCATTGTCCAGCGCGCTGGCCATGTGGTTGAAGCCGCGTGCCAGGGCAATCAGCTCGCGCGGGCCGTCTTCGGCCAGTGGTGAGGGCAGCTTGCCACCTGCCAGCTCACGCGAGGCCACCACTACCTTGCTGATGGGGCGGGTGATGCGCCATGCCACCAGCGACGCCAGCAGGATGGCCAGCACGGTAGCCAGCAGTGCAGCCTGGATCAGCGAATAAATAGGGCGGTCGCTATAGCGGCCAAACGGAATCACCAGCCAGTACGGGGTGTCCAGCACATGCACGTTCACCCACAGCTCGTTGCGGTCTTCGCGGTGCACCATGTAACCGTGCACGGTGTCCCCCAGACCCTTGCTCAGGCGGCTGACCAGGCTGTCGGCCACGCGGGGCAGTTCCTTGTCAAACTGTTGGCGGGGGGCCGATTCCTGCGGCAGCAGACGCGGCAGGCCGGGGCGGTTGTAGCTGGCCAGAAAAGCGCTGCGCTGGGCCGGGTTCATGTTGTCCATCGAACCCTCCAGAAACGCCAAGGTATCCACCACCTGGGCATAGAGCTGCTTGTCCATCAGCTTGTGGCGCTCGCCAGCGGCAATGTAGACCGTCACCACCTGGGTGGTGACCACCACCACCACCACCAGTACGATCAGGCGAAACAGCAGGGAACCGGCAAGGCGTCGCAGCACGGCTTACTCCCGCTCGCTGCCGTCAGGCACAAAGACATAGCCATAACCCCACACCGTCTGGATGAAGCGCAGCGGGCTGTCCCCCGCTTCCAGTGCCTTGCGCAGGCGGGAGATGTGCACGTCGATGCTGCGGTCCAGCGATTCGCCATTGCCCTTGCCCAGTGCCATTTCCATCAATTGCTCGCGGGTGAGCGGGCGGCGCGGATGGGTGGCCAGCACGGTCAGTACGGCAAATTCCGCCGTAGTCAGCGGCAGCACCTGCTGGTTTTTTTGCAGTTCGCGGCGGCCCAGATTGAGCTGGAAGTCGCCAAACTCGATGATTTCGTCGGATTCGTGACGGGCCGCCAGCGCCGGAGTGGCATGATGGCGACGCAAAACCGACTGGATGCGGGCGGTCAGTTCGCGCGGGTTGAACGGTTTGGGCAGGTAGTCGTCCGCACCCATTTCCAGGCCGAGGATGCGGTCCACATCTTCCCCGCGCGCGGTCAGCATGATCACCGGCACGGTTTCGCCCTGGGCGCGCAGGCGGCGTACCACGGCCAGGCCGTCGTCACCGGGCATCATCACGTCCAGCACCATCAGGTCCGGGCGGTTGCGTGCCAGTTTGCGGTCCAGTTCGCGCGCGTCCGGCAGGGTGTCCACGACATAGCCTTGCTGGCCCAGATAGCGGGTAAGCAGTTCGCGCAGCTTGGCGTCGTCATCGACGATCAGAATCTTGTTGTGTTCCATGATATTTTCCTTGATGGCGCGGCGGAGTGTGACAGCCGTCATGCTAATGGCAAAGCTTAACGTGCTGCGGGCCTGGCGGCGATGGGCGTTCATGAATTTCTGTTAAACCCTGATGGCCATTCACATTAGTTAACATTTGGTAACATAGGGCACACGGTTGGGCAAAGAGCGGCTTCTACACTGCCATTGTGTCCTGCACGCCGGAGTACATCATGAGTAACAAATCCCTGATTTGCATCACAGTGATCGCGTCTGCGCTGCTGCTGCCTGCGCTGGCCCGTGCCGATGAACGCGGTGGCAATGGTGCGGATATCCGCGAAGCCCGCCAGCAAGCCCAAGCCCAGGCCAGCCTGGCGATGCCACCAGCCACCGCCATGGGCGAGCCGGCAGCCAACCCGCCTTACAGCATGCGCCGTCCGACAGACGAGAAATGAATCCCGCGGCAGCCGCCGTGTGTCCCACCCGCCTTCTGCCTCGATTCCCAAGCATCGTCGTGGCAGGAGGCCTGATGTCAGGTTAAAATACCGCCATGAAGTACCATGCCATATATGTCTTGCTGTTTGCTTCGGTGACGGCATTTGCCTTGCCGGTGGCTGCACAGGGCCCGGATGGCATGCAGGACGGCGCGACGGAGTTCCCGCATCAGGGCCGGCCACCGTCCGGTGAAGAGCGCCGTTTGCGTAATTTGCGCCTGAAAGAAGCGGTGCAAGCCGGTGATTTGTCACCGGAAGATGCGCGCCGTTTGCAGCGCAAGCATCCTGGACCGCCAATGTCACCGGTTCCCGGAAACGGCGTGGAGCGATATGGCCCGGATGGCTTCTCTCGTCCGCCCCCACCTTCGCCGGTGCAGCGTAATTTCTGGCGCGACAAACGGCAAAAGGCGCAGGAGCAATACCAGAACGATTGACCCGGTTGCATGGTGCGCCGGGGATTGCCATTGGCAAGGACGCGGCTTTGAACACAGCTTGGGGAAAATGGATTCATATGCGCAGCGTGTGCTGCATGATCGGCCTGCTGCTTTTGCCGTCGGCGCTGGTGCTGGCAGCTGCGCCCGATTGTGACAAGGCCATGGCACCACAGCGTTGTGCCAGTCACCGGCAGGCCTGGCTGAGCTGTAACGATATGAAAGACGGGCCTGCACGTGCTTGTATCGAACAATATACGCCGGCGCTCAGTTGCAAGCGCAGTCGCAACGCGCGGCAATGCGAGGCCTTGCAGGCGGCGCAACAAGCGTGTGATGGCAGTGAAGGGCCGGCACGTCGCGCTTGCATACGGGAACGCATGCCGGAGGCGGATTGCAGCCATGCCAGTAACAAGGCGCGTTGCGAACAACGTGCCACTGCCGAATGGCAATGTGCCGAAACCGCTGGCCAGCAGGGCCGTGAATGTGTGCGCAAGGCACTGATTCCTGCTCCGGCTGCGGCCAGCCCTCCGGCGCCGCGCCGCTAACTTTGGTGTTATTTATCCGAAAAGACCCGGCAGCGCCGGGTCTTTTCAACTTGTTGACAAACCCCCTCTCGCTTTCTGAAAAGAAAGCGAGGCTCCCTTTCAGGGAAAGGGCGGGGGGATTGGGATTAGACGGGAAGGCTGCGGAATCAGGTGCTTGGTCGTAAGGCCCGGCTTTGCCGGGTCCTGTGTAATCGAACCGATTACTTTGTCAGCAGCCTGGATGGCGCGGTTTCAGGGCAACAGGATCAGCGAGCCGGTGGTGCGGCGGCTTTCCAGGTCGCGGTGCGCCTGTGCTGCGTCCGCCAGGGCATAGCGCGCCGAAGGCGTCACTTTGATGCTGCCGTCGCCAATGCGGGCAAACAGGGCCTGGGCCGAGGCTTCCAGTTCGCTGCGGCTGGCCACGTAGTCACCCAGTTTGGGACGGGTGAAAAACAATGAACCCTTTTGCGACAGCAGCAGTGGCTCGAACGCCGGTACGGCACCAGAGGCATTGCCAAAGCTGACAAAGGTGCCGCGCGGTGCCAGGCTGTTCAGCGACATCTCGAAGGTGCTTTTCCCCACCGAGTCATAGACCACCGGCACGCCTTGTCCGCCGGTAATCTCGCGCACGCGTGCCGCCACATCTTCCTGGTTGTAATTGATGACATGCTGGCAACCCAGTTGTCGCGCCAGCTCCCCTTTGGCAGTGGAGCCGACGGTACCGATTACGTTGACGCCCAGCGCATGCAGCCATTGCACGGCAATCTGGCCCACGCCACCGGCTGCGGCATGCCACAGCACAGTCATGCCGGGCTGTACGGCAAAGGTACGGCGAATCAGGTACTCCACCGTCATGCCTTGCAGCATGATGCAGGCGGCCACCTCGTCGCTGATGTTGTCCGGCAGCTTCACCAGTACGGCGGCCGGAATCAGCCGTTCGCTGCTGTAGGCACCCAGCGGGCCGCCTGCGTAAGCCACCCGGTCGCCCACCGCCACATGACTGACCCCTTCGCCAACCGCCAGCACGGTTCCGGCAGCTTCACTACCCAGGCCACTGGGCAGGCTGACCGGATACAAACCGCCACGCTGGTAGGTATCAATGAAGTTGATGCCGATGGCGTTGTGGCGCAGCAGGACTTCACCCGGCCCGGGCTGGCCCACATCCATGTGCTCCAGTTGCAGTACTTCCGGGCCGCCATGCTGATGAAAACGGATTGCCTGGCTCATCTTGCCTCCCTTGCCTGGCCGATTGAAGAAGTGTCGAGTCTGCACCTGGCTGCTTTGCACCGGCAAGCGCCTTGTGCTGAACAGTATGTTTTTCAAGGATTACTGCTTGGTATTTACCTGTATTTGTTTCTACATTGAATCAATCCCTGACATTGTGCTGTGCGATACAGGGGCAAGGGGCGACGGGCGGGAAACAGGAAAGGGTAGCGCATGAAAGGCGTGGTGTTTACCGAATTCATGGAAATGGTGGAGGCGCGTTTTTCCGCTGATATGGTGGACGACATCATCGAGGATGCGCAGATCAAATCTGGCGGTGCCTATACCGCGGTGGGCAACTATCCGTTTGCCGAGCTGGTGGCCATGGTTTCTGCCTTGTCGCAGCGCAGTGGCATGCGTGTGCCAGAGCTGGTTTTTCACTTCGGGCATTATCTGTTTGGACGCTTTGCCACGCTTTATCCATACAGCATCCAGGCCTGCACCAGTAGTTTCATGGTGCTGGAAAGTATCGAAAAACATATCCACCTGGAGGTGCAAAAACTGTATCCCGACGCCCAGCTTCCTGACATTCAGGTTGTGCAGTCTGACGAAAAGCAGATGACCCTGCTGTACCGCTCGCCACGTTGTCTGGCCCCGCTTGCCTCCGGACTGATCCAGGGGGCGCTGGATCATTTTTCCGAACAAGGCCGTATCACTACCGAGCCATTGAATGCAGAGGGTAGTGAAGTGCGTTTTGTCGTGGAGTTGCTATGACTGACAGTGAGCTGGCGCACTTGCAGGACCAGTTGCAACGTTATCAAAAGCGCTATCTGCGTGAGAAAACAGCCCGTAAAGAGGCGGAAAGCCTGCTGGAACAGCGTAGCCGCGCCTTGTATGACGCCAATTTCGAGCTGTCCACCGTGGCGGCGCAGCTGGAAAAGATTGTGGAATGGCGGATGGCTCAGCTGTCCGAGGCCTTGCTCAAGGCCGAAATGGCGGCCAAGGCCAAGTCCGAGTTCCTGGCGGTGATGAGCCACGAAATCCGCACCCCGCTCAATGGCGTGCTGGGCATGGCCGAGTTGTTATCCCATAGCCAGTTGACGGCCGAGCAGGGTGATCAGGTGGCTACCCTGAAAGAATGCGGCAGTTCGCTGCTGGCCCTGATCAATGACATTCTTGACCTCTCCAAGATTGATGCCGGCAAACTCACGCTGGAACAGCGTCCGTACAATCTGTTCAGTTTGGTGGACAGTGTGGTGAACCTGTTTGAGCCCAAGGCAACCGAAGCGGGGCTGACTGTTGCCTGGCAGCGTCCGTCAGGCAATGCCTGGCTGCTGGGGGACGCCACGCGCCTGCGCCAGATCACCAGTAATCTCTTGAGCAATGCCATCAAGTTTACCCATCAGGGCGGTATTACTGTCACGGTGTCGATGGCACCGCTGGAAGACACTTTTGACATGCTGCGTTTGCAGCTGGATGTACGCGATACCGGCATCGGTATGACCCCGGAGCAGATGAGCAAGGTATTCACCGCATTTGAACAGGCCGACTCCACCACCACCCGCCGCTATGGCGGTACCGGTTTAGGCCTGGCCATTTGCCGCCGTCTGGCCGAAGCCATGGGTGGGCGCATTGATGTCAGCAGTGGGCCGGGCGAAGGGAGTTGTTTCAGTGTCTACTGGGTGGCCACGGCGGTGGCTGCCCCGGTGCAGGACAATAGCGAGCCACAGCCGGCAGTTGCGCCTGTGGCGGTAGCAAACCAGCCGGTATCAGTGCTGGTGGCCGAGGACAATACGGTCAACCAGAAACTGATCCTGAAGCTGCTGGACAAGCTGGGCTACCGCGATGTGCAACTGGCTGCCAATGGTCGTCAGGCGCTGGAGCAAGTCTGTCAGGGCGGGATAGAGCTGGTGTTGATGGACATGCAAATGCCGGAGATGGATGGCCTGGATGCCACCCGCGCCATTCGCCAGACCGCACTGGCGCAGCAACCTCACATCATTGCCCTGACGGCGAATGCCTTTGATGAAGACCGTGAGCGCTGCCAGCAGGCCGGCATGGATGACTTCCTGTCCAAACCGGTCAGCCTGGAGCGTTTGTCTGCCGCCATGCAGCGTGGACTGGGGCGACTCAATCTGCCTGCTGCATCCACGCAAGCGTAGCCGGAAGACACTCTGGCCAGCGCGCCAGCCGGTGATCATCGCCGTTGAACACGGTTTGCCGCTGACCGCTATAGCAGCGCGCAGCCTGCTGCCACGGCAGTACGGCGTCGGCGCTACCCAGCCACAACCAGTAGCACCCCTTGGTAATACCTTGCGGCTGCATGTTGCGCAGGGCATGCATGTCGGCATCCCCCAGTACGTATTGTTCACCGGTGTACGGGTTGGTTTGCGGGCCCAGATAGCGTTGCAAATCCAGATGCGGGGTAATGGCCGGGTTGATCAGGGCGGCTTTCCTGCCGTGTTTTTCAGCCAGTACCGTCGCATAGAAGCCGCCCAGCGAACTGCCGATCAGGCAGGTATCGGCGGGCAGCGACAGCAGCAGTGTTTCGGCCTCGGCAATGGCGCTGGCCGGATGGGAAGACAGGCGCGGGCAGTGCAGTTGCACCTGCGGCGCGTATTGCTGCAAGAAGCGCCGGGTTTCCTCGGCTTTGAGCGATTGGGGGCCGGAATTGAATCCGTGCAGGTAAACGATATTCATGTGCTGAAATCATCATCAAAAAACGGCAAGCCCAGAGGTTTGCCGTTTTTGTCTGGCTTGGCAAGCATTGTCTGTTTCACGTGAAACAAATTTGATGCAACACAAGCTTGCCGGGGGTATCGGGCTATTCAGCCTGCCAGGAATAAGATTTCAGAATGGCTTTCAGTTTGCCACTGCGTCGCATGGCTTCAATGCCCTGGTTCAGTCGGTCGGTGCTGATGGCCGATTGCGGCGCGACAGCGCACATGGTGGGCATGTAGGTGACGGTCAGCGGATGTTGCTTGAACTGACGGGCTTCATCCGGATTGGTTTTGGCCCACCAGGCAATTTCCAGTTCCGAGGAAATGGCAAGGTCGGTCAGCTTTTTCTGCAAGGACTTCACCAGCAGGTCCAGCCGCGGTTCATCCACACGTGTGGTGCGCCCCACTGCCCACAGGTGCTCCAGCGTGGGATAACTGTAACCACGGATGGTGCCAATGCGCTTGCCTACCATTTCGTCGGCCTGATGGATGTCAGGCAGGCCCTTGAGCGACAGCACCCGCTCGATCTGCGGGTAGAATTCGCGTGTCCAGCCCAGCCGGGTGGCATTGCCATACCATTCCGGGTTGGCATTGCACACGATATTGACCTTGCCGGTTTCGATGGTGCTTTCCACCCGTTTGCGGGCAATCACCACATAACGGGCTTTCAAGCCCAGCTCGCCGGCCAGGGCATCCCCCAGTTCCTTGATCAGCCCACTGGCCAGGTTCTGGTTGTCTGGTGTCAGCACCACAATGGGCGGTGCGTCAGAATCGGAAACCCCAATCCTTAATATGCCCGATGCATGGATTGGCAGGCTGAGTACTGCTCCCGCAAGCAGTAACGGCCAAGTCTTATTCAAAGCAACCATAAGCTTGTACTCTCTTCTTCTTAGTTAGTTGTCTGACAGTTCCAAGTGCAATGGTAAACTGTTCGGCCGCACCATGAGTGTGCCACCTATTCGTTCTTCACCATACAGCCTGTTTGCCATGACCAAAAAACCCACGCATCCGGTATTTTCCCAGCTGTCCCAGCGCATCCTGATCCTGGATGGCGGCATGGGCACCATGATCCAGCGCCATGCGCTGCAAGAAGCGGATTACCGTGGCGAGCGGTTTGCCGACTGGTCCTGTGACGTCAAAGGCAATAACGACCTGCTGGTGCTGACCCGGCCGGATGTCATTGGCGGCATTCATCAGGCTTATCTGGATGCCGGGGCCGACATCATTGAAACCAATACCTTCAATGCCACCTCGATTGCCATGGCCGACTACCGGATGGAAAGCCTGGTGTGGGAGATCAACCACGCAGCAGCCCGGCTGGTGAAGGAACTGTGTGTTGCGCAAACCGCAAAAAATCCGGCCAAGCCGCGTTTCTGTGCCGGGGTGCTGGGGCCGACCAACCGTACCGCCAGCATCAGCCCGGACGTGAACGACCCCGGTTATCGCAATGTCAGCTTTGACGAACTGGTCACCAGCTATACCGAGGCCATCGACGGCCTGGTGACGGGCGGAGCGGATTTCCTGCTGGTGGAGACCATTTTCGACACACTGAACGCCAAGGCGGCGGTGTTCGCCATCCACCAGTATTTTGATGATCACCCGGAGCTGGCCCGTCTGCCCATCATGGTGTCGGGAACCATTACCGACCAGTCCGGCCGCACGCTGACCGGCCAGACCACCGAGGCCTTCTACAACAGCCTGTCGCACGCCGATGCCATGTCCTTCGGACTCAACTGCGCGCTGGGGCCGGACCTGCTGCGTCCCTATGTGGAAGAACTGTCGCGCGTGTCGGCCACCTATGTGTCGGTACATGCCAATGCCGGTCTGCCCAATGCCTTTGGTGGTTACGACCTGGAACCGGCGGCCATGGGCGAGTATGTGCGCGAATGGGCCGAGTCCGGCCTGATCAATATCGTCGGTGGCTGTTGCGGCACCACGCCGGAGCATATCGCCGCCATCGCCAATGCAGTGGACGGCATGGCGCCGCGCGCGCTGCCGCAGATTGAAGCCAAGTGCCGCCTGTCCGGGCTGGAGCCGTTCAATATTGGCGACAACGATCTGTTCGTCAATGTGGGCGAGCGCACCAACGTCACCGGCAGCCGCGCCTTTGCCAAGCTGATTCTGAACGGCGACTACGCCACCGCGCTGGATGTGGCGCGGCAGCAGGTGGAAAACGGCGCGCAGATCATCGACATCAATATGGACGAGGGCATGCTGGATGCGCTGGCGGCGATGGATCGCTTCCTCAAGCTGATTGCCGCCGAGCCGGACATCGCCCGCGTGCCCATCATGATCGACTCCTCCAAGTGGGAGGTGATCGAGGCCGGCCTCAAGTGCATTCAGGGCAAGGGCATCGTCAACTCCATCTCCATGAAGGAGGGGGTGGACAAGTTCAAGCAACAAGCCCGCCTGCTGCGCCGCTATGGCGCGGCGGTGATCGTGATGGCCTTCGACGAAAAAGGCCAGGCCGACACCTACGCCCGCAAGGTGGAAATCTGCGAAAAGAGCTACCGCATTCTGGTGGATGAAGTCGGCTTCCCGCCGGAAGACATCATCTTCGACCCCAATATCTTTGCCGTCGCCACCGGTATTGAAGAACACGCCCGTTACGGCCTGGACTTTATCGAAGCCACCGGCTGGATTCACCAGAATCTGCCGCACGCCAAGGTATCCGGCGGCGTGTCCAATGTGTCCTTCTCCTTCCGTGGCAACAACAAGGTGCGCGAGGCCATTCACGCCGTCTTCCTCTACCACGCCATCCAGCGCGGCATGACCATGGGCATCGTCAATGCCGGGGCGCTGGAAGTGTATGACGAGGTGGACAAGGAACTGCGCGAGCGCATCGAAGACGTGGTGCTGATGCGCACGCCCAGGGATGGCGGCGATGCCACCGAGCACCTGATCGCGCTGGCCGAACGCTTCAAGGGCGAGGCGGCAGGCGAGAAGAAGGCCGAAGACCTGGCCTGGCGTGAGTGGCCGGTGGAAAAGCGGCTGGAGCACGCGCTGGTCAAGGGCATCACCACTTATATCGTCGAAGACACCGAGGAAGTCCGCCTCAAGAGCGAACGTCCGATCCACGTGATCGAAGGCCCGTTGATGGACGGCATGAACGTGGTGGGCGACCTGTTTGGTGCCGGCAAGATGTTCCTGCCGCAGGTGGTGAAATCCGCCCGCGTGATGAAGGCCGCCGTGGCGCATCTGGAGCCCTTCATCGAAGAAGAAAAAATCCGCATGGGCCTGGCCGACGCCCCGGCCAAGGGCGTCATCATCATGGCCACGGTCAAGGGCGATGTGCACGACATCGGCAAGAACATCGTCGGCGTGGTGCTGCGCTGTAACAACTACAAGGTGATAGACCTAGGCGTGATGGTGCCGTGCCAGACCATTCTGGATGCCGCACGCGAACACAAGGCCGACATCATCGGCCTGTCCGGCCTGATTACCCCAAGCCTGGAAGAGATGAGCCATGTGGCCAAGGAAATGCAGCGTCAGGGCTTTGATATTCCGCTGCTGATTGGCGGTGCCACCACTTCCAAGGTGCACACGGCGGTGAAGATTGCCCCGCACTACCAGCACCCGGTTATTTATGTGCCGGATGCCAGCCGTGCGGTGGGGGTGTGCTCCAACCTGCTGTCCGACACCCTGCGTGATGGCTTTGTGGCCGAAGTGGCGGCCGAGTACCAGCGCGCGCGCGAAGGCCATGCCAATAAGGCCCAGCGCAAGGTGGTCAGCCTGGAGGCCGCCCGCGCCAACAAGCAGGCCACCGACTGGGCCAGCTACACCCCGCCCAAGCCGCAGTGGCTGGGTGTGCGCCGCTTCGAAAATTATCCGCTGGCCGAGATTGCCGCCTTCATCGACTGGACGCCCTTCTTCCAGAGCTGGGAGCTGGCTGGGCGTTTTCCGCGCATTCTGGATGACGAGATCGTCGGCGAATCCGCCCGCAGCCTGTATGCCGACGCGCAAACCATGCTCGCGCAAATCATCAGCGAAAACTGGCTCGCCGCCAATGCGGTGATCGGCCTGTTCCCGGCCGCCACGGTGAACGATGACGATATCGACATCCGCAGCGTGGACGGCAGCGCCAGCCAGATGACCTGGGTGGGCCTGCGTCAGCAGCTGCCCAAGACGGATGGCAAAGCCAACTGGGCGTTGGCCGACTACATCGCCCCGGCTGGCAGCGGCGTAGAAGACTATATCGGCGCCTTTGCCGTCACCGCCGGCATCGGCATTGAGCCGCATGTGAAGCGTTTTGAAGAGGCCAACGACGATTACTCGGCCATCCTGCTCAAAGCCCTGGCCGACCGGCTGGCCGAAGCCTTTGCCGAGCTGATGCACCAGCGCGTGCGGCGCGAGTTCTGGGGCTATGCCGCCGACGAGGCGCTGGACAACGAAGCCTTGATCGACGAGAAATACCGCGGCATCCGCCCGGCACCCGGCTACCCGGCCTGCCCGGACCATACGGTGAAGAAGGAACTGTTTGCCCTGCTCGACGCACCGGGCATCGGCATGACGCTGACCGAGGGCTACGCCATGCTGCCCACCGCCGCCGTGTCCGGCTTCTACTTCAGTCACCCGGAGTCGCGTTACTTCGGTGTGGGCAAGGTGGAAAAGGACCAGGTGCAAAGCTACGCCCAGCGCCGTGGTGTGACGCTGGAACAGGCCGAGCGCGATCTGGCACCCAACCTGGGCTACGATGCCTGAGTTTTCGAATGAGTCACCGACAAGCCGCCTTCGGGCGGCTTTTTCATTGCCACGTCCGCTTTGGGCTGTAGCGTGAGTGGTGTTACGGCATCGTCGCTGCTTGTTGCAAAGACATGGCGGTTCTTGCCATTGCGTTTGGCCTGATACAAGGCACGGTCTGCTTCACGCAGTGCCGCACTCAGCCCGATGCGTCCGTCCATGCTGACAATACCGATGCTGATGGAGAGCTGACGATGCTGGATACGACACTGATTGACCTGCTGAATCAGCTGGCAGGCAAGTCGCTGTACCTGACCATGGTCGCTCAGACGGGTGAACAGGCCGAACTCCTCCCCGCCCAGCCGTCCGCACAGTGACACCTCCGGATGGCGGCTCAGCAGGGCGGCGATGTCTTGCAATACCTTATCGCCGGCATCGTGGCCGAAATCGTCGTTCACGCTTTTGAAATCGTCGATATCCACCATCAGAAAGTAACCAAGCTGGGCCGGGTACCAGGCCTGCATTTTTTCCAGCAGGCTGCGCCGGTTGTCGATGCCGGTGAGGACATCCTGGAAGGCCAGGGCTTCCAGTTCGCAGCGCACGGTAAAGTCGCGTAGTCGCAAGCGGCGAAACAGGATATTCAGCATCAGGCCTGACGTGGTACTGGTCACGATCAGCAAGATCACCCATGAGTCCTGCGCCCACAGGCGCGGGTCGCCCTGTGTGCCCTGCAACAGCACCGCCCAGATACCGGTGCTGGCCAACAGGAAGGCCGGTGTGTGATGAAAGACCGGGGCCATGGTCAGTGAGATGCATACCGCAATGGAAATGGCCCAGGGGGAGGGATCGGTGACAATCAGCATGTTCAGCCGAAAACCCAGCGCCAGCCCTCCCAGATACAGCAACATGCCCAATAACAAGGTGCGGTGATGGCTGGCGTGGTGGGACAACAGCACGCCAATGAGCATGATCAGACAAACCAGTACGGCATTCAGGTTGTCTATCTGACGGTAACGATGACTGAATAGCAGTGAAGCCAGCCAGGCCAATATGCCTAATATCTGCAGATATACGGCAATTGGCCGTAATTCAAGGAAGGATTGATGCTGGAAGTCGGCATCCCGAGCCAGAAGGCGCCTCATGCTGTCTCCTTGCGATGTTGAACTGCATAAATTGTTGTTATGAGGGCATCGCAGCATCGTGGCGGCTTGCACAGAGGTGGTCGACTGGACATAAGTGCAGGAAGTCACACCGCGCCGACTTGCGTTGCCGGCATGGGCGGGCACAATACAGATGTCTGCCGCGCATATGCTCTAGATCAAGAAAGCCGGCTGGCACCGGGTCTAGCATGAAATCGTAATCAGGTGGCATGACGCCACTCAGGACACCCACCAGGAGAAGCCGATGTTTCCAGAATTCCGTGAACTGATCAGCAAACTGAAAACCGAAGACGACCACTTCAGCCGCCTGTTCAACAAGCACAATGAATTGGACCAGACCATCAAGAACATTGAAGCCGGCATAGAAAAAGGCAGCCAGTTCGATGTGGAAGTGCTGAAGAAGGAAAAGCTCAAGCTCAAGGACGAGCTGTATGTGATTCTGAAAAAGGCCGATGCCTGATCGCCTGATCACCACATAGGCAAGAAGCCAAAAACCCGCCAGTTGGCGGGTTTTTTATTGCAGCAAAGTAAATGATGTGGGACATCAGGCTGGGTCCAGTTCTCCAGGGCGAATCTCCTCGTCGGTTTCTTCTCCCAGAAAACCGCCACTCTGGTGCGCCCACAACCGGGCATACAGTCCGCCCTTGGCCAGCAGGCTGGCGTGGTCGCCTTCTTCCACTACCCGGCCCTGATCCAGCACGATCAGGCGGTCCATGGCGGCAATGGTGGACAGGCGGTGGGCAATGGCAATCACCGTCTTGCCTTCCATCAGCCGGTACAGGCTGCCCTGGATGGCGGCTTCCACTTCCGAATCCAGCGCGCTGGTGGCTTCGTCCAGCAGCAGGATGGGCGCGTCCTTCAGCATCACCCGCGCAATGGCGACGCGCTGGCGCTGGCCACCGGACAGTTTTACGCCGCGCTCACCGACATGGGCATCGTAGCCACGCCTACCCTTGGGGTCGGTCAGCAACAGGATGAAGTCATGCGCTTCGGCCTGGCGCGCAGCATGGATCATGTCTGCGTCGCTGGCATCCGGCCGGCCATACAGCAGGTTGTCGCGTACCGAGCGGTGCAACAGCGAGGTGTCTTGCGTCACCATGCCGATTTGCGCGCGCAGGCTGTCCTGCGTGACTGCGGCAATGTCCTGGCCGTCAATCAGGATACGGCCTTGCTCCACATCGTAAAACCGCAACATCAGATTGACGATGGTGGATTTGCCCGCGCCGCTGCGCCCCACCAGGCCGATTTTTTCGCCTGGGCGGATGGTAAGGTTCAGCCCGTCCACGATGGTACGTTCGCCGCCATAGGAAAAGCGTACCTGCTCGAAACGGACTTCACCGCGTGTTACCTGCAAGGCGCTGGCATCAGGCTTGTCCACAATGGCCACCGGGCGCGACAGGGTGCTGATGCCGTCATGTACCGTGCCGATGTTTTCGAACAGGCTGGACATTTCCCACATGATCCAGTGCGACACCCCGTTTAGACGCAGGGCCATGGCAGTGGCGGCTGCCACCGCACCAATGCCCACCTCGCCCTGGGTCCACAGCCACAGGGTGGCACCAGCGGTGCTGGCAATCAGCCCCATGCTCAGGATGTGGTTGACGATTTCAAAGCCGCTCACCAGGCGCATCTGGCCATAGGCTGTCTGCATGAATTCCTGCATGGCGCTTTTGGTGAAGGCGGCTTCACGCTGGCCCTGGGAAAACAGCTTCACCGTGGCGATATTGGTGTAGGCATCGGTCACCCGGCCGGTCATCAGCGAACGTGCATCGGCCTGCCGGGTGGATGCCTTGCCCAGCCGTGGTACAAAAAAGGCCAGGGTGGCGACATACAGCAGCAGCCAGCCGACAAAGGGCAGTAGCAGGACGCGATCGAAGCTGCCTACCACGGCCACCATGGTGATGAAGTAGATCACCACGAATACCAGGATGTCGGTGATGATCAGCACGGTGTCGCGTACCGCCAGCGCGGTCTGCATCACCTTGGCCGCCACCCGCCCGGCAAATTCGTCCTGATAAAAGCTCATGCTTTGCCCCAGCAGATGGCGGTGGAACTGCCAGCGCAGCCGCATGGGGAAATTGCCGAACAGGCTTTGGTATTTGAACATGGCCTGCAGCGCAATCAGTACCGGACTGGCCAGCAAGATGCCGCCCAGCAGCAGCAAATGTTCGCGTTCCTGCGTCCACAGGTGGGAGGGCGCCACATGGCTGAGCCAGTCCACCACCGAGCCCAGCATGGAAAACAGCAAGGCTTCAAAAGCACCAATGGTCGCGGTCAGCAGGGTCATGCACAGGATGTAGGGGCGCATGCCGCTGGTGGCGGACCAAACAAAAGGAAAGAAGCCCTTGGGAGGCTGGACAGGAGGGGTATCCGGGTAGACTTCCACCCGTTTTTCAAACCAGGAAAACATAAAGATCGTCCTTGTCCGGACATGGGGTCCGTTGAGGTTGTATGGGGCTATGACGATAGCTTGAAGTGAAGCAGTCAGCAATGCTTTTTTTGCATGGCTCGGCACGGGCCGATTGTCAGCACGGCAGCCAGCTTAGTGGAGTTTTGTTGCTGGCAGTTCCTGGCGTAGTGCCACTGTCCGCTTTGGGTGGTGGCAGAAAAGGACGCAGGCAAAAACAAAACTGCCCGGCCAAGCAGACCGGGCAGCGTGCTATCAGCGCGATCAGACGTGCAGCTGCACGATCTTGAGCGGGTGCTGGCCATCCAGGCTGGGGAAGTCTGCTTCGGGGGTGAGCCATTCCACTGCCTGAATCGGCCGGCCGGCTTTTTCCGCACTGCGCTTGAGTGCGTCGAGCCAAGCTGCGCCATCCACCTGGGCCACGTTATTGCAGCAGATCAGCACCCCGCCCGGCGCGGTGCACAGCAGGGCGGGTTTGAACAGTGCCTGGTAGTCGTTGATCAGGTCCACCACGCCGAAGGGGCTCTTGGCGTAGCGCGGCGGGTCGAGGAAAACCACGTCGAACTGGCGCGCTTCCAGCGTGGGGAAGGGTGGCATTTTCTTGCCACGTACCATCTTGGGCTGGCCGATGCCGGACAGCTGGCGCAGGGCGGCAAAGGCATCGCTTTGCACGCAGCGCGGACGGGTGGTCAGGCTGTTGAGCTTGGCATTGGCCCGGCCCACCGCCAGGCTGGATTCGGCAAAGTCCACATTCATCACGAAGCTGGCACCGCCTTTGGCAGCGGCCAGGCCCACGCCGCAGGTATAGGCAAACAGGTTGAGCACGCTTTTGCCCTCGGCCAGTTGCATCACACGGCGGCGACCGGCGCGCAGGTCGAGGAACAGCCACGGGTCCTGGCCGCTGTGGCGGGCGCGGATGTGGTAGCGGATGCCCAGCTCGTGTGCTACGCGGTTTTCTTCCGCCACGGCCTGTTCCGCCAGGCTCAGGGTATTGCTGATGCGCGAGTTGGCATTGCTGCGGTCGTTGTAGACCAGTTGCAGCGCCGGCAGGCTGGCGGCGTAGAACTGGCGGATTTCTGCCAGCTCTTCATCGCTCAGCGACTGGTGGAAGCTTTGCACCAGCAGCAAATCGCCATAGCGGTCTATGGTCAGGCCGGATACCCCTTCCACACTGCCATGAAACAGGCGGTAGCTATTGGTATCTTCTGCCAGCAGGCGGCTGACAAGCTCGCTGCGGCGGTCGGCGGCGGCTTGCAGCAGGGTGCTCAGGGTGTGGGACATGAGGGGCTTTCTTTCTGGAATGAGGGCAATTGTAAGCCCTTGAGCGGCATGCCTCAAAATTAGCACTAAGCTGTAAGAATTCATTGGCTGGCTCGACCCATGACAGACAGCCAGATTACGGCCAGCAGGTGGCCATTTTGCGGAGCAAAACATGCAGGCAGCGCAGGAATTACTCAAAACCCTCTACACCATGGCCATGATGGTGGAAACCCGTGATGCCTACACCGGAGGCCATTTGTGGCGGGTGTCACGTTTCTCCGGCCTGCTGGCGCAGGAAATGGGGCTGGCGCGCGGCGAGGTGCTGCGTATCATGCTGGGCGGCTTTCTGCATGATCTTGGCAAGATTGGCGTACCCGATGCGATTCTCAACAAGCGCGACCGTCTGACTGATGACGAGTATGCGGTGATCAAGACCCATCCGCAGCAAGGGGCGGATTTGCTGCGTGAGCATCCCCTGGCCGCTCTGGCCATGGACGCAGTGCTGATGCATCACGAAACCCCGGATGGCCGTGGCTATCCGGCAGGTCTCAAGGGCGAGGCCATTCCCATGGTGGCGCGCATTGTCGGCATTGCCGATGCCTTTGACGCCATGACCAGCCACCGTCCTTACCGGGCAGGCATGCCCATTGCGCGGGCGCTGGACATCATTCGCGAAAATCTGGGCAGCCAGTTCGACCATGCTTGTGGCGAGCATTTCATCGCGCTGGGCGAAGCCGGCAAGCTGGAACACATCGTCGGCCACAGTGAAGCAGGTATTCCATTACAGCAATGCCAGGCCTGCGGTCCCATCATCGCCATCCCGCGGCGCATGCAGGATGGTGACACCGTACATTGTCCTTCCTGCGGCGGTGCTTACCGTCTTGGTCGGCAAGGGTCGGGACTGGGGCTCGCCCCTACCGGCCAGCGTGATGCCTTGCAGGTACAGCGGCCCGCGGTGGATCACGAACTGGTGGCCGAACTGGTGCAGGAAGCCGCTGCCTGCTTGCAGCCGCTTGCTCAGCCCGGCTGGCTGGCGCGGCTGTTTGCCTGAGGCATGCCGCATGCCATGCCGGAGGATTGTGTCAGCGAATGTTAAGCGCGGGGTGTAAGGCTAGAGTTACAGGCGTTTAGCCGGTAGGCTTGAGTTCTTTGTCATGGCCGTTCCGGCCGTCTTTACTGCTTCCATGAACGACGCGTCTGCATCCTTGCGGCATTGCCGCCCTTTCTGGCATTTCTGGTTGGCCCGTGTATTGCTGACGGCCGGTTTTCAAATCATCACGGTGGCCATTGGCTGGCAGGTGTATGCCCTGACCGGCAGTGCGCTGGATCTGGGCATGGTGGGGCTGCTGCAGTTTCTGCCACGGGTGTTGCTGGTGCTGGTGACCGGCGCAGTGTCGGACCGTTTTGACCGGCGGCGGGTAGTGGCTGTCAGCCTTGCCATTCAGGCGGTGGCGGCAAGCGTGCTGCTGCTGGGTAATCTGGGCATGGGCTGGCAGGTCAGTCGCGGACTGATCTTTGCCCTGTCGGTGGTGGTGGGCTGCTGCCGCGCCTTTGACATGCCGGCCATGCAGTCGCTGCTGCCCAATATCGTGCCGCCGCGCCTGCTGGGCCAGGCCATTGCCATGGCAGCTTCGGCCAATGAGGCCGCCACCATCATCGCCCCCGCACTGGGCGGTTTTCTGTATGCGCTGGGGGCTGAACTGACCTACGGCTTGTCTGCCGCCAGCTTCCTCGCCTGTCTGCTCCTGGTCAGCCTGCTGCCTTCCAGCCGGGTGTTACCTACCGGTCAGCGGGTGTCGCTGGATTCCCTGCTGATGGGGGTGCGTTTCATCCGCAGCCGTCCGGACATCCTGGGTGCCATCTCGCTGGACCTGTTTGCCGTGCTGCTGGGCGGGGCCACCGCACTCTTGCCCATTTTTGCTCGCGACATCCTGCTGACCGGCCCCTGGGGTCTGGGCCTGTTGCGGTCGGCTCCGGCGGCCGGGGCCTTGCTGATGTCGGCCTGGCTGATGCGTCACCCCATCCGGCGGCGCTCCGGCCACATCATGTTTGCCGCGGTGGCGGTGTTTGGCTTCGCTACCATCCTGTTTGGCCTGTCCAGCAGCTTCCCGCTGTCCTTGCTGGCGCTGATGCTGCTGGGTTCGGCTGATGTCATCAGCGTGGTGATCCGCGGCACACTGGTGCAGCTGGAAACACCGGATGACATGCGTGGCCGCGTCAATTCGGTGAACTCCCTGTTTATTGGTGCCTCAAACCAGCTTGGTGAATTCGAGTCCGGTGTGACAGCTGCCTGGCTGGGTGCGGTTCCGGCTGTGGTGCTGGGTGGTGCGGGTACCTTGTTGGTGGTGGTGCTGTGGATGCGCTGGTTTCCGCAACTGGCCCAGCGTGACCAACTGGCACCTTAGCGCCGCGCATGCTGGCATCATTCATGACTTTGGTATATTAATGTCGGCCAGAACCGTTATCTGCCCTACTCAGCACCCGACTCAGGAGAAGTGCCATGCATGCTGTCAGCCCAAAGCTGACTGACTGGTTGTTGCAACTGAACCAGCTTATTCGCCGTTTGCAGCAAAGCGGCTACAAACCTACCGCCATCGGTGCCCGCGAGGCCCTGGCCAATGTCACCCGCACGCTGGTGAGCCCCGGCCCCGATATTGCCTGGGTGAATGATGAAATCGTGCATGGCCGCGATTACAGCGTGCCGGTGCGCATTTATCATCCGGCACCGGACGAAGCCCGGCCGGTCTTGTTGTTCTTGCATGGCGGTGGTCATACCGCAGGCAGCGTCAGCGTGTATGACCCCATCAGCCGCAGGCTGGCCGCAGCGACCGGCTGTGTGGTGGTGGTGCCGGAATACCGGCTGGCGCCGGAAAATCCCTATCCGGCGGCCCTGCATGATGCCTATGCTGCTGCGCGTGGTGTGTTTTCTGCTCTGGATGCTCGCGGCCTGCCCTTTGTACGGCAACTGGCTTTGGCGGGCGATTCGGCCGGTGCGGCGCTGGCGGCCACGGTCAGTGCGCGCTCGCAGCACGATACTGCTTTGCAGATTGCCGCCCAGATACTGATTTACCCCAGTCTGGACTACAGCATGAGCCTGCCGTCGATTACCGAGAATGGCGAAGGCTACTTTCTCAATAGCGATCGCATTGCCTGGTATTTCGACAATTATTTCCAGCATGGTGAAGACCGGCTGGCGGCCTCTCCGCTGCACATGACCGTGACGCCACGCATGCCGGCTACCCTGGTGGTATCCGCCGGCTTCGACCCGTTGCGTGACGAGGCGCTACGCTATGTGGACAAGCTGTTAAGTGCGGGCGTGGTGTGCGAGCACCTGCATTTTGATGATCTGATCCATGCCTTCCTGAACATGGAGCAGCTGGTCGCCGACGAGTGCGCCCGCACCTACCAGCATATGGCCGGCTTCCTTGCGCGACAGCTGCAACCGGCCGATGCCTGAGCGGTGTTGCAGAGCCTCAGCCCTGCGGCAGTTCGCGCAGGGTGAGCCAGAGCCGGGTGTCGAACTCCAGCTGGTGGTAGTCCGGCTCCATATGGCAGCACAGCTGGTAAAAGGCCTTGTCGTGGTTTTTTTCGCGCAGGTGGGCCAGTTCGTGCACCACGATCATGCGTAAAAACGGCTCTGGCGCATCGCGGAACAGGCTGGCAATGCGGATTTCATGCTTGGCCTTGAGTTTGCCGCCTTGTATGCGGGAGATCTGGGTATTGGTGCCCAGCGTGCCCTTGACCGGATGCTGCTGGTTGTCGAACAGCACCTTGGTGGGGGCCGGCGCATTTTTCAGATAGCGCTGCTTGAGCGCGCTGACATACTGGTACAGCGCGCTGTCGCTTTGTACCTGATGGCTGGCGGGGTAGCGGGACGCCAGCCATTGGCCCAGGCTGCCGTCATCCAGACGGGCCTGAACCTGGGCAAGCAGCGCGGGCGGGTAGTGCAGCAGGTATTTGAGGGCAGACATGCCGTCAGTGTAGCAAAGCCCCGCGTGCTACGGCATTCAGGCTGCCACGCTGCCGCTGCTGGCCAGTAGTGCTGGCTGCTTCCAGCGGTAGCACAGCGCAACGGCCTTGCTGCCATCCGGTGCCAGCACGCTTTCGCGGTCTACCATTTCCCCTCCCATGCGGTTGTAGAAGCGGCGGGCATCGCTATTGGCTTCGTACACCCACAAGTGCATGGGGGTGCCCGCTTGCAGGCGGTGCGCCTCGGCGGCGGCGGCCTGCAACAGGGTGCGCCCCACGCCACGGCCTTGCTGACCCGGCAGTACATGCAGATTGTCCAGTAACAGGCCGCGTTCGCTTTCACCATCTGGCAGCAGGCAGACAAAACCTACCGGCTCGCCATCCCACAAGGCCAATTGCACCCACAGGTGATTGTCGTAATGAAAGCGGCGGGTCCACATGGTGTGGCGTTCCGTCGGGGCAACATGGTCCAGATAGTCGTCGGACAGGATTTTGCGATAGCTGTTTTGCCAGCTTTCGGTATGCAGCCGGGCAATCAGTGCGGCGTCATCGAAAGTGGCAGGGCGCAAGGTCAGCGAAGTCATGGAGCGTGTCAGAGGGGTGTGGATCTTGGGATTTTACGACAGGCAGATGACATTAAGGTTCGACAGACAAGCAAATTAACGTGTTTGTCGTAAGGCTTGTTGGCTGATGGGGGTAGACAGGATGATGGAGGTACGGGTTTCGCCCAGATGGTTCACCCGTGCCACCAGGGCTTCCAGATGGGCTATATCGCGAGCCAGCAAGCGAAACAAATAGGAATCCGCCCCGGTGACGTGATGGCATTCCATCACCTCCGGCATGCTGCCCAGCAAGTCCAGCAGTTTCTGCTTGTAGGGCTGTGGCACAGTGATGCCCACCATGGCGGACAAGGTATAGCCAGCCTTGTGCGGGGCCACCCGCGCATGATAACCCTGAATCACGCCGGACTCCTCCAGCCGCCGCACGCGTTCGGATACGGCGGGTACTGACATTTCCACGGCCCGCGCCAGCTCGGTGAGCGACAGCCGTGCATCCTGCTGCAGGCATTCAAGAATCTTCCACGACTTGCTGTCTATTTCCATGTTCAGCCTCTTTTCTGCCATCCAGCATGATTGCCTTAATTTATCAGTTCTGATTGTTATCTGGCCTGAAAAACAGCATGTGCAGAGCCTGCCTGGCCGGTCAAACTCTTCATATCAACCGGAGGAATACCATGTTGCTAGCAGAATTGTTTGTCCAGGCCATGCTGGTAGGCGTGGCCATTGCCGCGCCTGTTGGCCCCATCGGCCTGCTGTGCATCGAACGCACCTTGCAGCAGGGGGCGTGGATGGGGCTGGCCACCGGCCTTGGGGCCGCCACGGCAGATGGCATTTACGCCACGCTGGGGGCAACGGGGATGACGGTGTTGATCCGCCAGTTGACGGCGCTGGCGCTGCCGCTGTCGCTGGCGGGCAGCCTGTTTCTGGCCTGGATGGCACTGGGCATGTTGCGGCGCTCGGCCCGGCCGGAGGGGATGCCTGGCACCAATGTGGCGGCCAGTCTGCTACGGGCCTATGCTTCGACTTTGGCGCTGACGCTGGGCAACCCGCTGACCATCTTGTCTTTCGTGGCGGTTTTTTCCAGCTTGTCCGGCCAGGCCCGGCCAGGGGTGGCAGAGGCTTGGGTGATGGTGTCGGGTGTGGTGGCCGGCTCGGCGCTGTGGTGGTGTGTGCTGGCATTTGGCCTGGGCAGCGTATTGCGGCGCGTGGGGCCGTGTGGCAGGCAATGGCTGGACCGGTGCTGCGGGCTGTTGTTGCTGGGCATGGCGGGCTGGATGTTGTGGCAGGCATGGCCGCGCTGAACCCGCCGCTGGGTGCTGGCGGATTGGTTCCTTCAAGATGTGCATGATTGGCTCTGTGATAGGGCCGCTGGATGCCAGGATAATGAGCCGGTCCATATCAGGAGCCCCGGCCATGTCCAATTTGCGTCAGCCTTATGTCGAGTTGTCCGCCCCTGCCTTGCAGCATCTGCGCGCCATCAAGCAACAACTGGCGGAAAGCCCGCTCGGGCGCAATCTGGTAGAACTGGTTTACCTGCGGGTATCGCAGATCAATGGCTGCGCATTTTGTCTGGACATGCACAGCCGCGCGCTGCGTAGCGGTGGTGAAACCCCGGCGCGGCTGGACACGCTGGCCGGCTGGCGACTGAGCCCGCACTTCAGTGCGCGCGAGCAGGCCGCGCTGGCCTGGGCCGAGTCGGTGACGCTGATTGCCACCACGCAGGCCGACGACGCGGCTTATACCCCCTTGCTGGAACACTTCAGTGCGCAGGAAATCTGCGATCTGACCATGGCCATCGCCAGCATGAATGCGCTTAACCGTTTGGCCATTGCCATGCGGCAGTAGCAGCACCGGGCGACGACCCGGATCTGGTCTTGATCAATCGTGTTGATGGAGTGTTGTGATGAGTCTGTATTGCCCGCCGGCCTTCCGCGCCGAAGCCAGCTACGCCGCCAGCGTGATGGCGGATAATCCCCTGGCTACCCTGATTACCCGGACAGCAACCGAACCGTGGATCAGCCATGTGGTGTTGTTGCCCGACCCGCAACAGCCAGATTGCCTGCTGGGCCACCTGGCGCGGGCCAATCCGCATGTCGAGGTGCTGTTTGCACAAGACAGCGTGGCAGTGTTTGCCGGTGTGCATGGCTATGTGTCGCCACGTTGGTATGTTTCCGATGGCATGGTGCCTACCTGGAATTACCGGGTGGCGCATGCCCATGGACGGGCAGCGCCGGTGGACGGCGTGCAGCTGGGTGAACTGTTAAGTCAGCTGGCGCGTCATTTTGAAGGCCCGGATGGCTGGAGTACCGCTGCCATGCTGCCTGCGACGCTGGCTGCCATGCAGCGCGGCATTGTGGGTTTCCGTCTGCCGGTAGCGCGTTGGGAGGTGAAAGCCAAGCTGAGCCAGAACCGGCTGCCGCAAGACCGGCAAGGGGTGATTCAGGCGCTGGAGCGTGGCAATGAGGCAGACTGCCAACTGGCCGCCGCCATGCCGCGCCCCTGAACGCAGCGGCAATTATTGCGGCCGTTTCAGCGCCTCGACTTCCACCAGTACGGTGTGGTTTTCATCGGCCAGCCAGAGTTGACCGTCCTGTACAGTGGCGGTCAGTTGCATGCCGCGCTGGCACAGCTGGGCCAGTTCGGCCTGGGTGGCGGTACTGATGCGATAAACACTGAGCTTGTCCAGTTTGGATAGCTTGTTTTCGATTTGCGGCCACCATACTTCACTGGAGCGGCCTCCGTAGGTGTACAGCACCACCTTGTCCGCCCGGCTGCAGGCTTTCTTCAGGCGTTTCTCATCCGGTTCGCCCAGCTCGATCCACAGTTCGATTTCATCGCTGTAATTCTTCTGCCACAGCTCGGCCTCGTCGTCGGCACTCAGGCCACGGGTAAAGCTGAGGGTCTCGCTGGCATTCAGCACAAAGGCCACCAGGCGCACCATCAGGCGCTCCACGGTTTCGGACGGGTGTTGTGCCAGCGTCAGGTTATGGCTGGCGTAATAGCCGCGGTCCATGTCAGAAATCGACAGACCGGCTTTATAAATGGTGGCGGTGAGGGCCATGCGGGATATCCGGGTTGCAATGTTGGCTGCACCGGGTCCGGCGCGGCTGCCGGCTGGTGCAGGAAATAGACTTATTGTTCAGGCTGGCTGATGCACAGCAGGCTTTCGCCTTTCCAGTTGATGCTGGCTTCCTTGCCGCGAATGGTGAACTCGACATTCTGACCGGCATAGCGTGAGCCGCCGGTGACCAGTTCCTGCTGGTGCAGGATGGCCTGGCTCTTGCCACGTACCAGCCGTGCCGTAGCAGGTTTGGTACGGTAAAAGGTGGCCAGCACGTCGTTATTGCCGCCGCCGCCGCACAGATAATGCAGCGGTGTCAGCGACGGCGCCAGCTCCCAGCTGGCCTGCAGTTCGGTAATGCGCAGGATATAGGTATCCCCCAGGCACATATGGGGGTTGTCGCTCTTCATGCAGTCTTTCAGGTTGTGCGCCCAGTGGCGCTGCTCCTGTTGCAGCTTGCTCACGCTCAGCGCACCTGCCGGTGTCTGGCGGGCCTTGTCCATGGCCTGGGTGTATACCTTGTCCAGCCGGTTGCCCAGACGGATCAGGCCTTCGTCCTGGCACAGCATGGTTTCCATGGGGTTGGCCGGCTTGTTGCAGTCAAATTCGGTGGCGGCAATGGTGGCTATCGGGGGTATCACCGGGGATGGCGTTACCCGTGTATTGCCGATGTTGCCACGACCTCCGCTGCGGTCCTGTCCGCTACCAAGCGAATGCGCACCGTTCAGGGCATACGCCAGGCCGGGGGCAAGCAGCAGCAAGCAGACTGCGGTAGGTACGGGACGGAATTTGAGCATGTGGTATTGTGCCACGTGCAGCCCCATCCTGCTGCATCAATCCGCAGGATGATTTCCCAGCATGGGCAATTGTCTGTAAACTCGCCCGCTTTCGCGTCTTGCCAATCGGCGCACAATGCAGGCCTCATCCCGCGGCCACCCGCATTCAATTCAATTGTTTACCGTCAGCCTAGATTGGTGTCGCTTACTGCGATCAGGCAGTCGCAGGAGTGTTGTATGTCCGATTTAAGCTTTGCTGACCTTGGCCTGGCCCAGGATTTGTTGCGTGCTGTGGCCGATACCGGTTACACCGTCCCCACTCCGATTCAGGCCCAAGCCATTCCGCAGGTGCTCAAGGGTGGCGATTTGCTGGCCGCCGCGCAAACCGGTACCGGCAAGACCGCCGGTTTTACCCTGCCGCTGCTGCAATTGCTGATGAACAAGCCATCGCGCCAGGCTGGTAAGCCGCGCGCACTGGTGCTGACCCCCACGCGAGAACTGGCGGCCCAGGTGGAAGAGTCGGTACGTGAATACGGCAAATACCTGCCGCTCAAATCCATGGTGATGTTCGGTGGTGTCGGCATCAATCCGCAGATTGCCGCCTTGCGCAAACCGGTGGATATTCTGGTGGCCACGCCGGGTCGTCTGCTCGACCATGTCAGCCAGCGCACGCTGGATTTGTCGGCAGTGGAAATCCTGGTACTGGACGAGGCCGACCGCATGCTGGACATGGGCTTCATCCACGATATCCGCAAGGTGCTGGCGCTGCTGCCGGCCAAGCGGCAAAACCTGCTGTTCTCCGCCACCTTTTCTGACGAAATCAAGACGCTGGCCGACAAGCTGCTGGATCAACCCAAGCTGGTGGAAGTGGCGCGCCGCAACACCACCAACGAGCTGGTGGATCAACGTGTGCATCTGGTGGACCGTGACAAGAAGACCGACCTGCTGATCAAGCTGATCCGCGATCACAACTGGTATCAGGTGCTGGTGTTCACCCGCACCAAGCACGGTGCCAACCGTCTGGCGGAAAAACTGGACAAGATCGGCATTCCGGCCGCAGCCATTCACGGCAACAAGAGCCAGAATGCCCGTACCCGCGCCTTGGCCGATTTCAAGAATTCCACCCTGCAAGTGCTGGTGGCGACGGATATTGCCGCTCGCGGTCTGGATATCGACCAGCTGCCGCACGTGGTCAACTTTGAGTTGCCCAATGTACCGGAAGACTATGTACACCGTATTGGCCGTACCGGCCGTGCCGGCAGCCCGGGCGAAGCGGTATCGCTGGTGTGCGTGGACGAATTCAATTTCCTGCGTGACATCGAGAAGCTGACCAAGCAGTCCATCGCCCGCTTTACCGTACCCGGCTTTGAAGCCGACCTGAACGTGAAGCCGGAACCCATCTCCATGGGTGGCAATAGTGGCCGTGGCCGCGGCCAGGGTGGCGGTGGTCGTCAGGGTCAGGGCACACGTCAGGGTCAGGGTGGCGGCAAGCCGCGCCACGAGCAGCAAGCCAAGCCTACCGGCCATGGCCATCGCAGCCCGACGGGCAACACACCGCGCAACAAGCCGGCAGCGGCTCAGCCGCAGGGCACGCGTCAACCACAAGCCGCCAAGCCTGCCGGTGGCCAGACGCAGCAACGCCGCAGCCAGCCTGCACGCCAGGTTTCGGCCTTGCTCTCGCCGGGCAAGCGCTAAACTGACAGGACATGGCAGCGGCACCTGTTGCACGCTGCCCATGCTTGCTGTCCATGGCCCGGACTCGTATCCTCAAGGATGGGTCTTCGGGCCATTTTTCCATCATAAACAAAGGCATATCCCGGCTGACGCGGGGAAGCCCGGCACAAGGTGGCCGGTGGTCAGGCACTCCTGATTCGGAGCAGGACATGATTGCAGCATGTGCAGCCTTTTGGTGGTGGATGGCCAGACGGCTGGTCTGGCTGGTCCCGTGCGCGGCCGTCTTGTGCGGCCTGCCGGGGCCGGTGCATGCCCAGCGTTCAGCCCCCTTGCCATCGGGGCAGATGGCCATTGTGCTCAGTGCAGATGACTGGCCGCCTTACATCGGTGCCAATCTGCCTGATAACGGCATTTTGTCCCGCGTCGTGAGTGCTGCCTTTGCCCGCAGCGGCGTGACGGTGCGTTACCGCTTCATGCCCAATAACCGCAGTCTGCAATCGGCCCGCAACGGGATGGTGGATGGCAGCCTGGGTTGGGCGCCCAGTCCGGACCGTCTGCAGGACCTGCTGTATACCAAACCGGTTCTTTCCGCGCGCATGGTGTTTTTCCAGCAGCGCAGCCATGTGGTGAGCTGGACACAGCTGGCCGAGCTGTCCGGGATGCGTATCGGCATCACCATTGGCAACTATTACTCGGATGAATTCGACCGGCTGGTGCGTCAGGGGGTGTTGCATACCGACGGTGCTGCCGACGACCTGAGCAACTTCCGCAAGCTGCTGGCGCGGCGTATCGACCTGTTTCCCATTGAAGAAGAAGTCGGCCTGTTTCTGCTCGGTCGTCACTTCTCCCGCGCCGAGACGGCAAAACTGCAGCATTCCCAGCCCTTCTGGCTGGCACCGTTGCATGTGGTGATCTGGAAGAAGCATCCGCATGGTGCCGAGCTGATTGACCGTTTCAACCGCGGTTTGCTGGCCATACAGCGCAGCGGTGAACTGGCACGTCTGGTGCAGGAAACCCGACAAGCCTGCCTGCGCAGTACTCAGTCCGGTGCTGAGCCGGAATGATGGGCAACCAGCGCTTCGGCTTCCGCCAGTAACTGGCTGGATAGCACCGGGTCGGTCACTGCCCGCGCCAGCAGCATGGCGCCCACCATCAGGCTGAGTTGTGTGCCAGGTGTCAGTGCTGTTTCACTGGGGCTGCCATCTTGCCGGGCGGCGCTGTCCAGTGTGGCCAGTTGTTGTTGCAGGCTGGCAGTGAATGCCTCACGTGTGGCCGGTGTATGCCGACAAAGCTCGCCTGCCAGTGCGGCAGCAACACAGCCGGTGTCCGGGAAGTCCCGATGCTGGATGCTCAGATAATGTTGCGCCACCGACAGGCGTTTGCCGCCAGGGGCTGCCAGCTGCATCTGTTGCTGCCATTGCTGATCGATAGATTGCATGGCTTGCTGGCAGGCTTGCGCCACCAGGTCTTCCTTGTCCTTGAAGTGCCAGTAAAAGCCGCCATGGGTCAGGCCCAGATCCGCCATCAGGTTGGCAATGCCAACTGCAGCAATGCCTTCGGAACGGAAGCGTAGTGTCGCCATGTCCAGAATCCGCTGGCGGATAGCGGTCTTGTGCTGTTTGTCGTATCGCATGCTGAATTCTTTGTTGGGTAATCTTTATATTATGGACATAATATAAATAATTACCATGTGAATCAGCAAGATAGCGCTTGACAATTGATATGTCCCAAGTGACAGGATGGCTTGCATTAAGCAGTACGGGTTTCTATTCCTAAGCGTCAGGACTCACGTACTTGCCCAGGAGTGTCCAGATGGTGCTCAAGCTCAGGGATTTCCGCCTTATCGTCGAACATGCCAGCGATGCCATCATGGTGACCGAAGCGGCCCCATACCGCGCTCCCGGGCCGAAGATCGTCTACGTCAATCAGGCATTTTGCCAACTGTGCGGCTATGAAAAGTCCGAAATCCTCGGGCGCAATCCACGCTTTTTACAAGGACCACAAACCGACCAGGCCATGCTGCACGATATCCGTACCGGGCTGGAGCTGGCGCGTCCGCTACGCATGCAATTGCTTAATTATCACAAGTCCGGGCGCAGCTACTGGGTGGAGATGAGCATCATGCCCTTGCATGACGATCAGGGTCTGGTCAGCCATTTTGTCGCCATTGAGCGGGATGTCACGCACTGGCATAGCGTGCAGGATGCACTGTATCTGCTGGCGGTTACCGACGAGCTCACCGGTTTGCCCAATCGACGGATGTTTGCCGAACTGGGCAATAAATACCTGCACCTGGCACATCGGCAGAAAACACCACTCAGTGTGGTGATGCTGGATCTTGATCACTTCAAACTGGTCAACGACCGCTTTGGTCACCAAATGGGTGACAGTTTGCTACGTGTGGTGGGCAGGGTTCTAAGTCAGGGAATACGTGAAAGTGACGTGGCTGGCCGGCTGGGTGGTGAGGAGTTTGGCTTGCTGCTACCCGAAACCAGTCAAGAAGAGGCCTTGCAGGTGATATACCGGGTACAGGCCATACTGGATGGGGCATGCCGGGCCGCCAGCTTGCCCACCGCAGCTTGCGTCACACTGAGTGTCGGGCTGGCCATGCTCAGCGCGAAGGACAAGGTGCTGGATGACATTTTACACCGCGCAGACGAGGCGCTTTACACGGCGAAGAAACTGGGCAGGAACCGGGTGGAAATCAGCCATTAGCAGTGGTTCGCTGTCATTTTCCGGTGCAAGCCCCCAGGTGCCCAGGGCTGTAACACCTCCAGTGTCAAATCGTTACCACACAAGGGCTTGGGTGCGCAGGAAAGCGTAGATTTATCCCGTTGTCTTGGCTATTCTTGCTGCCCATACCGCATCACAAACGACGGATCAGGTTTCGTCTTTCGCCGCGGCATGGGAGAAACCGTGTTCTCATCTGGCAAATCTGCGCAGCCCTGGCTGACACGGGCGAAACAAGCTCTGTGGCAAGCCCTGTCATTATCGCTGCTGACATGGTTGTCGGCCTGTTTGCCGTATTCGGTGGACTTCGGCAGGCTGGCTCCTCCCTTGTGGCTGCCCGCTGGTTTCTGTCTGGCGCAAGCCATGTTGAGGGGATGGTCTTGCTGGCCCGGTTTACTGCTGGGTCTGTGTCTGGGTCAGGCATGGTTGTTGCCGCAGCATGCGGTGCTGGGGCTGGGCATTGCTGCCGGGCAGACCATGGCCAGCTTGCTGGCCGGGTATTTTCTGCGTGCGCGTAGCAGTCAGGTGCTGCCACTTCACCGCTTGAGTGGTGTGCTGCTGTTTTTGTGGTGTGGCGTATTGGCCAATACCCTGCTGGCCAATCTGCCGGCCTATCTGTTCATGCCTGCCGCCTTGTTGCCTGCCGGTGTATCGCACTGGCAGTGGCTGTTTTCCCGCTGGCTGGGCGAGGTCAATGGCATCCTGACACTGACCCCTGCCTTGCTGTTCCTGTGTCATGCCCCCTATCGACAACAGCGGCTCAATCCCGCTGGCTGGCTGGAAACCGCCTTGCTCTGTCTGAGTACCCTTAGCCTTGCGTTGGTGGAGTTCATCTGGGCTGATTTCCGCCATGGGGTGGCGGCATCGCTGTGGCCATTGTTTCTGATTGCCTTGATGTGGGTGGCATTTCGATGCCGTCTGGCATTGGCGTACTGCCTGCACGCAGCAGTGGTGGTGTTGGCCTTTGTCGGCGTGCTGCTGCATAACGGCGCGGCCTACCAGGACTCCGGGCTCAGCGGCATTGCTGCTGCCGGCATGCTGTTACTGGTGCAGTCGCTGGGTCTGCTGGTGTTTGGTGCGCTGGTGGCCGAACGGCGTCATGCCGAAGACTGGCTGCGTCGTGCCAACCAGACGCTGGAAGCCAAGGTGGCCGAGCGTACCCGGCAACTGGCCCAAAGCGAGGCACGCTTGAAGCTGATGGCAGATGCTTCTCCCTTCCCACTGGTCATGAGTCATCTGGACGGTGGCGCGCTGATTTATGCCAATGCCCAGGCCGAAAGCCTGTTCCAGTGCCCGCTCAATGCGACGGGACGCCGGGTGCAGGATTTCTATATCGACCAGGAAGCACGCAAGCAGGTGTCGCGCCTGCTGCATGGCGAGGGGGCGGTGCGCGATCATGAAGTCCGCCTGCACGATGCGCATGGCCGTCAGTTCTGGGCACTGATTTCCTGTTCGCTGGTGCATAGCGATCAGTCGCTCTACGTCATCAGTGGTATCAATGACATCAGCGAGCGCAAGCGACTGGAACACAGCCTGCACGAGGCAAATGATGCCTTGCGCCAACATGTGGCGGAAATCGAGTCCATGCATGTCGGCCTGCGCGAGCAGGTACGGCGTGACCCGCTGACCGGTCTGTTCAACCGTCGATATCTGGATGAAATCCTGCCGCGCCTGCTGGCGCACATGCTGGCACTGAATGGTACGGTGGCGGTGATGATGGTGGATGCCGATCATTTCAAACGCATCAATGACAACCACGGCCACCCATGTGGGGATGCAGTGCTGGCAACGCTGGGTGCCTTCTTGCGCGACCGCTTCCGCAGTGGCGACGTGGTATGCCGCTATGGTGGCGAGGAGTTTTGCATCCTGATGCCTGGGATGGCGCTGGACGTGGCTTGTGAAAAGGCCGAACAACTCTGTGCGGATGTGCGGCAATTGCTTATCCAGGCGCTGGGGCAGCGTTTGCACATTACCCTGTCCATCGGCCTGTCGGTTTGCCCGCTGCATGGGGAGGATCCGGCTAGCCTGATACAAGCTGCGGATGCCGCCTTGTACCAGGCCAAGGCACAAGGCCGCGACCGGGTGTGCCTGGCGGGCTCCAGTCAGCCCGCCCTGTTTTGAGCCAGCTGTTGTTTGACGCCCATTTCCAGCCACCAGGCCATGCACCCGCACAACAGCAAGTGCCAGGCATAGCGCCGGGCATCATCGCGTGCAGCACCCGGTAAGACCCGGTGCCAGTCCGTATTGCCCTAACAACAGGCCGTAAACCGCCCCGCCAAATGCCAGTACTGCGTGTTGCCCGGCGGGCAGCGTGGAGGCGGGCATCATATTGGCCAGCAGCAGGCTGAAAACCCAGAACTGCATGCCCTTGTGCAAGCCGCGTCGCGAGGCCATGGCCATGACCAGCAACATGCCGGCCAGTACGGGCAGCATCAGCCTGGCCTTGCCGATAGAGGCCTGGCCGAGCCATTGCATGGCTGGGAGGCCAAATACGGAGTACATACTCAGGCGCTTGGCCAACAGCACGATCATCATCGAATAGGCGGCACTCAGCGTGAACGGAAAAATCCAGCTGGCGGGTTGATCGCTGAGGGCAAACAGCATGGCCGGGACAAACAGCAGCGTGCTGGTGCTCAACGCGTGCAGTAGCCGGAACCGTACATGGCGAATGGTGGCAAGGCCGCGCAGGGCCAGGCGTGGATAGCTCATCAAGACTGTCCCGCAGGTGGGTGAGATGGTGACTGTTCCATCATAGGCAAGCCTGGGCACCGGGTCATGGCCGGGAGGTAGCCATGCCGGCGGCCGGGGGGCGTGCTAACATTTCGCCATGGAACTCTACAGATTATTGCAACAGCAGGGCTTCGGCAGCCGCAAGGAATGCCGCAAGCTGGTGGAATACGGTTTGGTGGAAATCAATGGCGAAGTGGCCGAGGACTACCGCCAGGAATGGTCGTCCACCGACATCGAAGAACTGGTGGTCGATGGCGAACCGTGGCCATTGCTGGATGGCGCCATTTATATCCTGCTGCACAAGCCGGATGGCTACGAAACCTCGCACAAGCCCATGCACCATCCCAGTGTGTATACCTTGCTGCCCTGGCAGTTCGGCAATCTGGACATTTCAGCTGTAGGGCGACTGGATGTCGACACGACCGGCCTGCTGCTGCTGACCAATGACGGCCAGTTTGTGCATGCACTCAGTTCGCCCAGGCGCCATGTGCCCAAGTGCTATGAAGTCACGCTCAAGCATCCGGTGGTGGATGATCTGGTCCGGCATCTGCTGGCCGGGGTGTTTCTCAAGGATGACAACGAAAAGATTGCGGCAGACCAGGTCGAGGTTGTCGATGAAATCACCATCCGCATGACCATCACCCAGGGCAAATATCATCAGGTGAAGCGCATGGTGGCCGCCGCCGGTAACCGGGTGATGGATCTGCACCGCTTGAGTGTAGGGGCTGTGCAGTTAGGCGATCTGGATGAGGGGCAGTGGCGCTATCTGGAGGCAGATGAACTGGCCAGTTTCGGGTTTGGCCCAGCGAAATAAGACAGCGGCGAGCGCGTTTACAGAAGCTGGTGCAGCTTTTGCATGGCTTCGTGCATGCCGCTGACGCTCTCGATATGGGTATAGCCAAGGCTGCGCAAGCGGGCGGCGGCCAGTTTGGCACGCTCGCCGGTGCGGCAATACAGGGTGAACGGTGTTTCCGGTGTCGGAATGGTGCTGGCCGCCTGTTGTTCCAGCTGCTCCAGCGGGAGTGAGCGTGCACCGGGAATGTGCTCTGCATGAAACTCCTCGCTTGAGCTGACATCAATCACCAGTCGGCTGGATCCGTTCAGCAAGCGGTGTGCAAATGCCGCAGCGGTAACACCACCAAGCAGTGCGCCAAATAGATGTTTCATGATCTTGCCTGTCTCCTGAGTGTGCTATCTGAACAGCAGGCACGTTTTTATCCCATGTTTCAGTTTTGCATGCCTTTGCCATAACGCGCATTGTGGCAACTACCTAGTAATACTTTATTTCGAACGTCTGTTTGCGTCCTGCCTGCCATAAGCCGATTGCAGCGTCCGGCTTGTCTTCCGAGTCACCTTCCGAGTCACCTTCCGAGTCATTCACCTACTTTCTGTTTTCTTCCCATGGTCACATTTGTCACGATGGGCCATGCGGGCCTGTTGCCCTTGCTTGACTTATTTGGCACCTGCTTCCCCGGTTAATTGCCTGCTGCAGGAGGGAGTAATGGAAAATACCGGTATTGCAGCTACTGATTGGCGGTTGGGTTTTGTCGAATATTCCTAATGAAAAAATCTATCATGTTTCATTATGTAATTTATTTAATGATATACATGAATTATTTACGTAAATTACGGATTTTTATTGATGTAACGGGTATGCCATGCCAAACCGACTAGCGACGGAATGGGCGCTGAGCCACAGCGTCTGGCATGTCCGGTCAACAACAGGCAGCGGGGGAAGTGAGGAGTCGGAAAATTCGTGTGTTCAATCAGAAATGCAATCTTGTCCTGAGAGGGGGAGAAAAATAGCTTCTCACAAGTCAGCGTAACTCACTGGATGCTGTCCCATTTTCTGAGGAGATGCCCCGTCATGACCCAAGCAACACCCACCCCGACCCTGCATGCCCATCCCGATGCCGCCTTGCATACCCCTACCGATCTGGGTTCAGCTGCTTCCCGCGATATCAGCGCCGCTTTGAACGGCCTGCTGGCAGACGCCTTTGCGCTTTATCTGAAAACCAAGAATTTCCACTGGCATGTCAGCGGGCCGCATTTTCGTGATTACCATTTGCTGCTGGACGAACAGGGCGATCAGCTGTATGCCATGACCGATCCGCTGGCAGAGCGGGTGCGCAAGGTGGGTGGCACCACATTGCGTTCGATAGGCCATATTGCCCGCCAGCAACGCGTCAAGGACAACGATGCCGTTTATGTCACACCGGAAGATATGCTCGCGGAACTGCGTGAGGACAACGCAGCTCTGGCAGCAAGGCTGCGTGAAGCACATGGCGTCTGCGAGGAGCATCGTGATATTGCTGCGGCAAGCCTGATTGAAAACTGGATAGACGAGACCGAGCGGCGGTGCTGGTTCCTGTTTGAGGCCGGGCGACGTTAACCGCGAAGGCCGAATGAAAAACAGCCCGTCAGGGCTGTTTCAGATTATTAGCCGGATTCCCGTGATTTCCGCCTGGCAAGCGAAGCTGCCTTGTCAGACTTCCTTCAACTTCTGCAATTGCTGCACTCTTCATCAACTGGCAGTGGAAAGGTGGTAGTGCGGGAGGGATGGTCAGTCCCTGAAATCGAACAGCTGGCAGTAGGGCCAGGCTTTGCCTGGCCCTGTTCAATCAAGTTGAAAGCCCCACAGCAAACAAGTCAGTGAGGGTGCTTTTCTTCCACCATGCGGTCCAGTAATTGCAAGACCTGGGCGCTATCCTGTTCCATTACCCGCATGTACTGGATGATGGCGTCTTCGTCCAGTGCCTGCTTGTTGCTGGCGGTAGCCAGTGCCAGTCCAACACCCTTGCCGACACGGTCATCCGCTTGAGCCAGCTGAGCATGAGCACGGGTCATGCCGAAGCTGTTCTGGCCTTCGCCCAGGCACCAGGATGTCAGTTCATTGCCCTGTGGCAGGCCGGCATTCTCTTCAATGGCGTGGTAGGCCATTTGCTTGTACATGACATGGCCGACTTTTTGCAGTGATACCTGCGACATGTCGCGCACCCGTTGTACTTGCCCCAGTACGGTATCGGACTGTTCGGCCAGGGTGGCAAATCGCTGGTGGAAGGTTTCCACCGAAGCCTTGACTTCGGCCGCTACCGTGCCTGCTTCACTGGCGCGGGCATGCATGTCGCTGATACGGCTGGACAGGCTGCCCAGCACCGACTGTACCCGGTGCGCGGTATCCTTGCTGCGTTCGGCCAGTTTACGCACCTCATCAGCCACCACAGCAAAGCCGCGGCCCATTTCGCCGGCGCGCGCGGCTTCGATGGCGGCATTCAAGGCCAGCAGATTGGTTTGGTCGGCAATGGCCGAAATAGCGGCCAGCGAGGACTCAATGCCAGTCCACTCCTGGGCAAGCGCAGTGCTGGCTTCGTTCATGCTGACCACGCTGCCGGCAATCGTATCCATGTGGCCGCTCAGCAGGGTGGCACTCTCCAGGCTGTCGCGCGAGGTACTGGCTGTATCGCAGGTAATACCGGACACCTGGTCCATGGCGGTGCTGATCTGGGTGAGGTCATTCTGATTGCTGGCCAGGTTGTTACGCAGATATGGGTTGTTCAGCGCTGCCAGCTGGGAAGACAGGTGGTTCTTGCGGATATAGCCGTCGTTGTCCGCCATGGCCTGAATGGCGCTGTCCACATTCTGCAGTGATTCGGCAAACATGCCTGGCAGGCCCTGGCTGAGCGGGCGTCTGCTGTAGTCGTTTTCGCTCACCCGGCGAAAGCTGGTGTTGATTTCCTTGAAGTAGGTTTCCACCAGGTCAAGAAAGTCGTTCAGCTCCCAGGCGACCAGGCCGACTTCACCCATGTCGCGGGTGCGTGAGGCACGGTGGTGCAGTTCTCCGTCACAGGCATAGCCCAATTGTTCGTGCAGGGTGTTCAGCACGGCAAATATGCGTCCACTGCCCAGCCAGATCAGGCCTGATAGCAGTAACGACAACAAAACCAGAAAAATTTCCACAGCCAGACGCCAGCTGTCAGGCAGCAGTAGCGAGGCCAGCACGGTGCAGATGGTAAGTACATTGAAACCAAGCAGCCAGAAGCCCAGCCGGGTTCGCAAGAAGGGGGAGCTAGAGCGACGGGCCATTAGGCAGACCTCCCGGTGGAAAGGTGAGCGTCCAGCAAGGAAAGCACAAAGCTTTCATAGCTATGGCCTTGCTTGTCCAGTTCGGCCAGCAGCCATTCCATGGACGCATCCGGCGCGCTGGCCTTGTTCAGGGTACTTTCCAGCTGACACATGCGTGCATAAATGGGAATGACGGTTTCCACCGCATGCCGGCCCGGCGGACGCCGAACCGAGAAATATCCTTCCAGTTTGTTCTTGCTGTCGTAATCGGGTGTGACATTGGCCAGCACCCAGTAGTAATTGCCACTGGCGGTGTAGTTTTTGACTACACCAAAAAATTCGCGGCCGGCCTGCAGGGTTTTCCACATCAGCCGGTAGACGCCGCGTGGCATGTCCGGGTGGCGAATCAGATTATGTGGTTTACCCAGTAGCTCGCTTTCCGGGTACTCGGCCAGCTGCATGAATACGCGGTTTGCATAGGTAATGTGGCCGGTGCTGTCGGTCTTGGTGACAATCAGCTCATCTTCCTTCAATTGCACTTCCCGGCTTTGGGATGGGTGAATCTGGCTCGCCATGGTGGGCTTCCGCATTGATATCCGTGGTGGATATGTCGATTAAGTAGAGTTCTTGGTAACTTTACTTAGTCATGCCGAAATTTTTCATGATAGCGATCAGGTTTTTCCAATCTTTTGACCCGAAAGTACTTCTCTGGCTAAAGATCAGCCCACATGCGCAGCAGGTTGTGATAGCTGGCCGTCAGAGTGACCAGCTCCTTGGTGTCACCGTGCTGCTGACGCAGCTGCGAAATGGCCATGTCCATATCGAATAGCAGGCTGCGTTTGGCGTCGTCCCGGATCATGCTTTGGGTCCAGAAAAAAGAAGCAATGCGCGCGCCGCGCGTAACCGGCTCTACCCGGTGCAGGCTGGTGGAAGGGTAGAGCACCATATCGCCGCCGGGCAGTTTCACGCTGTGCAGGCCATAGGTATCTTCCACTACCAGTTCGCCGCCGTCGTATTCATCCGGTTGGCTGAAGAACAGGGTGCAGGAGACATCGGTGCGTACCCAGCTTTGGTCAAAGGGGTGGCTACGTACTGCATTGTCCACATGATTGCCAAAGTCCATGCCACCCTGATAGCAGTTGAACAGCGGGGGGAACACGGTTTTGGGCAGGGCTGCCGAAAAAAACAGGGCATTGCGTTTGAGCGCTGCTTCCACCATGGCTTGCAGCTCGCGGGCAATGTCCAGATGCTGGGGCAGTTGCAGATTGCGTTTGACCTGGGCGGACTGGCTGCCCGCCGTGATGCGACCATCGGCCCAGTCGGCCTGGGCCAGCAGCATGCGGCCATGGGCCAGCTCTTCGGGGGTAAGAACGTCGGGGATATGCAGCAGCATGGGTTGGACTCCGTGTATACCGGGTAGGGTCGGGTAAAAAAAGCGCCAGCCGCCGTCATGCGTGGCTGGCGCTGGGGCTTAGTATTTCAGGCCGATGGTCAGCTGTGCTTCGCGTGGGGTACCCACGGTGGCATGGCCGGTATAGGCACCGTCATAGTAGGTCTTGTTGCCAAGGTTGTTCAGGTTCAGCTGGAAACGGTAATGCTTGGTTTCATAACTGAGCATGGCATTGGCCACCGTGTAGGACGGCAGATACAAGGTATTGGTCTCGTTGGCATAACGCTTGCCCACATAGGTGGCACCGATGCCGCCGGTAATCTGGTCGGTAAACTTGTACGTGGTCCAGATATTGCCGGTGGCGCGCGGTGTGTAGCGAGGCATCTTGCCGGTGGTGCTGTTCTGTCCCGGTGCAGCCTTATCGATCTTGGAGTCCATGAAAGTGACGCCGGCAAAGATTTCCCAGCGTTCGGTCAGGCGGCCATTGCCTTCCAGTTCAATACCATTGGTATGGCGTTTGCCCGATAGCGTAACGACCGAGGTATCGTCCGGGTCGGTATTGCGCTCATTGGTTTTTTCAATGCGGAACAGCGCGGCACGCAGGCTGGCATCGCCATCCAGCAAGTCCCATTTGGAACCCAGTTCGATATTGCGGTTCTTTTCCGGGTCTACCTTGGCGGTGGCCTTGTCCAGCGAATAGGTTTCGCCAGAGGGGTTGAACGAAGTGCCGTAGCTGAAGTAGTAGGACTGCGCCATGTCCGGCTGCCAGATCAGGCCGCTACGCCAGCTCCACACATTATCCGTGCGTGACAGGTCGTAGGTATTGCTGCTGTTCACGCTGCCGTCGGAATTAAAGGATCGTACGTTGTAATCACCTTCAAAACGGTCAAAGCGTGTACCCAGTACCGCTTTCCATTGGCGGGTCAGCTCGATGGTATCCATGCTGTACAACGCAATATCACTGGCCTGGAATTTGGTATTGCTGCTGCGATAGCGCGCTGTGTTGTAGGCGGTGGAGGATACCGGGTTGCCAATGGTGGTGGTGGGCAGGGTGTTGAGCAGGGTGTAACGGCTGGTGTCGGACAGTTCGTAAGTCATTTCCAGCCCGGTCAGCAAGGTATGACGGATGTCGCCTGTGGCAAAGCGCGTGGTCAGGTCGGTCTGGTTGTTGACCGATTGATCCACACCGTCGCGCATCGGTTTGCTGCGACGCATCAGGCCGGTGGCGCTGGTGTCGCTGCTGACCAGGCGCGGAGCCGTTGGGTTCACATCACGCCAGAAGCGGTTATAGCGCAACTGGTTGCTCAGTTCGGTGCCATTGCCAAAATCGTGGGTGATTTTGGCGGTGACAATATCGGCTGAAGTTTTTTCGTAATCGCTGTCAAAACCATAGAATTTGCTGCGGTCCACGCTCAGTGGCTCATGCGTGGCCGAGTTGTACGGCACGCCGTAGTCCGGCACATTGTTTTCTTCCTGATGCATGTAAGACAGCACCACCGTGGTGGGCTCACCCAGACCAAACGCGACCGACGGCGCAATGCCCCAACGCTCGTTCTTGGCAGCGCCACGGTCGCTACCATCGTGGGTATCCATCAGGTTCAGCCGTACCGCAGAGTGATCGCCGGTCATCTGGTTGATGTCAGCCGTCACGCGTTGGTAGTCATTGGTGCCGATGGTGAGGTCACCTTCCAGTGTGCTACCCAGAAAAGGTGATTTGCTGACCTGATTCACCACCCCACCGGTGGAGCCACGACCAAACAGCATGGAGCTGGCACCCTTCAGCACCTCCACCTTGTCATCATTGAAGGCATCACGGTTGTACTGGCCGATGTCGCGCATGCCGTCGCGATAGGTATCGGTGGCGGCCGAGAAACCGCGAATCACCACCTGGTCGCCACTGCGCCCGCCTTCACCTGCGGCAAAGGTGATGCCTGGTACATTGCGCAGCGCGTCTTTCAGCGTGGCCACGCCCTGATCCTGCATCAGTTGCTGGTTGACCACGGTGATGGATTGCGGAATGTCACGCAGCTGCTGCTTGGTTTTGCCAATGCTGGTGGTTTCCGTCTTGTAGGTGTCGCGTACCGGGGCCTCGCCCTCCACGGTAACCGTTTCCAGGGTCTGGCCGGTTTCTGCCGCCAGTGCCAGGCTGGGGCTCAGGGCCACGGCCAGCATGCCGACTGCCACGCGTGTAGGCAGCTTGCGCTGCGCAAGGTGGGGCGATTGTTGCAAGCTTTGTTTCATTTAATCCTCTTTTATTGTGTGCCAATCACGGAAAACAAAGTCTTGGCCTGCGCATGGGCGTGACGCAGCCATCCCCGCATGCTGAGTGGGCAGCATGGGGTGCAGCAGGCAAAGACAGGGGAGTGCAACAACCGGCCAGCCACCCCCGTGACGGGCCGGTTGTTAGAACAGCGGTGGGTGGCGGCTAGGGCGCTTCGGTCAGAAAACCGATGCGGCTGATACCGCTTTGCTGGGCAGTGGCCAGCGTGGTGGCCACCAGCTCGTAGCGCACGCTCTTGTCGGCGCGCAAGTTCAGTTCCACTTTGGGGTTGGACTGCACGGCAGCGGCAAAGCGGGTGGCCAGCGCATCCTTGTTGACGGGCTGGTCATTCCAGAACAAGGCCCCGGCGGCATTGATGGACAGGCGGATCTGCTCCGGCTTGTCCTGATGTGCGGCAGCGGCGGCCTGGGGCAGGTCCAGCTTCACGCTATTGGTCAGCAGTGGCGCGGTAATGATGAACACCACCAGCAGCACCAGCATCACATCCACCAGCGGTGTGGTGTTGATCTCGGCCATGGGCGCGCCCGGCCCTTTGTCGAAACTACCGAATGCCATGGCCAGACTCCGGCTGGGTCAGCAACTGGGCGTGCAGATCATGGGCAAAATGATCCAGCTGCTGCGACATCACCCGCTGCGACCGGGTAAACGCGTTGTAAGCCAATACGGCAGGAATGGCGGCGGCCAGGCCTGCTGCAGTGGCAATCAAGGCCTCACCGATGGGGCCTGCCACGGTGGCAATGCTCACCTGGCCTGCCGTGCCGATGTTCACCAGCGCGTGGTAAATCCCCCATACCGTGCCAAACAGGCCGATAAAGGGCGCGGTCGAACCGACGGAAGCCAGTATCGTCATGCCACTTTCCTGCCGGGCATTTTCCTGAGCCAGTGCCTTGCGGATGGCGCGGGTGACAAACTCGTTCAGATCGCAGGCTTTGCCCAGTGAACGTTCGGCATGTTGCTGGTGGTGGCGCAGCGCCGCCAGACCTTCGCGGGTGATATGCGCCATCGGTGCGGTGGAGTTTGCCAGTGCCTGTTCGGCGCTCGACCAGTCCGGAGCATCCCATAAAGAGGCTTCCGCCTGACGGTTGGCCCGACGCAGGCGATAGGTTTGCACTCCGCGCTGCAGGATGAGCGACCAGGTTGCAATAGACATGAGAATGAGAATCATGAACGTCGTTGCTAAAACAACGTCCCCTTGTTGAAAGACAGTCAGTAGCTTCATGGTTTGCGCAAGTTCTTCAGGGAAAATTCGACGGGAACAATAAAGGTATAAGGAATGGCTTCATCGCCTCGCTTGGCCGGAATGAATTTCCAGCCGCGTACTGCCGTCTGTGCGGCGCGGTCCAGTCGGGGAAAACCGCTGCTGTGTTCCAGCTCCACCGACACCGGCAAGCCCTGGGCGCTTACCTGCACCCGCAGGCGTACCGTGCCGGTTTCTTCCATCTCGATGGAAAGCGGCGGGTAGGTCGGCTTGGGGTTGTTCAGGTAGCCACCGCGATACAAGGGCTCCTGCACATGCGGAGCAGGGGCCGGCGTTGGCGGCGCTGGTGTTGCGGTTGCTGCGGCAGCCACATTGTTGTTTGCTTCCGCCGCAGGCGCGGATGGGCTAGGCGCGACAGACGAATGTGCGACAGGCTGCGCTCTGGGCTTGGCAGCAGTCTTGGCAACGGGCCGGGGCGTGGCGGGCTTCGGTTCGGGCACTGGCTTGCTTGGCTTGGGCGGTGCAAGCGGAGCCGCAGCAGCAGGGGCAGGCGTGCTCGGCGCAGCCAGGGTCATGGCCGGCAGACTGGCCAACTGGGGCAGGGTCACCGGAGGCGTGGTGGCCAACCAGCTTGCCAACAGCAGCAATGCCAGCCCGTGCAGGCTACAGCTGCCCAGCAATGCCGCAGAAGGCAGTCTGTTTGCAGTGGATTGGAGTCGGAGATTCATGGTAAAAAATGATAATGCAAATTATTATCATTAGCAATTATTAAGATCACTAGGGCCTTACGCTGCAATAAGCCATGGGCAGTAAAGGGTTGTCTTGTAATCGCCCTGAATGGCTGCATATTGCTCATTACGCGCCAGTCTGGCGCAGACACATTCAATAGACTGGAACAGAACATGCAGCAGTTTGACGGAACCACCATCGTCTCCGTCCGTCGCGGCGAGCGCGTGGCGCTGGGCGGCGACGGCCAGGTAACCCTGGGCAATATCGTGATCAAGTCCACGGCGCGCAAAATCCGCCGCCTGTATCAGGGCAAGGTACTGGCAGGCTTTGCTGGTGGCACGGCCGATGCCTTCACCCTGTTCGAGCGTTTCGAGGCCAAGCTGGAAAAACACCAGGGCCATCTGGTGCGCTCCGCGGTGGAGCTGGCCAAAGACTGGCGTACCGACCGCATGCTGCGTCGGCTGGAAGCCATGCTGATTGTGGCCGACAAGGAAGCCACCCTCATCATTACCGGTAACGGTGACGTGCTGGAGCCGGAGCAAGGCATTGCCGCCATTGGATCGGGCGGAGCCTTTGCCCAGTCCGCCGCACGCGCCCTGTTTGAAAACACCGAACTGGATCCAGCCGTGGTGGTGAAGAAGTCACTGGAAATCGCCGGCGACATCTGTATCTACACCAACCAGAACCACCTTATCGAAACGCTGGGGGAAGAAGCCCAGCCAGCGGCACAATAATCCCAGTCTTCGTCCCCACCGATTCACAGGCCACCACAGGCATGCTGGCGTGGCCGGGAGTACCGTCATGACGCAAATGACCCCGCAAGAAATCGTTCACGAACTGAACAAGCACATCATTGGCCAGGACGCTGCCAAGCGAGCCGTCGCCATCGCCCTGCGCAATCGCTGGCGGCGCCAGCAAGTGGCCGAGCCGCTGCGCAGCGAAATCACCCCCAAGAACATCCTGATGATCGGCCCCACTGGTGTGGGCAAGACCGAAATCGCCCGCCGCCTGGCACGCCTGTCCGGCGCGCCCTTCATTAAAGTGGAAGCCACCAAGTTCACTGAAGTCGGCTATGTCGGCCGCGACGTGGACACCATCATCCGCGACCTGGTGGAAGTAGCCATCAAGGAAACCCGCGACGCTGCCATCAAGCGCAACCGCGTGCGTGCCGAAGATGCCGCCGAAGACCGCATCCTCGACGTACTGCTGCCACCGGCACGCAGCGCCCCCGGTTTCTTTGGCGAACCGCAAGCCGAAGACAGCAAGCCCGAAGACGGCCACACCCGGCAGAAATTCCGCAAGATGCTGCGTGAGGGCAAGCTGGACGACAAGGAAATCGAAATCGAAGTGGCTGCGCCGCAGTCCAAGATGGAAATCTTTGCTCCGCCGGGCATGGAAGACTTCTCCAGCCAGTTGCAAAACATGTTCCAGGGCATGAATGCCGGCAAGAAGAAGGCCAGCAAACTGAAAGTGGCTGAAGCCTTCAAGCTGTTGATCGACGAAGAAGCGGCCAAGCTGGTCAACGAAGACGAACTCAAGGCCGAAGCCATGAAGAACGTCGAGCAGAACGGTATTGTCTTCCTCGATGAAATCGACAAGGTCACCAGCCGCTCGGAAGGGCAGGGGGCCGATGTCTCCCGTGCCGGTGTGCAACGCGACCTGCTGCCGCTGGTAGAAGGCACCACCGTCACCACCAAATACGGCATGGTCAAGACCGACCACATCCTGTTCATTGCCTCCGGCGCCTTCCAGCTGTCCAAGCCGTCCGACCTCATCCCGGAACTGCAAGGCCGTCTGCCGATTCGCGTCGAACTCTCATCGCTGTCGGTGGATGACTTCGTGCAAATCCTCACCAGCACTGATGCCTGCCTCACCCGTCAGTACCAGGCACTGCTGGCCACCGAAGGTGTGGAGCTGGAATTCGAAGACTCCGGCATTCGTCGCCTGGCTGAAATCGCCTGGCAGGTGAACGAGAAGACGGAAAACATCGGTGCGCGCCGACTATATACGGTGATGGAGAAACTGCTGGAAGAAGTCTCCTTCGACGCGCGCAGTGGCAGCTGCAAGATCGACGCCCACTATGTAGATGGCAAGCTGGACATGCTGTCGCAGCGCGAAGATCTGGCCCGCTACGTACTCTGATTTCCTGCCTACGCTCTATATAGGCTCGACAAGGAAGCCGCAAACAGCGCCCGACAGGGCGCTGTTTGCTTGTTGGGCGTCAGGATAACCATGCCAAATGGCATGAATACAGAATTAATTCACGATTTTCCGGCCAGATTACTAATCTGACGGGCAGTGCCTGATTGGTGATGGCCAATTTCCTGCGCTAAGTCAGCAAGATGATTAAAAAAGATAAACACGAAAATTGTTTAAAATCAAAAACATAAAAAAGATCTTGTGAATTATTGCCATTTTTTAGTAAAAAGTCGTTGACGCAGGTGGGTCA
>NZ_JACAXB010000017.1 GCF_013391415.1 Aquitalea sp. LB_tupeE
TTTGTGCTTTGTGCGCCAGCAATGCGCGTAGCACCACGCTGGCCGTCGATTCCTGTTGCTGCCTTCCTGCTGCCGACCTTCCTTTTACTCGACGGATTCTTTTGCCCTCTGCGTGCCGCTGATCAGAAAAAAACTATCGCCTGTCAGAAAATTCTTTGCAGTTTTACTGATGAATTACGCTAATGAGGTAGAAATTTCTCGAGAACTTCCATGGCCGGGACGCGCTGCCTGCGTGGCTTTACCTTGATCGAGGTGGTGGTGGTGATGGCGGTATTTGCCATTTTACTGACCCTTGCCCTGCCGTCGATGTCGCAGTTTGTGACTGGCAACCGGATCAAGCAAGCTGCCACCGATTTCGACATGACCTTGCTGAATGCACGCAGCAACGCCATGCGCATGGGTGTGCCTGTGGTGGTGTGCGCCTCGACCGGTGCCACCAGCAATAATGTCCCGAGTTGTGACGCATCCAGCTGGAGTTCGGGCTGGGTGTCCTTTGTTGACTATCAGCGTACTGGCAGCCCGACAGCTTCCGGGGTGCTGGTGGTGCATGGTTCGATTCCGTCTTCCTTGTATGTCACCGTGACTCCGAGTGCGACCACAGCCTTCCAGTACCTGCCCGGTGGCCAGTTGCAATTGCAGGCCAGCGGTACAGGCGGATCGGCAGCCACGACCACCACCAAGATTGCCATTTGTGATGTGACGGGCAAGAGTTCGACCATGGCGCAACAGGTCAACATCCTGGCCAATGGCCGTCCGCAGCGCCTGAATCTGGGGACCTGTCCATGAACCGTTCCGTGCCAGGAAATATCCGGCATGAGGCCGGGGTGACCATGATCGAGGTGCTGGTGGTACTGGTGATTGTGGCAATTGGTATGTTGGGCGTTGCCGCCTTGCAACTGAATAATCTGCGTTACTCCAGCATGAGCAGCGGGCGCCAGCAGGCTGCGCTGGTGGCCGAACAACTGGCAGACCGTATCCGGGCCAATGCCGGGGCGGACTATTCCACTGCATCCGGTAGTTATAGCGGTAATTGTTATTCGGCCTCTACCAATTGTCCGTCCACCACGCCGGCCAATCGTGCGGCCTTCGACCTGGCCGAGATGCAGGCCATTGCCGCCAGCAGCGGCCTGAGCAGCCCTGCGCTGGCAGTCAGCAAGGTGTCCAGTGGTGGCGTGACATTCGGTTATCAGGTGACGGTGAGCTGGCAGGAGCGGGCGACCAGTGTGGCTTCGCAGACAGCAACTGCGTCAATGTCGGTATTGGTGAAACCATGAGCAAGCATCCTGTGTCCGCCTTGCATGGTGACTCCCGTTTTCAGGCGGGCTTCACCATGCTGGAGTTGATGGTCTCGGTAACCATCAGCTTTTTCATCCTGCTGGCAGTGACCAATATCTTTATCGCCAACCAGCAAACCCTGGCGGCGCAGTCGGGCAATGCGCTGATGACAGATAACGGCCGCATTGGTCTGGCGGTAATTGGTCGCCTGTTGAAGCAGTCGGGTTATTGTGACGAAACGGCCTATAGCAACACCAATGCCAGTGGCAACTGGGTGGTGCCTTGTAATCACATTAATTCGGCTGCGGCATCGGGTAGTGCCGGGTCGGATGGCTTCAGTCAGATCAGCCTGAGCGCGTCGGCTGCGGTGAGTATTGCCAGTGGAACCAGCAGTTTTACCTTGAGCAATGGCAATAGCACCAGCCTGAGTGCCATGGGGCAGAAAAGCGATACCCTGACCATCAGCTACATCACCGGGCCGCAGGCTTCTTCCAATACCGCCATGCCGGATTGTCTGGGTAATCCGTCGCCGGCGGCCAGCAATGTGATTGTCAGCAACCGCTTCTACATCAAGGTGCAGGGTGTGGGGACCGGCAGTAGCCCGCAGGTGGTTCGCCCGCAGTTGATGTGTGATGTCAGCTGGACCGATATCAATGGCAATGCCCTGTCCAGCGCGTTGACCAGCAGCCTGGTTTCATCGGGCATTGTGGCGGAGAACATCGAACGCATCGGCGTGCTGCTGGGTGTGGATAGTGCCAGTGATGGTCAGCCTGATTATTACACGCCGCCCAGTTCTTCCATCAGCATGAGCAAGGTATATGCAGTGCGCGTGGTGCTGCTGGCCAGGCAGGACCCGGTTTACAACCAGGCGCGGGCAGAGGCCTTTGGTGGTGCCACCTTCAATATGTTCGGGAGTAATTACGGAGCCACGGTGTCGTCCAGCGACAACTCCTGGGTGGCGCCGCTGGCCTCGGCGACGGTGGCGTGCAGTGCCAGCAATCCATGCTGGGCGCGCCGTCTGTATGACTCTACCTTTGTCTTGCGCAACAGGATGTCGTGATGAGAGCGCTACCAATCAATTCTGCACAACGCGGGGCCGCCCTCTTGGTGGTGCTGGTGCTGCTGGTAGCCATGATGCTGATCGGCCTGACTGCGTTTTATTCGTCCAAGCAAGAGGAACGGCTGGCGCGTGCGGGGCGGGATGGCTTGATGGCCAGGGAGGCGGCGGAGGCGGCCTTGCGCTATGCCGAGGGTCAGATTGCCAGTGGCGTGATCAGCGGCAATCTGGGTTTCAACAGCTGTCCCAATAGCGCATCCACCGGGCTTTGTTCCAACTATGCCAGTGGGCCGATGAGTGTTTTGTTGGCATCCGCAGCGATTTCCACCTCGCCCACCACGGTGGCAACAGTGCCCAGCAGTGCCTGGAATGGCGGCAGTCTGGGTAGTTTCAGCTTGCAAGCCCCGCGCTATGCCATTGAAGTCATTCCGGACCAGGCACCAGGCAGCGACCTGAGCACGGAAAGTTATTTATACCGGATTACCGCCTGGGGTTTTGGTTTCAACAGCAATATCGTGACGGTGACCGAGTCGGTTTACCGCCCGTCGAAGTAAATGGAGTCGGCAATGAAAACCAGATTGTGCATGTTGGGATTGTTGCTATGGAGCTGCTGCCTGTCGGTGGTGCAAGCGGCTTCGGCGGTGACCATCGGCTCCTTGCCTTTGGCCGGCATCGGTTCTTCCTATGGCCCGAATGTGATGTTTGCCCTGTCGGTGGAATTTCCGACCGCTGGCTCGGCGTTCAACACCAAGACATCCATCGGCAGCGTGGCAGACCTGGATGTTTCCGGGGTGGGGAATACCCCGTTTCTGGGATATTTTGATTATGCCAAATGCTATAAATACAGCGGCTCAGGATCGACAGGCTATTTCTCACCCTATGCCAGTGCCACGCTGACATCGGTGACGTACAACTCCACTGTTTACAAGATTTATACCTGTGATGGCACGGCCTGGAGCGGCAATTTGCTGAACTGGGCCACCATGACCGCAATTGATATTTTCCGCGCCACCCTGACCGGCGGTAACCGTGCGCTGGGCACCGGCGGCTGGTCCACTTCATCGGGCAACTCCACCGCAGCCACGCTGGTGAGCGATTATTCTGCTGGTGACTCCACCACTGCAACCTATCTGCGCCGCTCTGCCGTGGTACCTGGTCAGAACCAGAGTTACAACCTGACGGGTAAAACCGTATCCGGTTTGACGGTGGGCGGGACCAATTATCTGGCCAAGATCACACCATACAGTTCGACCTATACCAATCTGTGGTTCAGCAATGGTCCGGGTTACGATGGCTCGTCCACGACTTCTCACCCCTGGAGTGTGTCTGTTTACCGGTCCAGTAATGGTACCCAGCCAGGCACCCCGACTGAGGTGGATAACGCCATCGTCAAAGTCTGCGTCAGCGGCATGGTGGAAACCGGCAGCACTACACCCTACACCTGCAAGCAATATGGCAGTAACTACAAGCCGGAAGGGCTGATCCAGTCCAATGGCAGCAAGATGCGCTTTGGTGCCGCCAGTTATCTGGTGAATACCCAATACACCCAGGATGGCGGTGCCTTGCGTGCCCGCCTGAAATACCCGGGCATTTCCCAGACAGTGACAGGTGGGTCGGGCAGCAGTTACACGCTGGGTGCCGAATGGAATAGCGACGGGACTTTTGTCGTCAATCCCGACACCACTGACGCAGCCTCACACACCATTACTGCTGCGGATACTTCAACCACCTACGGTAGCACCCTGGCCGTGTCCAATAGTGGGGTGGTCAATTACCTGAACAAATTTGGTGACACTATTAGTGGCAATGTCGGCTACAAGGGTTATGACCCGGCCGCGCACCTGTACTATGCTGCGTTGCGCTATTACCGCAACTACGGCAACTATTCCACCTTTACCAGCACGCTGAGCAGCAATACTGCGTGGCAGGGCGGCTTCCCGGCCATTACCGACTGGGACGACCCCATCCTCAACTCTTGCCAGAAAAACTTCATCATCTATATCGGGGATAGTAATACCCATAACGATATTGATCTGCCGGGTTCATCCTGGTCTGGTGCCGTGGTTCCCACGGATGACACTGCTTTCAATGTTTCCACCTGGACGCAGAATCTGGGTACGGATGAGGGTATGACCGGTACGCAATATCAAACGGTGAATACAGGTTCCACCAACTCGCCTCCCTATATTGCCGGTCTGGCCTGGTGGGCGAATACCAACAATATCCGCACCAAATCCGGCGATACCAAAACAGCCAGTGTCAGCTCCTTCATGATTGACGTGGTTGAAGGCGGGAATTACAAGGGGGTAGGGAATTATCCTTGCTCTTCATATTGGAGTTCCAATGTCTGCAATGCCTTCTTCATGGCGGCTAAATATGGCGGATTTACCGACTCCAATGCCAATAGCTGGCCAGACCTCCCCAAGGAGTGGGCATCGGCAGCCAGCAGCAGTACATCCACTACCGGTACCAGCTCCATTTCGGTGTTCCCCAGCCCGGCTGCTGGCTATACCGGCACGCCGACCAATTATGCCCCGGCCAATAATCCGGCAGCCATGGTGACCGCACTGACCAATGCGCTCAGTACGGTGTCCGGTTCGGCCAATGCGTCCCAGGCCGGCCTGGCGGGCTCCTTTACCGGCAGCAAGGTATTCAGTGCCAGCACCTATGTGTTCCAGCCGGCATTCAACTCCACCGACTGGAGTGGTGACCTGCTCGCCAATACCTACTCGTTGAGCACCAGCTCCACCGGAGCCATTACCGTGACCTACAACACGGCATGGCAGGCCAAGCTGAAGCTGGAAAGCCAGCTGAACAACAGCGTGTCGTCACGTAATGTGCTGACTTACGACTACACCACCATGACCGGTGCCGCATTCAACACAACCTGGTACTCCGCACTCAGTAGCAAGACAGATGTCCCGACCGGTACCACCAGCTTCCAGTACACCGGTTTGAATACGGGGGGTTACGGTACTTACCGGGTCAATTACCTGCGTGGTGACAAAACTCAGGAAGGCAGCTCCGCTTCGCCGCAGTTCCGTACCCGCAACTACCGCATGGGCGATGTGGTGCATTCCACGCCGGTGTTCATTCCCACGCCGACGGCAGATCCGAGTGGTTGCTCCTTCGATGCCAATCTTTCCAGTCCGGCCACGGACCGGGCGACCATTTTCGCCCGTCCGGCCGCAGTGGCCGTGGCAGCCAACGATGGTATGTTGCACATCTTCAATGCCACCTACGGCAGCAGCAATGTAGGCAATGAATTGGCGGCCTATCTGCCAGCCAGCATTTACCCCAACCTGCCCAATCTGAGTTCCACCACGTATGCGCACCAGTACTTCAATGATGGTTCGCCGATGTACAAGGATGTGTGCTTCCTGTATGGCAGTAATGGCTCGGCACTGGCCAGCCCGGAAGCCCGTTCGGTGGTGGTGGGCACGACCGGGGCGGGGGGCAGCAGCGTGTATGCGCTGGATGTCACCCATGTGGACAGCCTGGGCAGCAGCAATGTGCTGTGGGAGTTCTCGGCCAAGGATGATGCCAAACTGGGCAATACCATTGGCAATCCGACAATCACCAAGCTTGCCAATGGCCGGCCGGCAGTGATCTTCGGCAATGGCTACAACCAGAGCAGTGGTACCACCGCCTCGTTGTTCGTGCTGTATCTGGACAAGCAACCGGGCACAGCCTGGACCAAGGGAAGCAACTATTTCCGTATCGACCTGCCCGCGCCCACCTTGCTGAATACTTCACCCAACGGCCTGTCTGAACCGGGCATCATCATCAGCAATGGTGCGGTGAAAACGGCTTATGCCGGGGACTTGAACGGTAATTTGTGGAAGTTCGACCTGTCCTCCACCACGCCGGGCAACTGGACCGCACCGACTGCTCCGCTGTTCACTGCCTGTGCCGGTACCTCCACTGGCCAGACCAGTGGCACCCAGTGCACGGCCAGCACGGTGCAGCCGATCACTTCCGGGGTGAAAGTGACGCGTGATCCGCTGCGTGGTTATCTGGTGTTGTTCGGCACCGGCCAGTATCTGTCCGGCAATGACCTGAGCCAAAGCAATACCCAGACCCTGTACGGTATCCGGGATGATGGCACCTTGTCCGGCAAGACCACTATCTCGGCCAGCTTGCTGGCACAGAGCATTGGTTCGCAGGTGACGACCAGCACCGATATCAGTACCGGTAATTCCCTGACCTACTACAGCATCAGTAATAACACCACCTCCAGTATCTCGGCGTGTTCCGGGGTGAATGGCTACCTGCCCAGTGGCTGCAATGGCTGGTATTTGCCGCTGACTGCCAGCGGATTTACCAATAGTCGGGTAGTCACCACGCCCACCTTGTACCAGAACACGCTGGCGTATTTCACGGCCATCACGCCTTCCTCCACCAGTGTGTGCGGCAGTGGCGGCACCACCACCTTGTTTGGTCTGAACTATGCGACCGGCGGTGGATCGACCTCGGCGATTTACGATACCTCCGGCAATGGCATGATGAATAGTGCCGACCAGGGGGCCAATGCGGTGACCAGCAACGGGATTGCCCCGGGGGGGCCCATGTTCGTGATGGTGGCTGGCAAGAGCTATATCCTTAACAGCACCGGCTCTGACGGCAAGATCGGTACGATGGGCAATCAGAACTACAGCACCATGTACGGTCGCCTGTCCTGGCGTGAAATCATTCAATCCTGGTGAGCAAGAACATGACGGATAAAAACAGTGGTTTTACCTTGATCGAGATGATGATCACCGTGGCCATCGTCGGCATTCTGGCGGCGATTGCCCTGCCGTCCTATCGCAATTACATCATTCGCGGGCACCGTAGCGAGGCGGCAACCGTGATGTTGCAAGTGGCGCAGGAGCAGGAGCGTTACTACACCATGAACAACCAGTACAACATCGGCGCCACCCAGGTCAGCCCGCTGGGGGCGACCGGCACTTCCGTCCTGTACAACATCACCGTGGTCAGTGGTACGGCCCCGGCCGGTTTCCAGGTGAATGCGGTGCCGGCCAACAGCCAGTCGCCAGATACCCAATGTGGCACGCTGACGCTGGATGCGCTGGGCAATAAAGGGTCTAGTGGCACCTACTCCACCGCAGATTGCTGGAAGTAAGTCAGCTGCCGCATTCCCGCGCATTGTTTCTGAAGCGGCATGCAGCCTGAGAGCGTGACTACCGTATAATGTCGGCCAGTCTCGCTCCTTACAGGCCTTGCCATGTCCTACCCCACACCTGCATTCGAAGACAAGATCTGCCCGCCGGAACAGCTGGCGCAGCGGCTGGCGGCATTGCCGCGTCCCATCGTGTTCACCAACGGCTGTTTCGACATCCTGCATCGCGGTCATGTCACCTATCTGGCGCAGGCCCGTGCGCTGGGGGCCAGCCTGGTGCTGGGCCTGAATACCGATGCCTCGGTCAAGCGTCAGGGCAAGGGCGAGGACCGGCCCATCAATAATGAACAGAACCGTGCCGCCGTGCTGGCTGCGCTGGAAAGCATCAGCCTGGTGACCTGGTTTGACAGCGACACCCCGGCCGAGCTGATCGAGCTGGTCAAGCCGGATGTGCTGGTGAAGGGTGGCGACTGGGCGGTCGACAAGATTGTCGGCAGCGCCGAAACCCTGGCCCGTGGCGGCCAGGTGCATTCCATTCCCTTCCTGTTTGCTACCTCCACCACGCAAACCATCAACAAGATCCGCGCGGCCGAGGATCAGGCGTGAGCGAGCATGCATTTGCCGTACTGCGCCAGCTTAGCGATGGTCGCTTCCACTCCGGTGCCGACATCGCCCGCGAGCTGGGCTGTTCGCGCACACTGATCTGGCAGGCAGTACATGCCATCGAACAGGAATTCGGACTGACGGTATTCAGTGTGCGTGGTCAGGGCTACAAGCTGGCCGAGCCCTTCGAGTGGCTGGACGTGGCCCGTGTACGTGAGGCCTTGACCTCACCCGCAGCGGAAACCTTCACCCTGGCAGTGACCGAGCGCACCGACTCCACCAACAGCCAGCTGATGGCGCGTGCGGCCAGTGGTGGCCTGCACGGCCTGGTGCTGGCGGCCGAAATGCAAACCGCAGGCCGTGGCCGACTGGGGCGACGCTGGCAAAACCGGCTGGGCGCAGGGTTGACCTTCTCGTTACTGTGGCGCTTTGATCGGGGACTGGCCGAGCTGGCCGGCCTGTCGCTGGCGGTGGGCCTGGCGCTGGCGCGTGCCTTGCATCGTCTGGCGGTGCCGGTGCAGCTCAAATGGCCCAACGACGTGCTGCTCAATGGCCGCAAGCTGGCCGGTATCCTGATCGAGCTATCGGGCGATGCGCTGGGGCCGGCTGCGGTGGTCATCGGCATCGGCCTGAATATCGACAATCCCGGCGAGGTGGATCAGCCGGTGGCCTCGCTGGCCGAAGCGGGCATCCAGCTGGGTCGCAACCAGTTGCTGGCGGCCCTGCTCAGCGAACTGGCCGTGGTGCTGGACACCTTCAACCGCGAGGGCTTTGCTGCCTTCCGCGAGGACTGGATCCGCTGCTCCAGCCACGAAAACGCACCGGTGCGGCTGAGTTTTTCCCATGGCGAACCGGTGGATGGCATTGCCCGAGGTGTAGCAGAAAACGGTGCCCTGCAAGTGGAAACGGCAGATGGCAGCCTGCGCATCTTCCATGCCGGTGAAGTCAGCCTGCGGAGCCGCGCATGAAGCTGCTGCTGGATGCAGGTAACAGCCGCCTCAAATGGGGCGTGCATGATGGCGAGTGCTGGCAGGCGCAAGGTGCGGTCAGTCATGAGCAGATTGCCCAGCTGACCACGCAATGGGCTGCCTGGCCGATAGACAGCGTTTACGCCGCATCGGTGGCCCGCCAGACGGTGGCCGATGCCATCAACCAGACCGCCCCCTGTCCGGTGCAGTGGGTGCGCTCCGCCGCTGGTTTTGCCGGTGTGCGCAATCACTACCGCAATCCGGCCGAGCAGGGTGCTGACCGCTGGCTGGCGGTACTGGCGGCGCGCAGCCTGTGTGCGGGTGATGTGGTGGTGGCCTGTGCCGGTACGGCGCTGACGGTGGAAGCGCTGACCGCAGAGGGCGATTATCTGGGTGGAATGATTTTGCCCGGTCAGGCACTGATGCTGCGCAGCCTGGCACAGGGAACCGCCCAGCTGGACCGCATGGCCGGGCAGGTGACAGCCTTCCCGCAAGGCACCGAAGACGCGCTGGCCAGCGGTGTGCTGGCAGCCCAGTGCGGTGCCATCGAGCGCATGTGCCTGCAACTGGCGGCACATACCGGCCGACCCACGCCGCAGCTGCTGCTGACCGGTGGGGATGCCGCCTCCATTGCTGCGCAACTCGCCGTCCCGGCGACGATCGTGGATAATCTCGTGCTGATGGGACTCTTGAGAGTAGCGTGCGAATCATGAAGTGGTTTCTGGTACTGATTGTGGTGCTGAATCTGGCCGTGGCCGGTTATGGCAGCTTCAAGCAACGTCCGCCGGCGGACGTGCATGCGCAGGAAATCAGCCCTGAGCAGGTCAAGCTGTTGCCGGCAGACTGGCAGCCGGCCTCTGCCCCGGCCGGTGACGCCAGTGCGCCGCTGAAGGTGTTGGCATCCATGCCGCAAACCGAAGCGCTGAAGCCGGAAGACCTCAGCAAGGCTGCGTCACAGCCGGTGGCCGCCAAACCGGCCAAGACTGAGGCATCGGCCACTACGGCCAAGGCTGAAGTAAAGAATCCGCCGCCCGCCAAGCTAGTAGAAAAACCCGCCGAGAAAACGGCTGAAAAACCCAAGACCGAAGCCATCAAGCCCGAACCCAGCAAGGCGCTGGCCTGCTACGACTGGGGTACGCTGGATGCCAAGTTGCTGACCCGGGTGAAGGGTGGTTTGCCCGGCCTCAAGCTCAAGCCCGAGCAACTGGTGGAAAGCAGCAAGGGCGAGGTCAAGGCCAATGGCAAGTTCTGGGTCTACCATCCGCCGCTGGCGACCCAGTCTGAAACCCAGACTCTGTCTGCCGAACTGAAAGACAAGGGTTTTGACAACTACATCGTGCACAGCGCGGAATTCAAGGGCAGCGTGTCGCTTGGCCTGTTCGGCCAGGAGTCTGCTGCCAAGGCCATGCAGGCAAAGGTGAAGGCTGCGGGCTTTGACAAGGTGGCCGTCGAGCAGAAGGGTCAGAAATCTTCCGCGACGGTGCTCAGATTCAAGGCGCTGGACCCGCAGCAGGCCGAGCGTCTGCAAGCGCTGCAAAAGCGCCTGACGCCGGGGATTGCCTTGCAGGCTTGCCGTTAATCGCAGCGGACAAGACGGTGTGGTGTCGCTGGCGTAAGCGATGCTGACGAAGCTGGGCGCAACGCCAAGGCATTGCGCTGCCGCAAATGCGCTGGCAATCAGGCTTGTCAGCAGACCCTTGCAAGATGGATGATGAACGGCAATGGCGGGTGTTCCGCCTTGCCGTTTTTTCATGGTTCGCTATGTCCCGACGTTCAAGCAATATCACCCGCCTGCTGGACCGTGGCGCTTTCAACGACCGTGTCCTGCGCCAGCTGGGCGGCTCGATGGCCTTTATTGCCGGCGCGCTCAATGCCGGTGGTTTCCTGGCGGTACAACGTTATACCTCGCATGTCTCCGGGGTGGTGTCCGGCATGGCCGACGACCTGGCCCTGGGGGAAGTTCGCCTGTCGCTGTCCATGTTGATCATGCTGCTGTGTTTCATCAGTGGTGCCATGCACTCCACCTGGCTGATCCTGTGGGCCAGACGCCAGCGTCTGCGCGGTGGTTACGGGGTGTCGATGATGGAAGAGGCCGGTTTCCTGCTGCTGTTTGGTGTGCTGGGTGCGGGGCTGGCCAGCCACAAAGGCTTGTTCACACCACCCACCGTGATGCTGCTGTGTTTCATCATGGGCATGCACAACACCATTGTCACCAAGCTGTCCGGTGGCCTGCTGCGCTCCACGCACATGACCGGCATTGCCACCGATATCGGCATCGAACTGACCAAGATGAGTTACTACAACCATCTGCACAGCCCCAAGATCAAAGACATCAAATCCAACCGCAGCCGGCTGTGGGTATACAGCATGATTCTGACGGCCTTCTTCCTGGGCGGCGTGGTGGGGGCACTGGGTTTCAAGCATCTGGGCTATGCCTTTACCCTGCCGCTGGCCTTGCTGTTGTTTGCACTGGGCTTGCGCCCGGTATGGTACGACATGCGTCTGCGCTGGCGCTGGTGGCAGCATCGCCACGATGTGCGCCAGCCCTGAAGTCTCAGCCAGCCTGGGGTGTGCAGTGGCTGGCAGTGTCCACCTGGTGGGTGCCGGGGTGGGCTGCCAGCAGGGTAGCGGCACTGTGGTCCGGCCCGTCCAGCCGCGCGAGCAAGGCATCGCGGGCGCACAGGCTTTGTGCACCCAGCAGGCGGCTGGCATAGGCGTCGGCTTCGGCCTCAAAGTCCGCAGGATATTTCATGTCCGCCAGCAGGATGGGGGCCACAGCCAGCAGGGTGGAGCGGTCGCCACTAAACAGATTGACCGCCAGCGAAACACCGCCTGAGCGGATCAGGCCGCGCAAGCCGTGGCGTGCTTCGATGTGTCCCACCGCATGGGCCAGCATGGCCTGCATTTCCAGCGGGCTTTTGCTATTACGCACCAGTTGGTCGGTGACAATGATTTGCCCGCCGGGCAGGGGAATGATGTCCGGACCCAGCTCGCGCGCATCCACCAGTTGCAAGTGATAACGATAGGGGCTGTTGCCCGGCACCAGCTGCTGCAATTGCTGTTGCAGTGCTTGCTGGCGGCTGTCCGGCAAGCGGGAAGGGCGTAACGTGCTGGTTTTCTCCAGCAGGCTCAGGGTGGCGCTGGCCATCGCCTGTTCCACCGCGGGCGGGGTGCGGCGTGCGGCCTCGCTGGCAAGCCAGGGCAGGCCATTGCGGTAGGCAAACCAGCAGGCCAGCAGCAAGAGCAGCAAACCAGCCAGCCGCAGCTGCGGCCAGCAGCGCCGCAGCCCGTCCAGCAGGCGGGCGGCCAGTGGCAGGTGGCCGGTCAGTTGCTGGCATTGATAGGCGCTGGCCACCTCGATGATGCCACCGTCCGGTAATTGCAGCCGGTCTGGTCGACCGGCCCTGCCGGGGTGAAAGCTGACCTCCCGCGCCGGGTAGCGATGTGTGTGCACCCCGTCGGTGAACACCAGATGATGGACATTGCGTTGCAGCATCACGGCTTTGCCGATCTGGCTGCGACCATCCAGATAATTGCCGGGCAGACTCATGGCAGATGAATCCTGTTGCGCGCAACCCGCGAAGGGGTGGCAGGCTGGTAGAGGGAAAGTATGTTGTTGTCTTTCCTAATCTGTAGCGCAAGCCGACTGCTTTGGCAACGGTGCGCTCACCCCTTGTTTGCTTTGTCTACTGGCTGGTGTTGGTGTTTTGCTGTTTTGATATAGGGGGCAAGCTGCTGGGTTCTGTGCTGTACTGACAGCATTGTGCTGTTGTGGCGCGGTTTTGCTTGAAGAAGGGGGTGAGAAGATGCGCAAACTGGGTGGAGTACTATTGCTGATACTGGCGCACGGCGTGCTGGCTGCGCCGCAGTTATTGCAGGGCAAGGTCGGACAGGCCGCGGTTGTGATGGAGCTGGACATTGCCAAGGACGGTCAGGTGGAGGGGCGCTATTTTTATCGCAAACATCACCGCGATATCGCCCTGACCGGCAGGCAGCAGGCCGATGGCAGCTTGCAACTGGGCGAGAACTTGCAATATGACGAACAGCGCAATGACATGACCCTGCGGCCGCAGAACGGCGGCTGGGTAGGCGAATGGCATGGCCCCAAGGCTACCAAGTTAGTGCCGGTCAGCCTGAATGCCTATACCCAGTCACAGTGGCCGGCCAGCAACGATGCCGCGTTAAACCCGGTACGCCAGCGTTCCGGCTACGACTATGTCCGCATGGTGGACTTGCCGCTCAAGGCAGGCAAGCGTGAGCGGCTGCAGGGTCATACCCTGCAATGGTGGGACGAGCCAGTCAGCAAGATCCGCCTGTTCCGCGTGGTGGATGGTTATCCACAGGCCAGCCTGCAGCGCATCAACCAGCTGCTGGCCGAGCGCCAGTGGCAGGAAGTGGCTAGTTATTTCGACTGCCAGCTGGGCGGCGCACGGACTGCTGGAGCGGATTTCGAACAAACGGTGACGCCGCACCTGCTGGGCAGCAAGTTGCTGAGTGTCAGTATTTTCACCAGCTATTACTGCGGTGGTGCCCACCCGGATTTTGCCGATAATCCGCTGACGCTGGATGTTGCCAGCGGCAAGGCGCTGCAACTGGAGGATTTGCTGTGGGTAGGCAAGGGCAAGCCGCAACTGGCGCGCAAGGCCGGTGGCGAGCGGGCCGACTATCAGTATGAGGAGAAGGTGCTGGCACCCTGGCTGGTGAACACCCTGACCCGTCTGTATCCGGCGCAGACCAAGCCGGGTAATGAGGACGAGTGCGATTACCGCGACCCGCAGGTATGGCAGTTTGTTAGCTGGTATGCCACGCCGCAGGGGCTGACGCTGGGGCCGTCTTTTGCCCGCGTGGCACGTGCTTGCGAATATCCGGAGTGGAGCGTGCTGCCCTGGAGTGTGGTCAAGCAGCATCCGGGTGCGCGGCCGGACCTGCTGCCCTGATCAGGCCGCCTGGCTGGTTTTCGGCTGGGCGCGGCGGGCAGGCTGCCAGCGGCCCTCTGCTGCGCCGCGCTGCCACTCCATATAGCGTTCGCCATGCTGCAGGGCCGTAAAGCCCAGCTGGCGGTAAAAGCCGCCGGCATCACGCGAAACCAGCAAAAAGCGGCGTAATTGTTGCAATTGCGGGTGGTCCTGCGCAGCACGGATCATGGCCTGTCCCACGCCCTGACCGCGCCAGTCGGGTAGCACAAACACATCGGACAGATAGGCAAAGCTGGCGTAATCGGTAATCACCCGGGCAAAGCCGATCTGCCGCTGCTGGTGATAGGCGGCAATGATCAGCGAATGCTGGATGGCACGTTCCAGCAGCGCAGCATCCATGCCGCTGGCCCAGTGCGCCTGGGTGGTGAGGAATTGCAGGATCATGGCGCGGTCCAGCCGTGCCGGGTCGTGCGAAATGTCCAGTTGCATGCGCGCCGCTCCCTGATGGTGGATGCGGGCAGTATCCGGCGCGGACATCACCACACCATGACGACCTGATGACAAGACTTTTACTACGCCCTCAGCAGCGGTACCGGTAATAGCAACAAGCCCAGCAGCAGGATTTCACACACTTCGATGCCTGCGCCCAGGCAGTCACCGGTCATGCCACCCAGCTTGCGTTTGAGCCAGCCGCGCCACAGCAGTGCGGCCAGCGGTGCCAATAGCAGTGCCGGGGCTAGCCACAGCGACAGACCCAGCAAGGCCAGCAGGCCGATGGCCTGCGCCCGCCATTGCGGCTGCCAGGCAAAGCGTTCACCGCTGCCGGGTGCCAGTGGGGGCAGGGTGGCCGACCAGAACAAGGCAAACAGCCGCGCCCAGGCCGGTAACAGCAGCAGGCCGGGCAGCTTTTGAGGCTGACTGGCCAGCAACATCAGCAGCACCAGTTTGCTGACGATGGCGCAAATCAGCGCAATCACGCCAAAGCTGCCCACGTGCGGGTCTTTCAATACCTCGAAAAAGCGCTCGCGCGAACGATGGGCTGCGCCCATGGCATCACTCAGGTCGGCCAGGCCATCCAGATGCAGGCCGCCGGTAATGCCTATCCACAGCAACAGACCGGCCAGCGCCCCCAGCCAGGGGTCGTGCAGGCTGCCCAGCCACACCGCCAGCCACAGCAAGCTGCCCAGCAGCAAGCCAACCGGCGCAAACCAGCGGGCGCTGGCTGCCAGCCATTCCGGGTGGAAGGTGCGCAGCTGCGGTGTAGGCAGGCGGGTGAGGAACTGGATGGCCAGAATCAGGCTTTGCCACCAGCGGGCGGGAGGGGTGGCTGTCGGCTGGCTCATGCTTCGCCGGGGCTTTCCAGATGCATCAGATAGGCCGGATGGCCTTCCAGAATGGACAGTTGGGCAAAGCCGCCGCGCTGTACGGTCATCAGCTTGGCCACGTCGAATTCGGTGCCCAGCAGCTCGGCCAGCAGGGCGGTGATCACCCCGCCATGGCACACCAGTACCCGGTGGCTGCCACGCGCGGTCTGAATCCATTCGCTGAATCCGCTCAACACCCGGGTGCGGAAGACTTCATAGCTTTCCCCGCCGGGCGGAATCAGCTCGCCCGCGGCCACGCGGCTGCCCCAGTCCGGATGCTGGCCGGACAGTACCGCACGCGACATGCCGTCCCAGTCGCCAAAGTCGAATTCGGCAAAGCGTTCGTCCACCTTCAGCGGCAGCGAGCCATGCAGGGCCTGATGCACAGCAAACTCGCGGCAGCGTTGCAGCGGCGAGGTGGCCATGCTGGTGACGGGTGCCAGCTGGTTCAGCCGTTGCCAGCTGCGGCTCATCTGCTCGCAGCCCAACTCATTCAATGGCAGGTCGGTGCGGCCGATCAAACGGCCGTCGTGGTCGATTTCGCCGTGGCGCAGCAAGGTGAGCGTATACGGGTTCATGCCTCAGTCTTTCTCAGTGACGCCGGCCTGGGCAAACGTGGCCATTTCGGCGTGCAGCTTGATGGCCAGTTGCAGCAAGGGCACGCAGGTGGCAGCACCGGAGCCTTCACCCAACCGCATGCCCAGCGCCACCAGCGGCTTCAGTTGCAGGGCTTCCAGTGCCAGCTTGTGACCGGTTTCTTCCGAACAATGGCTGGCCAGCAGCCAGTCGGCCACTGCCGGGTCGATGGCGCGGGCGGCCAGGGCGGCGGCGCTGGCAATGAAACCATCCACCAGCGAGGGCACACCCAGTGCCGCGCCTTCCAGATAGAAACCCGCCATGGCGGCAATTTCCAGCCCGCCCAGTTCCGCCAGCACAGCCTTGCCATCCAGATGCTGGCCTTGCAGGCGGTCCAGCGCCTGTTGCACCACGCGGCGCTTGTTGACGAGGCCGGCGTCGTCGATACCGGTGCCGCGGCCGACAATGCTGTCCACGCTGTGGCCTGCCAGACGGCAGATCAGCGTGGCAGACGGCGTGGTATTGCCAATGCCCATGTCACCGGCAATCAGCAGATTGGCCCCGTGTTCCACAGCGCGCCGCGCCGCAGCGCGGCCCACCTCCAGCGCGGCCGCGCACTGTTCTGCCGTCATGGCAGCTTCCACTGCCAGGTTGGCAGTCCCGGCGGCTACCTTGGCCTGCACAATGGGCAGTTCCGGCAGCGGGCCCAGTACACCCACGTCCACCACTTCCAGCCGTGCGGCAATGGCGCGGGCCAGCACGCAAATGGCAGCGCCACCGGCGGCAAAATTCTTGACCATTTCACCAGTTACGATGGACGGATAGGCAGACACGCCTTCCGCTGTCACGCCGTGGTCGCCGGCAAATACGGTGATGGCCGGCTGCAGGGCGTCTGGAATGGTTTTGCCCTGCCATGCGGCAAAACGACAGGCCACCGTTTCCAGTACACCCAGGCTGCCGGCCGGTTTGGTCAGCGAATTCTGGCGTTGCAGGGCGGCTTCATGAAAAGCGTGGGCAGGAAGGGCAATGGCCTGGGACATGGTGCAGTTTCTCGAGGTTGGCATGGACTAGAGCGCGACTCTAAGACATGGGGGGCAGCACGGCAAGCTGAATGCCGCCATGGCATTGGCATTGCTTGTTGCATATCAAGACTGTTCGTGCCAAATCGCCGCGGTTTAGCGGCAATCTGCCGTATAATCGCTGCCGGACAGGTGTCCGGATTTGCGTGATCCGGATGAAACGGGAAGCCGGTAAAAGCCGGCGCTGCCCCCGCAACGGTAAGGTCTGGCTGGCGCATGCCGGCCCAGTTGTCGCCATTGCCACTGTTGCCATGTGCAACGGGAAGGAGCGACAGCGCAAGACTAAGCCCGGAGACCGGCCTGTCCCTTATCGTCTGCTGAATGGCAGGCGGTCGCTGTACATCGCGGGGAGGCGATCTGGCAAACAGCAGGCGGGCCCATCGGGCCGTTCCGGTGTCATCCATTCTCAATGGCGCAAGCCATCCTCTTCGCACTTCTTGTGGCTGTGGCAGCGTTTGCCCGGCTGGTTTCATGTTTCTGGAGTGTGTGTTTCATGTTCAAAGCCCGACAATCCCTGTGGCTGCTGGTGTTGGCCAGTGCCGCCCAGGCCGACGCTCTGCCCGTTTTTCAGGGCGATGAAGTGGTGGTGACAGCTACCCGTCAGCCGCAATCGGTGGTCAAGACCCTGTCGGATGTGTCGGTGATCACCCGTGAAGACATCGACCAGTCTGCCGCCACCAATCTGCCGCAGTTGCTGGCGCGGGTGCCGGGCATCGAAGTGGTCAGCTCGGGGAATGTCGGCAGCCAGACCAGTCTGTATCTGCGCGGCAGCAATGCCAACCAGACCATCGTGTTGCTGGACGGCATGCGTATCGTTTCGGCCACCAGCGGCACCACGGCGCTGGAAAACATCCCGCTGGACAGTATCGACCGTATCGAAGTGGTACGCGGCAGCAGCTCCAGCCTGTATGGCGCAGATGCCATTGGCGGGGTAGTCCAGATCTTCACCCGTCAGGGCAGTGGCGCACCGCGCTTCAATGCCGCACTGGGGTTCGGCGATCACGGTCTGGTCAAATCCTCCGCCGGTGTCAGCGGCAAGGTGGACAATACCGCCTTCAATCTACAGATCAACCAAGAGCAGACCGACGGTTTCTCCGCCACAAATCCGCAAAGCAGCAGCTACAACGCCGACCGCGACCCCTACCGCAACCTGTCCTACAACGCCAGCCTCACCCAGAGCATTGCCAGCGGGCACGATGTTTCGCTGCAATTGTTCCAGATCATGAGCAAGCTCGACTACGACGGCTACCACAGTACCGGCGAGGATTTGCAGCGTAGCCGCCAGACTGGCGCAGCCCTGGAATCCAAAAACAGGTTCAACGACATTTGGACCAGCACCCTGCGTTACAGCTACACCATGGACCGCCAGGAACACTGGAATAACGGAAATCTGAGCGCCCGGGTCGACTTGTACCAGACTGCACAAAATGCCGTGCTGTGGCAAAACGACCTGCAAACTGCCTGGGGCAAGCTGCTGGCCGGTGCCGAATACACCGAACAACATGTGGACAGCAGCACCTCCTACGACGCCCATGCGCGTAGTAACAAGGCAGGTTTTCTCGGTTATAGCGGCGAGTTTGGCCGCCATTTGCTGCAAGCCAGTGCCCGGCGCGACCAGAACGAACAGTTCGGCGGCAAAACCACCGGCCAGCTGGGCTATGGCTACCGGCTGACTGATGCCCTGATTGCCCGTGCCAGCTATGGCACCGCCTTCAAGGCCCCGACGTTTAACGATCTCTACTACCCCTACGATGGCAGTTATTCAGGCAACCCCAAGCTGAAACCGGAAACCTCACACAACGGTGAATTAGCCTTGCAGTACAAGGACAATGGCCGCTCGGCATCGTTGACGCTGTTCCGCAACAGCATCAATAACATGATTGCCATTACCTCCGACTACAGCACCGTGACCAATATCAGCCAAGCCACCATTCAGGGCGGCACGCTGGCCGGGGCCGTGGCAACGGGTAACTGGGACCTGTCCGCATCCGCCACGTATCAGGACCCCCTGGACAACGCCACCCACCAGCAACTGCAACGCCGTGCCCGTGCCTATGGTCAACTGGCGGCTGCCTATGACTGGGGCAAGGTCACTACCGGGGTGGAGTGGCAGCTGAGCGCCAAGCGGCGGGATACCACCGATAGCGGCAGCAATGTCTGGCTGGGTGGCTATACACTCACCAATGTGTATGCCAATTACCGCTTTGCCCGCGAGTGGACGGCTACCGTCAAGCTGAGCAATCTGTTTGGCCGTCAGTACACCACCCTGTACGGTTACAACACCGCCGGGCTGGGTGGCTTTGTCGGTGTCAGCTACCAACAGAAATAAACCGGCACGCCCATAGGCGTGCATCTCCCGGCCGCGTTGCGGCGCAGCCGGGTGTTCAGGAAAACACCATGACCCACCTGATCACCGGCGGTGCGCGTTCCGGCAAAAGCCGCCATGCAGAACACCTGGCCATCCAGCATGGCGGCCCGGTTTGCTATATCGCCACCGCTGAAGTGCGTGACGAAGAATTTGCCGAACGGGTGCGTCAGCATCGCCTGCAACGGCCAGCGCATTGGCAAGTGCAGGAAGCCGGGCGTGATCTGGCCGGCTTGATTCTGGGCCACGACCAGGAAGATGGCCTGTTGCTGGTGGACTGTCTGGGCATGTGGCTGATACGCTTTTTTGGCCCGGACGATAGCTTCGACGAAGTGGAATTCGCCCGGCAGCGCCAGTGGCTGCTGGAAGCCATCGACGCGGTACAGGGCCGCTTGCTGCTGGTCACCAATGAAATCGGCTGGGGCGTGATGCCGATGAGCCGCATGGCTCGCCTGTATGGTGACCTGCTGGGGCGGCTGAACCAGGACGTTGCGGCCCGCTGTCAGCATGTCACCCTGGTGGCCTGCGGTCTGCCCTTGTCGCTCAAGGGCGGCTGATGCTGCGGCGTGCATTTGCCCTGTGGCTGCTGTTGTATGTTGGACTGGCCCAGGCGGCAGTCAGTGCGCCCGATGCCAGTGGCAAACTGCTGACGCTGCCACTCGCCGCACAACGCATAGTATCGCTGTCACCGCATGCCACCGAAATGTTGTACGCCATCGGTGCTGGCCCACGGCTGGTGGCCACGGTGGACTACAGCAATTACCCGCCGCAAGCGCGTGCCCTGCCGCGCGTGGGCGGCTATAGCGGCATCAGTCTGGAAGCGGTACTGCGCCAGCGGCCCGACCTGGTGGTGGCCTGGCAGGACGGCGGCAACCTGCGCGAGCTGGAGCGCTTGCGCCAACTGGGCGTGGCCGTGTTCATCAGCCATCCCTTGCAACTGGACGACGTGGCCGCAGAAATGCAAAGCCTGGGCCGCCTTACCGGAACGCAGGCCACGGCTGCCACAGCGGCCACCGCCTACCGCCAGCAACTGGCTGCGCTGCGTCAGCGCTATGCCCACCGCACCCCGGTCAGCGTGTTCTACCAGATCAGTGCCACCCCCATTTTTACCGTCAGCCAGCGCAGCTTCATGGGTGCCATGATGCAACTGTGTGGTGGGCGTAATGTTTTTGGCAGCCTGGGGCAAGCAGCACCGCAAGTCAGCATGGAGGCGGTTGTGGCGGCCCGGCCACAGGTAATCCTGGCCGCGCGGGCGGATCTGCTGCGCATGTGGGATCGTTGGTCGGCCCTGCCGGCGGTGGCGGCAGATACCCGTTACCTGCTGGATGAAGACTTGCTGACCATTCCGGGGCCACGTTTGCCACAAGGCGCAGCGGCGTTGTGTGCCACGCTGGACACAGCCAGGCGCAGACTGGGTTTGACGCTGGACTAGCTGGCCGTTATCCTCGCCGCCATGGACAAGGAACTGGAATACCTCGAATCCCGCGTGCAGGCCCTGATTGGCCGCATCAAGGAACTGGAAACCCAGAACGGCCGTTTTGCCCAGGCGCTGGCTGAAGCGCTGAAGGAAAACGCCGAGCTGAATTTCCGCGTGAACGAAACACGCAGCCGCGTGGCCGCGCTGGTAGAACGTCTGCCTAAGGCGGATGAGCCGGAGCAGGCTGAAGGAGAGGCAGAATGAGCGATATCGTGCAGGTCGACATTGAACTCCTGGGCCGTCATTTCACCATCGGCTCACCGGTGGATGAGCGTGAAACCCTGCTGGAGGCAGTACGTCTGCTGCAAGGCAAGATTGACCTGATCCAGCAGCACGGCAAGGTAATGGATGCCGACAAGATCGCCATCATGGCCGCTTTGAACATTGCCCATGATTTGTTGCGTACCAAAGTGGGAGAGGGCTTGGAAATGGCTTCATTCCAGCGTAAAATACGCAACATGAGCGAAGCAGCTGATACAGCGCTTCGCGAAAGCCAGCAAGCCCTGTTCTGATTTCTTGGTATCAGGCAGGAACTGGCAGACACCCAGATCAGTTTATCCCCTGCGGTGTTCGTGAAGGCTAACAATTCCTTTGTACCAATGCGTTCGCTTTTGGCCGCCAGCGTGAGTCACGGGTGTGTCGCGTCCCTTCTTGAGGATGCGCCCGAAGTGACTGGCAGGTAGCCCTCCCTGGAAACAGGGTACAAGCGAATTATGCCCAAACGACACTCGCGGGGGTCTCCCTTCCACGACCCGGCGCATCTTGCTCCGGGTCGTTTTCATTTGTCCCTTCATTGTCAGGCTTGCGCCATGCCCACTCCCGACACTGCCGTTACCGACAAGATAGCCCTGCGCAAGACCGTACGTCGCCAGCGCATGGCCTTGACGCCCGCCTACCGTGCACAGGCCATGCGCGCGGTGGCGCGCCATGCCAACCGCTTATTGCGGCGCGGGCGGCGCATTGGCGGCTATCTGGCGGCCGGTTCCGAGCTGGATGTGGAAATCCTGCTCAGTACCGCGCTACAGCGCGGTGCCAGCGTATGGTTGCCGCAGATTCCCGCCCGTGGCCGCCGCATGTGGTTCTCGCGTCTGACGGGTGATGGGCGGTGGTATCGCCATGCACGCTACGGCATCGTGGAGTTTGACGGCCCCTGCTTGCGGGCGGAAAAGCTGGATGTGCTGCTGGTGCCATTGCTGGCGGTGGATGAGGACGGTTATCGCATGGGGCAGGGCGGCGGTTTTTACGATAGCAGTCTGGCTTTCCGGCAGCGGCCGCGTCGCTACGGCAAGCCCTTGCTGGTGGGCGTGGCTTACGATTGCCAGCGGGTAACGCAGGTGCCGCGTGAAGCCTGGGATGTGCAGCTGGATTATCTGCTGACTGAACGCGGCCTGCACCGCTTTGTCCGTCGCCCGAACGCCCAAGCCTCCTGACGGAGGCTTGGCGGGGCATGGTGGCGAAGGCTGTTTAGCGCGGCTAACAAAGTAGCATGGCGTCGCTGGGGCAAGGCGCGCCGATGCCGACAGGACATGGGCAGGGCAAGGAGACGTAGCGCAGCAGCAGGTTTTTGTTAGCGGCTGTTAGTGATCCCAGTGGTGGCCGTGGCCGTCTCCAGGTACCACCACCATCGGCATGATGACCTCCGGACCACGGTAGCCTCCACGTGGTGGTACAACAACGCAGGCGCTCAAGGCAGTGGCCAGCAATACGCCAATCAACAGGCTTTTCATGATTATCTCCGGTGAACAAAGGCCTGACGGCCAAGGTTGTTTGTCTGCTTTCAAGCATAATCGAGCACAGCTGCTGCAAGATGGCGTAAATTGTTAAGACCACCTTCCATTGATTAACAGACATTGCTCATGCGTTATTGGCTGATGAAGTCCGAACCGGACGAGACCTCGATTGATGACCTGATGGCCGCGCCACAGCGTGCCTTCGAGTGGACCGGCGTGCGCAATTACCAGGCGCGCAATTTCATGCGTGATGACATGCAGCCCGGCGACCGGGTGCTGTTCTGGCATTCCAGCTGTGCCGAGCCGGGCATTGCCGGCCTGGCCGAGGTGGTGGGCAGTGCTCATGCCGACTCCAGCCAGTTTGACCCGGCCAGTCCGTATTTCGACGCCAAATCCACGCCCGAAGCCCCGCGCTGGCAGTGCGTGGATGTGCGCTTCCTGAGCAAGACGCCGCTGCTGAGCCCGGCCCTGCTGCGGCAGCACCCGCCGCTGGAGCAGATGCAGGTGCTCAAAAAAGGCAACCGCCTGTCAATTACCCCGGTCAGCCAGACCGAGTGGGAATACATCACCACCCAGCTTTGCTGAGGCAGTCTGTCTGGAGCGCAATGCTTTATCCGCCGATTGAACCATTCAGCCAGGGCATGTTGCCGCTGGATGGTCTGCACCAGATGTACTGGGAACAATGTGGTCGGCAGGATGGCCAGCCGGTGCTGTATCTGCATGGCGGGCCGGGCGATGGTTGTGCGCCGATGAGCCGGCAGCTGTTCGACCCCTGGTTTTACCGTGCAGTCTTGTTCGATCAGCGTGGCAGTGGCCGTTCGGTGCCGCGTGGCGAACTGCGTGACAACACCACCCAGCATCTGGTGGCTGACATCGAACGCTTGCGCGAGCATCTGGGCATCGAGCGCTGGCTGGTGTTTGGCGGCTCCTGGGGCAGCACGCTGGCGCTGGCCTATGCACAGGCGCATCCGCAGCGGGTGCAGGGCTTGATCCTGCGCGGGATTTTCCTGGGGCGGCAAAGTGAAATCGACTGGTTCATGCATGGCATGCGTCAGTTTTATCCCGAGGAGTGGCAGCGCTTTGTCGCGCCGATTCCTGTGGCCGAGCGGGACGATTTACTGCAAGCCTATTACCGCCGCCTGACCGACCCCGATCCGCAAGTACACCTGCCGGCCTGCCGGGCTTGGGGGCGTTATGAGGGGGCTTGTGTGGCCATTCGCCAGAATGCCGACGCCATCGAGCGGGCCAGCAGTGAATATGTGGCGCTGTCGCTGGCACGGCTGGAGGCGCATTACTTCGTGCATCGCATTTTCCTGCCCGAGGCACAATTGCTGCAGCAGATCGACCGCATCCGCCATATCCCGGCAGTGATCGTGCAGGGGCGATACGATGTGGTATGTCCGCCAGTCACCGCCAGCGAACTGGCCCAGCACTGGCCGGAGGCTGATTTCCAGCTGGTGGAAATGGCCGGCCATTCGCTGTGGGAGGGGGGGATCTTGCAGCTGTTGATGCAGGCGCTGGAATCCTTCAAATTGCGGCTGCTCTGAACCTGCGGCCCAGGTGGCAGTCAGTAAATAGATGAAAACATCTTTGCGCTTGTTGCTGCTGTTGTGCAGCCTGTTTACCACTCCGGCTACCTGGGCTTATACCGATGAAGGCCGGCTTCCCTTTATCGGCTAGCCGGGTGAATTACCGGCCGAACTGGCCCTGCGCTTTGTAAGGCAGCGGCTGGGACAGGATGGGCAGATCGACTATCCGCATTTCCAGCTTATTCAGCACAGCCCTGCCCCGGATTTCAGCCGGGCCGAGATCACCCTGATTCGCGATGGTTTGCAAGACGACAGCGTCAAGGCGATACGGCAGCAATTGCAGCTACGCCGTCGCGATGGTCGCTGGGAGATTCACGCCATTGATGAAGATTTTTCCTGCTATCGGGGGGCGGCAGGCTGGACCCGCCGCCTCTGCCCCTGAGGCCGTGGCGGCTGCTGGCAAGCGTTTGTTTTTGTGCGGCTCTTATCGGCAAGGCCCTCTGGCCGCTATAATGGGCCGATTGAATTTGTGACGGACTGCCCAAGCAGCCCTGCCTGGCGGGGACTTGGGCAGTCCGCCCTTTTGTTTTCAAGCCATTCCAGACAAAGATCACCATGCAAGAAACCTATAGCCCGCGCGAAGTCGAAGCCGCAGCGCAACAGAAATGGCAGCGCACTGCCGCCTTCAAGGCCGTCGAAGACGCCAGCCGCCCCAAGTACTACGCCTTGTCGATGTTCCCCTATCCGTCCGGCAAGCTGCACATGGGCCATGTGCGCAACTACACCATTACCGACGTGCTGGCCCGCTTCAAGCGCCTGCAAGGCTTTAACGTACTGCAACCGATGGGCTGGGACGCTTTCGGTCTGCCGGCCGAAAACGCCGCCATGAAAAACGGCGGCGCTCCGGCAGCCTGGACCTACGCCAACATCGACTACATGAAGACCCAGCTGGACAGCCTGGGCTTTGCCCTGGACTGGGAGCGGGAGCTGGCCACCTGCAAGCCCGACTACTACCGCTGGGAGCAGTGGCTGTTTACCCGCCTGTTTGAAAAAGGCGTGATCTACAAGAAAAACGGCGTGGTGAACTGGGACCCGGTGGACCAGACCGTGCTGGCCAACGAACAAGTGGTGGACGGCCGTGGCTGGCGCTCCGGTGCCGTGGTGGAAAAGCGCGAAATCCCGATGTACTACTTCGCCATCACCAAGTACGCCGACGAGCTGCTCACCAGCTTGGACACGCTGGATGGCTGGCCGGAACAGGTCAAGACCATGCAGAAGAACTGGATCGGCAAGAGCCACGGTTCCGACGTGGTGTTTGCCTACGACCAGGACAGCATCGGCCATGGTGGCGAACTGAAGGTGTACACCACCCGTCCGGATACCCTGATGGGCGCAACTTACGTTGCCGTGGCAGCGGAACACCCGCTGGCTACCCAGGCTGCGGCCAATAATCCGGCGCTGCAGGCTTTCATTGCCGAATGCAAGGCAGGTTCCGTGGCCGAGGCTGACGTGGCCAAGATGGAAAAGAAGGGCATGGACACCGGCCTGTTCGTCATCCATCCGCTCACCGGTGCCAAGCTGCCGGTATGGGTAGCCAACTACGTGCTGTGGGGTTACGGCGAAGGCGCGGTGATGGCCGTACCGGCGCATGACGAGCGCGACTTCGAATTCGCCAACAAGTACAGCCTGCCGCTGCTGCAAGTGTATGCCCCGGTTGCCGGTGACCATGCTTTCGATGCTACCCAGTGGCAAGACTGGTATGCCGCCAAGGACGACAGCGTACGCACCGTCAACAGCGGCAAGTACGATGGCAAATCGTTCAGCGAGGCCTTTGATGCCATCGTCGGCGATCTGGAAGCCAAAGCCGCTGGTCAGAAGAAAACCCAGTACCGTCTGCGCGACTGGGGTATCTCCCGTCAGCGTTACTGGGGCTGCCCGATTCCCATCATCCACTGCCCGACTTGTGGCGATGTGCCGGTACCGGAAAAAGACCTGCCGGTCGTGCTGCCGGAAAACGTGATTCCGGATGGTGCTGGCTCTCCGCTGGCCAAGATGCCGGAATTCTACGAAACCAGCTGCCCCAAGTGTGGCGGTGCCGCCAAGCGCGAAACCGACACCATGGATACCTTTGTGGAATCCAGCTGGTACTACGCCCGCTACGCCAGCCCCAAGTGCGACACCGCCATGCTGGACAAGGCAGCAGCCGACTACTGGCTGCAAGTGGACCAATACGTGGGCGGTATCGAACACGCCATCCTGCACCTGCTGTACGCACGTTTCTTCCACAAGCTGATGCGTGACGAAGGCCTGGTATCCAGCGACGAGCCGTTCAAGAGCCTGCTGACCCAGGGCATGGTGATCTGCGAAACCTTCTACCGCGAGCTGCCCAATGGCAGCAAGGACTGGATCGCCCCGCAAGACGTGGTGCTGGAACGTGACGCCAAGGGCAAGATCACCGGCGCCACCCATCGCGTGGATGGCCTGCCGGTAGTGGTGGGTGGTGTGGAGAAAATGTCCAAGTCCAAGAACAATGGCGTGGACCCGCAGGAATTCATCGAGAAATACGGTGCCGATACCGCGCGTCTGTTCATGATGTTCGCCGCTCCGCCGGAGCAAAGCCTGGAATGGTCCGACGCTGGTGTGGAAGGTGCCTTCCGCTTCCTCAAGCGCCTGTGGAAACTGGCCAAGGAGCATGCCGACGCTGGTGTGGTGGCTGCTTATGCCGGTGGCGAGCTGAATGCCAGCCAGAAGGAGCTGCGCTTCAAGCTGCACAGCACCATCCAGAAAGTGGCCGACGACTATGGCCGTCGTCAGCAGTTCAACACCGCCATTGCTGCGGTGATGGAGCTGCTGAACACCTACGACAAGACCGACCGCAGCGATGCCGCCGGCCGTGCCGTGGCACAGGAAGTGCTGGAAAGCGTCACCTTGCTGTTGTCGCCCATCGTGCCGCACATCACCGACGCCATCTGGGCGGTATTGCAGCCGGGTAGCGAGCTGCTGGCACAGGCCTGGCCGAAGGTGGACGAGGCCGCGCTGGTGAAGAGCGAAATCGAAATGATGGTGCAAGTGGCTGGCAAGCTGCGTGGCAGCATCACCGTGGCGGCCGATGCGGCCAAGGACGTAATCGAAGCCGCTGCACTGGCGCACGAAAACGTGCAGAAGTTCATGGAAGGCAAACCGGCCAAGAAGATCATCGTGGTGCCGGGCCGTCTGGTGAACATCGTCGTGTAAACCCCGGCCTGCCCGAAAGCGGGCGGGCCAGCAATCCTGCCGGTCAGCTTTTCCTCCCCGTTGCCGTGGGGCAGGGCCTGACCGGCTCCTGTTACGGAGAACAGGCATGAAGCGAATCCTGCGCGGACTGGTCCTGAGCAGCCTGGTGTTCCTGCTTGGCGCTTGCGGTTTTCATCTGAAGGGCATGGGTGGCAACGTTCGCCCACTGCCGTTTGGCAGCGTGTATGTGGATGATGGCAGTGGCAAGCTAGGTGGCGTGCTGCGCGAAACCCTGGCGCATAACGACAAGCTGATCGTTCTTTCGGCCCCCAAGCAGGCCGAGGCCGTGGTCAGCGTGCTCAAAGAAACCCAGTCCAAGGATGTTTCCACCATCAATAGCGGCGGCAAGGTCAACGAATATCAGCTGAGCTACAGCGCAACGGTGCGTACCGTCATTAACGGCGTGCCGGTTGAGCCGGATATGGATATCTCCGTACGTCGTTACATGAATTACTCCGACAGCGACGTGCTGGGCAAAGAGCAGGAAGAAAACCTGCTGTGGAACGACATGCGTCACGATGCTGCCGAGCAACTGGCCCGTCGCCTGTCTTACCTCAAGCGTCCGGCTGTGCAAAGCCTGAAGCCAGTCAATGCCCAGCCTAAGCCCTGATGCACTGACGGCGGCGCTGGACAAGGGTCTGGCACCGCTTTACCTGGTTCATGGTGAGGAAACCCTGCTGGCGCTGGAGGCTTCCGACAGCTTGCGTCAGCATGCCCGTGACCAGGGTTATCAGGAGCGGGAAGTGCTCACCGTGGAAGCGGGCTTTGATTGGTCGCAATTGCGTGATGCCATGAGCAGCGTCTCGCTGTTTGCCAGTCTCAAACTGCTGGAAATCCGCATTCCCGGTGGCAAGCCGGGGACTGAAGGTGGTGAGGCGCTGCAACAACTGGCCGCCATGCCACCGCAAGACACTATCACCCTGATCACCCTGCCCAAGCTGGAGAAGGCTCAGCTGCAATCGAAATGGTTTCTGGCCCTGGAAAAAGCCGCCGTGGTGGTGGAAGCCAAACCGGTCGGGCGGCATGAGCTTGCCGGCTGGATTGCACGCCGTTTGAAACGGCAACGGCAGCACCTGTCCGCTGAGGCCCTCAGCTTTTTTGCCGACCGGGTGGAAGGCAATCTGCTGGCGGCGCGGCAGGAGGTAGACAAGCTGGCCTTGTTGTATCCGGCAGGAGAGCTGAGTCTGGAGCAACTGCGTGAGGCGGTGGCCAACGTGGCCCGGTTTGATGTGTTCCATCTGTCCGAAGCCTGGTTGTCCGGTGATGCTGCCCGCGTGGAGCGTATGCTGGAAGGCTTGTTGGCTGAAGGTGAGTCTCCGGTGCTGGTGTTGTGGTCGTTCACCGAGGATGTGCGCATGCTGCTACGCCTGCGCCAAGGCCTGAAAGACGGGCGGCAGCTGCGTGATCTGGCGCGCGAGCTACGGTTGTGGGGTGACAAGCAGCGCCTGGCCGAGCCGGCCTTGCGTCGTATCGGCCCACGCAAGCTGATGACGGCCTTGACTGAATGTGCGCGGATAGACCAGCAAATCAAGGGGGTAGCCAGTGGCGATCCCTGGCACGCATTGCGCGGTCTGGCCATGTTACTGGCCGCATGATGCAAAAAAAATACAGTCATTTGAAACGGTCAGCGCAAGCTGGCCGTTTTTTTTCAACTGACTTTGCATTTAATCTGTTTTGTTTAAATTTCTTTTAAACAAGTATTGAGATTGCACAAGGCCTGCCCTATGATAAGTATGACTTAATACATTTTAAACAAAATAACATAAAGAATAAGGCATGATGCAAGACGAGGGAGTTCTCAGCGTGGCTGTTGCAGGTGAACACCGTACCCGCAGCAAAATCGTTCTGGTTGAAATCATCCACCAGACACTGGATGTACTGTTAACGGCCGAAGAAGCACGCCTGGTGCATTGGGATGGCCGTATCCTGCGGGTTCACAAGCTGTCCTCACGCAAGGCCAATCAGATTCTGCATGCGCCGGATGCCTATCCGGGATTCCTGGGGGTATTTGATCATCGCGCCCGCTATCGTGATCTGGCCGAGCCGCTGGGCGATATTGTGGGCGTACAGCTGTAGTCCTCAGCGCTGGCTGCGCACATGGCAATAAAAAAGACCTGCGATTGCAGGCCTTGATGGCGGGATTGCTTGCCCGGTATTTACAGCGCAGATGCCTGCGTATTGCTCAGGGCCGCAGGCAGCAACAGCTTTTTGTTGCGCAAAACGCTGCCAGGCAGGCTGTCACGGCTGTTGGCTCCGCTGCGTTTCTGGTAGGACGCCAGCACCTTGGCGACGTAATCGCGCGTCTCTTCATAAGGTGGAATGGTGTTGCGATACTTCTGCACCGCCCCTTCGCCGGCATTGTAGGCGGCAATCACCAGCGGCAGGTCATTGTTGAACTGGCTGAGCAGAAAACGCAGGTAGCGCGCACCGGCACGCAGGTTTTGTCGCGGGTCATCCAGCCTGCTGACACCAAAGCGCTCACCGGTGGCCGGAATTACCTGCATCAGGCCAATGGCACCCTTGGGAGACACCGCCTGCGGGTTGTAGCCGGATTCCACCGTGACGATGGAGTGCAGCAGATTGGCATCCAGTTTGAATTCGCGGGCAGTCTGATCAATCAGCGTCTTGTATTGGGCCGCCAGGTGCGGGTTGACCACCGGGGCCGGTACGGTTTTCAGGCCGTCCACTCGTGGCGCGGGCGGACGGTTGTCGCCACTCAGCGTTGCACCCAGGCCAGGTGTGGTGGCATCGTCCAGCGCCGTATTGCTGTTACTGCCCGATAGCTGGTTTTTCTGATAGAGCTGATAGCGCTCGTCCACCTGCCGGTTGGCAAGGTGAACCTGGCCTTGTTCATCGACAAAACCGTAAAGATCGGCATGTACGCTGTTGGCAGCAAAGCAGGCCAGCAAGGCCAGAAGCCCGTTCAAAAAGCGCAGTTTTTTCAAGATCAGCCAGTAAGAATTGGTAAAGTAGGCGCTATTGTACTGATTTTTCTATGCTATTTGGCAAGAAAGAATTGCTGAACACATTTTAAAGCAGTTTTGCATGAGAGGACGAATGATGAGCTTGTTTGATCAGTTGGGTGGTTTGCTGGGTGGTCAGAGCAATGACATGGCCGGGGCGGTTGCCGGCTTGCTGGAGCAGCACGGCGGACTCTCCGGTTTGCTGGAGAAGTTCAATAGTGGCGGCATGGGCGAGCTGGTGTCCTCCTGGGTGGGGAGCGGCAGCAATCTGCCGGTATCGGCCGAACAGATCCAGCAATTGCTGGGCAATGAACAGTTGGGCGCGCTGGCTCAGAAGTTTGGCCTGGACCCGCAACAGCTCAGCCAGGGCCTGGCTGATTACCTGCCGCAGGCCGTAGACAAGCTGACGCCGGATGGCCAGTTGCCGCAAGGTGGAGATCTGCTGTCGCAGGGGCTGGGCATGGTGCAGGGCTTTTTCAACAAATCTTGAACAAACCGCCGTGACTTCCCTCGCAAGCCGCCTTTTCAGGCGGCTTTTTGCTGTGCTGGCCGTGGTATGACGGCAACAATTCAGCTATGTCTGACTGTGCAATTCTGCCTTCAGGCGTAAAGGCAGAGTGTGTTTTATGAATAGCAATAGGAAATTTCTATTTTTAACATTTAAACAATCAAGTGGATCAATTGCCACGGCATGCTTAAGATGCACCCATCGAATGCAAACGCAGCCAAAACTGCACTTTCTTATTTCACCGACTGGAGAAAAACATGTCCGTATCGCTGATCAATACCGAAGTAAAACCGTTCAAGGCAACCGCTTTTCACAATGGCAAATTCGTTGATGTCAGCGATGCCGACCTGAAAGGCAAGTGGTCTGTCGTGTTCTTCTACCCGGCTGACTTCACCTTCGTCTGCCCGACCGAACTGGGCGACCTGGCTGACAACTACGCTGAATTCTCCAAGCTGGGCGTGGAAATCTACTCCGTTTCCACCGACACCCACTTCACCCACAAAGCCTGGCACGACAGCTCGGAAACCATCGGCAAGATCAACTACCCGATGATTGGCGACCCGACCGGCATCATCAGCCGCAACTTCGGCGTGATGATTGAAGAAGCTGGCCTGGCCGAACGTGGTACTTTCGTGATCGACCCGCAAGGCAAAATCCAGATCATCGAAATCAACGCCGGTGGCATCGGCCGTGACGCTGCCGAACTGCTGCGCAAGGTAAAGGCTGCCCAGTACGTAGCCAGCCACCCGGGTGAAGTGTGCCCGGCCAAGTGGAAAGAAGGCGAAGCAACGCTGGCGCCTTCGCTGGATCTGGTTGGCAAGATCTAAATCACACCCTGGCGCCGTACCGCAGGCCTGCGGTGCGGCCCACCGGGGCGGTCGTCTCCTGATCGCCCCCACCCCTACCACCCGATTGCAGCGGCAAGCTGTTGGCAGCGCATGAGCTTGCCAGTGCAATTGCCTGAGGATATTCCCATGCTCGACACCACCATCAAGACCCAACTGACTGCTTACCTGGAAAAACTGCAACAGCCGATCGAACTGATTGCCAGCCTGGACGATAGCGCCAAGGCGCAGGAAATGTTCAGCCTGTTGCAAGACATTGCCAGCCTGTCGCCCAAGGTGACGCTGAACAGCAATGGCCAGGCCGCGCGTCGCCCGTCCTTTGCCATTGCCCGTCCGGGTGAGGCTGGCCGTATCGAGTTTGCCGGCATCCCGATGGGCCACGAATTCACCTCGCTGGTGCTGGCTCTGCTGCAGACCGGTGGCCATCCGCCCAAGGTGGACGAGGACACCATTGCCCAGATTCGCGGCCTGCAAGGCAGCTACCAGTTTGAAGTGTTCGTCTCGCTCAGCTGCCATAACTGCCCGGACGTGGTGCAGGCCGTCAACCTGATGGCGGTGCTCAACCCCAATGTGCGTAGCGTGATGATTGACGGTGGTGTGTTCCAGCAGGAAGTCACCGACCGCCAGATCATGGGTGTGCCGGCCATTTATCTGAACGGCGAACAGTTTGGCAGCGGCCGCATGGGCCTGGAAGAAATCATCGCCAAGCTGGATACCGGTGCCGTGGCGCGCGAAGCCGAGAAGATTGCCGCCAAAGAGCCGTTTGATGTGTTGATTGTCGGCGGTGGCCCGGCTGGTGCTGCTGCTGCCATCTATGCGGCACGCAAGGGCATTCGTACCGGCGTGGTGGCCGAGCGTTTCGGTGGCCAGGTGCTGGATACGCTGGCGATTGAAAACTTCATCTCGGTGCAGGAGACCGAAGGCCCCAAGCTGGCGATGGCACTGGAACAACACGTCAAATCCTACGATGTGGACGTGATGAACCTGCAACGCGCTGCCGCCCTCAAACCGGCGCAGAACGGCCAGCTGGCCGAGGTAACGCTGGAAAGCGGTGCCGTACTCAAGAGCAAGGCGGTGATTGTGGCCACCGGTGCGCGCTGGCGCGAAATGAATGTGCCGGGCGAGGCCGAATACCGCGCCAAGGGCGTGGCCTACTGCCCGCATTGCGATGGCCCGCTGTTCAAGGGCAAGCGCGTGGCGGTGATTGGCGGCGGTAACTCTGGTGTGGAAGCTGCCATCGACCTGGCCGGCATTGTCACCCATGTCACCCTGCTGGAGTTCGGTGACAGCCTGCGCGCCGATGCGGTATTGCAAAAGAAGCTGCACAGTCTGCCCAATGTGCGCGTCATCACCAATGCTCAGACTACCGAAGTGACCGGCGACGGTCAGAAAGTAAATGGTCTGAGCTATCAGGAGCGCATTACCGGGGAAACCCACCATGTGGCACTGGAAGGCATTTTTGTACAGATCGGCCTGCTGCCCAATACCGACTGGCTGAAAGGCAGCGTTGCCCTGTCGCAGCGTGGTGAAATTGAAGTGGATGCCAAGGGCCAGACTTCAGCCGAAGGCGTGTTTGCGGCCGGCGATGCCACCACCGCACCGTACAAGCAGATCATCATTGCCATGGGCGAAGGTGCCAAGGCCAGCCTGGCTGCTTTTGATTACCTGATCCGCAGCTAAGCCCTGCTGCAATCAAGCAAAAATCCCCTTGGGTCCGCGATGGACGCAAGGGGATTTTGTCATCGGTGACGCTTGCTGCACTGTCAGTGCTGGTGTGCCTCACCCGGCGGGGTGACTTGCAACACCGCGGCGGGGGACTTCAGGCTGTGGGCATCCTGGCCTTCGGCCGGAATCTCCACCCAGTTGGTGCTGCCCTGCGCGCATTGCTGCTTCACCTTGAAGAACAGCTTGCCCGGCTGGGCAGCAATGCGGGTCTGGAACACGAATTCATCGTAAAAATCAGCCGGCAGATTGCCACCGCTCCAGCTGATGCGGCTGACATCTTCCTTCACCAGCGTGCCATGATTGTCGAACGGCTTGACTGCGGATTTTTCCACTTGCACCTGCCAGCCGGCCTTGGGCATGGGGCGGGCCAGCTGTGCACCTGCCGGCAATTCCACGCTGATGCCGGTGGTGGGACTGCCATCGCAGCCATGGCCCACTTTCAGCACGGCCTTGTAATAGCTGCCGCTGGCGGCAGTCGGGGTTTCCAGCGTGACGTGTGCCTGTGCGCTGGCGGCCAGCAGCAGGGCAAGGAGGGCGAGCTTCTGCATGATTGATTCCTGGATGAGAACGGTTATCAGCCATGGATTGTAAGGGAAGCCCATACGCTGGCCCTGCGACATCTTGTCGCAGTCATGGCTGCCTCGATGTGCTGGCTGTGGCATGCTGAAGGCTTATTGCAGCAAAGGAGTTGTCGTGCAGCATTACCAGGACATCGAGGATTATCTGTATCAGGCCATCCCGCTGGCACAGGCCATGGGGGTGAAAGTACGTCATGCGGCAGAGGATGCCGTCACCCTGTGGGCACCGCTGGAGCCGAACATCAACCATTGCGCCACCATCTTTGGCGGCAGTGCGGCCGCCGTGGCCACGCTGGCAGGCTGGTTGCTGGTGTATCGCAAGTTGCAGGCCCTGGGGGTGCGTGGGCAGGTAATGGTGCGACGCAGCCAGATGGATTATCAGAAAGCCATGCACGGCGCGTTCACTGCCAGCACCCTGACGGTGGCGGACACGGCCTGGCAGCGCATGGCTGGTGCCTTGGCCAAGGGCCGCATGGCGCGGCTGCAACTGGCGGTGGAGCTGGAGTGCGGCGGGGTGAGCGTCGGTCGGCTGGATGGCGAGTTCGTGGTGCTGCCGCCCAACTGAGTGCAGCAGACAAGGGGCTTGTCCGTGCTGAGCAAGCCCGGTTCAGAACAGGGGCCAAGGGGGCGCAACGCTGGAGCAGTGACTGTGTCGGCGCGTCTTATTCGCGGTGGTAGGGGTGATTGTTGAGGATGGAGTAGGCGCGGTAAATCTGCTCGCCCAGCATCACCCGTACCATGCCGTGCGGCAGGGTCATGGCGGATAGCTGCAGCAGCACGTCGGCACGCTGTTTCAGCTCTGCTGATAAGCCGTCGGCACCGCCGATGATGAAACACACATCATCGCCACCGGCCATCCAGCTTTTCAGCTCCTCGGCCAGCCGCACCGAAGTCCAGTTCTTGCCGCGTTCATCCATCACCACCAGCTTGCAGCGCGCCGGAATGGCGGCCATCAGCCGTTCGTGCTCGGCGGCGATGCCTTTTTCCGCCGTGACACCACCACCGCGTTTTTCCGGTTTGATTTCTTTCAGTTCCAGGCTGATGTCGCGGCCAAAGCGTTTGGCGTAGTCGTTATAGGCTTCGTCAACCCAGCGCGGCATTTTGGTGCCGACGGCGAGAATGGTGATTTTCATGGCAGGAGTCTGGCAGGGCGGGGCAAAGAACAGTGGTGGCAGGAGGGCACCGTGACGGCAGGCGTGCCGTCACGGGCGGATCAGACCTGCAAGATCAGGAGTTGGCTTGCCAGGGACGGCCGCCAGCCGGGGTGAAGCTGGGCTTTTGACCACCCCACAGCTGTTCCAGATCGTAGTAGTCGCGCACGGCCGGCAGCATGACGTGAATCACTACGTCGCCTGCATCCACCAGTACCCATTCGCCACTTTCCTGGCCTTCCGTACCCACCAGTTCCACACCGGCTTCTTTCAGGGTGACAGCCACATTGTTGGCCAGGGCCTTGACCTGACGGTTGGAGTCGCCGGTAGCCACGATCATGCGCTGGAACAGCGAAGTCAGTGTGGTGGTATCCATTTCGATGATGTCTTTGCCCTTGATGTCTTCCAGGGCGGTGACTGCCAGTTTGGCAATGTCTTGAACTTCCATGATGTCCTTTTGATGTCAGTCTTGATACATGGCGGCAGCCGGGCGGCCAGAGGTATCCGGTAAAGAGCGTTTGCCACAACCTGTGGCAAAAACGGGCAAGTGCTGTCCCGCGTGCGGGACAGGCCTTGCGGCAGTGTCTGAATCTGCCCTGCCGGGCAGGCTTTGCTAGCGATATAGCCCGTGTTGGCGGATATAAGCCAGTACCGGCGCACTCAGCAGGTTGCCGGTATCGGCACCGCTTTGCAGGCGCTGGCGTATTGCAGTTGCCGATACATCCAGCGGTGGCAGGGTCAGGGGGCGCATTGTACCGGAAGGCGCGCCATTTGAAAAATCAGTGACTTGGCGTTGTTGCCATTGTGCGCGCACGGCAGAGGGCAGCCGGGTTTCGTCGAAGCCCGGGCGCAGGGCAACGGCGATATTGGCCAGCGCGAACAAATCCTCCCAGCGTCGCCAGCTGTGCAGGCCGGCCAGTGAATCGCCACCGATCAGCCACCACAAGGGGCGCTCCGGGCCGATTTCGGCGCGGATTTCTTCCAGGGTATCGACGGTATAGGCCGGTTTGTTGCGTTGTACTTCGCGCGCGTCCACGGAAAGGCCTGGCAGGTCGGTAATGGCCAGTTGCACCATCTCCAGCCGTTGCGCCGGGCTGGCATGCGGGCCTTGCTGGCGGTGATAAGGTTGACCGGCGGGAATCAGCCGCACCTCGTCCAGCTGCAATTCGCTGCGAAACGCTTGCGCCATGCGCAGATGGGCGGCGTGGATGGGGTCGAACGTTCCCCCGAACAGGCCCAGCGCTGGCAGAAGGCTCATGCGTGTACGGGGGCCTTGCCGGTGTAACCGTCGATGATCAGCTCCAGGCGGCCGGTAGACGGGTGAATCACCATGCCGTGCACCGGAATGTCCTTGGGCATCAGCGGATGGTTGCGGATGGTCTGCACGCTGTGGCGCACGCTGTCCGACACATTGTCAAAACCCTTCAGCCAGTTGTCCAGGTCGATGCCGGCATTGCGCAGGGTATCGATGGTTTCTTCGCTGATGCCGCGTTCGGTGGCATGCGCCAGGATCTTGTTGGGGTCGATGGCGCGCATGCCGCAGTCCCGGTGGGCCACCACGCAGATTTCCTCGGCGCGTAATTCATACACCGCCACAATGAGGGAGCGCATCACCGAACCCCAGGGGTGGGTAATCAGCGCACCGGCGTTCTTGATCAGCTTGGCATCGCCGTTTTTCAGGCCCATGGCCTTGGGCAAGAGCTCCACCAGACGGGCATCCATGCAGGCGAGCACGGCCAGGCCCTTGTCGGGAAACTTGTCGGTCTTGAATTGTTCGTATTCGTGATTTTCGACGAAGCTCCGATTGTGCTCGAGAATGGTATTCAGCACACCCATGCGCGTGATCTCCTGGCTGAGGTTAGATTGTATGCTCTAATCGCGGCGCCATGCTAACACGGAGTCAGCAGCGAAGATGGGGTATTTCGCCATGGCGGCCGGCTCGGCAGCGGGGGCTATGGTAGCCAGTTTCCGGGGCGAGGGCCAATTTTGCCAACAGGAGAGGATGCTGTGGTGACAGTGCATGCCACGGACCAGCCTGATGCTTAGTCCAGGGTGTCCAGCTGCTTGCGGAAGGTGCGCTGGCTCAGTGCATAGCCCTGACGCTGATAGAAGTCAGCCGCTTCGTCACGATGGATGGCTGCGCGCAAGGTGACAGTGGTCGCCCCCTTGGTGCGGGCCCAGCGCTCGGCCACATGCACCAGCGCCCGCCCGGCACCATGCCGCCGCCAGCGCAGGCTGATGGCCAGCCCGCCGATTTCTACTGCCGCCGGTGCATCCAGCAGCGGTCGCCAGAATGCATGCAGCCAGCCAGCCACTTCCCCTTGGATTTCTGCCACCCACAGCTGATGCAGGTCCGGACTGCCCAGCAGCATGGTCAGCCGGTCACTCAGGGCCTGGCTATCCGCGGGGTAGCCCATTTCTTCGGTCAGCGCTGTTAGCGCGGGGACATCCTGATAACTGGCAGGTCGGATGATGACAGTCATAGCGTTACCAACGGGCATAGTGGTCTTCGGTTACTCCGCTCAGCCCCTGCACCACATGACGTGCACCGCTGGCGGGATGGGTAAGATGGCCATCGAAACGACCAATAACCTGAATATAACGGCTAGCGGCGATCAGAAGGTTCTGATTTTTCCGGCACAAGCCTTCCGGGGTGAATTGCAAGTCCAGCAAGCCGGCTTCATCGCTGATATGCCAGCGACGCAAAGGCTGCTGCGGGTGGAAATCAAACTGTACACCTTCCAGCGCACACAGCTGCTGTTCCAGCCAGGTGGCATTTTCATGCTGTGCCATATAACCCTGCTGCAGATTGAAGCCAAGGCCGGCACGGTGCGCGCTGGCCCAGCGCCAAGCCGTCTCGCGGGGCAGCAGGCCGTTGCTGTAATCCAGGCTGGCGACTGCCCCATCAAGCGAGTAGCGTTGGCCATGACAATCGGCAAAACCGCTGACCGCCAGGGCGGCGGTTTTGTGCGTGGTGTGGCTGTGTGCGCCGACTGGTGCAATGACAGCCAGTACCGGCGGCATGGTGCCAAGGTCAACATGGGCTGCCAGTTTCAGGGCTGGAGACTGAAGGTCTACCGCCAGAGTACTGTCGCGGCGACTGAAACGGATACTCAGGCTGTGGCAGGTAAAGCGGGCAGCGGCAAAGGGCTGGTCGGCTACGTCTGCGGCATGGCGCGGAAAGCTGTCGGTGGTGATATCCGCCAGCATGTGGCCTGTGCGCCGATCAAACAGATAGGCAAAGGCGGCACCGGTCCAGCCGACATCCACCACCGCCAGCGCAATGACATAGTCCGGATGGGTCAAGGCCAGATATTGCCAGCGTTTGTGGCGCAGACACTGCAGCATGCGCGGCCAGCGGCCTTCGGGCCGGGGCCAGTCCAGCCGGGCAATACAGCCCTGGTAGCGGCCGAACCTGATGTGGCCGTGTGCATCCTGCATACAGTCCGGTGCGTGGGGTAGATCGGCTGCTGGCATGACAGGGAGGTCCGGTTTGAAACACACGTTTGAGTCTACAACATATCCAGCGGTATTTTCAGGTAAGCCACGCCATTGCTTTCTGCTGCCGGAAAGCGCCCGGCGCGGATATTCACCTGGATGGCCGGCAGAATGAGCACCGGCATCTCCAGCGTGGCATCGCGTGCCTGGCGCAGGGCAATGAAGTCCGCCTGGCTGATGCCTTGATGCAGGTGGATATTGTGCTGTTTCTGCTGTCCCACCGTGCTTTGCCAGGCAATGGCCCGTCCATTGTTCGGGTAGTCGTGGCACAGCAGCAGACGGGTATCGTCCGGCAGCGCCAGCAGCCGCTGTACGGATTGATACAGCGTGGCGGCATTGCCGCCGGGAAAGTCACAGCGTGCGCTGCCCACGTCGGGCATGAACAGGGTGTCACCAACAAATACCGCATCGCCAACCTGATAGGCCATGTCCGCCGGGGTGTGGCCGGGTACCGACAGCGCCCGGGCCGGGAGGGTGCCGATGTAAAAATCTTCCTCATCGGCAAACAAGTGGTCGAACTGGCTGCCATCGGTGGCAAAATCATGCCCCAGATTGAACACTGCCTTGAAAATGTGTTGTACCTGCACAATGTCCTGGCCGATGCCAATCAGCCCGCCTGCCTGTTGCTGTAGCCAGGCGGCGGCGGACAGGTGGTCGGCATGGGCATGGGTTTCCAGTATCCATTGCAGCGTCAGGCGCTGCGCGTGCAGGAAGTCCAGCAATTGTTGTGCGCTGTGCCGGGCGGTACGGCCGGATTTGGCGTCGTAGTCCAGCACCGGGTCGATAATGGCGGCATGCCCGCCGGGATGGTCGTACACCACATGGCTTGCCGTGGCGGTGGCCGGATCGAAAAAAGTGGCGATTTCAGGTTTCGGCATGATGGATTCGGCGCTTCCCTTGGCGGTGTTCGTTAGGGCAGGGCTGACCAAAGCGGTCAGCAATACAATATACTATAATATATATTATAATTTGCTATGCATCCTTGCCACGTTCAAGAGACAGTGGCGTGCGTAGTGCCAGAGGGGTGGATAACATGGATTTGAATGTGCTGCGGGCAAATGCCGGCCGGGCTGCGGCCTTGCTCAAGAGCCTGGCCAACCAGGACCGTTTGCTGTTGTTGTGCCAGTTGGTGGATGGCGAAAAGACGGTTTCCGAGCTGGAGTCGCTCACCGGTATCCGGCAACCCACCTTGTCACAGCAACTGGGCGTGTTGCGCAACGAGGGCCTAGTGAATACCCGGCGCGAAGGCAAGTGGATTTACTACAGCATCGCCAGCATCGAAGCGATGACCATGCTGTCTGCCTTGCATGGCCTGTTTTGCGCCGACGAGGCGGCCACGCTGCCTGCCGCCCATACCGAGGAGTGACTGTGAATATTGCCTGGGCTAGCTTTACACCGGCGGCTGCACTGGTCGGTGGCCTGCTGATTGGCGTAGCCGCCAGCTGGCTGGTGTTGTTCAACGGACGGATTGCCGGTATCAGCGGCATGCTGGGCGGCCTGCTGGACCGGGCGGGTGACTGGTCGTGGCGGCTGGCCTTTGTATTGGGCCTGCTGCTGGCACCGTTGTTGTGGTCGCGCCTGATTGGCCCGCTCCCGCCCATGCAACTGGGCGCACCCATACCGCGCTTGCTGCTGGCTGGCGTGCTGGTGGGGGTGGGTACGCGTCTGGCATCCGGCTGCACCAGCGGACACGGTGTGTGCGGGCTGTCACGCTTGTCGCCGCGTTCCCTGCTGGCCACGCTGACTTTCATGGCCAGTGCCATGTTGACAGTGCTGGTGATGCGTCACTGGCTGAACGGAGGCTGAACATGAGCAAATTACTCTCTGCCGCTCTGGCTGGCCTGTTGTTTGGCCTGGGCCTGCTGCTGTCCGGCATGAGCAATCCGGCCAAGGTGCTGGGGTTTCTGGATGTCACCGGCCAGTGGGACCCCAGCCTGATGCTGGTGATGGGCGGTGCCATTGCCATTGGCTTTTTTGCTTTTCGCCGGGCCGAACGGCAAAGCCATAGCCTGCTGGGAGAACCCATGCAATTACCGGACAAAAGCAAGCTCACGCCAAGGTTGGCAGTGGGCAGTGTCCTGTTTGGCATTGGCTGGGGGGTGGCCGGCATCTGCCCGGGACCGGGGCTGGTGCTGGTGGGCATGGGACAGACGGGGGGCGTATATTTTGTCGTCGCCATGTTGCTGGGCATGTGGTGCGCCCGCCCGCTGATCAAATGGCTGTCCTGAAGGATGCCTGGCCAGTCTGGCTGACCGGTTATCGGCGGGAGTGGCTGGCCGGTGACCTGAGCGCCGGTGTGGTGGTGACCCTGCTGTTGATTCCGCAGAGCCTGGCTTACGCCTTGTTGGCCGGCTTGCCGGCACAGGCCGGTTTGTACGCCAGCATTGTCCCCTTACTGATATATGCCTTTGTCGGGCGTGGTCATGCCCAGTCGGTGGGGCCGATGGCACTGACTTCCCTGCTGACTGCAGCCACCCTGTCGCGCTTTGCCGAGGCCGGCAGCAGCGACTATCTGGCTCTGGCGCTGTGGCTGGCGGTGCTCTCCGGCGTGATGCTGTTGCTGATGGGCGTGGCCAGGCTGGGCGTTGTGGCGGATTTGCTGTCCGAACCGGTGCTTTCCGCCTTTACCACCGCCTCTGCCGTACTGATAGTGCTATCCCAGCTTGGTCCGCTGGCTGGCTTGCATTTGTCCGGCAGTTCACTGCCGCAATGGCTGCTGGGCATGAGCCAGCAGTTTGGCAGCTGGCAGCCTGCCGCACTGGGTTTGGGCTTGCTGGCACTGTTGTTGTTGCTGGCTTTGCGCCAATGGGGTGAGGCGCTATTGCAGTACCTGGGCCTGCCTGTACACGCTGCCCGTTTGCTGGTGCGCACCGCTCCGGTGTTGCTGATGCTGGCCAGCCTGCCCTGGTCGGCGCAGTGGCAAGTCCCGGTGGTGGGGCCGGTCGATGCGCAGTGGCCTGCCTTGGCCATGCCGGCCATCACCCTGTCCCGTCTGGCGGATCTGGCCATTCCGGCATTTTTTATTGCCTTGATCAACTATGTGCAAAGCCTGTCTGTGGCCCAGCTATTGGCAGCACGACGGCAGGAGACGGTGGACCCGGACCGGGAACTGCTGGCCCTGGGGCTGTGCAATGTGGCGGCTGGGCTGGCTGGCGGTTTTCCGGTGACTGGCGGGCTGAGCCGGTCCGTGGTCAATGCCGATGCCGGGGCCAACACCCAGCTGGCCTCACTGGTGACAGCGGCGGGCATGCTGATGCTCAGTTGCTGGGGCGGCGCGCTGCTGGCCCGGCTGCCATTGCCGGTGCTGGCGGCCATCATCATTGCTTCCTTGCTTTCCATGATTAATGTCGCTAGTTTGCGGCGCGCCTGGCTGGCCGAGCGGGCGGATGCCGTGGCCTGGCTGCTGACCTGTGGGTTGGTACTGCTGCTGGGGGTGGATAGCGGCATCATTGCCGGGGTGTTGGTATCTCTCTCCACCTTGCTGTGGCGTAGCAGCCGCCCGCATATCGCGGTATTGGGCCGGGTGCCCGGCACTCATCATTTTCGCAATCGCGAACGCCATGCGGTGGAAAGCCTGCCCGGCGTACTGATGCTGCGGGTGGATGAAAGCCTGTATTTCGGCAATGCCCGTCAGGTGCGGCAGGCCGTGCTGGCTCGCCATGCGCTGGCTACCGGCACGCAACAACTGGTGCTGGTGATGAGTGCGGTCAACCGGGTGGATACCACGGCCTTGTCCATGCTGGCCAACCTGGACCAGACCCTGCAACAGGCCGGCGTGAGCCTGCATCTGGCCGAAATCAAGGGCCCGGTGGCGGACATCCTGCAGCGCACTGGCCTGTCACAGCAATTTGCCGGCCGCGTGCATCTGTCCACCCAGGCGGCCTGGCAGGCACTCAGCCGGCCGGCGGATTATCAAATCTGAACAATTCTTCACCGCTTTTCCAGCCATCAGATGCTGGTCGGTTAAGGCGTGCAGGGCTATGCTGTGGCGATTCCGGGCGCTGACCGTTTGTCAGGTCGGCTTGCAACCAAATCGCTGCTGCCTGTTCACATCCAAGATGAAAAAAACCTTGCTTGCCAGCTTGCTGGCCATGATGTTGGCCCAGCCCTTGCTGGCTTATGCCGACCTGCCTGCCTTGCCAGATCTGGGCGATGTTTCCGATAGCACCCTCTCCATGGCGGACGAAGCGCGCCTGGGGCGCGACTTCATGCGTGCCATGCGCGATGCCGGCGACGTGCTGGACGATGCCGAAGTGAATGATTACATCAATACTCTGGGACATCGGCTGTCGGCCACGGTGCGCATACCGGGCCTGCAGCTGACCTACTTTGTGGTCAACGACAAGCAGATCAACGCTTTCGCCATGCCCGGCGGCTATGTGGGGGTGAATAGCGGTCTGGTGGTGGCCACCCAGAGTGAAGGCGAGCTGGCCTCGGTGATCGGCCACGAAACCGCCCATGTCACCCAGCGCCACATTGCCCGCATGCAGGCGGCTACCTCGGCCACCAGCCCCTTATTGCTGCTAGGGACGGTATTGGCTGCCGTTCTTGCCTCGCGCGCCGGGGGTAGTCAGGCGTCCATCGGCACCTTGTCAGCCGGACTTGGTTTGCAGATTTCCAACCAGTTGGCATTCTCGCGCGATTTCGAACGTGAAGCAGACCGCGTGGGCATGCAATACCTGGCACAAGCCGGGTTTGATGTCCGCGCCATGCCAGCCTTCTTCCAGCGTCTGGAATCGGCCAATCGTTACAGCGACAACAATGCCTACGCTTTCCTGCGTACTCACCCGGTCACCTCGCAGCGTATCAGCGAGGCACAGAATCGGGCACTGGAATATCCAGTCAAGATGAAGGCGGACAGTACAGCCTATCTGCTGGTACGGGAAAAGCTGCGGGTGATGACCCTGGCCCCGGACGAGGCGGTGCGCTTTTATCAAATGATGCTGGATAAAGGTCAGTATCTGAACGAAGGTGCAATGTGGTACGGGCTGTCACGCGCCCAACTGGCCGCCCATCACCTGCCTGCAGCCCGCACGGCACTGGGCAAGGCCGAAGCACGTTTGCCGGCCGACCCCATGCTGTTCGGGCAAGAGGCTGCCATTGCCCGCGAGGCGGGCGACTGGAGTGGTGCACTGGCCAGCCTGCGGCGCGGGCAGCAGGCTTTCAAGGACAGTCAGCCCTTGCAAATGGCCGAACTGGATGTCCTTATAGACAGCAGCAATCGTCCTGCCGCGCTGGCATTGCTGCGGCAGTTACAAAGTCGTTATCCGCGTGATGCGGCCTTGTATCGCAGCGAAGCGCGTTTGTATGCAGACCGCGAGCCCCAGCGTTATCACGCGGCACTGGGCAATGCCTTCTACTTCGAACGGCGTTACGAGGCGGCGCTGGAGCAATATCAGTTTGCTTCCCAGGCCAAGGGCGACGACTTCTACCTGCGTTCTTCCATCGAAGCGCGCATGCGCGAAGTTGAAAAATTGCTGAAAGAAGAAAAGAAGGATTCGGGGAAGTAAAGCGGAGGCGGTGCTACTGATGGCGGTATCGCAAAAAAACAACATGATGCAGCGCAATATCCTGATAAATGGAGCAAATATTCAGTGATAACCCTAATTGCCTATTCCGTTGTTGCCTCATGAAACTATACACTCCGCAACACCAGAGGGCCTTTTCATAAATGAACATTTTTATTGCGAAAGTGATCGTTTATAATCTGTCCCTAGCGAGTCCGGTTCGTTTTTTCGTTTTCGATCCGGTAACACAATAAAGTGGGTCTGGACCTGATCCCGACCCCGGTCACCCCGATGTGAGGATGAGATATGGCTGCAACCTTCCCTGACGATATCGATCCCCTGGAAACCCAGGAGTGGACTGAGGCGCTGGAGTCGGTTCTGGATACCGAAGGTTCCGAGCGCGCGCACTTCCTGCTGGAAACCATGGTTGAGCGTACCCGCCGCCGTGGCGCCTACCTGCCCTTCGACGCAACCACCGCGTACCAGAACACCATCCCGGTGGGTAAAGAACAGAAATCCCCCGGCAATCACGAGATGGAGCACCGCATCCGCTCCATCAACCGCTGGAACGCCGCTGCGCTGGTTCTGCGCGCCGGCAAGAAAGACCTGGAACTGGGCGGCCACATCGCATCCTTCCAGTCCTCCGCTACCCTGTACGACGTTGGTTTCAACCATTTCTGGCGTGCTCCGAACGACGAGCAGGACGGTGATCTGATCTACTTCCAGGGCCACATTGCCCCGGGCGTGTATTCCCGCGCCTTCCTGGAAGGCCGTCTGACTGAAGAACAACTGGACAGCTTCCGTCAGGAAGTGGACGGCAACGGCCTGTCCTCCTATCCGCACCCGTGGCTGATGGACGACTTCTGGCAGTTCCCTACCGTATCCATGGGTCTTGGCCCGCTGATGGCCATCTATCAGGCCCGCTTCCTGAAATACCTGGAAAGCCGTGGCCTGGCCCGTACGCCGGGTCGCAAGGTATGGTGCTTCTGCGGCGACGGCGAGATGGACGAACCGGAATCCCTGGGTGCCATCGCCCTGGCCGCACGTGAAGGCCTGGACAACCTGATCTTCGTCATCAACTGCAACCTGCAGCGTCTGGACGGCCCGGTACGTGGCAATGGCAAGATCATCCAGGAACTGGAAGGCGACTTCCGCGGTTCCGGCTGGAACGTACTGAAAGTGATCTGGGGTAGCCGTTGGGATCCGCTGCTGGCCATGGACACCAAGGGCCTACTGAAGAAGCGCATGGACGAATGCGTGGACGGCGACTACCAGACCTTCAAGTCCAAGAACGGTGCCTACGTTCGCGAACACTTCTTCGGCAAGTATCCGGAGCTGCGCGAAATGGTGGCCAATATGTCCGACGACGAGATCTGGGCCCTGAACCGTGGTGGCCACGATCCGCACAAGGTATACGCCGCTTACTACGAAGCCACCCACAATGCCAACGGCCGTCCGACCGTAATCCTGGCCAAGACCATCAAGGGTTATGGTATGGGTTCGTCCGGCGAAGCGCAGAACATTGCCCACCAGGCCAAGAAAATGGATATCGAAAGCCTGCGCAAATTCCGCGACCGCTTCGGTATTCCGGTGTCCGACGAAGACCTGCCGAAGGTGCCGTACTACAAGCCGGCTGAAGACAGCCCGGAAATGAAGTACATGCGCGAACGCCGTGCCGCGCTGGGCGGTTACCTGCCGGCCCGCAAACCGGTGAAGGCCCCGTTGGCCATCCCGGGTCTGCACATTTTCGACAGCCAGCTGGGCGATTCGGGCGAGCGCGAGTTCTCCACCACCATGGCCTTCGTGCGCATGCTGGGTACCCTGCTGAAAGACAAGAACATCAGCAAGCAGATCGTGCCTATCGTACCGGATGAATCCCGTACCTTCGGTATGGAAGGCATGTTCCGCCAGTACGGGATCTGGTCCACCCAGGGTCAGAACTACGTACCGCAGGACGCCGACCAGCTGATGTTCTACAAGGAATCCAAAGACGGCCAGATGCTGCAGGAAGGCATCAACGAGCCGGGCGCGATGTCCTCATGGATTGCCGCAGCCACCAGCTACGCCAACCACGGCATCCCGATGATTCCGTTCTACATCTACTACTCGATGTTCGGTTTCCAGCGTATCGGCGACCTGGCCTGGGCTGCTGGCGACATGCGCGCCCGTGGTTTCATGCTGGGCGGCACTGCCGGCCGTACCACCCTGAACGGTGAAGGTCTGCAGCACGAAGACGGTCACAGCCACATCCAGGCAGGCCTGATCCCGAACTGCGTGTCCTACGACCCGACCTTTGCTTACGAGCTGGCAGTCATCCTGCAAGATGGTCTGCGCCGCATGTATGGCGAGCAGGAAGACGTGTTCTACTACATCACCCTGATGAACGAGAACTACACCCACCCGGCCATGCCGCAAGGTGCCGAGCAGGGCATCATCAAGGGTATGTACCTGCTGAAGGACGGCGGTGACGCCAAGGTGAAGGTACAGCTGATGGGTTCCGGCACCATCCTGCGTGAAGTGATTGCCGCGGCAGACCTGCTGCGCAACGACTTCGGCATCGCGTCCGACATCTGGAGCGTGACCTCCTTCAACGAGCTGCGTCGTGACGGCATGGAAGCTTCCCGCTTCAACCTGCTGCACCCGACCGAAGCTGCCCGCAAGTCCTTTGTCGAGCAGCAGCTGGAAGGCCGCAGCGGTCCGGTGATTGCCGCTACCGACTACATCCGCAACTACGCCGACCAGATCCGCGAATACGTACCGGGTCGCTACGTGGTACTGGGTACCGACGGTTTCGGTCGCTCCGACAGCCGCGCCAAGCTGCGCGAGTTCTTCGAAGTGGATCGTCACTACGTCGCCGTGGCTGCCCTGTCCGCCCTGGCCCGCGAAGGCAAGATCGAAGCAGCCAAGGTTGCTGAAGCGATTGCCAAGTACGGCATCAAGGCTGACAAGCTGCCTTCCTGGAAGGCATGAGGCCGGGCCGGATACGGCCAAGCTTGAGGTAGCGAGCCCGCCCCGCCGGGGCTGGCTTGCAACGTAGCCGAATATCGGTGGCGGTACCGTACAGGTGCCGCCGCTCTACGGATGGAAAGCTCATGAGCAATCTGATCGAACTGAAAGTGCCCGACATCGGTGGGCACAGCAATGTAGACATCATCGAAGTATTCATCACCGCCGGTCAGACCGTGGCAGTGGACGATTCGCTGATCACCCTGGAAACCGACAAGGCCACCATGGAAGTGCCGGCCGAAGCTGCGGGTGTGATCAAGGAAATCCGTGTCGCGGTTGGCGGCAAGATTTCCGAAGGCGACGTCATCGCCATCCTGGAAGTCGGCGCCAGCGCAGCCGCGCCTGCTCCGGCCAGCGCGGCACCTGCTGCTGTTGCACCGGCCCCGGTTGCCGCCGTTGCAGCTGCTCCGGTAGCTGCCCCTGCCGCTCCAGCTGCCAGCGGTCGCATCGACATCGTGGTGCCGGATATCGGTGGCCACAACGGTGTGGACGTGATCGAAGTATCGGTCAAGGTGGGCGATGTGATCAGCGTGGACGATTCCCTGATCACGCTGGAAACCGACAAGGCCACCATGGAAGTACCGGCCACTGCCGCTGGCAAGGTCGTTGAAGTCAAGGTTGCCGTTGGCAGCAAGGTAAGCCAGGGCGACCTGATCGTAGTCGTGGAAGGCGCAGTTGCTGCCGCTGCTGCTCCGGTAGCCGCGCCTGCTGCAGCCCCGGCCCCGGTAGCCGCTCCGGCTCCTGTCGCCGCTGCGCCTGCCGCCGCTGCCCCGGTTGCCGTCAGCGCCAGCCTGCCCGCCATCAACGAAGCCAGCTTCTCCAAGGCCCATGCCGGTCCGTCGGTACGCCGTCTGGCTCGTGAGCTGGGTGTGGACCTGGGCCGCGTCAAGGGTACGGGCCGCAAGGGTCGTATCATCGACGCCGACGTGAAGGCCTTCGTCAAGGGCGTGATGCAGAACCCGGTGGCGGCTGCTCCGGCTGCCGCTGGTGGTTCCGGTGTGGGTCTGGACCTGCTGCCGTGGCCGAAGGTGGACTTCGCCAAGTTCGGCCCGATCGAAACCAAGCCGCTGTCGCGCATTCAGAAGATTTCCGGTGCCAACCTCAGCCGCAACTGGGTGATGATCCCGCACGTGACGTTCAACGACGAGTGCGACATCACCGAGCTGGAAGACTTCCGCAAGACCATCGGCAAGGAATGGGAAAAGTCCGGCCTGAAGATTTCGCCGCTGGCCTTCATCATCAAGGCCGCCGCCGAAGCCCTGAAGGCATTCCCCACCTTCAACAGCTCGCTGGACGGTGACAACCTGGTGCTCAAGCAGTACTACCACATCGGCTTTGCTGCCGACACGCCGAACGGCCTGGTGGTACCGGTGATCAAGAACGTCGATCAGAAGGGCATCAAGCAGATCGCCAAGGAACTGACCGAGCTGTCGCTGCAAGCCCGCGAAGGCAAGCTCAAGCCGACCGACATGCAAGGCGCCACCTTCACCATCTCCAGCCTGGGCGGTATCGGTGGCAGCAGCTTCACCCCGATCGTGAATGCGCCGGAAGTGGCAATCCTGGGTGTGTGCAAGAGCCAGATCAAGCCGGTATGGAACGGCAAGGAATTCGCACCGCGCCTGATGTGCCCGCTGTCGCTGTCTTTCGATCACCGCGTGATCGACGGCGCTGCTGCCGCGCGCTTCACCGTGCATCTGGGCAAGCTGCTGTCCGACGTGCGTCGCCTGATCCTGTGATGGTAGGGCGGAGCCCCACAGGGGCATTCCGCCTTCTCCTTGCCGCATGAAATACGGCGGAATGCTCCCGGCAAAGCCGTCAGCTTCCGCCCAACGGATGGAAAACCATGAGCAATCTGATTGAACTGAAAGTCCCGGATATCGGCGGTCACAGCAATGTGGACGTGATCGAAGTCTTCGTGAAGCCGGGCGATGTGGTGAGCAAGGACGACAGCCTCATCACCCTGGAAACCGACAAGGCCACCATGGAAGTGCCGGCGGAAACCGCCGGTGTGGTGAAGGAAGTCAAAGTGGCAGTGGGCAGCAAGGTGAGCGAAGGTGACGTGATTGTCATCGTCGAAGCTGCCGCCGCCGCCAGCGCCGCCCCGGCAGAAGCCAAGCCGCTGGAAACCACCGGCGTGGCCTCGGCTCACACCGATGCCGGTTTCGCGCCGCAAACTGCCCCGGTGGCTGCCAGCCATAGCGGCGGTGCCGATATCGAATGCGACGTGATGGTACTGGGCGGTGGCCCTGGCGGTTATTCCGCTGCCTTCCGCGCGGCCGACCTGGGCCAGAAAGTGGTCATCGTCGAGCGTTACTCCACCCTGGGTGGCGTGTGCCTGAACGTGGGCTGCATCCCGTCCAAGGCCCTGCTGCACAATGCCGCCGTGATTGACGAAGTAAGCCATCTGGCTGCCAACGGCATCAAGTTCGGCAAGCCGGAAGTGGATATCGACCTGTTGCGCGGCTACAAGGAAAAGGTTATCGGCAAGCTGACCGGTGGCCTGGCCGGCATGGCCAAGGCGCGCAAGGTGCAGATCGTACGTGGCAATGGCCGCTTCATCGACCCGCATCACATCGAAGTGTCGCTCACCACCGGCAACGGTCGTGAAGAGAGCGGCGAGAAGACCATCGTCAAGTTCAAGAACGCCATCATCGCCGCCGGTTCGCGCGTGGTGAAGCTGCCGTTCATTCCGGACGATCCGCGTGTGGTGGATTCCACCGGCGCGCTGGAACTGAAAGCCGTGCCGGAAAAGATGCTGATTATCGGTGGCGGCATCATCGGTCTGGAAATGGGTACCGTTTACTCCACGCTGGGCGCACGCCTGGACGTGGTGGAAATGCTGGACGGCCTGATGCAGGGTGCCGACCGTGACCTGGTCAAGGTATGGCAGAAGTGGAATGCCCACCGCTTCGACAACATCATGCTGAACACCAAGACTGTGGCTGTCGAACCGAAGGAAGACGGCGTGTATGTCACCTTCGAGGGCGAACAGGCACCGAAAGAACCGCAACGTTACGACCTGGTGCTGTACGCCACCGGCCGCGCGCCTAACGGCAAGCTGCTGGGTGCGGAAAACGCCGGCGTGGCTGTGACCGACCGAGGTTTCATTCCGGTGGACAAGCAGCAGCGCACCAATGTGCCGCACATCTACGCCATTGGCGACATCGTCGGTCAGCCGATGCTGGCCCACAAGGGCGTGCATGAAGGCCACGTGGCCGCAGAAAACTGCGCCGAGCACAAGGCCTTCTTCGATGCCCGAGTGATTCCGGGTGTGGCCTATACCGATCCGGAAGTGGCCTGGGTGGGCATGACCGAAGACGAAGCCAAGAAACAGGGCATCAAGGTGGAGAAATCCGTCTTCCCGTGGGCTGCGTCCGGTCGCGCCATTGCCAATGGTCGTGATGAAGGCTTCACCAAGCTGATTTTCGATCCGGCTACCCATCAGGTGATTGGTGGCGGCATTGTCGGCCCGCACGCCGGCGACATGATTGGTGAAATCTGCCTGGCGATTGAAATGGGCTGCGATGCCGAAGACATCGCCAAGACCATTCACCCGCACCCCACCATGGGCGAATCCATCGGCATGGCTGCCGAAGTATTCGAAGGTAGCTGCACGGACCTGCCGCCGCAGCGCAAGAAGTAAGCAGCCCGTCCGGCCGCAAGGCCGGGCAGGCCGCCTGCAGTCCCGGCCCGCCCCTGGCGGGTCGTGTCTTATCTCTCTCAGTCTTGTGGCGGATCATTCCGCCCTTTTTTTTGGCAGTACCCTCCACCCGCTCTGCCAACAGCCCTCGCCAGACTGAACCAGTTTCGCTACCATCAGTCGGATTCCAGATGAATGCCGACATGCTGCCACGAACCTCTCCCCTTGCCTTGTCATCCGCCCTTGCCCTGACGCTGTGTGCCGCACCAGCCTGGGCTAAGGTGGATTACACCGTCAGCGTGGATGCCCCATCGAGCCTCGGCAGCCTGTTGAATGATCATCTGGAACTGGTTTCCGCCCGCAACGACCCGGACCTGGACGATTTCCAGTTGCAGGCCATCATCAAGGAAACGCCAGCGGCGGCACAGGCTCTGCTGGAGACCGAAGGCTATTTCAGCGCCGTCATCCGGGTAGAGGAGCAAGGCGAGCATCACTATGTCATCAAGGTGGAAGCGGGTGAACCCGTCATCATCGAAGATGTCACCCTGCAATTGAATGGCGACATCCGTCAGCAAGCCGACTACCGCCAACGGCTGGCCGCTGTGCTGGAAGCCTGGTCGCTGCCGATTGCGGCACCCTACCGGCAGGACGACTGGAGCAGCAGCAAGCGTGCCATCCTGCGTTTGCTTACTGTCGATCGCTTCCCGCTGGCCAAAATCGTCAAGAGTCAGGCCGATATCGACCCGCAAACGCATCGCGCCCAGCTGCTGGTGGAAGTGGACAGTGGCCCGCTGATTCGCTTTGGTCCGACCAATATCAGCGGTAACAAGCGCTATCCGCTGAATGTGGCCACCGGCCTTGCCGACTTCCGCCAGGGCGACCCTTACCAGCAAAAGAAATTGCTGGATTACCAATCGGCACTGGAACAGGCTCCGCAATATTCCGGCGTGGTGGTGAGTGCCGACATGGCCCGCATTCTCAATAACGAGGTGCCGGTTGATGTGAGCCTGACCGAATTCCCCAAGCAAAAGCTGGAATTCGGCCTGACCTATGATTCAGAAGACGGGCCCGGTGTTCGTGTCGGTTACGACTACTACAATCTGTTTGGCAAAGGCTGGACCGGCTCCGCCTTGCTGGATTGGAAAAACAGCGACCGCAATCTCAGCCTGGGCCTGGGTTTCCCGCGCCAGGCGGACAATTACTCACACTCCATTACCTCAACATTCAAGGAAACCGATATCCAGGGGGTGAAAACCACCGCGATCGATGCCGGTGCCTGGCGTATTCGCAGCCACGAAAAAATCAACGCCCGCTTTGGCGTGGAGTTCATCCAGGAAAAGGAAACCATCGGCAACACGCCCAGTAACAATACCCGGGCCGTACTGGGTGTATTCGGCTGGACACGGCGCGATGTGGACGACACCTTGCGTCCCCGTTCCGGCACCCTGCTGGATGCTTCCCTGTCCAGTACGCTGGGCGGATTGTTGTCCACCACCAGCTTTGTCCGTGGCTATGCCCGTGGGGTCAGCTACTGGAGCCCCTGGCCCAAGTACGGCACGCTGTTGACCCGCCTGGAGGTGGGGCAGGTGTGGGCCAAGGACAGCGATGAGGTGCCGTCCTCCCAGTTGTTCCGGGCTGGCGGTTCCAACAGCGTGCGCGGTTATGAATACCAGAGCCTGGGTCTGCCCGGTGCTGATGGTGCCGTGGTGGGGGGCCGTGTCGTGGCGACGGCCACGCTGGAATACCAGATTCCGGTGGCAAAGGACTGGGCGCTGGCCCTGTTCCATGATGCCGGTAATGCCGCGCAAAGCTGGCAAAGCTTCAAGCTGGAACACGCAAATGGTATCGGCGTGCGCTGGATGAGCCCCATTGCACCGCTATCCATGGATATTGCCAAGGCAGAAAAGGACGGCAAGTTGCGCTGGAACATGAGCCTGGGGCTGGCATTCTGATGCAGGACATGCCATTGCCAGAGCAGGCAGCAGCGCCACCAGCCAGCCCGCCATCTCAGCCAAAGCCGCCGCGCCGCCGTTGGGGCCGTCTGCTCTGCCTGCTGGTGCTGCTGGCCCTGTGTGCTGCACTGGGCTGGCTGGGTGGCAGCGCACAGGGCCTGGCCTGGCTTTGCCAGCAACTGCCGGCATTGAGCCAGCAGCAATTGAGCATTACCCGTAGCGAAGGCAGCCTGTGGTCCGGTTTTACCCTGCACGATATCCGCTGGCGCGCACACTACCAGGATGTCGACATCGACCGTCTGCAACTGCAATGGCAGGCATCCGACTTGTGGCAGCGCCGCCTGCAAGTGCAGCTGCTTGATATCGGCCATGTCCGGGTGAACAGCCGTCCGGCCCCGGCAACGCCACCTGCCGGTGCGCCCGCCTCCCTGTCGCTGCCACTGGATATTCGGGTGGAGCGTCTGCAACTGGCCAGCCTTAGCCTGCTACCGGCGGATGTCAGGCTGTATGGCTTGCAGGCCAGCTATGCCTACCAGAATCAGCAGCATCAGCTACAGCTGACCCGGCTACAAACGCCATGGGGCAGCACCAGCGCCCGTCTGTCCCTTGCCGACAGCGCGCCATTTGCCACCCAGGGTCAACTCAGCGCCCAGGGCGAGCTGGAGCAGATTCCAGTGCAGGCCCGGCTGCAACTGAGCGGCCAACTGCTGGCCTTGCAAGTCGATGGCACTGGCAGCGGCAAAGGCATGCTGGTAGAAGCGCATGGCGTGTTGCGCCCGTTTGCCCTCAATCCCTACAACCGCTTTGGCCGGCTGGATGTGCGGGTAGGCGGCATCAATCCCCAGTCCCTGTTCCCGGCCTGGCCCAAGGCGCGGCTGGGTTTTGCCGTGCATGCCGAGCCGGATGGCGGCTCGCGCATCAAGGGTGGCCTGTCGCTGCTCAACAGCCAGCCCGGGCCGCTTTCGGCCAATCAACTGCCCATGTCGCTGCTGGTGGGCGAGTTCCGTGCCGATGACAAGGTACTGTTCCTGGACAAGCTGATGGCCCAGCTGGGCGAGGGGCAGCTTAACCTCACGGGCAAGGTGGAGCCTGGCTCGCTAGACATGGTGGCGCTGCTGCACAATATCCGCCTGAAAACCCTGTATGCGACCGCGCCGGATGACACCATCAAGGGCACCGCACGCGTAGTCGGGCCGCTGGCCGGGCCGGATATCCGTGCCAGCCTGTATGGCAAGAGCCTGCAACTGGAAACGGCTGTCGGTTTCGAACAGGATGCGACAGGCAGAAACCTGTTGTTGCGCCAACTGGCTCTTACAGCAGGTGCCGGCAAACTGCAGGCATCCGGCAAGCTGGGACTGGAGGGTAAACAGCTTTACCAACTGGAAGGGCAGTTGCAAAAGGCCGACCCGTCCCGCATGCAAGCAGGCTTGCCAGTAGGCGAGCTCAATGCCGCCATCAAGGCCAGTGGTCAGCTGGCCCAGCCGCTTTCTGGCAAGATCGCCTTGAAATTTGCTCCCAGCCGGCTGTCCGGCGCCCCCTTGTCCGGCCAGCTGAGTGCCGACTGGCAGGGCGAGCGTCTGCATCAGTTGCTGGCCGACCTCACCCTGGCCAGTAACCGACTGCAAGCCAGTGGCGCTTATGGCGTAGCCGGAGACAAGCTCAAGCTGCTGATTGATGCCCCTAATCTCTCGCTGTTGGGCCGTGGTTTTTCCGGCACCATCAAGGGTCAGGCCGAATTGAGCGGAACGCCCAAGGCACCGTTGCTCAGCACCAGTCTGCGGGCCGAACGGCTGCACCTTCCCGGTGACTTGTCGGTGCAAAGCCTCAGCCTGGATGGCGACATCAAGGCCGATGCAGGCAGCCCTTTCCGTCTGCAACTGGCGGCGGACAAACTGCAGGCCGGCAGTTTTACTGCCGAACAATTGCGTGCGCAAGGCAGTGGCACCCGCACCCGTCACCAGCTGCAACTGGATGGCCGACTGCGTCTGTCCGGGCAACCCTATCAGCTGCAACTGGCGGCCAGTGGCGGCTTGCCGGCCAATAGCGGGCAATGGCAGGGCGTGCTTGAACGTCTGGAGCTTGCCGGCAAACCCGGACTCAGCCTGCAATCGCCGCTGGCGGTCGAGGCCGGGCCTGCGCGCGTGCGGCTGGGGGCGGCACGCTTCAAGCTGCTGGGTGGCAGCCTGTCGCTGGCGGGGCTGGAGCGCAGTAACGGTGTCCTCACCACGCGTGGCCATGCCGAAGGCCTGCATCTGAGCGAGCTGGCACCATTGCTGTCACTGCCGGTGGAGCAGAACCTGGTACTGGATAGTGGCTGGGCGCTGAATCTCAATGGCAAACAGCCGCAAGGCGAGCTGTGGCTCAAGCGGGTGGCGGGTGATGTCCGTCTGCCTGCCGAAGCCGGGCGGCCAGCCCCCCTGGGCTTGAAAGCGGCACAGCTTGATGTGCGGCTGGATGGCGGCAGCCTGCGGTTTGACAGCACTATCGACAGTCAGTATGCCCAGTTGTCCGGCAAGGGCAGCCTGCCGTGGAATGGCGGCAACATTGACATGCGTACGCCGCTGGCGGCCAATGTCAGCGTGTCGCTGCCATCACTGGCCGCATTGGCACAGCTGTCTTCACCCGCGCTGGAACTGGGTGGCCAGCTGTCTGCCAACCTGAACTTGACCGGTCCCTTGGGCCAGTTGCAAGGGCAGGGCAATATTCAGGGCAGCAAGTTGATGCTGGCTGACCACCGTACCGGCATTCATCTGGGCGATGGCGTACTACAGGCCCATCTGAACGGTCGCAGCCTGGTGCTGGACAAATTGCGCTTTGCCAGTGGTCAGGGCGATGTGGTGGCCACCGGCAGCCTGGATTTGCGAGAGGCCGGACCGGATGCCGTGGTACGGGTGGTGCTCAACAAGTTCAGCGTATTCGACAAACCCAGTCGCAAGCTGGTTGTTTCCGGCAACGCCGAACTGAGCATGGTGGAGCACAAAATCGCCCTGACGGGCCGTATCCGGGCTGATCAGGGTCGGATTGACCTGCCCAAGGGCGGTGCACCGACACTCAGCGACGATGTGATCGTCAAGGGCCGAGCCTCGGCCGAGCCCTCGGCCTTTGCCAGCCTGCCGCTGACCGTGGCGCTGGATCTTGATCTGGGAGACCGCTTCCGCTTTGTCGGTCAGGGGCTGGACGTCGAGCTGACCGGCGTGGTCAAGGTTTCAGCCAGCCCGGGCCAGCCGCCGGGGGCGCGTGGCCAGGTCCGGGTGGTCAAGGGGCGCTACAAGGCTTATGGCCAGGATCTGGATATCGAACAAGGCATCATCAGCTTTGTCGGGCCGCTGGATAATCCGGTGCTCAATGTGGTGGCCAAGCGTCATTTGTCTCCGGTAGGCGCAGGGGTGGAGGTGTCCGGCAGCGTGGCTTCGCCGCGCATCCGCCTGGTGGCGGATGAATCCATGTCTGAAAAAGACAAGCTGGCCTGGCTGGTGCTCGGTCATGCTGCCAGTGGCGATCGGGATGATTCTGCGCTGGCGGCATCCGCCGGTCTGATGCTGGCCGGGTCCATCAACGACCACGTTGGCCTGTTCGATGAGCTGGGTATGGCCAGCCGCAAGGAACGGACCCTGGCAAATGGTACGGTCAGCCCGGCAGAGCAGGTGGTCACCGTAGGACGTCAGCTTACCCGCGAGCTGTATCTGGGTTACGAATACGGCGTGACCAGTGCCGACCAGGCGGTCAAATTGATGTATCAGCTCAGCAAGAACTGGTCCATGGTGTTGCGCGCCGGTACCAATGCCTCGGTGGAGTCGCGCTACACCCTGCGATTTGACTGATACCTTGCGCGTTTTTTCCGTAGTCATCCCATCCGGCCAGAGCTCTCCTGATCGGATGGGGTAACACTGCCCTTTCTTCCGGTATCGCTATACCCCGCTTTTCTTTCAGTCTCTGCACTTCATTCCCAGCACTCGCGGAGACCTCCCATCATGTACAGCCCCATCCTGCCTGGTATTCAGCGCATTGCCGACGAAATGATCACCTTGCGGCGGCAACTGCATGCCCACCCCGAATTGGGATTTGAAGAGTTCAATACCAGTCGGCTGGTCAAAGAAAAGCTGCAGGCCTGGGGGTATGAGGTGCAGCACGGTATCGGTGGCACCGGCGTGGTCGCCACCTTGCAGTGCGGCAAGGGGCCGAGCATCGGTTTGCGGGCGGATATGGACGCGCTGCCCATTCAGGAGAGCAGTGCGCGCCCCTGGGCCAGCCAGATCGACGGCAAAATGCATGCCTGCGGTCATGACGGGCATACCGCCATCCTGCTGGCGGCGGCCTGCGAACTGGCGCGCAGTCGCCGCTTTGCCGGGACCTTGCAGCTGTTTTTCCAACCGGCCGAAGAAGGACATGGTGGCTCGGGTGCCAAGCGCATGCTGGATGAAGGCCTGTTCCAGCGCTTTCCCTGCGACGCCATTTTTGCCCTGCACAATATGCCGGGCATCCCGTTGGGGAAGATGGGTTTTCGTGCCGGTGCCTTCATGGCCTCCACCGATACCATCACCATCCGGCTGCATGGCACCGGCGGGCACGGCGCAATGCCTCATCGTGCCATCGACCCTGTTGTGGTGGCGTCCGCACTGGTGATGGCGCTGCAAACCATCGTGTCGCGCAATGTCTCCCCGCTGGATAGCGCGGTAGTGACGGTAGGCGCCTTACTGGCCGGCGATGCGGCCAATGTCATTCCCGCCAGTGCCGAGTTGCGCCTGACAGTACGGGCATTGAAGGCGGAAGTCCGCGAACTGCTGCATCTGCGCATTCGCCAGCTGGCCGAGCAGCATGCGGCCGCTTACGGCGCACATGCAGAGGTCATCTTCGAGCATGGCTATCCGGTACTGATCAACGACGACATCATCACCCATCAGGCCAGTCTGTTGGCACGCGAGTGCCTGGGCGCGGGCAATGTGCTGGAAGACATTGCTCCTCTCACCGGCAGCGAAGATTTTGCCTACTGGCTGGAGCAGGTGCCCGGCTGCTACTTCATTGTCGGTAATGGCGATGGTGAGGGCAGCTGCATGGTGCATAACCCCGGCTACGACTTCAATGACGAAGCCCTGCCGCTGGCAGCCAGCTTCTGGGTCCATCTGGTGGAGTACTGGCTGGCCAAGGACGACGTCGTGGCCGATGCCACCCGTTGAATTCCATTGCCCGAGCAAGCAAGGACCTCCCATGCCCCAAAAAATCATTCTCGATTGCGATCCGGGTCACGACGACGCCATTGCCATGCTGCTGGCTCATGGCAGCCCAGCCATCGAACTGTTGGCCGTCACCACGGTGGCAGGCAACCAGACACTGGAAAAAGTGACGCGCAATGCACTGGCGGTGGCCCAGATCGCCGGGATCAAGGCCCCCATTGCCGCCGGATGTGACCGCCCGCTGGTACGGCCAAGTGAAATCGCTCCTGCCATTCATGGTGACAGCGGCATGGACGGGCCGGTGCTGCCGCCACCCACCCGTCAGCTTGACCCCCGGCATGCGGTGGACCTGATCATAGAACTGATCATGGCGCATCCGCCGGGCGAAATTACCCTGGTACCAACCGGCGCGCTGACCAATATCGCGCTGGCTGTGCGCAAGGAGCCGCGCATTGCCGACCGGGTACGGGAAGTGGTGCTGATGGGCGGCGGCTATCACACCGGCAACTGGAGTGCAGTGGCTGAATTCAATATCAAGATCGACCCGGAAGCGGCGCACATCGTATTCAACACACCCTGGCCACTCACCATGGTGGGGCTGGACCTCACCCACCAGGCCTTGGCCACCGCAGAAGTTCAGGCAGGTATTGCCGCCCTGGCCACCCCCCCCAGCCCGCTTCGTGCAGGAGCTGTTGTTGTTCTTTGGCGAGACTTACCGTCGTGAGCAAGGTTTTGCCTGGCCCCCGGTACACGACCCCTGCGCGGTGGCTTATGTAATCGACCCGCAGGTGATGACGGTACGCAAGGTGCCGCTGGATGTGGAACTGCAGGGTGCGCTGACGCTGGGTATGACGGTGGCGGATTTCCGCGCACCGCCGCCGCCGGACTGCCATAGCCAGGTTGCGGTGCAACTGAACCATGCGATGTTCTGGCAGATGGTGGAAACGGCCTTGCGTCATATCGGGGAGGGGGGCCAATGAATACCGGCAAGTCTCAAGTGCCGGTTGCCAGCCTGATGACTGCACTGTTGGCCGCCTGTGTGGCATTCCAGCTCAATGCCAGTATGCTCAGCCCGGTGTTGGTCACCATGGCCAAAGCGCTGCAGGCCAGCGAGGCGGCTGTCGGCTTGTCGCAAACCGCATTCTTTACTGCTGCTGCGCTGTTTTCCCTGTTCCTGCCCCGCCTGGGTGACATGCTGGGACGACGGCGCGTGTTGCTGGGCATGCTGCTGGTGATGCTGGCGGGCAGTGTACTGGCCGCCCTGGCACCATCCATTGGGGTCTTGCAGCTGGCGCGGCTGGTGCAGGGGGTGTCTGGCCCGGTGGTGCCGGTTTGTCTGTTGATGCTGTACCACGAAGTGCATGAACCAAGGCGTTACGGTCTGCTGATGGGTGTGATAACTGCCGTGAATGGTGGTATTGCCGGTATTGATGCCATTGCCGGTGGCTGGCTGGCCACCCAGTACGGCTTCCGCGCGGTGTTCTGGTGCATCGCCGTGGTGGCGGCGCTGGCCTGTCTGCTGGTGGCCTGGCTGGCACCGGAATCGCGGCCATCGCCACAGTCGCGCATGGACTGGCCTGGCGTGTCCGCCCTGGTCTTTACACTGGGCTGCTGGTTGTGGGCCTTGCAACTGCTGGCTGCCGATAGCAGCTGGCCCGCTGTGCTTGGCATGGCGCTGGCCGGGGGACTGGGTTTGCTGCTGTTTCTGTATCAGGAAGGGCGCAGCCCGCAGCCCTTGCTGGCACTGCCCTTGCTGTGCCAGCGCCGGGTCTGGGCCTTGCTGCTCACCACGGTGCTCACCATGACCGGGGTGTTTGCCATCATCAATGGCCTGGTCATGTCCCATGCGCAGGAGACGGCGGGTCACGGCCTGACGGCAGAACAGGCCGCCTGGCTGTTGCTGACTCCCTATGCGCTGATTGGCTGGCTGGTAGGGCCATGGGCCGGTCAGCTGGCACCGCGTGTGGGCTATGGCCGGGTACTGAGGCTGGGCTTGGCTGGAAGCATGCTGGCCATCGTGTTGATGCTGCTCTACGGCTTGTCCAGCCTGTGGTGGATGGTGGCTGCCACCTTGCTGGCGGGGGTGGCTTATGCCGGCACCGCCAACATTATTCTCAATGGGCTGGGTGTGGTGCTGTCACCGGCGGATGCACCGGGCTTGTTGCCCGGCCTGAATGCCGGGGCTTTCAATCTGGGGGCCGGTTTGAGCTTTGCCTTGCTACCGGCCATGGCCTATTACACCGGCCCGGCAGGCGGCATGTTGCTGGGGCTGGTGATGGTGCTGCTGGCCTGGCTGGTGTCTTTGCTGATTCCTCGCCCCGGCAGGGCAGAACTGGCCGTGGTAGCGGCAACTGCTCATCCCACGGTTGCGTCGAGCTGACTTTCCAGCTTGCTGGCCGTTTGCGGTCGTCCCAGCAGATAGCCTTGCACGCCACCGCAGCCCAGCTTGCGCAAATACTGGTGCTGGGCATCGGTTTCCACGCCTTCGGCCAGCGTATTCATGCCCAGTGCCCGTGCCAGGTGAATGATGGCCGATACAATCGCGGCGTCTTCGCTGTCGCCGGGTAGTTCGCAGACAAAGGAACGGTCAATCTTGATGGTGTCCGGCGCAAACCGTTTCAGGTAAGCCAGGCTGGAATAACCGGTGCCGAAGTCGTCAACCGACAGCCGTACGCCCATGGCCTTGAGAATGGATAGCTGACGGGAGGCCAGGTCGGCATCTTCCATCAGCGTGCTTTCAGTCACTTCTATTTCCAGATAGTGTCCCGGCAGCCCGCTACTTTGCAGGGCGGCACGGACGTCATCCGTGAAGTCGGTACGGGCCAATTGTCGTGCTGACACATTTACGGCCATCTTGGGCAGGGGCAGGCCCTGTGCTTGCCAGCTGGCCATTTGCTGGCAGGCCTTGTGCAATACCCAGCGTCCCAGCTGGACGATCAGGCCGCTGTCTTCCGCAATCGGAATGAAGCGGGATGGCATGATCAGGCCCTCGGTCGGATGCTGCCAGCGCACCAGTGCTTCGCAGCCTATCATGGCATTACTGTTGATGTCGTACTGCGGCTGGAACAGCAGGAACAGCTCATTCTGCTCCAGTGCATGGCGCAGGCGGTTTTCCAGCTGCAAGCGTTCGGCCACCTGGCTGTTCATTTCCCGGGTGTAAAAGCGGAAAGTATTCCTGCCCTGGGATTTGGCGTGGTACATGGCCAGGTCGGCATTCATCAGCAGAGTCTGGATATCCTGTCCGTCATCAGGCAGCAGGCTGATGCCGATGCTGCAGCCCACCACCAGCGAGGCACCGCCCACGTCAAACGGAGCCTGCATCGCGCGCAGTATGCGCTCTGCCACCTGTGCCGCTTCGTCTGGCTGGCTGATGGCAGGCAGGATCAGCACAAACTCGTCTCCGCCGGTCCGTCCCACCGTATCCAGCTCGCGTACTGCACCGCACAGTCGGCTGGCCACCTGTTTGAGCAATTCATCGCCCTTGTTGTGACCCAGGGTGTCATTGATGTTCTTGAAGTGGTCCAGGTCGACAAACAGCACCGCCAGCTTGCCGGCCAGGCGCTCTGCCTGGCGAATGGCTTGTTGCAGGCGATCGTGGATGAGAATCCGGTTGGGCAGGTCGGTCAGTGCATCGAATTCCGCCAGATGCTGGATGCGTGCCTCATGCGCCTTGCGTTCCGAAATATCACTGAACAAGGCAACATGGTGGGTGATGTTGCCCTGCTCGTCCGACAGCACGCTGATATTCAGCCATTCCGGGTAGGTTTCCCCGTTTTTGCGCCGGTTCCAGATTTCTCCGGACCACTGCCCGTACTGGCTCAGGTGATGCCACATCTGCTGGTAAAAATCGGCATTGTGCTGGCCGGATGCCAGCAGGGCCGGGGTACGGCCCAGCACGTCCTGTTCGCTATAGCCGGTTATCTGGGTAAACGCGTGGTTGACGGCCAGGATACGGTTGTCGGCGCTGGTGATCAGGATGGCTTCGTTACTGGATTCGAATACCCGCGCCGCCAGCCTTTGCTGACGTGCGGCATGGTGGCGCTGGCTGATATCGCGGGCGGTGGCACACAGATAATGCTCATCCTGATAGGCAAGGCCGGTCAGGGTGACTTCCAGATGCTGGTGCCCATCGACATTCTCCAGCCGGGTTTCAAAGCTGTGCGGCAGGGGGTGATCGCTTGCCGTCGATAGCAGGGACATCAGTTGCCGGTGATGGGCCTCGTCTTGCTCCAGATAGTCTCGTGCTGCCCGGTTGGCGTAAACCAGCGTTCCGTGGCTGTCTTGCAACAGCACCATGTCGGTTGCGTGGTCAATCATGAAGTGATTGAGCTTCAGCGCGCGGCTGTTGGCTTGCAGCTCGGCATGGCTGCGACGCAAATCATCCTGGTAACGTGCCAGCAGCGCGTTGATCCAGCGGTTGAAAAACCAGTACAGCAGGCTGGCACTACCCATGGCCAGCAGCGTCATCAGCACCGTGGCCTTGATCCGCTGCAGCAACTGGGCTTCCAGCAATGTGCTGGCCTGCTGATTCTCCACCTGAATCGACTGCACATGCATGGCGTTGATCAGCGTCCAGTTCCACTCCGGCAGTCGGTGCACATAGGCCAGATGACTGACCGCCTGCTGCTTGTCCGGTTGCGGCACGCTGTAGCTGAGGTAGCCACCCTTGCGGCCCAGTTGCATGGCTTCACGCGCCCGGCTGCGCAAAGGTTCGGGTAGTGACTGGTAGTGCTGGCCCTGCAAGCCTGGCGCGGCCAGGTACAGGCGCAGTACGCCGCGCTCGTCAATCACCATCAGGTCGTCCTTGTCCCCGCCTTGCTGGCTTCCCGCCAGCAGGCTCAAGGCTTGTTGCTGTAGTTCTGCTTCCACATTGGCCAGGTATTCGCCACTGCCGATCAACCAGTCATATGGGGCAAAGTGCCGTGCGTAGGCAATCTTGTCCGCCATCTGCCGGGTGCCGGGCAGATACCAGCGATAACTGGAGAAACCGGCTGCTTGCGGGCCACGGACCGAGGCTATCAGGGTTTGCATGATGTAATGCCCCTGATCGTCCCGGTTATCCAGCAAGGCGCTGCCTTCGCGCTCCGGCACCGTGGGCAGCAGCACACAGCGGCCATCCATGGTGTCGATGAAAAAATAGCCCCGGCCATCAAAAAAACGCAGCGGTCGCAGTGCCGTCACAATCAGCGCCTGTACTTCGGCGGCAGGCAGGCGCTGGTGCTCGTGTTGCCAGATACGTTCGGCCAGCAGATAGGCCTGGTCCACCTGAACGCGCAATTGCTGGCGCATGTCCTCACGGGCACGGCTGCGCATGGCCAGCAGAATGTGGCTGGTCTGCTCTGCCGACGATTGCAGATAGGCACGTGCATGCAGGTAAGCGTCGCGTTCGACTTGTTGTTGGCGTGCGTGGTAATCCGTCCGGCTGGCAAGCAGGAAATAAGTGGCCAGAGTCATGGCCAGCAAGAAGATGATCAGCAGGGTGCCAACTAACTGCAAACGCCACAGTCTGGCCTGATTGCGCAGCATTGATAAACGGATTCCACAAAAATGGCCGGCCAGTATAAATCAATGTCCTGGCTGCGCCGGAAAGAAAGTGCCACAACTTTGATCTGCTTCAGGTAAAATCGCCGGTTGGAAGTCAGACAGACAGTCGCCGCGCTGCTGCGCAAGCAGGGGCGGGGAGGAAAGTCCGGGCTCCGCAGAGCATGATGCCGGCTAACGGCCGGGCGCCGTGAGGCGACGGAAAGTGGAACAGAGAGCTGAACCGCCGATGGCTGACTTGTCAGCACAGGTAAGGGTGAAAAGGTGCGGTAAGAGCGCACCGCGGACGTGGCAACACGGACGGCAGGCTAAACCCCATCAGGAGCAAGACCAAATAGGGGGGCGTTAACGTGGCTCGCGTTGTCCCCGGGTAGGTTGCTTGAGACTGTCGGTAACGGCAGTACTAGAGGAATGACTGTCCAACGACAGAACCCGGCTTATCGGCTGACTTCCAATCCCCCACCCCGCCCGCAGTACCCGTCAGTACCATTTCTTCTGGCTATCGACCTTGCTCAAAAAATAAGCAAAAATTTTTTACCGCCTAAAAAAAAAGCAGTACAATGGCCGCCCTTTTGCTTGTTTGACCGCAGAACACCTGATGCGCATTGGTCCCTACACCCTGAAAAACCGGCTGATCGTTGCCCCCATGGCGGGTGTGACGGACCGGCCGTTTCGCATGCTGTGCAAGAAAATGGGCGCAGCCATGGCGGTGTCGGAAATGATTACGTCCAACAAGTCATTGTGGGCGACGGCCAAGACCTTGCGCCGGGCCGACCACACTGGCGAAGTGGAGCCGATTTCGGTGCAGATTGCCGGTTCGGACCCGCAGCAAATGGCGGAGGCCGCGCGCATCAACGTGGAGCAGGGCGCACAGATCATCGACATCAATATGGGTTGTCCGGCCAAGAAAGTATGTAATGTCGCCGCCGGTTCGGCCTTGTTGCGTGACGAAGCACTGGTGGGCCGCATTCTGGACGCGGTAGTCAAGGCGGTGGATGTGCCGGTGACGCTGAAAACCCGTACCGGCTGGAGTCCCGAGCATCGCAATGCCTTGCGCATTGCACGGCTGGCCGAAGACTGTGGCATCGCGGCGCTGGCGCTGCATGGCCGTACGCGGGAAGACATGTACCGGGGGGATGCCGAATACGACACCATCCGTGCGGTCAAGGCCAGCATCGGCATTCCGCTGATTGCCAACGGCGACATCGACACGCCGCAAAAGGCGCAGCAGGTATTGCAGTACACCGGTGCGGATGCAGTGATGATAGGCCGGGCGGCGCAGGGGCGGCCGTGGATTTTCCGCGAAATGCAGCATTATCTGGAGACGGGAGAATGTTTGCCGCCACCCACGGTGACGGAAATCCGCCAGCTGTTGCTGGAGCATCTGGATGATTTGTACGGGTTTTACGGCGAGTATTCCGGCTGTCGTATCGCCCGCAAGCATATTGCCTGGTACACCAAGGGGCTGAGGGGCTCCAACGAATTCCGCCAGACCATGTACCAGCTGGAAGAAACCGGCAGTCAGCGTCTGGCGGTGGCAGGCTATTTCGATCAGTTGGCGGGTTTGTCGGAACACCTGGAATACCTGGACGAACTGGCAGAAGAGACGGTGTCTGTCTGACTGGCAAGCAGCAGCAGGGTGCCCGGGGGCGGGCTACAGTGCAGTACACAGCGTTCACACCATATGTTGAAGACAGAACAATAAACATGCAAAACAACGAACATATTTCGCAGTCGGTCCGGCTGGCGATGGAACAATATTTCCGTGATCTGGACGGCGAAATACCCGCCTCCATCTACGATATGGTGCTGGCCTGTGTGGAAAAACCCCTGATCGAGGTGGTGCTCACCCACACCCAAGGTAACCAGACCCGAGCGGCAGAGCTGCTTGGGCTCAATCGCAACACCCTGCGTAAAAAAATGAAGTCGTATGATTTGATATGAAGATAAACCGGCCATGCCCCACACAGGATGGCCGGTTTTTTTGTGCCTGCTGGCAAGGCAGGGCAAGCCGCATACGGCCTGGTGCGGGCATCAGGCCACAGTAAAAACAGCTTTTTCATTCATTAGCCAAGGTGGTAGAGAACCATGACCAAAATCGAACGCGCGCTGATCAGCGTATCCGACAAGACCGGTGTTCTGGCATTTGCACAAGAACTGGCCGCACTGGGCGTGCATATCCTGTCGACCGGCGGTACCGCCAAATTGCTGGCTGACAATGGCGTGCCGGTGACCGAAGTGTCCGATTACACCGGCTTCCCGGAAATGCTGGATGGTCGCGTGAAAACCCTGCATCCCAAGGTGCACGGCGGTATTCTGGGTCGTCGCGACCTGCCGGAACACGTGGCTAAGATGGCCGAATACGATATCGGCAATATCGACCTGGTATGCGTGAACCTCTACCCGTTTGAAGCCACCATCGCCAACCCGGACTGTGTACTGGAAGACGCCATCGAGAATATCGACATCGGCGGCCCCACCATGGTGCGCTCGGCAGCCAAGAACTGGGCCCACGTTGCCATCGTCACCGACGCGGCTGACTACGCGGCACTGACTGCCGAACTGAAAGCCAACGACGGCAAACTGGCCAAGACCACCCGCTTCGAGCTGGCCAAAAAAGCCTTTACCCATACCGCCGCTTACGACGGTGCCATCTCCAACTACCTGACCAGCCTGGCTGATGGCGTGGTGAGCGGCAAGCCCGAACGCGTGGCTTTCCCGAACCGCCTGAACGCCCAGTTCGTCAAGGTGCAGGACATGCGCTACGGCGAAAACCCGCATCAGTCCGCCGCCTTCTACCGCGATCTGGACCCGGCCGCCGGTTCCATCTCCGGCTATCGCCAGCTGCAGGGCAAGGAACTGTCCTACAACAACATCGCTGACGCCGATGCTGCCTGGGAAGCGGTCAAGACCTTCGACCAGACTGCCTGCGTCATCGTCAAGCATGCCAACCCCTGCGGTGTGGCCGTGGCCGGTGACACCCTGAGCGCCTACAAGCTGGCTTTTGCCACCGACACCACCAGCGCCTTTGGCGGCATCATCGCCTTCAACCGCCCGGTAGATGCCGAAACCGTGGAAGCCGTGACTGGCCAGTTCCTGGAAGTGCTGATTGCCCCGTCCTTCACCGAAGAAGCCAAGGCCATCATCGCCGCCAAGAAAAATGTGCGCGTACTGGAAATTCCGCTGGAAACCGGTGCCAACCGCTACGAACTGAAGCGCGTGGGCGGCGGCGTGCTGGTACAGACCCCGGATATCCGCAATGTGGCACTGGACGAACTGCGCGTGGTGACCAAGCGTCAACCCACCCCGCAGGAAATGTCCGATCTGCTGTTTGCCTGGCGTGTGGCCAAGTTCGTCAAATCCAATGCCATCGTGTTCTGCAATAACGGCCAGACCGCCGGTATCGGTGCCGGCCAGATGAGCCGCGTGGACTCCACCCGCATCGCCGCCCGCAAGGCGCAGGATGCCGGTTTGAGCCTGCAAGGTGCCGTGGCCTCCAGTGATGCCTTCTTCCCCTTCCGCGACGGTATCGACGTGATTGCCGAGCAGGGCATCAAGGCCATCATCCAGCCGGGTGGCTCCATGCGTGACGAAGAAGTGTTTGCTGCCGCCGACGAGCATGGCATTGCCATGGTGCTGACCGGCGTGCGACATTTCCGCCACTAAGAACTACTGGCAAAAACCTGCTGTGTCGTACTGCTTGCCCAGTCTGCGTCGGCTCGCTTTGCCTGAGGGGAACCGACGCTGATTTGTCAGCTTGCGCTGAGCCGTGCCCGTCTCCCCGCTGCACATGCGGCGGGGAGGGCAGTGCCAAGTAGCGCCCGCCGGAGAAGCCGTGAACAAGACCATCAGAATCATGCTGCTGATTGTGCTGCTATTCGGCCTGGCTGCCACGGTGTACTGGCTGGAACAGCCAGCCCCGACGCCGGCCCCGGCTCCGCTTGTCCACGCGCCAGACCTTAACCGGCTGGCCGAGCAGGCCGTGGCGGTGTATCGCAGCACGCAGAACATGCAGACCGGTGCCAAGCCCGGTCAGTGGAAGCTGGACACCAAGGCCAGCAATAGTCCGGGCCCGTTTGTCGGCACCTTCGGCCCGCTGCAACTGGCGCAGGATGGCCAGGGTCGCCAGCTGTTGCTGACCACCTTTGTGGCGGACACGGCGGATTCGGCCGGCGAGGGCATGGACAGCTTTGCCGCCTCCGGCATCAGCCGCCTGCTGCTGTTTGTATTGCAGAACGGCCAGTACGTGCTGCAAACCGAAAAACAGCTGGAAATGGGAACCAACGGCATGGCGGCCAGCGCGCGTGTGGTGCAGCTGGGGCCGCATGAATGGGGCTGGACCTTGCACAGCAGCTACCTGCAACAAGGCTATACCGCCACTACAGTGGAATTTTTCCACGCCACGGCAACGGATATCCGCAGCATGGGTCATCTGACCGAACAGGCCGACAACAAGGGCGTGTGCGGTGATGCCGGCGGTGATGGCTGCCCGGCGGTGACCGACGTGCAAGCCCGCTGGCAGTGGCGGCCCGTGGCAGGCCCTGATGCGCGTTTTTATCCGCTGGATGTGCAATGGCAGGGGCTGATCGACGGCAAGAAAATCAGCCAGCACACGCAGCTGCTGCCTGATGCAGGCAGCGGGATTTATCCGTTTCCTGCCAATCTGAATGTACAATTCTGAGCGCAGCCCTACCGGGCCTGCTGCTCCATGCCGGCAGCCGGATGGCTGTCGCTAACGATGAAGGATCTCGCAAGATGAAAGTGTTGGTAATCGGTTCCGGTGGCCGCGAACACGCACTGGCGTGGCGTATTGCCAAGTCCAATCGCGTCTCCAAGGTATTTGTGGCGCCGGGCAATGCCGGTACCGCGCTGGACCCCAATCTCACCAATGTCGAGCTGAGCGGCAACGAGGCCCTGGTGGAATTTGCCCGTCGCGAAGACATCCAGCTGACCGTGGTCGGCCCGGAAGCCCCGCTGGCTGCCGGTGTGGTGGATGCCTTCCGTGCTGCCGGGCTGAAAATCTTCGGCCCCACTCAGTACTGTGCCCAGCTGGAAAGCTCCAAGGATTTTGCCAAGGCCTTCATGCAGCGCCATGGCATTCCCACTGCCGGCTACCAGACCTTTACCGATGCCGCCGAGGCCCATGCCTATGTGGCTGGCAAAGGCGCACCCATCGTGATCAAGGCAGATGGCCTGGCCGCGGGCAAGGGCGTGGTGGTGGCCCTGACGCTGGACGAAGCGCATGCCGCCATCGACGACATGCTGGTGGGCAACAAGATGGGCAGCGCCGGGGCGCGCGTGGTGATCGAAGACTTCCTGCAAGGCGAAGAAGCCAGCTTCATCGTGATGGTGGATGGCGACCACGTGCTGCCGATGGCCACCAGCCAGGACCACAAACGCCTGCTGGATGATGACCTGGGCCCCAATACCGGCGGCATGGGCGCGTACAGCCCGGCACCGGTGGTGACCCCGCAAGTGCATAACCGCGTGATGCGCGAAATCATCCTGCCCACCGTGCAGGGCATGAAAAAGGATGGCCACAGCTACACCGGCTTTCTCTACGCAGGTCTGATGATCGACCACGACGGCAACCCGTTCACCATCGAATTCAACTGCCGTTTTGGCGACCCGGAAACCCAGCCCATCATGGCGCGCCTGAAGTCGGACTTCACCGTGCTGCTGGAGGCCGGTGTCAACGGCAAGCTGGATCAGGTGGAAGCCGAATGGGACCGCCGCGTGGCACTGGGCGTGGTGCTGGCTGCCGCCGGTTACCCGGATGCCCCGCGCAAGGGCGATGTCATCACCGGCCTGCCGGCGGAAACCGCAGACAGCATGGTGTTCCATGCCGGTACGGCCTTCAACGCCAGCAAGCAGGTGGTGAGCAATGGCGGCCGCGTGCTGTGCGCGGTAGGCCTGGGCGATAGCGTGAAAATGGCCCAGCAAAAAGCCTATGCCGTGGCCGATGCCATTCATTTTGATGGCAGCCAGCTGCGTCGTGATATCGGTAGCAAGGCGATTAACCGCCCCAAGTAAGCCGGATTGGCAGCATGGCAGACAACGGCACCCAGTGGGTGCCGTTTTTCTTTATCTGTTTTTGATGTCTTGCGTGGGCATTTCTATGCGATTTTCACCGACGGGACACTACATTCTGCTTGTCAGCCATCCTCCAGCAGGTGTCCACCATGTTTGCCTCCCCCGCCCAAACACCACATCAGCCGCGCAGCGACCACGCGCTGTTGCGCCATGCCCGCCGTTGCTGCTGCCGGGTGAGCTACTGGCTGCGCCAATTTCGTAGCCCGGTGCAGATCTCACGCTGTTGTGCCTGGCGCTCCTTGCCACCATCATCCGCAAGGCAGCAAAAAAACTGACCTATATGGCAGGCCCCTACAGGCTTGACTAGACTGCAAATGTCGCTGACATCCGGGAGTCGCTGCCATGTCTATTCGTTTACTCCTTGCCAGTGTACTTGTGACAGCCAGCCTTGCTGCCCAGGCGGCCCAGCCGCTACGTATCCTCACCGAGGATTACCCGCCCTTCAACATGATGGGCAGTGGCGGGCGTATCAGCGGTATGTCCACGGATGTTTTACAAGAGGTATTTCGCCGGGCGGGTGTCAGCTATGCCATGGAGATGCTGCCGTGGATTAGGGCGCTCAATCTGACCATACTGGAAAACAATACCTGCCTTTATTCCACTGCACGTACCGATGCACGCGAGCATCAGTTCAAATGGGTCGGACCCTTGGTGGACAACCCCTGGGTACTCTTTGGCAAAGATGACAGTCGTCATGCCATCAAGTCACTGGAGGAAGCCAGACGTTTCAAGATAGGCGGCTATAGCGGGGACGCGACGGCGCAGTTCCTGATTGATCGCGGCTTCGATGTGGATCTGGCCAGCACCGACCAGCTCAATATCAAGAAATTGCTGGCAGGGCGCATCGACTTCTGGGCGACCGGGAAATATCCTGGTGCAGCCTTGCTGGCCAGAGAAAAAGTCACCCGGCTTCATCCCATCCTGACATTCAACACCCCCATGCTGTATCTGGCGTGCAATCCCGGCATGCCGGATTCGCTCATCCAGCAATTGAATGATCAACTGCGCAGCATGCAGCGTGATGGCACGCTGGCACACCTCTACGCCAAATATATTAACCAGAAAGAGTAAGCAGACTGTAGATCGCGGTTTCATCTGGAGCGGCGCTGCCGCTACAATGGCAGCTTCGCTTCAACTCCTTGCTGATCTGCATGTCGTCTTCCAGCTTGTCCTCGCCGTACCGTCTGCCCAAGGCAGGCTTGCTGATGCAGGCGCGCGCGCGTTTGCGCGCGGGCGGGGTGATTGCCTATTCCACCGAATCCTGTTTCGGGCTGGGTTGCCTGCCGGAGGATGTCAGGGCAATCCGGCGGGTGCTGGCCATCAAGGCAAGGCCGAACCACAAGGGCCTGATAGTCATTGCCGCCGATGTCAGCCAGATCCGTCATCTGGTCAAGCCGCTTTCCGCTGCACAATGGGCGGAACTTGGCCGTTACTGGCCCGGTCCCTATACCTTTTTACTGCCGGCCTCGCGCAAGGTGGCACCGGCCCTGCGTGGCCGGCATGACAAGATCGCCGTGCGCATTACCGCTCATGGCGAAGCAGCTGCCCTGTGCCGCGCGTTGGGCAGCGCGCTGGTATCGACTTCTGCCAACCGTGCCGGACAACGTGCGTTAAAGACTGCACGGGCTTGTCGCATGGCATTTGGCAGCGCGGTACTGACCCTGCCGGGGCGGATAGGCAAACGCAGGAAACCATCCACCATCATTGATTTCACCAGCGGCCGCGTATTGCGCTAGGCCGTTTTAATTCAGATAAGGAAACAACGTGCAGCAGATTTCCATATTCAGCCTGGTGATGAATGCCAGCCTGGTGGTGCAGCTGGTCATGGCAGGCCTGGCCTTGGTGTCGGTGCTGTCATGGGCGCTGATTTTCAACAAGATTGCCGTATTACGTGCTGCGCGTCGCCACAGCGACGAGTTCGAACGCAATTTCTGGAGCGGGGCCGACCTGAACCGCCTGTATGAAGACGCCAATCGCCGCAACGACAGCGTGGGCATGGAACGCATCTTCCAGTCCGGTTTTGCCGAATTCCTCAAGCTGCGTGGCCGCAGCGGTGCCGAGCTGTCGGACATCATGGATGGTTCGCGTCGCGCCATGCGTGCTGCTGCCCAGCGCGAGCTGGATGCACTGGACAGCCATACTTCTTTCCTGGCCACGGTCGGTTCGGTCAGTCCCTATATCGGCCTGTTCGGCACGGTGTGGGGCATCATGCATGCCTTCATCGGGCTGGGTAATGTGGGTCAGGCTACCTTGTCCACGGTGGCACCGGGTATTGCCGAAGCGTTGGTGGCTACTGCCATCGGCCTGTTTGCCGCCATTCCTGCCGTGGTGGCGTATAACCGTTTTGCTACCGATGTGGACCGTCTGGCCACCCGTTTCGATACCTATATGGAAGAGTTTTCCAACATCCTGCAACGTCTGGCTACCCGCTAGTGTTGGCAAGACGCAGGGATTGTTCTGGCTCAAGAACAGAGCTTTCCCTGTCGGTGCTTGAGTTTTTTGTGGGCCGAAGGCATGGTGGACGACCACCCACCCCGAGACCGCCATGTCTGCCCGTCCCGCCGCGCTGTCCTTGCTGACCCTGTCAGCCTTCTTTGCCCTGTATGTCATCTGGGGCTCGACCTATTTTTTCATACGCATCGGTATTGAATCCTGGCCGCCTTTCATGATGGCCGGTCTGCGTTTTCTGTTTGCTGGTAGCGTGATGCTGGCCTTCCTGCTGCTGCGCGGCCATCGTTTGCCCAGCCGGCAGGAACTGCGTGGCGCAGCCATCCTGGGTGTGTTGATGCCCGCCATCGGCAATGGTTTTGTCACGCTGGCGGAAAAACAGGTGTCATCCGGAGTGGCGGCGCTGGTGGTGGCCACCGTGCCATTGTTCACCGTATTGTTTGGTCGCTTTTGTTTTGGCCTGCGTGCACGTGGTCGCGAGTGGGCAGGTATCGCGCTGGGCATGCTGGGCATGCTGGTGCTGAACTTGGGGTCGAATTTGCGTGCCAGCCCCATGGGGGCGTTCTGGCTGCTGTTCGCCTCCGCCGGTTGGGCGCTGGGCTCGGCCTGGAGCCGGGTGATTGTTCAGCCCAAGGGGCCGATGGGCAGTGCCTGGATGATGATTTTCGGTGGACTTGCCTTGTTGCTGGGCAGTGCCGCTACCGGTGAGCACCTGTCGGCGACACCCTCATGGCAGGGTTGGGCGGCCATTTTCTACCTGTCGGTGTTCGGTTCCATGGTGGCCTACAGTGCTTACCTGCATTTGCTGAAAACCGTATCGCCCGCTGCCGCAACCAGCTATGCCTATGTCAATCCCATCATCGCCGTCCTGCTGGGCATGTTGTTATTGGGCGAGCATGTCGGTCAACAGGAAGTGCTGGCCATGGTCATCATTCTCTCCGGCGTGGTACTGATCAGCTGGCGCAAATAAAACCGTACCTGCTACTTTGTTGTTATCCATACAGGGGCCCTGCGCGGCCCCTGTTGCATTGTGCCGTTACCCACTGTGGTTTTATGGCGACGTTGCTGCAACAGGCCTGTAGCCGTGCAGTACCACCGCAGTGTGTCGGTCTGCGGCTACTTGTCTGCCTGATTATCCCTGCCGTATTTACGAAGCTACTCACGTTTTAGTTTCGAAAAACATCCACTTTAATACCACTTTTACTGGATTTTCCTTTCCCCATTCTCCTGCCCCTTCGCCGGATGGAATGCCCGGCATGCTGCATTTTCCGCGTTGAAGCACAGCCACATCCCGTCTTTTGGCGCAGTCATCACTCAATTGGTATTGACGTGGTATTTAAGTGGTATTAATTTTACAGCCATGACGGGTGTGGTCTTGCAGGGCAAGGAATGCGATATTCGCCGTGTTACCAACCAGACCAGTTGCAGACCGCTTATGGAAAACCGATGGAGTGCACTCAAACCGGAAGGCGAGTCCACCACACCGCTGTATTTGCAGCTTGCCCGCAAACTGGCCGAAGCCATCAATGCCGGCTGGTGGCAGGCCGATGAAGCCCTGCCTTCCGAACGCACCTTCTCCGAAGAGCTGGGCATTTCGCGGGTGACGGCACGCAAGGCGATGGACGTATTGCTGGAACAGGGGCTGATCCGGCGTCGGCATGGTTCCGGCACCTTCATCACGCCAAGACTGGAACAGCCCTTGTCACGGCTGGTGGGGTTTACCGAGCAATTGCGCCAGCGCGGCTTCGAACCTTCCTCGGTATGGCTGGAGCGCGGCATTCATCCGCCCAGCAATGACGAGGTGATCAAGCTGGGCTTGTCCCCCACCTCGCAGGTGGCAAGGCTCAAGCGTCAGCGCCTGGCGGATGGCGTGGTGATGGCGATTGAGATGACCACATTGCCAGTAGCCGTTTTGCCAGAGCCACATAAAGTGGGTAACTCGCTGTATGCCTACCTGGATAGTGCCGGTCATGCGGTGGTGCGTGCCTTGCAGCATATCCGTGCGGTGAATGCCTCGGCCGAGATTGCTGCGCTGGCCGGTATCCGGCAAGGAGAAGCCATGTTGCTGATCACCCGCATCGGCTTCAGTGCCGATAACCAGGCGATAGAACTGACTGATACCTATTGCCGTAACGATTATTACGATTTTGTAGCTGAACTGAGACGATGACGAAAGCACATGTACTGCAGGGCCGCATCCTGACTGCCGACGGTTGGCGGGATGGCAGGCTGGAAACCGGGCCGGGTGGCCGCATTGCCGCCCTGGACGGCAGCTTGCCGGGTAGTCGCACGGCGGCACGCTACATCCTGCCCGGCTTCATCGACCTGCATGTACATGGCGGTGGCGGGGTGGACATCATGGAGGGCGGCCTGGCGGCCGAATCGGTGGCGCGGCTGCATGCCCGCCACGGCACCACTAGCATGCTGGCCACCACCATGACCGCCCCCATGGACGAGATAGAAAGCGTGCTGGCCGCACTGGGTCCCTCCTGCCGCCAGCGCGCCAGCGGCAGTGCCCGTTTGCTGGGTGTGCATCTGGAAGGTCCGTACATCAATCCCGGCAAGCTGGGTGCACAGCCGGACGATGCCTGCCAGGCCGTGCTCTCGCAAATCGAGACGCTGGGTCGGCTGGCCCCGATTGCCTTGCTGACACTGGCACCGGAAATTCCCGGCCACATGGACATCATCCGTGCCTTGAGTGATGCCGGTATCCGGGTGCAAATCGGCCACACCCTGGGCAGTTACGAAGACGGGGTACAGGCTTTGCAGCAAGGTGCCGCCGGGTTCACCCATTTGTTCAATGCCATGACCGGCCTGCATCACCGCGAGCCGGGCATGGTGGGGGCGGCGCTGGCTCATGCCGAGTATGCCGAGCTGATTCCCGATTTGCTGCATGTGCATCCCGGTGCCATCCGCACCGCCTTGCGTGCCATCCCGCGCCTGTACTGCGTGACCGACTCTACTGCCGCAGCCGGCATGCCGGATGGGGAATACAAGCTGGGCTCACATACCGTGCACAAATGCATGGGCGGGGTGCGGCTGGCCGACGGCACCCTGGCCGGCAGCACGCTGACCATGGATCAGGCCTTGCGCAATCTGGTGTCCATCGGCCTGCCACTGGCCGAAGCTTCGCACCGCTTGTCACTGTATCCGGCTGATTACCTGGGGCATGCCGACCGTGGCCGTTTGCAAACCGGGGCATGGGCCGATGTGCTGGTGCTGGATGCCGAGCTGAATTTGCTGGATGTCTATCTGGAAGGGGAACACCTTGTCGTCTCTGATGTATGAAGAAGCACTGTCTGCTGCGGATGCCGTGGCGGCGCAACACATGTATGCGGATGAAGGCCTGGCCGTGCTGGGCCGCGAGCTGGCTTCCACACCGCCCACACTGGCGCTGACCGTGGCACGCGGTAGTTCGGACCATGCCGCCAGCTATTTTGCCTATCTGGCCATGCAGCGCCTGGGCGTGCCGGTGGTGTCCTTGCCGATGTCGCTGGTCACCCTGCATCACGCCCCGCTGGCGGTAAAGGGCCAGCTGGCTGTGGCGCTGTCCCAATCCGGGCAAAGCCCGGACCTGATCGACACCACGAGCCGTCTTGCCGCTGCCGGTGCGCGCACCGTGGCCTTGGTCAACAAGCATGAATCGCCGTTGGCGGCAGCGTGTGAGTGGTCGTTGCCGCTGTGTGCCGGTGAAGAAAAAAGCGTGGCCGCCACCAAGAGCTATATCGCTTCGCTCTCCGCCGTAGCCCGACTGGTGGCGCACTGGCAGGGCGATGCCGCGTTGCTGCAGGCGCTGGACCAACTGCCTGCCCAGCTGCAACAAGCCTGCCGGCAGGACTGGAGTGCAGCCATTCCGGTGCTTGGCCAGGCCGAACGCATCATGGTGGTGGGCCGTGGTCTGGGTTTTGCCGTGGCGCTGGAAGCTGCGCTCAAGTTCAAGGAAACCTGTGCGATCCAGGCCGAGGCTTTCTCCGGTGCAGAAATCAAGCATGGCCCGATGGCCTTGATCGACGAAGGCTATCCGCTACTGGTATTTGCGCCGCGTGGGCCGGAACAACAAGGTCTGATCGACCTGGCTGCGGAAATGCGCGGCCGCGGTGCGCGGGTGTTGCTGGCGGCCCCGGACACGGTAGCCAGCCGCGACCTGACGCTGAGTGTGGCGGACGACGAGGCGCTGGACCCGCTGCTGGCCATCCAGAGCTTCTATCTGATGGCGGCGCAGCTATCCGAAGCACGTGGGATGAATCCCGATACTCCACGGCATTTGTCCAAGGTTACCAGAACGCATTGAGACCGGTACCGAACCCGGCCACTACCCGGTGGCCCATTGCTGAACCATTACGGCTTGTTGCCGTGCAAGGTGCCAACCGGGCCGTCAGGCGGCCCGGTGGCCCCTGCATGGGCTGAGCTGCAGGAGTCCCGCCGCGATTTCGGCCACTCCTGACCTGACAGGAGCTGCCCGATGTTGCCCCGTCTTTCCCGAGCTGGTGCCGTATCTGCGGTGTCGCCGCCCATGTCTGCAGTTTTCCATTGGCCGCCAAGCGCGGCCAGACCCGTGTTCCTGTTTGTCCGCTGCCCCCTATGCATGCAGCCGGGCAGGCATGGTCACGAAAAACCCTATCCTGCGCGGCAGGCCTTGCTGGCGACTGCTGCCCAGACAAGACGGAATGGCAACTGACCATTCCACATCCAAAGGAGGCGTTGAGGTGAGTACACAAAACAGATTTGCGGGCATTCAGCAGCTGGGCAGGGCCCTGATGCTGCCGATTGCGGTATTGCCGGTGGCAGGTTTGCTGCTGCGGCTGGGGCAGCCGGACCTGCTCAACATCAAGGTGATGGCGCAGGCCGGGGATGCCATCTTCGGCAATCTGGCGCTGATATTCGCCATTGGCGTGGCGGTGGGCTTTGCGCGTGACAACAATGGCGCGGCGGGCCTGGCTGGTGCCATTGGCTATATGGTGCTCAGCGCGGTGCTGAAGGTGATGCCGGACACCCTGCTGGCCTATGCGGTGTTCAATCCGCTGGTGCATCTGGATGCAGAGGGCAAACCGTTTGCCATCAATATGGGTGTGCTGGCCGGGATATTGTCCGGCCTGATTGCCGGGGTGCTGTACAACCGTTACAAGGACATCAAGCTCCCCACTTATCTGGCCTTCTTTGGCGGACGGCGCTTTGTGCCGATTGCCACCGGTTTTGCCATGCTGCTGCTGGGGGTGGTGCTGGGTCTGGCCTGGCCACCGGTGCAAAACGGCATTGATGCTGTCGGCAAATGGCTGATCGGCGTCGGTGAAATCGGGCTGTTTATTTATGGTGTGCTCAACCGTCTGCTCATCGTCACCGGTTTGCATCATATTCTGAATACCATGGTGTGGTTCCAGGTGGGTGACTACACCGATGCCGCGGGCAAACTGGTGCATGGTGACCTGACCCGCTTCTTTGCCGGAGACAAAACCGCCGGCATGTTCATGAGCGGCTTTTTCCCGGTGATGATGTTCGGCCTGCCCGCTGCTTGCCTGGCGATGTATCGGGCGGCCAAGCCGGAGAACAAGGCCGCCGTGGGCGGGGTGTTGTTTTCCATGGCACTGACTGCCTTCCTGACCGGGGTGACCGAGCCGGTCGAGTTTGCCTTCATGTTCCTGGCCCCCATGCTGTATGCCATCCATGCGGTACTCACCGGCATAGCCATGGCCTTGATGTATGCACTGGGGGTGCATCTGGGTTTTGGCTTCTCCGCGGGTCTGTTCGATTACCTGCTCAATTTCGGTATTGCCCAGAAACCGCTGCTGTTGCTGCCGGTGGGCCTGCTGTATTTCGTCATCTATTACGGCCTGTTCAGCTTTTTCATCCGCAAGTTCGATTTGCAAACCATGGGCCGCGAAGCCGCGCCACAGGTGGCCGTGGTGGCAGTGGAGGGGTCTTCCCGTGGGCATGCGTTTATTCGTGCCTTGGGTGGGGCGGCCAATCTGAAGTCGGTGGATGCCTGCACCACCCGCCTGCGCTTGCAGGTGGCTGACAATGACAAGGTGGATGAAGCCGCGCTCAAGACACTGGGGTCACGCGGGCTGATCAGACCGGCTGCCGGCAGCGTGCAAGTGGTGCTGGGACCGGAGGCGGACCTGATCTCTGATGAAATCCGCACCGCCCTGCAACAGGCTGACAGCCAGCTGGCAGCCCCGGTGGTGGTGGCCAGCCATGCCTCAGTGGCGCATCAGGCAGGAGGCCCCCGCATGCAGCGCGAAGACTGGCTGCAAGCACTGGGCGGGCAGGCTAATGTGAAGCGTGTACAAGCGGTGGCCGGTGGCCGCCTGCGCATCGAGGTGGCGGACAGCGCGCTGGTGGATATTGCCGCGTTGCAAGCTCTGGGTGCGCGTGGCGTTACCACCTTCTCCTCCAGCTTGCTGCATGTGTTGCTGGCGGAAGACCCTGCTCACTTTGCCAGTTTCCTTCAGGTGTAAAACCTGCATCGCACTACATGGCGGTGAGCCTTGACTGGCAAGGATTTCACCGCTTTGTTGGTAGCCTGCACACTACTTTTGTAGTCACTTGCTTACAACGCAAAAGGAGCAGAAATTGAATGGCGCAGGGCACGAGATGACCCTGCACCATTATCAAATTAGGAGGATGCATCATGACGTTGAAAGTTGCCATTAATGGTTACGGTCGTATTGGCCGCATGGTGGTCCGCGCCTGGCAGGAGCGTTTTGCTGACCGCGATATCGAAATCGTGGCCATCAATGACCTGGGCAAGCCGGAACTGCACGAACACCTCACCCGTTTTGACAGCGTGCATGGCCCGTTTGGTGGCAGCATCGCGCTGGAAGGCGATGCCCTGGTGGTGAACGGCAAGCCGATCAAGCTGCTCTCCATCCGCAACCCGGCAGAACTGCCGTGGAAAGAACTGGGCGTGGATGTGGTACTGGAATGTACCGGCATCTTCACCAAACGTGAAAAAGCGGCGCTGCACCTGGAAGCCGGTGCCAAGCGCGTACTGATTTCCGCTCCGGCCAACGACGCCGATGCCACCGTGGTATTCGGTGTCAACGATGACGTGCTGACCAGCGCCATGACCGTGGTGTCCAATGCCTCTTGCACCACCAACTGCCTGGCTCCGCTGGTTGAACCGCTGATCGATACCATCGGTATCGAACGTGGCCTGATGACCACCATCCATGCCTATACCAACGACCAGGTATTGCTGGATACCGATCACTCCGACCTGCGTCGTGCCCGCTCCGCAGCTGTCTCCATGATTCCCACCAAGACCGGTGCTGCCGCTGCCGTGGGTCTGGTTCTGCCCAAGCTGCAAGGCAAGCTGGACGGCTTTGCCGTGCGTGTGCCGGTCAGCAATGTCTCGCTGGTTGACCTTACCTTTACCGCCAGCCGTGATACCACCGTGGCCGAAGTGAATGAGCTGATCACCACCGCTGCCAAGGGCAAGCTGGCCGGCGTTCTGGCCGTCAACACCCTGCCGCTGGTATCGCGTGACTTCCTGCACCACCCGGCTTCCAGCGTGTTTGACTCCACGCTGACCCGCGTGATTGCCGGTCGTGAAGTCAAGGTGCTGTCCTGGTACGACAACGAGTGGGGCTTTGCCAACCGTATGCTGGACACCTCGCTGGCCTGGGCTGCCGCCAAGTAATCTGGCAAAAGCGATTCAACCAATCCGTTCTCCCGGGCAGCGTCAGAACTGCCGGGGAGAAGTCGGTGCAGTAAACCCGGTTGTCATTGGTCAGAAGGTGGCAGCCTGGGTGTTTCGTTCGTAGATGTGCTTCTATATGGTCTCTCCCAAGAGCTTGGCCGAAGAATCAGTGATTCTTCGGCCATTTTTTTGCCCATGGCCGGGCATCTGCACCCGCGAGAGTCATCTCCGTCATCCTGATGACAGGCTTGCCGTCACAGCATTATGGTTGCGTCCGGTACCAGCCTTGCTCAGTCGTCTGCCAGCAATTGGGGCATGCGTGGCGGTACTGGCATGTCGATGATGATGGAGGTTTTGGTATCGCCAAACTGCATCAGCTGGGCAATCAGGGTTTGCAGGCTGGGCATGGTATCGACTGCCACTTTCATCATCAGGCCGCTGGTGCCGGTGATGGATGCACACTCCACGACCTGCGGCATGCTGCGGATGCGATCAATCACCACGTAATATTCCAGGTGCTTCACCGTCAGCTCAATCATGCACAGAATGGGTAAACCGACCTTGGCCGGGTCAATCTGCGCCCGGTAGCCGGTAATCACCCCCTGCCGTTCCAGCTTGTCCACCCGGTCGGCAATGGCGGGGGAGGACAGATTCACCCGTCGGGCCAGTTCGGCAAAGCTGATGCGGGCATTTTCGTGCAGGCTGCTCAGTATTTTTTTGTCGAATTTATCCAAGTTTGGATTCCAAGGTTTTTTGCTGCAAAAAAGCCATTTTACAAGGTTAAATAAGGAAATTTCCAATATTTCCACATTAAGAAATGGCTTCTTGCTCCGTACAATGCCTGCCTTATCGGAGCTGTTGCGGCACTGTCCCGCCGTGATGGTTCTTGTCTGGATTCGTTGCTGATGGGTACATGTCCCTGTACCTGTTTGAAACTGTCCTGGTGATCTCTTTGTCCCTGGTCTCAAGTCAGACAAACAAATTTTTGACGAAGGCCATTCCGGGTCTGCCATGCGGCAGGCCCGTTTTTTTTGTCGGTATGGCATGGTCTACGTGGCAAGATAGGGTGGTGGCGCGCTGGATGACAAGATTTGCAGAAGTTTTGGCAACTATTTAAGAAATGTCATATTTCTGTAATCGCTGCTTTTTATCCTTGCCATCATCAAACCGGGACTGGACCGATACATGGCTGCCAATATTCTGCTTGTCGAAGACGAGCCTGCAATTCAGGAACTGATTGCGTTTAACCTCAACCAGGCTGGGCATCACGTGTTGCGCGCCAGCACGGCCGAGGCTGCGTTGACCCTGGTGCGTAATGCACTGCCGGATCTGGTGCTCTTGGACTGGATGCTGCCAGGCGCGTCCGGGGTGGATATTGCCAAGCGCCTGCGCTCGGATGAGCGTACCAAGCATATCCCCATCATCATGCTGACTGCCCGCTCGGATGAGCAGGACAAGATTACCGGGCTGGAGTCTGGTGCTGACGACTACATCACCAAGCCGTTTTCCCCGCGTGAATTGCTGGCCCGCATCAAGGCCGTGCTGCGCCGTCGTGCCCCGCAGATGACCGATGATGCGGTTGAAGTACAAGGCTTGCGCCTGGACCCGATCACCCATCGTGTCAGCGGTAATGGCGACACCATCGACCTGGGGCCGACCGAATTCCGTCTGCTGCACTTTTTCATGACCCACCCGGAACGCGTGCATTCCCGTTCGCAACTGCTGGATCAGGTGTGGGGTGATCATGTATTTGTCGAAGAACGCACGGTAGACGTACACATCCGCCGCTTGCGCAGCTCGCTGGAAAGCACGGGTCACGATGGCCTGATCCAGACCGTGCGCGGCACGGGCTACCGTTTCTCCACTCAGCAGTGAGGCTGACTTGCGCGAATTCTTGCAGCGTACCCTGGTCTGGCTGATTGTCATCCTCTTCATCGGCCTTGCCTTCTGGGCATTTTCCGGTCCGATCGAAGGCCTGATCGCTGCCGGTGTCGCCCTGCTGGCCTGGCTGGGTTTTCACCTGTACCACATTGCCTTGCTGCTGCGCTGGCTGGAGCAACCCACTGCCGAGCGGGTGCCAGATGGTTTTGGTGCCTGGCATACCGTATTCATGACGCTGTATCGCACCATGCGCAGCCAGATGCAAAGCAAACGCAAGCTCACCAATGTGCTGGAGCGCTTCATCAATGCCGGTGAAGCCATGCCGGATGGCGTGGTGGTGCTGGACGAGCATGATCGCATCGAGTGGATCAACCCGATGGCGATGGAGCACCTGAATCTGGATCGCAAACACGATGTGGGCAACCAGATTCTCAACCTCATCCGCCAGCCCAGTTTTCATGCCTACATGAAAAACGCCAGCTTCAGCCAGCCTTTGATCTTGCAGCTGACCCAGCCGCGTGAACTGGTGATTTCGGTGCAACTGGTACCGTTTGATTCCACCCGCAAATTGCTGCTCAGCCGCGACATCACCTCGCTGGAGCGGGTACAAACGGTGCATCGCGATTTTGTCGCCAATGTATCGCACGAATTGCGCACTCCGTTGACCGTCGTCGGTGGTTTTCTGGAAACCCTGTCCGACATGGAAGAGGTGGACCAGGCCACGCTCAGCCACTTCCTGCCCATGATGATGGAACAGTCACGGCGCATGCAGAGCCTGGTAGAAGACCTGTTGACCCTGTCCCGGCTGGAGAACAGCCCCAAGGCGGTGATGGCGGAAAAAGTGAACATGCAGGACATGCTGGACACCCTGATGGTGGAAGCCGAAGGCTTGTCGCAGGGCCGCCATCATGTCCGGCTGGAAAAAAACTGCAAACAATGGTTGTGGGGCAGTGCCCAGGAGCTGCATTCCGCCTTTGGCAACCTGGTATCCAATGCCGTGCGTTACACCCCGGAAGGCGGCGATATCGTGCTGTCGTGGAAGGCGGAAGGCGAGCGGCTGTGTTTTTCGGTCAAGGACAGTGGTATCGGCATCCCGCGTGAGCATATCCCGCGGCTGACCGAACGCTTTTACCGGGTAGACCGTGGCCGCTCACGCGGCAATGGCGGTACCGGCCTGGGGCTGGCCATCGTCAAGCATGTGGTGGCAAGACACAATGCCCGGCTGGATATCCGCAGCGAGCCGGACAAGGGCAGTACTTTCAGTGTGATTTTCCAGCGCGAGCGTTCGGCCGAGCCAGAATCCCAGTCGGAACACCAGGCCTGAGCCTGACAGGCTGCGTACTTGCACGCATGGTCAGCACGCGGTGGAGGCCGCATAATCAGCGGCTGAATGGAATCCGGGAGTGACCATGCTGCACCATGTCGTGTTGATGCGCTTTGTGCCGGCAGCCTCGGCGGAAGATATTGCCAGTATCAGCCAGCAGTTTGCCGCTCTGGCCCGGCAGATTCCCGGCATCCTGACACTCAGCGGTGGCCCGGATGTCAGCCCGGAAGGTTTGCAACACGGCTTTACCCATGGCTGGCTGGTGCAGTTTGTCGATGCTGCCGCCCGCGATGCTTATCTGGTTCATCCGGCGCACCAGGCTTTCGTTTACATGCTGAAACCATTTGTTGATGACGTTTTAGTTTGTGATTTCTCTGCACATTGACCGCTTATCGCCGCAATATGGGCTTGGCCTGCCTGCGCAGTCGCGCTAGGATGTTCTTCTTTATGCGCCAACCCCCGACTCCGGACCACATCATGAATCGTCTGCAATCCATCCGTCCGTTCGGCCAGCGTATCTGGCTGGACAATCTGTCCCGCGAGCTGTTGGCTTCGGGAGAACTGGTCCGTCTGCTGCAAGAAGACGGCATTGCCGGTGTGACTTCCAATCCGGCCATTTTCTACAAGGCCATCAGTACCGATGCCAGCTATCAGGCTGACCTGACCCGGCTGAAAGCGGATAGCAGCCTGAGCGCAGAGCAACGCTACGAAGCACTGGTGGTGCCGGACATTCAGGCCGCTTGCGACTTGCTGCAGGAGCAATACCGCAGCAGCGCCGGCAACGACGGCTATGTCAGCCTGGAAGTGTCACCGGCCCTGTCGCATGACGAAGCGGGCACGCTGGACGCTGCACGCCGCTTGTGGGCTGCCATCGACCGCCCCAATGCCATGATCAAGATTCCGGCCACTGCCGCAGGCATTCGCGCTTTCCAGACGCTGACTGCCGAAGGCATCAACGTCAACATCACCCTGCTGTTCAGCCTGCCGCAAGTGGAAGCCGTCTGGGACGCTTATATCGACGGCCTGAGCGCACGCCATGCTGCTGGCAAGCCGGTGACCGGTATCAAGGCCGTGGCCAGCTTCTTCCTGTCCCGCGTCGATAGCCTGCTGGACCCGCAACTGCCCCCGGCCTTGCAAGGCAAGGCGGCCATTGCGCTGTCCAAGGTGGCTTATGCGCGTTACCAGCAGCGCTTCCATGGCAGTGAGTTTGCCGCACTGAAGGCCGCAGGTGCCTGGCCGCAATTCCTGCTGTGGGCATCGACAGGTACCAAGAACGCCGCTTACTCCGACGTGTTGTATGTGGAAAGCCTGATTGGCGACGAAACGGTCAACACCGTGCCGGATGCTACCCTGGCCGCTTTCCGCGACCACGGCGTTGCTGCGCTGACCCTGCCGCAGGATGCACAGCAGGCCCAGATCACCTTGCTGGATGTGGCTGAGGCTGATATTGACCTGGTAGCCGTGGGTGACAAGCTGCAACAGGACGGGCTCAAGCTGTTTGAAGATGCTTTTGCTGCCTTGTTGAAGCTGACCGCCTGAGGATGCTGCTCAGAAAGTAAAAAAAGGATGCCTTGCGGCATCCTTTTAGGCTGCTGGCAGCGTGATTTGTCAGGGTTCTACTGGCCCCGGCAAAGCCGGGCCTTCCGGATAACAGATCGACTCCGCAGCCTTCCCATTTATTCCCAATCCCCCCGCCCTTGCCCCGCAAGAGAGCCTCGCTTTCCTACCAGAAAGCGAGAAGGGGTTTTGAAAGGATGCCTGGCGGCATCCTTTTTGGTTTTACGGCCCGGCTAGTGTTCAGCAGGCTTGCTGGCGGCGCTGGGCCATGCGCAAACCAGCGTTGCGCAGTTCATCTGCGTTCAGTGTGGCGGCGGCAGTGGGAATCAGCCAGGCCTCTTCAGAGGCGGCATGCTCCCGATATTGCCGTACGAATTCGGCCACCGCGTTTTCGCTGATGCTGTCCAGCTCGCCATTGCGCAGGGCGCGCAAATCGTCACGGATGGCATTCCAGCACGAGTGCAGATAGCCGTGTTCGGCTTCCAGTTGCTCGATGCGCGGAGCGGCAGTGGGGACGCGCTCCAGCAGGATGGGAAACAGTTCCTCCTCCTCGTCGATGTGGTGGGCCGGGCCGGCGACGTCAAAGTAGCGGATTACCCCGTCTATGGTGTTCTTCACCGCATCATTGACGCCATGTTCGGTGATATAGCCGGGTAGTTGGTCCAGTTGATCGCAAAAGCGACGGATCTTGTCATGACAAGCCAGTAGCATGTCCAGCGGTTGCTCGAAACTGGCGCTGCTGGTGTTGCCAATATCATTCAGGGTAAGCATGGTGGGTGGCCTCAAGCTGGGAGAATGGTTCGAGTGTGCCGTGCTGCAATGCAAAAAACCATGATTCTGCTCAAATGCTTCACACAGAATGGGCTACCGGCGTCCAGGCTGGCACAATGCGCTATTGTGCGCCTGCCAGGCTGCCGACGGAAACATTCGTGCAGGCCTGGTCGCCATCGGTAATTCGAAAGGTGGAAATGGACATTCCCTTTATCGTCAAAGATATACAGCTGAGTGACCCGGTCTTGGCCGAGGAGATATTGCGTATTCAGCTGCAGGCGCATCAGGTGGAGGCGCAATGGCTGGATTATCCGGCACTACCCGTACTGTGGCGGAATGTTGCCCAGGTCATGGCCTGCACCGACCGGGTGATCGGTGCATTCGAGGGCGAAACCTTGCGCGGAGTGCTGGTGGCAAGCAGGCGTCAGCAAGGTGGCTGGCATATCGAGCGTACGGTGGTGGACCCCGCCTGCTTTGCCAGTGGCTGGGGCTATCGTCTGCTCAATCATCTGCTGGCCGATGCCGATGAGGTCAGCGTGGATACGGCGGAGGTCAATCAGGCGGCTATTGCCCTGTACCACAAGGCTGGTTTTGTCTTGCAACAGCGCTGGACGGTGCCGGACGGCCTGGTGCTATGGCGCATGTTGTACTGTGCCGGTCGCCTGCAACCCGTGCTGCATCTGGAGCCCAGCGGTTGGGTGCGTGAAGCCAGACAGATTCCCTCGCCCAATTGTGATGCCCGCGAGCAGGGCCAGCCGGAGCTGCTGGTCATTCATAACATCAGCCTGCCGCCTTACCGCTACGGCAGTCAGGCCGTGGAGCAGTTGTTCACCAACAGCCTGAATCCGGACGAAGACCCGTTTTTTGCTAGCATCAGTCAGTTGCGGGTGTCCGCCCATTTCTTTATCCGACGTAACGGCCAACTGGTGCAGTTTGTACCGGTGCAGTCGCGGGCCTGGCATGCCGGAGTTTCCAGTTGGCAGGGCCGCGAGCGTTGTAATGATTTTTCCATCGGTGTGGAGATGGAAGGCTGCGATTTCGAACCCTTTGCCGATGCCCAGTACCAGATGTTGCTGGCGCTGATCGAGGAGCTGCGGCTGCACCTGCCGCTACGGGCAATGACCGGGCATGAGGACATTGCCCCGGGGCGCAAGACAGATCCGGGCCCCTTCTTTGACTGGGCGCGTGTCCGTGCCCGGATTGACCTGCCAGTGTAGTAATGGCACTACATAGTAAAATTTCATCCGTTTTGCATCATTTGGCCGCTTGCTTCGCAGCGGCCATTTTTGTTACCAGTGGCTGCGGCAAAATCTGATTACGGCGTAATTTTTAATATAAATAACTGATAAATAAAGAAAAATTGAATTGATGGATTGGGTTTGTAAACGATTACATCGGGTGATTTTGCTCGGGCAAATAAAAAAGGCAGGCTAAAAAGCCTGCCTTTTGATGTAGTGACTTGACTACAGTTCGACTTGGGCACCCAGCTCCACCACGCGGTTGGTGGGGATCTGGAAGAAGTCGGTCGCGCGCAGTGCGTTCTTGCTCATCCATACAAACAGCCGCTCACGCCAGCGCGCCATGCCCGGCCGCTCGGTGGAAATGATGGTTTCGCGCGACAGGAAGAAGGACGTATCCATCAGTTCGAAGGCCAGACCATCGGTTTCGCACAGCGATAGTACATTCAGCACGCTCGGGTCTTCCTTGAAGCCGTAGCGGGCCACCACGCGCCAGAACGAGGGTGACAGCTGCACCACTTCCAGGCGTGCATCCTCGGCAATATACGGTACGTCCTCGGTGCGTATGGTCATCAGCACGATGCGCTCGTGCAGCACCTTGTTGTGCTTGAGGTTGTGCAGCAGGGCATGCGGTACGCCATGCAGGGTGCTGGTGAGGAACACGGCAGTGCCTTGTACCCGGGTGGGCGGGAAGGCCTCCAGGTTTTCGATGAAGCTGTCCAGCGGCAGCGCCTGTTCACGCAAGCGGTCGAACAGCAGCTTGCGACCCTGCTTCCAGGTGGTCATCAGCATGAAGATGATCATGCCCAATACCAGTGGCAGCCAGCCGCCGGAGAACAGCTTGAGCAGGTTGGCACTAAAGAAGGCAAAGTCGATGATGCCGAACAGTACCGTGACGAACAGGGCCAACGGCAGTGGCCAGCGCCAGTTGACGCGTGCCACCACGAAGAAGAGCAAGGTGGTGATCAGCATGGTACCGGTGACTGCAATGCCGTAGGCCGAGGCCAGGCTGTCAGAAGTCTGGAAGGTCAGAACAACGACCAGCACGGCAACCAGCAAGGCCCAGTTGACGAAGGGCAGGTAGATCTGGCCGATTTCTTTCTCGGAGGTATGCGAAATCTCCATGCGCGGGCTGTAACCCAGCTGGATGGCCTGGCGGGTGAGCGAATAGGCACCGGAAATCACCGCCTGCGAGGCAATCACCGTGGCCAGGGTGGCCAGGATGATCAAGGGCAGCAGGGCCCATTGCGGTGCCAGCATGAAAAAGGGGTTTTCAATGGCCTTGGGATTGATCATCAGCAACGCGCCTTGGCCAAAGTAATTGAGTACCAGTGCGGGGAGCACCAGACCGTACCAAGCCAAGCGGATAGGTTTCTTGCCGAAGTGCCCCATGTCGGCGTATAGCGCTTCCGCACCGGTCAAGGCCAGTACCACAGAACCCAATGTCAGGTAGGCACCAACACCGTGCTGAAGCAGAAACCGGATTGCATGCAAGGGGTTGATCGCGGCCAGTACCGCAGGGGCTTGCACAATCTGCAGCAGGCCGAGCACACCGATGGTGAAGAACCAGAATGTCATCACCGGGCCGAACAACATGCCGACACTGGCGGTGCCGAAGCGTTGCAGAATAAAGAGAAACACCAATACCACCACGGCCAGCGGCAAGATGTAGGGCCCCATGCTGGGACTGAGTACTTTCAGACCTTCAGCAGCGGACAGTACCGAAATGGCTGGAGTGATGATGGCGTCACCGTAGAACAGCGAGGCTCCGAACAGACCCAGCAGTACAATTTTCCAGCGTGCCGCATGGGTGACATAGTGGCGGGCCAGCGCCATCAGCGCCATGATGCCGCCTTCGCCGTGGTTGTCGGCACGCAGTACGAAGGCGACGTACTTGATCGATACCACGAAGATCAGCGACCAGAATATCAAGGACAAGATACCAAGAATGTTTTCCGGGCTGGTCGCCATGTTATGGGCAGTAAAGCATTGTTGCAGGGTGTAGAGCGGACTGGTACCGATATCCCCGTACACCACGCCCAGCGCAGCCAGCGTCAATCCGGCCATGGCTTGTTTATTGTGAGCCTGCATGATTTGTGTGTGACTTCTGTTGTGGGTTGAGCATGCGTGCCATTCCTGCCCGTCTTGTTGCGCTGCGGAATTAGAGATGGCCTGTGAGCGCGAAGGTTACTACTGAGTCAGGACAGCGCCAAGCTAATGCTGCAATGCCGGCTGCTTTCTGTTGGGGCTTGTCGGCGGAAAGCCACAATGTGGTCTCGATGACTCCAGGGTGGGGCTGCGGCTAAGCCACGCTGTCAGGATGCTTTCCCGTCACCCACGCAAAACGCTACAATCAACCCTATTTAGCCGAATACCAAGGACGCATCATGCGCGCATCGCAGTTTTTCATTTCCACCCTGAAAGAAGCCCCCGCCGACGCCGACATCACCAGCCAGAAGCTGATGATTCGTGCCGGTTTCATCCGCAAGGTTGCTGCCGGTATCTATTCCTGGATGCCGATGGGCCTGCGTGTGGTGCGCAAGGTGGAAAACATCGTGCGCGAAGAAATGAACCGTGCCGGTGCCATTGAAGTATCGTTGCCGGTGGTGCAGCCGGCCGGCCTGTGGCAGGAATCCGGCCGCTGGGACACCATGGGCGAAGAAATGCTGCGCTTCAAGGACCGTCACGAGCGTGACTTCGCCCTGCAGCCGACCGCTGAAGAAGTGATCACCGACATCGCCCGCAGCGAACTGCGCAGCTATCGCGCCTTGCCGAAGAACTTCTACCAGATCCAGACCAAGTTCCGCGACGAGCGCCGTCCGCGCTTTGGCGTGATGCGTGGCCGCGAATTCACCATGAAGGATGCCTACTCCTTCGACCGCAGCGCCGAAGCTGCCGGCGTGAGCTACGACAATATGTATGCCGCCTACTGCCGCATCTTTGACCGTCTGGGCCTGACTTACCGCGCCGTGGCTGCCGATACCGGTGCCATCGGCGGTGACCGCTCGCACGAATTCCAGGTGATTGCCGATACCGGTGAAGATGCCATCATCTACTGTCCCGATTCCGACTACGCCGCCAATATCGAACTGGCTGAGGCCGTGGCCCCGGCTGGTGAACGCCCTGCCGCTGCCGCCGCGCTGACCAAGGTGCATACCCCCAAGGTAAAAACCATTGCCGAACTGGTGGATTTCCTGTCCATCGACATCAAGAGCACCGTCAAGGCGCTGGTGGTGGAGGGCAGCGAAGGCGAGGCGGTGCTGATGCTGGTGCGTGGCGACCACGAACTGAACGAAGTGAAGGCCGAAAAAGTGACCGGCATCAAGAAGCCGCTGACCATGGCATCGCCGGCCATTATCCGTGAGGCTTTCGGTGCCAATCCGGGTTCGCTGGGTCCGGTTGGTTTCAAGGGCCGCATCATTGCCGACCGTACCGTGGCCAAGATGGCCGATTTTGTCATCGGCGCCAACGAAGACGACCAGCACTACACCGGAGCCAACTTCGGCCGTGACTGTGCCGAGCCGGAAGTGGCCGACATCCGCAATGTGGTGGCCGGCGACCCCAGCCCGGACGGCAAGGGCGTACTGGCCATCCAGCGCGGCATCGAAGTGGGCCATGTGTTCTACCTGGGCACCAAGTACTCCGCCGCCATGAATGCGACTTTCCTGGATGAAGACGGCAAGCCCAAACCGTTCGAAATGGGCTGCTACGGCATTGGTGTCACCCGTATCCTGGGTGCTGCCATCGAACAGAACCACGACGACAAGGGCATGATCTGGCCGGATAATATCGCCCCGTTTGCCGTGGCCATCTGCCCGGTCGGTTACGATCGTTCCGCCGAAGTGAAAGCCGCTGCCGACAGCCTGTATGCCAGCCTGCTGGCCAAGGGCGTGGATGTGATTCTGGACGACCGTGGTGAGCGCCCGGGTGCCATGTTTGCCGACTGGGAGCTGATTGGCGCGCCGCATCGCGTCACCATCGGCGACCGTGGCCTGAAGGAAGGCAAGGTAGAGTACCAGCAGCGTCGTGATGCTGCGGCAACGGCCGTCGCGGCAGATGCTATTCTGGAACATCTGCTCGCCAAACTGTCCTGATGAAAATCCTCCTGCCGCTGCTTGCCCTGTTCACCATGCTGGCCTGTTCGCCAGCATGGGCGGGTGCGCAGCGCGAGGAGGCACTGGCTGCCAATGTGGCATCGGCAATGAGCCGTACCATTGCCGATGTCAACGCACCACGACTGGTGTTTGACACCCCGCAGGAAGGCCAGGCCTGGCTGGCCGAGATGTCGCGCCGCCTGCAAAAGCGCATTCCGGACAGCTGGATGCGCGAACGTCTGCTTACCGCCATTCAATACGAGTCCACCCGTGCCGGGCTGGATCCGCAAATGGTGCTGGGCCTGATCCAGGTGGAAAGCGGTTTCAACAAATACGCCATTTCCCCGGCGGGTGCCCGTGGGCTGATGCAGGTGATGCCTTTCTGGGTGCGCCAGATCGGCAATCCGCAGCACAATCTGTTCGAACTCACGCTCAACCTGCGTTATGGCTGCACCATCTTGCGCCATTATCTGGACATGGAGCGCGGCAATCTCTATCGCGCACTCGGCCGTTACAACGGTAGCCTGGGTCGGCCGGAATATCCCAATCTGGTGATTGGCGCCTGGAAAAAACAATGGTCCTGGACTGCGCCAGTACCAGTCAAAGTGGCTGGTAGTAACCTGCCTTTAGATCAGTAGACTTTGCACGCAAGTAGCGTGCATTTTTCTTTCCTCTTCGCTTGAGGATGTTGCATGTTTTCCCTTCCCCACACGGCAACCGCTCCGTTTTGTCCCGCTGAAGTACAAGGCAGCATCCGCATTGATGCCCGCGCGCCCTGGTGGCAGCGGCTGCGCCGTTTTGCCGGCCCAGGCTTGCTGGTGGCGGTGGGATATATGGACCCGGGAAACTGGGCAACCGATATCGAGGCAGGCTCGCGCTTTGGCTACGGCCTGTTGTGGATTGTGGTGCTGTCCAGCCTGGTGGCCATGGTATTGCAGCTGATGTCCGCCCGGCTTGGCCTGGTCACCGGGCAGGATCTGGCCCAGGCCAGCAGCGCCTATTACGGACCCACCGGCAGGGTGGTGCAGTGGCTTAGCGCCGAAGTGTCGATTATTGCCTGCGATGTGGCCGAGGTGCTGGGCTGCGCCCTGGCATTCAAGCTGTTGTTTGGCGTGCCATTGGCCTGGGGCGTGGTGCTGACGGCATTTGATACCGTCATCGTGCTGGGCATGAAGGGCAAGGGTTTCCGGCAGATCGAGGCCGTGGTGCTGGGGCTGATTGCCACCATCGCATTGTGTTTTGCCATTCAGGTGTTCATGGTGGGGCCGGATTGGCCCGCGGTGGCACGCGGCTTGTTGCCTTCGAATCCGGGGGGGGACTTGCACCAGGCCGTGGTGTTGGGTCTGGGCATTGTCGGGGCCACCATCATGCCGCACAACTTGTACCTGCACTCCTCGGTGGTGCAAACCCGCAAAGTGGAAAGCGGCAAACACAGCCTGCGGGATACCTTGGCGCTGTGCCGCGTGGATACCGTGCTGTCCCTGCTGCTGGCCATGCTGGTGAATGGGGCCATTCTCATTCTGGCCGGTGCCGCCTTCCATGCGGTGGGCCAGCCGGTGGTGGATGATATCGAACAGGCTTATCGGCTGATTACACCGCTGGCCGGTGGGGCGGCAGCGCTGCTGTTCGGCCTGGCCTTGCTGGCATCCGGTCAAAGTTCCACGCTGACCGGCACCGTAGCGGGGCAGGTCATCATGGATGGATTCTTGCAAATCCGCATTCCCTGCTATCAACGGCGGCTGATTACCCGAGGCCTGGCCTTGCTGCCTGCCTTGTGCGGCGTTTTGCTGCTGGGCGAGGGGGCTGTGGGACGCATGCTGGTGTGGAGCCAGGTGGTACTCAGCCTGCAGCTGCCGCTGGCGATGTGGCCTTTGCTGCGCATCACGGCCAGTCGCCGGTTGATGGGTGAATTTGCCTTGTCGCCAGCCATGCAATTATTGGGCTGGCTGCTGTTTGTGCTGATCTGCGGGGCCAACCTGTTACTGATTATTGGCCTGTAAGCAATAAAAAAGCCGCCATCCGGCGGCTTTTTTATCGAGTGGGCGTGGTGTTCAGTCTTCCTGCGTTTGCAGCAGTTTTTTCAGCAGGCCAGCCAGTTGCCCTTTTTCTGCCTCATCCAGGTTTTCCATCAATTCGGCTTCGGCAGCCAGGTGGTTGACCACCGCTTCTTCAATCACGGCAAAGCCCTTGGCGCTCAGGGTGACAATCACACCGCGGCGGTCTTCCGGGTCGGGCGAGCGGGTGACCAGACCGGCTTCTTCCAGGCGGTTGATGCGGTTGGTCAGCGCGCCGGAGGAAATCAGCACCATGCCTTGCAGCTGATTGGGCGACAGCTGGTAGGGCTCGCCACGGCGGCGCAAGGCGGCCAGCACGTCAAATTCACCGACATTCAGGTTGTAGCGGGCCAGGTCCTGCAACACGCGGCGGGTAATGAAATACTCCATCCGCACGATGCGGCCAATCACATGGGTGGACGAAGCGTCCAGCTCGGGGCGTACTTCATTCCAGAGGGCGACGATGCGGTCGATCTGATCAGGCTGTTGATGCATTCTGCGATATTCCAGGTAAGGGAGGGGCGTGGCTTTCCGTTCCGGGCGCAAAGCGTATCATGAGTTGTCGGTGAAGTATCTTTTCTTGAAGATACTGGCGCGCGATTTGACACCCTGCGGCAATGGCTGCCCGGTTGCCATGTCAGGCCGGGCGGGCCATTCAGTCACTCAGCCTGAGCAAACGCCAATCATCAGCCTGTCGGCAAACTTGCCACAGACCGGTGACTCAGGCAGCTGGCTTGCCTTTGCCCGGATGCGGGGCCTTGGGCAAGGTGATCTGACGGGTGCGCGCCAGCCTGTCGTGCAGGAACAGGTGATCTTTGTCGTAATAGGCAGCCAGGTAAGGCAGGGCGCACCAGGCCAGTGAAATCAGCAGTGCCTCACGGCCATGTCCCAGATTGCGCGACCAGGCCAGGTAGGAGATGGCTGGCATGCCGACAAACAGCAGCAGCGCGATGACATAGCGAAAACCGGCCTGGCGCCAGTCAATCAGTTTATTGTCATCCAGGCGCACCAGCTTGAGACGCCAGGCTTTCATCGCCACGGTCTGGCCCGACTTGACCCAGCTGCTGCCAAAATAACCGAACAGGCTGCCCGCCAGCGCCAGTTGCGTCAGCAGGTCCAGCAGCAATGAGCGACCCAGCCAGGCTTGCAGGCCGGTCATGACGGCAGAAACGGTAAGCAACAAGGCGGCAATCAGCAGTAGTTCGTAAAACTGGCTGCACAGTCGGCGGCCAATGCCGGCGTCGGAAAAGGATGAAGACATGAAATGGGAACGAGTAGAGGGTTAACCGGAAGCTTGTGGTCTGGATGCACCTTGTTTCAGGCGCTGAATGGCTTTTTCCCGCTCGGCCGGTGACAGGGCTTGCAGCGTTTTCCAATTGTTGCGGATTTGCTGGCGTTGTTCCAGCGTCAGGTCCGACCAGATCTTCAGCTTGCTTTGCAGGCGCAGTTTACCGGCAGCGTCGAGACTGCGGTATTCCGGCACGATGGCCAGCAGGTTTTTCTTTTTTTCCGGTGCGTAACGGTCCCATTCGCTGGCCAGCGGTGCCATTACGGTTTGTTGTTCGCTATCCAGCTGGTCCCAGCGCGGGTTGTTCAGCGGACTGGCTCCAACCGGCAAGGCCAGCAGACTTCCCAGCAAGATAAGCGGCAGGACCTGGCGCGGCTTAATCATGGAGATTGCCTGTGAAGTGCGGGTCCATGAAAGCTTCCAGCGGCAGTTCATGTGACAGGATGGCTGCATCAACGGCTTCTTCTTCCATCAGCAGGCCTTCGGCCAGCCAAATGCCGGTACTGGCCGCCATGGCAAAACCGAGCGCCAGTGCACTGCGGCGTAGTGCCTGGGTATGCCGAAGCACCCACAAGCCAAATCGTTCACCCAGAGTCGGCGGCTGGGCGATACGCTGGTCAAAGCGGGCAAGCGCCCGTTCGCGCGCCTGTTGCAGGCCTTGTCTGATGTTGGGGTCCGCTTCCTGTGAAGCGTGATTCAGGATGCGGTTGACGGAGCGGGTCAATTTGTCTTCCCCGCCAAGTGGGTGGTTCGAAGGTTTCATAACACCACTCCTTTTTGCTGCAGGATGGCGGCCAGGGTATGCGTGGCGCGCGAACAATGGGTTTTGACGCTGCCTTCTGAACAGCCCATCACCCTGGCCGTCTCGGCAACATCCAGTCCTTCCCAGTAACGCAGCAGAAAGGCCTCGCGTTGACGGGTAGGCAGCAGTTGCACCGCACCATCAATCAGTTGGGCCACTTCCTTGCGGGCATACCATTTTTCCGGATTGCTGCTGGCTTCATCCGCGGCGATGCTGAGCGTTTCCAGCGGGTCGGCTGTTTCGTCTTCCTCACGTACCGGCAGCAGGGACGACAGCAAGGTACCAAAGAAATTCCTGACCTTGGCCCGGCGGAAGTGGTCGCGAATGGTGTTTTGCAAGATGCGCTGAAAAATCAGCGGCAATTCGGCTGCCGGTGCGTGGGCGTAGCGGTCCGCCAGTTTCATCATGGCGTCTTGCACGATGTCAAGCGCATTTTCGTCGTTGCGAACGGCGTAAAAGGCTTGCTTGAAGGCGCGGCGTTCCACCGACAGCAGAAAGTCGGCCATTTCCTTGCGGCTTGCCATGTGAGGAGGGAATTCAGGTTGATGCCAGCCGCAGATAGTAGCAGAGCCGGGCAGGCAAGACCACCCCGGGGATTTCCCTGTTTTTACCGTGGCTTAGCGCGTTTTTGCACCTGCACAAAAGCCTTGACCATTATTTGAGGGATACGCTAAGGTCTTCCATCACAACGGGATGAAACACAAGTCAATTGCCAAGATTGACTGCAAGACAAGACAAAGAGGCACAAGATGCAGATATCGGGCGCGGAAATCCTGGTCCGTTGCCTGCAGGAAGAAGGGGTCGAATTTCTGTTCGGCTACCCCGGCGGCGCGGTTCTGGAAATTTATGATGCCATCTTCCGGCAGGACAAATTCAAGCACGTTCTGGTACGTCATGAGCAGGCTGCCGTGCACGCGGCGGATGCCTACTCGCGTTCCAGCGACAAGGTGGGCGTTGCACTGGTGACCTCCGGTCCGGGTGCCACCAATGCCGTCACCGGCATTGCCACGGCCTATATGGACTCCATTCCAATGGTGGTGATTTCCGGCCAGGTGGCGACGCCCGCCATCGGCCTGGACGCCTTCCAGGAAGTGGACATGGTGGGCATTACCCGTCCGTGTGTGAAGCACAACTTCCTGGTCAAGGACATCAACGACCTGGCGGCCACCATCAAGAAAGCCTTTTACATTGCCAAGAGCGGCCGTCCCGGCCCCGTGGTGGTGGATATTCCCAAGGATGTCACCCAGCAAAGTGCCGAATTCCACTACCCGGAAAACGTGCACATCCGTTCCTATGTGCCTGCCACCCGCGGCCATCCGGGACAGATCAAGAAGGCCATCAACCTTCTGCTGGAAGCCAAGCGTCCGTACATTTATGTCGGTGGCGGTGCCGTACAGGGCAATGCTGCAGCCGAAGTCACCGAACTGGTGAAGTCGCTGGGCCTGCCGTGTACCAACACCCTGATGGGCTTGGGTGCCTATCCGGGTTCTGATCCGCAATTCCTCGGCATGCTGGGCATGCACGGTACTTACGAAGCCAATATGGCGATGCAGTACTGTGATGTGCTGATTGCCATCGGTGCGCGTTTTGACGACCGCGTGATCAGCGTGCCTTCGCACTTCCTGTCGCAGCCGAAGAAGATCATCCACATCGACGTGGACCCGTCTTCCATCTCCAAACGCGTGAAGGTGGACGTACCCATCGTGGGCGACGTCAAGCACGTGTTGCGCGAAATGCTGGACATCCTGCGTCAGTCCGGTCAGAAGCCGGATGCCGCTCACCTGGCTGGCTGGTGGAAGCAGATCGAAGAATGGCGTGGTCACAACAGCCTGCTGTACACCCCGTCCACCGAGCTGATCAAGCCGCAATACGTGGTGGAAAAGCTGTACGAGATTACCGGCGGCAAGGCCATCATTGCCTCTGATGTGGGACAACATCAGATGTGGGCGGCCCAGTATTACAAGTTTGATAATCCAAAGCAGTGGCTCAATTCCGGCGGCTTGGGTACCATGGGCTTCGGTTTGCCGGCAGCCATGGGCGCGCAACTGGCCAATCCGGATGCAACCGTCGCCTGTATCACCGGCGAAGGCTCCATCCAGATGAACATCCAGGAGCTGTCCACCTGCAAGCAATACCATACCCCGGTCAAGGTGGTGGCGCTGAACAACCGCTACCTGGGCATGGTGCGCCAGTGGCAGGAATTCTTCTACGGAACCCGTTACTCCGAGTCCTACATGGACGCGTTGCCGGACTTCGTGAAGGTGGCCGAGGCCTATGGCCACGTTGGCTTCAAGATTGAAAACCCGTCCGATGTAGAACCGGTGTTGCGCGAGGCGTTTGGCCCTGCGTTGAAGGAGCGCCTGGTATTCCTCGACTTCCGTACTGATCAGTCCGAGAACGTGTTCCCGATGATCCAGAACGGCAAGGGCCTGGACCAGATGGACTTGCCGCCGCACATGCGCGATGTCCAGCAGCTTCCTTTCGAGAACAACCGTGACTACGGCAATATGTGCTGAGGCGGACGGTATGAGACATATTCTTTCGATCTTGCTGGAAAACGAAGCGGGCGCACTGTCCCGCGTGGTGGGCCTGTTTTCGGCCCGGGCTTACAACATTGACTCTCTGACGGTGTCGACTACCGAGGATGCGACACTGTCACGGATGACGATCGTCACGCATGGTTCTGACGAAGTCATCGAGCAGATCACCAAGCAGCTCAACAAGCTGATCGAGGTGGTCAAGGTGATAGACCTCAACGAATCCGAGCACATCGAACGCGAGATGATGCTGATCAAGGTGCGCGCTACCGGCAAAGACCGGGAAGAAATGAAGCGCATGGCGGATATTTTCCGCGGTCGCATCATCGATGTTACGGAAAAGACATACACCATCGAGCTGACTGGTACGAGCGACAAGCTGGGGGCCTTTATCGAGGCCATTGACCGCGCAGTGATCCTGGAAACGGTCCGTACTGGCGCATCCGGCATTGGCCGTGGTGAACGGGTTCTGAAAATCTGATATATCTATACATCTGGCGGCGGGCCACAGCAGGTGGCCGCCCGGATAACAAGGGACGAAGCAAATGAAAGTGTATTACGACAAGGACGCGGATCTTTCCATCATCAAGGGTAAGAAAGTCGCCATCATCGGTTACGGCTCGCAAGGCCATGCCCACGCCCAGAACCTGAAAGAGTCTGGCGTTGATGTGATTGTTGGTCTGCGCAAGGACGGTGCGTCCTGGAAAAAGGCTGAAGCCGCTGGTCACAAGGTGAAAGAAGTGGCCGAAGCAGTGAAGAAGGCCGATGTCGTGATGATCCTGCTGCCGGACGAATCGCAGCCGGACGTATACCGCACCGAAATCGCCCCGAACATCAAGAAGGGCGCTGCCCTGGCATTCGCCCACGGCTTCAACGTGCATTACAACCAGATCGTTCCGCGTGAAGACCTGGACGTGATCATGGTGGCCCCGAAAGGCCCGGGCCACACCGTACGTTCCGAATACGTGAAGGGTGGCGGCGTGCCGACCCTGATCGCCGTTTACCAGGACAAGTCCGGCAAAGCCCGTGACGTGGCCCTGTCCTATGCTGCTGCCAACGGCGGTACCAAGGGTGGCGTGATTGAAACCAACTTCCGCGAAGAAACCGAAACCGACCTGTTCGGCGAGCAAGCCGTACTGTGTGGTGGCGCGGTTGAACTGGTGAAGGCCGGTTTCGAAACCCTGACCGAAGCCGGTTACGCTCCGGAAATGGCTTACTTCGAATGCCTGCACGAACTGAAGCTGATCGTCGATCTGATGTACGAAGGCGGCATCGCCAACATGAACTACTCCATCTCCAATAACGCGGAGTATGGCGAGTACGTGACCGGCCCGGAAGTGGTGACCTCCGCCACCAAGGAAGCCATGAAAAAGGCGCTGTACCGCATCCAGTCCGGCGAATACGCCAAGATGTTCATCCTGGAAGGCAAAACCAACTATCCGAGCATGACTGCCCGTCGTCGCCTGACCGCCGATCACCCGATCGAGAAGGTTGGTGCCGAACTGCGCGCCATGATGCCCTGGATTTCCAAGAACAAACTGGTTGACCAGTCGAAGAACTGATTTCGAAGTCGGTCAGTGTACAAAGCCGGGGCAACCCGGCTTTTTTCATTGCCAGGGCCCTGCCGGGTATGGGGTCTGGCACAGTTTTGCTGCTGACAGCGGCTTGGATTACACTATGCGGTTCTGCGCCACGGCGCCCGATTTATCCAGATCGTCGACGCATTGACTACCGGCTTGCCTTGCTGCCGGTTCAGCGCCGTATCGACTGTTTCGCTTACGGATAACTTCATGATGCATGAACCCGTTCCGGGCAAGCCTTCCCTGCGCCGCCAGGGTATTTACCTGTTGCCCAACTCCTTTACCCTGGCCGCGCTGTTTGCCGGTTTCTACGCCATCGTCCAGGCGATGAACCAGAACTTCCAGATTGCCGCTGTGGCCATTTTTGTTGCCATGATTCTGGATGGCATGGATGGCCGCGTTGCCCGTCTGACGCACAGCCAGAGTGCGTTTGGTGCCGAGTTTGACAGCCTGTCGGACATGGTGAGCTTTGGTGTGGCCCCGGCGCTGGTGGCCTATGAATGGCTGCTCAAAGACATGGGCAAGCTGGGCTGGATGGTGGCTTTCATACATTGTGCCGGTGCAGCGCTGCGGCTGGCCCGCTTCAACACCATGATAGGCAGTACCGACAAACGCTGGTTTACCGGCCTGCCCAGCCCGGCTGCCGCGGCGCTGGTGGCCGGGCTGGTGTGGATCTGCCACGCCTATGACTACACCGGCCTGCCAGGTTTGCAGTGGATTCTGCTGGGCTTTACCGCTTTTTCCGGCATTACCATGGTGACCAATGTGAAGTTCTGGAGCTTCAAGGAAATCCACCTGCGCCGTCGCGTACCGTTTGTGATGCTGCTGGCGCTGGTGATGGGTTTGCTGCTGCTGATGTCCGAGCCACCGCTGGTGCTGTTTGGTTTCTTTGTCTGCTATGCGCTGTCCGGCTATGTGATGGCTGCCTGGCGCTGGTGCAAGCCGAAGCCCGAGATGCTTTGAAACTGCTGTCGCTTGTACAGATCACCCCGTTTACGCTTGGCGTAACGGGGTTTTTTATTGCCCGGCGTGACGTAGGTATTGGACAGAATTGTCCAATTTTTGTCTGAATTGTTCTGATGACTCAATCCGGATGCTGACGGCTTTTGGTGTCTGGCGTAGCCAGTTTTTATGAAATATTAGACTTAATGTCAAATATTTGCATATTTGACACAGGATTTTTGATTTTCCAGCCCATGTTGCACTGCGTGTTTGACGAAATATTGTCCAATCGATACATTGGTTAAAACTTTGCTGCAGGAGCACAACATGCAATTGGACATTGAACGACTGATCGAAGACCTGGGCGGCCCCGGTGCGGTGGCTGAAGGCCTGAGTCAGCTGTTTCCCGATGAGCCGGTCAGCCGTGCAGCAATCTACAAATGGAGAGAACGTGGCAGCCTGCCGCTGTCACAGTTGAACAAACTGGCGCAACTCGCCGCCAGCCAGGGCAAGAGATTCGATTTCAACGATTACCTGAACGCCGCCGGGACAGCAGCACAGGGACAAGGGAGAGCATTCGACATGGGCGACCGTCTTTACATTTTTGATACCACCTTGCGTGATGGCGAGCAGTCGCCGGGCGCTTCCATGACCAAGGAAGAAAAGATCCGTATCGCCCGTCAGCTGGAACGTCTGGGTGTGGATGTGATCGAGGCCGGTTTTGCCGCTGCCAGCCCGGGTGATGCTGAAGCCATCCGCGCCATTGCCGAGGTGATCAAGGATTCCACCGTCTGTAGCCTGGCCCGCGCCAACGAGCGCGATGTGCGTGCCGCCGGTGAGGCCATCAAGCCTGCTGCGCGTGGTCGCATCCACACGTTCATTGCCACCAGCCCCATCCACATGGAAAAGAAGCTGCGCATGAGCCCGGATGAAGTGGTGGCCGCAGCAGTAAAGGCGGTGCAGATTGCCCGTGAATACACCGACGATGTCGAATTTTCCGCCGAAGACGCCTTGCGCTCGGACATCGACTTCCTCGCCCGCATCTTTGGCGAAGTGATCAAGGCCGGTGCCACCACGCTGAACGTACCGGATACCGTGGGCTACGCCGTGCCGCGTGCCACCGAGGCTTTCTTCCGTGAGCTGATCAGCAAGACGCCGGGTGGCGACAAGGTGATCTGGTCCGCCCATTGCCACAACGACCTGGGCATGGCGGTGGCCAACAGCCTGGCCGCAGTTCTGGGTGGTGCCCGTCAGGTGGAATGCACCATCAACGGCTTGGGTGAACGTGCCGGTAATGCCGCGCTGGAAGAAATCGTCATGGCCGTGCGTACCCGCAAGGATATCTTTGCCGTGGAAACCCGTGTCGATGCCACCCAGATCGTGCCGGCGTCCAAGCTGGTGTCCACCGTCACCGGCTATCCGGTGCAACCGAACAAGGCCATTGTCGGTGCCAACGCCTTTGCCCATGAGTCCGGCATCCATCAGGATGGCGTGCTCAAGCATCGCGAAACCTACGAAATCATGTCCGCCGAAAGCGTGGGCTGGAGTGCCAACCGCCTGACGCTGGGCAAATTGTCCGGTCGCAATGCCTTCAAGACCAAGTTGACCGATCTTGGCATCGTGCTGGATAGCGAAGAGGCACTGAACGCCGCTTTCGCCCGCTTCAAGGACCTTGCCGACCGCAAACGCGAAATTTTCGACGAAGACCTGCACGCGCTGGTGTCGGACGAAATGGTGTCCACCCTGCAGGAGGACTACAAGTTCGTGTCGCTGAAGATCAACACCGAAACCGGTGAGGCCCCGCAAGCTGCCATCGTGTTTGTCGAACACGGCGTGGAAAAGCGCTGTGAATCCAGCGGCTCCGGCCCGGTGGATGCCGCCTTCAAGGCCATCGAAAGCACGGTCAACAGCGCGGCCGAACTGGAACTGTACTCAGTGAACGCCATTACCAAGGGCACCGAATCGCAGGGCGAAGTCACCGTGCGTCTGGCCAAGGACGGCCGTGTGGTGAATGGTCAGGGTGCTGATACCGACGTGATTGTGGCCAGTGCCAAGGCTTATCTGTCCGCACTGAACAAGCTGAGCAACCGTCAGGAGCGTGTGAAGGCACAAGGCGACGTTTGATGATTCGATTTTGTTTTCAGCCGGGCTAACTGCCACAGCCCGGGACTGGTCTGACGGATTTTCCCCATCCCGTTCCCGTCAGGCCGGACCCGCCCGGTGGCAGCCATCCGGCAACAGGTTTCAGTTCACCCTTTGATTGAAACCACAGGCTCACAAGGCCGCTTCCCATTCAGCCCCGGCTCACAAGGCCAGTGCGGCAGACAGCCGACCCAGGAGGTCGGCGTTGTCGCGCTGGCGGGCTGACACCCGTCTTACTCTCCCGCCTGTCCCGCGTTATCATCGCGCCTGCTTCATTCATGCAAGGCACCCACATCATGTCCCAGGGATTTTTCATTACCGGCACCGATACCGAAATCGGCAAAACCCATTCCGCCATCGCGCTGATCCGCCATTGGCAGGCACAGGGCCAGCGGGTACTGGCGATGAAGCCGGTGGCTTCGGGCTGTGAAATTCTGCTGGACGGCAGCTGGCTGAATGATGATGTTGCCCGGCTGGTAGCCGCCACCGGCCAGCAGGATCTGGACCTGATGAACCCCTACCGCTTTTTGCCGCCGGTATCGCCGCACATCGCCGCGCGTGAGGCCGGGGTAGACATTTCGCTGGAACATATCGTCAGCCACTACCGGCAACTGGCAGCGCAGGCGGACACCGTGCTGGTGGAAGCCGCCGGAGGCTGGCTGGCCCCGGTGGCGGATGGTGTGTACATGGAAGACATGGCGCGGGCGCTGCAACTGCCGGTGATTCTGGTGGTGGGCATGCGGCTGGGCTGCATCAACCATGCCTTGCTGACGGTGCGGGCCATACAGGCATCCGGCCTGACATTGGCGGGCTGGGTGGCCAACCGGGTCGTGCCACAACAGCTGGCCTATGCCGACAATCTGGCTACCCTGCAAGCCGCCATCGATGCGCCCTTGTTGCTGGAACTGCCTTATGAAGACAAGGCGGTCAATGATTGACCGGGCTGGCCAGCAGCGTGCTGCTCAAGGCCTGGAACAACATGCTGTCATCCGGCCCCAGTCTGTCTTGGGACAAACTGACATCCCGGCCCAGATTGCGTAGTCGCCAGGCAATTTCCTGGCAGACCAGCATGATTTCCAGTTGCAGGTCTTCTTCTTGTGCCAGCGGCTGGCCGCCTTGCATGCCGGTACTGAACAGCGAACGCTGAATGCCATCAAACTGGCTCAGGCAGCGCTGGAGCACGGCTGCCCCGTTACTGCCCAGTTTTTCTTCCTGCAGGTTCAGCAGCAAATGCGTGATTTCCCCGATGTGCTTGAGCAGACCATGCAAGGTGGCTGTGGCATTACCTGCTTTGTCCCCTGCGGGTGTGGGCTGGTGTTGCCGCAGCAGGCGGCTGAGCAAGGACACCGACGGGCGATGGAACTCGCCCGGAATGATGCGTAGTGCGATATCCAGCCTTTGGTGGGCATGGGGTTGATGCAACAGCATCTGGGTGGCCATGTCCGCCACGGCAATGATTTGTCCGGCCACACCCAGCTGCTTTTCTTTCTCCCGACGCGGATAGCCACTGCCATCCAGCCGTTCGTGGTGCTGCAAGATGGCCAGGGCGATGGCTTCCAGCTGTGCATGCTGGCCCAGCTGCAACATCTGGCGGTAGCCGATCAAGGGATGCGTCAGGCGCACCCGCCATTGGCTGTCATCGGCGGTTTTGCTCTGGCGGGGTGTCTGATAAAGCTCCCCGATGTCATGAAACAGGGCTGCCAGTGCAATTTGCTCCAGCAGGGCGCTGGATTGACCTGTACGCATTGCTAGTCCCAGGCTGATCAGGCAGCACAGCAGGCTGTGCCCCAGTTGCTGTTTTTCTTCCAGCATGGCTAGCAGCACCAGCAGCGCGTGATTGAGCGGCAAGTCTTCCAGTACGGCAAGGCAGGCATGGCGATGTGCCGGCTTTTCCAGCAGTGTCTGTAACAGCCAGTGTTGTTCCAGTAGCTGACGAAAGCGTTCATGCAGTACGCGATGGCCAGCAAACTGCGGCAAGGCCAGGCTGGCTTCCAGTGGTGTGCGCAGCTGGTGTTGCGGCAGGGCTTGAACATGTTTTTCCTGCAAGGTCATGCCGCTGCGCAGCAGGATGCTGCCGTCCTGCGCTGCCAGGGTGTGTTCCACCACAATCGGCTGACGGGCCATCAAGCCGGACAGGGAGGCAAGAAAATGCGGGTTGGCGCTGAACTGAGCACGACTGGCATTGGGCATGATGGATGTCTGCGGTGTGGGCTGGCAGGTTTTAGCAGTAAATGATGTGGACTAATCGTCATTATTTGCCATCGTAACCCAATTACAAGTTCATGCATTTTGAATTTACATCGCTACCGCAGTGTGACATAAAAGATTCTTGTTTTTATTTTCATCTGACCTAGCATTGCAAACAGCTGTTGAATTTTGTTGTCAGTGTTTGAACAGGCCGCCAGCCATCCTGCGGCCGGAAAAGGGGGACGCATGTCCTGCCTTCGCCTCTGCGGCATCAGCGCCATATGGTTTGTCCTCCACAGCACCGCCGTGCAAGGGGAAACTGCGGCTTTCAATCTGCAGGCCCCCGCCACTTCTCTGGCCAGACTGGAATACGACCTGCACAGCATGCTGCTGTGGGTGACCGGGCTTATCTTCCTGCTGGTGTCGGGCGTGATGCTGTTTGCCATCGTGCGACACCGCAAATCACGCGCTTACCGCGCCAGAACCTTTCACGAAAACACCACGGTGGAAATCATCTGGACAGTGATTCCACTGCTGATCCTGCTGGCCATTGCCTGGCCGGCCACCCGTGCCGTGCTTAGCCAGAAAAGCACGCATGGCGAGGACATGACCATCCGCATTACCGGCTATCAGTGGAAATGGCGTTACGACTATCTGGATGACAATTTCGGTTTTGTCAGCCATCTGTCCACCCCGCGCACCGGCACTGCGGCCGGTGCCGCACTGCCGGAACATTATCTGCTGGAGGTGGATGAGCCATTGGTACTGCCCACCGGGCGCAAGGTACGGCTGCTGCTGACTGCCAACGATGTCATCCATTCCTGGTGGGTACCGCAGCTGGGGGTGAAGCAGGATGCGATTCCCGGCTTTCTGCGTGATGCCTGGTTCATGGTGGACAAGCCCGGCATTTATCGCGGGCAGTGTTCCGAGCTGTGCGGCAAGGACCACGGCTTCATGCCCATTGTGGTGGATGCGCGCAGCCCGGAGGACTATGCCCGCTGGCGCGATGCCCGGCTGAAACAGGCGGCGACTGCGGCGGATGATCCGGCCAAAGCATGGACGCTGGCGGCGCTGCGCCAGCGGGGCGAAACGGTATACAGCCAGAACTGCCTGCCCTGTCATCAGGCCAGTGGCAAGGGCATTCCCGGTAATTTCCCGGCGCTGGACGGCTCGCCGGTGGTCAATGGCGACAAGGCCGCGCATCTGCGCATCGTGTTTTTTGGCAGCCAGCGTAATCCGGCCATGCAGGCCTGGGGCAAGCAGTTGTCGGATACCGATATCGCCGCCGTCATCACTTACGAGCGTAATGCCTGGGGCAATCATAGCGGGCAGGTGATACAGCCTGCGGAAATCCACGCGCTGCGTGGCAGTAGCGGCTAGGAGGCGGTCATGGATCTGGCAAGCAATACGGCGCATGGCATGGTATCGGCACACAAGCCGCAAGGGCTGGCGCGCTGGCTGTTTGCCACCAATCACAAGGACATCGGTTCCATGTATTTGTGGTTTGCCTTCTGCATGTTTCTGGTGGGCGGTGTGCTGGCGCTGTGCATCCGTGCCGAGCTGTTCAGCCCCGGCCTGCAATTCTTCCAGCCGGAGCTGTTCAACCAGCTGACTACCCTACACGGGCTGATCATGGTGTTTGGTGCCATCATGCCGGCCTTCACCGGCCTGGCCAACTGGATGCTGCCCTTGATGATAGGCGCACCGGACATGGCCTTTGCCCGCATGAACAACTGGAGCTTCTGGCTGCTGCCACCTGCCATGACCCTGCTGCTGCTGTCCTTCATCGTGCCCGGCGGTGCGGCGGCAGCCGGCTGGACGCTCTATGCGCCGCTGTCGGTACAGCTGGGCATGGGCATGGATCTCACCATTTTTGCCATTCACATTCTGGGCATCAGTTCCATCATGGGTGCCATCAACATCGTGGTCACCATCATCAATCTGCGTGCGCCGGGCATGCGCATGATGAACATGCCGATGTTTGCCTGGGCCAGCCTGATTACCGCCTATCTCATCATTGCGGTGATGCCGGTGCTGGCCGGTGCTGTCACCATGGTGCTGGCGGATCGTCACTTCGGTAGCCACTTCTTCAATGCCGCCGGTGGTGGCGACCCCGTCCTGTACCAGCATGTATTCTGGTTTTTCGGTCACCCGGAGGTGTACATCATGGCCTTGCCGGCCTTTGGCATTGTCAGCCAGGTGATTCCCACCTTCGCCCGCAAGCCCTTGTTCGGCTACAGCTCCATGGTGTACGCCACCAGCTCCATCGGTGTGCTGTCCTTCATGGTGTGGGCGCACCACATGTTTGTCACCGGCATGCCCGCTACGGCGCAGCTGTTCTTCATGTACGCCACCATGCTGATTGCCGTGCCCACCGGGGTGAAGGTGTTCAACTGGATTGCCACCATGTGGCAAGGCAGCATGAGTTTTGAAACGCCAATGCTGTTTGCCATCGGCTTCATTCTGCTGTTCACCATCGGCGGCCTGTCCGGCGTCACGCTGAGTGTGGCGGCGGTGGATGTCCAGCTGCATGGCAGCTATTACGTGGTGGCGCATTTTCACTATGTGCTGGTGGCCGGTGCCTTGTTCAGCCTGTTTTCCGCCGTGTATTACTGGTTTCCCAAGATGACCGGGCGCATGTATGTGGAAAGGCTGGGCCAGCTGCATTTCTGGTGGTCCTTGTTGTGGTTCAATGTCACCTTCTTTCCCATGCACTTTCTCGGTCTGGCCGGCATGCCGCGCCGCATCCCGGATTACGCGCTGCAATTTACCGACTTCAACCGCATTGCCAGTATTGGTGCCTTCATGTTTGGCCTGGGCCAGCTGATTTTCCTGGTGAACATCCTGTACTCGCTGCGCCATGGCAAAACCGCGCCGCAGCAGCCATGGGAAGGGGCCAACACCCTGGAGTGGCAAATACCCACGCCCGCGCCTTACCACAGCTTCAACCCGCCGCCGCAGCTGGAAACGGCTGAAAACGGCGTGGTGCTGAGCATGCGGGATAGCGGACAAGCTTAGCCGGAACCTGATATGGACAGTCGGCGGGTGGCCAATACGGTATTGCTACGCAAGCTGTTGCTGGCGGTATTGCTGATGTTTGGCTTTGCCTGGCTGCTGGTGCCGCTATACCGGGTGCTGTGCGAGGTGAGCGGCCTGAACCGCGTGGTGGCCGCCGATGCCTTGCCGGAGGCCACTGCCAGTCAGCCGCCAGTCCGCCCGGTAACCCTGCAGCTGGACGCCATGGTGCAGCCCGGCCTGCCCTGGCAGGTGCGGCCGGTGCAATCCCGGCTGCAAGTGAAGACCGGCCAGCTCATCCAGTTGGAGTACGAAATGCGCAACAACAGTGAACGGCAGGTGGTGGGACAGGCCATTCCGCGTTATCTGCCGGCCGAAGCGGCGGCCTATGTGAAGAAGCTGGAGTGTTTCTGTTTTCGCCAGCAAGCCTTCAGGCCGGGCGAGGTGCGGCGTTTTCCGGTGGTGTTGCTGATCGACCGGCAGCTGCCCGCCGCTATCGACAGCATCACGCTGGCCTACAGCGTGTTTGACGTACCGGGGCAGGGGCGTGCGCCATGAGCGGCTGGCGCGGCGTGCTGGCCGTGTTGTCGGCTTTTTGCGGTATCCGCCAGCGCAAGGCGGTACAGCAGGACAGCCAGTTGCGACCATGGCAACTGGTCATCACCGCACTGGTGCTGGTGCTGATGCTGATTGGCTTGCTGCTGGCGCTGGCGCGCTGGATAGGTGCTTGAGGAGAGTGCAATGGAGCATCCGGAACAACCGCTGGCCGGCGCGTATTTCGTTCCAGCCCCGTCCTGCTGGCCGGCGCTGGGCGCGCTGGCATTGTTTTGTCTCGGGCTGGGTGCGGCGCTGGCCGTCAATGCCATGGCGTGGGGTGGCGGGCTGTTGCTGCTCGGCGCGCTATGCCTGTTGCGGATGCTGGTCGGCTGGTTTGGCGATGTGATTGGCGAAAACCAGCAAGGCTGTTACCGGCAGCAGGAGGACCTGTCGTTTCGCTGGGGCATGGGCTGGTTCATTTTTTCTGAAGTCATGCTGTTTGCCGCGTGCTTTGGCGTGCTGTTCTGGCTACGGCTGGTGGCCCTGCCCACGTTGGGCAGCCTGGATTACAAATGGCTGTACCCGGATTTTTCCCCCAGCTGGCCATTGCAGACCGCACCACAGCCCACGCAAAGCTACCGGGCGATGGAGGCCTGGGGCCTGCCCGCATTCAATACCCTGATTCTGCTGACATCGGGTGCCACGCTGACCTGGGCGCACTGGGGCCTGTTGCAAGGGCGGCGACGGCAGTTACAAGCCGGTTTACTTTGTACCTTCAGCCTGGGGGGCTTGTTCCTGTTGTTGCAGGCCTTCGAATACCACCACGCCTGGACGGCTTGGCGGCTCACTTTGTCGGCCGGGGCTTACGGCATGACTTTCTATCTGCTGACCGGCTTGCATGGCCTGCACGTGCTGCTGGGGAGCCTGATCTTGCTGGTGGTATGGCGGCGGGTACGGCGAGGGCATTTTGACCGCCAGCACCATTTCGCCTTCGAAGCGGCAGCCTGGTACTGGCATTTTGTCGATGTGGTGTGGCTGTTGCTGTTTGTGCTGGTGTATTGCTTATGAGCCGGACTCAGCCCGCCTGCTGCGGCCGCCACCAGCCAAACAGCGCGCCCAGCAGCAACAGCATGAACAAGCCGATGGACAGGCCGACCCGCAAGGTCAACGAACGGATCAGCCGTTGCGAGCCCGATTCCGCCTTCAGCAGGCCGGACAACCCCCAGAACAGCGCCAGCACGATACAAGCCAGCAAGAACACGATGATGATTTTCATGGCGGAATCCCCCGGTGCGGCCAGGACAGCGAATACATGTACTCAGTCTAGTGGCAAAAAACGCGGTCGTGGGTTTCTGTTGTTATGCGTGTTGTTACCTTTTGTACTGGCGCTGTGGCAATGGCAGCGCGGCATGGACAAATTGCCGTTGGAGCAGGCACTGGCCATGCGGCAGCCGCAGCCGCCGGCCAGTACCCTGCCGGTGCAAGGTGCGGTAGATCTGGCGCGTTACCGGCTGCAGGGCGTCCGTGCTGCCGGGCTGCCCATCCTGCTGGCCAACAGTCTGCTGGACGGCATGCCGGGCCAGCGCGTATTGCAACCCATACGCTTGGGCGATGGCCGCCTGATTCTGGCCGACCTTGGCTGGCGTGCGCTCAAGCAGCCCTTGCCGGATCTGGCTTTGCCCGCGCAATTATCCGGCCAGTGGTGGCCCTGGCATGGACGCTGGACCTTGCCTGGCGCGCGGCTGGGCACGGCAGGCGAAGTCGATGCGGTGGACATGGCGGCCCTGGCGCGCCGCTATCCGGGCCGCTGGCACGCCGGTGTTTTCATTGTCCAGCCGCCCTTGTCCGGTTTGCAGCCATGGCCGCTGTCACCACCCTTGTCCGCCCAGCGCCATTTCGCCTATGCCGTGCAGTGGCTGTTGCTGGGGCTTTGCCTGTTGTGGCGCTGGCGGCGGAGTGGGGCATGAACGCGCGCCGCATTCTGCTCTTCATGTTGCTGCTATGCCTGCTGCCACCATTGGCAGCCTGGTTCAGCTATCACTACTGGCAGCCTGAGGCCGGCAAAAGCTATGGCCGCATGCTGCCCTTGCAAGCCTTGGCAATTGCCGGTCATGCCGCCTGGCCGCAAGGAAGGTGGGTACTGGTGACGCAGCAGGGGGGTGGGGCTTGTGAACAGGCTTGTCGGCAACGTTTGCATGCCATGCGGCAGATTCATCTGGCGCTGGGCGAAGCGGCACCACGCCTGCGCCGGGTCGTGCTTTATCAGCCGCCGGCCAGTCCGGTACAGGGCGATGGCGTGCTGGCGTTGCCCGGCGACATAGCCGGCGCACTGGGGCCCGGCTTTTACCTGATCGACCCGCAAGGACGGCAACTGCTGTTTTATGCCGATACGCTCAGCCCGCCCGCCATCATTCGCGAGTTGACCATGCTGTTGCGGGTGAACAACGGGCTGGGCTGAGTCTGACCCGGCAGCATCTTGCCGACGGCAGGACAATAAGGAGACTGCAATGCGAAAGCTGCTCTGGCTGGCGGTCTTGCTGGCCTTCATCCTGTTGCCGCTGGGTGCTTATGTCCGCTTGTCACAAGCGGGGTTGGGCTGCCCGGATTGGCCAGGCTGCTTTGGCCAACCATCCCCGGCGCAGGCGGCGCAGGACATTGCCCACGCCATGCAGTTGCATCTTGATGGGCCGGTCAGCACGGACAAGGCGTGGAAGGAAATGACACATCGTTATCTGGCTGCAGGGCTGGGCCTGTTGCTGCTGGCTTATTGCGGGCAGGCCTGGCGCACCCGTCAGCAACGGCTGGCAGCCAGCGGACTGTTGGTCTTGCTGTTGTTGCAGGCCATGTTGGGGATGTTGACCGTGACCCTGCAATTGCGCCCGTTGATTGTCGCCAGCCATCTGTTGCTGGGCATGTGCCTGTTTGCCTTGCTGTGCAGCACGGCCTGCGCACGCTACTGGCCGTCACAGGCGGTGGCACCGTCTCACTGGCGGCTGGCGGCCTTGCTGCTACTGGTACTGGCAGGTCAAATTGGCCTGGGTGGTTGGATGGCGGCCAATCAGGCCGCGCTGGCCTGCCAGGGGTTTCCGCGCTGCAACGGTGACTGGTGGCCCACCATGCAGCTGTCGGCCGCCCTGCCGGTCTGGCCTGGCGCAAGTCCGCTGTCCTTGGCCGCCCTGGTAGCGCTGCACTGGGTGCATCGCGTGGGGGCGGCGCTGTTGTCCGGCCTGCTGTTGCTGACGCTATGGCGCTTGTGGTTCTACCCGTCCTTGCGTCGCCAGTTGTGCCTGTTAGGCCTGCTGGCCGGGCTGCAACTATTGCTGGGCATGGCCAATGTCCTGCTGCAACGCCCTTTGCCCATTGCACTGGCCCATCATGTGCTGGCCATGCTGTTGCTGGCTACCGCATGTGGGTTGCTGTGCCGCTTGCACGCCCGTACTGCGCGATACGTGGCCTCCATGGTGCAGCACGCAGATCGTCCGCCATAGGCCAGGACCGGGAAGTGCATCGGCCCGCACCCGCATCGAATGGCGCTGGCATGATGCCGTGAGTTTCTTGCTGTACCGGTACTTCGCCAGTATCCTGACAGGTTGTTACATGGCCGGGCCTGCCGCCCTGCCGGCTCAATTCCATCTGTCTGCTAGTGGTTACCTGATGCGTTTTCTGTTGCGATTTTTCATGCTTGCCAGCCTGTTGCTGGCCATGGCTGCCTGTGCCCCCAAGGGGGAAGTGAAGCTGGACCTCAAGGGTACTGACATGAGTGGCACCCAGTTGGGTGGCGATTTCAGTCTGACCGACCATCAAGGCAGGCCGCGCAAGCTGTCGGATTATGCCGGCAAGGTGGTTGCCTTGTTCTTTGGCTATACCCATTGCCCTGATGTCTGCCCCACCACCATGCTGGAATACGCAACAGTGATGAAAAAGCTGGGCGCAGATGCTGACAAGGTACAAGTGCTGTTTGTCACGGTAGACCCGGAGCGCGATACCAGCGCGGTACTAGCGGCCTATGTGCCGCACTTTGATGCGCGCTTTATCGGCCTGAGTGGTACGCCCGCGCAGATCGACAGCGTCAAGTCAGCTTACAAGGTAGTGGCTCAAAAGGTGGTCGGGGCAGGGGGCGCTTATACCGTGGATCACAGCGCCGGCTCCTATCTGTTCGACAAGAGCGGCAAATTACGCGTTTATGAAGCCTACGGCACACCTGCAGACAGCCTGACCCATGATATTCGTCAGCTGTTACGCTAGAATTCAGCCATTGATTCAACTTTAAATCGCGGAAAGAAGCATTCATCTTGAGCCAAGACAATACCGCCGGCATGCCGCATGGCGACCACGCCCAACCCGATCTGTCCAGGTACACACTGGCCACGCCGGTTGAGGTGGTGCACCATCTGGCCTCCATTGCCAAGTCGGGTCATATGGTCACGGTGTTTTCCAACAAGGGCAAAACCTTCATCCTCACCCGCTTTCTGGAGGTGGACGCCAAGCGCGGCGTGCTGCTGCTGGACTGGGGCGCGGACCCGGTCACCAACGATCAGCTGCTGGCCAGCGAGCGCAATGTGTTTGTCTGCTCGCCCGAGGGGGTGAAAACCCAGTTTGTCACCACGGCGGCCCGCAAGGTGATGCTTGATAGCGGCCCGGCCTTCGAGGTGGACCTGCCCGAGCAGGTTATCAAATTGCAGCGGCGCGAATTTTTCCGCATCCAGACGCCGGTGAGCAATCCGGTCAGCTGCCATATTGCCGATTACCCCAACCGCCCGCTGGACCTGGTGCTGTTCGATATCAGCCTGGGTGGCTGCAGCCTGTGGTTGCCCGCGGCGCAAACGCCGGGTTTCGAGCTGGGACAGCAATATCTGGATTGCAGTTTTGAACTTAGGCCGATTGGCAGCCTGCGGGCTGGCATCGAAGTGCGACACCACCTGACCACCCGTTTGCGTAATGGCAACGACGCAGTGCGTGTCGGCTGTGCTTTCCTGAAAATGACCCCGTCGTCGGAAACGCTGGTGCAGCGCTATGTCGGCCATCTGGAACGCGAACGCCGCGCGCTGGTTGGCTGATGGTCATCCCATTTTTCATTTCCATTGTCTGTTTATCATCATGACCCTGACCATTGCCCTGTCCAAGGGGCGCATCTTTGAAGAAACCCTGCCCCTGCTGGCCGCTGCCGGTATTGTTCCGGCGGAAGATCCGGAATCCTCGCGCAAGCTCATCATCGGCACCAATCACGCCGATGTGCGGCTGGTGATTGTAAGAGCGTCGGACGTCCCCACTTATGTTCAGTACGGTGCTGCCGACCTGGGCATTGCCGGGCGCGATGTGCTGATCGAACACGGTGGCGATGGCCTGTATCAGCCGCTGGACCTGAACATTGCCAAGTGCAAGATGATGGTGGCGGTGGAAAACGGTTTTGATTACCAGAATGCCGTGCGCCAGGGGGCCCGCCTGAAAGTGGCTACCAAGTACCCGAAAATCGCCCGTGAACACTTTGCTGCCAAGGGTGTGCACGTGGACATCATCAAGCTGTACGGCTCGATGGAACTGGCTCCGCTGGTGGGGCTGGCCGATGCCATCGTCGACCTGGTGTCCACCGGCGGTACGCTGCGTGCCAACAATCTGGTGGCCGTGGAACACATCATCGACATCAGCTCGCGCCTGGTGGTGAACCAGGCCGCGCTCAAGCTCAAATACGACCGCATCCAGCCGGTGCTGGATGCCTTTGCCTCGGCCGTGCCGGCATAAGGCAGAAACGGAATCCCATGCTGAAACTGTCTTCGACCCAAGCTGATTTCCAGCAGCAACTGCAAGCACTGCTGGCCTTTGAAACCGCGCAGGATCCGGCGGTAGACAGCGCCGTGGCCGCCATTTGTGATGACGTCAAGGCGCGTGGTGATGCTGCGGTACTGGAATACACCAATCGCTTCGACCGCATGCAGGCTGCCTCCATGGCCGAGCTCACCCTGTCGCGTGAGCAGCTGGAAGCCGCCTGGTTGCGTCTGCCTGCCGAAGTGCAACAGGCGCTGAGCGCTGCTGCCGAGCGGGTACGCCGCTACCACGAAAAACAGCTGGCCCATTCCTGGAGCTACGAAGACGAAGACGGCACCCTGCTGGGCCAGCAAGTCACCGCGCTGGACCGCGTGGGTATCTACGTGCCCGGTGGCAAGGCGGCGTATCCCAGCTCGGTGCTGATGAACGCCATGCCGGCCAAGGTGGCCGGTGTGGGCGAAATCATCATGGTGGTGCCCACCCCGCAAGGCGAGCGCAACGATCTGGTGCTGGCTGCCGCTTTCATTGCCGGTGTGGACAAGGTATTCACCTGTGGTGGTGCCCAGGCCGTGGCTGCGCTGGCTTATGGAACGGAAACCATCCCGCAAGTGGACAAGATTACCGGGCCGGGCAATGCCTATGTGGCGGCAGCCAAGCGCCGCGTGTTCGGCGTGGTGGGCATCGACATGGTGGCCGGTCCGTCCGAGATTCTGGTGATTTGCGATGGCAACACCCCGGCCGACTGGATTGCCATGGACCTGTTCAGCCAGGCCGAGCACGACGAAATCGCCCAGGCCATCCTGCTGTGCCCGTCAGCGGAATACATTGCCCAGGTGGAAGCCAGCATTGAAAAACTGCTGCCGACCATGCCGCGCCGCGCCATCATCGAAGCCAGCCTGGGCAACCGTGGTGCGCTGATCCAGGTGCGCGACCTGGCCGAAGCCTGCGAGATTGCCAACTACATCGCCCCGGAACATCTGGAACTGTCGGTGGCCGATCCGGACGCCAGCCTGCCGCTGCTGCGTCATGCCGGTGCCATCTTCATGGGCCGTTTCACCTCTGAAAGCCTGGGCGACTACTGTGCCGGCCCCAACCACGTGCTGCCCACCAGCCGCACCGCACGTTTCGCCAGCCCACTGGGCGTGTACGACTTCCAGAAACGCTCCAGCCTGATTCGCGTGTCTGCCGCCGGCGCGCAGAAGCTGGGCAAGATCGCCAGCGTGCTGGCGCACGGCGAAGGCCTGACCGCCCACGCGCGTGCGGCCGAGCTGCGTCTGGAATCCTGAGCAGTATTGCCGCGCGTGAAGACATGGCCGGGCATTGACCGGCCATGCTTTTGTCTGGTAGTGCCGCTGTCGTTTTCGCGCCCGGTACGGCTGCTGGCGTACTGGTCCGGCTAGCCCAAAACGGCCGAACACGGTAGGATAGCCAGCCTGTGCGTTGTTCAGACAGCGCCCCTTGTATACCTGAAACAGCTACACCAGAAACAGCCGGTCGGTTGTGATGACAACCGACTCAGCTCCATCATCATGACATTGACTGCCAAGCAACTGGTCCGTCCGGAAATTGCCGGAATCAAGGCCTACCACGTGGCTGATGCCAGCGGCCTGATCAAGCTGGACGCCATGGAAAACCCCTACGCGCTGCCAGCTGCATTGCGTGCCGAACTGGGACAGTGCCTGGCCGACGTCGCCATCAACCGTTATCCCGATCCGCATGGCGGCGGGTTGAAGGACGAACTGAAAGCCGCGTTTGACATACCGGCAGCCGCCAGTGTGCTGCTGGGAAATGGTTCGGACGAAATCATCACCCTGATTGCCCAGGCGCTGGCGCGTCCCGGTGCGGTGATGCTGGCGCTGGAACCGTCCTTCGTCATGTACCGCATGAATGCGCTGTTCTCCGGCCTGCAGTATGTCGGTGTGCCATTGAATGCCGATTTCAGCCTGAACCTGCCGGCTTTGCTGGAGGCCATTGCAGAGCATCAACCGGCGGTGGTGTTCCTGTCCTATCCCAATAATCCCACTGGCCCGCAGTTTAGCCGCGAGCAGGTTCTGGCCGTGCTGGATGCCGCTCCGGGACTGGTGGTGGTGGATGAGGCCTATCAGGCCTTCGCCAGTGACAGCCTGATGAACCTGGCCGGAAGCCGGGCCAATCTTCTGGTGATGCGCACCCTCTCCAAGCTGGGTCTGGCTGGTCTGCGGCTGGGCTATGCTGCAGGCTGTGCCGAATGGATAGACGAACTGGACAAGGTACGCCCGCCCTACAACATCAATGTACTGACCCAGGCGGCCGCCCGTTTTGCCCTGCGTCATCTGGCTGTGTTCATGCAGCAGGCACAAACCCTGCGCGACGAGCGCCAGCGTCTGTTGCAGGCCTTGCGTCAGTACCGCGCGCTGACCGCGTTTGATTCACAGGCCAATTTTGTCACCATCCGCGTACCGGATGCCGCAGAACTGTTTGCCTTCCTGAAGAAAAATGGCATCCTGATCAAGACCTTGCATGGCAGCCACCCGCTGCTGGACCAATGCCTGCGCATTACCGTGGGCAGCCCGGATGAAAACACGGCCGTGCTTGCCGCACTGGCCGACTACTTTGCCTGAAATCATGAGAACAGCCTCCGTTACCCGTAATACCCTGGAAACCCAGATCACCGTCACCCTGAATCTGGATGGCACTGGTCGCAGCCATTTCGATACCGGCGTGCCTTTTCTCGACCACATGATGGACCAGATTGCACGTCACGGCCTGATCGACCTGGATATCGTGGCCAAGGGCGATTTGCATATCGACGCCCACCACACGGTGGAGGACATCGGCATCACCCTGGGCCAGGCTTTTGCCAAGGCCATTGGCGACAAGAAGGGCATTCGCCGCTATGGCCATGCCTACGTGCCGCTGGACGAAGCGCTCAGCCGCGTGGTGATCGACCTCTCCGGCCGCCCCGGTCTGGTGTACAACGTGGACTACACCCGCGCCAGCATCGGCCAGTTCGATGTCGACCTGTTCTCCGAATTTTTCCATGGCTTCGTCAACCACAGCATGGTGACCCTGCATATCGACAATCTGCGCGGGGTAAACAGCCACCATCAGGCCGAAACCATCTTCAAGGCCTTCGGCCGCGCGCTGCGCATGGCCTGTGAAGTGGACGAACGCATGGGCGGTGCCACGCCTTCCACCAAGGGTACGCTGACGGCCTGAGCCGCAGCCCACCTTCACCCGAACAGTTAGGGGCATGATGAAAGTCGCAGTAATCGACTATGGCATGGGCAACCTGCACTCGGTGCTCAAGTCCATCCAGGCAGTCAACGACCAGGGCGCGGACATTTTCCTCAGCCGCGACCCGGACGCCATCGTCAAGGCAGACAAGGTGGTGTTTCCCGGCCAGGGTGCCATGCCGGACTGCATGCGCGAGCTCAACAGTTACGGCCTGGCCGAAGCCGTACGTGAAACCACGCAGACCAAGCCGTTTTTTGGCATTTGTGTGGGTGCACAGTTGCTTTTCCAGCACAGTGAAGAGGGCGATACCCCCGGACTTGGCTTGTTTCCGGGCAATGTGGTCCGTTTTTCGGCTAACCTGACTGACGCCGCTGGCGAGCGCCTGAAGGTGCCGCACATGGGCTGGAACCGCGTTTACCAGACAACATCCCATCCGCTGTTTGCCGGGATAGAAGATGGTGAGCGTTTCTATTTTGTCCACAGTTACCATTTCGCCCCGGCTGATGCAGCGCTGACGCTGGCGGAAAGTGAGTACCCGGACAGATTTTCCTGTATCGTCGGGCGTGGCAATATCTTTGCGACGCAGTTTCATACCGAAAAGAGCCACCGTGCCGGTCTTCAGATGATGAAGAACTTCCTGGCATGGGACGGCAGTGTTTAACTTACGTTGATCTAGCACCATGCTGCTTATACCCGCTATCGACCTCAAAGATGGTCAATGCGTACGCCTGAAACAAGGCGTTATGGACGATGCCACCGTCTTTTCCGATGACCCGGTCCAGGTGGCCGCTCACTGGCGAGACCAGGGCGCCCGCCGCCTGCATCTGGTGGACCTGAACGGTGCCTTTGCCGGCAAACCCAAGAACCTGAATGTCATCCGCTCCATCCTGCAGGAAGTGGGCAACGACATGCCGGTTCAACTGGGTGGCGGCATCCGCGACCTGGATACCATCGAAAAATACCTCGACATGGGCCTGTCCTACGTCATCATCGGTACCGCGGCGGTGAAGACCCCCGGTTTCCTGCATGATGCCTGCGATGCCTTCCCCGGCCAGGTGATTGTCGGTCTGGATGCCAAAGACGGCATGGTCGCCATTGATGGCTGGGCCAAGATCACCAATCACAATGTGATTGACCTGGCCAAGCGCTTCCAGGACTACGGTGTCAATTCGGTGATTTACACCGACATTGGCCGTGACGGCATGATGAACGGCGTCAATATCGAAGCTACCGTCAAGCTGGCACAGGCACTCACCATCCCGGTCATCGCTTCTGGCGGCCTGACCAATCTGGATGATGTGCGCAATCTGTGCGCCGTGGAAGACGAGGGCATTGAAGGTGCCATCACCGGCCGTGCCATCTACGAAGGCAGCATCGACTTTGCTGCCGCGCAGACGCTGGCCGACGAATTGTCCGAGGCTTGATCCTGCCTGAAACCCCAGTTTGGCCGAAGACGCTTCGGCCAAATTTTTTTGTGTTGCGAACATGACTCTGGCCAAACGCATTATTCCCTGCCTGGACGTGACTGCCGGTCGCGTCGTCAAGGGCGTCAACTTTGTCGGCCTGCGCGATGCCGGTGACCCGGTGGAAATCGCCCGGCGCTACAACGAGCAGGGTGCCGACGAGCTTACCTTTCTGGACATTACCGCCAGCTCGGACGACCGCGACCTGATCCTGCATGTGATCGAATCGGTGGCCGAGCAGGTGTTCATTCCGCTGACCGTGGGTGGTGGCGTGCGCAAGGTGGAAGACATCCGTCGTCTGCTGAACGCCGGTGCCGACAAGGTCAGTATCAATACCGCTGCGGTGACCAATCCCGAACTGGTGCGCGAAGCTGCCGCCAAGTTTGGCAGTCAGTGCATCGTGGTGGCGGTGGATGCCAAAGCCGTCACGCCGGAAAACGACCGCTGGGAAGTGTTTACCCATGGCGGACGTAACCGTACCGGTATTGACGCGGTGGAATGGGCGCAAAAGATGCAGGAATACGGTGCCGGGGAAATCCTGCTCACCAGCATGGACCGCGACGGGACCAAGATCGGCTTCAATCTGCCGCTGACCCGTGCCGTATCCGAAGGGGTGGGCATTCCGGTGATTGCCTCCGGTGGCGTGGGCAATCTGCAGCATCTGGTGGACGGGGTGAAGCTGGGCAAGGCCGATGCCGTGCTGGCTGCCAGCATCTTCCACTTCAGCGAATACACCGTGCGTGAAGCCAAAGAGGCCATGCGTGACGCGGGCATCGAGGTACGGCTATGAGCAACTGGCTGGACGACGTGAAGTGGGACGCCCAGGGCCTGGTCACTGCCATTGCCCAGGACAGCGCCACCGGCCGTGTGCTGATGGTGGCCTGGATGAACCGCGAGAGCCTGCAACTGACGGCCGATACCGGCATTGCCCATTACTGGAGCCGCTCGCGCCAGAAGCTGTGGAAAAAGGGTGAGGAATCCGGCCATCTGCAAACCGTGGACGAATTGCGGCTCGATTGCGATGGGGATGTGATCGTGATGCAAATCCAGCAGGCTGGCGGCATTGCCTGTCACACTGGCCGCGAAAGCTGCTTCTACCGGCGCTTCGAAAATGGCGGCTGGACCATCGTGGACGCCGTACTCAAAGACCCGGACGCCATTTACCAGCACAAGCATTGAGTTGCGCCGTGTCAAACGGCTGCCAGCGGCAGCCGTTACAATGGCAGGCCGCCTTCTGGCGCTAACGGCCGATGTGTGAATCGGCCTATACTTGCCGAATTCCCAGTATGCAAAGGTGAAGTATCATGACCTTCGATGTGCTCAAGACTGTAGCCGACACCCTGGAAGCCCGCCGCGAGGCGAGCCCCCAGTCCTCCTATGTGGCCTCCCTGTTTCACAAGGGTGAAGACGCCATTCTGAAAAAAGTGGCAGAAGAGGCGGCAGAAACCATCATGGCCTCCAAGGACAAGGACAAGCTGCATCTGGTGCGTGAAGTAGCCGACCTGTGGTTCCACTCCATGGTGCTGCTGGCTTATCATGGCCTGCGTCCGGAAGATGTGCTGATGGAACTGCACCGTCGTGAAGGCATTTCCGGCATCGACGAAAAAGCCTCCCGTCCCTCCTGAACACCCGACAGGAACACGCTATGAGCGACTGCATTTTCTGCAAGATTGCCGCAGGGGAGATTCCCTGCAACAAGGTATACGAAGACGACGACGTTCTGGCTTTCCATGACATCCGTCCGCTGGCACCGGTTCATTTCCTGATCATTCCCAAGTTGCACGTGGCTTCACTGGCCGAATGCGGCCCCGAGCACGAAGCCCTGCTGGGTCGCATCATGGGCCTGGTACCGCGTCTGGCTGCCGAGCAGGGACTGGCGGCCGGCTTCAAGACCGGCATCAATACCGGTCATGGTGGCGGCCAGGAAGTGTTCCACCTGCATGTGCATGTATTCGGCCACAAAGGCTGATGGCTTTATCGGCGTGCCTGCTGGCCGGGCGCGCCAAATCATGATGAAAGGAAGTTGCAATGGGTTCTTTCAGTATCTGGCACTGGCTGATTGTGCTGTTGATCGTGGTGCTGGTGTTTGGCACCAAAAAACTGAAAAACGTGGGTGAAGACCTGGGCGGTGCCGTGCGTGGCTTCAAGGAAGGCATGAAGGGCGAAAACGAAAAGGCCGACAAGCCTGCCGAAACCGGTCGCATCATCGACAACGAATCCGACAAGAAATAAGCCACAGGCCGCATCGTGTTCGATATCAGCTTTGGTGAAATTCTCCTGATCGGCATCGTGGCACTGGTGGTGCTGGGGCCGGAGCGCCTGCCCACCGTTGCCCGCACTCTGGGTGCGCTGGTGGCGCGTGCCCAGCGTTTTGTGGCCAGCGTCAAGGCGGACATCCATCAGCAGGCCAATCTGAGCGGGCTGGATGGCTTGCGCAACGACATCCAGGATGCCGCCAGCAGTTTCAAGGCGCAGATGGAAGCGGAAGTGCAGGGCGTGCGGCAGGAAATGGCCGCCCAATCCGCCCAGTTGCAGCAGTTGTCTGCGGAGGCCAAAGCACCGCTGGAAGAGGCGGCCCACACCATTCATGGCGGGCTGGACTTGCAGCCTGCCCCGGCCCCCGCTGTGTCTGCCGTGGTGGAGGAAAAATCCGTGCCGGAAGCCCCGCCGCGCGACGAGAACCAGCTGGACCTGTTTGATGACATGCCGCCAGCGTCTGGCCAGACTTCCACCCCATCCCATCCTCACGCATGAACGAACAACCTCTGCTTGTCCATCTGCTGGAATTGCGCACGCGGTTGGTCCGCGCCATTCTGGGCCTGATGCTGGTGTTTCTCGGCCTGTTCCACTGGTCTGGCGATATCTATCATTTGCTGGCCAAACCCTTGCTGGACGCGCTGCCCAATGGCGGCAGCATGATTGCCACCGAGGTGACGGCCACCTTCTTTGTGCCGATGAAGCTCACCATGCTGGTGGCCTTCCTCATCTCCTTGCCCAATACCCTGTACCAGGTGTGGGCCTTTGTTGCGCCGGGGCTGTACAGCCACGAGAAAAAGCTGATCCTGCCCTTGGTGGTGGCCAGTGTGCTGCTGTTCTTGCTGGGGATGGCGTTTGCCTATTTCCTGGTATTCCCGGTGGCATTCCATTTCTTTTCGATGATGACACCCAGCGGGGTGAGCATGATGACCGATATCGACAAGTACTTGTCGTTTGTCATGGGCATGTTCATCGCTTTTGGCGTTACCTTTGAAGTACCCATCATCGTGATCGTGCTGGTGCGCATGGGGGTGATTTCCATTGCGCAGCTGCGTGAAGCGCGGCCTTATGTGATTGTCGGTGCTTTCGTGGTGGCCGCGGTGGTGACGCCGCCGGACGTGTTGTCGCAAACCATGCTGGCCGTACCGCTGTGGTTGCTGTACGAAGTGGGCATCATCATGGCGGTATTCATGGCGCGCCCTGGTCGTGCCGTGAGCGTTGGAAGTCAGGAAAAATGAACCGAAAACTGTTTCACTATGGCGCTGCTGCCAGTCTGGTCGCCCTGATTCTGCTGACCCTGGCCTGGGAGCTGTGGCTGGCCCCGGTTCGGCCGGGTGGCTCTTTCCTTGCGCTCAAGGCGGTGATTTTGCTGGCTCCTCTGATGGGCATTCTCAAGGAGCGGCTGTATACCTACCAGTGGTCCAGCATGTTCATTCTGGCTTTCTTTACCGAGGGCATCATGCGCAGCTGGGGGGATAGCGGCCTGTCGCAAACCCTGGCCTTGTGGGAAGTGGCAATCAGCGTGGTGTTCTTTGGCTGCGTGCTGGGTTTTGCCCGTACTTTCAAGCGCAAACCGGCCTGAATTGTCATCCAGGAGGCTGCCGAACAAAACCTGCCATTGGCAGGTTTTGTTTTTTCTTTGCCAATCCCAAGCAAACGCGCAAAATCCAGCGAATATTTTGCTTGTATTTTAAAGTAAAGATTTTAACTAATCTTAACATCTTGTCGCCTTTGAAGCTTCGATTAGAATATCGTCATTAATGAAGAGTCGAGTATTTCAGACTCATCACATTCAAGCTTCTGAAGGGTCGCGCATGCACTCTCCGTCCTCTGTCGGACAACATGGTTTCATTCCTCCGCAGGCTACACATCTGGACCCCTTGCTGGATTGTCTTTTTGCCCTGGCGCGTTCGTATGGCATCAATGCCACCCGCGAATCGCTGGTGGCAGGCATTCCACTCACCAATAACCGTTTGAATCCGTCCATGTTTTCACGGTCGGCGCGGCGTATCGGCCTGACCTCCCGCGTGGTGCGCCAACCGCTGGACAAGTTGCGCGATGCACTGCTGCCCGCCGTGTTACTGCTGCATGGTGAGGAGGCCTGCATTTTGCGCGCCATCGACCCGGAAAGCGGCATGGCGCGGGTGAGTTTTTCCGAACTGACCGAATCCGAAGTCAGCATTTCGCTGGACGAGCTGGCTGACAAATACCTGGGGCTGGCCATTTTTGTCCGCCCCCGCTTCAATTTTGAACGCCGTGCGCCGGAGCTGGGTGAAATCCGTTCGCGTCACTGGTTCTGGCAAACCGTTTACGGCGGCCTGCCGCTGTATCGCGACGCCATGATTGCAGCCTTGCTGATCAACCTGTTTGCACTGGTGATACCGCTGGTGTCGATGAATGTGTACGACCGGGTGGTGCCTAACATGGCAACGGAGACGCTGTGGGTGCTGGCCATTGGCGGCTTGCTGGCCCTGGTGTTCGACTTTTTGCTGAAGATGACGCGCGCTTATCTGATCGACCTGGCCAGCAAGCGGGTGGATGTGACGCTATCCAGCCTGATCATGGAGCGGGTGCTGGGCATCCGCATGGAAGCACGTCCGGCCTCGGTGGGGGCGTTCTCCTCCAATCTGCGGGCTTTTGAAACGGTGCGCGACTTCATTGCCTCGGCTTCCATCACCGCGCTGATCGACCTGCCGTTCGTGCTGATCTTCCTGCTGGTGATCCTGTGGATTTCCCCGCTCTTGACCGTGCCGGTGCTGGTGGGCGGCTTGCTGATGATCGTGTTTGCCCTGCTCATCCAGGAAAAGATGAAAGAGCTGACCGAGGCCACCTTGCGGGCCTCGGCCCAGCGCAATGCGCAGCTGGTGGAAAACCTGGCGGGGCTGGAAACCATCAAGATCCTGGCCGCCGAAGGCCAGCAACAGGGGCGCTGGGAGCAGGGTACGCTGTTTCTGGCCCAGGTAGGGGCGCGCCTGAAGCTGCTGGCCACCTCGGCCAATACCTTTGCCGGTTTTGTCACCCAGCTGGTATCCATCGTGATGCTGGTGCTGGGGGTGTACCAGATCATGGATGGCAATACCTCGCAGGGCGGGGTGATTGCTGCGGTAATGTTGTCCGGCCGTGCCATGGCACCGCTAGGTCAGCTGGTGGGCTTGCTCACCCAGTATCACAACGCCAAGACTTCGCTGTCCTCGCTGGACGGTTTCATGAACATGCCGGTGGAGCGGCCGCAGGATGCCAACTTCTTCCACCGCACCAGCTTCCAGGGCGAAATCGAGTTCCGCAATGTCTCGTTCAGCTATCCGGATAATCCGCAGCAGGCGCTGCGCAATGTCTCGTTCAAGATCAATGCCGGTGAGCGGGTGGCCATCATCGGCCGCGTGGGTTCTGGCAAGTCCACACTGCAAAAGCTGATTCTGGGCCTGTTCCAGCCCACCGAGGGTTCGGTGCGGGTCGACGGCATCGACATCAATCAGGTGGACCCGGCCGAGCTGCGCCGTCATATCGGCTATGTGCCGCAGGATGCGGTGCTGTTCTACGGCACGCTGCGCCAGAACATCGCCATGGGCTCGCCACATGCTTACGACGCCAGTGTGGCAGCAGCGGCCGAACTGGCCGGATTGTCCGACTTCATCAACGGTCATCCGCAAGGCTTTGACATGGTGATTGGCGAGCGGGGTGATTCCTTGTCCGGCGGCCAGCGCAAGGCCGTCACCATTGCCCGTGCGCTGCTCAATGCACCCCCCATCCTGCTGATGGACGAACCCACCAGTAATATGGACCACACCACCGAAGGCCAGATCAAGCAAACCCTCGCCAAGGTGATGGCGGGCAAGACCATGATCATGGTGACCCATCACAATGCCCTGCTGGATCTGGCCGACCGCCTGATCGTGATCGACAACGGTGCCATTGTGGCTGACGGACCCAAGGCCGCCGTGATTCAGGCCTTGCAACAAGGCCAGGTGGGGAGGGCAGGCTGATGAAAAAAACATGGAAACAACGCCTGCAAGGCTGGATTCGTGGCGGACAGGGACGCACCTCGCCGTACTGGGACAAGCTGATGGATTGGGCGGCGGCCCGCGATTTGCAGGACCGCCAGGATTTTGCCACCGACGGTGACTGGGCCATCCTGGAACAGAATCCGGGCCGGCCGCGTGTGTTTGTCTGGAGCATGCTGGCCTTGCTGGTGGTGGCACTGCTGTGGGCTGCCCTGTCGCAGATTGACGAAGTGGCACGTGGTGAAGGCAAGGTGGTACCGGTATCGCAAAACCAGCATATCCAGAGCCTGGATGGTGGCGTGGTGTCGAAGATTCTGGTCAAGGAAGGCCAGATCGTGCAAAAAGGCCAGCTGCTGCTGAATATCGACAACACCCGCTTTGTCTCTTCGCTGAACGAGAACCAGGCCCAGTATCTGTCCTTGCTGGCCAAGGCTGCACGCCTGCGTGCCATTGCCAATAATGTGCCGTTCGAATTGCCCAAGGAAGTGGAGCAGCAGGCGGCCGATATTGCCCGGCAGGAAACCGACCTCTACCAGACCAAGCGCCGCGAGCTGGATGCCAACGTATCCATTGCCCGGCAAGAGCTGACCCAGCGCTCGCAAGAGCTGAACGAAGTGCGCGCCAAGCTGGCCCAGGCCCAGCAAGGTTACCAGCTGACCCAGCGCGAACTGGCGGTCACCAAACCGTTGAAAGAATCCGGTGCGGTATCGGATGTCGACCTGTTGCGCTTGCAGCGTGATGTATCGCGCTATCAGGGTGATCGCGATATGGCCAGTGCGCAGATTCCCAAACTGCAAGCCGCCATCAGCGAAGCCAACCACAAGATCCAGGAAGTAGAGCTGAACTTCCGCAATCAGGCCAGCGCGGAACTGACCGAGACCATGGGCAAGATCAACAGCCTGTCTGCCGGTAGTTCTGGCCTGGCCGACAAGGTGAAGTTGTCCGAGGTGCGCTCGCCGGTCAAGGGCGAGGTCAAGCGCCTGTTCGTCAACACCATTGGCGGCGTGGTACAGCCGGGCAAGGACATCCTGGAAATCGTGCCGCTGGAAGATTCGCTGATGATCGAAACCCGCGTGTCGCCGCGTGACATCGCCTTCCTGCGCCCCGGTCAGCGCGCCATGGTGCGTTTTACCGCCTACGACTACACCGTCTATGGCGGCATGGAAGGCAGCCTGCAGGAAATTGGTGCCGATACCGTGACCGACGACAAGGGCAATGCCTTCTATATCGTCAAAGTGCGCACCAGCCAGGGCGCATTGGGTGAGAAACACCTGCCCATCATTCCCGGCATGGTGGCGCAAGTGGACATCATGACGGGCAAGAAGAGCATTCTTTCCTATCTGTTGAAACCGGTGTTGCGTGCCAAGGCAGAGGCCTTTACCGAACGATGAACGCTCCCGTCATTCTGATTACCGCCAGCGCGGCCCTGGCCGACGGCTGGGCCGATAGCCTGGGGCTGCAAGACGCCCTGCGGTTGCCGGACCTGGCTGCGCTCAACCGGGCAAATGTGGTGGCTGACAGCCTGGTGTTGCTGGACCTGGCGGCCGCAGCTCCGCGCGAGCAGGACATGCAACAGGCTTGCCAGCACTGCCGGGTATTGGCGCTATCCTCCCTGCCTAGCGACGAAGAAGGCATGCAATGGTTGCAATACGGTGCCGCGGCCTATGCCCACGCCATGAGTACCCCTGACTTGCTGCAACAGGTATTTGATACGGTGCAGTCCGGCGGCACCTGGGTGGGGCGCAGCATCATGCAGCAGCTGTGTGCCCGCTTTGGTCGCCAGTTACCGGCCAAGACCGAAACCGACTGGCGCAGCCGCCTGTCGGCGCGTGAGCAGGACGTGGTGGAAGCACTGCGGGAAGGCCGCGCCAACAAGGATATTGCCCGCCAGCTGGATATTTCCGAACGCACGGTGAAGGCGCATCTCACCTCGGTATTCCAGAAGTTCGGGGTGGAGGATCGCCTGCAACTGCTGCTGAAACTGACCGGCCGCTAGTGCAGCTCCGGCCTTGCCCATCAAGCCGCTCCATCAGCCGATGCAGCGGCTTTGTTGTTTTCTGAGTTAACAATTTCTGAAAATAATCAGGATTTTGCCCTTCAGTACAATGTATTTTTTTGTCATGGCTGACTAAGCTGGCCGAATTGCATATTGCGTTTTCAGGAGTCAGACATGAGCACCACTGCTGTCCAAGGTCAGGTTGTTGCCGTCAACGGCGTTGCCAAAGCGATTGATGCCCAAGGGCATGAACGTATCCTCAAGGCCGGCGACATCATCCAGCCGGGTGAGCGCGTGGTGCTGCTGGACGGTGCCACCCTGTCGGTGGCCCGTGCCGACGGTGAGCTGCTGAATGTGGATGGCCCGCGCGAAATGGCGCTGACCCCCGAAACCATGCAGCCGCAAACCACGGACAAGACCGAAGCTGCCGTGGCCAAACTGGCACCGGAAGCACAGCAAGTGCTGGCAGCCCTGGAAAACGGTCAGGACCCCTTGGCTCAGCTTGATTCTGCAGCGGCCGGCCTGAATGGCGCTGGTGGTGCAGACGAAGGCAGCCACGGCTTTGTCCGCCTGATGCGGGTGAGTGAATCCCTGGGCGGAGCGCTGGGTGAGGGTGCCGGTGCTGCCGCCTTCAATCTGCAGTCGGTACAAGCCGACACCACCAGCAATACCCCGGCACCGGTCAGTGTGAGCATTGACAATATCAGTGCCACCAATGACGCCACCCCCACCATTCACGGCACCGGTATTCCGGGCCTCACAGTCATCGTTACCAATACCTCCGGAACGGTGATTGGCAGTGCCGTGGTGGGCAGCGATGGCAACTGGACCATCACCCCCACCTCGCCGCTGCCGGATGGCACCGACACGCTGATTGCCACCAGTACCAATACCGCTGGTGTCACCGCTACCGCTACGGGCACCGCCATCATCGATACCACACCGCCGGCCACGCCGACGGTGACGATTACCGAACATAACGACCCCAATGGTGTCATCAGTACACCGGACCTGGTCAACGGCAAGGTGGAAGCCACCGTCAAGCTGGATGCCGCCGACCTGGCCAAGAACGGCAGCGCCACCATCGTGGTCAACGATGGCGGCCATACCGCCACGCTGGTGGTGCACGCCGATGGCAGCGTCACCGGTACCGACAGCACGGTTGCCGCCAGCTACAAAAACGGCACGGTCACGCTCAGCATGACCACGCCGGCCGATGGCGAGTCGGTCCGCATCAGCGCAACCCAGACTGATGCCGTGGGCAACAAGTCCGGCCAGGGCAGTGATAGCGGCACCTTGCATACTGAAGGCCCGGCTGCGCCGTCGGTGACCATCCAGTCGGATAGCAACAATGACGGCATCCTCAACGTTGCCGAAACCAAGGGCCATACCACGGTGGATGCCGTGGTGCAGCTGTCCGACATGGTGATTCAGGCCGGTGGCAGTGCCACGGTGACCATTGTGGACAACGGCGTGACCAGTACCCTGACCAGTACCCTGACCGTGGACAAGAACGGTGTGGTGAGCAGCAGCAATCCGGATATCGGTGGCGAATATGTCAATGGCACCCTGCAACTGTACGGTGTGCCGCTGCCGGGGGATGGCAACAGCATCAGCATCAGCGCGGTGCAAGCTGACCAGTATGGCAACACCTCGGCCAGTGCCAGTGACAGCGCGGTAGAAAGACTGGGCGTACCAGCCGCCAGCATTACGGTTGACCCGGTCACCGCCGACAATGTGCTGAACATCAAGGAAGTCAGTGACAGCACCGTGACCATCACCGGCACGGTTGGCGGCGACGTCCAGCTGCACGACAAGGTAACCCTGACGGTAAACGGCAACCCGACGACCGGTGAGGTGATCGACCTTGGCGGTGGCAAGCTGGGCTTCAGCATTGCCGTCAGCAGTGCCGACCTGAAAGCGGACAGTCACATCCTGGCCAGTGTTACCACCAGCAATGACGCAGGCAACAGCACCACCGCCACGGCAGACCACGCCTATGGTCTGGACCTGAATGCCCCCACCATCGCCATTGCCACCACGCTGGCTGGCGATGATGTGATCAATGCTGCCGAGCAAAAGCAAGACCTGACCATCAGCGGCAGCACTACCGGCGTCGAGAACGGCCAGACGGTGGATGTGGTGCTCAATGGCACGCACTACCAGGCCATTGTCAACGGCAACAGCTGGAGCGTGTCGGTGCCGCAGGCCGATGTCGCCAAGCTGGCCGATGGCAAGAGCTACACCATCACCGCCGATGTCAGCGACAAGGCAGGCAATCCGGCACAGGAAGCCAGCCATCATCTGTCGGTCGATACCAGCGCCACCATCACCATCACCAACGATGGCAGCGGCGGTGACCACATCTTCAACCAGAACGAAGCCGGTAAGGTGAACGTGTCGGGTACCACGACCGGCGTGGAGCCGGGTCAGCCGGTGTATGTCACCTTCACTGATGGTGCGCACTCGGTCACCAGCATTGTTTATGTGCAACAGGACGGCAGCTGGAATACTGCCGACCTGACACTGAACCTGAACGCCCTGAAGCAAGGCCAGACCAGTGTGACGGCCAGTGTGACGGACTTGGCAGGTAATAGCGCCAGCGACAGCCTGAGCAAGGAAACGCTGGATACCAAAGCCAGCATCACCATCGTCAATGACGGCAGTGGCAAGGACGGCGTGTTCAACAAGAGCGAAGCCGCCGCAGCCGCCGTCAGCGGCACCACCAGCGACGTGGAAGAGGGGCGGACCGTAACCGTCACTTTCACCGACAGCCAGAACCATACGGTCAGCGTCGATACCACGGTAGGCAAGGACGGCAGCTGGAGCGTACCGGCACAAAGCCTGAGCACGCTGGTGGATGGCGCAGTGACGGTGAAGGCACAAGTCAGCGACCTGGCCGGTAATGTCGCCACCGACAGCCACAGTGACAGCCTGGACACGACGGCTAGCATCAAGATCACCAACGATGGTAGTGGCAGCGACAGCGTATTCAACAAGAGCGAAGCCGCCGCCGCCGCCGTCAGCGGCACCACCAGCGGTGTGGAAGCAGGGCGTACCGTAACCGTCACCTTCACCGACAGCCAGAACCATACGGTCAGCGTTGACACCAAGGTTGGTGCGAACGGTGGCTGGAGCGTACCGGCACAAAGCCTGAGCACGCTGGTGGATGGCGCAGTGACGGTGAAGGCGCAAGTCAGCGATGCAGCCGGCAATACGGCTACCGACAGCCACAAGGACGGTCTTGATACCAAAGCCACCATCACCATCACCAACGATGGCAGCGGCGGCGACCACATCTTCAACCAGAGCGAAGCCGGTAAGGTGAACGTGTCGGGTACCACGACGGGCGTGGAGCCGGATCAGCCGGTGTATGTCACCTTCACTGATGGTGCGCACTCGGTCACCAGCATTGTTTATGTGCAACAGGACGGCAGCTGGAATACCGCCGACCTGACACTGAACCTGAACGCCCTGAAGCAAGGCCAGATCAGTGTGACGGCCAGTGTGACGGACTTGGCAGGTAATAGCGCCAGCGACAGCCTGAGCAAGGAAACGCTGGATACGGTACCGCCGACCCTTGCCATCAGTACGCTGGCCGGTGATGACATCATCAATGCCAAGGAACACACCCAGCCGCTGACCATCAGCGGTACCACCAGTGCCGAAGATGGCCAGAAAGTGGACGTGGTGCTCAACGGTATCCATTACAGCGCGACGGTGAGCGGTGGTAACTGGAGTACCGTGGTATCGGCAGGCGATGTGGCCAAGCTGGCAGACGGCAAGAGCTACACCGTGACCGCCGATGTGCGTGATGCCGCCGGCAATGCCGCGCCGGAAGCCAGCCATGCCATCGCGGTGGACGTTACTGCTCCGGATGCACCCAAGGTCAGCTTTGTTTCCAGCGGTACTTACAGCTACAGCAATTACTTTGGCATTGACGATGCGCATATCAGCACCCCTGCCAGTGGCCAGAATGCACTGACGACCGTACTGGGTGATCTGGTCAACCTGAACCCCACGGCCACTTTCATTGCCCAGTCCATCAACTTCGGTACCAGTACCGGGGCTTGGCAAGACAGCTCGCTGGCCGTTAACAGCAATCTGGGCACATCCGGTGCACTGCAAGATTTCATTACCAACAGCAACGGCAGCACCGGCACCAACCTGCAACTGGCCGGCAACTATGGCACGACTTCGCGCGCCATCGTGGAAACCGGCGGCGTATTCACTGCTGCTACCGGTAACTACACTATTGCCGTTCGTGCGGATGATGGTTACATGCTGATGATTGACGGCAAGGTTGTGGCGCAGGAAGTCAACAACCAGTCCCCGGCAACGGCCTGGTACACGGTTCATCTGGATGCCACGGCGAACAATCAGCACACCATCCAGATGGTGTACTGGGATCAGGGCGGGCTGGCCACGCTGCAAGTCAGCCTGGAACAGAATGGCAACAACATCGTCAACCTGCTGCAACCGGGCAGCACGGTCACCGCACAGGTCACCCTCAACGCCAATGACCAGGCGGTACTGGTGAATGGTGGCTCGGTACACCTTACCGGCAGTGGCAATACCGACCTGACCCTGCATCTGGAAAACGGCAAGCTGGTAGACAGCAGCCACAACAGCTACAGCTACCAGAACGGGGTGATTTCGCTGAGCATGGCTGCCCCGGCAGCTGGTGCCTCCATTTCGCTGGCGGCAACCGTGGCCAACAAGGACGGGAATGTTTCCCCGTCGACATCCGCAAGCTACAGCCAGCCGGGTATCCCCACCGGCCATCTGCAGCATGATGCGGCCAACGATACCGGTAGCAATACCGCAGACAGCATCACGGCAGACAAGACCCCGGTCATTACCGGTACGGCAGATGCTAACAGCCAGATCACGGTTTCCCTGAACGGGCACAACTACACCACTACCGCCGATGGCAGTGGCCACTGGTCGGTCAGCGTGACTGACAGCCTGGGTGACGGTGTGTACATTCCGCTGGTCAAGGCGGTGGACAGCAATGGCGCTACTGCCACCGGCTTTGGCACCGCCTTCGCGGTGGATACCACGGCCACGATCTCCATCAGCAGCGATGGCAGTGGCAGCGGTGGCGTATTCAACAAGAGCGAGGCGGCAAGCGCGGCCGTCAGTGGCACCACCAGCGGCGTGGAAGCAGGCCAGACGGTCACCCTGACGTTTACCGACAGCGCGCATCATGTGCTTACCACCACCACCCAGGTGGGCAGCGATGGCAGCTGGAGCGTACCGGCACAAAGCCTGAGCACGCTGGTGGATGGCGCAGTGACGGTGAAGGCACAAGTCAGCGACCTGGCCGGTAATGTCGCCACCGACAGCCACAGTGACAGCCTGGATACCAAAGCCAGCATTACCATCGTCAATGATGGCAGTGGCAAGGACGGCGTGTTCAACAAGAGCGAAGCCGCCGCCGCCGCCGTCAGCGGCACCACCAGCGGTGTGGAAGCAGGGCGTACCGTAACCGTCACCTTCACCGACAGCCAGAACCATACGGTCAGCGTTGACACCAAGGTTGGTGCGAACGGTGGCTGGAGCGTACCGGCACAAAGCCTGAGCACGCTGGTGGATGGCGCAGTGACGGTGAAGGCGCAAGTCAGCGATGCAGCCGGCAATACGGCTACCGACAGCCACAAGGACGGTCTTGATACCAAAGCCACCATCACCATCACCAACGATGGCAGCGGCGGCGACCACATCTTCAACCAGAGCGAAGCCGGTAAGGTGAACGTGTCGGGTACCACGACGGGCGTGGAGCCGGATCAGCCGGTGTATGTCACCTTCACTGATGGTGCGCACTCGGTCACCAGCATTGTTTATGTGCAACAGGACGGCAGCTGGAATACCGCCGACCTGACACTGAACCTGAACGCCCTGAAGCAAGGCCAGATCAGTGTGACGGCCAGTGTGACGGACTTGGCAGGTAATAGCGCCAGCGACAGCCTGAGCAAGGAAACGCTTGACACCCAGGCACCGTTGGCGGCACAGCTGTCGTCCAGCACCAGTACCGCCGCCATCACCGGCCTGTTCAATACCGGTCTGGATGCCAGCGGCAATGCACAGACAACCGGGGTGGCTGATGCACACTACACGCTGGTGGTCAAACCGGCGGGAGCGCACCTTAATGGCACCACGGTAGTCAGCCAGACCGATGCCCAGAGCAAGTCCTGGGTGACCAATGACTACACCAAGTCGCAGTGGATTGGCGACATGTCTGATAACTATGGCCGCTATACCTACCAGACCACCTTCAAGATTGCATCCGCGGCCGATGTGGCAACGGTGCTGATCAGCTTTGATCTGTCGGCGGATGACAATGTGCACATTCTGGTCAATGGCAAGGATACCGGCCTGTCCTACAACACGCTGTGGACGCAGATCCAGCATGTCGACCTGAGCAACGATAGCGGGGCCGGTAAGCTGTTTGTGGTGGGCGATAACACCCTGACCTTCGAGGTGGACAACTCCGGTGGCGGTGCAACCGGCCTGAAAGTGGACAATATGGTGGCCACTGCCCAGAGTGAGGCGCTGGAACTGAATGTTTCGCTGGCGGGTACCGGTGCGGTCGCCAACGACACGCTCACCATCACTGCGGTGGAAAACGGCGTAACGACCAACACCACCCATGTGCTGACCAGCTCGGACATCAGCCACGGCATTGTCAGCCAGTCGCAGTATCAGCCGGAAGCCCACACGGTATCCACTTATACCGCCACCCTGACCGACAAGGCCGGTAATGTGTCCACCGTGGCGACGGAAACCGTGTTCGGTTCCGGTGATCATGCAGTGAGCGATGGCGTTGGTGTGGATACCTTCAAGTGGACGCTGGCTTCCAATGGCAACAGCAGTGCCCCGGCCACCACCACCATCAGCAACTTCGATCTGGCTGACCATGCCAACGGTGGTTCGGCACTGGACCTGAAAGACCTGCTGCAAGGAGAAAACCACGCCTCTGGCATCGGCAACCTCACCAGCTACCTGCACTTTACCCAGAGCGGCAGCGATACCACCGTGCATGTCAGTGCCTCGGGCAGTTTTGCCAACAGCACTGCCGGCGATACCGTGGACATCGTGCTCAAGGGCGTGTCGCTGGCGGATCTGGGTGGTGGCCTGGGCCATACCTCGGATACGCAAATCATTCAGAACCTGCTGAACCACGGCAAGCTGATCACCGACTAACACGGCTCAGCCAACAAAAAACCGACAGCTAAACACTGTCGGTTTTTTTCAGGCTGCAGGCAAAGTGATGTGGGGCGATTTGACCGTGCCCGGCACTGCCGGGTCTTGCAATCAGCTTGTAGATTGCGTCGCCCTTTCCCACGTGCTTACCCTGTCGGGAGGCTCGCCTTCCTGCGCAGCGCGAGAGGGCGGTTATCCGGTTTCAAACCGCGTCCCAGGGCCGGGATAAGGTGTTAGTGAATGGCCGGACCGGTCAGGCAGTGCACGCCCATCTCCACCAGCGCCCTGGCATCGTCGGCATTGCTGATGCCCTTGGCTTCCAGCCGCACCCCCATCAGTGCAGCCATGCGCAGCAGACCGCGTAGCAGTGCGGCACGACCTTCATCGGCATGAATACCCTGGGTGAGCGTGCTGTCTAGCACCAGATAGCTGATGCTGGCCTCGTGGGTACGGGCCACCAGCGCCAGATTGTGGCCCTGGATTTCCACCGCCAGCTGATGACCGGCCGGGCGGATGGCGCGGCTGAAGGCGACAAAGTGCTCCCAGTGCTCGTCCAGACCGGTTTCATGGAATTCAAAGTTGATCTGCCGTTCCGGATAGCGCTGCAACAGCTGCATGATGGCCGGCAGGAAATCCGGATACTGCAAGGAAGCCGGTGACATGTTCACCGCCAGGCAGCCGGTGGGGCCATGCTGCAAGGCCAGTTGCAGGGTGTTGATGTCCAACCGGTGCACCAGCCCCAGACGGGCGGCCTGCGAAACCAGGCGCAACGCACTCATGGCCGGCAGGGCATCCCGGGCCGGACGATACAGCATGCCCTCGTGCCACAGCACATGACGCTCCGGGTCACATACCGGATACCAGCGCAGCTGCAGCGAATCATCCTGGCAGGCAGCCTCCAGCAAGGGTTTCCAGTCCGGCTGTACCTGACTGGAGGCCTGGGCGTGCTGTTGGTCCAGCACCCAGCTGTTCAGCGGCTGGGCTTCGGCCAGGGTCAGGCTGTCGCTGGCGCGGGCCAGCACATCGCGCAGGGTGTCGCCGCTGTGGAAAGACGTAATGCCGATATGGCCCAGGCCCGGTTGGTCGGACAAGTCCATGGTCCAGTACACCGGCCATAGCAGGCAAAGTTCGTCCGCCAGCTTGCCAGCGTCTTCTGCCCCCAGTTCCGGGCAGAACAGCGCGAAGTCGGCACCGCGCAGGCGGGTAGCCATCCAGCCGCGCTGCGTCTGGCAACGGGTGGACAAATCATCCGCTACCCGCTTGAGCAGGGCATCGGTACGTTGCCCGCCCAGACGCTGGTTCAATTCGGCCAGCCCCGCCACGCGTACCAGCAGCAAGTGGCCGCTTGCCGGGTCGGCCTGCGGGTCCAGCAAGCTGTTGAAACGTTGTTCGAAGGCCTCGCGGTTGGGCAGGCCGGTATTGCTGTCGGTCAGCACCTCACGGCGCAGGCGGTCCACTTCGTCGCGCAGGCCTAGCAGGTAGTTTTGCAGCCGTTCCACCATGTGGTTCATCGCCATCGCCACTTCGGCCAGTTCCGGAATACCGGGAATGGCAATGCGCATGAAGCGCTGTTCACTGATGGCGTGGGCCTGGGTCACTACGGTTTGCAATTCGCGGCGCAGCTTGCGGATGTCCAGCACCCCCAGCAGGCCCGCAGACAGCCCGATCACCACCAGCCAGAAGACGGTTTGCAAGGCACCCTGCCACAGCGAACTGTAGGCATAGCCCAGGTGGGCGCGCACCACGATGCGCCCGGCCTGCAGCCAGCCATTGCTGACCTGGGCCTGGCCATCTTGTGGCTTGAGCGGCAACAAGTGGTGGAACCAGGCAGGGGTGTCTTCCAGACCATTGCGGTTGCGCAGATGGATGGTCATGTCGGCGGGCACACCTTCCCAGCTGATCTCGGCGAAATGCCCCTGCTCGAAAGCGGCCCCCAGCAGGGTTTGTGCCATCACCGGGTCGGCCTTGTACTGGGTGACCATCAGCGCCAGCGCATTGGCGGTATCGGCGCTTTGTGCCGTCAGCTGTTGTTCCAGATAGCTGCGGGCATTGAGCAGGTTGGCAATCAGCGCCCCGCCGATGGACAGAGAGACCAGCAACAGCAGCAACAGCCACAGGCGCTGTACTAGCGAGAGCTTGCGCGACATCACGGTTGTACTCAAAAGGCAAAACCTTCCGTTTTCAGTTTATCCAGCAGCTGTTTCCAGCGGGTCAGCCGGTTGACATTGTTGTTCTGGGTGCCGCCCACCCAGATGCTTTCCATATTGAAGCTGAATACCGGGATCAGGTCGGGCCGCTGCGAGGCAGGCTGGATGCTGGTGATCAGGTTATCCAGAATCAGCGGCTCCACGGTCGGACTGGCATAGTATGCCAGCACCATATGCGCCTGGGTAACATTGCTGGAGGGGCCGCCAATGCGGGCCTTTACATAAGTCAGCCGGATCTTGTCCGGTGCCATGCCCAGCAGCCGCAGCGAGACGTATTTGGCAATCACGAAACCCTTGCAGTCGGCCATGCCCTTGCCGAAGGTTTCCAGGGGTGTGGCCCAGTAATCTTCCTGCCGCCATACCTGGCTGTTTTCAGCGTAGGTGATGCGCCGGTTGAAAAACTCGTTCACATCCTTCAGCCGTGCGCTGTCGTTACTGCCGGCATTGTTCAGCATGGTTTGCCAGTCGCGGTACAAGCGCTGTGCCTGCGGGCCATAGCGCGCCACGGTTTGTTCGCTGGGCAGGCTGCTGCCGGTTACCGCCAGACACAGCAGCCAGCCCAGCAACACGGGCAGCAGGGCGCGCCAGCCGCTGCGTAGCAGGCTGATGGGGGCAATGACGCAAGATGTCGTCATTAAGGAAATGGGCACGCGCATGGCATTAAATGTGTAAAAAAAGGGAAATAACAGTAAAATTCCGTGTGTATAATTGTTAGATAGTGTTTAAAAAATTTGTTTAAAATTAATCACACATTCGATATGGGGTAGTATCAATGAGAAATTTGCGCAAATCCATCAGTTTGTCGGTGGCCATTGGCTTGACAGGCGTGGCCGCTTTGTTGCCGCAAGCTGCCAATGCTATCGAGGTGAATGCTGCCGTTCAGCAAGCCATCCTGAACAACCCCGAAGTGCTGGCCAAGCTGCACCAGTTCCGCGGTGCCGGCCAGGATGTGAATGTGGGCCGTTCCGGTTACATGCCGACTGTGGATTTGAGCTATGAATCAAACCGCCAGCGCTATGACTACCCCAGCACTGTTGCGGTTGCCGACCAGAATTACACCACCCGTGGCTGGAAGCTGACGCTGAACCAGAACCTGTTCCAGGGCCTGCAAACCTATAACACCGTCAAGCAACTGGGTTATGACGAACAGGCACGTTACTTTGATTTCCTCGATACCAGCGAAAGCATTGCGCTGCAAACCGTGCAGGCTTATCAAGACGTGCTGCGTTATCGCCAGCTGCTGGATACCGCGCAGGAAAATTATGCCATTCACAAGGGCATCTTCGAGCAGATTGCGCAAAAGGTACAAGCTGGTGTGGGCCGCCGTGTGGACCTGGAACAAGCCGCTGGCCGTCTGGCACTGGCCGAGACCAACCTGATCACCGATACCTCCAACCTGCATGATGTTTCGGCGCGCTATGCCCGCCTGACCGGTACCCAGGCTCCGGCCCAGCTAAGCGAGGTGCCGTCGATGAAAGACGCGCTGCCGGCCAACCCGGACCTCATCAAGAATGCTGTTGCCCATAACCCGGCCTACCTGAGCACGCTGGCCAGCGTGCGTTCGGCCACTGCCGAAGTGAATGTCCGCCGCGGTGCGTTTGCGCCGACGCTGGACTTGCAGGCCAGCAAGGCACCTACCGACAATTACAATGGTTACAATGGTCGCAGCAATATCAGCTCGGTGGCGGTCATTTTCAACATGAATCTGTTCCGTGGTGGTGCCGACCGTGCCCGTCTGGGTTCTTCCGCCGAAAAGCTGAATGCCACCAAAGACCAGCGTGAAAAAGTTTGCCGCGACATGCGCCAGACCCTGAGCATTGCCAACAACAACATCATCAAGCTCAAAGACCAGATGGAATCGCTGCGTCAGCACCAGCTTTCCACCGAGAAAGCGCGTGATGCCTATCGCAAGCAGTTCGACATCGGCCAGCGTACCTTGCTGGACGTGCTGGACAGCGAAAACGAGCTGTTTGATGCCCAGCGCGCCTATATCAATGCCCAGTCCGATTACAAAGTGGCCGAAGCCACGGTACTGGCCAATTCCGGCCGCTTGCTGGAAACGCTGAAACTGAAGCCGGTGGAAGACTTCAAGACCGACAACAGCCTGAACGAAGAAGAGCAGAACGCGTGTGATACCAGCTACACCCCGCCGCCGGTGATCGACGTGAAGTCGATTGCGGCACGTCAGTACACCGCGGCAACCGCCGAAGCCCAGGCCGCACCGCAAGCCGCGCCGCTGGCAGCCCAGCCGGTCAAGGCCGGCAAGCCCAAGGCCAAGAAGAAAAAGCCGGTAGCCTCCGCAGCCAACTGATCGTTCCGGCTCCATGAAAAACGCCACCGTAAGGTGGCGTTTTCGTATCTGGCTGATGCGCAGCGTGCCGGGGACTTAAACCCGGAAGCGGTTCAGGCTGTCATCCAGTGCGGCAGACAAATCCTTCAGCTTCTGCGCCAGCTGATTGGATTCCTGCACCGAGCGGTTGGTGCTGTCATTCATCTGCGCAATCTGTTCCACATTGCGCGCTACATCCTGACTGGCCTGGCTTTGTTCCTTGATGGCACCGGCCACATCGCCAATCTTGTCCACCGAGCGCTGCGACAGATCGCGAATCAGCTGCAAGGAGCTGGCCACCTGTTGCGTACTGCTCACCCCGGTTTCGATACGTGTATTGGCCTGCTGCATGCTGACAAAGGCTTGCTTGGTATCGCTTTGCACGCTGGAAATGCGCGAGGAAATTTCCGCTGTGGCCACGCTGGTGCGTTCGGCCAGCTTGCGTACTTCATCGGCCACCACGGCAAAGCCACGGCCCATTTCACCAGCCCGTGCCGCTTCGATGGCGGCATTGAGCGCCAAGAGATTGGTCTGGTCGGCGATGTCGCGAATCACCTGCACGATATTGCCGATTTCACCTGAGCGCTGGTTCAGCTGTTCGATCACCTTGGCCGTGCTGGTGATGCTGTCGGCAATCTGGCGGATTTCATCTGCTGCCTGGGCGGCCAGCTGGCTGCTGTGGGTGGCTTCTGCCGTGGCATGGCGTGCTTGTTCCTCCACCCCCTGGGTGTTGTCCGACACCATGTGAATGCTCACCGTCATCTGTTCGATGCTGGCGGCGCAGGCCGAAGCGGCCTCGGACTGCTGATGCGAAGCCCTGGCCACGTAGTCGCTGACATCGCCCAGCCGGTCGGCCACGCCAACCAGCTGCGATGAATACCCGTGGGATTCCTGGATCAGCGTGCGTACCGTGCCCACCAGGTCGGAAACCGAACGGCCCATGCTGCCCAGTTCGTTACGGCCCAGGTCCGGCAGCTGCTGCGTCAGGTCGCGGCTTTGTGCCAGCTGCTGGCTGCTGTCGCGCATGCTGTTGAGCGGGTGACGGATGGAATGGATGATGACCCAGGACAGGGCAATGCCCAGCAGCAAGGCAATCACCAGCAGCGCCACCACGGCATTGCGTACCGATGCCGACGTGCTGTTGATTTGCCCGCCCAGGGCATTGACTGCCTCCACCGCCGCCTTGCTGATGGTTTGCAGCATGTCTTCCATCTGGTGCACGTTTTCCTTGAACTTGCCGATGGCTGCATTGCCGTCTGCCGGGCTGGTAATGCTGCCGGCTTCTACCTGTGCGCTGACATTATTGAAGCCATCGGCATAGGCTTGCAGCAGCTCGCCTTGTTTTTGCACCGGGCCTGTCAGGCTGCCACTCAGGCTGTTGCTGCCGTCGCTCAGCGACTGGGACAGTTTTTTCACCGTGTCCTGCGCCTTGCTGTAGGTGTCTTTCCATTTGCCCAGGTATTCGCCGCGTTTTTCGCGGTTGGCAATGTTCAGGAAATAGTCTTTCTCAAAGCGGCGCAAATTACCCATGTGGACGCGCAGCTCGGAGACATCACGAAAGAACATCAGCTCGTGGCTGGCGACTTCATCGACTCGGCGGTCGATACGGCCCAGTCCTTGCAGGGTAATGCTGCCGATGATGGCCAGCGCTACCAGCAGCAGGCCGAAGCCCGCCGTGATGCGCGCGGCAATGGATAAATTTTTCATTGTGTTCCCCACCCAGGTTGACAGGCAGTCAAGACATCATCATTAGCCGATGAGTGCTGCCTGATACATTCCGCCATCTTGATGACCGGCCGATGACAGTTGCAGTGCAATGAAAGTGTGCAATGTCAGCAGTTGCTGTCCGGACTGGCGTTTATTCGGCGCGAACCTTGCCACTTCATGCCAAGGAATGCAAGCTGTTTGACAGTATTGTCATGCAGGGGTGGCCAGGCCGATGACCTGGTAGGTATTACGCCACAGTGCCTGCTTCAACTCATTCAAGTCCATCTTGCGCAATTCTGCCATGACGATAGCGAACTGATTGAGGTTGGCCGGGGTATTGGGCTGTTGTTGCGCCCATTCCGGCCGGATGTCGGGCGCGTCGGTTTCCAGCACCAGGGCGGACAGGGGAAGGGTGGCGGCCAGTTCGCGGATGCGGCGCGAGCCGCTATAGGTCATGGCACCGCCAAAACCCAGCTTGAAACCCAGCTGGATGAAGGCGTCAGCTTGCTGGCGGCTGCCATTGAAGGCGTGGGCGATGCCGCCCCTCACCGGGATCTGGCGCAGGTATTTCAGAACGCGGTCCTGCGCGCGGCGCACATGCAGCAGAACGGGTAAATCGTATTTGCGTGCCAGTTTCAGCTGTTCCACCAGCAGGGCTTCCTGGCGAGCCGCGTCCAGCCCAGGAACATAAAAATCCAGCCCGATTTCACCCACGGCAACCGGCGCATGCTGTTGCAGGTATTGCTCCAGCGTGTGCAGGTGCTCATCCAGATGCCGGGACAGGTAGATGGGGTGCAAGCCAAAGGCCAGCCAGCACCCATAACGCTCACGCATGGCCAGGCTGTCGGCAAAGCTGTCGCTGTGAATGGCCGGCAGAATCAGCTGTCCCACGCCGCTGGCTTGCGCTGCCGCCACCAACTGGTCGCGCCAGCCGGTAAATTCCGGTGCATCCAAATGGCAGTGCGAGTCAATCAGGCAGGGGCTGGGGCGGGGGGCAAAGTGTCTGGTCATGGCGCCAGTGTAACTGCTGTTAACGGCGCTGGGCGGCCAGCAGTGCCATGAATTGGTCCACCGGCATCGGGCGGCCAAACAGATAGCCCTGGAAGGCCCGGCAGTGTTGTTCTAACAGGAAGTGGCGCTGGCTGGCGGTTTCCACACCTTCGGCAATCACCTGCAACTGCATGCTGCCGGCCAGCGCCACAATGGTGCGGATAATGGACACGTCGTTGCTATCGCTGTCGATATCGCGCACGAAGGACTGGTCGATTTTCAGCTGATCCAGCGGTAGGCGCTTGATATAGGCCAGCGAGGAGTAACCCGTGCCAAAATCATCCAGCGAGAAGCACACCCCGTCCTGCTTGAGCAGCTTCATTTTACGTACGGTGTCATCCACGTCCTGCAACAACAGGCTTTCGGTCAGCTCCAGTTTCAGGCGATGGGGCGGGGCACCGCTGCGCATCAGCGCGGTACGTACCATCTCGACAAAGCTGTTTTGGTGGAACTGGCGGGCGCTGACGTTCACTGCCAGCTCCAGGCCGGCAGTGGCCGGGTCTGCCGCCCAGGCGGCTAATTGGCGGCAGGCGGTATCCAGTACCCATTCACCCAAGGGGACGATCAGGCCACACTCCTCAGCCAGCGGGATGAAGCTGGCCGGACCCACCAGCCCGAATTCCGGTCGTTGCCAGCGCAACAGGGCCTCTGCGCCGGTGATGTGGCCATCGGCATCCACCTGCGGCTGGTAATAAAGCTGGAATTCCTGCTGCTGCAAGCCGCGGCGCAGCGCACTTTCCAGTTCGGCACGGGCGCTGACGGCTTCCTGCATTTCCGGATCGAAAAAGCGCAAGGTGTTGCGCCCGGCACCTTTGGCCTGATACATGGCGAGGTCCGCCCGTTTCAGCAGCTCTTCCACCGAACTGTCATGGCCATTAAACAGCACGGCACCCATGCTGCAGGTGTTGTGATGCAGGTCGCCCAGCATGGAATAGGGTTGCGCCAGTGCTTCCAGAATATGCTGACCAATGGCGCGGGTTTGCAGCACGGCCTGGGCCGGGTCGCTATGCAGGCCTTCCAGCATCAGCACAAATTCGTCGCCGCCCAGCCGGGCCACAGTATCGCCCGGCCGCAGGCAGCCATTCAGGCGCTGTGCCACTTCCTGTAGCAGGCGGTCGCCCTTGTCATGGCCCAGGGTGTCGTTGAGGGTTTTGAAGTTGTCCAGGTCGATGAACAGCAGCGCCCCGGTTCGCAGGTGATGCTGGCAGACTTCCAGCGCCATTTGCAGACGGTCCATCAGCAAGCGACGGTTGGGCAGTTGGGTGAGCGGGTCGTAGAAGGCCAGGCGTTTGATTTTGTCCTCTGCGGCCTTGCGCTGGGTGATGTCGCTCATGGTGCCGACGTAGTGGCTGACCGAGCCATCCTCCGCCAGCACCGCACTGATGCTGAGCCACTCCGGATAAACTTCGCCATTCTTGCGCCGGTTCCAGATTTCCCCCTGCCAGGCACCCAGCTCTTGCAGGCTTTGCCACATGCGCTGATAGAACGCGGCGTCATGACGACCGGATTGCAACAGGCTGATTTTCTGCCCCACCACTTCGTCGGCAGCATAGCCGGTGATTTTGCTGAATGCCCCATTGACCCGCAGGATGGTGGTGTGACAGTCGGTCACCACCATGCCTTCCTGGGCTTCAAAGGCGGTGGCGGCAATGCGCAGCAGCTGTTCGGCGTGTTTGCGTTCGCTGATGTCGCGGGCGGAGGCATAGACATAGAGCCGTCCGGCAATGGTGACCGGCTTGGCATTCACCTCGACATCAATCATGGTGCCGTCCTTGCGCCGGTGCCGCGTTTCCACTCGCACGCCGTCACCGCTAGTGTCGTGCAGCAGCCGTTGCAGCTCGCCGGTGCTGACTGTGCTGTCCCAGTCCTGCAGGCACAGCGCATGCATTTCCGCTGTGCTATAGCCCAGCATGGCGGCAAAGGACGGGCTGCATTCGGTCAGCCGTCCTTCTTCATCCAGGATGTGAATGCCATCAGACGCTGTTTGCAGCAGGGCGGCCTGACGCATGGTTTCGGCCAGTGCCGCATGCTCTGCCGCTTCACGGTCTGACGTTTCCTGCTCCAGCGCGCGGGTGCGCAGTGCCACCAGCAAGGCCAGTTCGGCACGATTGCGGCGTAACTCCCCCATCTGCCAGGCCAGCCAGCCCAGCAGCCCGCTGATCAGCATCACCAGCAGGGTATTACTGCCCATATGGCGCGGATTACGCCAGCCATCGCGCGGTTCCACATCCAGCGTCCAGGTGCCATTAGGCATGTCTATGGTGTAATGCACCGGATCGTCCAGTGTTACGGCCTTGGGCTCGGAGGTGGCCAGCACCTGTATCTGGTGGCTGTCCGGGTGCTGACGCCACAGGCTGTAGCGATAGCCACGCCGGGGCAACCAGTCCAGCCCGGCGTTTTGCAAGACATCCGGAAAACGCACCAGCGCAATGGCAAAGCCCCAGAACACCGGCGGCACGCCACGCTCGTGGTTCAGGAATACCGGCATGCGGCCCACCGCGCCCATGCCGCCCTGAACCAGGGTAAATGGCCCGGCCAGCGTCATCTGGCCGCTATCGCGCGCCATGAAGGCCTCTTTGTTGCGCGCCGGGTCGGCCAGCAGATTATGGCCAATCGCCTTTTCATTCCCCTTGAGCGGATAGATTTGCCGCACCACGCCACCCGGCGCCAGTTGCAGCGACATCACGCCGGGGTAGTAAGTCATCAGCGCGTGGGCATAGGCATCGAAATCATCCAGCTGGCCATGCCCCTGCCGCACCATGGCGCTCAGCGCATAGGTGGAGGACAGCGCACGGTCTATCGTCACCTTCACCGCATTGCCCCGGTCGCTGGCATCGGCCAGCGCCTGCGAGCGGGCAATGTCTTCATCCTGACGCGCAGCCACATACACCACTGCCATGCCCATCAGGCAGGAAAGCAGAGTGACGAGCAGGCTGGACAGCCAGGAAGGCCAAAGTTTGTTCACGTTGGTCGGTGCCGAAGGTAATGGGGGTAGGCAATAGGCCAGACTAGCGCATAGTGTACTGACCCGGCCCAGCGCTTGCTATGCCAAACGCAAAGAAAATCACCCGCATTTGCGCTTGATCAGCCTCGCGGCGGATCCCCACTGCCAAAGCCTTGCCAATACTGGCCCTGCGACAATTGGTCACATCCCGGAACGCGGCGAAATTGCTACGCTGCCCCCCTTACGGAACAAACCGCCGTTTGTCCTACATGTGGTCAAGACCTGCGCTATCCCACCCATGCCAGCTTCTTGTCCCGATAGCGCCGGGCCAGACTCCCCCTGCACCGGTGCATGACCCTTCTGTCATTCACTTGGGAAACAATATGCATTACCAGACCAAGCCGGCCGCGCTGGCCGTCACCCTTGCCCTGGCCGCCCTTGGCCAGCTGGCCAACGCCGCCGACAGCACGGACGTACAGCAAATGCCGGAGGTGGTGGTCCACGGCACCCGGCCATCCAGCCAGGCCAATGGCAGCAGCCTCAGCCCGGCACAACTGGCCGCGCAGCAAGCACGCAGTAGCGACAGCGCCCAGCTGCTGCATGATATTCCCGGCCTCAATCTGCATGCCGCCGGTGGCTTCTCCAGCCTGCCGGTACTGCGCGGCCTGGCCGACGACCGCCTGCTGGTAAAAACCGATGGTGCCAGCCTGATTGCCGCCTGTCCCAATCACATGAACTCCCCGCTGTCCTATATGGACGCCAGCAAGGTAGACAGCGTGCAGGTGTATAACGGTGCAGCCCCGGTCAGCGCCGGTGGCGACAATATTGGCGGGGTGATTGTGGCCAGATCCGCCGCCCCGCAATTTGCCGAGGCAGGCCAGATATTGCAGACCGGGAATGTCGGTGCCTTCTACCGCAGCAATGGCGATGCGCGGGGGGCCAATGCCAGCGCCACCCTGGCCAACGACCATGTCAGCATCAACTACACCGGCTCCACCGCCCGCAGCAATAACTACGACGCTGCAGCTGACTTCAAGAAATCCGGCCTGGCCGCCACGGGCCGCGCCTGGATGGATGGCAAAACGGTAGGCTCCACCGCCTACAAAACCGAAAACCACGAACTGGGCCTAGCCTGGCGCGACAATTACCAGCTGCTGGAAGCCAAAGTTGGCGTGCAACGCACGCCTTATGAGGGCTTTGCCAACCAGCGCATGGACATGACCGACAACAGCAGCAACCAGCTGAACCTGCACTACAACGGCCAGTTTGCCTGGGGCGAGCTGGACGCCCGCCTGTACAGCCAGTACGTACGCCACAGCATGAACTTTGGCGATGACAAGCAAACCGTTTACGGCATCTATCACAATGGCATGCCAATGGATTCCGCCAGCCATACCCTGGGCGGCAGCCTGACTGCCGAGCTGGCCCTGAATGCACGCGACCAATTGAAACTGGGCAGCGAAATCCAGCGCTACAACCTGAACGACTGGTGGCCGGCAGCCGGTGGCACTGGCGGCATGGGCCCCAATACCTTCTGGAACATCAAGGATGGCAACCGCGACCGCGTGGACGCCTTTGCTGAATGGCAGGCCGACTGGAACCCGCAATGGCGCAGCATCATCGGCGCACGCTTAAGCCAGGTGAACAGCAATGCCGGCAGCGTAGCGGGCTACAACAGCAACGCCTCCTACGCTACTGATGCCGCCAGCTTCAACGCGCAAAACCACGCCCGCACCGATCTCAACCTCGACCTGTCCGCACTGGCCCGCTACACCCCGGATGCCCGCCAGCAGTACGAACTGGCCTACGCGCAGAAAACCCGCTCGCCCAATCTGTACGAACGCTATACCTGGTCGAGCAACACCATGGCCGCGGTGATGAACAACTTCGCCGGCGACGGCAACGGCTATGTCGGCAATGCCAACCTCAAGCCGGAAGTGGCCCACACCCTCAGCAGCAGCGCCAACTGGCATGCCACCGACGGCGAAGCCTGGCAGTTTACGGTCAGCCCCTACTACAGCTATGTGGAAAACTACATCGACGCCCAGCGTTACGGCACGGCCAACAACAACCAGACCGCCACCACCGGCTACGTGGTGCTGCAATACGTCAACCAGAACGCCCAGCTATACGGCGTGGATGTCAGCGGCAAGCTGCAACTGGCCAACACCACCGGCTACGGCCGCTTCGATGCCACCGCCCAGCTCAGCTACACCCGTGGCGAAAACCTGACTACCGGCGACAATCTGTACAACATCATGCCGCTCAACGCCAAACTGGCGCTGGTGAATACGCTGGGGCAATGGACCAGTACCGCCGAATGGCAGGCCGTCCGTGCCAAAACCGACGTCTCCGCCGTGCGCAACGAAGTCAAAACCCCCGGCTACAGCCTGTTCAACCTGCGCACCCGCTATGAAAACAAACGCTTCAGCGCGGACGTGGGCATCGACAACGTGTTCAACCGCTTCTACACCCTGCCGCTGGGCGGTGCCTACACCGGCCAGGGCATGACCATGAGCCGCGCCGGTATCCCCTGGGGCGTAGGCGTAGCCGGCCCCGCCCGCTCGCTCTACACCGCCCTCAACCTCAAGTTCTGACCCCACCTGATTTGTCCGCCGGATGGCAGCCAGAACAAAACACCCCCGGCCATGCAGATGGCGCGGGGGGTGTTGGACTGGAGTGATGAATGTGGGGAGTGGATGGCTGTGTATCTTTCTCATTAGGGTTTAAGAAAGGCACACAGCTCGCTGTTATAAGTCCTAATGGACAACAAAAAAACCGCAGAGCCTTGTGCTGTGCGGTTTCTGTAACTTCTTCAACTTGGATGCTAGTCGGGATATGTATCGTGGTGTGGCTGGTAACCCAATACAGACAAAAACTGCTGGGCTGTATAAACAGGGCTTATACATAGATACAGGTACAGCCTACAGATACCATAAAACGTGGCCGTGAATTTCAGTAGCTCATTGGCAATATTCGGGGTATTTCTGGGTTGAGCAAAGAACCAAGGCTGGGCGCGTTAATGTATCTTCTTTGAATGTCCGGTCTGTGTTTTTAGCTCTTTCCATGGCTAATAAGAAATATTTAATTGCGCTACCTCTGTCTCTATTGTCAAGCGCCGTTTGGCCGAGGTCGTCGTATGTCAGTGCTTCTAGCTCAGCAATCGCTTCAGCATCTGCTCCTTTTGCCTTGGCATCCGTTATGAAGTTTTTCATTTTTAGATATGAGCCTCCCCATCTCGGTGTCAAACTGATGAAGTATCTATTTCTTATTAAACGATTGCGAGGTAGTATTTTTCTTCCTTGGATGAAATAATATTCAGATGCTTTGTCATTGCCTAAGCCTGTAGATATATCCAGGAGATGGAAATAAGACAAGTATGGTTTACTAGTTAGTGATAAAGAAATATCGAGTTCGGATTTTGATAGTTTAAACAACTCTTCCATTTTGTCAAGGTTGAATTGCAGTGTCTCTGCAATAGATTTCGTGCCGCGGAAATACTCACCACGTTTTTTCAGGTAAATGCCCAATGCCAAATGTGCAGGATATGATTTAGGGGAAGATCTTGCCCATTCTTGTAAATACCATGCTTGTTTGGCTGTGAGAGTATAAAATGCGCGATATGCATTTCGAAGTTCAATTTCAGAGATTTCTCCAGACTCAAAACTATTCTGAATGTTATTCAATGATAAATCAAGTTCGGAAAATTTTTTTGAATCAAGTGCACATGGATAGCACATATTTTCGGCTTTTCCGATACTGGGGGCTGCTAGTAGAAGTAGTAATAATGCTATGCGATAGTAAATATTTTTCAATTTTCTCTTACCTTTGAAAGTAATTATTAAATTGTTAGTGTTGTCTGGAGTATTTTAGCTTCGATGCAGTATTTTTTTTGTGATAATTGATTATCAATCTTAAAAATGCCAAGTCAAATATTGAGTATATTCAATGCATCAGTTTCGCACATGAAGCGTGCTAATGTCATGCTTGATCAACAAAAAATAGCCTGATGATCTATCGGCATCAATCGGACGGCTTTTAGATGTTTGAAAAGTGGGGATGCCATGTAGTACTGCAGCGGCCTTGGTGTCGCAGTCAGCTTGCAGTGAAATTATGCGTACAGTGGCGACGGCAAGTGTTCCGGCGCAATTGATCTGGCCTGCACTGGGTGGTAGGGGGAGGCTTGCGTAAACGACTGGCAACAAAAAGCGCCTTGCGGCGCTGTCTGTTCTTTTAGAGAAGTTGGCCGATATCGGTGCGCGCGAGGCTTATTTGCTGATGCAGCGGGGTCAGCAGCCCGGCCAGCTGGTTGGCTGGCAGCGGCACGTCCTCGGCGTGGTGCAGCAGATCAAGCAGGCATTGCATGCAGTCAGCGGCATGGTCCAGCGTGCAGATTCCGTCGGCAATGGTGTGCTGGATGGTCTGGGAGAGGCGGGTCAGCTGGCTGATGGGTTCGCGCAGCGCGGCGTGCTCCGGCAGGCTAGTCAGGGATTGCAGGTGGCTGAGTTGGTCTTGAAAGGTGGCCAGGGCCAGATAGGCGGCGGGAACGTCCGGGTCGAGAAGGGGCTGGGTGTTCATGCGCGGGCCTCCTTGCGGAAGGATGGCAGGGCGGTAACGGCAATGACATTCGCGGGGGGAGGGTGCAACAGGGCGTGGGAGATGCCAGGCATGGTATGCCTCCTATGTCGGGATTAGACCCGCACCCCGCTTGCAATCGGGGTGGCAGGCACATGGCAGGGTTTGCAAGACCGGGACATAGGAACCGGCAGCCCGAAGGCTCCCCACCACGGCCCGCCATAGAAAAAGGACGTACCAATGGTGTGTAACGGACGTAAAAAATGCCGCAAAGCGGCTGTCCGCCTATGTCTTTCGGGCTTGCATTCCCGGTGCCGCTATTGAACAGCACGCGGCAATTGTTGGGTGGCGGGGTGGGCTTGTCAATACCGGGGAAGGGTGTGGCACGGCATGGCTGTGGGCTGAGCCTGCCGGGGTGTGCTGTGTTGGTGTTCTACCAGTGTTCCATGGCGGGATTTGGGCAACAAAAAAGCGCCTTGCGGCGCTGTTTTTGATTCTTGCTGCAATCCTTAATCTGGTAAGGACTTGGTTGTATGGCTGTGAGGGGCATGGGGTCTACCTGTTGCTATGGCTGTAATGTCTGGGGGCACATTTTCATGCCACCAAAACCGATGCCCCCGAATATGCCCCCGCTGATTGCTGGATTGCAATAGGCCATTTTGGACTGCTATAGACGTAAAAAAACCCGCAAACCTATATTTGGCGCGGGTTTCTTACACTTCTGTGGACTTCTTTGGTCTTGCAGATGGTGCCCGGGGTCGGACTCGAACCGACACACCTTGCGGCGGGGGATTTTGAATCCCCTGCGTCTACCGATTTCGCCACCCGGGCATCGCAAGAGGAGGCAAGTCTATCCCATCTGTCTTGGCTTGTAAATCACTCCTCGGCATCCTTTTTCATTTTCAGTGCATGGTCATATAGCAGCTTGCGGTTGGCACCGGTAATTTGCGCGGCCAGGGTGGAGGCTTGCTTCATGGGCAGGTCGGCGCTGAGGATGTTCATCACCCGGATGGCTTCTTCCGGCAAACCGGCGTTGTCTTCCGCTTGCGGGGCGGCGTCGATGATGAGGACAATTTCGCCGCGCTGCTGGTTGCTGTCGGCCTTTACCCATTCCAGCAGCTCGCCTGCGGGCAGGCTGTGGAAGGTTTCAAAGGTTTTGGTCAGCTCGCGCGCCAGCATCAGGCGGCGGTCCGGCCCAAGTTCGGCCACGATGTCCTGCAGGGTATCCACAATGCGGTGCGGCGCTTCATAGCACACCACCAGGTGGTCGGCGCCCAGCCATTGTTGCAGTGTACGGCGGCGTTCGCCGCTTTTCGGCGGCAAAAAGCCGTGAAACAGGAAGGCATTACTGGTAAAGCCGCTGGCGGACAGGGCGGTGATGACGGCGGATACGCCAGGAATGGGGCGTACCGGGTGACCAGCGGCGCGCACGGCTTCCACCAGTCGCGCGCCAGGGTCGGATACCGCAGGGGTGCCGGCATCGGATACCTGCACCACGATCTGCCCTTCCGCCAGCCAGCGGATGACTTGCTCGGCCATGCTGCGTTCGTTGTGCTCGCGCAGGCTCACCAGCTTGTTGGCGTGGATGCCGTAGGCAGTCAGCAGGCTGCCGGTGACGCGGGTGTCTTCCGCGCAGACCACATCGGCGGCGGTAAAGGCCGCCAGCGCACGTGCGGTAACATCTCCCAGGTTTCCAATGGGAGTGGCCACCACATATAATGTGCCGCGACAGAAACTTTCCCGTGCAGTTTCAAGCAAGTGAGCGAACGAAGTATGCAAAGACTGGCTCCGCTGTTGGTTGGCGTCATGATGACATGGTTGACGGCTGCGCATGCGCAGGCACCGGACTATATCATCCAACTCAATGCTGCGCCGCTCAATAGCGTGGCCGGACAAAGCCCGCGCGCGCAGACGCAGCCGGCATCCGCCCCTGTTGCCCCGGTGGCCAAGCCGCTGGCAGCGCCCGGCAAGCAGGTGGCACGTCTTAAAATAGGCCTGTTGCTGCCCACCGAGTCCAAATTGCTGGGCGAGGCGGCTGCCGTGGTGCGTAGCGGGGTGGAAGCCGCGCACGATGCCGAACCGCAAGCCGATGTGGTGGTGATTGATGCTGACGAACACAACGCCGCCCAGCGCTACCGCGAGGCGGTGGCCAGTGGCGTCAACGTGGTGATAGGCCCCTTGTCGCGTGGCGGTATTGCCGCGGTGGCACCGCATGTGAGTGTGCCCACGCTGGCGCTCAATGCCGTAGGGCGCGATGTGCCGACCAACCCCAGGCTGTTTACCCTGGCCCTGAATGTGGAAGTGGAAGCACGCCAGATTGCCCGGCTGATGCGTGAAGATGGCCGCAGCAATCCCTTGATCATTGCCGATGGCGAGGTATTGTCCAGCCGCTTGAAGCAAGCCTTTGCCGACGAATGGCGCAACCAGAGCGGCAAGGACGCGCCACAGGTGGAAGATAACGGTCAGAGCCTGACGGAGTTGTTGCAGGCGGCCAGCAAGGCCGATGCGGTGTTTCTGGCGGTGGAGCCGGCCGAGGCCGCCCGGCTGAAACCGGCCTTGCCGCCGGATTTGCCGGTGTATGCCACCTCGCAAATCAGCACGCGCAGTCCGGACAAACAGCTGGCCGGTGTACGTTTTATCGACATGCCGTGGTTCCTGATGCCGCAACACCCGGCGGTAAAACGTTTTGCCCGCCCGGCCTCCGCGCTGACCCTGCAAACCGAACGCCTGTATGCGCTGGGGATTGATGCCTATCGTCTGGCGCTGTTGCTGGGTACCACGCGCAACCCTGCCAGCATCAAGCTGGATGGTGTCACCGGCGACCTGAAACTGGGCCGCGACCGGGTGTTTGACCGTCAGCTGCCGGTATCGCTGATTGGCGAAGGCGAATAAGGCCGATGAACCGCCAGGGGCAGCAGGCAGAGGAACGCGCGCTGGCCTTTCTGCAGCAGCAGGGCCTGAAGCTGCTGGAGCGCAACTGGTTATGCCGTGGCGGTGAGATCGACCTGATCATGCGTGACGGGCGCTATCTGGTGTTCGTGGAAGTGCGCCACCGGGCCAGCCCGCGTTATGGCGGTGCAGCCTACAGCATTACACCGGCCAAGCAGAGGAAACTCCTGCATGCGGCCACGGTCTACCTGTCCGATAAGCGAGTAGACGCGCCCTGTCGTTTTGATGCTGTGCTGAGCGAAGGCCAGCAGCCGCTGCAGTGGTTGAAAAACATTTTTGCATAGCAGCCATCCCGCGCTGCTACAAGGAAAAGCATGGACCTGATTGAACGCGTCAACGGACATTTTCTGGAAAGCATTGCCGCCAAGCAGGAAGCAATGGAACTGCTATCGCCCGCCGTGGCGCTGGCTGCCGAGCGCATGGTCAGCTGCCTGATGAACGAAGGCAAGATCCTGGCCTGTGGCAATGGCGGTTCGGCTGCAGATGCCCAGCACTTTGCTGCTGAAATGCTGGGCCGCTTCGAAAAGGAGCGCCCCGGTCTGGCCGCCATTTCGTTGGCAACCGACTCTTCGGCGCTCACTGCCATTGGCAATGACTACGATTTCGACATGATTTTTTCCAAGCAGGTGCGTGCGCTGGGGCATACCAACGACCTGCTGCTGGCCATTTCCACCTCGGGCAATTCCGCCAATGTGATTGAAGCCATTTATGCTGCGCACGAGCGCGGCATGGGTGTGATTGCCCTCACCGGCAAGGATGGCGGCAAGATCAGCGAAATCCTGTCGCCGGAAGACATCCAGCTGAATGTGCCGGTGCTGCGCACCGCGCGTATTCAGGAAGTACACATCCTGCTGGTGCATGCCCTGTGCGATGCCATCGATTACATGCTGTTGGGAGGTGAGTAAATGAAACGTACTGTCCTGTCGCTGTTGCTGGCCGCTGGTGTGTCCAGTGCGCTGTCCGGTTGTTTCGCCCTGGCTGCCGGTGGTGTGGCCGGTGGTGCGCTGGTGGCTACCGACCGCCGTTCCAGCGGTGCTTATGTGGACGACCAGAGCATTGAAGCCAAGGTGTCGCACCAGATTGGCGAGAAATTGCCTTCGGCTCACGTCAATACCACCAGCTATAACCGTGCCGTATTGTTGACCGGTGAAGTGCCGTCGGCAGAAGCCGGCCAGCAGGCCGAGGTGATTGCCCGTGCCATGCCCAATGTGCGCCGCGTGTTCAATTACACCGTGGTGGCTCCGTCTTCCGGTTTCTCCGAGCGCAGCAACGACACCTGGATCACCAGCAAGGTGCGTACCCGCCTGCTGGATGGCAAGGGCTACTCGCCCAACCATATCAAGGTAGTGACCGAACGCGGCGTGGTGTACATGCTGGGTCTGGTTACACCGGCGGAAGGGCAGGCGGCGGCACAGGTGGTGAGCGAAACTGCCGGGGTGCAAAAAGTGGTGACGCTGTTTGAAAGCATTACCGAAATCACGCCTGCGCAGTAAGTTGTGCTGAAACAGAAAAAGGACCGCATGCGGTCCTTTTTTTATGATGTCTGGCCTGAGCGTGCTTCAGCCGTGACTGCTGTGCACACGCGGTGCCAGCACATCGGCACACAGCACGTGCATGGCTTCGTCAATTTCAATCGCCATGGACAGGGTGACGCAGGAGCGGGTGTCGGTCATCGACAGATAAGGCTCGCTCATGTACAGCACGCCGGGCTGGTCGATGGCATGCTGGAAATACGCGCGGCGCGACCACACCGCACCGGTGGTATCGGCCAGCGGGGCAAACTTCAAGCTGCTGGCAATGGTGTTGTGGCGGCTGTTGAGGTTGCGGCCAATCTGGCGGCCTTCGCTGTCCAGCAAAAAACAGCGGATGACATCGGGCATGGCCAGCATGGGGGTGGCCGCCTGGTCGAACGGGGTGCCCTGCATCAGCGAAATGGCCGATTGCACAAAAGCCTGGCGGGCCAGTTCGATCTGCCGCCGGGTAATCTTGCGCTTGAGCAGGTCGCGCACCATCAGTTCGTCCCAGCGCGAATCCAGCCGTTTGGTGATGATGTCGTCGGCATCCGGGCTGGCGGAGGGGCGGGCCACATAATAGCCCTGTACCAGATCGCAGCCGGACTCCAGCGCCACCAGTACATCGTTCTCGGTTTCAATCCCTTCCTCCACCACCAGTGCACCAATTTCGTGCATCAGCCGCACCAGTCTGGACAGCAGATTGCGGGTGCGTGGCTGGCTGACGGCACTGCGCAGCAAATCCTTGTCGAACTTCACCAGGTCCGGTTCCAGCTGGCATACCCGGTCCAGGTTGGAATGGCCGACGCCAAAGTCGTCAATCGCAATCAGGAAGCCGGCTTTTTTCAGCAGATTCACGCCTTCGATCAGCGCTTCATCCACTTCCAGCACATGTTCCAGCACTTCCAGTACCACATTGCCCGGCTGCAGGCCGGCTTCGCGAATGGTGTTGGCCAGTGCCATGGCCCGTTCCGGGCGGGACAGCGAGGCGGCATCGACATTCAGAAACAGCCAGTGCGGATGGCTGTGTTCCAGCTCGGTAAAGTGCTGTACATGGGCCTGGCTGACGGCCAGGTCCAGCCCGTGGCGTCGCTCGGGGGACACCATGGTATAAAATGCCTCGGCCGGTGACAGCGGCAGCTGGTTCTGCTCGGCGCGCAGCAAGGCTTCCACGCCCACGGTACGGCGGTGCGCCAGACTGTAGATGGGCTGGAAATGGCTGCCGAGTATCAGACCGGCATGCTCGAAACGTTTCATTGCAGTACATTCCTTCCTGAGATAGGGCTCTTGCTGGCCCATGAACCCGTTACCTAGCAATCGGCATTCCAGTGTAGAGCATGGCCGGATAATAAAAAACGGGCCCGACAGGGCCCGTTAAGATAAATCCAACAAAAAACCAGAAATTACTCTTGTTGAATGCCAGCTACCAGCCATTTGCCGCCGGTACTGCCATCCTTCACGTAATGCCAGTATTCGCTGAACGGTACTGCCGCGGCATTGACCGACTCGCTCACCGTACCGGAGAAGCGCACAGTGGCGATAAAGCGGCCACCTTCTTCCACGGCTTCGGCCAGCTGGCAGTCCAGCTGCGGGAAGTCAGCCACATCGGTATTGCTGCCGATTTCATTGCGCAGGCCTTCGAACAGATCCGGCGTCATGTACTTGCGTACTTCTTCCAGGCTGTCCGGCGTGTTCAGGCTTTGCAGGTGCAGGAAGGTTGCCTTGGCCTGACGCAGGAAGTTCGGGGTTTCCGTACCATCCGGCAGGCGTCCCGGCACTGCACCAGCCATGGCCGGTGCTGCGCCATAACCAGCCGGTTGACCCAGGCCAGAGCCAATCTTGGGAATCGGCTCGAAGCGGGCAGCGTCCTGAGCATTGCTATTGAAGACCGGGCCGTTACCGGCAGGCATCGGGCTGTTGACGGTTGCCTGGCTGGCAGTCTTGCGGCGGAACCACATCAGGCCGCCAATACCCAGCAGGCCCAGCAAGGCCAGCGTGCCCCAGGGAATGCCAGACCCGGCACCTGCGGTATCCACGGCGTTACCCGAAGCGTGGTTGTTGTTCATGGCCGAACCCAGCATGTAGCCGGCGGCAGCACCTGCCGCACCCGCTGCAATGGCGGTACCAATGCCAGGACCCTTCTTGGGTTGGGCTTGCGGCGCAGCCTGCGGAGCAGGTGCCGGAGCCGGCATCGGAGTGGGTTGCTGGTAGCTTTTGGTCGGGGCCGAGCGGCGCATGCCGGCGCTCTTGCCTCCGCCCAAGCGTGCGGCTTCCGCAAACGGTGCCGCCAGGACAGAAACCAGGGTGAAGGCGAGCATGATCGTCTTCGCGCGAGGTGTCATGATTTTATTCTCCAGAGTAAAGGGCTCCGGTGTGACCGGAGCATGGAAGTTTAGTTCGGGGCAAGCGGCTGGATTTCAAGCACGTGAGCATGGTTATCCCGGATGCAAAAGCGGATGTTGTAGTCATAAAGCCGCACGCCGTAGATGCGTTCCGGGTCGTGCTGATAGGCCGGGCGCGGGTCTTGTGCCAGTACTTGTTCAATCAGCTGTGCCAGGCCGGGCGGTGCAGAGGGCAGGGCGGCCAGCTGTTGCAGGGCCGGCTGACTCCAGCAGATTTCCAGGCTGGGCGGCGGGCCATCGACAAAGCCGCCGCGTGCTTCCGGGTGGGCTTCCACAAACGGGATATAAGGCTTGATGTCCAGCACCGGCGTGCCATCCAGCAAGTCCGCGCCTTCCAGATGCAGCCACACGCCATGCCCGGTATCGATGCCGCGCAGCGCCACCAGCGACAGGCCCAGCGGATTGGGCCGGTGGGTGGAGCGGCTGGCAAACACGCCCACCTTGGCATTGCCGCCCAGCCGTGGTGGGCGTACCAGCGGCTGCCAGCCACGATGGGCAGTTTCGTGGAATACGAAGCTGATCCAGACATGGGAGAAGGCGTCCAGACCACGTACCGTATCCGGATGATTGAACGGTGGCAGCAGTTCGATGCGTACATCCGCAGCCGGAGCCAGCGCGGGCTGGCGCGGAATGCCGAATTTTTCTTTGTAGGGCGAGTGGACTATACCCACCGGGTGAAATGCGTAGCTCATGGCGGGATTGTAGCCGGGTTATGGCTGGCTGATCCTGCTTAATCCACCAGACAGAAGCGCTTGGCAAACAGAACAGCCCGGCCGAACGGGGGCTTCGGCCGGGCTGATGACAGCGACAGCGCTGTGCAGGCTGGGGAATCAGCCTACGAAGTGACGGTTGTAGCGGCCGGTCAGGCGGCTCATGGGCAGCAGCATGAAGAAGTCTGCGCAGTTGAAGTCAGGGTCCCAGGCTGGTTCACCGCAGATGAAGGCCCCGGCGCGCAGATAGCCCTTGATCAGCGGCGGCATCGGCGAGGAGGGTGCGTCGTCGTGAATGCGGTCCAGCGGTAGCGGCAGGTGCGGGAATACACGCCATTCGGCCGGGCTGAGGTGGCTGGATTCCAGTTGGCGGTACAGGCTGACGGCCTGATGGCCACCATCGGCCAGGCTCACGCTGGCGCAGCCTGCCAGATAGGCACCGCCCTTTTTCTGGACATAGTCGGCCAGACCAGACCACAGCAGGGCAATCACACCGCCGCTGCGAAAATCCTTGTGTACGCAAGAGCGGCCCACTTCGATCAGGCTGTCGCGCAGGTTGTCCAGGCGGGTGAGGTCGAATTCGTGTTCGGAATACAACGAGGGAGCACGGCGTGCCATATCCGGCGGCAGCATGCGGTAAGTGCCCACCACCAGGCCGCTGTTGGCATCTTCCACAATCAAATGGTCACACAGGGCATCGTACTCATCGCAATCAATGCCCAGGGCTTGCGATGACAGCTCGGCACCCATTTCACCGGCAAATACGTCAAAGCGCAGTTTCTGTGCACGGCGGATGTCTTCGGCCGTTTCTGCTACACGCACGCCCAGTTTCAGCTGGCGGCGGCTACTGATGCTTTCATTCAGTTGCATGACTTACTCCCCTGGCGGATATGCGGACAGGCTTGTTGTGTTGGTCCGGAATGCTAGCCTTGCTGTGGTTTGTTGCCATCAGCCATTTCCGGATATGGGCACGGCAACTCCTTCATTTGGCAGTAGCTTTTCGCTGGGCCGGCCTTGCAACACATGCTAGTGATGGAGTTTGACGGGGACATTTCGCGCATATGACTTGTGGATGACCGGCGTTTGAACTGCCGGTTACAACAGGGGCGAAACAAATCAATGACTTATCACGCAATCGGTTTTGCCGTAGAATAGGCCGTTTTTCCTGCACGCTTCGCCCTGCCTGCCTCTTGCGCACGGGCTTCCGAGTACAGCCGATGATTTATCCCACACAGTTTGACGTGATCGTGGTTGGCGGCGGACACGCCGGCACCGAGGCCGCGCTGGCTGCCGCCCGCATGGGTCGCGCCACGCTTCTGCTTACCCACAATATCGAGACCCTGGGTCAGATGTCGTGCAACCCGTCCATCGGTGGCATCGGCAAGGGGCATTTGGTGAAAGAGGTGGATGCGCTGGGTGGCGCCATGGCGCTGGCCACTGATATCGGTGGCATCCAGTTTCGTACCCTCAATGCCTCCAAGGGCCCGGCGGTGCGCGCCACGCGTGCGCAGGCCGACCGTATCCTGTACAAGGCGGCCATCCGCGAAATGCTGGAGAACCAGCCCAATCTGACGCTGTTCCAGCAGCCGGTGGATGATTTGTTGGTTGAGGGTGATCAGGTGGCCGGTGCCATTACCGCCATCGGCATTGTGTTCCGCGCCCGTACCGTGGTGCTGACGGCCGGTACTTTCCTGTCCGGCAAGATTCATGTGGGCCTGGAAAATTACACCGGCGGCCGCGCTGGTGATCAGGCCGCGTCCACCCTGGGTGCACGTCTGCGCGAGCTGGATTTGCCGGTGGGCCGCCTGAAAACCGGCACGCCGCCGCGTATTGATGGCCGCAGCATCGACTTCTCCGTGATGGAAGAGCAGCCGGGTGATACGCCCGAGCCGGTGTTCTCCTATCGTGGCCAGCGCAGCATGCACCCCAAGCAGCTGCCGTGCTGGATTACCCATACCAATCAGCAAACCCACGACATCATCCGCTCCGGCTTCGAGCGCAGTCCGATGTTTACCGGGGTGATTGAAGGGGTGGGTCCGCGCTACTGCCCGTCCATCGAGGACAAGATCAACCGCTTTGCCGACAAGGACAGCCATCAGGTTTTCCTGGAGCCGGAAGGCCTGACCACGCACGAGTTCTACCCCAACGGGATTTCCACCAGCCTGCCGTTTGATATCCAGCTGGCGGCGGTGCGTTCCATCCGTGGCATGGAAAACGCCCACATCCTGCGCCCGGGCTATGCTATCGAATACGATTACTTCGACCCGCGCGGCCTCAAGTCCACGCTGGAAACCAAGTCCATCAAGGGCCTGTTCTTTGCCGGGCAGATCAACGGCACCACCGGTTACGAAGAGGCCGCAGCGCAAGGCCTGCTGGCTGGCCTGAATGCCGCCCTGTATTCGCGTGATGAAGAAGGCTGGTGTCCGCGTCGTGACGAGGCCTACCTTGGCGTGCTGGTGGACGACCTCATCACCAAGGGTGTGTCCGAGCCTTACCGCATGTTTACCAGCCGTGCCGAATTCCGCCTGCAACTGCGCGAGGACAATGCCGACTTGCGCCTGACCGAAATGGGCCGCAAGCTCGGCCTGGTTGGCGATGCGCAGTGGGATGCCTTCTGTCGCAAGCGTGACGCAGTGGAAGCCGAAACCGCCCGTCTGAAATCCACCTGGCTGCATCCGGCCAAGCTGCAGGATGCCGCTGCGCTGCAAGCCCTGCTGGGCAAGGGCATCGAGCGCGAGTACAACCTGTTCGACTTGCTCAAGAGGCCCAATGTCGCTTACCGCGACCTGATGACACTGCCGGAAGCCGCTGGGGGTGTGGCAGATGACGTGGTTGCCGAGCAAGTGGAAATTCAGGTCAAATATCAAGGCTATATCAACCGTCAGAACGAAGAACTGGCGCGCCGTGACAATCTGGAAAACATCCGCCTGCCTGCCGACATTGACTTCGGCCTGGTCAAGGGGCTGTCCAAGGAAGTGCAGCAAAAACTGAATCAGCAGCGCCCGGAAACCCTGGGTCAGGCATCGCGCATCCAGGGCATTACCCCGGCGGCCGTCGCCCTGCTGATGGTGCATCTGAAGCGCGGCTTTGCCGACGCCAAAACCGAATAATTGCAAGCCAAGCGCATGACACATACTGCAGAACTGAAACAAGGGCTGGATCAACTAGCCCTGGGCCTCACCGAACAACAGCTGGCCTTGCTGGATGGCTATCTGAACCTGCTGGCCAAGTGGAACCACACTTACAACCTGACCGCCGTGCGCGAAGAGCAGCGCATGGTCAGCTACCATCTGCTGGACAGCCTGTCGCTGGTGCCGCACCTGAACGGTGGTACCCGTCTGCTGGATGTTGGCTCCGGCGGCGGCATGCCCGGTATTCCGGCGGCCATTGCCCGTCCCGACCTGCAAGTGGTGGTGCTGGACGCCAACCACAAGAAAACCACCTTCCTGCGCCAGGCGGTCATCGAGCTGGGCCTGTCCAATGTCGAGGTTGTCACCAGCCGTGTCGAGGCCTACCAGCCGGAACACAAATTCGATCGCATCACCAGCCGTGCCTTTGCCGAGCTGGCCGAGTTTGTGCGCCTGACGCCGCACCTGCTGGCCGACGGTGGTCAATACCTGGCCATGAAGGGCGTGTATCCTTACGAAGAAATCTCGCTGCTGCCGGACACGGTAGCAGTAGCCGAAGTACTACCGGTGTCGGTGCCTGGTCTGGACGCCGAACGCCATCTGGTGAGAATGGTGGCTAAATGAATGCACGCGTGATCGCGGTTGCCAATCAGAAGGGGGGGGTCGGCAAGACCACCACCGTGGTCAACCTGGCCGCAGGTCTGGCCGAGCTGGGCCGCAGGGTGTTGATTGTCGACCTCGACCCGCAGGGCAATGCCACCATGGGTAGCGGCATTGCCAAGCAGGCACTGGAGCGTTCCGTCTATCACGTGCTGCTGGGCGATGCTTCGGTAGAAGAAGCACGCCAGCCGGCCAAAGAAGGTGGCTACCACGTACTGCCGGCCAACCGCGATCTGGGCGGGGCCGAACTGGAACTGGTGAACGAACTGGCGCGCGAAGCCCGGCTGAAAAATGCCCTTAGCGCAGTGGAAGACCAGTACGACTACGTGCTGATCGATTGCCCGCCCTCACTCAATCTGCTGACCCTCAACGGCCTGGTGGCCGCCAACAGCGTGCTGATTCCCATGGTGTGTGAATACTATGCGCTCGAAGGGCTGTCCGATCTGGTTACCACCTTGCGCAAGGTGCGCGTGGCGGTGAATCCGCGTATCGAAATAATGGGCCTGCTGCGCACCATGTTCGATGCACGTAGTAATCTTTCACAGCAAGTGTCCGAACAGCTGGCCAGCCACTTTGGCAACAAGGTGTTCGAAACCGTCATCCCGCGCAATGTGCGCCTGGCCGAAGCGCCCAGTCATGGGCTGCCGGGGCTGGTCTACGACCGTAATGCCCGTGGCGCACAAGCCTATCTCACCCTGGCGCAGGAACTGACTGCCCGCCTCGAACCCGCAACCGCAACTCCATCTGTCTGACAACATGGCCAAACTCAAAGGACTCGGGCGCGGTCTAGACGCGCTCCTCGCTACCAGCACAGTGGCGGATGACCGCCTCACCACGCTTTCCATCGACCTGATCCGTCCCGGTAAATACCAGCCACGCAGCCATATGCACGAGGCTGCGCTGGAAGAGCTGGCTGCTTCCATCCGTGCGCAAGGCGTGATCCAGCCGGTCGTGGTGCGTGAAGTTGGCCTCGGCGAATACGAACTGATTGCTGGTGAACGCCGCTGGCGTGCCGCACGCAAGGCGGGGCTTGCCGAAGTACCTGCAGTGGTGAAAACCGTGGCTGACGAAGCCGCGCTGGCGATGGCGCTGATTGAAAACATCCAGCGCCAGGAGCTGGACCCCATCGAAGAAGCACATGGTCTCAAGCGCCTGATCAGCGAATTCGGCCTCACCCACGAAAGCGCGGCGGATGCAGTAGGGCGTTCTCGCAGTGCGGTATCCAATTTGCTGCGCCTCCTGGCGCTGCCCGAGCCAGTACAAACCATGTTGCACCAAGGTCAGCTGGAAATGGGCCATGCGCGTGCGCTGCTGGCGCTGCCGGTGGTGCAGCAGCTGGAGATGGCACACGAGGCAGTGGAAAAGGGCTGGTCGGTGCGCGAAGTGGAGCGCCGTGTCCAACAATTGTCTGACCAAAAAACCACACCGCCGGTAGCAGAAAAGCGCGTCGATCCGGACATTGCCCGTCTAGAGCAAGAAGTGTCGGAACGCATTGGCGCCAAGGTCAGCATCCGCCACGGTGCGCGTGGGCAGGGGCGTTTGCAGGTGGAGTATGCCAATCTGGACGACCTGGAACGCTTGCTTGAAAAACTTCAAGCAAAATCAAGCAAATGATTTTATGTTGCACTGCAATGGTGCGGGCGATGTTCAGTTTGACGCAAATCAAGCGCTCAGCCTATAATCGAGCGATTTTTTAAGTGTCGGACATGCAAAATCCGGAAGTCGGGCGCGTACTGCGCCTGCAAGCAAAACTGCTTGTAGTGGCTGTACTACTTGGTGCCGTGCTAAGCGCCGGCACCGTTGCTGTTCCGGTGTCGGTTCTGCTTGGGGGGCTGTCGGCGCTCATTCCCGCCGCAGTGTATGCAAGAATCGCCTACGCCAAGCGGCATGTCCCACCTGCGGTGCTGATGAAGGCGCACTTCAAGGCAGAGGCAGTCAAATTCATTCTGACTGTCTTAATGTTTGGTGCATCTTTGGTGTTTTTCAAGGATTTATCGGTAGTGGGTTTGCTGGCAGGCTTTTTTGCCACGGTGTCCGGCTACTGGTTAGGGCTTCTAATCAAATAATTGAGAAAAGAGCGATGGCAAGCAACGCAATTGAGTACATTAATCACCACCTTACGTTCTGGAATTCCGATCCGTCCCCGGCTCGTGGTTTCTGGAGCCTGCACGTAGACACTTTCTCCGTCTCCCTGTTCCTGGCTTTTGTGTTTGCCGGTGTATTTGCCATGGTGGCCCGTCGTGCCAGCCTGGAAAATCCGGGCAAGCTGCAGTTGTTCGTGGAGTCCATCATCGAATTGGTGGATACCCAGGTTAAGGAAATCTTCCATGCCAAGAGCAAAGTCATCGCCCCGCTGGCGCTGACCATCTTCTGTTGGATCTTCCTGATGAACGCAATGGACATGCTGCCGGTTGACCTGCTGCCGAATCTGGCTCAGTGGATCGGCCACACCTTCTTCGGCCTGGAACCGCATCACATCTACTTCCGTTCGGTTCCGTCCGCTGACGTGAATGCCACCTTCGCCATGTCGCTGTCGGTATTCCTGTGCATCATCGGCTTCTCCATCAAGGCCAAGGGCCTGGGCGGCTGGGGCAAGGAACTGCTGACCGCACCGTTCCACACGCACAACCCGATTGGCGCCATCATCCTGGCCCCGCTGAACTTCATCTTCCAGCTGGTTGAACTGGCCGCCAAGCCGATCTCTCTGTCGCTTCGTTTGTTCGGTAACCTGTACGCTGGCGAACTGATCTTCATCCTGATCGCACTGCTGCCCTGGGGCGCACAGTGGATCCTGGGTGCACCGTGGGCCATCTTCCACATCCTGATCATCACCCTGCAGGCCTTTGTGTTCATGATGCTGACCATCGTGTACCTGAGCCTGGCTGTGGAAGCGCACTAAAGAGTTTGTGGTATCTGTTTTTTTAGAGCTTTACCTTTGTTTTAGTTTTTTTTACCAACCATCCTTGCATAAGTCTTAGGAGATACACAATGGAAGCACTCGTTTCTCAGATTCAGTCGATGACCGCTATCGCAGCTGCTCTGATCATTGGCCTTGGCGCTCTCGGCACTGCTATCGGTTTCGCCATTCTGGGTGGCAAATTCCTCGAGGCCTCCGCCCGTCAACCGGAAATGATCCCGGTTCTGCAAACCAAGCTGTTCATTATCGCCGGTCTGCTGGATGCGATCTCCATGATCGGTGTGGGTGTTGCCATGCTGTACACCTTCAGCAACCCGTTCCTGTCCGCTGCCAAAGCAGCTCTGGGTGGCTAATTTTTAGCCAGTAAACGGTTTGTGTAGAAGTCATTCTCTGGAGGAAAACAAGCGTGGAATTTAACGTAACACTACTGGGCCAGGCGATCACGTTCGCCATCCTGGTATGGTTCACCATGAAGTTTGTTTGGCCTCCGCTTACCAATATGATGGAAGAGCGTGCCAAGCGTATTGCAGACGGCCTGGCCGCTGCAGAACGTGGCAAGCAAGATCTGGAAGCTGCTGAAAAGCGCGTTGCGGACGAACTCCGCAAAGCCAAGCAACAGGCAATGGAAATCATTACTGCTGCTGAGAAGCGTGCCTCCCAGATCGTGGACGAAGCCAAAGACAATGCCAGCACTGAAGGTGCCCGTATTGTGGCTGACGCCAAGGGTCAGATCGATCAGGAAGTGATGCGCGCCAAGGAGGCACTGCGTGAGCAGGTAGCCCAGCTGGCCGTCATCGGCGCAGAGAAGATCCTGCGCAAAGAGATCGATGCAGCCAAGCACGCCGACCTGCTTTCCTCCATCAAAGCGGAGTTTTAATTAACTCATGGCAGAACTCATTACCGTCGCAAGGCCCTACGCCGAAGCGGTATACAGCCTCGCCACCGAAACGCGTACGCTGGACCAGTGGTCCGATGCGCTTGCGTGGCTGGCTGCCATGGTGAACAACCCGGATATGGTTGAAGTTGTCACCAATCCGAAACATACCGCAAAAGAGGTTGAGGCGCTGATGCTGGAAGTCCTCGGCGAGCGTACCAACGAAAGCGTGAAAAACTTTCTGGTCGCCCTGATCGAGAACCACCGCCTGATGCTGCTGCCGCATATCGCCAGTCAGTTTGAGCTGTTCAAGGCTGAAGCGGAAAACATCGTTGATGCGCAAGTTGAAACGGCGTTCCCGCTGACCGAAGAACAGAAAGCCGAACTCACCAGCACGCTTTCCAAGCAGTACGGCAAAACCGTACGTCTTGATGTGCGTGACAATGCCGATCTGATCGGTGGTGTGCGCGTGCTGGTCGGTGATGATGTCATCGACAGTTCCGTGCGCGGCAAGCTGCAAGCCATGGCGGCAAGCCTCAAGAATTAGGAGAGATCATGCAGTTGAACCCCTCTGAAATCAGCGATCTGATCAAGGCCAAGATTCAGAACCTGGCTGAAGGCGCTGAAGTCCGTACCAAGGGTACGGTAATTTCCGTGACCGACGGTATCGTTCGTGTCCACGGTCTGGCAGACGTGATGCAGGGCGAAATGCTCGAGTTCCCGGGCAACACCTACGGCCTCGCCATGAACCTGGAGCGCGACTTTGTCGGCGCCGTGGTTCTGGGTGAGTACGAACACATTTCCGAAGGCGACGAAGTCAAGTGTACCGGTCGCATTCTGGAAGTGCCGGTAGGTCCGGAACTGGTGGGCCGTGTTGTTAACGCCCTGGGCCAGCCGATCGACGGCAAGGGTCCGATCAACGCCAAGCTGTCCAGCCCGATCGAAAAGATCGCGCCGGGCGTGATTGCGCGTCAGTCGGTATCCCAGCCGATGCAGACCGGCCTGAAGGCGATTGACTCCATGGTACCGGTAGGCCGTGGCCAGCGTGAGCTGATCATTGGCGACCGTCAGACCGGCAAGACTGCCGTTGCTCTGGACGCCATCATCAATCAAAAAGGCACTGGTGTTGTTTGTATCTACGTTGCCGTAGGTCAGAAAGCATCCTCCATTGCCAACGTGGTACGCAAGCTGGAAGAGCACGGTGCACTGGGTCACACCATCATCGTGGCCGCTACCGCTTCCGAAGCCGCTGCCCTGCAGTTCATCGCCCCGTACTCCGGTTGTGCGATGGGCGAATACTTCCGCGACCGTGGCGAAGATGCACTGATCGTATACGATGACTTGTCCAAGCAAGCCGTTGCCTACCGTCAGATCTCCCTGCTGCTGCGTCGTCCGCCGGGCCGTGAAGCTTACCCGGGTGACGTTTTCTACCTGCACTCCCGTCTGCTGGAACGCGCTTCCCGCATCAACGCGGATGAAGTGGAAAAACTGACCAACGGCGAAGTGAAGGGCAAGACCGGTTCGCTGACCGCACTGCCTATCATCGAAACCCAGGCTGGTGACGTTTCCGCCTTCGTTCCGACCAACGTGATTTCCATTACCGACGGCCAGATCTTCCTGGAATCCGACCTCTTCAACGCAGGTATCCGTCCGGCCATCAACGCCGGTATTTCGGTATCCCGCGTGGGTGGTGCGGCCCAGACCAAGGTCATCAAGAAGCTCGGTGGCGGTATCCGTCTGGCACTGGCCCAGTATCGTGAACTGGCTGCGTTCTCGCAGTTCGCTTCCGACCTGGACGAAGCTACCCGCAAGCAGCTGCAACACGGTGAAGTGGTAACCGAACTGATGAAGCAAAAGCAGTTCGTACCGCTGGCCACTGCCGAAATGGCACTGACCCTGTGGGCTGTGAACAAGGGCAGCTACGAAGACGTTCCGGTGAAGAAGGCCCTGGCATTCGAAGCTGAGTTCCTCGCTTACGTGCGTGCGAACCACAGCGACCTGCTGGCCGCCGTTAACGCTTCGGGCGACCTGTCCGGCGACAACGAGAAGGTACTGGCCAAGGCGATGGAATCGTTCAAGGCTGGCTACAGCTTCAACTGAGCCTTTCGACTCACGTCGTAGCTAAAGAAAGGTTCAGGAATGGCAGTCGGTAAAGAGATTCTCACCAAGATCCGAAGCGTGCAAAACACGCAGAAGATCACTCGCGCGATGCAAATGGTGTCAACCTCCAAGATGCGCAAAACGCAAGAGCGTATGCGCGCTGCCCGTCCTTATGCTGAGAAGGTGCGCACGGTTATGGCGCACCTTGCTCAGGCAAACGCGGATCTTGGTCATCCACTGCTTGCACGCCGTGACGTTGTCAAGCGCGCTGGTATTATCCTGGTTTCCTCTGACAAGGGCCTGTGTGGCGGCCTGAACGTGAACTCGTTCAAGCGCTTCTATGCCAAGGTCAAGGAACTGCAGGAACAGAACGTCGAAATCGACGTGTGCTGCCTCGGCCAGAAGGCCGTTGCTGCCTGCCAGCGTGCTCGCCTCAATGTTGTGGCAAGCGCAGTCCAGCTCGGCGATGTGCCGAAGATGGACAAACTAATTGGCCCGCTTACAGTGCTGTTCAAACAGTACGCTGAAGGCGAACTGGACGCGGTTTACATCGTCTACTCCGGTTTCATCAACACGATGAAACAGGAACCGACGCTCGAACAGCTCCTGCCGTTGACTCCGCAACACATGGTGGTGGAGCACTCGCATTCGTGGGATTACCTCTACGAACCGGATGCACCCAGCCTGATGGAGTTCTTGGTCAAGCGTTACCTGGAGTCGGTGGTTTATCAGGCTCTGGCCGAAAATATGGCTTCCGAACAGGCAGCGCGTATGGTGGCCATGAAAGCTGCAACCGACAACGCCGGTAATACGATCAAGCAGCTGCGCCTTGTGTACAACAAGGCCCGTCAAGCGGCAATTACCACTGAGCTGTCTGAGATTGTGGCTGGTGCCGCAGCGGTGTAAGCCGTTACACAGACTGTAAAAGTTAAATGTTTAGGAACCGATAATGAGCCAAGGCAAAATCGTACAAATCATTGGTGCGGTGATCGACGTGGAATTCCCGCGCGACGCCATGCCGAAGGTTTATGATGCCCTGAAGCTGGTTGACGCTGACCTGACGCTCGAAGTCCAGCAACAGCTGGGCGACGGCGTGGTCCGTACCATTGCGATGGGTAGCTCGGACGGCCTGAAGCGTGGCATGGCTGTAGCCAACACCGGCGCACCGATTTCGGTGCCGGTTGGTAGCGCCACTCTGGGTCGCATCATGGACGTACTGGGTAACCCGGTTGACGAAGCTGGTCCGGTGGCTACCGACGCACGTCGCGCCATTCACCAGTCCGCTCCGAAGTTTGACGAGCTGTCTTCCGCTACCGACCTGCTGGAAACCGGCATCAAGGTGATTGACCTGCTCTGCCCGTTTGCCAAGGGTGGTAAGGTTGGTCTGTTCGGCGGTGCCGGTGTAGGCAAGACCGTGAACATGATGGAATTGATCAACAACATCGCGAAGGCCCACTCCGGTCTGTCCGTGTTCGCTGGTGTAGGTGAGCGTACCCGTGAAGGTAACGACTTCTACCACGAAATGAAGGACTCCAACGTACTGGACAAGGTTGCGATGGTGTATGGCCAGATGAACGAGCCGCCGGGTAACCGTCTGCGCGTTGCACTGACCGGTCTGACCATGGCCGAGCATTTCCGTGACGAGAAGGACGCTTCCGGCAAGGGCCGTGACGTTCTGCTGTTCGTAGACAACATCTACCGTTACACCCTGGCCGGTACCGAAGTATCCGCTCTGCTGGGCCGTATGCCTTCCGCAGTGGGTTACCAGCCGACGCTGGCCGAAGAAATGGGCCGTCTGCAAGAACGTATTACTTCGACCAAGGATGGTTCCATTACCTCCATCCAGGCCGTATACGTCCCTGCGGATGACTTGACCGACCCGTCTCCGGCAACCACCTTCGCCCACTTGGACGCTACCGTGGTGCTGTCCCGTGACATCGCTGCCCTGGGTATCTACCCGGCCGTTGACCCGCTGGACTCCACTTCCCGTCAGCTGGACCCGCTGGTAGTTGGTGACGAGCACTACTCCGTAGCTCGTGGCGTGCAATCCACGCTGCAGCGCTACAAGGAACTGCGCGACATCATCGCCATTCTGGGTATGGACGAACTGTCCGAGGACGACAAGCTGGTAGTGGCACGTGCGCGTAAGATTCAGCGCTTCCTGTCCCAGCCCTTCCACGTAGCTGAAGTATTTACCGGTTCCCCGGGCAAATACGTCTCCCTGCGCGATACCATCAAGGGCTTCAAGGCAATTCTCGCTGGCGAATACGACCACCTGCCGGAACAAGCGTTCTACATGGTTGGCGCGATCGAAGAAGCCGCTGAGAAAGCCAAGACCCTTTAATTAAGGAGAGGGCTTATGTCCAAGATGCATGTGGAAGTGGTCAGCACCGAACAACTCATCTACTCGGGTGAAGCCGAGTTTCTGGTCGCTCCGGCGCTGGAAGGTGAGATCGGTGTCTATCCGCGACACGTGCCGCTCCTGACCCGTATCAAGCCCGGTGTGCTGCGCATGACCGTACCGGGCAGCAAGGAAGAAGTGTTGGTGGCTGTCTCCGGCGGCATGCTGGAAGTACAGCCCACCCACATCACCGTCCTGGCTGATACGGCGATCCGCGGCGAGGATCTCGACGAAGCGCGCGCCAATGAGGCCAAGCGTGCAGCAGAAGAATCTCTGCAGCATGCTACCGACGACCTGAGCACGGCAAAGGCTCACGCTGCCCTGGCAGCCGCCATTGCCCAGCTCAAGGCGTTGGACTACCTCAAGAAGCGTGTGCACTAAAAGCGCGGGAACGATTCGTGTATAGTTGCAGGCTGCCACTTTTGTGGCAGCCTTTTTCATTTTTGGTCAGCAAAGAGTTCGCATGGACAGCCTCAATATCGTGATTCTGGCAGCGGGCAAGGGTACCCGCATGTACTCCGCCAAACCCAAAGTTTTGCACCCGGTTGGTGGTGCGCCGATGCTCGCCCGCGTCATCGCCACGGCCCGTAGCCTGAATCCGGCGCGGCTGGTGGTGGTATATGGTTTCGGTGGTGATCAGGTCCGCGAGACCATCAAGGATGAAGATATTGTCTGGGCCGAACAGGCTGAACAACTGGGCACTGGCCATGCGCTGAAAATGGCCTTGCCGGCCCTGCCGGACAGTGGCAAGACGCTGGTGCTGTACGGCGATGTGCCGCTGACCCGTAGCGAAACCCTGCAACAACTGATTGCTGTTGCTGGCGATGGCATGGCAGTGCTGACCGACGTACTGGACGATGCCAGCGGTTATGGCCGCATGCTGCGCGGTAGCGATGGCAAGCTCAAGGCCATTGTCGAGCACAAGGATTGCACACCGGAGCAACTGGCCATCCGTGAAATCAATACCGGCATGATGGTGCTGCCCAACCGCCAGCTTTCTGGCTGGCTGCAGGCACTGCGCAATGGCAATGCCCAGGGCGAATATTATCTGACCGATGTACTGGCACTGGCCGTGGCCGATGGCGTGACGGTGGAAAGCGCCAGCGTCTCGGCTTCGTGGGAAGCTGCTGGCGTGAATAATAAGCTGCAACTGGCCGAGCTGGAGCGCATCCTGCAACAGAATCAGGCGCGTGCCCTGCTAACCGCCGGTGTGACACTGGCCGACCCGGCCCGCATCGACATCCGTGGCCAGCTGCGGCATGGCCGTGATGTCAGCATCGATGTCAATTGCGTGTTCGAAGGCGCGGTAGAGCTGGGCGACAATGTCGAGATCGGTGCCAATTGCGTGCTGAAAAACGTCAAGATCGCGGCAGGCACCCGTATCGCCGCGTTCTCCCATCTGGAAGATGCCGTGGTCGGGGCAGATTGCCGCATCGGCCCGTATGCGCGCCTGCGTCCTGGCGCGGCTCTGGCCGATGAAGTGCACATCGGCAATTTTGTTGAAATCAAGAAGAGCACGGTTGGTCTGGGCTCCAAGGTGAATCACCTTACTTACATCGGCGATGCTGAAATCGGTAGCAAGGTAAATGTCGGTGCCGGTTCGGTAACTTGCAATTACGATGGCGTGAACAAGTTCAAGACGGTCATCCAGGACAATGTATTTGTCGGTTCCGGTACCTTGATGGTGGCACCGGTCACGCTGGAAGCCGGCGCGACGGTGGGGGCGGGCTCGGTGATCAGCCGCACGGCCCCGGCAGATGCCCTCACGGTGGCGCGTGCGCGTCAGGTCACCATTGCTGGCTGGAAGCGTCCACAGAAAAAGAGCTGATTTCCGGCTTGTCTGACTGCATGGCATGCCCGCTGCGCTTTCTCGACGAAAGCCCGGTGGGCATTTTCTTTGGTCGATATCGTATCGGTGCTGTTGCATTTCTTTCGTTGCAAAAGAAAAGTAACAAATTTTATGGTTCTGATGATTGATATCGGCATATTGCCTCGTTATCATGACAAAACTTTCGAAACGAAACGTTTCAATGACCAAACGAAATACCCAGCAACGTCGCCATGCCATCGCCACCCTGGTGCAGGAGCGTGGTGAAATCAGCGTAGATGAGCTGACGCGACGTTTTGCCACTTCCGAAGTTACCATCCGTAAAGACCTCGCCCTGCTGGAAACCGGCGGTCTGCTACTGCGTCGTTATGGTGGTGCCGTGGCCCTGCCCAGTGAAATGGCGGTGGAGCCGCAAGTCGGCGTGGTCTCCGATCGCAAGCTGGACATAGCCCGTGCAGCGGCGGAGCGCATTCGCGACCATAACCGTATCATCATCGACAGCGGTACTACCACCAGCGGCATGATTCCGCTGCTGGGCAGCAAGCGCGGCCTGGTGGTGATGACCAACTCGCTCAATGTCGCGGCAGCGCTGCGCGAACTGGAAAATGAACCCACTCTACTGATGACCGGTGGCACCTGGGACCCGCACTCCGAGTCCTTCCAGGGTCAGGTGGCCGAGCAGGTTCTGCGTTCTTACGACTTCGACCAGCTGTTCATCGGTGCTGATGGCATCGACCTGGAGCGTGGCACCACCACCTTTAACGAGCTGGTGGGCTTGTCGCGGGTGATGGCCGAAGTGGCGCGCGAAGTCATCGTCATGGTGGAGTCGGACAAGATTGGCCGCCGCATTCCCAATCTGGAATTGCCGTGGCACACCATTCACACCCTGATTACCGATGCGGCACTGCCGGCGGAGTCCAGGGAAATCATTCAGGCCAAGGGTGTCACGCTGATCTGCGCACCTGCTGGCAACGATAGTGCAAGGAGAAAATAATGTGTGGCATTGTTGGCGCCATTGCGGCGCGTAATGTTGTACCGGTTCTGGTTGATGGCCTCAAGCGCCTGGAATACCGCGGTTATGATTCCGCTGGCATCGCAGTGCATACCGGTGACGCCATCAGTCGCGTGCGCCGTGTCGGCCGGGTAGCAGAAATGGAAGCCGCTGCCGCAGCGGAAAACCTGCAAGGCCAGCTTGGCATCGGCCATACCCGCTGGGCCACCCATGGCGGCGTGACCGAACACAACGCACATCCGCATATCTCCTTCGACAAGATTGCCGTGGTGCATAACGGCATCATCGAAAATCACGAAGAACAGCGTCAGCAGCTGAAAGCGCTGGGCTATGAATTTACCTCGCAGACCGATACCGAAGTGATCGCCCATCTGGTGCATCACTACTATCAAGGCGGTGTCAGCCTGTTTGATGCGGTGAAGCAAGCCACCCGCCAACTGACTGGTGCTTACGCCATCGGCGTCATCGCGCTGGACCGCCCGGACGAACTGGTATGCGCCCGCATGGGTTGCCCGCTGCTGGTGGGCCTGGGTGAGGGCGAACACTTCATCGCGTCTGATGTCTCTGCCATCCTGTCTGCCACCCGTCAAGTCATCTTCCTGGAAGAGGGCGATATCGGCCTGCTCACCCGCGACAGCGTGGTGCTGCATGACAAGAACGATCAGGTGATCGAACGCGCCGTGCATGTGTCCGACGTATCGCTGGCTTCGCTGGAACTGGGCCCGTACAGCCACTTCATGCAGAAGGAAATCCACGAACAGCCCAAGGCTCTGTCCGACACCATCGAAGCGGTGCTGGAAGATGGCTTTGCTGCTGGCCTGTTTGGCTCCAATGCTGCGAAGCTGCTGCCGCAAGTGGAAGGGGTGAAGATCCTCGCCTGCGGTACCAGCTACTACGCCGGCCTTACCGCCAAATACTGGATCGAAAGCATTGCCGGTATCAGCTGCGATGTGGAAATCGCCAGCGAATACCGCTACCGCGCTGCTTTTGCCAACCCCAAACACCTGGTAGTCACCATCTCCCAGTCCGGTGAAACCCTGGACACCATGGAAGCGCTGAAATACGCCAAGGAACTGGGCCATACCATGGCGCTGTCCATCTGCAATGTGCGCGAATCGGCCATTCCGCGTGCCAGCGAACTGGTGTTCTACACGCGCGCCGGTGCCGAAATCGGTGTCGCCTCCACCAAGGCCTTCACCACCCAGCTGGTGGGTCTGTTTGCCCTGGCGGTAACGCTGGGCAAGCTGCGCGGCCGCGTGGATGCAGCCGCCGAGCATGGCTATCAGGAAGCCCTGCGCCAGCTGCCGGGCTCGGTACAGCATGCGCTCAATCTGGAGCCGCAGATCAAGGCCTGGTCCGACAAGTTTGCCGCCAAGCAAAACGCGTTGTTCCTCGGCCGTGGCCTGCACTACCCGATTGCACTGGAAGGTGCGCTCAAGCTCAAGGAAATTTCTTACATCCACGCTGAAGCCTATCCGGCAGGCGAGCTGAAACACGGCCCGTTGGCACTGGTGGATGAAAGCATGCCGGTGGTGGTGATCGCCCCCAACGATGCACTACTGGAAAAAGTGAAGTCGAACATGCAGGAAGTGCGCGCCCGTGGTGGCGAGCTGTTCGTGTTTGCCGACCTGGACAGCCATTTCAGCGAGTCGGACGGCGTGCACGTCATCCGCACCCCGCGCCATGTCGGCGTGCTGTCCGCCATTGTGCATACCATCCCGGTACAGCTGCTGGCCTACCATGTAGCCCTGGCACGCGGCACCGACGTGGACAAGCCGCGCAACCTGGCCAAGAGTGTGACGGTGGAATAATGACCGTGCGGGTTGGTGACTAGTGATCTAAAAGAATAAAGTCTGTCACGAGGTAATGAAGTCTGTCACGACGATGGCATGAACGATTTTGCCGGTAGTGCTAAACAAAGAGGCCCGCTAGGGCCTCTTTTTGTTTGAGATTTCGTGGCTTGATGATTCGCAAGGGAATGGCCGAAGGGGCCGTTCATCGGCCGAAGCTGACGCTCGCTCAGCAAATGACCAGAGGCACCTTGTATCCAAGAAGCAGTCATTAATGTAACTGACATTCAGTCAATCTTTGTGTACAAGACACATGGTGTAAGTTTTTGTAAGCATCAATGACAGCATGGTCGATTAAAATGCTTGTCCTCAAAAAATGCAGAACAGATTGTGGCAAAAGTCTTATTGGTAGAGGATGAGGTCGAACTACGCGAGGAGCTCGCCAGATTCCTGCTGCGTAGTGGCCACCAGGTAATACAGGCTGGTTCTCTGGCCGAGTTTGCGCAGTTGCAGGCAACGGTGGATATTGCAATTCTCGATATCGGCTTGCCCGATGGAACCGGGCTTGATGTGGCACAGCTCATCCGCAGTAAAACGCCGCGTACCGGCATCATCATGCTGACCGCAAGAAGTTCGACACAGGATATGCTGAGCGGTCTGAATGGCGGTGCTGATCATTATCTGGTGAAACCGTTCCGGCTGCTGGAGCTGAATGCAATCATCAATGCCCTATATCGCCGGATTGGTGGTGACTGGTGTCTGAATTTGCGTACGCGCCGCTTACTTTCTGCACAAGGACTGCAGATCTCGCTGTCACTGGCCGAGCTGGAGTTGTTTCAACAACTGGCCACTGCCGGTTTGCATGTCTTGAATCGCCGAGATCTGGTTGAAGCGATGGGGTATAACTGGCTGGAGTTTGACATGCGCAGGCTGGATACCATGATTAGCCGATTGCGCAAACGGTGGGCGGACGAAACCGGCACGGCTTTGCCCTTGAAAACCGAACATGGCAAGGGTTACAGTTTTCTTGCCACCATTACCGTCGTGCAGTGAGTGCTACCCTGCCGGCGAGCCCGGGCCGATTTGACCGGCCCATCAGGCAATGCAGGTTTCAGCAACCAGCTCATGAACTGGCAGGTATAGATGGATTGTGCAACCTTTGCCTTCCGTGCTCTCTACTTCCAGGCGGCCGCCCTGATTCTCCATCAGTTTGCGCGCCAACATCAAGCCCAGCCCGCTACCGGGCTTGCCTACGCTGTTTTTACCCCGGAAGTGTGGCTCGAATACGCGTGATAATGTCTCGGCATTCATACCTGGTCCATTATCCCTGATTACAATATTGATGTGATCGGGCACGTGGTTGCCGGTGAACAAGATGGTTGATTCGGCAGGGGTATATTTCACCGCATTGTCAGCCAGACTGCGCAATACCAGTAGCATCAGATCCGGGTCACAGACGATGCTTTCCGGTAGCTGATCCAGTTGCAGCACGAATTGGTGCGAGCTGGACAGAATGGAGGCCGAGTGGGCCGCATCATCAAGCATCATGTGCAAATTACAATGGCGGTATTGAACGCCACGCCGCATCAGCGTGAAACTGTCTTCGTTCAAATACCTGTCCAGTAGCAGGCTCAGGCGGTTTGTTGCCTGCAGTATCTTTCCATATCGGGTGCGTGTTTCCGCATCTGCCTCTATTGCATCCAGTTCCAGGTTTTGTGCTGTCATATCAATCACAGTCAGCGGTGTGCGCAACTCATGCGAAACAGTTGCAAAGAACTCACGCTGCTCCGCCTGTGCACGCCGCTCCACTTGCAAGGATGCTTCAACACGCCGTACAGCTTGCTGCAATTGCATGGTGCGCTGAATGACTTGCTCTTCCAGTTCCAGTTCATTCTTTTTGGAAAGTCGTAATGCTTCGGCCAGCGCATGGTCATGTGCCTTGCGTAATGCTTTTACCTTGATACTCACTGCGTAATTAAGGGCAAGTACATACAATGCCATGCCGATGTAATAGGCATCGTCAGTGAACATATTTGATGGCAGTAATGCCACATTGCGAAAGCCGCGGATGGTAACGGCCAGCCAAAATGGCAACAAGCCTACCAGGATGCGCATGGCCATTTTGTTTTTATGGCGAATCGTGAAGACAAATACCGTACCGAACAGCATATTCAGTAGCATCCATCCCTGGTAAATAGGACGGATCCATTCCTGACCTGCCATGCAAAGCGAGATGATTGCCAGCAGGGAGACACACCAGTCCAGCTGGACAACCCGTCTGAATAGGCGACTTTTTATTTCCAGGTAATAGATAAGAAGTTGCCCGCCGGTGGGAACTCCAAAATAAATACTGGCAATCAATATCGCCTCATTCAATTCTGGATGATTTCCTAGCAGATATTGATATAGGTAGCCCTCCGACCCCAGCATGACGATCAAATTGCATAGCGAATAGAGCGCAAACCAGCCATAAGACCGATCGCTGGAGGCACGATATAGAAAATAACCATTCAATAGTAGAGCAAAATACACTGAAGCCAGTGAGCCAAAAAATATCTGCTCGATTGCAATGTGATTTATCAGGGATTGATATGAATAAAAATTGGGTGATACGGTAAGCGTATTCTTGCTTCTAAGCTGTAAATAGATGATGTAAGGCTTATTCGCAGGAATGTCCAGTTTGAATACCGGATTGCGGTAGTCGATTTCACGGTCGTCAATGGGAATATGGTCTCCCATGGTCTTGGAAACTGTTTTTCCTGATGTATCTATCTGATACAGCGTAGCAAAGTCCAGCATCGGGGATTGCAGTTCCAGCCACCAATGGGATTGCTGTTCCGGCTTGCGCAATATCTCGATTCTTATCCATAGGGCGCCTTGCAGATAGCCAAATGCATTGGAGCTGACTGGTTTGAACAACTGATCCCGCGCGCGTATTTGATCAATCCCCATCTTCCCGCTCGTATCTTCCAGAACTTTCCAGTGGTATTGCACAGCGCTGCTTTCTGATGCGGAAAATGCATTTTGAATATTCAGCAAACAAAGCAATACGGCAATAAATAACCATGAAGAAAGCCGGAAGGGCATAGCGGGCATGTGTTCTGTCAGTAGTGGAAAAGCAGAGCCGAATCCTAGTGATGTTTCGTTTTTTTTTCCAGTTATTCCCATTAAAAAATGAGCAGTAAGGATTTGTAAGGATTTGTAAGGATTTGTAAGTAACGGTAAGGGCGATATGTCATGAAATTGGCATCATCAACCCGGTTTTTCTCTTCATGTCATGAGAGTGTTGTTCCTGAATAGCACCAATTGCCGTTGTTGATTTAAGCCAAAATTATTATTTAAAAAATATACTTACAAATCGGCAGGCCTGAGTCAGTCCCTCGTGATATGACATGGCTGTGGGGTAATGAAAAAATGAAAAGATCCGACATCGGGTATCGTTTGACCAAGGTTGGCGGGAAGATGGCCTCTGTGGCCATGTGTGCCCTGACCGGCACGGTAATCATGTCCATGACCAATATGGCCATGGCAACACCAGTTGTGTATTTTCAGACCTTTACTGCTGGCGAAACTCGCTTGCAGGATACAGTCAATACCTACTCAACCGGAAGCTCTTCCACATTTACCAGTACTTCGGTAACTGGCTTGAGTGATGGTTCAAGCTGGAATGTAGGTGGAATCAATATTTCCGCCACAAATGGTGCAAGCCGTACGATCGATGCCACTTATCTGAGTAATTCACCAAGTCTTATCGCGGCCTCCGGTACAACGGGTCAAGGCATCAATATGACAGCTTCGGGCACCGACCCAACGGGAAGTGGCTTGACCTTCAAATTCGGAACACTGATGAATGCATTCGGTATCCAGCTCGGTGACTGGGGTACTTGTTGCTATAATTCGTCGTTGTATATCCAGTTTGGCAATCAGGCAGCTAATACATGGGAAAATGCACAGCTTATCGGTACAGCAACGAAACGTGCTGATGTCCCTGAGCAAAATGGTAGCCAAACCTTCACGTTTATTGGCGCAATCAATGACAACAACTTCTTCGATGAAGTCCGTATTTATGGTAACGGCAATGGTGATGTATTGTACGCAGGTGGTACGATTTATACTGGTGAAGTGACAACAAACTCGGTTCCATCAACTGCCGGTTCCTCTACCCAGACCAGTAGTACTGATATTGATAAGGCCCAATCTCAGTATCTGGCCAGTAATATTGGCTCAACGGTAAACCCCACTTTTGTTGGTGGCACACTGAAAAGTGATACGGCGACTGTTGCGCAGAATTTCACTATTGATGACTCAGCCAATGGAGCAAGTAGCACTATTGACCAGAATGGTATGAACAGTACCTACACTGGAGTTCTGTCCAACGCTACTGGCAAAACAGGTTCTATTACCATCAGCAATACCGGCTCTGGTGGTAGTGTCACATTCTCTGGTGCTAATACCTATACCGGCAGTACGACAATCAATAGCAATGCAAAGTTGGCCTTGACCGGTGCTGGCAGCATTTCCGCGTCCAGCTCTGTCATTGACAATGGCAATTTCGATATTTCGGCCACCGATAGTGGTGCCAGCATCAAGAGCCTTTCCGGTAGTGGCAACGTGGCACTTGGCAACAAGACGCTGACGCTCACGAATGCCAACGATACCTTCTCCGGTGGAATTGGTGGCACGGGTGGCCTGACCGTAACTGGTGGCAACGAGACCCTGACGGGTGCCAACACCTACACCGGTGCCACCCAGGTAACTGGCGGCAGCCTGACTCTGTCTGGCAGCGGCAGCCTGGCCAGCACGGCAGTCAGCATCGCCAACGGCGCAAGCCTGCATGACAACAACAGCGGCCTGTCCACTGCCACCAACCTGACGGCAGATGGCGCATTGACCCTGGGCGCGGATCAGACCATTGCCCAGCTGAACGGTGCAACAACCGGTACGGTAGCGCTGGATTCGCACACCCTGACCATTGGTAACGGTGGCAGCTTCGCCGGTGTGGTCAGCGGTACAGGTGGCGTGACCGTGGCTGGCGGCAACGAAACCCTGACTGGTGCCAACACCTATAGTGGAACCACCACCATTCGCAGTGGTGCCGGCCTGACCCTGGCCAGCGGCGGTAGCCTGGCCCACTCGACGATTGCCGATGCCGGTAGCCTGACCCTGACCGCCAATGCAACGGCCAAGTCCTTGTCCGGAGCCGGTAGTGTGAATCTGGGCAGCAATACCCTGACCCTGAACAGCGCTGGCGATACTTTCTCTGGCGCGATTGGTGGTAGCGGTAGCCTGGTGCTGAACAGCGGCACCGAAATCCTGAGCGGTGCCAACACCTATAGCGGTGGCACCCGCGTCAATGGCGGCACCTTGCAGGTTTCTGCTGATAACAATCTTGGCAGCGGAGCACTAACCCTGAATGGCGGTACGCTGCACAGCACTGGCAGCTTTACCACCAGCCGGGCACTCACCTTGCAGGCAGGTTCCACCAGCGCCATTACTACCGATACCGGTACCAACCTGCTGCTGGAAGGTGTCATCAGCGGCTCGGGCAATCTGCTAAAGAATGGCAACGGTACGCTGGAGGTGAATGGCGCACACAACACCTTCTCCGGGCAGACCACCATCAATGGCGGTGTGGTGCAGATTGATGATGGTGCATCCTTGGGGACCGGGCAGATTCTGCTCAATGGCGGTACCCTGCAGACGCTCAGTACCTTGAGCAATGCACAGCAGGTGGTCGTGACTGGTAGTTCCTCCGTGAACACCAATGCAGGTACCACGGCCACCATGTCCGGTACGGTAACCGGTTCGGGCAGCAGCTGCTTCAACAAGACCGGTGCCGGTACCCTGAACATGACCGGCAATGCCACGCTGTCCAACGGCACTTGCGTGCAGGAAGGTACCTTGCGTGCCAATGGCGACCTCACCAGTAATGTTACAGTGGACAGTATCGGCACTTTGCGCGGCACTGGCGTAATCCGTGGTACTACCACCGTAACCGGCAAGCTGGCCCCGGGTAACTCTCCGGGTACGCTGTATTCCACCGGCACGGTCACCATGACCAGTGGCAGTACCTTTGAAGAGGATATCGATGGCACCGGGACCGGGACTGGGGCGGGGAATTACTCGCGCCTGATCATCAGCGGTAGCACCAGCCAGTTTATTGCTGCCGGTACCCTGACCCCGCTGCTGCGCGGTATCACCACCGATCCGGCCATTCCGACAAGTACGGCCAATAACACCTTCACACCGTCCCTGGGAGACAGCTTCCGCATTGTTTCGGCTGAAGGTGGCATTGTCGGCCGCTTCGCCAGCCTGGTACAGCCCAGCTCTGGTCTGGCAGCAGATACTCAGTTCGTGGCTTTCTACAATCAGCTGGGCAGCAATAGCATCGATTTGCGCCTGACACCCACTTCGTATGCCAAGTATTTGACTGGCGGCAATCAGAATGCGCGCAATGTCGGCGGGGTTCTGGACAAGCTGCTGACTGGCCAGGTAAACAATACGGATACAACAGCGCAAAGCAATCTGCTTTATGCCGCGTCCGGATTGAATGCCAGCCAGCTCAAAACCGCAGCCCGCCAGTTGTCGGGTGAAGTGCATGCGGAACTTGCCGCAACGGCACCACTGGCCTCACGCGCTTTGCAATCTGATGTCAGCAACCACCTGCAACAGGATGCGGCTGCTGGTGAGAATCAGGATGGTACGCCGGCAAGAGTGCTGTGGGCTACATCGAATGTTGACCACCAGCAGTTCAAGGCAGATGACTTTGCATCGGGCTACAAGACAAACCGTAGTCAGTTTAGCGTCGGTATTGATGCATTCACGACCAGCCGGACCCGTGCCGGTTTCGGTATGTCGCATGCTGAAACATCGATCGGCCAGGAGTCGGGTAGTGGTAGCCTGACTGAAACCATGGTGTTCGTGTATGGATCGCAGGCACTTGGCAAGTTCTATCTGGATGGCATGGCATCTATCGGTAGCGCGGACTGGAGCAGTGGTCGCAGCGACCCCTTGCAACTGAGCGGTGGTCTGGCTTCCAGTTCCACGGGTAGCAACACGCTGTTCAGTACTGGCCTGCGCATGCCGATTGCCATGAGCAACGGGGTGGTCGAGCCGTTTGCCCGGGTGATCTGGCAGCGTAGCAGCCGGGACGCGCAAAACGAGGGCAGTGCATCGGTATCCGCGCTGAGCCTGCAAGGCTATTCCGCCAGCGGTGTGCGCAGCATGGTTGGTTTCAGTGGCAAGTCGCTGGAGCAGGATCCGCTGAAGGCTGCGTTTACCTATCAGCTCTCGCTGGCCGTGGGACAAGATAGCGGCAAGTTGTCCCGTCCTCAGGTGAACAGCCAGCTTGCAGGTATAGACCTGACAACCACGTCACCGCACAGTGGCCGCCAGTTTGTGCAAACCCAACTGAACGGAACGCTGAAAATCGGCAAGCAGTCGTATCTGTATGGCGGGGTGAATAGTGAGATGGCGCAAGGACGTAGCGAATACGGTGCTTCTGCCGGGGTTCGTGTCGCGTTTTAAGCCTGTCTGACCGTTTCACAAAGTTGAAGCCGGGTGCTTTTCACAGGAAGGGCACCCGGCTTTTCTTTGCCGGGTGGTCATGATTTGTCTTCCTGGCGTCAGTCTGTGACTGACTTGCCATCTTGTTTGTGGCATCGACAATGATCCGTATTTACCTGCTTCTTGTGCTGATGGGCGTCTTGTCTGCGGGAAGCGTGCATGCCATCAGTTTGCGTACCAGTGCGCAGGATGGAAACCTGATGTGGTTCAATCCCAATGATTCGGTCATGCCAGGCTTCAGTATGGAGTTGATCCGTTTGCTGCAGCAAACGGATACGCAGTTGCATATTTCCGGCCAGGAAAATGTGCGCTCCTTGCGACGGCTGGAAACCGACCTGGCCAACGGAAAAATTGACATGGCGGTAGGGATGGTGGACTCGCCTTCGCGCCGACAACATTTTGTCGTGATCAGCAAGCCAGTACTTTATGTGCAACATGCTGCCCTGGCCGTGCGCAAGGATGATTACTTGTTCCGCTTGCCGGAAGGCGGGGTGGGGGCGCTGGGGCAATACGGGGTGCTTGCCATTGCCCAGGGTTCTGCATACGGGGAATACCTGCACGCGCTGGGGGCACTGCCGGTGGATGATGGCGCGATTACTGTTGCCGGCAATCTGGGTAAGCTGGTGCGCCATCGGGTGCGTTTCGTTCTGCATGCCCAAGAAGAGTTGGGCTGGCATATTCGGCTGCTGCAGTTACAGCAGCGCGTGCGCTTGATTCCGGTAGCCGGTGGGCAAAAGGATGTGTGTCTCATGCTGTCCAGAAAGTTACCTAATGGTACGGTCAGGCGTCTGCACTCTGTCCTGCTGAAGCTGGAGCGCTCGGGAAGTCTGGGGGCCTTGAGAGTCAAATATGGACTGAACGGTATGTCGTAAGCTAGCGGTGTCAGGAAATAGCATCAAAGCTGCTATTGGCTGATGCTCTGCTGAATGGCGGCTTTGGCCGACGACCAGACTCCGATCTAACTCACTTGGGTGCTGCCTGGTCAAAGCGGTCATTGGCACAGGTGGGAGGGGCTGCAATGGGGCTCGACAGACTTTGTTTGATGAGGCATTTGGGGTTGTCGTATTGATCCTGCCCTCGACGAACTTTGCGATGTGATCGACACTATTAAAAATCAATAGACTAGAGTTCGGACTCGCGACGAACTTTATTTGCTCTAGTCATTGGTCACTAGAGCAAATAAAGTCTGTCGGATCCGAATAAAGTTCGTCGGAGTCTGATCAAGTAAAAGGGGCCATTGGCCCCTTTTACTTTTCCGGTTAGCGGGTGTGCTGAATTGCCGGGGGTGCTTTGATGTGGAGCGAGTACTTTTCACCCAAAGCGGCAGGGCGTTATCAGCTATTCAGTCGCACTGGATTTTGGAATCCATCCGGCACGAGTGGAATCTCGACTGTCCGTGATCTGCCAGACAGTCCAGGATGTCGTACTAGTGAATGCGCATGGGGGCTTGCTGCTGTCTGCGCAGTTCATTCTCCATCAGCCGGTTCAGGCTTCCATCCTTGGTCATGCGGCTCATGGTCTGGTCGAAGAGGACTGCTAGCCTGGCGGCATCTGGGCCGGGAGTGAATACCAGGTAGCTGGCCACTTTTTCGATACTGGGTCCGGTTTGTACGGCTTCGTTCCCACCTGGTATTTTTTGTAGCAATTGCAGCCCTACTACACGGCTGCATGGCACGATGTCCACCCGCCCGGCCAGTAATTTGCGCAAATTCAATTCATGGCTATCCGTGCTTTCCACTGCAGCAAATAGCCCTGCTTTTAGTGCCTGGTCCAGACGAGGGCTATAGAACACATTGCGGGTGATGCCAATGCGTGCGCCAGCAATGGATGCCAATTGGCCGTTGAACTTCCATGGCGAGTTCTTGCGGACGAAAAATACATAGTCCTGAATAAGCAGGGGTTGATTGGGATAAACCATGGTCGATTCCCGCTCCGAGGTCTTTTTTAGCGGGAACAAACCATCTACCCGGCGGTGGTTGACAAGATTGAGCGCACGGTTCATCGGATAGAGTTTGATCTGTGCATGTTTGCCTATCCGGGCAAAGACTTCGCTCACTATGCTGGTGGCCAGGCCTTCGGGCCCCTGATCACCCTCTGTGATATAGGGTGGATAGTCGAAGGTCACCAGCCGTAGCGGGGTGGCATGACAAACTTGGAATAACAGCAGCATCAGCGGCCAGTATGGAAGTCGCATACATTGGGTTGGCAGAGTAATTATCAGCCATAATTTATGGTTTGTTTATAATAGACCCTTTCCGCATGGAATTAGCCTGACTCTATGTTTAAAGAGGCTGATAATTGTTCTTTGTTGGGAATAGTGCACAGGCCAGCTTGCCTGCCCGGTTATTTGCGGTGCCTGCCGTATGGCTAGAGCGCGGCAGCCACTTGTACCTTTAGCGGCTGCGGGGTGGCGTGGGTGGCATCCCGCACTGCAGCGTTGTCGCCTGACGAAACAAGTCATGTGACATCACGTGTGTCTGTGCCGGGGTAAACAAGGCTTCAGAACGTTGACACGCAGGCAAGCCGGGTGTGGGTCCGACCATATCTGAAGCTGTTGATGACATTTGGCCTGCAGATCGTATTGGCATGCTGTTTGCATGGTTGTTGCCACTTCATTCCAGGGGGCACACCATGCTCATCCCAGGCCTGACCCGTGCTGGCAATGTTTCCGGGGTATACAAGTCCATTGCCGCCACGCAGAACCAAGCTGACAATACTGCCGCCCGGACGACAAATCTTGCCGATGTCATCAGTATTTCATCTGCGGCACGTGAGCGTCTGGCCGCAGAGGCGAGTGCAGCCTCAGGTGCCGGCGTCAAAATGGATACCGACAAGGGGGAGGTTGCACTGAATCTGGAGTCGTATTTTTCGCCGAAACCGCAAGGTGGGAGCGGCGAACTTCCCCCTTTGATGCTGCCATCACAGCGCAATATCGATGCCCTGACCCAGGACATCAACCAGAAATTCCCGGCATTTCTCTCCGCCAACGGCATTCCGGCTGCACCTTCCCGCATCCAGTACGATAGTTACGGCCAGCCACAGTTTCCTGCCGATTACCCCTATGCGTCCCAGCTTAAGCAAGCCTTGACTGATAACCCGGGTATCGGACGCGAGCTGAGCACGGTTTACGCCTTGGGTGAATTCAAGAACCTGCTGGATGACAGCCAGGCATTCCAGCAGGAATATGCCGCTGCGGGCAGCCAGGGTGAGCTGGACAAGGTGATCGCCAAATATTCCTGGCTGTTTTCGGCCAATCCGCCAGCAATAAAATCCATTCTGATGATTGATGCTGATGGCCATCTACGCACCGGTGAAGCCGCAGGGCATTCTGGCACTGTCGCACGGAGCAAGGCGGCTTGAATGTCCGTTTGCAGCGCTGTCAGCCAAAGGCAGTGGGACTGCTGGGCTATAGTGCGGCAGCAGGCTGAACCAGCAAGGGCTGCGGGGTGGCATTGGTGGCATCCCACACCGCATTGAAGTGATCAATCACCTGTTCTCCGCTCAAGGCAAAGGCGCTCAGGGTTGTGTGGCCATCACCGATGACCGTGACCTGAAAGCCGCGCGACACCGCATTACGCAGCGTGCTATCCAGGCAGAAGTCGGTGGCGCAGCCACCCAGCCACAGTTTGCTGACACCCAGATTCTCCAGCAGGGCGGCCAGCGGGGTATCACAAAAGCTGTCGCCATGCCGTTTGTAGATGAAATGGTCGGCGGCCGTGGCTGGCAGGGCCGGATGCAGCTGCCAGGCTGCGCTGCCACGCTCCAGCCCGGCTTCTTCATGCTGAACAAAAATCACGGGCAAACCGCGCTGGCGGGCCTTGGCAATGGCCAGGTTCAGACTATTCAGCACTTGCTCCAGCCGGACGGCGGCTGGCTCAGCGGCCACCACACCACATTGCATGTCCACAATCAGTAAAGCGCTATCCGGCATGGTGTTTCCTTTGATGATTTGCAATCCGGCCAGCATAGCTGATTTGTTGGTGTGGCTGGCAAGCCAGAACGATTCCTCTTGTCCGCTTGATTGCACCATCGTCGCAATGGCAGCCTACCTGTGTAATGGTTTGTGATCAGACATGGTTTGATTTTTGACCAAATAGAAAAAGCCGTACTGTATTCAGGCAGTGCGGCTTTTTTCATGCAGAAAGGATGTTCTGCTTCAGTGTTTGGCCTCGGCATCAATCAGCGAGCCCTTGCGGGTGTCGCGCATGAACCAGCAAACCAGCAGGGTGCAGGCAATCACGCAGGTGGTGTACCAGTAAAAGCCGCTCTCCAGCTGGATGGATTTGAACCACAAGGCCAGGTATTCCGCGGTGCCGCCAAAAACCGAGACGGCAAAAGCGTAAGGTACGCCCACGCCAGTGGCGCGGATGCTGGCCGGGAACAGCTCGGCCTTCACCAGTGCATTGATGGAGGTATAGCCGGAGACGATGATCCAGGCGCAGGCGATCAGGCCAAAGGCTTCCCACGGCCCGCTGGCGTGGCGGATAGCGGTGAGCAGCGGCACGGTGAACAGGGTGCCCAGCAGGGCAAAGCCGATCAGCAAGGGTTTGCGGCCAATGCGGTCGGACAGCGCGCCGTACAAGGGTTGCAAGCACATGGCAAACAGCAGCGAGGCGGCAGAAACCGCGGTGGTCTGCATGTCGGTCAGCCCCACTGACAGGCGCAGGAATTTCTGCATATAGGTGGTGTACACATAAAAGGCCAGCGTGCCGCCCATGGTCAGGCCCACTACCAGCAGGACTTCTTTGGGATGCTGCGCCAGTTGCTTGAGGCCGCCCATGGCCTTGGCGCTTTTGCGTGCCGCTTCAAACGACTGGGTTTCCGGCAGATTGTGGCGCATGCGCAGGGCCAGTACCGCCAGTGCCGCCCCGACAAAAAACGGAATGCGCCAGCCCCAGGCGCGCAGTTCTTCGGCACTGAGCAGGAATTTCTGCAAGACCAGCAGCAATAGCAAGGCCAGCAACTGGCCGCCGATCAGTGTGACGTACTGGAAGCTGCTGTAGAAGCCGCGGTGTTTGGACTCTGCCATTTCCGACAGATAGGTTGCGCTGGCACCGTATTCACCGCCCAGGCTCAGACCTTGCAGCAGGCGGGCCAGCAGCAGGATGCAGGGAGACAGGATGCCGGCGCTGGCATAGGTCGGCGCGCAGGCAATCAGCAAGGAACCAAAGCACATCAGCAGCACCGAGGCCATCAGCGCGGTCTTGCGCCCCATGCGGTCGCCGATATGGCCAAACAAAATGCCGCCGATGGGACGGATGAAAAAGCCGAGGGCGAAGATGCCGGCGGTGGACATCAGCTGGGCGGTGGGGTCCTGGGCCGGGAAGAAGGCATTGGCAAAATACAGGGCAAAGGCGGAATAGCAGTAAAAATCGAACCATTCCACCAGGTTGCCGGCCGAGCCGACAATGATGGCATGCAGGCGTTTGCCTGAGATTCGTTCGTGGCTGGCCGCGGTGGCGGTGGCGCTGGACATGGTGGTCTCCTCTGGTGTGACGGGATATATCCGGGTTTCCCGTTTGTCGCCATCTACTATGCGCAGTCGGGTAGCGGTCGACATCCGCAACTTTGCCCTGATCGTCTCCGTAGAACTACGGAGGAGTGTTCCCGTTCGGTGTCCGGGCTGCTATGGTCTTTGCTTCCCCGGCCCAGGAGATGCCATGCCCAGCCCCCGCACACACCAAGCACGCTATTGGCGCTGGCTGGGGCTGACCATGGCCGCCATCGGCCTGATCGTGTTGAGTGCCAACTGGGCGGAGCGTCACGAACTGGCCACGCGCACCGCCGCCTTGCGCCAGGCTGCGGCTGCCCATGTGCTGGGTTTGCGCGGGCTGGTGGAAAAGCATGATTTCCTGCCCTATGCCGCCGCGCGGCATCCGGATGTGCTGGCCTTGCTGCAAGCGCCGCAAGACAGTGCACTGCGCCGGCGGGTGAACCAATACTTTGCCGATTTGCAGGCCACCACCGGCGCGGCGGCCTTGTTTCTGGTGGATCGCAACGGCCTGACTCTGGCGGCCAGTAACTGGAACCAGCCGGCCAGCTTTGTCGGCCAGTCCTACCGCCAGCGGCCTTACTTTGAAGACGCACTGCGCGGCCAGCGTGGTTTGTTTTACGGGCTGGGACTGACCACGGGCCAGTCCGGCCTGTTCATTGCCGAGCCGGTGCGCGGCCCGGCAGGCATCATGGGGGTAGCGGTAGTCAAGATCAGCCTGGAGCCCTTGCAGGCGGCATGGCGACGCGGTATCGACCCGGTGTTGCTGCGCGACAGCCGTGGCGTGGTGTTTCTCAGTTCGCAGCCCGAATGGCTGTTCCAGGCCCGCCAGCCGCTGAGTGCGGCACAGGCTGACTGGATCAGCAGCCATCGCCAGTACGGTACCCGCAGCCAGTTTGCCGTATTGCCCTGGCGGGTGACGCCCTTGCCGGATTCTGCCGCTTACAGCCTGCAAACCGTCGTACAGGGGCAGCACCGTGCCTTGCTGGCGCTAGACACCTCCTTGCCGGAACTGGGGTGGACGCTGACCGTGACATCCGACCTGAAAGAAGTCACCCAGACCCGGCAACTGGCGCTGGCGCTGACGACCTTGCTGGTGGCGCTGCTGTTGCTGGCCAGCTTGTACTGGCGTTTGCGCGAAAAACGCTTTGTCGAGCAGCGCAGCGCGCGGCTGGAGCTGGAGCGACGGGTGGAGGAGCGCACCCGCGATCTGGAAGAAGCCCACACCTTCCGCAAGGCGATGGAGGATTCGCTACTGGTGGGCATGCGTGCGCGTGACCCGCAAGGCCGCATCATTTACGTCAACCCGGCGTTCTGCGCCATGGTGGGCTATGGCGCGGAAGAATTGCTGGGCTGCCTGCCGCCCTATCCGTACTGGCATCCGGATGATCTGGAAAAGCAGGCCCGGGTGAGCCAGGACGTGCTGCAGGGCAGGGTGGTGCCACATGGCTATGAGTCGCGCATCCGTCACAAGGACGGACATGATGTGATCACCATGATTTATACCGCCGCGCTGGTTGATGCATGCGGCGTGCATCGGGGCTGGATGAGTTCGGTGGTGGATATCACGGCGCAGAAACAGGCCGAGGCCCGTCAGCGGGATCAGGAGCGACAGCTTGAACGCAGTGCGCGGCTGGCCAGTGTCGGCGAAATGGCTTCCACGCTGGCGCACGAGCTGAATCAGCCGCTGATGGCGCTGTCCAATTTTGCCCTGGCTGCCCGGGCACTGGCCGAGCACGGGGAGGGCGGCCTGCTGGCAGAAACCCTGAACGACATCATTGCCCAGTCGAAACGGGCCAGTGAAATCGTCAAGCGGGTAAGAGTGTTCATCAACCCGCAACGCGCCCAGTATGAAAACCTGGCACCGGCGGAGGTCATCCAGCATGCAGTTGAGCTTCTCAAGCCCGAATTACAGCGCCACCATGTGCAACTGCTGCTGCAGCTGGAGGAAAACCTGCCACCGGTACGCGGGGATAGCGTGCTGCTGGAGCAGGTGCTGATGAACCTGATCCACAATGCGCTGCATGCCATGCAGACGCAGCCGCCGGGCAGCCGCCGCATCACCTTGCAGTGTCGGCAACAGGATCAAGGACTGAGCGTGACCGTGGCCGATAGCGGGCCGGGTATTCCGGCAGAACAGATCGAGCAGATCTTTGCCCCGTTCTTTACTTCCAAACCCGACGGTCTGGGCCTGGGCCTGAATATTTGCCGTACCATCATCGAAGCCCACGGTGGTTGTATCAGCGTGGAAAACAGCCCCGCTGGCGGGGCCGCCTTTACCTTTACCCTACCGCTTGCATCATGAAAGAAATGCCGCTCACCCTGTTTATTGTCGATGATGACGAAGCCTTGCGCCGGTCCCTGTTGCTGCTGTTGCTGTCACAGGGGCTGGCGGTGCAGGCTTTTGATTCCGGCGAAGCCTTTCTCAGTGCCGTCAACCTGCGTCAGCCTGGCTGCGTGATTCTGGACTTGCGACTGGGCGGTATCAGCGGCCTGTCGGTGTTTGATAGTCTGCTGGCCGCACACAGCCCGCTGGTGACGCTGTTTTTATCGGCGCATGGTGATATTCCCACGGCACTGGAGGCCGTCAGGCGTGGGGCATTTGATTGGGTGGAAAAGCCGGATACCCAGCACTTGCTGGACAAGCTGCCGGCTGCCATCGCACTGGCCCGTGCCCGCGCGCAGGCGTTGCGGCAATGGGCGGAGCTGACCCCGCGTGAGCGGGAAGTGGCACGGCTGGTGGGGCTGGGGCAGCCCAACAAGGAAATTGCCCGCGTGCTGGTGCCGCCTTGCGGCCATCGCTCGGTGGAAACCCACCGCGCCAATATCTTCAGCAAGCTGCAATGTGCCAACGATAACGAATTGGGCCGCTGGCTGGCGGCTCATCCCTGGCTGGACTGAGCGCAGCGGGCATCGCCAGGGAGAGAGGACGGGCCACGGCAACCGTGACCCCCTGGGTTAAGAGACGGGCGCTGGGGTTTACAGGTGTTGTGCCAGGAACTGCAAGCTGCGGCCGGTGGCCAGTGCTGCGGCGGACTGGTCGTACACCGCGCGGCGGCCCCAGCAATTGAAGCCATGCCCTGCGCCGGGGTAGTCAAAGAACACCGCATTGTCCTTGCCGACAAACGCCGCCTTGACGGCGCTGACCGCGGTTTGCGCAATGTGTTCGTCCTTGCCAGCGTAATGGAACAGGATGGGCTGGGTGATTTGTCCGGCCAGTTCCAGATGCTGATCAATACCGCCACCGTAATAGCACACCGCAGCATCAGCCTGACTCAGTGCCGCTGCGCGGAACGCCAGCTGCCCACCCAGGCAGAAGCCCAGTGTCGCCACCTTGCCGCTGACTTCCGGGCGCTGGCGCAGCAGGGCGACGGCAGCGGCCACATCGGCAGTGGCCTGCGCGGTATCCACCTGCTGGTAGTAGCCAAAAGCTTCTTGCGTTCCGGCGGCATCGTAGTCCAGGTCCACCCGCGGCTTCAGTCGCCAGAACACATCCGGGGCCAGTACCACATAACCGGCTAGCGCGTACTGATCGGCCACGGCACGGATATGTTCGTTGACCCCCCAGATTTCCTGCACCAGTACGATGCCCGGGCCGGTGCCGGTGGGGGGGAGTGACAGATAACCGCCAAATTGCTTGCCGTCCTGGGTGGGAATGTCGATCCAGCTTGCGTTCACGGGAAACTCCTTTGTGCGAGAGTGCATCGGAATGGCCATCGGGCTGGCTGCCCGCAGGCATGAAAAGGGCAGGGCATGGTCAGGCGCAGTTGTCCTGACGGATTCAGCCAGGCATGCCCTGCATGACCTTGGCTATGTCGTAGCAGGCATGGCTTTTTCAATAGTGCTGCGCAGAAAATGCGCAGCACTATTTGGCTGGCTTCGATCAGACTGGCAGAAAATTATGTCAATAAGGTCAGCTTTGCTAACATGAGAGATATCGCTTACCAACCAGCATTTCTCTCATGAAGCAGCGCGCGCAACGCATGTTCATTGTGTTCTTCTTGCTGCTGTTTCTGGGCACGGCGGCCCTGATTGCGTTTCTCCTGGGTGTGGCCTATCAGGAAAAGCAGCGTCAGGCCGAGGTGAATGCCAGCAATGTGGTGGAGGCGCTGGAAGCCAGGCTGGAGGCCACCTTGCGCCGCAGCCAGGCCACGCTGGAAGAGCTGGCGCGTACCACCAATCCGGCCCTGATGTCATTGGCGGTGCGTAGCGAACACGCCAGTGCCATGCAAAGAGAGCTGGCCTTACGCGCCAGCCACTTTCCGGAAATTGTCGGACTGCGCCTGATCGATGCCCAGGGCAATGTGCTGTACGCCTCGGACCTCCCCCTGCCCAATGCGTCGGTGCGAGACCGCAGCTATTACATTGCCTTGCGCCAGAATCCCCGGATACCGCTGTTTTTTTCCGAAGTGACAATCGGACGGTTGAACCCAACCCGCCAGTTGTACATGGCGGTGCCTATGCGCAGTCCGCAGGGCGAATTTGCCGGCATTGCCATGGCACCGCTGGACATCGCTTACTTTCAGAAGCTGTTTGCCGCCATCAACCTGGGCCCGCACGGGGTGATTACCTTCCGCCGCAGCGATGATGGCCGATTGGTATTACGCATGCCGGCGGTGGTGGGCACCGTCAACCAGAGCTTGCATTACAACCCCATGCACCAACAGGTGGAGAGTGGCGAGAAACACGGCTTGCTGCGTTATGCCTCGGATGTTGATCAGTTGGACCGGGTTTATGCCTTCAAGCGGGTAGGTGACTTCCCTTTCTACCTGGGCGCAGGCATTGCCAGCATGGATTTTCTGGCCCAATGGCATGCCACCTTGCTGGGTACGGTAGTGGTCAGTTTGCTGGTGTTGCTGGTGCTGGGCGTATTGCTGTACCGCCTGCAACAGTCCGAGGTGCGGCAGCAGGATGCCTCGGCCAATCTGCAGGCCAGCGAGGATCGCTTCCACTTATTGCTCAATGCCGTGGGCGATGGCATTTGCGGACTGGACCAGGACGGACGCTGCATGTTTGCCAACCCGGCGGCTTGCCAGTTGCTGGGCCATGAAAGTGAAGCCGCCTTGCTGGGGCAGCAGTTGTTGCCGCTGGTGCATACCCACGGCCAGGACCGCCAGCCCTTGCCCGATGGCGCGAGTGCCATTCACCAGGCCTTGCGTCAGGGCCGCAGTGCCCATGCTGATGACGCACTGTTTACCCGTGCCGACCAGAGCCTGCTGCCGGTGCGCTACGATGCTTATCCACTGGTCAAGGACGGGCATGATATCGGGGCGGTCTTGCTGTTTCAGGATATTGGTGCCCATAAGCGGCAACAGGAGCAGATTGCCTTTCTGGCTCATCACGATGCACTGACCGGCCTGCCTAACCGCATTCTGGCCGAGGACCGCTTCCGGCAACTGCTCAGCCTGACCGAACGCCATGGCAACATGCTGGCCATGTTGTTTATGGACCTGGATGGCTTCAAGACCATCAACGACTCTCTGGGGCATGATGTCGGGGATGAAATGCTGCAAGCGGTAGCCCAGCGACTGAGCAGCCTGTTGCGTGAGCACGATACCGCCTGTCGGCTGGGTGGCGACGAATTTCTGTTGCTGTTGCCTGACATCGACGGTATCGACAGCCTGTTGCCTATGGTCAGCCGCTTGCTGCGGGCGCTGGAACAGCCCTACCAGTTGATCGGGCATCAGCTGTACAGCTCGGCATCCATTGGCGTATCGCTCTATCCACTGGATGGACAGGACTTCACCACCCTGATGAAAAAGGCCGATACCGCCATGTATCACGCCAAGGATGCCGGGCGGAATACCTGTCGTCTGTTTGATGCCAACATGCAGGTGGAGGCCGAGGAAGCCTTGCGTCTGCGCGGCCGCTTCATGCTGGCGCTGGAAACCAGCCAGTTTGTGCTGCACTACCAGCCACAGGTGAGCCTGGTGGACGGACGCATCATCGGCGTGGAGGCGCTGGTGCGCTGGCAGGATGGCGCGCAGCTGATTCCGCCGGGGCGCTTCATTCCGATGGCGGAAAGCAGCGGGCTGATTGTGCCATTGGGCGAGTGGGTGCTGCAGGAAGCCTGCCGGCAGGCCGTGCAATGGCAGCACTGCTATCCCAGCCAGGTGGGCGTGGCGGTGAATCTCTCTGCGGTGCAGTTCAAGCGTGGCAATCTGGAACAGGCGGTGGCGGCTGCATTGCGCGAAAGCGGCTTGCCCGCCCATTTGCTGGAGCTGGAGCTGACCGAAAGCTCGCTCTTGCACCAGACCGAGTCGGTACTGACCACCTTGCATCGCCTGGGGCAACTGGGTGTGCGGCTGGCCATCGACGATTTCGGCACCGGCTATTCCAGCCTGGCTTACCTCAAGCGGCTGGCGGTCAATACCCTGAAAATAGACCAGTCCTTTGTCCGCAATCTGCCGGACGACCCAGACGATGCCAATATCGTGTGCGCCATCATCGACATGGCACACAAGCTGCAACTGCATACGCTGGCCGAAGGCGTGGAAACCGCCCAGATCGCCGACATGCTGCAGGCCATGGGCTGTGAGCAGGCGCAGGGCTATCATTTTGCCCGCCCGCAAACCGCAGCCCAGTTGCAGGACTTCCTGCGCCAGCAGGCGGCCAGTCAGCCGGGTGGCAAATAGGACGGATGGCCGGGCGGAATCAGTTCGGCCACCAGAAAGTCGATGAAGGCACGAATGGCCGGTGACAGGCCGCGCCGCGTGGTAAACGCTGCATGCAAAATGCCCCAGGGGCTGTCGAATTCCGGTAGCAAACGCAGCAATTGCCCCTGGCGAATGGCTTCATCACACACCATCAAGGGCAGTGCGGCCACCCCCAGCCCGGCAATTGCCGCTTCCAGCAACACCAGGAAGTCGTCGGTCATCAGCCTTGGCTGGTCAATTTGCAGGCTGTAGCTGTGACCGGCCTGATCCAGTAATTGCCACTGCCCGCGGCCATCCGGACGACTCATGGTGAGTGCCGGCAGGCCTGGCAGATCCGCCGGGGTGCGTGGCATAGCGTGCGCGCGCATGAAGTCCGGGCTGGCGACCAGAATCACCTGGCTGACGGCTAGTTGCCGCACTACCAGATTGGCACTGTTGTCGATGCTGTTACGCACCCGCAGCGCCACGTCGATATTGTCTTCGATCAGGTCCACCCGCCGGTTGGTGGCTTCCAGCGCAATGCGCACCTGTGGATAACGCTGCATGAAACGCGGTAGTGACGGTGCCAGCAAGGTCTTGGCCAACAGTTCCGGGCAGCTGACGCGCACCAGGCCGCGCGGTTCGGCGCTGATGCGGGCAATGGCCTCTTCGGCGGCCTCGGCTTCAGCCAGCATGGCCTGGCAGTGCTGATAATAGCTGCTGCCCACTTCGGTCAGTGCCAGACGCCGCGTCGTGCGTTGCAGCAGGCGCACACCCAGCCGTTCTTCCAGCTCGGCCACCCGGCGTGACAGGCGCGACTTGGGAACCCCCAGCATGCGGCTGGCGGCCATGAAGCCACCGTGCTCCACCACCTTGGCAAAGTACAGCAGGTCATTCAGATCTTGCATTTGATTGTCCTATTGGTGGAACAATGTTTCCGTTTTAAGCAGTCTAGTCATGATTGGTCGCAAAAACTACTATTCCGTCACCAACTCTGCTTACAAGGACACCCACCATGAAACTGTTGCACCTCGATTCCAGCATCCTCGGTCAGAACTCTGTTTCCCGTCAGCTGACTGCTGCCGTGGTAGAGGCTGTTCGTGCCAAGCACGCCGATGTTCAAACCAGCTACCGCGATCTGGCAGCCCAGTCCATTGCCCACCTGTCCGGTGAAATCATTGGTGCCAATTTCACCGCCGAGGCCGACTGGACAGAAACCCAGCGCAGCGAAAGCGCATTGAGCAATGCGCTGATTGAAGAATTCCTGGCCACGGACGTTCTGGTGATTGGCGCGCCGATGTACAACTTCTCCATTCCGTCCCAGCTCAAAAGCTGGATCGACCGGGTCGCCGCTGCTGGCCGTACCTTCAAGTACGGTGCCAATGGCCCGGAAGGCCTGGCTGGTGGCAAGAAAGTGATCATCGTATCCAGCCGTGGTGGTGTGTACTCCACCGAACAAGGCCAGCTGATGGATTTCCAGGAAGACTACCTGCGCACCGTGCTGGGTTTCCTGGGCATTACCGACATTGCCTTCATCCGCGCCGAAGCCGTCAATATGGGTGAAGACAAGCGCGCTACTGCCATTCATGCCGCCAAGGAAGCGATTGCCAAGCTGGCCATCTGATTTTCCCTGCACAGATGTGACAAAACGGGCCTTGATGGCCCGTTTTCTGATTATTGGCCATACCCGTCTCGCGTTCTGCAAAGAAAGCGAGGCTCCCTTTCCGGGAAAGGGCGAGGGGATAGGGAATCGATGGGAGGCTGCGGAATCAGCCACTTCATCGAAAGGCCCGGCTTTGCCGGGTCCGGTGCAATCGCACCAAATCACTTTGTCAGCAGCCTGGAAACGGGCCTTGATGGCCCGTTTTGCATGTTCAGTCAGCCCCATGGCTTGCCGTGTTCTACCACCTGCTAATTAACTGGAATTACTTGTCAACATATCGAAAGTACGGTGTGATGCAGACAGGGGCACGGCGTGCAGGTGGCTAAGATGCGCAAGATGTGGTTAGGCGAGACGGTACTGGATCATCAGTCAGCATTTCGTAGCGGCTTGCTGCTGCTGATTGTGCTGTTGCTGCTATCCAATGGCTGGTTTGCCTACAGTCGCGCGCTCAATCTGGCCAATCAGTATGCGCACCGGGCTGTCAGCAGCCTGGAACAACACTTTGACGGCATTGATGGTTTCATTGACACCATCTACGCCGATACCGTCAGCGAGTTGAAACAACGCGATGGCGGACAGGAGCAACAGGTCACGCTGTCCTGGCTGCGCGATGCACCGGGACAAGGGTTTTATGCACTGGATGCCCATCCCACCTTGCCGTCAGGCTTGCAGCCGGGCAACCTCACCGGCCAGGGACAGGCAGCGGCACTGGATGCCGCTGCCCGGCACGAAATGGCTGTGGTGCTGGGCCTGACCCCCATGATGCAAGTGGCCTATCAGCATCTGGGCGAGCATGGTGTGGATTGGGTTTACTATGTTTCTGCCCGGCAATTCATTTATCTCTATCCCTTTGCCCCGGCTGCAACTTATCACTACAGTGCCAATACCCCGGCTGGGCAGTTCTGGCGTCTGGCAGTACCGACAGTCAATCCGCGCGGTCAGCGGGTGATGACCCCGGTGTATATCGACCAGGCCGGCAAGGGTCCCATGCTGACCATCAGCCAGCCGGTATGGGTGGCGGGGCAGTTCCGGGGTGTGCTGTGCATGGATGTGGGGCTTAACACACTCAACGAGTTGCTGCGCAAGGTGGATGCCCCGGCGGGCAGCCTGTATTTGCTCAATCGTCAGAACCAGGTGGTGGCCAGTAGCGACGATCACCCCTTGCCGCAGGAAAACCTGCAGTTGTTACCGGTGATGGCGACCTATGCCGTCAGCCCCACCGCCCATGTGCGCGTGTATGCGCTGGGCGACTCCGGCATGCGGATGCTGCAATACCTGCCCAATTACTGGCTGGCTCTGGAAGTGGCCCGTGGCTGTGCGCCGAGTGTGGTGGCCGCTGTGCTGCTGTGGCTGGCCTTGTTGCTGCTGACACGTACCTGGCAGTTCAACCGCGAATTGCGCCGCCTGTCCGAACATGATGCCCTGACCGGGGCACTGAACCATCGCGCTTTCCAAGCCTTGCTGGCGCAGCTGTATCAGGACTACCAAATGCAGGGCACGGTGTTTGCGCTGGTGATGGTGGATCTGGACCATTTCAAGAAGATCAACGATAGCTATGGTCACGCCGTAGGCGATACGGTACTGAAAGTCCTGGTCAGGCTGGCCCTGCGGCTACTGCGCAATGAAGACCGGGTGGCCAGGCTGGGTGGTGAGGAATTTGTGCTGGTGTTGCCCGCCACCGATCTGCCAGCCGCCATGAAGGCAGCAGTACGCCTGCGTTTGCAGCTGGAGCGGCTGCACTGGAGCAAACTGGGTTTGCCAGAGCCGGTGACAGCCAGCATGGGCTGTGCCGTGGCCCTGCCGAACGACCGTCATGCCGGCGATGTACTCAAGCGTGCGGACGATGCCATGTACCGGGCCAAGCAGGAGGGACGCAACCGGGTTTGCCTGGATTGGCAAGGCCCGGCGGCGCAAGAGAATTGAATTACACCCAGTCGCGGGCAGGCAGGAAGTGCTCGTACAGTGCGGCCTCTGCACTGCCCGGTTCCGGCTGATAGCCGTATTCCCAGCGTACCAGCGGCGGCATGGACATCAGGATGGATTCGGTGCGGCCGCCGGTTTGCAGGCCAAACAGGGTGCCACGGTCCCATACCAGGTTGAATTCCACATAGCGGCCACGGCGATACAGCTGGAACTGGCGCTGGGCGTCGGTCCACGCTGTGGCCTTGCGTTTGTCCACGATGGGGACATAAGCCTCGACAAAGCCCCGGCCCACCGCCTGCATAAAGGCAAAACTGCGCTCGAAGCCCCAGGCGTTCAGGTCGTCAAAAAACAGGCCGCCCACACCACGGGCTTCGTTGCGGTGCTTGAGGAAGAAGTATTCGTCACACCATTTCTTGTAATCGGTATACACGCTATCGCCAAAGGGCTGGCACAGATCGCGCGCCACGGTGTGCCAGTGAATCACGTCTTCTTCCACCGGGTAGAAAGGTGTGAGGTCAAAGCCACCGCCAAACCACCATACCGGCTCGGCATCATCTTTTTCGGCAATGAAGAAGCGCACATTGGCATGGCTGGTGGGCACATGCGGGTTTTCCGGGTGAATCACCAGCGATACGCCCATGGCTTCAAAGCGGCGACCGGCCAGTTCCGGACGGTGAGCCGTTGCCGATACCGGCAGCGCATCACCACTGACATGCGAGAAGTTCACCCCCGCCTGCTCGAATACCGCACCCTTGCTCAGCACCCGGCTGCGCCCACCACCACCGGCCGGACGCTGCCAGGCGTCTTCGACAAAACGGCCCTGACCATCGGCCTGCTCCAGCGCGGCACAGATATGGTCTTGCAGTTGCAGCAAAAAGGCTTTCACCTCGTTGGCATGGGGATGACTCATTGCAATATCCTGAAAGGTGGTGTGGCTGGCATTGTAGCAGGGGGATTCCTGCGGCTGCAGCGGCATGCGGCCGGGAGGCGGGCAAAAAAAGAACCCGCCGGGAGGGCGGGTCGCACATCGTCACACAAAGGACAGAGGAGTACAGGCCTGTTGCCAGGCCTTACAGATACAAAGCAAAAGCTTGTCACGGGCTCGGGGGTGTCCGTGGCAAGGCTGAAGCATGGAAGACAGTGTGCCAGAAGCCCGGATTGGCACTGTGCGGCTAGCGTCTTGGCTGTGTGCCCGCGTTGTGCCTGCTTGGTGACGGTGAATGACAAAGCGGCCCAGTGTGTTGCCAAACATGAAGCAAGGGAACTTTGCCGCCCGACAATGCAAAACGGGCCGCTACGCATCAGCGTGGCGGCCCGTAGTCAGGCGTGACAACAAAGTGCTCAGGCAGTAAGCGGGCTGGCCTGCCAGTTTTCTTGCGGGCTGCTGGTGACAGCAGGACGGCTGGCAGGCTTGGACTGGAAGAAGTCCACGCTGCGCGCCAGTACCGCCATGCGTTCGTTATCCACCAGAATCATGTGATAGCTGTCCGACAGCGGCATGAAGTCTACCGTTCCGCCCAGATGCTTTTGCAGATGATGTGCCGAGCGCGGGCTGGTGATGTCGTCTTCGTCGGCATGGACAATCAGCGTCGGGCAAGTGATTTGCCCCAGGCGCGGCAGTAGTTGCCGACGCAGCTTGTCCACTTCCCGGATGCAGGCCAGCGGCACATAGGGGTAGTGAAAACGTTCGCCACGCTCGAAACGCTGCTGGATCAGCTTGCGGATGCGCGGGTTCTTGATACCGAAGGGCTCGGCTTCCGGAATGCGCATGCGGCGTGCCATGCCGGGCAGGATGTAACCCAGAGGGCGCAACCACGTCAGTCGTGGCAGGCTCCAGCCATCCAGGAACAGCGGCGGTGCATACAGTGCCAGCTTGTCCTTGTGGTTTTCCAGCCGCGCTACTTCCAGCGCCACCAGTGCACCCAGGCATACGCCAGCCAGATGCACCACGCCATGGCGTTGCTTCAGCGCGCGATATTCGGCGCGCATGCTTTGGATCCAGTCAGTCCAGCGGATGTCCAGCAGCTCTTCCGGTTCGGTGCCGTGGCCGGGCAATAGCGGGGCATGGGTGACGATGCCGACGTCTTCCAGGGTACGGCCCAGCGAGCCCAGATCATAAACAGTGCCACCAAGGCCGTGGATCAGCAGGGCCGCAGGTCGGGTAGAGCGCATGGCAATTCCACATACACAAAAATTAACAGATTGCATTATGGGGGAAGCTGGCTTGCGGGTCTGTCGCCTTCGTGTCACAGCTTTGTGACAAGCTGTGACCTGTGCAGACTAGCTCAAGGCAATGCGCAGGGTGAGACGGGCGCCGCCCAGGGGGCTGGTGCCGGCAAAGGCGCTGCCGCCATGGTGTTCGGCAATCAGGCGGACATAAGACAGACCGAGGCCATAGCCGCCAGTGGCGCGGTCGCGGCTGCGGTCCAGGCGGCGGAAGGGTTCGAAAATGCGCTCCCGGTCCGCTTCGGGAATGCCATGGCCGTCATCATCCACCTGGATTTCCAGCATGGTGCCCTGACGTTCCACGATCAGGTGCACCTGGTGCTGGGCATACTTGAAGGCGTTCAGCAGCAGGTTGCGGCTGGCGACGTAAATCAGCTTGCGGTCAAAGGCCGCCTCGCCGCGGGCGCAGTCCATGGTGAGGCGGATGCCCGCCGGCTTGAGCGGCTGGACCAGGTCAATCAGGTCGTCAAACCATTCGTACAAATCCACCTGCTCGCGTTGCAGGATGGCCTCGCCCCGGTTGAGCTTGGCGTATTCCATGCTGGCGGTAATCAGTTCCTCCAGTTCCTGCATGTCGCGCTCCATGCCATCGCTGTAGCGCCGACGCTCGTCTTCGTCGTCCTCTTCTTCCAGCATGGTCAGGCCAAAGCGCAAGCGGGCAATGGGGGTGCGGATTTCATGCGCCACCGCGTGGCTCATGGCCTGGTGCATTTCCAGCAGCCGTTCCAGCCGGGCGGCCATGCTGTTGAGGGCGGTGGACAAGGGGGCAAACAGTCGGCTATGGGCTTGCGGGGTACGCACGTGAAAGTCGCCATTGGCAAACAGCTCGGCGGCATCGCGTACCGATACCAGGTCGCGCCACATCGGCCGCAAGTAAAAGTACATCAACAGGCCCAGCGTGCTGCCGGTGAAGACAATCCACAACAGCAATACCTCGATGTCCTCGGTAATCCAACCACTGTCATTGCTGTTGGGGGTGGCGTCCAGCGGGCCAAGCAACAGCATGCGCTTTTCATCCGGTAGTGGGATGTAGAGCAGGTTGTTGTCGAAATCCAGATAGGTTTTGCCACTGCTGAAGTTCTGTTTGCTTTCGGGGTCCAGGTCGGCAGGCAGGCTGCTGATCAGCTTGACCGGGTAACTGAAGTGGCGGGTGAGTTGCGGCAGCGCATGTTCGCGCGCCGCCACCGGCACGCGTTGCAGTTCCTGCACCAGTAGAGAGGCCGGGCCGTCCAGCATGCGCCGGGCGTTTTCACTGTCGCTATTCTGGTACAGCTTGCCCAGCATGAAGGCAAAACCGATGATGATGGCCAGCTCTGCCGCCATGGCAATGATGAAATAACGGGCAAACAGCGTAGCCAGCGATGGTTTGGTACTGCGGTTTTTGCGGTCGGGCCGCAGACGGCGGAGCTGTATCATTCCCAGTCGCTGCGCGAGAACAGATAGCCCTTGCCGCGTACCGTCTTGATGCGGGTGGGCGAATCCGGGCTGTCGCCCAGTTTTTTGCGCAGCCGGGAAATGCGGGCGTCAATGGAACGGTCCAGCCCGTCAAAACCGATGCCGCGCAATTCATTCATGATGTCGTCACGCGACAGCACCTGCCCGGCATGGCTGGCCAGCAGCCACAGCAGGTCGAATTCGGCCGTGGTCAGCTCCATTTCCTCGCCGCTCAGATAGGCGGCACGGGTGCCTTGGCTGATATTGAACTGGCCGAAAACCAGCTCGTCGTTGTCGCCGGCTTCCACATTATCTTCTTCTGCCACCCCACGGCGTAGCAGCGCGCGTACCCGCGCCAACAGGCGGCGCGGCTCTACCGGTTTGGCCAGGTAGTCGTCAGCCCCCAGTTCCAGCCCCAGGATTTCATCCACGTCCTCATCGCGCGCGGTCATGATGAGAATGCGGCCGTGATAGCGCAGCCGCACTTCGCGGCAGACATCGAAGCCTTCCTTGCCGGGCAACATGACGTCCAGGATGACCAGGTCGGGGCGGGTGTCCAGAATGACATCGGCTGCGGTATCACCACGACCGTGCTGGCTCACCTGATAACCATGCTTGGTCAGGTAGGCGGCGATCAGTTGTGACAAGTGGATGTCATCTTCAATGATGAGAATGTGCGGTGCCATGCGCGATCTGCAATAAACAATCCACAAATAGTATCACTATGTATACCCGTACCGGCAGATGGCTTGTAATTCCGATTCCATGCGAACAGAATGAAATACGCGTTTTCTGCGCATTCAGGCAGGCCTGCAGGCCTGCCCAAGATTAATTCAAGGACAGAGAAAATCACATGCAACGCTTAAAGGAATGGGCAATCTGGATTGCCGTCGCCCTGGCGGGCGCCATCGCCTTTGCCGTGGTGGCATTGAACCGGGGAGAGCCGGTCAATGCCATCTGGCTGGTGGTGGCCGCCGTGTCGGTGTACTCCATCGCTTATCGTTTCTACAGCCGTTTCATTGCCGACAAGGTGCTGGAGCTGGACCCGCGCCGTCTGACCCCGGCCGAGAAGCATAATGACGGCCTGGACTACGTACCGACCAACAAATGGGTGGTGTTCGGCCACCACTTTGCTGCCATTGCCGGGGCCGGTCCGCTGGTGGGCCCGGTGCTGGCCGCGCAGATGGGGTATCTGCCGGGGACTTTGTGGATTCTCGTCGGCGTGATGCTGGCCGGTGCGGTACAGGATTTTCTGGTGCTGTTCCTGTCCATGCGCCGTGATGGCAAGTCGCTGGGCGAAATCATCCGCCTGGAGCTGGGCCCCATTCCCGGCGTGATTGCCTCCATCGGCATCCTGATGATCATGATCATCCTGCTGGCGGTACTGGCGCTGGTGGTGGTCAAGGCGCTGGCTGGCAGCCCGTGGGGGACGTTCACCATTGCCTGCACCATTCCGATTGCCTTGTTCATGGGGGTGTATACCCGCTTCATCCGTCCGGGCAAGATTGGTGAGATTTCAGTCATCGGCTTCATCCTGCTGATGCTGGCCATTGTCTATGGTGGCGATGTGGCACACAGCCCGACGCTGGCTCCGCTGTTTACCTTCCAAGGCACTACGCTGGCGTGGATCCTGATCGGCTACGGCTTTATTGCCTCGGTACTGCCGGTATGGCTGCTGCTGGCCCCGCGTGACTATCTGTCCACCTTCCTCAAGATCGGCACCATTGTCGGCCTGGCCATCGGCATCCTGGTGGTGGCACCCAACCTGCACATGCCGGCGCTGACCAAGTTCATCGACGGCACCGGCCCGGTATTCGCGGGTAATCTGTTCCCCTTCCTGTTCATCACCATTGCCTGCGGTGCCGTGTCCGGCTTCCATGCGCTGGTGGCTTCCGGCACTACGCCCAAGCTGATCGAGAACGAAACCCACGCCCGTGCCATCGGCTACGGTGCCATGCTGATGGAAAGCTTTGTCGCCATCATGGCGCTGATTGCCGCCTGCGTGCTGGACCCGGGCGTGTACTTTGCCATGAACAGCCCGGCCGCCGTGATCGGCAAGACTGCGGTGGACGCGGCACAAGTGATTTCCGGCTGGGGCTTTGTCATCACGCCGGATGTGCTGACGCAAATGGCCAAGGACGTGGGCGAAGCCACCATCCTGTCGCGTGCCGGTGGCGCTCCGACGCTGGCTGTGGGGATGGCGCACATCCTGTCCGGCGTGATCGGCGGCAAGACCATGATGGCCTTCTGGTACCACTTTGCCATCCTGTTTGAAGCGCTGTTCATTCTCACCACCATCGACGCCGGTACCCGTGTGCTGCGCTTCATGATCCAGGATTTGCTGGGCATCTTCATCAAGCCGATGGCCAATACCGAATCCTGGGGGGCCAACCTGGTGGCCACCGGCCTGGCCGTGGCTGGCTGGGGCTACTTCCTGTACCAGGGCGTGGTGGATCCGCTGGGTGGCATCAATACCTTGTGGCCGCTGTTCGGCATTGCCAACCAGATGCTGGCCGGTATTGCGCTGATCCTGGCTACCGTGGTGCTGATCAAGATGCAAAAACTGCGCTATGTGTGGGTGACCGCCCTGCCCACTCTCTGGCTGCTGATTGTCACCCTGGTGGCCGGCTGGCAGAAGTTGTTCCATGCCAGCCCCAAGATCAGCTTCCTCGCCCATGCCGACAAGTTCTCCGCGGCTGCGGCCAAGGGTGAGGTGCTGGCTCCGGCGAAAAACCTGGCACAGATGCAGCAGATCATCTTCAATGATTATGTGGATGCCACGCTGACTGCCATGTTCATTGCCGTGGTGGTGGCCATGCTGGTGTTCTCCGTCAATGTCATCCGCAAGGCGCTGGCTGTGAAGTGGGTTACCACCAAGGAAGTGCCGGCGGCTTATCGTCAGGGAGAAGCCAATGTCTGAGTGGTTGCGTCAGCTGACCGAAGCGGCAAGGCTGATGGTGGGGGTGAAGGACTACGACAAATACGTCGCCAGCCGCCGCCGTTTCAGCCCCAACGCCCCGGTGATGAGCCGCGAGGCCTTTTTCGCCCACTGCCAGTCCGAGCGTTACGGTGGCAAGTCGATGAAAAAGTGCCCCTGCTGATTTCCGGTCAGCCATAGAAAACCGCCCGGTTCCGGGCGGTTTTTTGATTCTCCCGCTTGCTGCCTGCAAAGAAAGCGAGGCTCCCTTTCAGGGAAAGGGTGAGGGGATAGGGAATAGGGAATAGACGGCAAGGCTGCGGAATCGATGATTTAGTCGAAAGGCCCGGCTTTGCCGGGTCCAGTACAATCGCACCACATAAGGTTGTCAGCAGCCTGAAAAACCGCCCGATACCGGGCGGTTTTTTATTGCATGCCGTGTTTCACAGCTGGTGTAACAGATAGCTGATGCCGCTGTTGATCAGCGTGCCGCCTAACAGCAGCCAGCCAAACAGTGCGCTGGCCAACAGCATGGGTTTGCTTCCGGCGCGGCGGATGGCGGAAAAATGGGTGGTGAGGCCCAGTGCGCCCATGGCCATGGCCAGCAGCAGGTTATCCAGCGCAATCAGCCAGCTCACCCAGGCTTGCGGCAGCCAGTGCAGCGAGTTGAAACCGGCCATGGCGAGAAAACCCAGCGCAAACCACGGAATGGTGATGCGGCGTGCCTCGGTGCTGCCGGACTGGTGGCGACGGGCCAGCCAGGCCGACAGGATGAGCAGAAACGGTGCCAGCATCATCACCCGGATCATCTTGGTAATCACCGCGCTATTGGCCGCCTGCTCGCTCACCGCCCGCCCGGCTGCCACCGCCTGGGCCACTTCATGCACGGTGGAGCCGGTAAACACGCCGTAGGCAAATTCGGATACACCCAAAGCCTGGGTCAGCGCAAACAGCAGCGGGTAGAGAAACATCGCCAGCGTACCGAATACCACTACGGTGGCCACCGCTACCGCTACCTTCTCTGCATGCGCCTTCACTACCGGCTCGGTGGCCAGAATGGCGGCGGCACCGCAGATCGAGCTGCCCGCGCCAATCAGGATGACGCTTTGTTCGTCCAGCCCCAGCTTGCGTCGTCCCAGCCAGTAAGCCAGCGCAAAGGTGGAAGTCAGCACACAGGCATCAATCAGGATGCCGCTGATGCCGACAGCGGCAATGTCCTGAAACGTCAGCTTGAAGCCAAACAGAATGATACCCAGGCGCAGGATCTGGCCCTTGGCAAAGGTGACGCCGTGATGGCTGTGCGAGGCCAGGCGCGAATACAGCGTATTGCCCAGCAGCATGCCGCCGACAATGGCAATGGTGAGAGCGGACAGTCCCAGTTGACTGAATAGCAGCAAGCCCGCGGCAAACTGGGCCAGTACGGCCAGACACAGTACCAGCAGCAGACCCGGTAGTTTTTGTGCAAGGGAAGTCATGATGGTGTTCCGGTAAAGCGGGCGTTTGCCCTGTTGCCTTCACCATACGCGCCAGCAATAAAGTTGAAAAACGGATAAAATTTCTACAAATAATTAAAATTATTAATATATAACGGCCAACGGTGCTTTGTGTCCGCTGGCCAGGCAAGGAAAGCTGCCATGGCATTACGTTTGAGCCTGCGTGAACTGGAAGTGTTTGTCGCCATTGCCGAAGCCGGTACGGTCACGGCGGCGGCAGCGGCGATTGCGCTGACGCAATCGGCCGCCAGTCAGGCGCTGGCGGCGCTGGAGGCTGGCCTGGGCGTTGCCCTGTTCGACCGCATTGGCCGCCGACTGCTGCTGAACGAGCATGGCAGGCTGCTACTGCCACGGGCCCGCACCATGCTGGATGCGGCGCAGGACATGCAGCAGCTGTTTGATGATCATGCCGCCATGCATCTGCGGCTGGGAGCCAGTACCACCATCGGCAATTATCTGCTGCCGCAGCAGATCGCCCGTTTTCGTCAGGAGCATCCTGAAGCCCGGGTGGAGCTGATGGTGGCCAATACGGCCGACATAGTCGATGCGGTGGCTGGCTTCAAGGTGGACATGGGTTTTATCGAAGGGCCCTGCCATCACCCGGATATCGTGGTGGAACCCTGGCGTGATGACACCCTCCTGGTATTTGCCGCCACCAGTCACCCGCTGGCGCAAGGCGCAGTCAGCCTCTCGCAATTGGCACAGGCACAGTGGGTATTGCGCGAGCGCGGTTCCGGCACCCGCGAAGAGGTGGAGCGTCTGCTGCTGCCGCATGTGGGTAGTTTTGGCGAGGTGATGGACCTGGGGCATTCGGAAGCCATCAAGCGTGCAGTGGCTGCCGGGCTGGGGGTGAGTTGCCTGTCCTTGCATGTGGTGCAGGAACTGCTGGATAGCGGGCAGATTGTCGCGGTGCTGGCACCGCTGCCCACTTTGCACCGCACGCTGTACCGCATCACCCACAAGGACAAGGGGCAGACGCGCGGCATGACCGTGTTCAGTCAGGTGTGAGCCGACATGAAAACAGGCTGCATGCAGCAGCCTGTCAGGGTGGAGCGATTGGTGTGCTTACAGCCAGAAATCGCTGCGCTGGCGATGGGCTTCCACCAGACGCTGGAACACCTTGGGGTCCTTGGTGTAGGTCAGCTCGCCATCCATCGGCTGGTACAGGTCGAGCAGACGAGACGTCCAGAAGCGCAATGCTGCGGCACGCAGCATCACCGGCCAGGCCTGTTTTTCTTCCGCCGTCAGAGTACGGACCGACTGGTAACCTGCCAGAAAGGCGGCTGCCAGTTGTGCATCGATGCTGCCGTCTGCCAGACGGGTCCAGTCATTCAGGGCAATCGCCACGTCGTACAGCAGGATGTCGTTGCAGGCGTAGTAGAAGTCGATGAAACCAGCGATCTTGTCGCCATCCATCAGTACATTGTCTTTGAACAGGTCGGCGTGAATCACACCGCTGGGCAGGTGATCAAAGCGGTGGCTGTCTTGGAATTGCACTTCTTCACGCAGGCTGGCGGCATCGGCTGCGTCCATATAGGAATACATGGCGCTGGCGGTATCGCTCCACCAGCGCGGGCCGCGCGGGTTCTTCATCTTGCGCGGGAAGGTGGCGCTGGCTACATGCATTTGCGCCAGCATCTCGCCCACGGCGTGACACTGCGCTGCATTGGGCTGGCTGATGTCGGCACCGGACAGGCAGCTCACCAGACAGGCAGGCTTGCCAGCCAGGAGCGAGGCAAACTGGTCGGTGTTGTCCGCCACCGGAGCCGGGCAGGCCACGCCGTGACGGGCCAGATGGCTCATCAGCGTCAGGTAGTAGGGCAGTTCTTCCAGCTTCAGGGTTTCGAAGATGGTGAGAACGTAACGGCCATGGGTGGTGGTGACAAAGTAATTGGTATTGGTGACGCCAGCGGCAATGCCCTTGAGTTCGACCAGCTGGCCCAGCGCATAGCGGCTGAGCCAGCTTTGCATCATGTCATCGCTGACGGTGGTGTAAACCGACATTCCTGTTCCTCAGAAGCGCTTGAGAACCCATTGCGGGATATTGATGCGGCGATTGGGGTCCACCTGCTTCATATTGCCATTACCCTCTTCATCCATCAGGTAGTAAGGAAAGCCGATGCTCGGCGTTACCTTCACCATGTAGAGCTGGCCGTTGAGGCGGTATTCCTCAATCTTTTCATCACCGCGCTGAATGATGCGCACTTCCGGCTCTGCCACCCCGGCAGCATCCTGCGAGATGGTGGGCGGGGGCGGTACCGTGGCGGGTGCCGGCGGTGTTTCGGCCCAGGCTGCGGACAAGGGCAGCAGGGCCAGCAGGGCGAGAGAGCGGCGCATGTGGATGGGTCCTTGGTGAAGGTGTTATAGGTTGAGCAGTTTTTCGCGTTCTTCCGGCAAAGCCTCGAAGCCGCGGGTTTCGTAGTGCTTGAAGATGGTTTCCACAATCTGGCCGGGTTCGTCGATCAGCTGGATCAGGTCTACGTCCTCCGGGTTGATCATACCTTCTTTTACCAGATGATTTTTCACCCAGTCGATCAGACCGGTCCAGAAATCGCTACAGCACAGGATGATGGGGATCTTGCGGCTCTTGCCGGTCTGGATCAGCGTCAGCGCCTCGAACATCTCGTCCAGCGTGCCAAAGCCGCCGGGCATCACCACATAAGCAATGGCGTGTTTGACGAACATCACCTTGCGGCTGAAGAAGTGATTGAACTTGACGGACAAGTCCTGGTATTCGTTGGGCTTCTGTTCGTGTGGCAATACGATATTGAGTGCCACCGACGGGCTTTTGCCATAAAACGCGCCCTTGTTGGCCGCTTCCATGATGCCGGGGCCACCGCCGGAAATGACAGAAAAGCCGGAATCAGAAAGAAGACGGGCAACCTCTTCGGTCAGCTTATAATAGCGGTGGTCACGCGGGGTTCGGGCGCTGCCGAAGATGCTGACTGCCGGGGTGATACCTTGCAGTTCTTCGGCGGAGTCGACAAACTCCGACATGATCTTCATCACATGCCACGCCTCGCGCGAGCGGAAGCGCTGCATCTTGTCGTAACGATCACTGGTCTGCGGCAATTTATCGGACAAGCTCATCATTTGCCCCCTTTTCTATGAAAACATTGTTATTGATCGACGGCTCTTCTTACCTGTATCGCGCCTTCCATGCGATGCCCGATTTGCGTTCTCCGGATGGCCGGCCCACCGGTGCGGTATACGGCATGGTCAACATGCTGCGCCGCCTGGAGAAAGAGGTGCAGTTCGATTATAGCGCCTGCGTTTTCGACGCTAAAGGCAAGACTTTCCGCGATGAGCTGTATCCGGAATACAAGGCCAACCGGCCTTCCATGCCGGAAGAGCTGGCCGCACAGATTAAGCCGGTGCACGAGGTGGTGCAAGCTTCGGGCTGGCCGATGCTGATGGTGGAGGGGGTGGAAGCCGACGATGTCATCGGCACGCTGGCGAGGATGGGCGAGGCTGCCGGCTTCAAGGTCATCATCTCCACCGGTGACAAGGACATGGCCCAGCTGGTGACGCCCATGGTGTCGCTGGTGAACACCATGACCAATGAAAACCTGGACCAGGCCGGGGTGAAAGAGAAGTTCGGCGTGCCGCCGGAACGCATCATCGACTACCTCACCCTGATAGGCGACAAGGTGGACAATGTCCCCGGCGTGGACAAATGTGGCCCGAAAACCGCCGTCAAGTGGCTGGAAGAATACGGCACGCTGGACAACATCATCGCCAATGCCGACAAGGTGGGCGGCAAGGTGGGCGAAAACCTGCGCGCCGCGCTGGACTGGCTGCCGCGCGGCCATCAGCTCATCACCATCAAGTGTGATGTGGATTTGCAGCAGGACATGCCCTACGGCCTCAACAGCCTGCAACACGGCGTGAAAGACCGGCCGCGCCTGGCCGAGCTGTTCAAGGACCACGGCTTCCGCACCTTCTACCGCGAAGTGACCGAAGGTGAAGACGCGCCGGTCAGCAGTCCGTCCCCGGTGGATGCGCCTGCGGCCAGCGTCGGCCAGACTGACGATATGTTCGCCATCGCCGATGCCACGCCAGCACCGCTCGCACCGCCGCCAGCCAAGGCCATCAGCCGCCATTACCACACCATTCTGGACGAGGCCTCGCTGCAAAGTTGGCTGGACAAGCTGGGTAGCGGTGCGCTGGTGTCGCTGGACACCGAAACCACCAGCCTGGACCAGATGCAGGCGCGCATTGTCGGCATCAGCTTTGCCTTGCAGGCGGGCGAGGCAGCCTATCTGCCGCTGGGCCACCACTATGCCGGTGCACCCCAGCAACTGGCGCTGGACGACGTGCTGGCCCGACTCAAGCCCTGGCTGGAAGACGCCAGCAAACCCAAGTGCGGCCAGAACCTGAAATACGACCGCCATGTGTTTGCCAATCATGGCATCCGGCTGGCCGGGGTGGTGGACGACTCCATGCTGGCCTCCTACGTGCTGGAAAGCCACCAGCGCCACAATATGGACGACCTGGCCGCGCGCCATCTGGGCGAAACCACGGTCAGCTATGAAGACATCTGCGGCAAGGGTGCCAAGCAGATCGGCTTTGGCGAAGTGGATATCGAGATTGCCGCCAATTACGCGGCGGAAGATGCCGACATCACCCTGCGGCTGAACCAGTACTTTGCCCCGCAACTGAGCGGCAAACTTGGCGAAATCTACCGCGATATCGAACTGCCGGTAGCCGAAGTGCTGTTCCGCATGGAGCGTAACGGCGTACTGATAGACCGCGAGCAGCTGGCAGCGCAGAGCCATCAGCTGGGCACGCAGATGCTGCAACTGGAAAGCCAGGCTTACGAGCTGGCCGGCCAGCCCTTCAACCTGAATTCGCCCAAGCAGCTGCAGGAAATCCTGTTCGGCAAGCTGGGCATTCCCACCAAGGGCATCAAGAAAACGCCGTCCGGTGGCTTCTCCACCGACGAATCGGTACTGGAAGCGCTGGCGCTGGATTACCCGCTGCCCAAGTGCATCCTGCAATACCGCAGCCTGACCAAGCTCAAATCCACTTATACCGACAAGCTGCCCACGCTGATCAACCCGGACACCGGCCGGGTGCACACCAATTATTCACAAGCTGTGGCGATTACCGGGCGGCTGGCCAGCTCGGACCCGAACCTGCAAAACATCCCGGTGCGTACCGCCGAAGGCCGCCGCGTGCGCGAGGCCTTTATCGCCAAGCCCGGCCACAGCATTGTCAGTGCCGACTATTCGCAAATCGAACTGCGCATCATGGCGCATCTGTCCGACGACGCAGGCATGCTGGCTGCCTTTGCCAGTGGCGAGGACATCCACAAAGCCACAGCGGCCGAAGTATTCGGCGTGACACTGGAACAGGTGACGAGCGATCAGCGCCGCGCCGCCAAGGCCATCAACTTCGGCCTGATCTACGGCATGAGCGCCTTTGGCCTCGCGGCCCAGCTGGACATCGAACGCAGCGCCGCCCAGCAATACATCGACCGCTACTTCATGCGCTACCCCGGTGTGGCCGATTACATGCAGCGCACCCGCGAAACCGCGCGCGAGCAAGGCTATGTGGAAACCGTATTCGGCCGCCGCCTGTATCTGCCGGAAATCAAGCTGTCCAACCCGGCCCGCCGCGCCGGTGCCGAGCGTGCCGCCATCAATGCGCCGATGCAAGGCACCGCCGCCGACCTGATCAAGCTGGCCATGATTGCCGTACAGAACTGGCTGGATGCACAAAAACTGTCCAGCCTGCTGATCATGCAGGTACACGATGAACTGGTGCTGGAAGTACCGGATACCGAGCTGGAGCTGGTGAAACAGCAGCTGCCGCAAATCATGGCCGGTGTGGCGGCGCTGAAAGTGCCGCTGCTGGCGGAAGTCGGCGCGGGCAACAGCTGGGAAGCTGCCCACTAAGCTTCAGCGCTTCATCATTTTCAATCCTTCAGCCAAAGCCACCCATGCCGGTGGCTTTTTCTTTGCCTTTGTCATGGCAAAGCCAGGGGCATGGCCAGACTATTCAAATGTAATACCAGAGCCTGCTGGCAGCCTGCCATGGCAATCCCCGCGACCATGTGCTGATGCTACCGCCATGGCATATAAGCGCCGCCCTACCGTCGCAGGTCGTGTATGAAGAAATAAGGCGCTCTTGCCAAGGCGACAAAGCAAGAAGACCGAGAGATTTTTAAATAAATAAGGACTCAGTATGTACAACTTCACGCAAGAAGAGCTCAGTCAAATGTTGGAAAGCGCACGTGCCGAAATTGAAAAACAAATGCAGGCGTATGCCGAAGAGCAAAAAAAGCCGATCATCGCGCAGTTTTTTTATATCACTGACGGAGCCAAAACCCGAGATGGTGGAACGGTGGTCGCAAAAGATCGTGGCGTTTTCTGTGCAGGGCGGTTTATTGCAGCCGTTGGCGACAAAGTGGTTTATCCAGATGGACGCAAGGCGGAAATTATTTCAGGGGCTGGACGCGCGATGAGTTTGAACAATAAGGACGGTTCTTATTCAAGTGTCGCCATCCTGGGCAGCCGGCTTAGCAATGGAGATGTCGTTATTAGCACGCCGCACGCAGCGATGTCATGTGTCATTCGGGAAGGTGGGAAAATACCAGAAGGGCTTCTGGTTGATTATTTCAAGGCGGATTAAAAATGCCACAAATCCGATATGTGTGCCTACAAGGTGATCCCATCACCGGCGGTGGACAAGTCCGGGAAGGTATCGGCCATGATAAAGCCTATATTGACGGTAAAGAACCTACCGCCGATGGGCTAAAGGGGTGGTGTAATGTGTGCAAGTCGATGGGCGTTATTCGATGTGTCGGCCCCAGGCCTAGCCATGCCCCGGATAATATTCATGGTTATAAGCTAGCTTTAAATGGTGATTATTTAATATGCCAGTGCCCGAAGCCGCAAAAGCTAATGAATACATCAACGGCTTGGGAGGTAATTATTGATGATGCATATATTGTGGGGTGGAATAAAGCCAATACTGGCGCTGCAGTAGCATCGACAATTGATGATGGATTGAAAAAGTATAATGATTTTTATCAGCTGTGTGATGAAGATGGTATGCCAATGATTAATGCGGAATATTCAATAAAAAGAGCAAATGGAATTCATGAGCGTGGAATAACTGATAGTGGTGGTTACACCCACATGATTGAGGATCACAAGGATGCAGAAATTGTAGCAATCCACATCGGAGATTTTGATGGCTGATACCACTCCACTTGTCAGCGAGTCTGGCACGCCATTAATCAAGGTGGCTGAAAAAACTACCACACCGACCACTGACCGTAGAATCAAGGTTGTAAACGTGGACAAGAAGGCGGTGAGGCGCGCTCAAAACGAAGAGTTATTGAAAAATGTCAATATCAAGGCATTCTTGGGCATGATTGTTTGGGCAGAGGGTGGTGGATACGACTTCATGTATGGTGCAATCAAAGGTAAGAAAAACGACAAGTGGCGATTTACTGACTATTCAACCCACCCGGGGCCAGGGCGTGATCACCATACTACAGCAGCCGGAGCCTATCAGATCACCAAGGGAACCTGGGAAGACCATGGCATCAAAATGATGGGCCTTAGCGACTTCAGCCCACATACTCAAGATTTGATTGCTGTCGATGTCTTACGGCGCATGAAGGCTACCGATGCGTTGGTTAATAGCAACTTCTTGGGCGCAATGCAGAGAGCCTCATATCCTTGGGCATCACTCGAGCAGGGTCCGGGCATCGGCAATCGTTACCCGAAGCAGCCATACAGAAAATATCAAGATTGCCTTGCGAAGTATAAGGAACTTGGTGGAGAGGCAAAATGAAGAACCTATTCTACGTCATTCTTGGCTTGCTCTTTGTGATGGCCCCTTGCCATGCGGAAGAGTACTTGAAAGCGAACATGTCGTTTTTGCAAGCGAGAAAACTCGTTCTTGCACACGGTTGGCACCCATACAAAACACATTTAACCGGAGAGGATGGCTTTCCTTGGGCAGCAATTGAGCGCAAGTTGTTGAATCGTGGCATGGAAGAAATCTCAAGTTGTTCACTAGGTGAAACGGATTGCAACTTTTTTTACACACGCGGGAAAACCTGTTTGCAGGTAGAAACCCGTGGCGAGCAGATTAAATGGATGCGCGTGATTGACTGGAAAACAGTTACTTGCCCACCTCAAGAGTAGTTAATGAGAAGCAACGGAACAGTCAACCCACTTAAGCTCGGTTCGACAAAAAGAAGGTTTAATCGAACTCGCTCGCCTTGTCTATGAGGAAGAGTCGTGGCTCATTCATCCTGTACTGAAAACACGATCCGACAATTAAAATCTGTATGCGGAAAGCATAGTGAGTCGGGAGTTATACCAAAAACCGCCGAGATTTCTGTTATGGGAATACATTTTCAGTCAGTAATATCTATACGTGGGACGGCGTGAAAGTCAAATGAAACGGATTATAAGCCTGCTAATGATGGCAAGCTTGTCAGCCAAGGCTGCCGATCAGGCAGATACCTTCCTTAGGAAAGATCAGCCATTCAAGCCAGCCCGGAAGTCAGTGATAGCACATGGATGGAATCCGCTCAACAATACAGACCCAAGTAGATTGATGGGAGTTGACAGGGTTCTGTACCATGCTGGGTATAAAGAGGTTTACTCTTGTGCCATGGATATAGCCGTCTGTATTCTCCAATACAAGGACAAGAGCGGCCAATGTCTGTCGGTGTTCGTGAAGGGTGAAGAGCTGAAGGACATCGTTGTCAGTGATTGGAGCAATCAGTGTCAGTCGAATTGAAGGATGTCGAAACAGGTTCTGGCTTCTCAGTTAACAGCTCTTAACCCCACTTTGCCAAGAAGCGGCGATAATTAAATTGGTTAAACTGCTAGTGGTTTTAATAATTTTCCCGTGTGCCACGTTTGGAGGGGGATTAAAGCGTGATGTCACTGATTTTATAAAAAATGCAGAGATGTGCGAGCACTTTGCAGGAGAGTGGGATACTGGTTTGTCAAGTTTGCATAAGGAGAGAATTGAGCTTGAAATCCATAAATATTGCAAAAAAGCAAAAATACAAAGGAATGTATTGCTAGTTAAGTACAAAAACAATAAAAAGGTAATTGAGATTATAGATAGCTATGATTCGATTAAGTACTTTCAGGATGGATAAGGTCATCATTATTGATGAATCATCATCAAAGTGGAGGAGTAACGTTTTTGTGATTTGTGGCTATGTTTATTTTTAGTTTTGCTTATAGCCGCTGATGTGTTGCGGAAGCAGGATAATAATATTTGAGATTTTTATATTGAAGAATGCGCTGGATGCACAAAAGCTGTCCAGCCTGCTGATCATGCAGGTACACGATGAACTGGTACTGGAAGTGCCGGATACCGAGCTGGAGCTGGTGAAACAGCAGCTGCCGCAAATCATGGCCGGTGTGGCGGCGCTGAAAGTGCCGCTGCTGGCGGAAGTCGGCGCGGGCAACAGTTGGGAAGCTGCCCACTAAGCTTCAGCGCTTCATCATTTTCAATCCTTCAGCCAAAGCCACCCATGCCGGTGGCTTTTTCTTTGCCTTTGTCATGGCAAAGCCAGGGGCATGGCCAGACTATTCAAATGTAATACCAGAGCCTGCTGGCAGCCTGCCATGGCAATCCCCGCGACCATGTGTTGTTACAACCGTCATGGCCCGGAGGTGGCTCCATGTCGCAAGCCAAGCCGCGTGATTGCCCGCATGCGGGTTTTACCCTGTTTGAAATGCTGGTGGTGATGGTGGTCAGCATGATTCTGCTGACCCAGGGACTACCGGCCATGCAGGGCGTGATGGCCCGTCTGCAATTGCAGGCCCGCAGCCAGTTACTTCATGCCAGCCTGATGCTGGCGCGCAGCGAGGCCATTCGTGCCAATCGCCCGGTATGGGTGTGCGCACTCAACAGCAAGGTCAATCTGGATATTCAGGGCTGCCAGCCGGAACGCAAGAGCAGCTGGCAGGACTGGAGCGAGGGCGTGCTGGTGTTTGCCGATAGCCCGGAACAGGAGAATGGCCGATACGACAGCGGCGAGCGGCTGCACCACGCGCTGTTTTCCGCCAGCAGCATTCAGGTACGTGCCAGCCAGCATGCCTTTGCATTTTCTCCTGTCGGCAGGCTGATGGCAGGCCAGCTGCCGTATTTCGAATTACGCAGCAGCCATGGGCAGTGCCACCGCTTGCAACTGCTGGCAGGCGGACGGGCGCAGTGGTGCCGTCAGGAGAGCTGCTGTGGCTGACCTGCAGGCAAAGCTTGAGGGCTTCAGCTTGCTGGAAGTGCTGCTGACCTTGTTCATCCTCTCCTTTGCCTTGCTGCCGCTGTCCGCCATGGTGGCCAACAGCCTGCACCATGTACGCGATAGCGATACCACCAGCCGTCTGCTGCTGGCTGCCAGCAATCTGGCTGAGGCTCGACAGCTGGAAACAGCCCGCTTCGGCAAGGCCGGACCATTGGAGGCTGCCACGACGGCGGCCTTGCAACACACGGTACAAACCTTGTGGCCGGATCAATCGCCTTTGCTGAATCTGACGTGCCGTGACTCCGGTGGGCTTCCCGCCACGATTGCGTCTGCTGACTGTGCCGCGCCTGCCCAGTTGTGGTTGCAGCTGACCCTTGCCTCCGGGCTGAGCTGGCAGTTGCCCGTGGATTAGCCCTTATGAGCGTGATGCGCGGGTTTTCCTTGCTGGAACTACTACTAAGCATGACGCTGGGCCTGCTGTTATGCACCTTGCTGTTGCCGGTGCTGCAAGCAAGCTTGCACAGCCAGCGCTTTGCGCTGATGCGGCTGGATGTCCAGCAGGAAGCCCGCTTTGTCTTGCAGCAACTGGGGCGGGACATCCGCATGGCCGGAAGTTTTGGCTGTGCCGGTCCGGCCCAGTGGCCTGCCGGGCAGGAGCCTGCCATGCCATTGCCAGAGAATGGCAGTCTGGCACTGCGCTATGCCGATGCGGGTGTGGCTGTCTTACCAGACAGCGCAGAGACAGAACGACGCGGCCTGCGCTTGCTGCAAGCACCTCCACCATGGCTGCCGGGACAAGTGTTGTTGCTCAGCAGTTGTCAGCATATCGACCGGCTGGTACTGGGAGAGCAAGCCTGGCTGGAAGCTGAGGGCGATACGGTATGGCTGCGGCTGCCGCCACATCATCCGATATGGCAAAACCTGAAGCACCACCACCTGCTGTCTCTGGAATTGCAGCCGCTGCGCCAGCTGCGCTATGACTGGCAATCGTCCGGCAGCCTGTGGTGGCAACTGGATAATGACCCGCCACAGCGCCTGAGCGATGACCTTGCCAGCCTGACGGTGCAGGCAAGGCCAGCCACGGTTTGCGCTGATGGGCAACGACGCTGGTGGTGGATGGTGCAACTGACCATGCAAGGTGTCAGCTTGCCTGCATACGACATGCAGTTGGCCAGCCGCATGGGGGCCGCATGTTGAGCCGGAACCATCTGAAGCAGTGTGGTGTGGTGCTGCTGACGGCCCTGTTATGGCTGATGTTGCTGACCATCGTGGCGCTTGGTGTTGGCCGCTTGTTGCGCGATGAGCAGCGTATTGGCAGCAATCTGGACGATGCACAGCTGGCCTTCCGTCTGGCAGAAACTGCCTTGCAAGCAGGGGAGGCCGCCTTGCCAAGGCTGCCGCAACTTGCCCGCTTAGGCGCAATGTCGGCGGTGGAGCTGAATGGGCCGACTTCTCCGTTTACCCTGACTTGTCGTCAGCCGCGCAACCCACCGCCCTGGCAGCAGGGTTTGTGCTTGTCCGCCGCGCTGGCCGGTCAGGCCTATCCTGCACCGTGGCAACAGCGCGATACCGCAGGGCTGGAACTGCTGCATCCCTGTGGATCGGCCCGGCGTGTGGCATTGCAACCGCTATCCAGCGGTCATTACTGCCCGGGCGTGGCACCAGGGCCATGGTATTGGGCCGACCCGCATTATCTGATCGAGTTGCTGGACCCGCGCTATCCCGCCCCGGATGGCAGCGGGCTGTTATTCCGCGTCACCGCGCGCGGCTGGGGACGGCAGGCCGGCAGCGTGGTTACGCTGCAAAGCCATGTCCTGCTGGAGCCTGAGGGCAGGCTGGGGCATCCGTGGCGGCGACTGTCATGGCGGCGACTGCCATGAGTTGGCGCAAACCAGGTTTCAGCCTGATCGAGCTATTGATGGCACTGGCGCTGCTATCGCTGCTGTTGGGCCTTGCCGTACCACTGATGCGCGGCCATGTGGTGAAAGTGCGGCAGGCCGAGGCCCGGGTGGCCTTGCTGCAGGCCAGCCATTTCATGGCGCAATGGCGCAGTCAGCATGGTCGTTACACGCAGGGCGCGGGCCATTGGCCGCCGCTGCCGGTCAGCGAAACCACGCATTACCAGCTGGCATTCGGCGCACAAGACGGCAATGCCCGCGCCGACAGCTTTCAGTTACGGGCGGTTCCCAAGCCGGATTTCCTGTGGCTGGGCCCGGAAGTGCTGGTGCTGGATCAGGACGGCAATATCAAGCTGTGCGCCAACAATGCCGAGGGGAAATTGCGCTGCCGGGTGGATTAGCCAGTTGGGCGCGAATAGATGAAAAAGCCCGCTGGCGCGGGCTTTGTGTTGACGGATGATTTCTGGAGCGGCAGACAAGAGCGTAGCGTCCCTGGGGCAAGGCGCAACGCAGTAGCAGGGTTTGTCAGCGGCGCTTAATGCGCGCCGCTGTCGGCCGCACCACTGGAAGTAAACGGCGGCCGGGCAAACCATACCAGTGCAATCAGTGCGACAAACATGATGCCAAACAGCCAGAACACCTCGTTCACGCCAATCAGCGAACCCTGACGGGTAATCTGCAAGGCGGTGTAGGCCTGTTGCTGGCTGGTGGACATGCCGGTGCTCTCCAGCAGGCGGAACCACAGCAGGCTGGCCTGATCGTACAGCGTCACATGCTGGGTGAGCTGGGCGTGGTGCAGGGCTTCGCGCCGGTCCCACAGCGTGGTGGTGATGGAGGTGCCGATACTGCCGGCCAGAATCCGCAGGAAGTTGGACAGGCTGGAGGCGCTGGCAATCTGGTTCGGTCGCAGCCCGGACAGGGTGATGGTGGTCAGCGGCATGAAGAAGCAGGCCACGCCTATACCCTGGATGAACTGCGGCCATACCACGTAGGCAAAGTCCATTTCCGGGTTGAAAGTACTACGCCAGAAGAAGCAGGCGGCATACACGCTGAAGCTGATGGTGACCAGCCAGCGCATGTCCAGCCGGTGCGCGTTCTTGCCGATGATGGGCGACAGGAATACCGGCAAAATACCGATGGGCGCAGCAGCCAGGCCTGCCCAGGTGGCGGTGTAGCCCATTTGGGTTTGCAGCATCAATGGCAGCAGCACCACCGCGCCGAAATACAGCATGAAGCCCAGGCTGATGGCCACGGTGCCTACGGTGAAATTGCGTTTGGCAAACAGGCTGAGGTCGACAATGGGGTGTTGTTCCCCCAGCTCCCAGATCACCAGATAAATCAGCGAAACGGCCGAGACAATGGCCAGCACCACGATTTCGGTGGAGTTGAACCAGTCCAGCTCCTTGCCACGGTCCAGCATCATCTGTAACGCACCCACGCCCACCACCAGCAAGGCCAGGCCCAGCTTGTCGATGGGCAAGTCGATGATGTCGCTTTCCCGTTCCTTGAGGATTTTCCAGCTGATAAAGGCGGCTGCCAGCCCCACCGGGACGTTGATGAAGAAAATCCAGCCCCAGTGCCAGTTATCGCTGATGACCCCGCCGAGAATCGGGCCGAATACCGGTGCCACAATCACTGTCATCGCCCATAGCGCCAGCGCCAGCCCCTTCTTGGCCGGTGGATAGCAGGCCATCAGCAGGCTTTGTGACAGCGGAATCATCGGCCCGGCTACCGCGCCTTGCAGCACGCGGAACAGGATGAGCATTTCCAGGCTGTTGGCCATGCCGCACATCCAGGAGGTCAGCACGAACAACAGGGTGGAAATGGTGAACAGCTTTACTTCGCCAATCTGCTTGGCCAGCCAGCCGGTAAGCGGTACGGCGATGGCATTGGCCACGCCGAACGAGGTAATGACCCAGGTACCCTGGCTGGTGGCCGCGCCCAGATTGCCGGAAATGGTGGGCAATGCGACGTTGGCAATGGTGGTGTCCAGCACTTGCATGAACACCGACATCGACAGCGCCAGCGTGATCCACACCAGGCGCGAGCCGGTCAGTGGTGGATGATTCATCAGGGGAAATCCTCAAGACGGCACCCGCAGCGGCGGCATGGCTGTCGCCGCTGCGAATGACCGGGAATTACTGGGCGTTGGCGGCCAGCAGGCTGGCGACCAGATCGTCCGCCTGTTTCAGGTCCGGGGTGAGGGCGCGGGTTTCCTGTACCGGGTTGTCACGTGCGCTTTGCGCCAGTGTCGGGCCGTCCTGCTTGCTGGTGTCCACCACGGCATCCACCGACAAGCCGACGCGCAGCGGGTGTTCCTTCAGTTGCTTTGGGTCCAGCTGGATGCGTACCGGCACGCGCTGTACCACCTTGATCCAGTTACCGGTGGCATTTTGCGCCGGCAACAGCGAGAAGGCGCTGCCAGTCCCGGCGGACAGGCCTTGCACCTTGCCGTGATAGCTCACCTTGCTGCCATACACGTCGGCTGTCAGCTCCACGTCCTGACCAATGCGGATCTTGGCCAGCTGTACTTCCTTGAAGTTGGCATCCACCCACACGCTGTCCAGCGGCACCACCACCATCAGCGGGGTGCCGGTGGCCACGCGCTGGCCTACCTGCACATTACGGCGGGCCACATAGCCGGTGACCGGTGCCTTCACCTCGGTACGTTGCAGCGCCAGCCAGGCCTCTTTCAGCTTGCTGGCAGCACGTTGCACATTCGGCTGCTTGGCCAGCACATCCTTGCCCACCAGCGCATTGGTGGCCTTGGCTTGTTCGCGGGCAGCGTCCAGCGCGGCCTGAGCAGTTTTCACTGCATCACGGGCGTGGCCCAGTTCTTCGGCCGACATGGCATCGGTACCGGCCAGGGTTTCGCGGCGTTTCAGGTCGGACTGGGCGCGGCCCAGCTCGGCTTCACGCTGTGCCACCTGGGCAGCCAGCTGCTGGGTGCTGGTCATCAACTGGCGGGTTTCGCGCACGGTTTGCACAAATTCATTGCGCGCACGCTCGAACGCCAGCTTGGCATCGCTATTGTCAAACGCCACCACGGTCTGGCCGCTGTTGACGCGGTCGGTATCTTCGGCACTGATCTTCACCACGGTGCCTGCCACTTCCGGGGTCAGCTGCACCATGTGACCAGCCACATAGGCGTCGTCGGTATTTTCCTGATGGCTGAGTACCAGACCCCAATAGATACCGTAGCCGATGGCCAGTGCGGCAATCAGGCCGGTGGCAACAAAAAGGTTGCGTTTGCGGCTTTTCGCCGTCTCGATCTGCTTATCCATGATGGGTGTCCTTAGCGGGCTTGTTGGGTGGTTTCACTGGTGGCGAAGCCCCCGCCCAGTGCTGTGTTCAGATTGGCCCAGGCCATGCGGTTGGCGGCAGTGGCGTCTATCTTGCCGCCTTGCTGGTTCAGGTCGGCCTCTTCGGCTTGCAGTACGGCCAGCTTGTCCACCAGCCCAGCCTTGAAGCGCAGCACGGTGCTGTCGGATGCCTTGCGGCTCAGTTGGGTGGCCTGGTGGGCATCAGACAGCTGGCTGGCGGTTTTTTGCCAGGTGGACAGACTGTCGGCGGCGTCGCGCAGGGCAAACAGCACGGTCTGGTTGTAGTTTTCCACCGCGATGTCGTAGCGGGCGCGGGTAGAGGCCAGATTGGCCTGCAAGGCACCGGCAGTGAAAATGGGCAGGTGAATGGCCGGGGTGATGCCCACCACCTTGGAACCGGCCTTCAACAGATCGCCGCTTTCCAGTGCCGACTGGCCGATGAAGGCCGACAGCGACACATTGGGGTAGAACTCGGCTTTTGCCGCGTTGACCGAGGCGTTCATGGCTTCCACGCGGGCGCGCTGGGCCACGATATCCGGCCGCTGGCTCAGCATGTCCAGTGTCAGGGCGGCATCCGGCATGGCCGGAGCCGGTTTCAGCGCAGGCGGCTGCATGGTATCCAATGCGTGCGGCGGCTGGCCGCTCAAGGCTGCCAGCGCATGGCGGGCGTGGTCGGCCTGGTCGGCCAGTGCGCTGTCTTGCTGGCTCAGTTGCTTGAGGCGGATTTCGGCCTGACGCAGGCTGTCGCCCGGCAGCAGGCCGGCATTGACGCGGGCATGGGTCAGCGCCAGCTGGCTTTGTGCCAGTTGCTGGCGGGCCTTGAGTAGCTTGGCCTGGGCCGCAATGCGTTGCAGCTCGGTGTATTGCGCAATCACCGCCTGGGTCAGGGTCAGGCGCGCCTGCTGGGCTTCCAGTGCCACAGCTTGCTGATTGCCAATGGCTGCCTGTACCGCAGCGCGGTTCTTGCCCCAGAAGTCGATTTCCCAGCTGGCACCCAGCGACAGGGTGTAAACGTCGTAGTAGTTGCCGCCGATGGGGGCGGGCAGCAGGCCGTACAGCGAGTAGCGTTCGCGGTCGACGCTGGCATTGGCGGCCACTTGCAGCCCGTCCTTGCTTTCAGCCATGCCAATGGCGCTGCGTGCCTCACGCAGGCGGGCATCGGCCACTTTCAGGCTGGGGGATTGTTGCAAGGCGGTTTTGATGAGTTGGTCCAGCTGCGGGTCGGCCAGCTGTTGCCACCAGCCGGCCTGCACCTGGCTGCCGGGGCGGGCAGGGTCCAGCTGCAGCTGGCTGGCCGTCAGCGGTGTGGCCGGGTTGTTTTCCTCGCCGAAGCTGGCACAACCGCCCAGCATGGCGGTCAGCATCAACACGCCGGCAGTCTGCTGCCAATTGGGTTTATTCACCTTGTGGGTCTCCAGATTCCATCGTGATGCTTAGTAAAGTGATAGTCACATACGTTATTATTAGCTGATGCAAAGGCCTGCTCAGTCAGCAGCTTGCAGCCACCTTCAACTGCCTTTAGCCACCTAGCCGGGCCAGTAGCTTGCGCATCATTTTTTCCATCAACTGCATTTCTTCGGGGTCGAAATCGCTCCACAGCGCGCGATAGTTGGCGCGGGATACCGGTAACAGCGATTCCACCAGTTCCAGCCCTTGCTGGGTCAGCTCCAGCCCGATCTTGCGCCGGTCCGCCGCACAGGGGATGCGGGTAGCCCACCCATGGCGCACCAGTTCGTCGACAATCCGCGTGGCATTGGTGCGGGAGGAGTCCAGCGTATCGCTGATATCCGACGGGTAGAGCGACTGGTGCGGGCAGGCATACATGGCCAACAGCGACATCCACAGCGATTCGTTCAGGCCGTATTCCTTCATCCCGTCATTCAGGTAGCCGGTGAGACGCGGCAGGATATGAAAGTACAAACGGGTCAGGATGACTTGCTGGCGCGGCACACCGGGAAAACGTTCCTCGATGCGGTCCACTGCCTGCTCCAGCGGGTGGAATGATTTGTTCATGCGGCATTTTAGTAACATACGTTACTATTTTTCAAGTGATTATATGGATGGAAGCCATCCAGCAGGGGGCGCAATGTCGCGCAGTGACGACAATGCTCAGGGTGCAGAAACGACAATGCCAGACCGCTTGGCCTGGCATTGTCTGGTAGTGGCCCACGTTTGGCACCGCAAATTAAAACGTCTGCTGCGTTTGGTTTCCTTGTTGTATTCCAGGTGCGGTCAGCGGGTGGTGTGTCGCAGTGATGCCACGCGCTTGTCAGTCGCGCTTAGCTTTGCAGCAGCGCCAACACTTTTTCCGGCGGACGACCCACCACGGCCATGGTGTCGCTGACCGCAATGGGGCGCTCGATCAGCATGGGGTTATCCACCATGGTTTCAATCAGCGAGTCCCGCTCCAGGGTGATGTCGTCCAGACAGAGGGTTTCGTATTCCTCTTCCTTGGTGCGTAGCAGGTCGCGCGGTTCCAGCTGCAGCAGGGTGAGGATGTGGTCCAGTTCGGCTGCGGTAGGCGGGTGTTTCAGGTATTCGATGACCTCCACTTCGGCTCCGGCTTCTTGCAGCAGGGCCAGCGCCTCGCGCGATTTGGAGCAGCGCGGGTTGTGATACAGACGGATCATGGTGGGTCTCCCTTTTGGTTCTGGTGGGGTGGGATGAAGGGCTGCCACACCGGCCTGGCCGGGCAGTGACTTCCATCTTAGACAGAAAACTTTTTCTTTGTGTAGCGGCAATGACATCCGGTGTTGCCGCTTTTCTGCGCGGCGCATTCTCGCTCAGCAGGCGCACCGCGCCAAGGGTTTGGCTTTTGCCGGCACCCGGCGGTAACATGTGCCGCCCCCTCCGCCCTTGATCGGATTTTCATGTCGCATTCCGCGCGCAGCCATTTTGGCTTGGCCATGTTGCTGGCGGCCCTGTCCACACTCGGCCCCTTCTCGATTGATACTTTCCTGCCGGCCATGCAGGCCATTGGTCATGCGCTGTCGGCATCGCCCTTGCAGATGCAGCAGGCGCTGACGGTTTATCTGCTGTGCTATGCAGTAATGATGCTGTGGCATGGTTCGATTTCCGACGCGGTTGGTCGGCGGCCGGTGGTGCTGGTCACCACCTTGCTGTTCAGCCTAGCTTCGCTTGGCTGTGCGCTGGCCCCGTCGCTGGGCTGGCTGCTGTTGTGCCGTGGCTTGCAGGGTTTGTGTGGCGGGGCAGGGTTGGTGGTGGGGCGGGCCATCATCCGCGACAAGCTGGACGGCGCGGCGGCGCAGCGGCTGATGTCGCAGGTTACCATGTTGTTTTCCTTGTCCCCGGCCATTGCGCCGGTGGTGGGCGGCTGGTTGTTCGGGGCGTTTGGCTGGCATTCGATTTTCGTGTTCATGGCGCTGATCGGCCTCGCACTGTTCGTGATGAGCTGGTTTGCACTGGATGAAACCCATCATGCCCATCTGCGTTCCCCGCTGGCCTGGCGTTCCTTGCTGCGCAACTATCTGGAGGTGCTGGGCAAGCGCGATTTCCAGCTGCTGGCCGCGGCGGTGTCCTGCAATTTTGCCGGTTTCTTTCTGTACATTCCGTCGGCACCGGTATTCCTGATGCAGCATCTGCATTTGCGACCGGACCAGTTTTTGTGGATGTTCGGCCCGGCGGTGTCCGGCATCATGTTCGGCGCTTTTTTGTCCGGCAAGATGGCCGGGCGGCGCAGCGCGCGCGAGATTGTCACGCTGGGTTATGTGCTGATGTTTGTCGCAGCCGGGGCCAACCTGGCTTATAACCTGAGCACCAGCGCACCAGCCATGCCCTGGGCGGTACTGCCGCTGGCGCTCTACACCACGGGTATGTCGCTGGCCGCGCCTTCCATCACACTCAACCTGATGGACCAGTTTCCTGCCTTGCGCGGTACGGTGTCATCCATGCAGGGCTTTTTGCAGACCATGCTGTCCAGCATCGTGGCAGGGGTGATTGCGCCGCTGGTATGGGGCAGTACGCTTAGCCTGGCCTGTTGCATGGCGGTGTTTCTGGTATTGGGCTTGGTATTTCGCACGGCTTATCGCCGTCGGCTGGCTCGTTCGGTCGGCTGAGCCTGTCGTCAGCAGCATGGCCTGGCCGTTCCGGAAGGGCTGCTGTTGTAAATTCTGCATCAAAAATAGGGTTTTTCCGGAAATTATCAATAATTTTCCCGGATGGTTCCGGAAAGTGGATTGCGAAAGAGAATAATTCGCATATAAAATGCGAAAAATTATCATTCTCCTGCAGCTATGTGTAGCGACTTTCGCTGCCCGCTGCTTTGCATAAAGGGTAACTCATGCGTTCCACCATCAGCACCGTTTTGCTGGCTTCCGCCGCCCTGACCCTGAGTGCCGTCGCTGCCGCCAAGGAATACCCGATTGGCAAGCCGGCCATCAAGAACGGCATGGAAATCGGTGCGGTTTACCTGCAACCGACCAAGATGGAACCGGAAGGCATGATGCGTAAGGCCGAAGAGTCCGACGTGCATCTGGAAGCCGACATCCATGCCGTGAAGAACAACCCCAACGGTTTTGAAGAAGGCGCCTGGATGCCCTACCTGATGGTCAAGTACGAACTGACCAAGGTGGGGGGCAAGGGCAGTATCAAGGGCGACATGATGCCGATGGTGGCCAACGACGGCCCGCACTATGGTGACAACGTGAAGCTGCAAGGCCCGGGCAAGTACAAGCTGAAACTGACCATCCTGCCGCCGTCGGAAAACCCGCACGCCCACTTTGGTCGCCATGTGGACAAGGAAACCGGTGTGGGCCCGTGGTACAAGTCGTTTGAAGTGAACTATGAGTTCACCTATGCGGGCATCGGCAAGAAGGGCGGCTACTAAGCCTGATCCTGGACAGGCATGGCGAGAATGAGAATCTAAACGCAAACCATTCCTGTTGGAGTATCATAAGAAACAGCGCTGCTTATTTTAAGTTAGCGCTGTTTTTCATTCAGAGGTTGCACATGAAAGTTGCGATGTTTCTGGCGGCAGCCCTGCTGTCGATGACGGCACTGGCTGATGATATGCCCACTTACAAGCTGGAATTGAAGGACGGTGTGCTCAAACCCGCCCGTCTGCAAGTGCCGGTGAATACCAAGTTCCGTCTGGAAGTGAGCAATACCGGCAAGACGCCGGCCGAATTCGAAAGCACCCAACTGCGCAAGGAAAAGGTGCTGGCACCGGGCGTGACGTCGTCGGTGATCATCCTGCCGCTGAGCGCTGGCGAGTACAAATTCTTTGACGATTTTCATATGGCTACCGCGCAAGGCGTGATTGTCGCCAAGTAAGCCGTGTGGTTTGAGAGGACACAAGTAATGGGTCAGGTGCTGTTCATTGTTTGGCGCGAAAGCGTTGAAGCCTTGCTGGTGGTGGGTATCCTGAATGCCTGGATGAACCAGAACCCGCAGGGCCGTGCCGGTAAACCCTATTTGTGGGGTGGCGTGGCGCTGGGAATTGCGCTGGCGGTATTGCTGGCTGTGGCGCTGTTTTCTGCCAGCACTCTGATGGCTGGCTCGCAGGATGTGTTCCAGACCGTGATGGAATTCATGGCCTCCGGCCTGATCGTGCAGATGGTGTTGTGGATGCGCGAGCATGGCCGCACCCTGAAAAAAGAGCTGGAATCCGGCCTGGCGGATAATGCCAGCACGGCCAACTGGTGGGGCGTCACCACCCTGGTGGCCATTGCCGTGGCCCGTGAGGGTAGCGAAACCGTGGTGTTTTTGTACGGCATGCTGGGCAGCGCCGACGGGCAAACCCTGCTCAATATGAGCGGTGCGGCCTTGATGGGCCTGGCGCTGGCTTTCCTCACTTTTTATGTCTTGCAGCTGGGCGGCAAGGTGTTGTCCTGGCGGCTGTTCTTCCGCGTGACCGAAATCATGCTGCTGCTGCTGGGTGCGTCCTTGTTCCTGGCCGGGGTGGAAAAGCTGATTTCCATGGAAATTCTGCCTGCGCTGATCGACCCGCTGTGGGATAGCTCGGCATTGCTGGATGACATGACACCGGCAGGTGGCGTGGTGGCTTCACTCACCGGCTACCGTGCTCACCCGGCCTTGATGAGCCTGCTGGCTTACCTGGCGTTCTGGGCTGGTGTGGCTGGCCTGTTTTTCTGGCGCAAACGTCGTCAGGCCGCATGAAACCGCAGTCCGATCACCGCCGCCGGCCCGAGCTGGTGCGCGCCGTTGCTGGTGGATGTGGCAGCCATGCGCCGCTAGGGCAGGGCCGACTGGCCGTGGTGGGCAACTGGCTGCGCGACCATGCCGGCACCCTGCGTCTGTTGCAGTGGCTGGTGGTGCTGGTGTACGCGGCGCTGCTGATCATCCCGGCCTGTCTGCCGCTGCCGGACGACAGTGCCCGCATCGTCAACAACCTCACCATCTTTGCCCAGTTTGTGTTCTGGGGTATCTGGTGGCCCTTCGTGCTGCTGTCCATGGTGTTGTTTGGCCGGCTGTGGTGCGGTGTGCTTTGCCCGGAAGGTGCGCTCAGTGAATGGGTGGCCAAGAAGGGCCTGGGCCGACCGATTCCGCGCTGGATGCGCTGGGACGGCTGGCCCTTCGTCGCCTTTGCCCTCACCACTCTGTACGGCCAGCTGGTCAGCGTTTACCAGTATCCCAAGGCGGCGCTGCTGGTGCTGGGTGGCTCCACCGTGGCTGCCATTGCGGTGGGCCTGGTGTACACCCGTGGCAAGCGCGCCTGGTGTCGGCATCTGTGCCCGGTAAACGGCGTATTCAGTTTGCTGTCCAAACTGGCACCCATGCATTACAAGGTGGATGAACAGCGCTGGCAGGAGTCAGCCCGCCAGTCTGGCGTCATCCGCATTCAGGCAGTGGACTGCGCACCCCTGCAGCCGCTGCGCCACATGCAGGGTGGCAGTGGCTGTCATATGTGTGGCCGTTGCAGCGGTCATCGCGATGCGATCACGCTGAGCTTGCGCTCTCCGGCCGAGGAAGTGGTGAAGGTAGCCGCCAAAGAGGCCAGTGCATGGCAGACGCTGCTGATTGTCTACGGCCTGCTGGGCATTGCCATGGGTGGTTTCCACTGGACGGCCAGCCCCTGGTTTGTCGACATGAAGCAGGCTGTCGCCGAATGGCTGGTGGACCACGACATCATGTGGCCGCTGGATACCGATGCGCCGTGGTGGCTGCTGACCCATTACCCGAATCACAACGACGTGTTTTCCTGGCTGGATGGCATGGCCATCATCGCCTACATGCTGGGCACCGCGCTGGTGCTGGGCAGCGGCCTCTTGCTGGCCCTGGCCTGTGCGGTGCGAGTGGCTGGTGCATGGCGCAGCCAGCGCCTGCACCATCTGGCGCAAAGCCTGATTCCGCTGGCGGGGATCGGCGTGTTTCTGGGGCTGTCAGCGCTGACAGTCACCCTGCTCAAGGCCGAGGGCATTGCCACCGGCTGGGCGAATGATGTGCGTCTGGCCCTGCTGCTGCTGGCCAATGTCTGGTCGCTGTGGCTGGCGGCGGGCATTGTGCGGCAATGGCAGGCGGGCTGGCGCAGCGTACCGGTACTGGCTTGCCTGCTGGCTGGTATGGCGCTGGTGGATGCCGCCTGGGGCTTCATGTTCTGGTGGTGGTAAACCAGCCATTCCAGATAACCAACAGGCCGCCAAGTGCGGCCTGTTTTGCGTCCAGATTCAGGCAGCCGCCTGTACCAGCACCGGCTGCAACACGCGGATGACTTCCTGCGGGTCCACTCCGATCAGAAAACCGCGCTTGCCGCCGTTGATATAGATGCGGGGCAGCTGGGCAATACTGCTTTCCATATACACCGGCATCGGGTGGCGGGTGCCAAACGGGCTGGTGCCGCCCACCTGATAGCCGCTGTGCTTGTCGGCGGTTTTCGGGTCGCAGGGGCTGATCTTCTTCACGCCGATCTGCTTGGCCAGCATGCCGGTGCCCACTTCGCGGTCGCCGTGCATCAGCACGATGAGCGGGTGCTTCTGCTCGTCTTCCATGATCAGGGTCTTCACCACGCAGTGCTCGTCCACGCCCAGTTCGCGTGCCGACACCGTGGTGCCACCCTTGTCCTCGTATTTGTACAGGTGCTCGCTGTATTCCACCTTGTGCTCGCGCAGTACGCGAATGGCCTGGGTGACCGGCGTTTTTTCCTTGGACATATCCGTCTATCCGTTTACGGCAAAACGGCTACTTTAGTGGCTGTGGCGGTCAACTGCAAACCGGATGACTTGTGGCAAGCTGAGGTTTTATGCGAGGAAACGCCATGATTTTGGAAGCCGCCATGCTGCAAGTGAAAGCCGGGATGCAGCAAGAGTTCGAAACCGCCTTTTCCCAGGCGAAAACCATTATTGCCAGCATGCCGGGTTATCACTGGCACCAGTTGCAGCGCTGTCTGGAGGTGGAAGGCAAATACCTGCTGCTGGTGGGCTGGGACAGCGTGGCCGCCCACGAAGAAGGATTCCGGCAGTCAGCGGGTTATCAGGAGTGGAAACGGCTGCTGCATCATTTCTATCAGCCGTTTCCGGTAGTGGAGCATTTCGAGCAGGTCGAGCCTGCGCCTAGGCCACTGGGCTGATATGGTTTTGCAGTACCTGCGCCAGTAAGGGAATACAGCTTTCATGTACGTCTTGATGACGTAGTAGCAGCACCTGGGTGGTCAGCAACATGTCAACCAAGGGACGGTAGCCGACGCGCTCGGTTGCGATATGCTGCAGACCTTGTGGTACCAAGGCGATACCCAGCCCCATTCCCACCATGGTGATGATGGTTTCCCAGGTGCGGGCCTGATGCTGAATACGTGGATAAAAGCCGGCAGCAGCACATTGGGCCAGAATCTGATGGTGGAAATGGGGCGAGACTTCCGGTGCAAACAGAATGAATGATTCTTGTCGAAGGGCAGTCAGCTCGATAGTGGCTTGTTGGTGTAATGGATGAGCCTGCGGCAGGCAGCAGACAAACGCCTCTTCCACGACCACATCGGCCCGGATGCAAGGAGGAAAGTGCGCGCCATTGGCACAGCCGATATCAATCTGCCGTTTCTCCAGCGCAATAATCTGCTCCTGTGTACCCATTTCCTTCAGGGCAATGGCTACACCGGGATATTGCCTGGAAAATTGTGCGATGGCTTCCGGCAGGCCGCGATAGAGCATGGAGTTGATAAAGCCCAGGCGAATAAACCCTTTCTTCCCCTGTGCATAGCTGTGCAGCATTTGCTGCAATTCATCTGCACTTTCCAGCAGGCTTCTGCATTTGATCAGCAAAGCGTCACCACATCGGGTGAGCCGGACTTCCTTGTTGTTCCGCAAAAATAGCTTAACGCCTATTCTTTCTTCCAGTTTCCGAATGTCAAAACTCAAGGCCGGCTGAGAAATATGCAGCCGTTTTGCCGCTCGCCCAAAATGCAGCTCTTCAGCAACTGCAAGGAAGTTGCGTAGTTGTCTCAGTTCCATTGCCTTCTTCCATTGATGACGATAAAGATGATTTATCGTTCGAGAATTTAAATGTATTGGACGCTACATTGCCATGCCAATAGCCTGTTTTCCTTCGTCAATCAAGCATGGTTATCGCTTGATTCGGATGATGATTCTTGAAGAGAAAACAAATGGCAATGTATCAGGATGGTCATGATGGAAATAATATTCCCGATAGCAGAGATTGTAATTTCTTTGCATCGGATAAAGATCTAGGTGCCTTGCTGTCTTTGCATTTGGGGCGCGAATATTATTCTGGTATCAAGGAGCAGTTGTTTGATCTGGGTGGCAGGATAACGGCGGAGCTGGATGAGCTGGCATTGCTGGCTGATCGGAATCCACCGGTGTTGTATCCACGGAATCGTCGCGCCGAGCCTGTGGATCATATTGAAAAGCACCCGGCTTATATCAAGCTGGAAGAGGTAGCTTATTCAGAATTGGGCTTGGCATCGCTCAGTCATGATGGAAAAAATAATCCCCCATTACTGAAATATGCCCTGACATATCTGTTTGTGCAGGCGGAATTTGGCTTGTGTTGCCCGGTCAGCATGACTGACTCCCTCACCCGCACCTTGTGCAAGTTTGGCGAGCCAGACCTGGTGGCGCGCTATTTACCTTTTCTCAGCACACGGGATTTTGACCAGCTCTATCAGGGCGCCATGTTCATTACCGAGCAGCAAGCCGGTTCGGATGTTGGCCAGGTGGCCACCCGTGCCGTGCGCAGCCAGGCGACGGATGGCAGCGAACAGTGGCAGCTGTATGGCGACAAATGGTTCTGCTCCAATCCGGATGCCGATCTGGCCATGGTGCTGGCACGTCCGGAAGGGGCTGCTGAAGGGATACATGGCCTGGGTTTGTTCTTGTTGCCCAGGCATTTACCGGACGGGCAACGTAATGCCTACCGTATCGTGCGGCTGAAACCGAAAATGGGCACCCGTTCCATGGCCAGCGGGGAAATCGTGCTGGAAGGGGCCACCGCCTACCTGATTGGCCAGATTGGCCGTGGTTTCCAGCAAATGGCCGACATGATCAATATGTCGCGGCTGTCCAACGGGGTGAGGTCTGCCGGGCTGATGCGCCGTGCCTTGTCAGAAGCCTTGTTCGTGGCTGGTCAGCGTCAGGCTTTTGGCAAACGCCTGATCGACATGCCGCTGATGCAACGCCAGTTGCTGAAAATGCTGCTGCCTACCGAACAAGGCCGTTCCATGTTCATGCATACCGCGCAAATGCTGGGGCGGGCCGATGCTGGTGATGCCAGTGCGCAAAGCGCGGTACGGCTGTTGACGCCGCTGATCAAGTTCCGTACCTGCCGCGATGCGCGCCGGGTGACCGGCGATGCCATGGAGGTGCGCGGCGGGCTGGGCTACATCGAGGAATGGAGCGATGCCCGCATTGTGCGCGATGCCCATCTGGGCTCCATCTGGGAAGGCACCAGTAATATCGTGGCGCTGGACATTCTGCGTGCCGTCAAGCGCGCCGGGGCGCTGCCACCTTTGTTGGTCCATGCCTTGGCCCTGCTGGACGAGGCCGCTCTGCCCGCTGTCAGCGATCAGCTGTTCCGTCGCGTATTACGTCAGGCCGCCGACAATCTGGTGCAGGTGGCCGAGCGGGGCGAGGAACAGTCGGTTCGCCAGGCGGGCAGCCTGTTCTACCACGTGTTGACTGCCTTGTTTATGGCTTGTGAAGGTGCGCAGCTGGCCCCGAACTACCGTCGCTTGGCCTTGGCGCATCTGGTGCTGCGCCACCGCGTATTGCCACAGGACCCAATGCAATTGGATGGCGCGGCCCTGCCCGTGGGCTTGGCCACAAAACTGCTGGCTGATCAGGATATCAATCTGGATGAAGCGATGGCCTGCCTGCCGTCAGGAGCGCGGGCATGAGGCCGGCGGCAGGAGCCTTGCACGGGGTGCGCGTGCTGGACTTGAGCCGGGTGCTGGGCGGCCCGTATTGCAGCCAGGCACTGGCCGATCATGGCGCAGATGTCATCAAGCTGGAGCCGCCCGGCGGGGATGAAACCCGTGGCTGGGGGCCCCCCTTTCTGGGTGATACCGCCTGGTACTTCGAGGGCGTCAACCGTAACAAACGCGCCATTTGCGTCGACCTGTCGCAAGAAGCAGGGCGGACCATTGTGTGGCAGTTGCTGGAGCAGGCCGATGTGCTGCTGGAAAACTTCAAGCCCGGCACGCTGGCGCGCTGGGGCATGGACTATGCCCGCGATCTGGCACCGCGTTTTCCTCGCTTGATTCATTGCGCGGTGACCGGCTTTGGCGTGGATGGCCCGCTGGGGGGCTTGCCTGGCTACGATGCCGCCATCCAGGCCATGACCGGGCTGATGAGCGTCAATGGCGAGCAGGACGGGCCACCATTGCGGGTGGGGCTGCCGGTGGTGGACATGGTGACCGGGCTGAACGCCTTGTCCGCCATCTTGCTGGCCTTGTATGAGCGTGAGCGCAGCGGGCTGGGGCAGTCGCTGGATATTGCGCTGTACGACTGCGGTGTGTCGCTGCTGCATCCGCATCTGCCCAATTACTTTGGCTCGGGCACGGCCACGCCGCGCAGTGGCAATGCCCATCCCAATATCGCGCCTTACGACAGCTACCGTACCGCCAGCGTGCCCTTGTATCTGGCCGTGGGCAACGACCGCCAGTTTTCCCGGCTGTGCCAGCGGCTGGAGTGTGCAGCGCTGGCGGATGACCCGCGCTTTGTCGACAACCGCAGCCGCTGCGCTCATCGCCCGGAACTCAAACAGGCATTGGAGGCGGCCCTCAGCCAGCATCGGGCGGAGGAGCTGGCCCCGCGTCTGTTGCGTGATGGCGTGCCCTGCGCGCCGGTGCAGGGGGTGGAACAGGTGGTGGCACATCCGCATACCGCCTACCGCCAGTTGCTGGTGAGTATGGGGGAATACCGTGGTACCGCCTCGCCAATCAAGCTGTCGCGCACCCCCGCGCGCTATGACACGCCACCCCCGGCCTTGGGCCAGCACAGCCGTGACGTGCTGGCCGAGCTGGGCTATGCGCCTGCACAGCAGCAGGCGCTGCTGGATGCCGGAACGGTGATCGGCCCACGCTGAAACCACCCGGCCTGCTTCCTGCCCGCCGCCCATGGTGGCGCTGGCAGGACCGCCCCATTTTCTGGAGAGACTATCCATGCATCACTCGCATACCCAGGCGGACGACAAGAAAAAACCGCTACGGGCCGCCATTGCCGCTTTTGTTGGCACCACTATCGAGTGGTACGACTTTTATATTTATGGACTGGCTGCCGCACTGGTGTTCGGCAAGGTGTTTTTTCCCGCTTCGCTCGACCCCGGCGTGGCTACGTTGCTGTCTTTTGTCACGCTGTGGGCCGGTTTTATCGCCCGGCCATTGGGCGGCATCATTTTTGGCCATTTTGGCGACCGTATCGGCCGCAAAACCACGCTGGTCATCACCCTGATGCTGATGGGCCTGTCCACGCTGGGCATCGGCCTGTTGCCGTCGTACCAGAGTATTGGCGTGCTGGCACCCATTGGCCTGGTATTGCTGCGCATCGTGCAGGGCATTGCCGTGGGCGGCGAGTGGGGCGGGGCGGTGCTGATTGCCAGTGAAAACGCGCCCAAGAACAAGGGCATCCTGTATGCCGCCTTTGCCCAGCAAGGCTCACCGGCGGGCAATCTGCTGGCCACGCTGGTGTTTTTCCTGCTCAGCCGCATGCCCATGCCGGACTTTGTGCTGTGGGGCTGGCGTATTCCCTTTTTGTTGTCGGCGCTGCTGGTGCTGGTGGGGCTGTTTATCCGCCTGCAACTGAGCGAATCGCGCGCCATGCAGCAGGTGATGGCCGAGAACAAGGTGGAGCGGCTGCCGCTGCTGAGTGTGATCCGCCAGCACGGCATGCTGCTGTGGATGGCCATGCTGGTACCCACTGTCATCCATGTGACCTATCTGAAAACCACCTTTGCCCTGTCCTGGGCCACCAGTGAGTTGGGTTATGGCCGGGAAACCTTTTTTCAGATCATCCTGTGGGCCTTGATGGTGCAGTTCGTGGTGCAGCCATTTGGCGCGGTGCTGGTATCGCGTATGGACAAGGTCAAAGCCATTTTGTGGATTTTGCTGCCGGAATTCCTGCTGATGCCGTTGATGTTCTGGGCCATCTCCACGGGTAGTTACTGGCTGGCTGTCAGTGCCATGTGTCTGGCCACCATTCCGCACTCCATGTTTTACGGGGCCATTGGCGGCATTCTGGCCCAGGCCTTCCCGGTGCAGCTGCGTTACACCGGCATGTCCTTCTCCTACCAGCTGTGTTCCTTGCTGATTGGCGGTGGCACGCCGGTGCTGGCGCAGTGGCTGCTCAATCTCACGGGCGGCATCAGCCTGGTGGCCATTATTTCTGCTTGCTATGCGCTGGTATCGCTGTTCAGCACCCTGTGGCTGCTCAAACGCATCCCAGCGCTGGATGCAGCGGAGTCCGGCGCGACGCCTGCACCGCTTGCCGCCACCGCAACGGTACAGCCACGCTGATCCACACCGTCCTAGGAGAAACAAGCATGCTTTATGCCGATATTCCCGATTTACTGCATTGCACCGGGCCGCTGGACGGGGTGCTGACCTTGCGTTTGCACCGACCCGCCGTTCGCAATGCGCTGTCCACCCCCTTGCTACAGGCCTTGGTGGAGGTGCTGGCGCGGGCCGAACAGGACGCGGCGGTGGCGGCGGTAGTGCTGACTGGTGGTGACACTGTGTTTGCCGCCGGGGCAGACCTGGCGGAAATGGCGAACAAGAGCATGCCCGCCATGTTGTGTGACGAACGCCCGCAGCTATTTGCCGCCATTGCCCGTTTTCCCAAGCCCTTGCTGGCCGCCGTGTGTGGCTATGCGCTGGGCGGCGGCTGTGAGCTGGCCATGCACGCCGACATCATCATTGCGGGCGAGTCGGCCTGTTTTGGCCAGCCGGAAATCAAACTGGGCATCATGCCGGGTGCCGGTGGTACCCAGCGCCTGCTGCGGGCGGTGGGCAAGTCGTTGGCGATGAAAATGGTGCTCAGCGGCGACTTTATTGGGGCAGAAGAAGCCAGACAGGCTGGGTTGGTGGCCGAGGTATGGCCGGATGCCGATTGCCTGCCCAAGGCGCAGGCCCTGGCAGCGCGCATTGCCCGTCAGGCCCCGCTGGCCTTGCGCCTGGCCAAAGCCGCCGTGCTGGCGGCACAGGAAACCAGCTTGTCCGCCGGGCTGGCGCAAGAGCGGGCCCACTTCGTCACCCTGGCCGCCAGCCAGGATAGGCAGGAAGGCATCCGTGCCTTTCTGGAAAAACGCCCGCCACAGTGGCAGGGATGTTGATCCCGCCTGTTCACGTAAAGAGAGAACCCATGCAACAAACCCTTTCTGTTTCACGACAGGTGGTCATTATCGGTGCTGGCGTGATGGGCCGTGGCATCGCCATGGTGGCCGCTGCCGCTGGTCATCCGGTGTGTGTATATGATGCCAATGGCCGAGCCAGCGTCCAGGCGGTAGAGACCATTCACCAACACTGGCAGCGCCAGGCCGACAAAGGCAAGTTATCCGTCGCAGACGTGGCGCGCCTGGGAGAACGGCTGTCCCGCGCCGAACAACTGGAGCAACTGGCCGAGGCCGGTCTGGTGATTGAAGCCATTGTCGAAGACCTGGCCGCCAAGCAGGCGCTGTTTTGCCAGTTAGAGCAAATCGTGGCAGCGGACTGCCTGCTGGCCACTAATACCTCCTCCCTGTCCATTACCGCCATTGCCGCCGCCATGGCCGCGCCGCAGCGGCTGGTGGGCATGCACTTTTTCAACCCAGCCCCGGCCATGCGTCTGGTGGAGATCGTCCGTGGCTTGGCCACGGAAGCGGATGTGCTGGAACAAGTGAGTGCCACTGCCCGCGCCTGGGGCAAGGAGACGGTGCTGGTGCGCTCCAGTCCCGGATTTATTGTCAATCGCATTGCCAGGCCGTTTTATTTGGAAAGCCTGCGCTGCCTGCAACAAGGCCTGGCCGACTGCGCCACGCTGGACCGCCTGCTGCAGCAGGCGGGTGGATTCCGCATGGGGCCGTTTGCCTTGATGGACCTGATTGGCCTGGATGTGAATCTGGCCGTGCATCGCGCCATCTGGCAGGCCATGTGCTTCGACCCGCGCTACACCCCCTTGTGGATTCAGCAGGAAATGGTGGCCGCAGGCTGGCTGGGACGCAAAAGCGGACGTGGTTACTACGTGTATCCGCAAGTCGAACCCGCCGTGGTGGAACCCTTGCCGGAACCGTGTCCGGATTGGGAGCAGGTCGCCTTCAATCTGGTGCAACCTGTGGCCGCAGTACTGGCTCAGCGGCTGCAACAAGCCGGTGTGCCCGTAGTGGGCGGCCACGATACTGCATCGGACTGGCTGTTCCGCTTGGGCACCGCACATGTATATCTCAGCGATGGCCGCCCGGCGGCGCGGCGTGAACAAGTGGATCGACACCCATGCCTGTTGCTGGATCAGGCTGTTGATTTTCAGCACGTCAGCCTGCTGGCCGCCCAGTCCAGCCCACGGCTATCGGCACCGGACCGGCAGGCGCTGGAGGCGGTATTGGGCGAGGCAGGCATCCGCCTGTGTCATCTACCGGACGCTGCCGGGCTGCCGGTACTGCGCACGGTGGCCATGCTGGTCAACGAAGCCGCCGATGTTCTGCAGCAAGGCCTGGCCAGCACCGAGGATATCGACCGTGCCATGTGTCTGGGCCTGAATTATCCACAAGGTCCATTGGCCTGGGGCCGACGGCTGGGCTATGGCTGGCTAGCTCAGGTGCTGCGCCATCTGGCGGATTACCACGGTGATGGTCACTACCGTATTGCCGGCTGGCTGCAGCAACAGGCCTTTTCTTCCCTGTCATCCCCTGCCGAGGTGCTGTAATGCAAGACGCTTATATTTGTGATGCAGTCCGTACCCCGATCGGCCGCTATGGCGGCAGCCTGTCAAGCATCCGCTGTGATGATCTGGCCGCCTTGCCCTTGCTTGCCTTGCACGCGCGCCACCCCGAGCTGGATTGGAGTGCGCTGGATGATATCTGGCTGGGCTGTGCCAATCAGGCCGGGGAGGACAACCGTAATGTGGCACGCATGGCGGGCCTGTTGGCCGGCCTGCCCATCAGTGCCGCGGGGGTGACGCTGAACCGGCTGTGTGGTTCCGGTATGGATGCAGTGGGCAGCGCCGCACGCTGCATCGCACTGGGCGAGGCGGATTTGCTGCTGGCTGGCGGTGTGGAGAGCATGTCGCGTGCACCACTGGTGCTGGGCAAGGCGGCCCAGGCCTTTGACCGCAATCAGGCCCTGTTCGACACCACCATAGGCTGGCGCTTTATCAACCCTTTGATGGCAGAACAGTTTGGCACCGACTCCATGTCGCAAACCGCTGACAACGTGGCAGCTGCCTTTGGCATCAGCCGGGCCGATCAGGACTGCTTTGCCCTGCAATCGCAACAACGCTGGCACGCCGCACAGCAGCAGGGCCGCTTTGCCGCGGAAATCATCCCGGTGACGCTGTCACGTCCGCGCCAGCCGGAGCGGGTGTTTGATTGTGACGAGCACCCGCGTCCGGAGGTGACGCTGGAAGGGCTGGCCAGCTTGTCCGGCATCAATGGCAAGGATCTGTCGGTGACGGCGGGCAATGCCTCCGGGGTGAATGACGGGGCTTGCGCCTTGCTACTGGCTTCGGCGCGTGCAGTAGAACAGTACGGCCTGCGCCCACTGACCCGCGTGCTGGGCATGGCCTGCGCCGGGGTGGAGCCACGGCTGATGGGCATGGGCCCGGTGCCCGCCAGCCGCAAGCTGTTGCAGCGGTTGGGTCTGCGCTTGGACCAGATGGAGGTGATTGAAATCAACGAAGCCTTTGCTGCCCAGTCACTGGCGGTGCTGCGTGAGCTGGGGCTGGCGGAGGATGCGCCCCACATCAACCCCAATGGTGGGGCGATTGCCATGGGGCATCCGCTGGGCATGAGTGGCGCACGCTTGTTGGCCACCGCCAGTTATGAGCTGCAACGCCGTCAGGGCCGCTATGCCTTGTGCAGCATGTGCATCGGCGTGGGGCAGGGCATTGCCATGGTGCTGGAGCGGGTCAGCTAGAGCGTTGCCGTAGCCGCCGCACCAAGCGCCAGCCCAGCAGCACGGCCAGCACGCTGGCGTACAGCATGGGCTGGGTGAGGTCTTTCTTCACCAGCCACCAGTAATGCAGCACACCCAGCAGCGCCACCGGGTAAACCAGCCGGTGCAGCTTGCCCCAGTTGCGTTTCAGCCGTTTCATCCAGCCCTGGGTGGAGGTGATGGCCAGCGGGGTCATCAGCAGCATGGCGGCAAAGCCGATGGTGATGAAGGGGCGCTTGGCGATGTCGTGCAGCATGCCGGGCCAGTCGAAGAACTGATCCAGCCACACATAGGTGGTGAAGTGCAGGCAGCCGTAAAAAAACGCATACAGGCCCAGCATGCGGCGCAGACGCAGCGGCCAGCCCCAGCCGGACAGCTGGCGCAAGGGGCTGATGGCCAGGGTGATCAGCAAGAAGCTCAGCGTCCAGGTGCCGGTGGAGCGGGTGATGAACTCCACCGGATTGACTGCATCGCCAGACAGCACTATCCACGCCGCGCGGGCCAGTGGCAGCAGGCTCAGCAGGAACACGGCGATTTTCAGCCAGTTGAAGCGGGCAGGCTGGCGGGCGGCAGCAGGGTTTTTCATGCGCAGGGTCGTCATGTCAGAAGTTCTTGCGCAGGTCCATGCCACGGTACAGGCTGGCCACCTGATCGCCATAGCCGTTGAACGGCAGTGTTTTGCGCTTGAGGAATTCGCCAATGCGCCGTTCGCTGGCCTGGCTCCAGCGTGGATGGTCCACCTCCGGGTTTACATTGGAATAGAAGCCGTACTCGTGGGCATTGGCCATATTCCAGCTGGTGGCGGGCATTTGCTCTTGCAGATGGATGCGCACGATGGACTTGATGCTCTTGAAACCGTATTTCCACGGCACTACCAGCCGGATCGGTGCACCGTTCTGGTTGGGCAGCACATCGTTGTACAGGCCGACGGCCAGAATGGTGAGCGGGTGCATGGCTTCGTCCATGCGCAGCCCTTCACGGTACGGCCAGTCCAGTACGCGGCTGCGCTGGCCGGGCATCTCGGCCGGGCGTTGCAGGGTTTCGAAGGCCACGTATTTGGCGCGCGAGTTGGGGGCGACTTGCTTGAGCAGGCTGGCCAGCGGAAAGCCTATCCACGGAATCACCATACTCCAGCCTTCCACGCAGCGCAGGCGGTAAATGCGTTCTTCCAGCGGCTGTTTCAGCAGTTCTTCGATGCCAAAGCTGCGCGGCTTGCCTACCTCGCCATCCACCACCACATTCCACGGCCGGGTTTTCAAGGAACCGGCGTACATGGCAGGTTCGCTCTTGTCGGTGCCGAATTCGTAGTAGTTGTTGTAGCTGGTGATGTCTTTCAGGCTGTTGGGTTTGTCGCTGGTGGACAGCTGGCTTTTCTTGCTGGCCAGTGCGGCCAGGGTTTCGCCGGACAGCAACAGTCCGGCACTACCCAGCATGAACTGGCGGCGGTTGAAATACACGCCTTCGGGGGTGATTTCCGAAGGCTGGATGTCGGTGGGTTTCTTGATGAGCATGATGGTTTCTCCAGTGCTGTGCTTCTTTGTCGCAGCAACAGGGAGAATCTGACATGCAATCTTTACGATTGTTCTGGCTGGGCTGATAGCTAATGGCTAATTTGTGTTAAGGCCTGATACAAAACCCCCGCTGCCCGGATTCTCTACGCGGCGTTGTTAGCGGCTAGAAGCCGCCGGTCGGTAAGGGGACTAAGCTGCACTCAGGCCGCCAGTGTCGCCCAACTGCGCCCCAGCGCGCTGCCCTGGCCTCCATCGCGCGCCAGCAACTGGCCAATGGCTTGCAGGGCCGTCCAGCGCGGACCGCACCAGTCCGGCGCAATCAGGGTGGGGGCTTGCGCGGTGGCGGAAATGCGGTGGAATACCACCTCCGGCGGGGTATGGCGAATCAAGGAAGCGGCCAGGCTGGCGTAGTCGTCCAGCGCCATGGCAGATACCTCGCCGCGTTGGTGCTGGGCGGCCATGCGGCTGCCGCGCACGATCATCAGCGGATGCAGCTTCAGGCCCTGTACGCCGATTTCCAGCACGGTATCCAGCGTGGCATGCACATCGGCGGCATCTTCGCCGGGCAGGCCGGCAATCAGGTGGGTGCATACCGGCAAGCCATATTGCTGCGCACGGCGCACTGCATCGCGGTAATCAGCCAGTGTATGGCCACGCAGGATGCGGCGCTGGGTGTGGTCGTGCGCAGTTTGCAAGCCCAGCTCCAGCCACACTTCCTTGCCGGTGGCCTGGTAGGACGCCAGCAGTTCCAGTGCGCTGTCCGGCACACAGTCCGGCCGGGTGCCGACGCACAGGCCGATGACATCGGCGCTGGCGGTTGCTTCGTCATAGAGCTGGCGCAGGCGGCTGACTTCGGCATAGGTGCTGGTGTAGGCCTGAAAGTAGGCCAGGTAACGACGCGCCCGGTCGGTTTTATCCTTTTCGCGGGCAATCTGGCCGCTGATGGACAGTTCGGCGGCATCCCGGCCAAAGCTTTTGACATTGCAAAAAGTGCAGCCGCCACGCCCCAGCGTGCCGTCGCGGTTGGGGCAGGTAAAGTCACCGGCCAGTGACAGCTTGTGTACCGGCTGGCCATGACGGCGTTTGAGGTAGTGCCCGAAAGTGTGCAGATGAGCGGTAAGGTCCATGAGGCAGAACAACAGTGTGCGGCAGAAAAGCGCATAGCGTAGGCTGTTTGCCCTTGCCGGACCCTGTGCCACATCAAGGCTTGGGCTCAGAGCTGGTGAAAGCCCAGCGAGTACAGCAGTACGAAGATGGCCGAGGCCACCAGCAAGGCGATGGCCAGGGTGCTGATGAATTCGCGCAGGCTGGCCCGCTGACGTCGGTCCAGCAGCCAGCGTGCAATGGCATACAGCACGGCAAACAGCAGCAACAGGCGGAACAGGCGACCGATCATGACGGGGGCTGAGAGAAGAAAACCGGGCCGATTATGCGGTGGCAGCTGTCCGGTAGCAAGCAAGGCTATGGATATAATCGGCCAGACAGGCGATGATAGCAGCCGTAGCCTACAGGAGGCTCCGCACCGAGAATGGCCAGCAAGGCCGCCGGCGGGGCAATAATCAATAGAGGCCTTTTTTGTTATGTCTGATCTGACAAGGTCCGTCGGCATCGTGCAGGCGCAGACAGCGGTATTCGATACTCCGCTGCATCTGGCCAGCGGTGCCGTGCTGCCTGATTACCAACTGTGTTTTGAAACCTATGGCACGCTCAATGCGGCGCGCAGCAATGCCATCCTGATCTGCCATGCGCTGTCCGGCCATCATCATGTGGCAGGGCGCTACACGCCCGAGGATAAGGCCGCAGGCTGGTGGGACAATATGGTGGGCCCGGGCAAACCCATCGACACCGACCGCTTCTTTGTGGTGGGGCTGAATAATCTGGGTGGCTGCCACGGCAGTACCGGCCCGTCTTCCATCAATCCGGCCACCGGCCAGCCCTGGGGGTCTTCCTTCCCGGTGATGACGGTGCCGGACTGGGTGTGCTCGCAAGCGCGGCTGGCCGACCGGCTGGGCATAGACCGCTGGGCCGCGGTGATTGGTGGCAGCCTGGGCGGCATGCAAGCGCTGCAATGGAGCATCGACTACCCGGAGCGGGTGGCGCATGCGCTGGTGATTGCCTCCGCGCCCAAACTGTCGGCACAGAACATCGCCTTTAACGACGTGGCCCGTCAGGCCATTCTCACCGACCCGGATTTCCACGGCGGCGACTACTACGCCCACGATGCCATTCCGCGGCGCGGTCTGCGGCTGGCGCGCATGCTGGGCCATATCACCTATCTGTCCGACGACGGCATGGGCGAGAAATTCGGCCGCATGCTCAAAAGTGGCGATTACCAGTTTGGTTACGAGGTGGAATTCGAGATCGAATCCTACCTGCGTTATCAGGGCGACAAGTTCTCTGATTATTTTGACGCCAATACCTATTTGCTGATGACCAAGGCACTTGACTACTTCGACCCGGCCAAGGATCTGAACGACGACATCGTGGCGGCACTGAAAAAGGCCACGGCGCGTTTCATGGTGGCCAGCTTTACCTCGGACTGGCGTTTCTCGCCAGAGCGCTCGCGCGAAATCGTCAAGGCGCTGGTGGCTGCGGACAAGGAAGTGGTGTACGGCGAAATCGAATCCGTGCACGGCCATGATGCCTTCCTGATGCTGGATGAGCCCTATGTCAACCTGATGCGTGCCTATCTCAACCGTGTGGCCGAGGAGGTATCCGCATGAGCGCTGCCAACACCTTGCGGGCCGACCTGCAACTGATTGCCGACTGGGTAGCCCCCTCTAGCCGGGTACTGGACCTGGGCTGCGGCGACGGTGCCCTGCTGTCCTGGCTCAACCGTCACAAGGCGGTGCGTGGCTATGGCGTGGACTTTGACGTCAATAACGTGGTGCGCTGCGTGCAAGCCGGCGTCAATGCCATTCAGGGCAACCTGGAAACCGGTCTGGCCGAATTCGAAGACCAGCGTTTTGACCATGTGGTGTTGTCGCAAACCATTCAGGCCATGCACAATACCGAGCAGATTCTGGTGGAAATGCTGCGTGTCGGCCGTGAGGCCATCGTCACCTTCCCCAACTTCGGCTACTGGGAAAACCGCTGGCAGATTCTGCAAGGCCATATGCCGGTGTCGGAAACCATTCCTTACCAGTGGTACAACACGCCTAACATCCATTGGTGCATGCTGGGGGATTTCGAAGCGCTGTGCGCCCAAAACGGCATCCGCGTACTGGAGCGGGTGGTGATGAACGAAGCCAAGCGCATTCACTTCCTGCCCAATCTGCGCGGCAGCCTGGCGTTTTACCGGGTTGCCCGGCAAACGGCCTGATGATTGATGACTAACAAAGGCGGCTGTTGGCCGCCTTTTTGCATTGGCGGCCCATGCCGCAAGGATACATGACGCAAACTCCCGTTCACTGGCGGCAGGCCATCCTGTCGCGTCGCATACTGATCTGCATTGCCACCGGCTTCAGTTCCGGCCTGCCCTTGTATCTGCTGATCAACCTGCTGCCGGCCTGGCTGCGCAGCGAAGGGGTGAATCTCAAGGCCATCGGCCTGTTTGCCCTGATCGGCCTGCCGTATACCTGGAAATTCCTGTGGTCGCCGCTGCTGGACCGCTTCGTCCCGCCGCTGTTGGGGCGGCGTCGTGGCTGGATGCTGCTCAGCCAACTGGCCTTGCTGCTCAGCATGGCCTTGTTCGGCCTGTTCAATCCCGCCATCCAGTTACAGCAGATTGCAGCCCTGGCGGCGGCGGTGGCCTTTTTCTCTGCCAGCCAGGACATCGTGCTGGATGCCTATCGCCGCGAGCTGCTGCCCGAAGTCGAGCTGGGCCTGGGCAACGCAGTGCATATCAATGCCTACCGGCTGGCCGGACTGGTGCCCGGTGCCTTGTCGCTGATTCTGGCCGATCACACCAGTTGGACCAATGTATTCATCATCACCGCGCTGTTCATGTTGCCGGGGCTGCTCATGACCCTGCTGGTGGCCGAGCCCAGGCTGGCTGCTGCACCACCCAAAACGCTGCGCGAGGCGGTGGTGGAGCCGTTTCATGAATTCATCCACCGCCAGGGCTGGCACAGTGCCGCCACCATTCTGGGCTTCATCTTCCTGTACAAGCTGGGAGACAGCATGGCCACCGCGCTGGCCACACCGTTTTATCTGGACATGGGCTTTGCCAAATCGGATATCGGCCTGGTGGCCAAGAATGCCGGGCTGTGGCCGGCGGTGATTGGTGGGCTGCTGGGCGGGGTGTGGATGCTCAAGCTGGGCATCAACCGTGCGCTGTGGCTGTTTGGTGTGGTGCAGGTATTGTCGATTCTGGGTTTTGCCTGGCTGGCCAGCTACGGCCATTTCCAGCAGATTGGCCCTGTCCAGTTAGGTCAGCTGGCGCTGGTGATCGGTTTTGAAGCGCTGGGCGTAGGCCTGGGCACGGCGGCCTTTGTCGCCTTTATCGCCCGTACTACCCATCCGGCCTATACCGCCACCCAGTTTGCCCTGTTTACCAGTCTGTCTGCCGTGCCGCGCACCTTTGCCAATGCGGCTACCGGCTATATTGTGGATGGTCTGGGCTGGATGGGTTTTTTCCTGCTGTGCACCCTGCTGGCCCTGCCTGGCATGTTGTTGCTGTTGAAAGTGGCCCCGTGGCGCGGGGATGATCAGAACGGAGAGACTGCATGAAGGCAACTGTTATCCTGTTGAGTCTGCTCAGCCTGCCGGTGCTGGCCGAACCAGGGCCGGACGCCTCACCGGAGCCTGCCATGCCGGCTGCCGGCAATAACGTGGTATTGCAAAAGGTGGATTACCAGTGCGCGGCCCACCGCATGGTCAGCGTCGAGTATCCGCAGGCAGAAGTGGAAGACGTGGTACCCATCCGCATCAGCTGGCATGGTCGCCATTACCGGCTGGTGCGGGTCAGCAGTGCCAATGGCGCACGCTATGCCAGCCAGCAGCTGGTGTGGTGGAACAAGGGCGAGCAGGCGGTATTGCTCACCCGCGGCGGGCGCACGCTGGCACGCGATTGCCAGCCCTTGGCAACCGCGACAACTGCGCCAGTCCCTACCCCGGCAGCACCATAAAGAAACCGGCCATCAAGGCCGGTTTTGCTTTGTGCAGCGTGACTCAGGCTTTTTTACGGTGCAGGTCGGGCAGCAGCACGGTGATGATGCCCAGCAGCGGCAGGTAGGCACACAGCTGGTACACGGTTTCGATGCCGTAGTGGTCGGCCACCTTGCCCAGCACCGCCGCACCAATGCCGCCAATGCCGAAGGCAAAACCGAAGAACAACCCGGACACCATGCCTACCTTGCCCGGCACCAGCTCCTGTGCATACACCAGAATGGCAGAGAAAGCCGAGGCCAGAATGAAGCCGATGATGAAGGACAGCACGCTGGTCCAGAACAGGTCCACATGCGGCAGCGCCAGGGTGAACGGTGCCACCCCCAGAATCGAGAACCAGATCACCCGCTTGCGGCCAATGGCATCGCCAATCGGCCCGCCCAGCACCGTGCCGGCCGCCACAGCAAACAGGAAAATGAACAGATGCAGCTGCGCTGCCTGTACGCCCAGTCCGAAGTGCTGCATCAGGTAGAAGGTGAAATAGCTGGTAATGCTGGTGAGGTAGAAATACTTGGAGAACACCAACAGCACCAGCACGCCCAGCGTGAACGCCGTGCGCTGCGGCGACAGACCGGTGGGCACGATGGCCTTGTGTGCCTTGGCCGTACGCTGCTGATGGCTATACCAGTTACCGATGCGCCACAGCACCAGCATGCCTAACAGCGCAGCCAGCGAGAACCATGCCAGGCTGGGCTGACCATAGGGAAACACCACCAGCGCGGCCAGCAGCGGGCCAGTGGCACTGCCAGCATTGCCACCTACCTGGAACAAGGACTGTGCCAGACCATGGCGACCGCCGGACGCCATGCGCGCCACGCGGGAGGATTCCGGGTGGAAAATGGAAGAGCCAGTGCCCACCAGTGCGGCGGCAAGCAGCAACACCGGATAAGTGGACGCCACCGACAGCAGCAGTAGGCCGCACAGGGTGGAACCCATGCCGAATACCAGCGAATAAGGCAGCGGGCGCTTGTCGGTATAGATGCCGACCAGTGGTTGCAATAGCGAGGCGGTACACTGGTAAACCAGCGTCATCAGGCCGATCTGGGCGAAGCTTAGATGAAAGCCGCCTTTCAGTACCGGGTAGATGGCCAGAATCAGCGACTGCAGCATGTCGTTGAGGAAATGGGTAAAACTGATGGCACCCAATACCCGGAAGCGGGTGTCCTGCGGCGGGGCCATGCTCTGGCTGGCGCTTGTCATGATGATGTCGTCTTGTGGTGGTGGGTTCATCATGCTATCAAGGGCTATCCTTGCCCGTCTTGTGCATTCAGGGCAATTATCTGCGAGAAAATGACAGTCATGAATGATTATCAACATCTGCACCAGTACGACACCGGCATCGCCCCGGTAGTGGCCAAGGCCCGCGACTACCCGGCGGGTGAGGACACGCCGCGTCATGCCCATCCCACCGCGCAGCTGTTGTATGCGGTGGAAGGCGTGATGGTGGTGAGTACGGCGCTGGGGCAGTGGATTGTGCCGCCTACCCGTGGCATCTGGCTGCCAATCGACACCTGGCATCAGGTGCGGATGATCAGCGCGGTGCGCATGCGCACGGTGTATGTGCGGGCTGACAGTCTGGAAGGCTTGCCGCAGGAGTGCAGGGTACTGGCCATTTCGCCTTTGTTGCGCGAGTTGATTCTGGCAGCGATGAGCATTGCCGTGCCGTATCCGCCGGATTCGCGCGATGAGCGGCTGATGAAGCTGCTGCTGGATGAAATCCGCAGCCTGCCCACGCTGGCCTTGTCTTTACCCAGGCCGCAAAGCCCGGTTTTACAAGGCTTGTGTGATGTGTTGCTGGCCGAGCCGGGCGATGCGCGTTCGGTGGAAGAATGGGCCACACAGTTGGCGATGGACCCGCGCACCTTGCAACGGCGCTTCAGCCGAGAAACCGGCTTGTCACTGGGGCAGTGGCGGCGGCAGGCACGGCTGATTGTGGCCTTGGAGAGGTTGGCTTGCGGAGCCAGCGTGCTGGAAGTGGCACTGGATCTGGGCTATGCCAGCCCCAGTGCCTTTGCCACCATGTTCAAGCGTGAACTGGGCGTATCGCCCAGCAGCTTTTTTGCGCCGCTGCCGGATGAGACTTATCCGGTGCTATCCGGTGGTTAGAGCCGCTAACAAAACCTCGTAGAGCACCCGAGTCAAGGCGCGCCGACGCAGACAGTACAATGGGTACGGCAAGTCGGCGCAACGCAGAATCGGGGGTTTTGTTAGCGGGTCTTAGGGCAGGGCGCGGCGCAGCGCGTCCAGCTGGGCCAGGCTTTCATCCAGAATCAGCAATTGCAGCATCTGCTCGGCCAGTGCCTCTTTGCCACCCCGGTAGGCATTGGCAAAGGCATCCACGGCGGTGGCATCCAGCAAGCCGTCGGTCTGGCGGTTAAGCCGGCTGCCAAGGCCGGAAAAGCGTTCGGCCAGGCTGGTTTTCAGCCAGCCGGAGAGCGGCGGGTTGAAACCGCGTTTCTTACGCTGGAAAAAGTCGGCGGGCAGGGCAGGGTGCATGGCGCGGCGGAAGATCAGCTTGGCCGGTGCGGTATAGCGTTCGCTGTCTGAAGTGGCCAGCAGATGCTGGTACAGACCGTGGTCCAGCAGCGGGGCACGGCTTTCCAGGCCATGCGCCATGGTGCACAGGTCGGACTTTTGCAGGATGTAGTCCGGCAGGTAGTTGGCAAAGTCGATGGCCAGCAGGCTTTGCAGGCCGGGCACGGCATCACTGGCTTCCGGGCCGATGTCGTCCGGCTTGCGCCAGTAGCTGAGTTGTTGCAGCTCACGCCCGGCTTGCAGGTAGCGGCGCTGACCCGGCGTCATGCCGGAGAAGCGCAGCGAATAGGCCTCCTTCCAGCTCATCGCCAGCTCGGTACCCAGCTTGCCCTGTTTGCCATCCAGCGAGGTGCGGATACCCAGTGGCAGTTGCAGGTGACGACGCCAGCGGGTGCGCAGATGCTTGTTCATGCGCTTGTAGCCTGCCAGCAGCTCGTCGCCGCCGTCGCCCACCAGCACTACTTTCACGTGCTTGCTGACTTCCCGTGCCAGATACCAGGTGGGGAAGCTGGACGGGTCGGCAAAGGGCTGGTCGAGGTCGGCCACAATGCGCGAGAAATCCGCCGCCAGGTTTTCCGGTATGTCGATGCGGATATTACTCAGCCCCATGCGCTGGGCGGAATCGGCCGCGTCGATGGATTCATCCAGCGTGCTGCCGGGAAAGGCAGCGGTAAAGGTGGAAAACTGCTGATAGCCCTGGGTAGCCAGTCGGCTGGCAATCAGGGTGGAGTCAATGCCGCCGGACAGCAGCACACCCAGCGGACGGTCCGCCACGGTGCGCATGGCCACGGCGTGGTCCAGCTCTGGCAGCCAGTCGCCAGCCGTGGCTTGCGGCTGCCAGTAACGGCGCTTCTTGAGCTCACGGTTGGTAAGGTCGAATTCCAGGCAATAGCCGTTTTCCAGGCGCTGGATGTTTTCGAATACGGTGGCCGGTGCCGGGATGTAACGGTGTGCCAGATAGGCGTCGATGGCGGTGTGGCTGAACTGGCGGGCAGGCAGAGGCAGGAAGGGCAGCACCGAGCGCACCAGCGAGCCGAAAGCCAGGTTGCCATCCAGCAGCGCATACAGCAGGGGTTTTTCACCCATGCGGTCGCGCGCCAGATGTACCTTGCCCTGGCGCAGGTCCAGAATGGCAAAGGCAAACATGCCGCGCAGGCGGGTCAGCAAGCCGTCAATGCCCCAGGCCTCATAGCCGCGCAGGATGAATTCGGTATCGGAATGGGTGCGGAACACGGCACCGGTCTGTTCCAGTTCGCGCTTGCCTTCTTCCCAGTCGTATACCTCGCCGTTGTAGCAGATCCACACTTGGCCATCGTCATTGCCCATGGGCTGGTCGGCCTCGGGGCGCGGGTCGATGATGGACAGCCGCGCATGCAGCAAGGCGTTGTGGATGGCGTCATCCGCTGCGGGCCGGCCTTGTTGGTCCAGCCTTAACTGGTGGGCGGCATCCGGGCCACGCCTCGCCAGTTCCAGCAGCATGGCATCGGCGGTGGCCGCTGCCACCGGGTGTTGGGAGAAGAAACCTGCGATTCCGCACATAAGACATGATCCTGAATCCTGACCTCGGCACCCGGCTGTCGGTCAGTCGTCGCAAAAATGGAAAACCGGCTGGCTATGCCGTGTGCAGCGCGCCGCCGGTATCAAGCAGACAGCCTGGCTGTCTGGCCTGTGGTTTATTGCATGGTGTTGTGCAGTTTCAGTGCTGCCTCGGCCAGGCGCTTGCCTTGGGCCAGCGCCAGCTTGCGCTCGTCTTCGGACAGCGGCCGGTCATTCTTGACCCCGGCCACATGGCTCACCCCATACGGGGTGCCGCCGGTCTGGGTGGCTGCCAGCGCTGCTTCGGCAAAGGGCAGGCCGACAATCAGCATGCCGTGGTGCAAGAGCGGCAGCATCATGCTCAGCAAGGTGGACTCTTGTCCGCCGTGCATGGAGGAGGAACTGGTAAACACGCAACCGGGTTTGCCCGCCAGCGCACCGGCCAGCCATTCGCCACTGGTGCTGTCGATGAAGTACTTCATGGCCGCCGCCATATTGCCAAAGCGGGTGGGGCTGCCCAGTGCCAGGCCGATGCATTCGGTCAGATCGCTTTTTTCCACATAGGGTGCGCCCTGAGCCGGAATGGCCGGTTCACTGGCTTCGCACACGGTGGATACCTTGGGCACGGTACGCAGTCGCGCCTGGCAGCCAGGCACGCTTTCGATACCACGGGCAATCAGGCGGGCCAGTTCGGCAGTGGCACCATGCTGGCTGTAATAGAGAACAAGAATGTCTTGCACGGCAATGTCCGTTGATATGCCATCGTCAGATGATGGCCTGGATAACAGGCTGCATGATACCAGTTTCCAATCGTTAATTTGTGTGAAGACGGTATGCATCCCATGACTTTTGCAAGGTGTTTGCCAGGGATGTACCGCTGTGGATACGCAAAATCGCGTGGCGCTCACTTGCCAGCGGCAGGTGGCTGCATTACCTTGCCGCAGATGAAACTGCCGCATAAATACGCTACTCAGGCAGGTTTTGTCGGTTTTCTGGTCAGACGCATGGGCAGCCATCGTGTGATGCAGGTAGCCGGCAGCCTGACTTTTACCACCTTGCTGGCGCTGGTGCCCTTGTTCACCATTGCGCTGACAGTGATATCGGCCTTCCCGGTATTTGCCGATTACAGCACGCGCTTCAAGGTGATGCTGTTGTCCACGCTGGTGCCGGAGTTTGCCGGCAAGGTGATTTCCGTTTACATGCGCCAGTTTGCCGACAATGCGGAAAAGCTGACCGCAGCCGGTATCGTGATGCTGGGTGTCACGGCCTTGATGCTGATGTCCACCATCGAGCGCACCTTCAATGCCATCTGGAGTGTGCGCCGTGGCCGGCCCTGGCTGCAGCAGAGCATGGTGTACTGGACAGTGCTGACACTGGGCCCGCTGGTGCTGGGTGGCGGCTTGCTGTCCTGGCGCTGGCTGCTCAAGTTCACCCGCTTTGAAAAGACCATGCCGCTGCTGGCCAGTACCGTCGAGGCGGGTGGAACCATCCTGCTGACCGGTATTGTCCTGTCGCTGCTGTACCGCATTGTGCCCAACCGCTTTGTCCCGATCCGTCATGCAGCGCTGGGCGCGATGATTACGGCGGTGCTGCTTGAACTCACCAAGCTGCTGTTTGCGTATTACATCGGCCAGGTCGCCAATTACCAGCTGGTGTACGGCGCTTTTGCCAGCATTCCGATTTTCCTGCTGTGGGTGTACTGCCTGTGGATGGTGGTGCTGGCCGGTGCGGTATTCACCGCGTCCCTGTCTTACTGGGAGGGCGGGGCCTGGCGGCGTCGCTTTGAACCGCGCCGCCGTTTTCTGGATGCAGTGGAAGTGTTGCTGATGCTGGATGCGGCCCAGGTACAAGGCTGCAGCCTGACCCCGGTACAGCTGCGCGAGCAGGTGAAGATAGGCTATGACGAACTGGGCCTGGTGCTGGACAAGCTGGCACAGCATGGTTACGTGCAAAAAGGTCAGCGCGATGGCTGGGTGTTGATGCGCAAACTGTCCAGCGTGCACTTGTCCGACCTGTTCCAGCTGTTTGTCTACCGGGCCGACCTGGCCAATGACGATGATGTCGGCCAGGGTATTGAAGCCTTGCTGGGCAGTGTCACCGAACGGCTTCAGACCGTGACGCTGGAGGATTTTGCCCGCCGGCTGGGGCGGAAGTAGTCGGTATTCTGGTAGAAGGCCGGGTTTTCATTGTCCGGCCACCAGCCCGGTATGCCCAGCAAGGGCAGCGGCCACAGCTGGCGCGGACTGGTCAGCCAGTTGTCATCGGCCAGCAGCGCAGCCAGCCTGGCATCCAGCCAGGCCCGTTGCGTGTGTTCATCCAGCTGGAAAAATCCGGTGTCGACATCCAGCAGCAAGGCTTTGCCGCACCAGCCTATATGCGGCTGCAAACCTACTTCGAAAATGGCGTGTCCCAGCGTATGCACGCTGATGTGCCGTCCCCAGGCAGCACGCTCATCGACAAACAGCGTGTGCCACTGCATGTCATCCAGTGCCTGGCCCAGTTCCGGACGGGCACAGGCCACGATCACCCCGCATTCATCCAGCAAGGTGGCGGCATCACGCCGTGGCCCGCGTTTGACCTCTCCACGGCTGATGGCCCGCACATGGCGCGCGTTCAGTGCCTCCTTGCTGCGCGGCCATGCCAGCCAGGCCAGCGCATTGAACCAGTCATGCCAGTTGTGGCTGCGGGTGGGCACCTCGCCGGTGCTGCCGATGTGCATTTCATAGTAGGTGTCTGCTTGCAGGTCACAGCAGAAACGCAGCTGCGCGGGGAGCTGGCAGCGCAGGCGGGCCTGTTGCAGCAGATGGTCGTAGTCCTGTTGATCCGGCCAGTCCGCCAGCGGCAGCAGGGTGGCAAAATCGGCAACCGGCTGGTACAGCGGGTGGCTGAGGTAGTGCTTGCTCCAGTCTTTCACGGCAACGGCCATCGCGGGAAAACGCGTATTCTAGAGCCACAGTCGCCGTCTGCGATAGCCGCCTTGCCTGCTGCTGTCCCTCACACCACCTTGAGCGCCAGGTCATGACATACCCGGTTGCGTCCTTCGTGCTTGGCCTGGTACAGCAGTTTGTCTGCCCGCTTGAGCAAGTCGTCCACGTGCAAGTCGGTTTCGCGCAATAGCGTCATGCCCAGGCTGACGGTGTAATGGATGTTCTGGCCATTGACCGTCACCTGGCTGTTGCTGACAGCCTGGCGCAAGCGTTCGGCCGCGGCCAGCGCGGCATTGCTGTCGGTATTGGGCAGGACGGCGGCAAATTCTTCGCCCCCCAGGCGGCCGGTCAGGTCACTGGTGCGCAATACTTCGCGACACAGGCGGGCAAAGTGGGTGATCACTTCATCCCCGGCCGCATGACCGTATTGGTCGTTGATGTTCTTGAAATGGTCCAGGTCCATCATCAGCACCCCCATTGGCGTCTGATAGCGCTGGCTGCGTTTGAGTTCTCGCCCGGCCTGTTGCAGGAAATGGCGGCGGTTGTCCAGGTGAGTCAGTTCATCGACGGTGGCCAGCTGGACCAGCTTCTGTTCATGCAGGTCGCTTTGCAGGGCAATGGCAGTGATGTGCGAACTGCGGTACACCAGACGCATTTCTTCCGGCGTGGGGGTGCGTGGCTCGCTGTAATAAATGGCAAAGGTGCCCAGCAGTTCGCGCTGACTGCTAAACAGTGGCGTGGACCAGCATGCGCGCAGCGCAAAGCGGCGGGTCAATTCCAGATAGGGCTGCCACAAGGGGCTGCTTTCCATATCCTCGACAATAATGGTGCGTTTCCAGTAGGCCGCGGTGCCGCAGGAGCCGACTTCCGGGCCGATCGCGATGCCTTCTATCCGGGAGGTATATCCCGCAGGCAGCCTCGGGCCGGATGCCACATGCAGGTGCTGGCCGTCTTCGGTCAGCAGCATCACCGAACAGCGGCCTCCCGCCAGCTGGGTTTCTATCATGGTGCAGATCTGCGCCAGCGTATCTTCCAGCGGCTGATTGGAGGCAATCATCTCCATCACGGCATTTTCTTCACTCAGCAGGCGCTGGGCCAGTCGACTGTCGGTGACTTCACGGTCGACCGACAGAATGCTGGTGAGCTTGCCGTGGCTGTCGAATTCCGGAAACAGCCGGGTTTCGAAGATATGGCGCCGGTTGAGCAGCAGCAATTCCATCTCGAAACAGCGTGGCTGCCCGGTGTCGATCAGCGTCTGGCATTCATTTTCAAACTGCTGGACGATATCAGCCGGCCAGCCTTTTTCCGCCATGGTCTTGCCGATGTGTTCATCGCGGATCAGCGGTGAATAACGGCTGACACTGCGGTTGATGAACTGGCAACGCAGCGCCAGATCATAACGGGCAATGATGTCGCTGGAGTTTTCCACCAGCGTGCGGAATTCCTGTTCCCGCCTGCGGATGGCCGCTTCGGCCAGTTTGCGCGGGGTGATGACCTGACTGAGGGCCAGCACGCGATGCGTATCGTCCTCACAGTCCTTGCCCTGCAGGATTTGCTCCAGCCACTCCCAGTGCTGTTTTTCGTGGCGGATACGGTATTCCAGCTCCTGGCTGGTCTGCCCGCTGTGAGCGATGGCTTGCAGGGCGTTTTCCAGCTGTGGTCTGTCATCCGGGTGCACACGCTCCAACCAAGCGCCCAGATCCAGTTGCACCTCATTGGCGGGTAAGCCTAACAGGGTGGCCAAGGCCGAGGGCGAGCCATGCACCAGCTTCTTGTCGAGGTCGAATTCGCACAGGCCGATGCGCGCACCTTGCATGGCTGTCAGCATGGCCTGGGCTTGCGGTACGGCCAGCACCGCCTCGTCCTGCGCATGCAGCTGGATGATGCGCCAGCGTGCAGGCAGGAATTCCGCAGGTAGCACCAATTGCTGAATGTTCAGGCGGGCATGACCACAGCGCGCATCCGTCCACGCCATGGGCTGGGCACTCCCCAGCAGGGCGGTCTGTTGTTGCAAGCGCGTGTACAGCGTATCTGGCAGGCGCTGGTCGGGGCCGATATCCAGCCACTGTTCACAGGCTTCACCGGCAGCCTGCACACGCCCTTGTTCATCCAGAATCAGCATGGCTTCGCCGGAGTGCTGCGCATTGAAACGCAGGGCATCTTCTTGCAATTGGCGCAGCCGCCAACGTTGCCACAGGCTACCCAGCCACCCCCCTGTTGCCAGGCCCAGGCTGCACAGCAGGGGCCATTCCCAGGAGAGGCTGGCTGCCGGCGCCGCCCATGCCGAAGCACTAAGTAACAACAGGGCCGCGCCAGACCGGATGGTGCTGCTGCCGGTATTTGCGCTCAATTTATCCAATTGTCTACCCGCCGCTTTCTGATGCCGCCCCTGTTGACGTTTGTGCGGGGCTTTACTTCATCATGGCACCTGATTTCGGAATTGTGATGATGAAAATCAGACTGCATATGCCGCTATCGTCGTTTTTGTGCAACAAATAAAGTATGCTGTGCCGATTGTTGCGGAGTGTTGCATGGATTATTTTCCGATTTTTCTCAAGCTGCAGGATGCCGCCTGCCTGGTGGTGGGCGGGGGTGATGTCGCCCTGCGCAAGGTACGTTTGCTCAAGGCGGCTGGTGCTCGCCTGACGGTGCTTGCCCCGGAAGTGACGGCCGAGCTGGCCCAGATGATTGAACGGGGCGAGCTAGAGTGGCTGCCGGAGCGGTTTGAGGCATCGCGCGTTGCTGGCATGCGGCTGGTGGTGGCGGCCACCAATTTGCGCGCGGTCAATCAGCAGGTGTCGGCTGCGGCGCAAGCACAGAATATTCCGGTCAATGTGGTGGATGACCCGGAACTGTCCACCTATATCACGCCCGCCATCATCGACCGCTCGCCGTTGGTGATTGCCGTTTCCTCCGGCGGTGCCGTGCCGGTGCTGGCCCGCCTGGTAAGGGCACGGCTGGAAAGCATCATTCCGGCGGGTTTCGGCTTGCTGGCGGCATTTTCGGCCCGCTTCCGCGAGCGGGTAAAAGCCCGTTTTGCCGATGTGGAGTCGCGTCGCATTTTCTGGGAAAACGTGCTGGAAGGGCCGATTGCCGAAGCGGTGATGAATGGTCGCGAGGCAGTGGCCTGTGCCGAAATGGAGCAGCAACTGGCATCGGCAGAGGATCGTCCCAGCGGTGCGGTGTATCTGGTGGGCGCCGGGCCGGGCAATCCCGACCTGCTTACCTTCCGTGCGCTGCGCCTGATGCAGCAGGCCGATGTGGTGCTGCATGACAAGCTGGTTGCGCCGGAACTGCTGGAGCTGGTACGGCGTGATGCCGAGCGCATCTATGTGGGCAAGGCACGTGCCAATCACACCTTGCCGCAGGAAGACATTAATGCGCTGATGGTGCGTCTGGCCAGCGAAGGCCGGCGCGTGTTGCGCTTGAAAGGCGGCGACCCGTTTACATTTGGCCGTGGTGGTGAGGAAATCGAAACCCTGGCCGCCCATGGCATTCCGTTTGAAGTGGTGCCGGGCATTACCTCGGCAAATGGCGCAGCCAGTTATGCCGGTATACCCTTGACCCATCGTGACCATGCCCAGTCGGTGACCTTTGTCACCGGCCACAAGAAAGACGGCAGCATTGATCTGGACTGGCCAGCCCTTACCCGGCCGGATCAGACCGTCGTGGTGTACATGGGCCTGACCATGGCGGCTGATCTGTGCGCGGCCTTCATCGCCCATGGCAAACCGGCGGATACCCCGGCGGCAGTCATCGAATGGGCCACCACCGCGCGTCAGCGCACGCTGACCGGAACACTGGAGAGCCTGCCGGCACTGATTTCTTCCTATGGTGTTGCGTCGCCAGCGCTTATCATTGTGGGCAGCGTTGTCACGCTGGCAGATAAACTGGCCTGGTTCCGCCGTGTGGAAAACGGGCCTGCTACAATGGCGGATTCGCAGCAGAAATGAGTGCAGCCTGCCCCCGGGGCAGCTGTGTGCCGATCATCGTTACGGACAAGAAGACGCGGGCATGGTAGGTGTATTGGTCATATCGCATGGCAATCTGGGCGCTTGTCTACTGGACTGCGCCCGGCATGTATTAGGTCGGGACCCGGACAATATCGCCACGCTGGCGGTAGAAAAAACCGAGGACCCGGATCAGAAACTGGTCGAGGCTTCTGCGTTGGTTGCGCGCCTGGAACAAGGCGATGGCGTAGTGGTTCTGACTGATATGTATGGTGGCACACCATCCAATATCGCCAGCCGGCTGATTAACCCGGGCAAGGTGGAAGCCGTTGCCGGGGTCAGTCTGCCCATGCTGGTACGTGCGCTCAGCTATAGCAGCCAACCGCTGGAAATCGTGGTCAGCAAGGCCATTACCGGTGGGTTGGAGGGCGTGCTTTATATTCTTCCAGGGGACGGTAATGCTGCGCGTTGAAATACAAATTATCAATAAACTTGGCCTGCATGCGCGGGCTTCGAGTAAATTCACCCAGCTGGCCAGCCGCTTCAAGAGCGATGTGGGCATCGCCCGCAACGGTCGGCGTGTCAACGGCAAGAGCATCATGGGTGTGATGATGCTGGCCGCGGCCAAGGGGGCCACCGTGGAGCTGGACGTGGACGGCCCGGACGAGCAGGAAGCGCTGGATGCGCTGGTGGCACTGATCAACAATCGTTTTGACGAGGCTGAATGAATCAGCCCGCTTGAGGAGGGGATGGGACGATGAATATCACCCTGCACGGTGTAGCCATTGGTGGCGGCATCGCCATTGGCCGGGCCCATCTCATCTCGCGCAGCATGGACGATGTGGCGCATTACGGCCTGGAAGAGAAGGACATTCCGGCCGAAATGGCGCGCTTCGACGAAGCCGTGCGTGCCACACGCAAGGAACTGGAGATGCTGTGGGGCAGCATCCCGGAAAATGCCCCGGCCGAGTTGGGTGCCTTCCTGTCCTTGCACATCATGTTGCTGGGCGATGTCACCATTTCGCGCGAACCGCGCGAAATCATCGAAAAGCAGCACTGCAATGCCGAATGGGCGCTGAAACTGCAATGCGACCTGCTGGTGGAGCAGTTTGACGCTATCGAAGAAGACTACCTGCGCGAACGCAAGAACGATGTGTTGCAGGTGGTCGAACGCATTTTCAAGAATCTGGACGGCCATACGCCGCAACTGCCGGCACCGGGCGATTTGCTGGACGACACTATTCTGGTGGCGCACGACCTGTCACCGGCCGACATGGTGTATTTCAAGGATTCCAGCTTTGCCGCCTTCGTCACTGACGTAGGCGGTGCGACTTCACACACGGCCATTCTGGGGCGCAGTCTGGACCTGCCCTCCGTCATCGCCCTGCATCACGCGCGCGAGCTGATTCGCGAGGAAGAACAGATCATCGTCGATGGTCAGCAAGGCGTGCTGATCATCAACCCGGACGAACTGGTGCTGAGCGAATACCGCCGTCGCCAGCGTGCCTGGCGCGACGCCAAGCGCAAGCTGTCTTCCATCCGTAAGTCCGATGCCAAAACCAAAGATGGCACGGTGATCGAACTGCTGGCCAATATCGAGCTGCCGCAGGATGTCGAGGTGGTAAAGGGCTCCGGTGCGGCCGGTGTGGGCTTGTTCCGTAGCGAATTCCTGTTTCTGGGGCGCGACACCCTGCCCACCGAGGACGAACAGTTTGAGGCCTACCGCAAGGTGGCCGAAGACATGAAAGGCCTGCCGGTCACCATCCGTACCATGGACCTGGGGGCTGACAAGAACCCCAAGTGGCTGAACCACGATGTGGCCGACAATCCGGCACTTGGCCTCACCGGCATCCGCCTGTGCCTGGCCGAACCGCTGATGTTCCGCGCCCAGCTGCGCGCGCTGTTGCGTGCCTCGCACTATGGCAAGGTGAAAATCCTGTTCCCCATGCTTAACTCGCTGGGCGAACTCAAGCAGTCCATTGCCCAACTGGATTACGCCAAGCAGGAATTGCACGCCGAAGGTCTGCCCTTTGATGAAAAGGTGGAAGTCGGCGCGATGATTGAAATTCCGTCTGCCGCACTGGTGGTGGGCAGTTTCATCAAATATGTCGATTTCCTGTCCATCGGCACCAACGACCTGATCCAGTACACCCTGGCCATCGACCGTAACGACGATTCGGTCAGCCACCTGTACGACCCGGTGCATCCGGCGGTGCTCAAGCTGATCCTGCATACCATCCGCACCGGCATCAAGGGTGGGGTGCCGGTATCCGTGTGCGGCGAGATGGCGGGTGACCCGCGCCTGACCCGCTTGCTGCTGGGCATGGGCCTACGCAAGTTCTCCATGCATCCGGCCAGCCTGCTCTCGGTCAAGCGCATGGTGCTCAACACCCATCTGGACGATATCGCACCCATTGCAGGGCGCATGCTTCGATCAGAAGACCCTGATAAAATCGCCGATCTTTTGCAACTGCTGAATGCCGAGCCGGATGCCTGATCCGGCTTTTTTCACCCTATCTATGCTGAACGACTCCATCGATCTGAACCAGGTGCGCCGCGTCTTGGTCATCAAACTGCGCCACCATGGGGATGTGCTGCTCACGTCCCCTGTGTTCAGCGTCCTCAAACAGCAGGCCCCCCAGCTGGAAATCGATGCACTGGTCTATCGTGACACCCAGGAAATGCTCAGTCTGCATCCGGCCATCAGCCAGCTGCACACCATAGACCGCAACTGGAAAAAGCTGGGGCTGATTGGTCAGTGCAAGGCCGAACTGGGGCTGATCAGCCGCCTGCGCCAGCGCCAGTACGACCTGGTCATCACCCTGACCGAACACAAGCGCGGGGCTTGGCTGGTTCGCCTGCTGTCGCCACGCTGGTCGGTGGGACCGGATGGTCCGTATGGCAAGCTGTTCCGCAAAAGCTTTACTCATCGTTATTTGCAGGTGCCGGGCAACCGCCGTCACACCATTGAAATCCATCTGGATGCACTGCGGCGTATCGGGGTGTATCCCGCTGAACAGCAGCGCCAGCTGACCCTGGTGGCCGGGCACAATGCCGAGGCTACGCTGGCGGCCAAGCTGGAACAACAAGGCTTGCAGGCTGGACAGTACATTCTGGTACACCCCACCTCGCGCTGGTTGTTCAAGAGCTGGACGGTGGAAAACATGGCCGCGCTGATCAACACCCTGCAGCAGCGTGGCCAGCGCGTTCTGCTGACGGCCGCGCCCAGCCCGGATGAAATGGCCATGCTGGCCGATATCCAGTCGCGGCTGACGCAGCCGGTTGCCAGCCTGGCCGGGCAATTGACCCTGAAAGAACTTGCCGCAGCCATCGACAATGCCCGTCTGTATATCGGCGTGGATTCGGTGCCCATGCATATTGCCTCGGCGATGAAAACACCCTGTGTAGCCCTGTTCGGCCCGTCTGGTGACATTGAATGGGGGCCATGGCAAGTGCCGCACCGCGTGGTTGCTGCCCGTGTGCCCTGTCGTCCCTGCGGCAACGCCGGTTGCGGCGGCGGTTGGAACAGCGAATGCCTGAAGCTGATCAGCCTGCAACAAGTGCTGGATGCAGTGGATGCCGTGCTGGGAGAAACCGCATGAGTCGACTGGCCATTGTGCGGCAGAAATACAATCCGGCCGGTGGCGCAGAACGGATTGTCAGCGCCATTCTGGGCCAGCTCAAACAGCAGGACGAATTGCAGCCGGTACTGATCAACCGTAACTGGGAACAACTGGATGGCGTGGCCGTGTGTCGCGTCAATCCCTTCTATCTGGGCAGCATCTGGCGAGACTGGAGCTTTGCCCGCGCCGCGCGCCGCGCCTGGCAGCAACTGGAGGCAGATCTGGTGCAGTCGCACGAACGCATTCCGGGCTGCCATATCTTCCGTGCCGGCGATGGGGTGCATGCTGCCTGGCTGGCGGCCCGCGCCGAAGGCAAGGGCTGGTGGCACAAGCTGTCGGTCTGGTGCAATCCCTATCATCATTTCATGCTGCGCATGGAAAAAGCCATGTTCAGCCATCCGGCCTTGCGCACGGTGATTTGTAATTCGGAAATGGTGAAACAGGACGTATTGCAGCGCTTTCCAGTTCGCCCAGAGCAATGCGTGGTGATTCATAACGGTGTGGATGCACAGCGTTTCAATCCGGTATCTGCCCGGCAACAGCGCAGCGCACTGCGCAGCCAATACGGTATTCCTGCTGCGGCACCGGTGCTGGTGTATGTAGGTTCCGGTTTTGAACGCAAGGGCGTGGCACAGGCACTGCGTGCCATCCAGCCGCATCCGGCGGTATGGCTGGTGGTGGTGGGGGGCGACAAGAAACTGGCGGCCTATCGGGAATTGGCCAAGCAGCTGGGTGTTGCCGGCCGGGTGGTGTTTACCGGCCCACAAAAGGATGTACTCAGCCATTACGGCGTGGCCGATGGTTTTATTCTGCCCACCATGTACGAACCCTTCGGCTCGGTGGTGGGGGAAGCCATGGCCTGTGGCTTACCGGTGCTGACCAGCACCCATTGCGGTGGCGCCGAGTGGGTCAGCCCGGCCACCGGCTGGCTGGCCGCTCCGCATGATACTCCGGCCTGGCAGCGCAATGTAGCAGCCTGGCTGTCCGCACAGGCCAACTGGCCGGCCATGGCAGTTCAGGCCCGCCAGCGGGTGGAAGGACAAACCGAGCAGCACATGGTGGCGCAAATGCTGGCCCTCTATCATCGCCTGCTGCCACATCTACACGGGGAAAACTCCCAGACAGCGAGACCGGCATGATGAAAGAGAGTCGTTTCCCCGGCCGGGTACTGGTTTTCCTGTCCCTGTTGTTCCGTCTGCCATGGCAATGGCTGCGCCGCAAGCCCGGGCCGGAACAGGTACAACGCGTCTTGATTCTGCACCAGTTCCTGTTGGGTGATGCGCTGATGGCTACCAGCCTGCTGGCCAAGGCCAGGCAGTGTTATCCACAGGCCGACATCGTCATGGCCTGCCCGCCCGGGCAGGTCGCACTATACGCCGGTCATCCTTATGGTGTGCGCGCCTTTGGCTGGCACATCCGCAACTTTGCCTCGGTGTGCCAACTGTTTGCCATGCCGCGTTTCGACCTGGTGCTGCTGATGGGCGAAAACCGGCTGAGCTATCTGGCGCGGGCCATCGGCGCGCGCTGGATTGTCGGTTTTGCCGGTGAACAACCAGCCCACAAGAACTGGCTGCTGGATGAGGCGGTGCCGTACGCTACCGAGCCTGAGTGCTGGAGTGAAACCGCTGCGCGACTGATTGATGGTACAGAACCAGCCCCGTTTGAGCTCAACGCTTGGCCGGTTCTTGCTACCGCTTTACCTACTGCACCCTATGTTGTTCTGCACGTTGGAGCGAGTTCTCCCACCAAATTCTGGGCTAGCTCAAATTGGCATCAGTTAGCAGAACGCATCAGAGGTCATGGCTGGAATATCGTCTGGTCTTGTGGGCCAAAGGAAGAACACCTTCTCGCCTCATTACCCATGTCTGGAACAGACATGGTGATGGACGGTTGTTTGTCTCTACCGCAGCTGCGTTCTTTGCTTGCAGGGGCAATATGTTGTGTTAGCCCGGATACCGGAGTCGCACATCTGGCCAAAACAGCTGCAGTTCCGTTGGTCATGTTGTTTGGGCCCGGTGATGCCACGGTATTTGGTCCTGGCCGCTTTTTTTCTCATCAGCGCTGTGTTGCTGTTGGCATGGCACCTTTCCCTTGTCGCAATCAACATGAAGTCCACTTCCGGCCTGTGCAATGGGTGGAGCGCTGCTCGCGCAGGTTTGGCGAACAAAACAATGAGTGCGGGCGTGCAAAGTGTATGGAAGCCATCACGGTGGATATGGTGTGGCAAGGGATTATCGATGTACTCCAAATTCAGAATTGAAAGAGTCTAAATGTTGATGCGGAAATTTTCTGTCGGGAATATGCCGGAGTTAACTCTGAGGCAATGGCTTTTATTGCTGCCGACTGCCGGTTTTTTTGCGGCAAGCATGACCATGAAGGGCGGCGCAAATCTATTTCTTTACCTGATGTTTCTGGCTGCGCTTTGCCAGCTAGGAAAGCCAACTCGCTGGCATTGGCGTATTTTTGCCGTGTTATCCGCCCCGTTGTTGCTGGCTGGTTTGCAGATTATGTTTGGCATGCCGGTTTCCTTGCATGTATTGGATGCACCGAGCCGTTTTTTTCTGGCCGCTTTGGCATTGTTTGGCTTGACTTCGTTACCGCGTCAATGGCTGCTTACCACCTGCTACGCCACGATAATAGGTGCATTTGGAGTGATGACTTGGGGCTACCTCAGTACCCACTACGCCCATTATGCATGGGGGGTAGATCCCAGCCGTGGCTGGAATGGTTTTAGCAATCCCATTCCGTTTGGTAGTTTTTCTGCCTTACTTGGGTTCTTGGTTTTTTTACTGCCAGTTCCAATTACGTTGCGACGTTTTGCAGTTGGGTTTTCTGTCATCAAAACCGTAGGTTTGGCTGCAGGTCTGATGGGGGCGTACTACTCAGGCTCGCGGGCTGCATTGCTGGTCATGATGGCAGGTATATTCATTGCGATCGCTTATTACAGCAGGTGGCCCCTGCGCAAGGTGGCCGTGATGTCCCTGCTGTGCATTAGCATTTCATCTGTGTTGCTGCTGTCTGGCCAGAACAAGATCAGCAATCGTGTCCATGAAGGCATAAACGACATTGCCGTGAGCGGACAAAATCAGAATACCTCCATGGGCTTGCGTTTGCTGATGTGGCAGACCGCTGCAAATATCATTCTGGAACATCCGATGCTGGGAGTAGGGAAAGAAGGTTACTACGAAGAAGTCCATCGCCGGATCAAGCAAGGCCGTGCTTCATCTTTGATTTCTACTGCACCTCATCCGCATAATGAAATCCTGAACATGGGGGTGGAGATGGGCTTGCCTGGCATCGTACTGGCTTTGGCCCTGTATTGTGTTCCCGGCGCTTTCTTTGCCGGTGCTTTGACAGCGTCTATGCCCGCGCGTCGGTTTGCTGCTCATGCGGGTCTGCTGACAGTTGTGGTATTTTTCTTGATCGGATTGATGGACACTTACTTCTGGATTGTTTCCCAGACTGCCTTGTATGGTGTCTTGATCTGCGTATTTGCTGCCATTTTGCTGTCTTCTGATCGTGCAGAGGAAATGGCGTGAGCGCTGACTGGATATTGTTCACCGAATCATCCGACAATGTGGGTGGCCAGGAGCTGCAACTGATGCAGCAAATGCGCCAGATGCAGTCACATGGCCTGCGCACTATGCTGGCCTGCCGTCCTGGCAGCCGGGTGGAGCAGGTAGCCTTGCAACAAGGGCTGTCGGTGTTGCCGGTACGCTTCCGTAACAGCTTGCACCTGCCGTCCATTGCCATTTTGCGGTGCTGGATCAGCCAGCATCAGCCGCGTCTGGCCATTTGCCACAGCGGGCATGACAGCAATAATCTGGCCATTGCCGCGCGGCTGGTGTGGCGACGCCCGTTCTTGTTGCGCTCGCGCACCTATCAGCCGGGCAAACCGTCGGCCTGGTCGTATAACCGGCTGGTGGATGCCACCATGGTGCCCAGTCACTATCTGCGTAATGCCTTGTTGCAGAATCCGGCCATCCGGCCCGAGCGTATCCATGTGGTGTATCCGGGCATAGACTTTGCCGGGCTGGATGCTGCTGTTGATCAAGTTTTGCCGTCTCATATCGCCAGCTGGCTGGCGGCAGATGACAGCCCGGTGCTGTTGCATGCAGCCATGCTGCGCGGCGAAAAGGGGCACCTGACCATCCTGCAGGCAATGAACCTTTTGCGGGATAGCCATCCACACTGGCGCTATCTGGTGGCGGGGGATGGGGTGGCAAGGGCGGATATCGAGGCCGAAATCCAGCGCCTGGACTTGCAGCAGCGTGTGCTGCTGGCTGGTGTGGTATCCCCGGTGGCGCCACTGTATCGCTGCGCTGATTTGCTGCTGATGCCGTCCACTTATGAGCCGCTTGGGATGTCGCAAATCGAAGCACTGGCCTTGCACTGTCCGGTGCTGGTCAGCAATACCGGCGGCATTCCTGAAACGGTAAAACATGGCCAGACCGGCATGCTGGTTGAAGCCGGCAACGCCCAGGCCTGGGCCGAGGCAATTGCCAACGCGCTGGATGGGATGCCGCAGCAGCGTGCCATGGCCGCTGCCGGTGCGCTTGATGTCCGGCAGCGCTTTGCGCCAGACAGCAATCTGCAACAGATCATGGCCTTGAGTGGGTTTACCGGCCTGCTGACCGCATCACATTGAACTGATTGGACTTTCAACTTGAAACATAGCTGGCCCATCTACCGTCGACTACTGGGTTACCTGGCCCAGTACTGGAAAGTATTCACTCTGTCATTGGTCTCGATGACCATTGCCGCGCTGACTGAACCGGCGTTTGCCCGGCTGATGAAACCGCTGATTGATGGTGGCTTTGTCAACAAGGACCCCAAGGCCATTGTCTGGGTGCCGATGGCGATCGTCGGGGTATTCTTGGTGCGCGGCATTACCAGCTTCATCAACGAATACACCTCCAGCTGGCTGGCCGGGCATCTGGTACAAACCTTGCGCCAGCAAATGTTTGCCAAGATGCTGCGCCTGCCGGTACCGTATTACGCCGACAATCAGTCTGGCCGTCTGGTGTCGCGCATCTCCTTTGATGTCAATCAGGTGACCGAGGCAGGCTTTAATGTGATCACCGTCACGGTAAAAGACGGGGTGACCGCCGTCAGCCTGCTGGCCTGGCTGCTGTATATCGACTGGCAACTGACGATTATCTGCCTGGTGGTCATGCCGGTGGTGACTGTGTGCATGCGCATGGTGGCCAAACGTTTGCGTGGCCTGGCACTGGAAAACCAGCAGCACATGGCTGACCTGACCCAGATTCTGGGCGAAGGGGTGGATTGTCAGAAAGTCATCAAGGTTTATGGTGGCGAAGCATATGAAGAAAGCCGCTTCAATGCAGCAGCACAGGCCATCCGCCGCAACGGGGTGAAGCAGAGTGCCGCCAGTTCGGCCAACACCGGGGTGACCCAGCTGATGATTGCCTGTGCGCTGGCTGCCATCCTGTATTTTGCTGCCTTGCGCGCCCAGCATGGATCATTCACCGCCGGTGACTTCATGTCCTTCCTCACCGCCATGATGCTGCTGTTTGCACCGGTGAAACGGATTACCGGCATTTCCCAGGCCATGCAACGCGGTCTGGCCGCCGCGGAAAGCGTGTTCACTTTCCTGGATGAACCGGCCGAGCCGGATCACGGAACCCGCCGTCTGCCGCAAACCCAGGGCAGACTGCGTTTTGACAAGGTGTCTTTCCGTTACCCGAATGCCGAGCGTGATGTATTGCAACAGGTCAGCCTGGAGGTGAACTCAGGTGAAACCGTGGCGCTGGTGGGTTCTTCCGGCAGCGGCAAAACCACGCTGGTGAGCCTGATACCGCGTTTTTACCAGCCCTTGTCCGGGCAGATCACGCTGGACGATATTGCGCTGGATGATATTGTCCTGGCTGATCTGCGCCAGCATATCGCCATGGTGAGTCAGGATGTGGTGCTGTTCAACGACACTGTGGCTGCCAATATCGCCTATGGTGCACGCGATAACATTACCCGCGAGCAGATCATCGAAGCGGCACGTGCGGCAAATGCACTGGAGTTTATTGAGGCGATGCCGGAAGGGCTGGATACCCAGATTGGTGAAAACGGTGTGCGTCTGTCAGGTGGCCAGCGTCAACGTCTGGCCATTGCCCGCGCCCTGCTGAAGAATGCGCCGCTGCTGATTCTGGACGAAGCGACTTCGGCACTCGACACCCAGTCCGAGAGGCTGGTACAGGCTGCGCTGGAAAATCTGATGAAAAACCGCACCACCATCGTGATCGCCCACCGCCTGTCCACCATCGAGAATGCCGACCGCATCATCGTGATGCATCAGGGCAAGGTGGCGGAGCAGGGCAGTCATCAGCAGTTGATGCAGCAGGATGGCATCTACGCACGTTTGCACAGCTTGCAGTTCCGCGAGCCGGAGGCTGACGCCAGCTGAGTCGCCCAGCTGAGTTTCCCATCGTCACGGGTTAAACAAAACAGGCTGCCCAAGGGCAGCCTGTTTTGTTTTGGGTTGGCATCAAGCCTTGGCGGCGAACAGCGGGTCCTGTGGTGCCAGCAGCCGGCCATTTTCCTGAATGGTGCGCCATACCGGCTGATCCTTCACCTGCGACTGGATATCACGCGCCAGCCGGCAGTAAGCTTTGCAGTTGCCTGCGGAGGAGTAGGCACGTAGCAGTGTCACCTTGATGGACAGATTCTGTGGTTCATCGTGCATGGCCTCTTTCAGCACGCGTACAGCATCGCTGCTGCGACCATAAGCCAGAAACACTTCGGCCTCACCTACAGGGTCGATGCCCCGGGCACGTGGCTTCTTGTAGGTTGCCTTGCGCCAGACACGGCGTGCAAGACCATAAGTACACATCAGGCCAAAGCTGGCCAGCAAGGCTGTGATTGCATCCACCGCGGTTTCCCTCCGAGATTCTCTCTCTGCTTGATTTGTGCAGTCGATTATTCGGGGAGGCGTGCAGGGCTGCAATCCGTAAAAATCCTTAATGGAGTCAAGGTTTCCGTGATGAGGGTCTCAAACACCCTGCCGACCCAGGGCCGGGTTGATGTGCGTTGACTGGAACAACTGCTCCAGCAAGCCGGATGGAAGTCCGGCCTGAATCACCGCCTGACCCAGTTGTTTGAGCAGGACAAAGCGGATGACACCGCTTTCCACTTTCTTGTCGTGGCCCATGTGGCGCATCCATTCTTCAAGGCCGAAGTCGGGGCTTTGTACCGGCAATCCGGCAGCGGCAATCAGTGATACCACGCGCTGTACATCTTGTGCGTTCAGCCAGCCCAGTGCCTGCGATGCGACGGCAGCCAGCACCATGCCAGCGCCTACTGCTTCGCCATGCAGCCATGCGCCGTAACCGAGGCCGGCCTCGATGGCATGGCCAAAGGTGTGACCCAGATTGAGCAAGGCGCGTACGCCCTGTTCTTTTTCGTCCTGGCCGACAATATCGGCTTTCATTTCGCAGGAACGGCGCACGGCGTATTGCAGGGCTGCCGGGTCGCGTGCGCGCAGTTTGTCCATATTGGCTTCCAGCCACGCCAGGAAGTCGGCATCGCCCAGCAAGCCGTATTTGATGACTTCGGCAATGCCGGCAGACAGTTCCCGCTCAGGCAGGGTTGCCAGCAAGTCCATGTCGGCCAATACCATCTTGGGCTGGTAGAACGCGCCAATCATGTTCTTGCCCAGCGGGTGATTGATGGCGGTCTTGCCACCCACAGAAGAATCAACCTGTGCCAGCAAGGTGGTGGGAATCTGGATGAAGGGTGCGCCGCGCTGATAACAGGCAGCGGCAAAACCGGTCATGTCACCCACTACGCCGCCACCCAGGGCAATCAGCGTGGTCTTGCGTTCGGCATTGTGGCTGAGCAGTGCGTCGAAGATCAGGTTTAGCGTTTGCCAGTTCTTGTTGGCTTCTCCGTCCGGCAACACTACCGGAATGCAATGTACGCCATGGCTTTGCAGTTGTCGGGTCAGGCGCTCCAGATAGAGCGGGGCAACCACGTCGTTGGTGACGATGGCCACCTGGGGAATGGGCAGGTGCGGCAGGATCAGTTCAACCTGATCAAGCAGTCCGTGGCCAATGTGAATGGGGTAGCGGGTATCCGGCAGGGTCAGGTCTAGCGTAATCATGCGTCAGGTCTTGGCTGGAATGTTATGCAGCTGATCGAGCAGGCGGCTGACCAGCAGGTTGACGTTCTGTTGCGAGGTGTCGACCACGATGTCGGCAACTTCACGGTACAAAGGATCGCGCTGCTCCAACAGGCTTTGCAGTTTGGCGCGCGGGTCGGCAGTTTGCAGCAGCGGGCGGTTCTTGTCGTGCATGGTGCGGGCCAGCAGGTCGTCAATGGAGGCGCGCAGGTAGATCACCACGCCATGTTTTGACAGTTCGGCCCGGTTTTCCGGACGCAATACTGCGCCACCACCGGTGGCCAGTACGATATTGTTCATTTTTGCCAGATCGGCAATCACGCTGCTTTCGCGGTCGCGAAAGCGCAGTTCGCCTTCTATCTCGAAAATGGTGGCGACGCGAACGCCAGTGCGCGCCTCGATTTCATGATCCGAGTCGTAGAAGGTCTTGCCGGTCTTGCGTGCCAGTGCCCTGCCAACAGTGGTCTTGCCGGCACCCATCAGCCCGACAAGAAAAAAATTGCCTGCCATGTTCTCCATGGCAGGCATTGTAGCTGATGCTGACTGGGTCTGTCTGCGCAGGCAGAAGACAAAATATGCGCAGATGCCCAGTGTTTAACGATTTTGCAGGTTCAAATCCTCAACCACCTTGGGCGTGATGAAGACCAGCAGCTCGGTGCGGTTGTTCTTGTCCACCTTGCTGCGGAACAATGCCCCCAGGAACGGAATGTCACCCAGCAGCGGTACCTTGTTGACCGTGGTATCCAGTGTTTGCTGGTAAATACCGCCAATCACCACGGTGCCGCCGTTTTCCACCATCACCTGGGTTTTCACCACCTTGGTGTCGATGGCCGGGGTGCTGTTGACATACAAGGTACTGCTGACGCTGTCCTTGTTGATCTGGATTTCCATCAGCACGCGGTTATCCGGTGTGATTTGTGGCGTTACTTTCAGGCTGAGGTTGGCCTTTTTGAACGACACGGATGTCGCACCGCTGGAGCTGGCTTCCTGGTAAGGAATTTCCGTACCCTGTTCGATACTGGCCTCGACCCTATCGGCGGTCATGATGCGCGGATTGGCCAGAATCTTGCCCTTCTCGCCGGTTTCCATGGCATCCAGCTCAAGGCCGATCAGGCCGCTGGAGCCTGCGCTGAATACTGCCCCAATCGAGTTGTAGGTGCCCGACAGGCCAAGGTTGACCCCTGCATTGCCAGAAGAAGATGACGTGCTGCTCAGCGCCTTGTTGGCCAGCGCATCAGAAATGGAGCTGCCGATGGAGGTGCTGCTCCCTACCTTGGCAAAGCTCATCTTCACCCCAAGACTCTTGCTCCAGTCATCCGTGGCTTCGACAATACGGGCTTCAATCAACACTTGTTTGACCGGAATGTCGGTCTTGGTCACCAGATCGCGGATCTTGTCGATCACGGTCTGGGTGTCGTTGATGATCAGTGTGTTGGTTTTCGGGTCGATCATGAAGCTGCCGCGGGCCGACAGCAGGCCGTTGCCGCCGCTGTTGCCTGTTGCACTGGAGCCGGCTGTGGTGGTGCTGCCATCCAGAATCTTCTTGAAGTCTTCGGCCGAGCGGTAACGCAGGACAAAGGTCTCCGAGCGGATGGGCTCCAGCGCATTGAGCTGTTGCTTGCCTTCCAGAATCTGCTTGTCGCGGTTGAGCAGCTCTTCACGCGGGGCAATATTGATGATGTTGCCGTTGCGGCGCTGATCCAGGCCTTTGGTTTGCAGGATCAGGTCCAGGGCCTGATCCCACGGCACATCCTTCAGACGCAGCGTGATATTGCCGGTGACCGAATCGCTGGTGACGATGTTCAGCCCGGTGAATTCGGCAATAACCTGCAATACCGTGCGCACTTCGATGTTCTGGAAGTTCAGCGACAGCTTGTCACCCTTGTACTGCGGCTTGCTGTTCAGCTCGTTCTTGCTGGCACTTTCCACCACGGCCTTGCGCACTTCCACCACCAGCTTGCGCTCGGTCTGGTAGGAAGAGAATTCCCAGTCGCCCTGCGGTTGAATCACGACACGGCTGTTGCGGCCCTGATTGCTGGCAATCACCTTGTCCACCGGTGTGGCAAAGTCGCTGACATCCATGCGTTTTTCCAGCGAACGCGGCAGATTGGCACCCATCACGTCCAGTACCAGGTTCTTGCCCTCGCGGCGGATATCCACCGGGGTGCTTTCGGCTGGCAGGTTGATTTCCACACGGCCCTCACCGCCACGGCCACGACGGAAGTCCAGGCCCAGCGGGGTGGTGGCCACGGCAGCCTGGGCGCTGGCTTGGGCCGCGGCCGAGGCATTGCTGGCCGGCTGCTCTTGCGAAGTGGCCGACTGCTGCGTGGAAGACATGCTGTTGTTGATGCGCACCAGCAGCTTGTTGCCGGAGACGCTGGTGCTGTAGGACACGTTGTGCGCCAGGTTCAGTACCAGGCGGGAGCGGCCGTTTGCCTCAACCGCGACAGCGGACTTGACGATGGGGTTGCCCAGATCAATCGTGCTCTTCGGCAGCTTCACCTGGGTATCGGCAAAGTCGAAGGCGACACGTGCCGGGTTGGCAATGGCGAAGCTGTTGGGCTTGATGGCCGGCCCGTCAAAGGTGATCTGCAGCAACTGCGCGTCGCCATCGGTCTGGGCAATGTCGATCGCGGTGATGGATGCAGCATGGGCAATGGAAAATGCAATGGACAGACCCAGCCCCGACAACAGTTTGATTGAATGGTTTTTCATTATTTCTGCCCTTGTTCATCCAGGTACATGCTGGTTTCGCGTTGTACCCATTCTCCGTTCAGATCTTCCACGGTCTCGGAAAGTACTAGTTCGGTATCGCTGATACGTTTGATCTGGCCGAAATTGGGGCCAATGAAATTACCTGGCTGCACGCGGTAGATACTGCCTTCCGGGGTGCGGATCAAGGCATAGGTAATATTGTTGCGCTTGAGCAAGCCGGTCATTTTCAGCTTGTCCAGATCATAGTTTTCCAGCAGTTCGCGCGGGCGCTTGAAGTCGGGCGCATTGGCTGAATTCTGTCGTTTTGCCATTTGCAGTTTGACCGGGTTGAACGGATCGGGCAGGTCAAACGCATTGTAGGTAAACGGCTGATAGCTCTGCGCCTGGGGCAGAGGGTCGATCTGACCGCGCAAACCCTGGCTGGCCTGCAACATCCAGGCATGCAGGTCCTCGGTATTGCTGCCACTGCAGGCAGTCAGCAGCAGCGGGCACAGCAAGATGGCGTAAGTTTTTTTCAGCATGAAGTCACACTCACTTCTTCGGCGGCTGTGCCGCTGCGATGCGCTCTTCCGGCTCCAGCGAGCGATAGGTCTTGGCCGTGGCTTCCATGGTCATGCGTGCGGCATCCTTGCCCTGTCCCGGAGTCAGCTTGATATCGCCGATGGTGACTATGCGCGAGAGCTGTGCCACATCGCTGACAAAGGCGGCCAGGTCGTTGTAGCTGCCGGTCAGGCGGATGGCGATCGGCACTTCTGCCATTTCGGCCGTCTTGACTTCGCCATTGGGGCGGAACAATTCAAACTGCAACCCGCGACCAATGCCGGCCTGGTTGATTTCGGTCAGCAGGGCATCCATTTCGGCCTTGGTGGGCAGCTGCTTGAGCAGCGCGCCGAAGGACAGCTGGATCTCTTTCAATTGCTGTTGCAGGGCTTCCAGATTGATGGCCTGGCGTTTTTTATCGACGAAGGTTTGTTTGAGCTGTTCTTCCTGTTGCTGGGCGTTGTGCAGCTTGTCCAGCTGGTCGCTCAGTACAAAGAAATACCCCAGTGCCAAAAAGGCCAAGGCGATGAAAATGGCCACGAATACCTGAGCCGGGAAAGGCCAGTTGGGCATGTCCTTGGGGTCAAGGTTGCGGAACTCGTCTAGGGTCATGGTTTGGCTCCCTGCGGTGCGACCTGGCCTTGTGGTGCGCTGGCAGCCGGGGCTGTCTGTTTAAAGGTGCTGGTCAGGCTGAACTCACTCACCCGCTGGTTGCTGGCGGTGGAGGCTTTTACCTCAACCAGTTGCGGCTCGGTGAACACCGACGACTGCGCCAGGGTACGCATGTAATTGGATACGCGCGCACCGGACAGACCATAGCCGGTGAAGCTGAAGCTGTTCCCGCTTTGCTTGAAGCTGCTCAGGTAGATGCCATCCGGCGTCTGGCGTACCAGTTGGTCGAAAATGTGTACTGCATCATTGCGACCCTGTTGCAGGCGTTCCACCAGCTGTTTGCGGGCCAGCAGGTCGTCACGCTGCTTCTTGAGCGCGCCGATGTCCTTGATTTGCTGATCCAGCTTGGCGATTTCACCTTGCAGGAACTGGTTGCGCTCTTCCTGGTGCGACTGGCGCGTATCCAGAATGAAGTAGCCCAGACCGACAATCAGCAGGGCGGCACCGAAGCTACTACCTAGCAACAGCTGGAAGCGCAGGCGGTGGGCGGCTTTTTTCTGCTCGCGGTGGGGCAGGAGGTTGATGCGTATCATCAGTCAAACCTCCGCATGGCAAGTCCACATGCAATAAGCAGTGCCGGGGCATCCAGCAGCAATTCTTTCAGCCGGATCGAACTGGACTGCACCATGGAGGTGAAGGGGTTGGCAATCATGGTACTGATCTGGGTGCGGGAGGCCACGGCGTCGTCCAGTCCGGACAGCATGCTGCAGCCGCCACCCAAGAGAATGTAGTCCACCCGCAGGTATTGCGACACGCTGACCGTGGTGTAGAAAAATTGCAGTGCACGCTGGATTTCTTGCGCCAACGCGTCGACAAAGGGATGCAGCAGTTCCGACTCATAACCGTCCGGCATGGCCATGCTGCGTTTGCCGTTTTCCGCTTCGTCAAAACTGATGCCGTAACGGCGCTGGATGTCACGCGTCAGTTGCAGGCCGCCAAACATCTGTTCGCGGTAGTAGATTTGCTGGCCGTTACGGATGACATTGCAGTGAATTTTGCTGGCGCCGATGTCAAACAGGGCAAAGGTCTGGTTCATGCCATGATCGGGCAATTGCTGCTGGATCTGCTCGAAGGCCGTCATCATGGCGAAGGATTCCACATCCACCACATGTGCTCGAAGACCGGCCATTTCCACCACGGCTACCCGTTCTTCCACTTTTTCCTTGCGTGCCGCACACAGCAGGACTTCCAGATCATCCAGGCTGCTACTGGACGGCCCCAGTACCTGGTAATCCAGATTCACTTCATCGAGCGGGAAGGGGATGATCTGGTCGGCTTCGGACTCGATCATGCCTTCCATGTCCTCGGATTGGCTGACCGGTACCAGAAGCTTTTTGTAGATGGCCATCGAGGTGGGAATGGCGATGGCGACATTCTTTATCGGGCTGCCAAGTCGCTTCCATGCTTTGCGCAAGGTCTCGGCAATCCCTTCGATATCCACCAGATTGCCTTCGGAAACGGCTTCCTTGGGCAGGTTTTCAATCACATATCGCTCGATCTGGAAGTTTTTGCCCGATCTGGATAGCTCTACCAGCTTGACCGAGGTAGTGCTGATATCAAGACCCAGCACAGGAACATTCTTGGATTTCCCCAATCCAAGTTGATCCAGCCAGTCCGTACTGAACCGAAATTTGTCGGATAGCATCAGTTAAGGCCCCGAAAAGGTCTAGTGCGACAGTTTTTGCACTGTCGCTGTCAATGTTTGTCTTGCTAGTTCTCACAAGACGTTATAATCCGCTTTCTTCCGAAAGCCTATTTGTAATTATGTTCAAACGACTTCTTGCGATTCTGGCCGGTTTGGTCATTGGTGGGGCCGTGCTGGCAGCCGGTGCGGCAGCCATTGCCATCATCATAACCTACCCGCGTTTGCCAAGTCTTGATGTGCTGACGGATTACCGTCCAAAAATTCCATTACGCGTCTACTCGGCAGATGGGCAGTTGCTGGGTGAATTCGGTGAAGAACGCCGTTCCTTCGCCCGCATCCATGAAGTCCCGCAACTGATGAAACAAGCACTGCTGGCTGCCGAGGATGAAAGATTCTATCAGCATAGTGGCATCGACTACATGGGTGTCATGCGCGCTGCCGTTGGTAATCTGGTGTCCGGTCATGCCCGTTCCGGTGCCAGTACCATCACCATGCAGGTGGCCAAGAATTTCTTTCTATCCAGTGAAAAGACTTTCACACGTAAGTTTAATGAAGCTTTGCTCGCTTTCAAAATCGAACATACGCTTTCCAAGGATCAAATTCTCGAGCTGTACTTCAATCAGATCTATCTTGGGCAGCGCGCCTACGGTTTTTCCGCAGCTGCACAAGCCTACTTCGGCAAGCCCATCACCGACCTGAGCGTGGCTGAAATGGCCATGCTGGCCGGCCTGCCCAAGGCACCCTCGGCCTATAACCCGATTGTGAATCCCGAGCGTGCCCACCTGCGTCAGCAGTATGTGCTGCGCCGCATGCGCGAGTTGAATTTCATTACCCAGGATCAGTATGACGCGGCCATCAAAGAGCCGCTGCATCTGGCCAGCGCCAGTGTGGACGGTAATCAGCCGGCCTTGTATGTGGCGGAAATGGTCCGTCAGGCCATGTACGAGCGCTACAAGGATGCTGCCTATACCGAGGGCTACAAGGTCTACACCACGCTGGACAGTCATCACCAGCAATGGGCTTATGACGCATTGCGTGCCGGCCTGATCGATTTTGACCGCAAGCAGGGTTATCGTGCCCCGGAAAGTTATATCGACCTGGCCTCGGCCGAAGGGGAAGACCAGACCGAAGTGCTGGACGATGCACTGTCTGAAATTCGCGACAGTGGCGACATGCAGGCGGCCATTGTGCTGTCTGCCAGCCCGTCCGAAGTCCGCGCTTACCTGCGTGGTGGCAAGGTTGCTGTCATCAAGGGGCCGGGTCTGGAGTTTGCGCGCCGTGCGCTGAACCCCAAGCTGGCGGCTGATAAACAGATTCGCCGCGGTGCGGTGATTCGGGTGCGTGCCAATGACAAGGGTTACTGGGAAATCGTACAGATGCCGGATGTCGAAGGGGCATTCGTGTCGATGGACCCGCGCAGCGGTGCCATCAAGTCGCTGGTGGGCGGTTTTGACTTCAACCGTCGCAGCTTCAACCACGTGACCCAGGCCTGGCGTCAGCCGGGCTCCACCTTCAAGCCCTTTATCTATTCAGCCGGTATCGAACGCGGTGTGACGCCGTCCACCATGTTCAACGATGCGCCGCTGACCGTGCCTGGTGCGCCGGGTACCGGCAATTGGGAACCGAAAAACGACGATGGCAAATTTGCCGGCCTGATTACCCTGCGCCGCGCGCTGACCCAATCCAAAAACCTGGTGTCGGTACGCTTGCTGATGGCGCTGGGAACCGATTACGCCCAGCAATATATCCAGCGTTTCGGCTTCTCGCCCAAGCAGCATCCGGCCTATCTCACCATGGCACTGGGTGCTGGTGCCGCCACGCCGCTGCAAATGGCCGAGGGCTATTCGGTGTTCTCCAATGGTGGCTATCGCATCAAGGCCTACTTCATTGACCGTATCGAAGACCAGTCCGGCCATGTGCTGGCCAAGACCCAGCCTGCGGTTGCAGGACAGAATGCCACCCAGGCCATCGACCCGCGTAATGCCTTCATCATGACTTCCATGCTCAAGGATGTGGTGCGTTACGGCACGGCCGCCAAGGCCATGAGCCTGGGGCGTATGGACCTGGCCGGCAAGACCGGTACCACCAGTGACTGGAAGGATGCCTGGTTTGTCGGCTTCAACCCCAATCTGGTGGCGGCAACCTGGGTGGGTTACGACCAGCCACGCTCGCTGGGCCGTTACGGTTACGGCGGTACCGCCGCGCTGCCGGTGTGGATGAACTACATGGCCAATGCGCTCAAGGGCTTGCCGGAAGTGGAACTGCCAGTGCCTGCCGGCATCGTGGTGAAACCGGGTGCCGGTCAACGTGGTGGTGATGAGTACTACTACGAAGAATTCCAGAAGACCAATCCGGAACTGAAGATCGACAACCACGGCAGCATACCGGGCGGTAACGCCTCTGATGCTGCGGCAGACGACGCTGCGGCGAAAGATCCCAACGCGCCTGCTGCCAAGGACGCCGTGGAAAACGTCAAGGAAATGCTGTTCTGAGTCAGTCCGGCCCGTCACGCCAGCCCACCCCATGCCGGGGTGGGCTTTTTCTTGCCTGTTTATCCGTCCAGCTCACCAGGATGTGCCGGATGCCGGACGATTAACATCTATAAACAGCTTGTCGATAGGCAAGGGCAGGGCGATTCCTTATCATCTCAGCCTGTTTGCTGCTCTGCATCAGGCTTGTCGATTCTGACTCCGCTGACAACTTAAGCTGGTCCTTTCCCGGAAAACCAATATGTCTGCCGCTTCTGCCAAACCCACCCATACCTTGCGCAATGTTTCCCTGTTACTGCTGGCCGTCGCTGCTGGCGGTTGGTGGTGGAGCAGCCATCGTGCCGCCGCCACGGATGCGGCAGCACCCAAGCGCGGTGGTGGTCCGGTGGCGGTGGCGGTGGCCCCGGTGACGCAGCAGGATGCGCCCTTGCAGCTGGGGGCCCTTGGCACGGTGACGGCTACCAATACGGTGACGGTGCACAGCCGGGTGGATGGCCAGTTGATGGCCCTGCATTTTGAGGAAGGCCAACTGGTTCAAAAAGGCCAGCTGCTGGCCGAACTGGACCCGCGCCCCTTCCAGGCGGCGCTGACCCAGGCCGAAGGCCAGCTGATGCGCGACCAGGCACTGCTGCAAAACGCCCGGCTGGACCTCACCCGTTACCAGCAGTTGCTGGCGCAAAACTCCATTGCCAAGCAGCAGGTAGATACCCAGCAGGCGCTGGTGGCCCAGTATCAGGGCACGGTGAAGCTGGACCAGGGTGCCGTGGCTACCGCCCGGCTGCAACTGGATTACAGCCGTATCACTGCGCCCTTGTCTGGCCGCGTTGGTCTGCGTCAGGTGGACCTGGGCAATATCGTGCATGCCAGCGACAGCAACGGCGTGGTGGTGATTACCCAGACCCAGCCCATCAATGTGCTGTTTGCCGTGCCGGAAACCAGCCTTGGCCAGGTGCTGGCCGCCGCCCGTGCAGCCAAGGGCAAGTTGCAGGTGGAAGCCTGGGACCGCGACAACCGTCACAAGCTGGCGGATGGCGAGCTGCTGGCCATCGACAATCAACTCAGCACCACCACCGGCACGGTGAACCTGAAGGCGCGCTTTGCCAATGCCGATGCCGCCCTGTTCCCCAATCAGTTCGTCAATGTGCACCTGCAACTGGGCGACCAGCCCAATGCAACCGTCGTACCCAGCGTTGCCCTGCAGCAGGGTAAGGTGGGCAGCTATGTGTATACGGTGAATCCGGACCAGACCGTCAGCATCAGCAAGGTGAAAACCGGTGCCGTATCTGGCGACAACACCATTATCGAAGAGGGTGTGAAAGCCGGTCAGAAAGTGGTGGTGGATGGCCTGGACAAATTGCGTGAAGGCGCGCAGATCAAGGTGATCGACCGTGCCAAGCAAAGCACGGCGGAGGCAAGTGGCAAGGGCCGGGGCAAGCCGCATGCGGCCAGTGGCAGCTGGGGTGGCCAGCGCCAACATGCCTCTGCCGCCAACTAAACCCAGGATGATGGCATGAACCCTTCACGTCCCTTTATCCTGCGGCCGGTGGCCACCACCTTGCTGATGCTGGCCATCCTGCTCACCGGCCTGGTGGCCTGGAAGCTGCTGCCGGTATCGGCCTTGCCCGAGGTGGACTACCCCACCATCCAGGTGGTGACCCAGTACCCCGGTGCCAGCCCGGAAGTCATCACGTCTTCCATTACCGCGCCACTGGAGCGCCAGTTCGGCCAGATGCCCGGCCTCGCCCAGATGTCGTCCACCAGCTCGGGTGGCGCGTCGGTGATTACCTTGCAGTTCAGCCTGGAGTTGACGCTGGATGTGGCCGAACAGGAAGTGCAGGCCGCCATCAACGCGGCAGGTAATCTGTTGCCCAGCGACCTGCCCAATCCGCCGATCTACAGCAAGGTGAACCCGGCGGATACGCCGATTCTCACCATCGCGGTCAGCTCGGACACCTTGCCGCTGACCAAGCTGGAAGACCTGGTGGATACCCGGCTGGCACAAAAGCTGTCGCAAGTGCCCGGCGTGGGTTTGGTCAGCCTCAGCGGTGGCCAGCGGCCTGCGGTACGCATCCAGAGCAACCCCAAGGCACTGGCAGCGCGCGGCCTGACGCTGGAAGACATCCGCACCGCCATCAGCAATGCCAATGTGAACCAGGCCAAGGGTAGTTTTGACGGCCCGCAGCAGGCTTCTACCGTGGATGGCAACGACCAGCTCAAGTCGGCCGAGGAGTACCAGAATGTCGTCATCGCCTACCAGAACGGTGCGGCGGTGCGCTTGCGGGACGTGGCTAAGGTGGTGGACGCGGCAGAAAACATGCGGCTGGCGGCCTGGGCGGGCAGCACGCCGTCCATCATCCTCAATGTGCAGCGCCAGCCGGGTGCCAATGTCATCCAGGTGACCGACCGCATCAAGGCCTTGCTGCCGCAGTTGCAGTCCACCCTGCCCGGTGCGGTGGATGTGAAGGTGCTGAGCGACCGCACTGTCACCATCCGTGCCTCGGTGGAGGATGTGGAATTTGAACTGCTGCTGTCCATTGCGCTGGTAGTGATGGTGATTTTCGTGTTCCTGCGCAATGTGCCGGCCACCATCATTCCGGCCGTGGCGGTGCCGCTGTCGCTGGTGGGCACCTTTGGCGTGATGTACCTCACCGGCTTTTCCATCAACAACCTCACCCTGATGGCGCTGACCATTGCCACCGGCTTTGTGGTGGACGACGCCATCGTGATGATCGAAAACATCGCCCGTTACATCGAGGAAGGCGAAAAGCCGATGGCGGCGGCGCTGAGGGGCTCGCAGCAGATTGGCTTTACCATCATCTCGCTGACTTTCTCGCTGATTGCGGTGCTGATTCCGCTGCTGTTCATGGGCGATGTGGTGGGGCGGCTGTTCCGCGAATTTGCCATCACGCTGGCGGTGTCCATCCTGATTTCCGCCTTCATCTCGCTGACGCTGACGCCGATGATGTGCGCGCGCCTGCTCAAGCATGTGCCGGAAGAAAAACAGGGCCGTTTCTATCATGCCAGCGGCGCGTTTTTTGACCGCATCATCGCCCGTTACGGCCAGATGCTTGGCTGGGTGCTGGACCGGCAAAAACTCACCCTGCTGGTGGCGGCAGGCACACTGGTGCTGACCGTACTGCTATACGCGGCAGTGCCCAAGGGCTTTTTCCCGCTGCAAGATACCGGCGCCATCATGGGCAGCAGCGAGGCGGCGCAAAGCATTTCTTTCACTGCCATGGCGCAAAAACAGGAACAGCTGGCCCAGGCCTTGTTGAAAGACCCGGCGGTGGACAGCCTGTCATCCTTTATTGGCGTGGATGGTAATAACGCCTCGCTCAATAGCGGCCGCCTGCAAATCAACCTCAAGCCCAAGGGCGAGCGCGATGATATCCGCACCGTGCTGGCACGGCTGCAGCAAAGCGCCAACAGCGTGCCGGGCATGTCGCTCTATTTGCAGCCGGTACAGGACTTGTCCATTGATACCCGCGTCAGCCGCACCCAGTACCAGTTCACCTTGCAAGCCACCAATCCGGACGACCTGTCGCAATGGGTGCCCAAGCTGGTGCACAAGCTGAACCAGCTGCCGCAACTGGCGGATGTTGCCAGCGACTTGCAGGACAAGGGCCTGCAAGCCTATGTAAATATCAACCGCGATACTGCCGCCCGGCTGGGTGTCACCACTGCCGCCATCGACAATGCGCTGTACGACGCCTTTGGCCAGCGGCTGATTTCCACCATCTTCACCCAGACCAACCAGTACCGCGTGGTGCTGGAAGTGGACGGGCAGAACCAGCAAGGCCCGCTGTCGCTGAAGGGTATTTACGTACCCACCGCCAGCGGCGGCCCGGTGCCGCTGGATACCGTGGCCAGCATCGAGCAGCGCCCGACGGCACTCACCATCAACCATCTGGGGCAATTCCCCACCACCACCATCTCGTTCAACCTGGCCAAGGGTGCGGCGCTGGGCCCGGCGGTGGAGGCCATCCGTCAGGCCGAAGCCGAACTGGGCATGCCCGCCAGCCTGGATACCAAATTCCAGGGCGCGGCACTGGCCTTCCAGGCTTCGCTCAGCAATACCTTGTGGCTGATCCTGGCGGCCATCATCACCATGTATATCGTGCTGGGCGTGCTGTACGAGAGCTATATCCACCCCATCACCATCCTGTCGACGCTGCCCTCGGCCGGTATTGGTGCCTTGCTGGCCTTGCTGGTGAGCGGCGATGACCTGTCGGTGATTGCCATCATCGGCATCATTTTGCTGATCGGCATCGTCAAGAAAAACGCCATCATGATGATCGACTTTGCACTGGAGGCAGAGCGCGAGCAGGGCATGCGTCCGCGCGATGCCATCTACCAGGCCTGCCTGCTGCGCTTCCGTCCCATCCTGATGACCACCATGGCGGCGCTGCTGGGCGCGCTGCCCTTGATGCTGGGCAGCGGCATGGGGTCCGAATTGCGCTCGCCGCTGGGCGTCACCATGGTGGGCGGGCTGATGGTCAGCCAGGTGCTGACACTGTTTACCACGCCGGTGATTTACCTGGCCTTCGACCGGCTGGCCCGGCGCTGGCGGCGGGCTGATCATGCCGCGGATGATCAGGCAGAGGCCGAGGCATGATTCCGTCCGCGCCCTTCATCCGGCGGCCCATTGCCACCACGCTGCTGACGCTGGCCATCCTGCTGGCGGGTTTCCTCGCCTTCAAGCTGCTGCCGGTATCGCCTTTGCCGCAGGTGGATTTTCCCACCATCTCGGTCAGCGCCAAGCTGCCCGGCGCCAGCCCGGAAACCATGGCGTCCACCGTAGCCACGCCGCTGGAACGGGCGCTGGGACGCATTGCCGGGGTGACAGAAATCACCTCGTCCAGTTCGCTGGCCTCCACCCGCATTACCTTGCAGTTTGACCTCAACCGTGACATCAACGGTGCCGCGCGCGATGTGCAGGCCGCCATCAATGCCGCGCGTTCGCTCTTGCCCACCGGCATGCCGTCCAACCCCACCTACCGCAAGGTGAACCCGGCCGATGCGCCCATCATGATCATCGGCCTGACCTCGGACTCGCTTACCCGTGGCCAGATGTACGATGCCGCCGACTCCATCCTTGGCCAGAAGCTGGCCCAGGTGGAGGGCATTGGTGATGTGAATATCGGTGGCGGCGCACAACCGGCGGTACGGGTGGAAATGAACCCCTTGCAGCTGAACCATTACGGCATTGGCATGGAAACCGTGCGCGCGGCCATCACCAGCACCAATGCCAACCGGCCCAAGGGCTTTGTCGAGGATGGCCAGCGCCACTGGCAGGTGCAGGCCAATGACCAGGCGGGCAAGGCCAGCGACTACCTGCCGCTGGTGGTGAGCTACAAGAACGGCGCGGCGGTGCGCCTGTCCGACGTGGCCGAGGTGAAGGATTCGGTACTGGACGTGCGCAATGCCGGTTTGCTGGGCAAGCAACCGGCGGTGATGATCATCCTGTTCCGCCAGCCGGGTGCCAACATCATCGAAACCGTGGAGCGGGTAAAAGCGCTGCTGCCGCAATTGCAGGCGTCCATTCCGGCCGCCATCAAGATGCAGGTGGTGATGGACCGCACCTCCACCATTCGCGCCTCGCTGTCCGAGGTGGAGCGCTCGCTGCTGATTTCCATCGCGCTGGTCATCCTGGTGGTCTTCCTGTTTTTGCGTAATGGCCGTGCCACCGCCATTCCCGCCATCACCGTGCCGGTGTCGCTGGTGGGTACTTTTGCCGTGATGTATCTGTGCGGCTTTTCACTCAACAATCTCAGCCTGATGGCGCTGACCATTGCCACCGGTTTTGTGGTGGACGACACCATCGTGGTGCTGGAAAACATTGCCCGCCATATCGAAAACGGCATGAAGCCCTTGCAGGCGGCCTTGCAGGGCGCGCGTGAGGTGGGCTTTACCGTGCTGTCGATGAGCATTTCGCTGATTGCGGTGTTCATCCCCATCCTGATGATGGGCGGCATCATCGGCCGTCTGTTCCGCGAATTTGCCGTCACGCTGTCGGTGGCCATCATGGTGTCCTTGCTGGTGTCGCTCACCACCACGCCCATGCTGTGCGCGCGCTGGCTCAAATCGCATACGGAACAACCGCCGGGCCGACTGTTTGCCTGGAGCGAGCGCATGTTCGACGCCATGCAGGCCGGCTATCGGCGCAGCCTGGGCTGGGCGCTGCGTCACGGCCCGCTGATGATGCTGATTCTCGGCGCCACCATCGCGCTGAATGTGTATCTGTATGTGATTGTGCCCAAGGGCTTTTTCCCGCAGCAGGACACCGGCCGCCTGACCGGCATGATCAAGGCCGACCAGAGCATCTCCTTCCAGGCCATGCAGCAAAAGCTGCAACGCTTTATCGACGCGGTAGGGCAGGACCCGGCGGTGGACAAGGTGATCGGCTTTACCGGTGGCGGCCAGCGCAATACCGCCAATATGTTTGTCAGCCTCAAGCCCTTGGGTGAACGCACGGAAAACGCCGATCAGGTAATCGCCCGGCTGCGCAAGCGGCTGGCGCGTGAGCCGGGGGCGCAGTTGTTCCTGCAATCCGTGCAGGACATCCGCATGGGGGGGCGAGCTGCCAACGCCCAGTACCAGTACACCCTGCAAGGTGATGATCTGGAAGAACTGCGCCGCTGGACGCCCAAGGTGCAGCAGGCGCTGCAAAAGCTGCCGATGCTGGCTGATGTCAGCAGCGACCAGGAAATCAAAGGCCTGCAAACCACGCTCACCTTCGACCGTGACGCCATGGCCCGGCTGGGCCTGACCCAGTCGCAAGTCGATTCGGTGCTGAACGACGCCTTCGGCCAGCGCCAGGTGTCCACCATCTACAACCCACTCAACCAGTACCATGTGGTGCTGGAAGTCGCCCCCCCGTTCTGGCAAAGCGCCGAAGGCCTGCGCAGCATCTATCTGCAAACCACCACCGGCCAGCCGATTCCGCTGTCGGCCTTTGCCCGCTGGCAGCCCACCAATACCGCGCTGGCGGTGAACCACCAAAGCCAGTTTGCCGCCACCACCTTGTCCTTCAATTTGCCGCCGGGCAATTCGCTGTCCGACGCGACCGCGGCCATCGACAAGGCCACAGCCGACATCGGCCTGCCATCGTCGATACATGGCAGCTTCCAGGGGACGGCCAAGTCCTTTCAGGATTCGCTGGGCAGCCAGCCCATGCTGATTCTGGCGGCCATGGTGGCGGTGTATATCGTGCTGGGCATGCTGTATGAAAGCGTGGTGCACCCGCTCACCATCCTGTCCACGCTGCCGTCGGCCGGGGTAGGGGCTTTGCTGGCACTGCTGGCCACCGGTGGAGAGTTCAACATCATTGCGCTGATTGGCGTGCTGCTGCTGATCGGCATCGTCAAGAAAAACGCCATCATGATGATTGACTTTGCCCTCAGCGCCGAACGCGAGCAGGGCCTCAGCTCGCACGATGCCATCTTGCAAGCCTGCCTGCTGCGCTTCCGCCCCATCATGATGACCACGCTGGCCGCCCTGTTTGGTGCCTTGCCGCTGGCACTGGGGCATGGCGATGGTGCCGAGATGCGCACCCCGCTGGGCATCTCCATTGTCGGTGGCCTGCTGCTCAGCCAGTTGCTGACCTTGTACACCACGCCGGTGGTGTACCTGTATCTGGACCGCTTCCGCCTGTGGTGCCAGCAATGGCGTGACAACTGGCGCAGCCGGGCTGCCGCCGCACACAAGGAATGACACGCATGTCTGCATTCACCCCGTCCCGGCTGGTACTGGCCGGCCTGATCAGCCTGCTGTTGGCCGGTTGCGCCATCGGCCCGGACTATACCCGGCCCAAGATGGATATTCCGGCAACGTACAAGGAAGACGGCCGCTGGAAAACCGCTACCCCGCAAGATGCCGCCCCGCGTGGCAACTGGTGGGCGGTGTATCAGGACCCTCAGCTCGATAGCCTGATGGACACCCTTAACCGGCAAAGCCCCACCATTGCCCAGGCCGAGGCCAATTACCGTAATGCCCGCGCCTTGCTGGATCAGGCCGAAGCCAGCCTGTGGCCCACCATCAGCAGCACCGCCAGCAAAACCCGCGGGGTGACCACGGCGGGCGGCAGTGTCAGCAATCAGTACAATCTGTCCGCCAGCGCCAGCTGGGAAGTGGACCTGTGGGGTACGGTGCGCCGCGCGGTGGAGGCGGGCAATGCCAAGGAGGCGGCCAGCGCCGCCCAGCTGGCGTCCATCCGTCTGAGCAGTCAGGCGCAACTGGCGACGGCGTATCTGCAACTGGTGGCCGCCGATGTGCAGCTCAAGCAATTGCAGGACAGCGAGGCCAATCTGCTGCAAACCCTGCAGCTCACCCGCAACCAGTTTGCCGTGGGCATGGTGTCGGATGATGCCGTGGCGCAGGCGGAAAGCAGCTGGAAAACCGCTCAGGCCGCCCGCGTGGACAAGCAGCTGAGCCGTGCCCAGCTGGAGCACGCCATCGCCGCCTCGCTGGGTGTGGCCCCGGCCAGCTTCACGCTGCCGGTCAGCAAAACCCTGCCCCATCTGCCACAACTTCCAGCCGGCCTGCCGTCCACCTTGCTGGAGCGCCGTCCGGACATCGCGGCGGCAGAGCGGGCGGTGGCACAGGCCAATGCCGAAATCGGCATTGCCAAGGCCGCGTTCTTTCCCACGCTGAACCTGACTGCCAGCGGCGGTTACAAGAGCAGCAGCTTTGCCGACTGGGTCAGCCTGCCCAACCGCATCTGGAGTGTGGGGCCAGCGCTGGCGCTCACCCTGTTTGACGGTGGCTTGCGCCGCGCACAGACCGCCGCTGCCGTGGCCAGCTACGACGCCAGTGTGGCCAGTTATCGCCAGACGGTGCTGAGTGCTTTTCAGGCGGTAGAGGACAATCTGTCAGCCCAGGCCTTGCTGGATGAGGAAATGCAGTACCAGCAAGCAGCGTTGGCGGCGGCGCAGCGGGCGGAAACCATTGCGCTCAACCAGTACCGCGCCGGGGTGGTGAGTTATCTGAATGTGCTGACCGCGCAAAATAGCCGCATCAGCGCGGAAAACAGCCTGTGGACCTTGAAAAACCGCCAGTACACCGCCAGCGTGGCCTTGATTGCCGCACTGGGTGGCCAGTGGTAGTACTGACTTGTTACGCGAAAAAACAGCCCTTAACGGGCTGTTTTTCGTGAAATGACCAATCGGATAGCGGCGCTCAGAACGGCCTTCTGCCACTGATGGCACCGGGCGACTGCACGCTCCATTCGCTGATCACCAGATAGCCATCCTGCACGGCAAACAGCATGGACAGGTCCACGCTGCGCAGCAGGGTGCCGGGCGTGTGGCTGTGCGGCTCCAGCCAGCCATGGGCGCGATGCACCACAAAGCTCACGCCATTGGCCTCGGCCAGACAGTTGATATCGCCAAAGGCACGCAACTGCCGCAGGACGGCGTCCAGCGGGCCGCGCAGGTTCAGCGTGCGTTCGGCCTCGCCCCAACGCGGCCAGTAGCTACCCGGCCCTTGCGGCTTGGCCTGTTGCCACAGTCTGGAGAAGTCCGCGATCACACGGCGGCCCAGCTGCTCCAGCGCCAGCTGGCACTTCCATTCCAGCGTGACCAGGGTTTCATCAGGGCTCAGGGCGAACAGTTGCTGATCCAGCAGCGCGCCGCTGTCAAAGTGCGGCTCCACCACATGGCAGCTCACGCCCCATTGGCTGCGCTGTTCCAGAATGGCCCGCACCAGCGGAAACGGCCCGCGTGCTTCCGGCAGCGGCGAGGGGTGGAAGTTGACCGCATGGGCCAGATAAGGCCGCCAGTCCGGTACTTTCCAGTCATAACTGCCCAGCAGCAGGGCTTCGCAGCCTTGCGCTGCCAGTGCGGCCAGATCCGCCTCGGTCATGGGCGACAGCTGGACGGGAATGCCCAGCCGGGCGGCCTGCTCCACCACCTGCCGGTTGTCGTGGATTTTGCCATCCAGCGGACAGGTGAAGATTTTCAGCGGCTGCCAGCCAGCCAGCAAGGCCAGGTCCAGCAGCACCTTGAAACGATCGGTCAGGGTAATGGCAAAGCGCATGGCGGCATCCGGGCGTGAATCAGGCTGACAGGTATACCAGTAACTGCTCTGCTTGGGACTATCCTGGCAAACACCTTAACAATTCACCCATCTCTTCATGGTGTGTGGCTTATCCATTGCTTGCGGCAGATGCCATGCTGACCGTGCTAGGCTGTCAACGATCTCCCGGTCTGTACGTGTTGACTACTACAGACCAACAGACCATCGTCCGCCATACTGACACGGTCAACACAATGGTGACTGGCTACGGCACCTTGAAGCCAGCGCGCAAGCCCAGAGAGCTCAACATGAACCGGGAACTGGAAATCGTCGAACAACTGATACTGGGCCAGGACCCTTTGCACCGTGGCCAGGCGCTCCACACCCCCAAAGACCCGGCGCTGGACCAGGCGCGGGCCCACTACTACCAACAGCTCAAGCGGGTGAGCAAGCAGCACGCCGCTGAGCCTGCCCAGCCCTCGCAACCTGCCCGCTGCGGCCAAAACCGGGCTGGTGAGCGCTGGAGCATTGCCGAAGACAACCGCCTGAGTGCGCTGTGGGAAACCTCCGCCACCGTCACCAGTGCCGAGCTGGCAGACAAGCTGGGCCGCAGCCGCACCGCCATCCTCGCCCGGCTGGTGAAACAAGGTTATTTTGCCGACCAGGCCAGCGCCATGCAGGCCGACGACCAGCGGCTGGAGCAAGCCGGTCAGCCCGCCTGGTGGGCCACTCAGCCCAAGCCCGCTATGCCGGCCACGACGTCTGCTACACCACCCCGTCCGCCCGCGCATACGACACAAGGCAGCGGCCCTATCGACATTCCCAACGCAGGCAAAGCCTGGAGCGCCAGCGACGACGCCCGCCTGCGCGCCAACTGGCACGACCCCGCCTCGCCAAACTGCGCCAGCATCGCGCAAAGCATGGGCCGCAGCCGCGCTGCCATCATCGCCCGGCTGGTGCGCATAGGAGAGTTTCCCGACCGCGATGCGGTACGGGCGGCGGATAGGGAGAGGGGAAGTAACTTGGGGCAGGATGACTGAATGCTGGTAACGACAACTTCGGCCAGCGTGGCCAGTGCGGCGGCACGTTTGCCGATGTAGCTTCTCCCGGCTTCGAGCATGCTGATTTCGGCTTCATCGCGGGCGAATTCCAGTTCTTGCAGAAAGTCGCGGAAGTCTTCGGCCTGGCTGTAAGCGGCCCGTTCTTCGGCACGGAGCGCCTGCAGTTCTTTGGTGTTCTTGCCCATCATCTGGCGCAGCAGGGCGCGGGCTTGTTCCTTGAACCCTTTGGCGCTGGTTTCTGCAGCGTCGGCGGCAGCGCTTTGCTGATTGAGCAAGGCAGTCTTGGCTTGCCAGTCCTGGCGGTGGCGCAGGTAGTCGGCCATGGCGGCTTCGGCGTCGGCCAGTTGTGCGGTCAGCGTGGTGTTCATCACTGAGTTGGAAAGGTGCATGAGTGTGACTTTCTGGTTTTATTGTTGACGGGCGGCGATGCGGCTGGCCATCCAGCTTTCGATTTCGGTGGATACCCAAGCCACCCCCTTACCGCCCAGCGGCACAGAGGCCGGAAAACTGCCGCGCTTGATGGCGTCGTACAAGGTCGAGCGCGACAGCCCTGTTAGACCCATGACTTCCGGCAGGCGCAAGAAACGGGTGGGCGTGGTTGGGAGGAGGGATGGCGGCATGGTGTGTCCTGTTGTCGTTGGTTGGATGGCGTCGGCGTAACCCGGATGTGTCGGGGAACGGGTGCAGTATCCCGAAAACAAAACGGCTTGAAACGCGAAGCCTGTTGTATGGAAGCGCCATACAACAAGCCCCCGAAAAGCGGCAGAAAACCACGCACAAATCACCCGCTCAGCCGGGTGGAGTCATCGGGCCGTACTGCGCTGGACGTAACAGGACGCCACCGGATCAAAAACGCGATGTGTCCGAGAACGTCCAGCAGGGAAAGCGGGAAATCACCCGAAAGAGGCGCATGAATCTGCATGAAAGTGCATGAAAACGCATGATTCGACAGAGGGGAAAAGGCTACGACAAAGCCCGGCTGGGCGGGCTTTGCGGGGAATCATGCAGGTGCATGATTTGAGGCACATTAAGACCGGGGGCGAGGCGGGGCTTCGATTGCGCGCGCTCGGGGTTGGGGGCGCTGTAGCGGCCCAGGAACGGCGAACGCTGATGCCGACGGATGTCGGCTTCAGTTTGAGGAGATTTTTAGAAGAGGGCAATTCTAGGGTGAGTATAAAGTCTAGAAGCTTTGATAAATATTGATTTTTGACAGTTTCTAAGAATTAGAATTATTTATAATGAAAATTGTTTAAATACTCTTTTGAATTGGAGAAGATTTGCTTGTGGCTTGCGTTTGCAATTAATTTATTAACTTCGTCAACTTGATGTGGTTGTATTCCATTTTCTGGCATTATTGGTTCTTGATTAATGTCGCATAGAATTAATGCAAGGTTTGGTGATATGGGGTAGTAGATGGATAGTTCATCCTGTTGCTTTCCTTCTTTCTTTTTTATGTTAATGGCAGGTTGGTCTCCTGTGATGAATGGTGTATTTAAATCGTTGGTAATGATGGCTAATTTTCGCTTTTTCTTTCTGTGAATAATGATTTTCCAATATTTATTGCAAACATGTGAATCATCATATTCCACATTGGTGCTAGGTCTGGCAGGTTTGCTGCTGCATTGGCTTGTATGGCCCTTTCTTTAATGCCTTTCGTTCTCATGTATTGAGTGCAGATGTAGTTTATGAATGTTATGCATGATTCATCGGTTAAGTAGAATTTTATATTCTTGTTGAGTGCGTCTTTGAGGTGTTGAGAAAATGAATTCTCGATGCTGGCATGATAATCTTCTAGTACGTTCGAAGAGTAGTGTTTCAGAACTGATCCTGTTTTTTCTAGGGGTGCGTTTATTTTTTTAATAAATTGAAATGGAGCTTGTATCTTGTCTATAAAATCGTAGTGTATTTTGGTTAGCTCTTTGTCATCTTTCATTGTGAAAATTAATTTGAGGTATTCAATTTGTGAGATGGATAGTTCGGCAACTTTGTAAAAATCATTCTCAATGGCAACAGTTGTTGTGCCTGTTGAGAATATTTTATTGTCCTGTTGGCACCAAATGGCTCCGTTCTTTGTCCATGGCTTAAGATAGTGTTGCCATACATGATGATGTCTACGTTTGGTATTTTGATGGGCTGGCATTGCGTGTCCTGAATTAGTTTGTGAGGGAAATGCTGGGCATTAGAAATTTTGCCCACCACTGCATCATCTTTTGTCGTTCCTTCATGTATTCCGCTCGGTTGTAAGCCGCTCGAACCTTGTTGGTGTCAATGTGAGAGAGCTGGCGCTCGATAGCATCGGGGTTGAAGCCTTGCTCATTCAAAATGGTGGATGCAGTAGAACGGAAACCATGGCCATCCACCTTGCCCTTGAAGCCCATGTTATGTAATGCCCTGCGCAGTGTTTCTGGTGACATCGGTCGGCGCGGACTGTTGCGGTTGGGAAAGATGTGTTCCCGGTGTCCGCTAATGGTTTGCAGTTGGCGCAATACGGCTAAGGCTTGGTCGGCGAGCGGGACCAGATGCGGGCTGGCGGTGGCCTTGGATTTTTCAGGCAATTTCCGATGCTCTGGCGGAATCGTCCATAGCGCCTTGTCGAAGTCGACTTCTTCCCAGCGTGCCTGGGCCATTTCTCCCACACGAGTGAAGGTTAGCAGCATCAGCCGCATCATCAGTTTGGTCTGCAAGTTCCCATCGTAGGCGTCCAGTGCGGCCAGAAAGGTGGGAATATCTTCACGGCGTAAGGCTTTGCGCGGCGTGGATTGTTGGGTCTTCATTGCGCTGACTAGCGGAGCCGCCGGATCTGCTTCGGCGCGGCCTGTCAGGATGGCAAGCTGGAAAATGGCAGAGCAGCGCTGCCGTAGACGCTTGGCGGTATCTATATGGCCAGCGTTTTCAACCTTGCGCAGTACCTCCAGCAACTGTAATGGTCGCACTTCATTAATAGGAGTGTCTCCGATGTGCGGATAGATATGCAGCGCCATGGCTGAGCGGACCCGCTCGGTATGTTGTGCACTCCATTCATGACTCTCTTTCTCCAGCCATTCTTCGGCAATGGTGGCAAAGGTATTGCTGGCTGCTTGCTTTGCCGCCTCTTTGGCTTCCTGTTTGGCCTTGCTTGGGTCAATTCCATCTGCAATCAGCCGTCGTGCAGCGTCACGGCGTTGTCTGGCTTCCTTGAGTGAGATTTCCGGATACACGCCAATGGCCAGCCGTTTTTCCTTGCCCTGGTGCCGGTACTTCAAGCGCCAGTACTTGGCACCGCTTGGTGCAATTTCCAGATACATGCCTTTTCATCGGCAAGGCGTAGTGGCTTGCCATCATCGCGGGGTTTGGCTGTTCTGCAGCTTGTATCGGTAAGGGGCATGGTGGCTCCGGGGGCATGGGGGCATCAGATTTTGGGGGCAGGGGCATATGACCCCAATGATGCCCCCAGGTTCCCCCGGCTGGTGCCGGATTTCCTCGGATGTATACGGACGTAAAAAAAGCCGCAAACCCTTACTGGGTGCGGCTTTTGTGGACTTTCTCGGACTTCGCCGGAAGTGTAGGTGGTGCCCCCGACAGGAATCGAACCTGTAACTGCCCCTTAGGAGGGGGCCGTTATATCCATTTAACTACGGAGACTTAAATCCGGCTCAGGCGTTGCGGTCCACTGACAGGCGGGCCAGTTCTACCAGTGCCTGTTTCACCGGGGTGTCTGGCAGGTCGGCAATGGCGGCCACGGCTTGTTCAGCGGCTTTGATGGCTTCGTTTTTGGCGTAGTCCAGCGCGCCGCAGGATTGTACCGCAGCCAATACATCGTGGAAACGGTCACGGCTGGCGTTTTCCAGTGCCTGGCGCACCACGTCGGCAGCGGCAGCGGGGCCTTGGCGCATGGTGTAGATCAAGGGCAGGGTGGCCTTGCCTTCGGCCAGGTCGTCACCCAGGCTCTTGCCGATGGTGTCGGCGTCGCCGCTGTAGTCCAGTACGTCGTCGATGATCTGGAAGGCGGTGCCCAGGTACATGCCGTAGTCGGCCAGAGCCTTGACCTGGATGTCGCTGCCGTTTGCAATCAGCGCGCCCACGCGGGCGGCGGCTTCAAACAGTTTGGCGGTCTTGTACTGGATGACTTGCAGGTAGTCTTGTTCAGACAGCTCGGTATTGCCGATATTCAGCAGCTGCAGCACTTCGCCTTCGGCAATGATGTTGGTGGCTTCGGCCATCACCTGCAGGATCTGCATGTTGTTGGTGGTCACCATCATCTGGAAGGCGCGGGTGTACAGGAAGTCACCCACCAGCACGCTGGCGGCATTGCCAAACAGGGCATTGGCGGTTTCGCGGCCACGGCGCATGTCGGATTCGTCCACCACGTCATCGTGCAGCAAGGTGGCGGTGTGGATGAATTCGATCATCGCCGCCAGTTCGTACAGATGGTCGCCTTCATAACCCAGTGCCTTGCCGGACAGCAGGGTGATTACCGGGCGCAGGCGTTTGCCGCCGGCGGTGATGATGTATTCCGCCACCTGGCGGATGAGAACTACATCGGAGTGCAGGCGCGCGCGGATGACGCGGTCTACGGTCTGCATGTCTTCAGCGATCAGGGTACGGAATAGCGGGGTGGACACGGTTTTAGCCAGATGTTGGTGTTAGCGGAGCCAGAAGCGCGGAATGTTACCAGAAAAGCCATGCAGCCAGCCATGCCCACCTTTGCTGCGAGGCTAAACTGATGAAATTATTGACAACTTTTTGCACCTTGCGTATAGTTTCGCGTTCTTCTTCGCGTGATGCGGGGAAGATTCCCTCTTTAGGAGCTATGCGAATGTATGCGGTCATAAAAACCGGCGGCAAGCAGTACAAAGTTGCCATCGGTGAAAAACTCAAAGTAGAACAGATACCTGCAGACGTCGACAGCCAAATCGTACTCGAAGAAGTGCTGATGGTCGCTGACGGTGAACAGGTTGTTGTAGGCGCCCCGCTGGTTGCAGGTGCCACCGTTACGGCTACTGTTGTTTCCCACGGTCGTGGCGACAAGGTACGTATCTTCAAGATGCGTCGTCGCAAGCACTACCAGAAGCATCAGGGTCATCGTCAGAACTTCACCGAAATCCGCATCGACGCGATTTCGAAGTAAGGATAAACAGTCATGGCACACAAAAAAGCAGGCGGTAGCTCCCGCAACGGTCGTGACTCCGAAGCCAAACGCCTGGGCGTTAAGGCTTACGGTGGCGAACTGATTCCGGCAGGTTCCATTATTGTTCGTCAGCGCGGTACCCGTTTCCACGCTGGTGAAAATGTTGGTCAGGGCAAGGATCACACCCTGTTTGCCAAGGTTGACGGCTATGTTCAGTTCACCGTTAAGGGTGCGCTGCAACGCAAGATCGTTACCGTGGTACCGTACACCGGTGTAGACGGCGAATAATCGCTTTCTGCAGACAAGAAAGCCCTATCCTGCGAGATAGGGCTTTTTTTTATCCGGCTTGCCATGTGGCGGGCCAGACGAGGGGCAAGGCGTGAAGGCTGGTTGCCGGATGCAACCTTGACGCCTGACTCCTCAAGGAGGATGTATGAAGTTTATCGACGAAGCCCGTATTGAAGTGATGGCGGGCAAGGGCGGCAATGGTGCCGCCAGTTTCCGTCGCGAAAAGTACGTGCCGTTTGGCGGCCCGGACGGTGGCGATGGTGGCAAGGGTGGCAGTGTGTTTGCCGTGGCAGACGAAAACGTCAACACCCTGGTGGAATACCGTTTCGTCAAGAAATACCTGGCGCAGCATGGCGAGCGTGGCCGTGGTGCCGATTGCTACGGCAAGGGCGGTGACGATATCGAACTGCACATGCCGGTGGGCACGGTGATTACCGACCACGACACCGGCGAACTGGTGGCCGACCTGACCCATCATGGCCAACGGGTGATGATTGCCCGTGGTGGCAAGGGTGGTCTGGGCAATATCCACTTCAAGTCGTCCACCAACCGTGCGCCGCGTCAGAGCACGCCGGGTGAAGAGGGCGAACAGCGTACGCTGAAGCTGGAACTGAAAGTGCTGGCCGACGTGGGCCTGCTGGGCATGCCGAATGCCGGCAAATCCACCTTCATCCGCTCGGTCTCAGCCGCGCGCCCCAAGGTGGCGGACTATCCGTTTACCACCCTGCACCCCAATCTGGGCGTGGTGCGCATGGACGATACCAGCAGCTTCGTGATTGCTGATATTCCGGGGCTGATTGAAGGTGCTGCGGAAGGTGCTGGTCTTGGCCATCGCTTCCTCAAGCATTTGCAACGTACCGGCCTGCTGTTGCACATCGTGGATATCGCTCCGTTCGACCCGGATGTCGACCCGGTGCGTGAGGCCCGTGCCATCGTGGCCGAGCTGGAAAAATACGATGCCGAACTGCACGGCAAGCCGCGCTGGCTGGTGCTGAACAAGCTGGACATGCTGCCGGAAGAAGAGCGCGATCTGACCGTGAATGCCTTCCTGGAAGCCTATGGCTGGCCCAAAACCCAGCCGGACGACAGCCAGTCGTTTGATGTCGACACCCCGCGTGTGTTTGCCATTTCCGCACTGACCCACGAAGGCACCCGCGAGCTGGTGCGCGCTATTGATAACTATCTGCGCATCATGCGTGCCCGCGCCCGTGCAGCTGCTGAAGAAGCCGAACGTCAGGCTGAAGAAGCGCGCCTGGCCCGCAAGGCTGCGGCCCGCGCCCAGCTGGAAGCTGCTGAAGCGGCCAAGGCTGCAGCTGCTGCGGCCAAGGCGGCTGGCGAAGAAAACTAAGCCAGCATCAATCAGAGAAGCCGGTTTCCAGATGAAACCGGTTTTTTTTCGTCTATTGCATGGTTGTACTTTGAAAATTTGATGTCGCACTGCAAAATACGCTACGTAGTTTTACGTGGGTTTGTTGTATTTTGTACTCAAGAATACAATCGAATGCGACTTGATCTTCCAGAAATCGGCCCAGCCTTGATTTGCTGTCCTCTACGGTCAGGGTGGATGCGTTATTTATCCTGTATCCGGAGTCGTGCTTCTGGACAATTTGCGCTATTCATATAACCATTGCTGCCAGTCAGTTTGATCCGCCCACAAGGCAGGCGAGCTGATCACAGCGTATCGGTATGTTGCGGTGGCAGGGGCTGCCCGGCATGGTGTGAACAATAAAACCAAGCAGTAAGGAGAAGTTTGATGAGAAAAGTGATTACCGCCGTTTCTCTGGCACTGATGGCCACTTCTTTTGGCGCATTTGCCAAAGACTGGAAAGAAGTCCGTTTTGGCGTTGACGCCAGCTATGCTCCGTTTGAATCCAAGGCCCCCAATGGTCAGCTGGTGGGTTTTGACATCGACCTGGGCAATGAAATCTGTGCACGCATGAAAGCCAAGTGTGTATGGGTGGAAAACGACTTCGACGGCATGATCCCGGCACTGAAGGCCAAGAAATTTGATGGCGTGCTGTCCTCCATGTCCATCAACGAAGCACGTCTGAAGGAAATCAACTTCTCCGCCAAGCTGTTCAATACCCCGACCCGCATGGTTGCCAAGGCTGGTTCCGGTCTGCAACCGACTGCCGCTTCCCTGAAGGGCAAGCGCGTTGGTGTTGAGCAAGGCACCATTCAGGAAGCTTACGCCAAGGCTCACTGGGCTCCGGGCGGTGTAGAAGTGGTTCCGTACCAAAACCAAAGCCTGGTGCTGGCTGACCTGGCATCCGGTCGTCTGGACGCCTCCCTGCAAGACGCCATCCAGGCTGACGAAGGCTTCCTGAAAAAACCGGAAGGCAAGGGCTTTGCCTTCGCCGGTGGCAACCTGAACGACCCGAAAACTCTGGGTACTGGTGCCGGCATCGGCCTGCGTAAAGAAGATACCGACCTGAAAGCTGCCATCGACAAGGCGATTGCCGCCATGATCAAAGATGGCACCTACAAGAAAATCGAAAAGAAATACTTCACGTTTGATGTATACGGCAAATAAGTCGTAACACTGACGGAAGCACCGCGCCCCGGTGATCTCAGCGGGGCGCGTTTTCATCACGGCTGCGGAGGAGATGCGTAACACCCACTGTTACGTCCGCTGCCAACTTCGCTGACACACTGTTCCGGTGACAAACCACGCTGCCGCCTGCCTTGCGGGACTGGTAGTGGGTATCTGCGCGCGCGGGGCGGGGTGTGGCGAGCACAACATACAGGGGAAACGGCCATGTTTCTGGATGGATTCGGGCCAATCATCCTGGACGGTGCATGGGTTACGCTGGAGCTGGCAGTCATGTCGCTTCTGGTGTCCTTCATCATCGGTCTGGGTGGCGCTGGCGCCAAGCTGTCGAGCAATCCCGTGCTCAAGGGCATTGCCACGCTTTACACCACATTGATTCGCGGCGTACCGGACCTGGTACTGATGCTGCTGATCTTCTACAGCCTGCAAATCGGCATGAATCATCTGACCGAATGGCAGGGTATGGAGCAGATCAACCTCAACCCCTTTGTGTCCGGTGTGTTTACCCTGGGCTTCATCTACGGGGCCTATTTTACCGAGACCTTCCGCGGGGCTTTCCTGTCTGTGCCTAAAGGCCAGATCGAAGCCGGCATTGCCTATGGCATGAGCAGCTGGCAAACCTTCTCGCGCATCCAGTTTCCCCAGGTCATGCGCTTTGCCCTGCCGGGTATTTCCAATAACTGGCAAGTCATGCTCAAGGCCACTGCGCTGGTGTCCATCATCGGCTTGTCCGATGTGGTGAAAGCATCGATTGATGCGGGCAAGAGCTCCTACCGCGTGTTCTTCTTCACCCTGGTGGCCGGTGCCATTTACCTGATTCTGACAACGGTTTCCAGCGTGGTGCTGATGTGGCTGGAGCGCCGCTATTCCACCGGCGTGCGGGAGGCAGACCTGTGATCGACATCATCCAACAATACTGGAAAGCCTTCCTGTGGTCGGACGGTTATCACCTGTCCGGCCTGGCCGTCACCATGTGGCTGCTGGTGGTTTCCATCGCCTTCGGTTTTTGCGCGTCCATTCCGCTGGCCATTGCCCGGGTGTCCAAATCCAAATGGCTGTCCAGCCCGGTGTGGCTGTTTTCCTACGTGTTCCGTGGCACGCCGCTGTACATCCAGCTGCTGTTCTTTTACACCGGCATGTACAGCCTGGACGTGGTACGCGAGGTGGGCTTTCTCAACCACTTCTTCCGCGAAGGGTATAACTGCACCATTCTGGCTTTCGGTCTGAATACCTGTGCCTATACCACCGAAATCTTCGCCGGTGCCATCAAGGCTACCCCGTATGGTGAAATCGAAGCGGGCCGCGCCTATGGCATGAGCAAGTTCACCCTGTATCGCCGGGTCATCATTCCGTCGGCCTTGCGCCGCGCACTGCCGGCCTACAGCAACGAGGTGATCCTGATGCTGCATGCCACCACCGTTGCCTTTACCGCCACTGTGCCGGACATCCTCAAAGTGGCGCGCGATGCCAATGCCGCCACCTATGATTCGTTCGATGCCTTTGGCCTGGCCGCATTGATTTACCTGTGTATCACCTTTGTTCTGGTGGCCCTGTTCCGCAAGGCGGAAAGCAAGTGGCTGGCGCACCTGCGCCCGATGAAGGCCTGAGTTACCCGCAAGGATAAAAGATGGAAAAGCTAGTCGTTAAAGACCTGCACAAAAGCTATGGCAGCCACGAAGTGCTCAAGGGTATTTCGCTCAAGGCCAAGGCAGGCGATGTAATCAGCATCATCGGTTCTTCCGGCTCCGGGAAAAGTACCTTCCTGCGCTGCATCAACTTCCTGGAAAAGCCCAACGCCGGCAGCATCAGCCTGGGGGGCGAGGAAATCACCCTGCAAAAGAACAAGCAGGGCGAGCTGGTGCCGGCCGACCACAAACAGCTGCAAGCCATGCGCGCCAAGCTGGCTATGGTGTTCCAGCATTTCAATCTGTGGAGCCACATGACGGTGCTGGAAAACGTCATCGAAGCCCCCATCCACGTGCTGGGCCTGTCCCGCGACGAAGCCATTGCCCGCGCCGAAAAATACCTGCGCAAGGTAGGGCTGGATGCCCAGGCCCAGGCCAAGTATCCGGCGCACATGTCCGGCGGCCAGCAACAGCGCGTGGCCATTGCCCGTGCACTGGCAATGGAACCGGAAGTCATGCTGTTTGACGAACCCACCTCGGCGCTGGACCCGGAGCTGGTGGGCGAAGTGCTCAAGGTGATGCAAACCCTGGCCGAAGAAGGCCGCACTATGGTGGTGGTGACCCATGAAATGGGCTTTGCCCGCAATGTATCCAACCACGTGATGTTCCTGCATCAGGGCCGGGTAGAAGAAGAAGGCCACCCGGACGAAGTATTCGGCAATACCAAGAGCGAACGCCTGAAAGCCTTCCTGTCCGGCAGCCTGAAGTAAGTTGTCGGTTCGATAGAAAGCAAAAGCGGCCCATTGTGAGATGGGCCGTTTTTTGTTTTCTGCATTATAGGGCTGCATAAGCGCAGCGGGCGCATCAGGCGTACTCCATCAGAATCCAGCGCACCGGCTCCACTCGGGCGGGGTAGCCCAGCCAGCGCCCCAGCAGCCGGGGGTAGTGCACCGGCAAAGGCGGCATCAGGCTGCCCTGGGCAAAAAAGCGCTGCACGTCATAACCCGGCAGGCGGTTGCTGATGCTGTGCGGCGGAAACTGGGCATGCCAGATACCGCTTTGCGGGCAGGGTTCGCCTGTTTGGCAGGTGCTGCCCAAGGGCAGCGCCTTGGCTTGCGCGGCCTGGGCTTTTTGCGCCTGCAGGCGTTTGGGGTCGGGTCGGCCGGTGGCCGGGTCCAGCGCCTTGGCTTCGGCCAGTTCACGGATACGTTGCTCTGTGGGCAGCGGTGGCGGGACATTGGCCTCAAAGTCGCGCAGCCACTGGAATTTGCCATCCCAGGCCGGCAGCGGGGCTGGAGGGGGCGGAATAATCGCGGCCAGATCGGGCAGCACCGGGTTGAAGATTTCGTAGTTCATTAACTGCCGCATCAGGCTTTGATAACGATCAGACCGTTCTTGATCAATTGGCAGTGCGAGGTAGTCAGAATCGTTGGGATCTTTTGTCTTGAACCCATCCGATAACATCCCTGCCGATAGATAATCCCCAGCACGGGCACCCATCTCAAAATACTTGACCGCTTCGGTAAATTTTTTCTGATATTGAGATGCAATGCCCATTTCTTGTGCCGATTTACCATGCCCCTGTTCCGCTGCACAGCGTTGCATTTGCAGCCCAATTTCAAAAGGTATTGGCTCAGAGATGGTCAGCCGGGTGAGTAAATCACCGACATAATATTGCGCCTCCTTATTGCCCAGGTCGGCGGCTTTGCGGAAGTATTTCAAGGCCAGTTCTTTATTGGCGTCATAGCCGACGCCACCCTCCACATAATGGCCGAGCAGGTAATAGCCAACCGGTATCCCAGCCTTGATCAGGCTGTCGTTGAGGTCGAGCATTTCCTCGATATCGCCGTCAATCACGCCCTGGCTGTACAAGTTTTGCAGATTGAAATTGGCTTTGTAATGGCCGTAGGCAGCGGCAATGCGGTAATAGCGCGCCATGTCGGCATAGACGGCGGGCTTGGGGGAAACGATATTGCCGCGCCACAGCCAGCGGGCGTATTTAAACAGCTGATCGGCTTCCGGGTTCAGTGGCGGCAGGCGGTCTTGCTCGTAGGCGCAGCTGAAGGCCAGTTTGGCCTGAACGGCAGAGACATCGGGCATGGCATGCTGTGGCTGGGCCTGGCAGGCCCCCAGCAGCAGAGTCAATGCCAGTGCGCCGAGCGCTGGGCTGAATACAGGCAACGGGCGCAGTGGGTGCATCAGGCGTACTCCATCAGAATCCAGCGCACCGGCTCTATCTGGGCGGGGTAGCCCAGCCAGCGTCCCAGCAGCCGGGGGTAGTGCACCGGCACCGGCGGCATCAGGCTACCCTGGGCAAAAAAGCGCTGCACGTCATACCCCGGCTGGCGATTGCTGATGCTGTGCGACGGAAACTGGGCATGCCAGATACCGCTTTGCGGGCAAGGTTCGCCGGTGTGGCAGGTGGTGCCCAAGGGCAGCGCGTCGCGCTGGAGTGGTACGCGCGCCGAGGATTTGATCAGCGGATGGGCCGGACGGGTGACTTCCAGGGGCAACTCCGGGTTGCGCTGGCCGGGCGGTGGCGGGGGCAAGGGCGGGTCCTGGTAGTGCAGGTCGATATGCTTGCCTTCTTTGTGCAAGCGGATTTCCGCACTATCGCGCCGGTCGCGATACCACTTGGCCTTGGCCGGCCAGAAGGCACGCCAGTTGGCGCGATCTTTTTCTTCGATTTCCGAGCGCAGATAACTTTCCATGCTTTGGAAGTCAATGGTCAGCAAACCGGTACCAGGCTGCTTGGGGTCCTCCCAGGTGGGCGAGCGGTCGAATTGGATTTTGGCAAATACATTGTCGGCATAAAACCTCCAGGTGGGGCTGGCAATCCAGTTGATGCGCTGCCAGTTATGCGGGCTGAGATCGATTTCACCGTCCAGTTGAAAGCTATATTCAGAATCAGCCAAGGCATATTCAAATTGTTCCTGCCCTCTTAGTCGTGGTGCGTCATAGTAAAACAGCGCTTGCCAACCCTTGGCACGGAATTGTTGCAGCAGGCTGTTGATATACACCCGTACCGCCTCATTACTTAAAGTGTCTTGATCGGTGAGGGCGGCAAATAGGCTAAATTTTTCTAATCCTGCTGATAAATAATCGGTATTTAGTGTTCCCATGACGCTAAGAACATAGGGAATAGTCAGACTAGCCTTGCCTTGTGCCAGTTGAACCATCGCCAATTGATGTGGGTCTCGGTCTATTTGATAAAATGTCAGCCCGGCTGGTTGGACATTCAAGTGCAATAGATCCGCATTGCGCTTGGCAAATGTATCGGCGTTTTCACCCACTTGAATGGTGATTTCAATTGGATTGATGGCATTAGACATGGGCTTGGAATCACTCCGGCTAGGTTGGCAGGCAGTAAGAAGGATGAATAGCAAGCAAGACAGGAGTTGTTTCATCGCATATACCACGGGTCGTGTTGGCGTAATACCAGCTCAAAGGTAGTCATGTCGGGAGTGTGCCAGCTGGCGATGCTACGCAATTGCTGGTCCATATATTCAGCTTGCGTCTCCATCAAGCCATGAAATTGTTTCGCCGCTAAACCAATCCACCGCATTCGACTGTTTTCGTTTTCCAATACGGTGTCTTTGGGTGCGACAGATTTGAGCTTGGGGTCGCGGGTTTTACAGGCGGCGGCAAATACCAGTTCCAGTGGTGGCAGTACCGCTTTGGTGAGCAGGGCCAGCGCCTGGCTGGTTTCATCCACATACTGCGGCGGCCAGGTGGTGCTGGGTTCCAACAGCGTGTCTGCCGTCTGTTGCAGGGTGCGTTGGCGTTTCAGCCATACGGCAAAGGCAGGGTCGTCGTAAATTAGTTTTTGCAGTACCACCCGCTGTTCGTGATTTGCGATGGCCAATAAATGGGCGAGTTGTTTTTCTCGATATGTGTCCGATCCCGGCTTAAGCTTCTCAATCTCGCGTACCAAGAGCATGCCCTTCTGGGCATAGGACGACAGTTTCAGGTGTTGCAATACCGGCAGCGCCTGCTCGGCCCAGGGTAGCTGCGTGAGCTGGTTTTCCATCACCTCATGCAGTTTTTCGCCGCGTGTGTTGGCGCAGTGGAAGTAGGCGCTGTAGTCATAGCTGTGCAGCCAGTGAATGGGGGCAATGTCCTGAAACAGCCAGAAATTGCCCTTGCCCAGGCCATCGGCCACGGTATCGATGCCCACGCCAGTGGCGGCTTTGACGGCGCGGTGTTCCAGAGTACAGGCTACGTTCTTGCTGGCGAATGCGCCCAGTGCCATCCAGTAGTAGCGGCCCTTGCGCTTGGGGTCGCTAAACTCCTCGGTTTCCAGATAGAAGCGGGCATAGGTGGCGGCGACGATGCGGGCGCGTACCGACTTGGACTTCACATCACCTTTGATGGGGCGATAGGTGGTAGGGCTGATGGGTTTGATCCGGATGCGGAACAGTGGTGGTGGCCGGTCTGGCGGGGTGGAGGGCGACAGTCGCACGATGGCAAACTGCTGCGCCAGGCTCCAGGCGGTTTGGCAGGTGCCTTCCAGATAACACACCGAGTTGGGCTTGCTATTGAGCATGCTGGTGGCAGAGAGATTGTCTGTGCTCATGATCTGGCGAGTGGTGAGCGGATTGGGCTGGCTCATGACGGGTCTCCTGGCTTGGTGGTGGGCTGATTGGTCTCTGTCGGGGTAGCAGGCGCTTGCGGCTTGCCCCAGTCATGCCACAGTACGGCGGCCTGGGCCTGCTGCTGTTGGCCCGCATGCAGCGGCGGGCTGGCACCATTGCGGTCGCTCCCTTGTGCCCACTGGCTAGCGGAGGTGTGGATACCAACCGGCAAGTTGTGCCACTCCTTGCGTTGCGGACCGCGCAGGCGGAATTGCTCGCCAAACAAGCCGACGGGGCCGGGCAGGCCTGCCACGTCTACCGGCTGACGGCTTTGCGCCATGGTGGCAAATGGCCCAAACACCGTGGTCTTGCCCAGCGTACTGATGCCCTCGGCGGTAATGCGCACGGCGTTGCCGCCCACGCTCAGTACAATCTCCTCCTGCGCCGCCAGGCTGATCCTCTGCAAGCTGCGGATTTGCGTGTCCTGGCGCGAT
>NZ_JACAXB010000018.1 GCF_013391415.1 Aquitalea sp. LB_tupeE
CAGGCGTCCGGGCGGGTTGATGACGTTGGCAATCATCAAAGCGCGCGCGGTGGCAGGGCTATCAGATGGGGAGGAGTTTGCGGGGGGAAAGGTCGAATTACTGTTACGAATTCTGCCGCATAAAGAGGGGGAGCACGGCAGGCGGCCCGGCAGCGATGCTGCAGAACCGTCGCTGCTTTGCGGGATCGTGCTTGCGCGGCTCAGGACTCCAGCGCGGTGTGTAGTTGTTGCTGCAGCAACTGCAAAAACTGGCTGACGGCGGGGGGCAGGCGGCGGTCCTGCATGATCATCAGTTGCAGCTGTCTTTGTTGCAGCAGCGGTTCGTCGATGTTTTTTGCCAGCAGCTTGCTGCATTCCGGCAGGCCGTGAATGGCCAGGCGGCTGCCCAGCGCAATGGTGTCGGTGTGGGCGGCAAAGCGGTGCAGGGTGCTGGAGTGGCCGCTGCTTAGCAGCGGGCTGAATACCTTGCCCTGTGCGCTGAAGCTCCATTCCAGCAATTGCCGCACGGTATTGCCGCGCTCCAGGATAGCCAGCGGATAACGGGCAAGGTCTTCCAGGCTTAATTCCTCTTGTCCGGCCAGCGGGTGGCCGGGACGCAGCAGTGCACATACCGGTGCCGCGTGTTGCAACACCAGGTTCAGGCCCGGGGTGTGTTCTACAGCAAAGCTCAGTCCGATGTCGGCTTCCCCAGTACTGACCCAGTGCTGTACCTGCTCCGGGTTGCCGCATTCCAGGGTAAAGCGGGTGGTAGGGTATTGTTGGTGATAGACCCGCATCACATCTGGTAAAAAAGCATGGGTAAAACCATCGGTGCTGGCCAGACGAACTATGTCATTGACATTGCCATAATGAGCTGAAATTTCCCGCAAAACCAACTCCGCATCCAGTAATGCACGCCGTGCATGTGCGGCCAGTAGTTCCCCGGCTTCGGTCAGTACCATGCCACGTGCTTGACGCTCGAAAAGCAGTGTGCCGGTTTCTTGTTCCAGCTTGGCAATTTGCCGGCTGATGGCTGACACCGCAACTTGCAGGTTTTCTGCTGCAGCACCCAAAGAACCACAACGCGCTACTTCAACAAAATATCTCAGTGCAATGCCATGCAGCATCCTGTCTCCTCTATTGCCATTTTGGCAAATCAACTTGCTTAAATGGCAATAATGTCAATTGTCATCAATGATTTGGCGTTCTTAGACTGCACCAGCCATTCAACGTTAAACAAGGTGCGAGGTAAGAAATCGATGACGCAAATACATGCTCAACGCACGGACGCAATTGCCAAGTCCCAAGCCTATTTCGATCAAGGTGGTTTATTGGGCGATCTACAACGCCGGGTGGGCTTTCATACCGAAAGCCAGGAACCGGCACAGGCGGCCACCCATCTGGCCTATTTCCAGCAGGAGCTGATACCCAGCTTGCAAGGCATTGGTTTCCAGTGCCGGATACTGGACAACCCGGTGGCACCACTGGCGCCCTTCCTGCTGGCAGAACGGCACGAGGCCGATGATTTGCCCACGGTGCTGAGTTATGGCCATGCCGACGTGGTACGCGGTGATGATGCGCATTGGCGCAGCGGCCTGAGCCCCTGGCAAGTGACGGTGGAGGAGGGGCGTTGGTATGGCCGTGGCACGGCGGATAACAAGGGTCAGCACTCCATCAATCTGGCTGCGTTGGACGCAGTCAGACAAAGCAGGGGTGACAGGCTGGGTTTCAACTGCAAATGGCTGTTTGAAAGCGGCGAGGAAATCGGCTCGCCCGGTTTGCGCGAAATCTGCCTGCAAGAACAGGCCACCTTGCGAGCGGATGTCTTCATTGCTTCGGACGGGCCACGGGTCAGTGCCGAGCGGCCGACCTTGTTTCTGGGGTCGCGCGGCAATGTGTTGTTTGAATTGAATGTGCTGCTGCGTGAAGGCGGCCATCACTCCGGCAATTGGGGCGGGGCACTGCGTAACCCGGCCGTGGTGCTGGCACACGCGCTTTCCTGTCTGGTGGATGCGCACGGGGTGATTCAGGTGCCCGGCCTGCGGCCGCCACCGCTGGACGAGCGGGTGCGCCGTGCACTGGCTGGTTTGCCACTGGCTGGTGAGCCCGGCAGCCCGGCGGTGGATACCGACTGGGGCGAACCGGGCCTGACGCCGCTGGAGCGGGTAATAGGCTGGAATGCGCTGGAAGTGCTGGCGCTGGAGTCCGGCAATGCCCGCAAACCGGTGAATGCGATTCCACCCAGCGCCAAGGCGGTGTGCCAACTGCGCTTTGTCGTGGGGACGGATTGGCGCCATACCCGGCAGCATATCGCGTCGCACTTGCAGCAGCATGGGCTGGAACATGTGCAGGTGCGCATTCTGTCCAGTTCTGCGGCTACCCGGCTGCCGCTGGACCACCCCTGGGTGGAGTGGGCGCTGGCGTCCATCCGCCATAGCACCGGCCAGCCTGCCGCCTTGCTACCCAATCTGGGCGGCACGGTACCGAATGATGCCTTTGCCGACATTCTGGGCCTGCCCACCTTGTGGTTGCCGCACTCCTATCCTGGCTGTGCGCAACATGCGCCCAACGAGCACCTGTTGGCGCCGGTGGCGCGTCAGGCGCTGGGGCTGATGGCTGGCATCTGGTGGGATCTGGGCGAGCAGGGCAGCCAGTTGGTCGCCCAGGCCAGGGCCTACACAGGAGAACACCATGTCAACCGCTAAACCCATCAGCCTGACCCGCATTGTGCTGGCTACTTCCATCGGCAATGCGCTGGAATGGTTTGACATTGCTATCTATGCGTTTTTTGCCGTTTATATCGCCAACAATTTTTTCCCGGCGGGGAATGAAACTGCCTCCATGCTGCTGACCTTCAGTTCGTTTGGTGCCTCCTACCTGATCCGGCCTTTGGGCGGGGTGGTACTGGGCAGCTATGCCGACCGCCATGGCCGCAAGGCCGCGCTGCTGCTGACGGTCAGCCTGATGTTGGTGGGAACCGCCATCATCGCCCTGCTACCCACTTATGCGCAGATTGGCGTGGCTGCGCCCATCGGCATTTTTCTGGCGCGCCTGATTCAGGGCTTTTCCGCGGGTGGCGAGTTTGGCGCGTCCACGGCCATGCTGATCGAGCATGCACCGCACCGCCGGGGTTTTCTCGCCAGCTGGCAGTTTGCCACCCAGGGCTTGTCCACCGTGCTGGCTTCGCTGTTTGGTTACGGCCTGGTCAAGCTGTTGACGCACGACGAACTGCTGGCCTGGGGCTGGCGCATTCCCTTCTTCTTTGGCTTGCTGATTGGCCCGGCAGGATTGCTGATGCGGCGCTATCTGGACGATGCGCATAGCTTCAAGGAAGCCGAGCACACCGCCACGCCGGTGCGTGATGTCCTGCTCAGCCAGAAAAGCATGGTGCTGGCGGCCATTGGCGTGATTACCGTGTCCACTGCAGTCAGTTACATGCTGCAATACGTGCCCACCTTTGCCATCCGTCAGCTGAAGATGGATGCCGCCACCGGTTTTGCCGCCAGCATCCTGGCCGGGGTGATCCTCACCGTGGTGACGCCGTTTTCCGGCTGGCTGTCCGACCGCATCGGGCGGCTCAAACAAATGGCGATGGCCGGTATGCTGTTTGCCCTCACTATTTACCCGGTGTTCCTGTATGGGTCCATGAGCGGCAGCGCCTGGGCCTTGTATGTGCTGGTGGGCTGGCTGGCCTTGCTCAAGTCCATTTACTTTGGCGCCTTGCCCGCGCTGATGTCGGAAATCTTCCCGCCTGCCACCCGTGCCACTGGCATGGCCATTGGCTATAACGTGGGCGTGACAGTGTTTGGCGGCTTTGCGCCGGCCATCATCGTGTGGCTGATCAGCGCGACCGGCAGCAATCAGGCTCCCAGCTTTTACCTGATGTTCACCACCCTCATCAGCCTGGCGGCGCTGGCGTATATCGCGCAAAGCCGACGCGCGCCGCAAGTGCAGCCGTCTGCCGCCTGAGTATGGGGGGATGCACGTGCGTGCGTCCCCCCAGTCATGCAAGATGCGTTGACTTACCCCCGTCCGGCCTTGGACAATCCGCTTTTGCTTTCTCATGCCGGAATGTCATTGGAATCGCTCGCCGACTTTTTCCAGCCGGGCATTGCGCCGGATTCGCTGTCTGCGGTCAATCGCCTGCAACAGGCCTGGCCGTATTTGTCCGTGTTTGTCACGCTGTTTCGCGGTGGCGACGAGGAGGTGCTGATGCGCCTCCTGGTGCTGCGCGAGCTGGGCAGCCGTGCCGACGCCCCGCGCTGGACGCCGCAGGAAATCGCCCAGCGTTTTGCCTACCTCAACGACACCAAGCTGGCCACCATTCTGGGCCGCCTGCGCGAAGGCGAATTGCTGGTGTACGACAGCGATGGCGGCCAGTACCAGCTGTCCGAAGGCGCACGCGTGGCGCTGGCAGCGCTGGCCACCTTGATTGATTTTGCCGGTGATGATGTCGAACTAGGCTACCTCACCAGCCAGGTGGCCGCCGGGCAGGCGGTGGGGCAGTTGTCGGACGACGCGCTCAAGCACTTGCTGGCGCGGCTTAACGAGCTGTATGGCGAGTTTGAAGAAGCGCTGGAGTCGCAATCGGAATTCCGCATCCGCGCTGCCCAGCATAGGCTGGAAGCCGTATGGCGCTGGGTGGCCAAATCGACAGAAGTGATTCGCAGCCTGACTGCCGACGACACGCTCAGCCTGTCCGCGCTGAATCAGGCGCAGGCGGTGGCCTTGGCGCAAAGCCGCATGCTGGCGCTGGCCGGTACTTTCGAGCGCCGCCTGGCGCAGCTGGCCGCGCAGCGCGTGCATCTGGGCAGTTCTGGCCTCACCTCTACCGATATTGCCGACTGGCTGCGCCGTCAAGCGGTAGGCCAACTGGCCGATCAACTGAGCGGCTGCCTGTCCATCAACCCGGAACCGGCCTTCATCGCCACGCCAGAGCTGGCCGATATGGCGGAATTCGAGCTGCTGGCCCGCGAACGCGCCAAGGCGGGCAATACCAGCTTGCCCGGCAGCGTGGCCGCGCCCTTGTCCGGCGAGCTGGAAGTAGAGCGCCTGTTTGCTGCCGAAGCCATGTACGACGAACTGCTCACCCTGGGCCTGCAACTGGGTGAGAGCGGTGCCGACCACATCCCCATCCAGCAGGCAGTGCTGGCCGACAGCTACAACGAAACGGCTTACCGGCTGTCCTTGCTGTCCTTGATTGGCGATCCGGAAAGCCATGGCGATGCCAGCATCGTGGCGGCGCTGGCCAAATTGCCGTTCACCCTGCACGGCGGCGAAGCCGTGATTGAACCCGAACACCCGGAAGTCGCCACGCTGTCTGATGCGCGCCTGCTTCCCCATACCCCGAATTAAGCCATGGAACAGCAACTGAAAACCCTCACCGCCCGTCTGCTGGCGCACCGTGTGGTGCCACGCGGCGATGCGCTGGCACGCAAGGCGCTGCTGGATGATATTTTCCGCCAGGAGCTGGACAAGCGGCTGGCCGATGTCGGCCTGCGGCTGGTGGAGAACCCCTATGCCGAGCACATTGCCGTCGCCCTGCTGCCAGAGATGACCGAGCCGGTATTCGGCAGCGGCGAAGCCTGGCTCAACAATAATCTGGGCCTGCCGCGTGACGGCGTGGCGCTGCTGGTGATCCTGTGGGCGCTGATCATCCTGCCCAAGCGTGAACGGCAGATTGCCCGCGTGGAAGCCGGGCGGGAAAACCAGTCCGATATGTTTGGCGCGCAAAAACCGCTGGAAACCGGCGAAGTCGTGTCCACCGGCGTATCGGAAGATGCGCTGTATGCCGACTTTGGCAAGGCGCTGGGCGGCCGTACCCGTTTCAATGCCAATCTGGGACGGCTGGTGAACCTGGGCTTTGTGGTGCGGCGTAACAAATGGCTGGACGAAGGCCCGATGCTGGATTTGATGATCGACTACAGCCAGCTGGCCCCGCGCATCATCGAAGGCGCGCTGTCCGAGGTACTGGGCCAGCGCCGCAGCCAGGCGGCCGACGCACTGGCCGACAAGACCGCCAGCGCCATCGCCCAGGCAGTACAGCCTACGGCGCTGGATGATGGCGCCAGCCTGTTTGACACTGCTGAAAGTCCCGAAGACGACACACAAGCCCCCGCGCAAGAGGAGGACCGCTGATGTTCCAGATGAAATCGGTAGAAATGGTGCACTGGGACTTCTGGCAACGGCTGGCCGTGCCGCTGGACGCGCAGATTGTCACCATCATCGGCCCCAATGGTTCGGGCAAAACCACCTTGCTGGATGCCATGCGCACCCTGCTGGCCATCAAATGCTCCGGCAAGCGCGACTACAAGCGCTATGTGCGTAACAACCGCGAGCCCTTTGCTTATCTGCGTGGCGTGGTGGACAACCCGCGTCGCCCGTCTGGCGGGCTCTATCCCACGCCCTTCTTTCCCATCGTCAGCGATGCCGTGACGCTGCTGTGCCGCATCAAGAAGCAGGGCGGCGACTGGGTGCGCCATTACGCCATTCTGGACGGCGATGTGCCGCTGGAACTGGCCGAGGCGCAAGCGCAATGGCTGGGGGTGCAGGAATACCGCCGCCGGCTGGAAGTGGCTGGCCTCACCCCGGCCGTGGGCGAGGTGCTGGCGCTGGAGCAGGGCGATACCGACAAGCTGACCGAATACAGCCCCAAACAATTGCTGGACCTGGTGTTCCAGGTATTCGGCGACAAGGACGTGCTGGACAACTACCAGCGCGCCCGCGACGAACAACGCGCCACCGAGCTGGAACTGGAAGCGCTCACCCGGCAGGAAGAAGCACTGGAAGCGCGGGTGGAAACCATGAAAACCCGTGCCGGGCGTTTTCTGGAATGGCGTCAGCTCAGCCAGACCATCCGCCGCCTGCAGGACGAGGCCCTGCCGGTGCTGGCCTATCTGGATGGCAAGAGCGCGCTGGGCCAGACCTGGCAAAACTACCGTGCCGCTTACGGCCAGCTCAGCCGCACCCGGCGCGAACATCACGACACCTTGCAACTGGTGGCCAAGCTCAAGGCCGCCGAAGTGGCCGCTGGCGAAGCACGCCAGGCGGCTGAACAAGCCCGCTTGCAGGCGCAGGAGCAGTTCATGGCCGCCAAGGCCGAACACGCCAGCGTCAGCGGCCAGCTGAAAGAGCGCGACCGCCTGCAAGCCCTGGCCAGCCGCGAATACGGTGCCGATGCCGCTGCGCTGTCCGACAAGCTGTCCGGCCTGCGTGGTGAAACCGAGCAACTCAAAGACGGTCTGCGTGAGCTGAACCGTCAGCGTATCGACCTGAAAAACCATGTCGAGGCACTGGAAATCGGCCGTGGCCGCTCGCCGGAAGAAGTGCGCCAGTTCAAGGCAGCGCTGGACGAGGCCAATATTGGTCACGCCATGTTGTCCGACATCATCGAGGTGATGGACGCTGGCTGGCAGGGCGCGGTGGAAGCCATGCTGCGCCCCTACCGTCATGTGGTGCTGCTGGAAAATCCACAGCAAAAGGGCGAGGCCTGGCGCTTGGGCGAAAAACTGCGTTTCCGCCATTTTGTAGTGCCGGAACGCAGCAGCCCGCCGCCCGCACGCAAGGGCAGCCTGCTGGAAGTGATCCGCTTTTCTGCCAATGCACCGGACTGGCTGTACCAGCAGCTGAACAAGGTTAGCCGGGTGGAAAACGCCCAGGCGGGCGCTGCTGTGGATGGCGACTGGATTACCCGCGACGGTTACTTCCGCGAACGACGCGGTGCGCGCCATATCGGTGTGGCCGCGCATGAATTCGCCTTTGGCGAAGGTGCCCGTCAGTCGCGCCTGCTGGCGCTGCGTGACGAGCTGAAGCAGCTGAACGTGCGCATTCTGGCCGACGAAGAACGGCTGGTGACCATCACCCGCGAAGCGGCCGGCCTGGCCGAATATCTGGGCGGCATGGACGCCATCCGCCAGCTGGATAGCCGTGCCGAAGAATTTGCCGCACTGGCCGCCCGGCTGGACAGCCTGCAAGCCCAGCAGCAAGACTTGGGCGCGCAACTGGCCGAAGCCAGTGCCACCAAGGATGCGGCAGACCAGCGCTACAGCGATGCGCGGCTGGAGCACGACCGCATCTGCCAGCGCGAACAGGAAAGCCTGTCGCGTTACGACGGCAAGCGTCAGGAAGTGGAAAACAGCCGCCGCCAGCTGCGCCGCCTGCTGGCCGAACTGCGCGAGTGGGCCGAGCGCCTGCCCGCCGATGCCCTGGCCGCCGAGCATGTGGCCGCGCTGGAAGAGGAATACGAAAGCGCCGCCGATGCGCGCCACCAGCTGAATTACCTGCAAGAGCGGCTGCAAGGCGGCGAATGGGAAACCGACGAGTCGGTACTGGCGCTGCGCGACAAGCTGGCCGACGACCTGGCGCAGATCGACCGCGAACGCCAGCGCCGCCAGAGCGAGGTGGACCGCTCGCGCGAGCTCACCGACGATGCCCGCGCTGCTTATATGGGCAAGCTGCGCGCCACGGTGCGGGCTTATGGTGGCAATATCAAGCGCCTGGGCGAGCTGGCCGGTATCGGGGTGGATGTGGAACTGCCCACGCTGGAAAACGACGACGCCGCGCTGGCGCAGGCCGGGCTGACGTTGCGCTTCAACTTCGACCAGAAGGGCCTGATGGGCATGAACGATGGCGAGGCTTCCGGCGGCCAGCAGGTGATGAAATCGCTGATTCTGCTGATTGGCCTGATGATGGACGAGGCCAATCCCTCCGGCTTTGTGTTCATCGATGAACCCTTCGCCCACCTCGATATTTTCAACATCGACCGGGTGGCAGGCTTCCTCAAGGCCACCGAGGCGCAGTATCTGATCACCACGCCCAACACCCATAACATCAATATCTTCGCGCCATCCGAACTGACGCTGGCCACCCGCAAAAAGCGGCCGGGCGAGCAATGGGCCCCACCCATCCTGCAAACCCGCCGCCGCGTGGATGCAGCGCAGTCCGACGCGCAGGCCTGATGTAGTCGCCGGGCGGGAAACTTGTTGCTGCCCGGCGGTCTACTCCTTTCACCCTTTACTCTGGCAGAACCCCATGTCCAGCTGGCTTGCCCGTATTTCTCCGGAACTGGTCGAACGCCTGCCCATTGGCGCCCGCGGCCACCATCTGCTGCTACAGCCCACGCTTGCTCCCACGCCACTGCTACTGCCCCAGACCGACCAGGCTTTGCTACAGCGCTGGCTGGCCTTGCGCGTGATGCGGCAGCGCTGGACCACCCTCGTGGCGCAAAGTGGTGATCCAACCCAGGCCGAAGATTTGCTGCGTCGCCTGCTGGAGTGTGGCTGGTGTGAGGTGGAACTGCATGCCGAGCCTGACCGGCTAGGCCAGTGGGAGCCGTTCTGGGTCAGCTGGCGCGAGGTGTACCAGCTGCGCAGCCTCATCGGCCTGCCGGATGCCGATGCGCGTGATGAAGTAGTGCAGCTATGGCGCGGCTGGCAGCCGCAAAACCCGCAGCTGCAAGCCCTGGCCGACAGCCTGACCCAGCGCGTGCAGTCCTCTACGCTGGAACGACGCTTGAAGATTGCCCAGGGGCTGGATAACTGGCTGACAGCCGGGCTGTGGGGCACGGAGCGGCAGTTCTCGCAATACGCGCTGGGCCGCAGCAAGGCCTTTGGCGAGGCCGATCGGCGCTGGCTGGCCGAATTTGGCATTGCGCTGGAGGCCTGTGGCATCTCGCGTCATACCCCGCACGTTTTCCTGTCCGGCCCGCTGACGCTCTATGCCGCCGGTCAGCCACTGTTGTCAGCCGCCTTGTTGCAAGGCGGCCTGGCGCTGGCACCGGAAGCACTGCAACAAGTCGATGCAGTTCGCGGTGCCGTGCAGATGGTGCGTATTGTGGAAAACCTTAGCGTGTTTGAAGTGCTGACCCGGCAAGCCGAGCCGGTGCTCACCATCTGGGTGCCGGGTTATCCGCACCCGCGCTGGCTGGCGGCAGTGGGGCATGTGCTGGCCTTGCTGCGCTTGCCGGTGCAGGTGGCGTGCGACCTGGACCCGTCCGGTGTGGCCATTGCCCTGCAGGTGGGCGAGCTGGCTGGCAAGGCCGGTTGTGCCTGGCAACCCTGGCGCATGCAGGCTGATGAGCTGACGCTGGCCTGTGGCGGCCAGCCACTGACGGTGGACGACCAGCAGGCGCTGGCGCGGCTGGCGCGACAGTCCTTGCCGCCGATGTTGGCGGATTTGTGTGCTGCCATGCAGGAGCGTCAGCTGAAGGTGGAGCAAGAAGCCTTGTTCATCGCCCATGCCGGGGATATGGCTGTCAGTTGATGCGGCCTGCCGTGCAGTAAGTGACAATACCGAGCGCTTGCTTGATAATCAAGCTGATTGATCATCAATGTGGAGCGCCCATGCGTACCCTGACATCCTTGCTTGGCAATTCCCAGAAACTGGACGGCGGTGCCATGTTCGGCAATGCGCCACGTGCCATGTGGAGCCAATGGCTGGCCCCGGACGAGGCCCACCGTGTGCCGCTGGCCTGTCGCTGCCTGCTGGTGCGCGAAGAGGACGGCCGCCGCATTCTGCTGGAGGCCGGTATCGGCGCATTTTTTGCGCCGGAACTCAAAGCCCGCTATGGCGTGGTGGAAGACGGCCATGTGCTGCTGGACAATCTGGCCGCCGCCGGTTGCAGCCATGAAGACATCGACGTGGTGATACTGTCTCATCTGCATTTTGACCATGTCGGCGGCCTGCTGGCCGCCTGGGATGGCGGCCCGGCCCGGCTGTTGTTTCCCAAGGCGCAATTCGTGGTCAGCCGTAGCGCCTGGCAGCGTGCCAAAGCGCCGCATGCGCGTGACCGAGCGTCGTTTATTCCCGAACTGATTACCCTGCTGGAAAACAGTGGCCGACTGGTGCTGAGCGATGGCGAAACACCGGACTGCCTGCCGGCCGATTACCGTTTCCACCTGAGCGACGGCCATACCCCCGGCATGCTGCTGACCGAAATTCCGCTGGAAGACGGGCCGGTTGTCTATGCTGCCGACTTGATTCCCGGCGCACCTTGGGTGCATGTGCCCATCACCATGGGCTATGACCGCTTTCCGGAGCAGCTGACCGACGAAAAGCGCCAGTTGCTGGAAGGCTTGCTGGCCCGGCAAGGGCGGCTATTCTTCACTCACGACCCGCAGCACGCCATGGCCTGGGTGAACCGCGATGCCAAAGGCCGTTTCCATGCGGCAGACCACCTGGCGCGGCTGACAGCACTGGCGCGCTGACTGTGGCATTTGTTTAACATTCTTGACAGGGCAGGGCGGCCCGGCTGCCGCAGCCAGCCTGCGGTAGAAAGCAGGCTGTATGTTGGCTAAGTCATTGTGTTGTTTGATCAAATAATACGACAATATTATTGATGTTTTCAGGTAAGTTATTGTTTATTTGATTGTATCCAATATGGTTTGATCAATTTACAATGAAAATATTCAACAGGATATCGACAGCCCCCCCTTGTCCCGCTTATGCTGCTACGCAGATTGATGCTGATGCCTTGCTGCTTGCAACGTGCAGGCAGGTGTCAGTGGGGAATACATCTCGTGGGGGATGTCGTTGACCGGGGCTACGGCTCCGGTTTTTTTTTGCCTGGCCTGTGATGCAGACAAAAGACGCGGTGTCGAGGCCGGCAGCAACGTGATGCACCCCCAATCCCCGTGGCGCGCGCCGCAGTAGCCGGGATCGGGCAAGGTTTTAAGCCGCCGCATGTTCGAGCCATTCGACGTTAGCGAATGGCGAGTTCGGCGGCGCCTTGCCCGGCGCGGATACGGCGGAAATACGCGCAACCCGGGGTCGCCTGGGGGTGCAGGGGAGCTGGCGACGCAGCTCCCCTGCCTGCACGGCGGGCAGCCCCGCCATGAAAACAGTTCCGCGTAGCGGGCAGAGAAGGTGAGAAGACGCAATCCTCATCCCGGCCTGCTCGCCAGCGTGAGAGCATGCATGTTGCGCCGCAAAACAGTTGCCAGCCTTCCACCCGGCATGGCATGGTTGAAACCATGACCTCACCGCGTTCTTCCCATACTGCCGCTTACTGTCTGCTTACCCTGGCCGCCCTGTTCTGGGCCGGAAATTTTGTGCTGGGCCGTGCTGTCCATGCCAGTATTCCACCGCTCACCCTGGCTTTTGGCCGCTGGCTGATTGCCTTGCTGGTGTTGTTGCCTGTCGGTCTCAAGCCCATGCTGGCGCAGCGCCAGTTATGGCAGCCGCACTGGCGACGCATCATCCTGCTGGCCTTGCTGGGCATTGCCAGTTTCAATTCGCTGGTTTATCTGGGTTTGCAGTCCACCAGTGCCACCAATGGCGTGCTGCTCAATTCCTTCATTCCCATCCTGATCGTGCTGCTGGGCGCGCTGTTTTTCCGCCTGCCGCTTAATCGTGGCCAGCTGGCTGCGGTGCTGCTGTCCTTTGCCGGGGTGCTGCTGCTGGTGGCACATGGCGAACCGGCGCGCTTGCTGACGCTGGATATCAACCACGGTGATGCACTGGTGTTCTGCGCCATGTTGGCCTGGGCCGTGTATACCCTGTTGTTGCGAGGCCTCCCCGCCGGGCTGGACCGGCTGGGTCTGCTCACCTTGCTGGTGGCTATCGGCCTGCTGGCCATCCTGCCGCTGTTCCTGCTGGAATATGCCCAGGGACGGCGGGCGGTGCTGAATGTCACCACGCTGGCCAGTTTTGCCTATGTCGGTACCCTGCCGTCGGTGCTGGCTTACTATTTCTACAATCTCGGCGTGGCGCGGGTTGGTGCGGCGCGGGCTGGCAGCTTTATCCATTTGATGCCCGCCTTTGGTGCCGTGCTGTCCATGCTGTTGCTGGGTGAGGCCATTCATGGCTACCACCTGCTGGGGATTGCTGCCATTCTGGGCGGCGTATTGCTGTCGGCGCGCAGCGCTGGACGTTAACAGCCGCTGACAAAAAACTGCAGCGTCGGCCTGCCCTGCATCAGGGGCGCGATGCTATTTTGTTAGCCGCGCACAATGAACTACAGGCTACGCTGGGCGTGGCCGGGAAAGGTTGAATCATGAGTCGTTTTTGGAGTCCGGTGGTGCACCAGCTCACCCCTTATGTGCCGGGCGAGCAGCCCAAGCTGGATACGCTGATCAAGCTCAATACCAATGAAAACCCCTATGGCCCGTCGCCCAGGGTGCTGGAGGCCATCCGCACCGCCACCGACGACAGCCTGCGCCTGTACCCGGACCCGAGTGGCGACAAGCTGAAAGATGCCATCGCCAGCTACCACGGCGTCAGCCGCCCGCAGGTGTTCGTGGGTAACAGCTCGGACGAGGTGCTGGGCATTGTGTTCCAGGCGCTGCTCAAGCATGAGCAGCCCTTGCTGATGCCCGACATCAGCTATGGTTTTTACCCGGTGTACTGCGGCCTGTTCGGTATTCAGGCGCAACAGGTGCCGCTGGATGACAGCCTGTCCATCCGGGTGGAGGACTACCGTCAGCCCTGCGGCGGGGTGATTCTGGCCAATCCGAATGCGCCCACTGGCCGCCTGCTGCCGCTTTCCGCCATCCGTCAGCTGCTGGATGACCATCCCGATCAGGTGGTGGTGATCGACGAAGCCTATGTCGATTTTGGTGGTGAAACCGCCATTGCACTGGTGAAGGACTATCCCAACCTGCTGGTGGTACACACCCTGTCCAAATCCCGCTCGCTGGCCGGCTTGCGCGTGGGCTATGCGGTGGGTGATGCCACGCTGATCGAGGCACTGGAGCGGGTGAAAAACAGTTTCAACGCCTACCCGCTGGACCGGCTGGCGCTGGCCGGGGCGGTGGCATCGTTCGAAGACGACGACTACTTCCGCCACACCTGCCAGGCGGTGATGCGCACACGCGAACAACTGACTGCGCAATTGCAGGCGCTGGGCTTCGAAGTATTGCCCTCGGCGGCCAATTTCGTGTTTGCCCGCCACCCGCAGCACGACGCCGCCATGCTGGCTACCGGCTTGCGTCAGCAGGCGGTGATCGTGCGCCACTTCACTGCGCCACGCATCAACCAGTATCTGCGTATCAGCATTGGTACCGATGCCGAATGCGCGCGGCTGGTGCAAGTGCTGGGCAGCTTGCTGTCCTGAGACTGCTGGCCAATTTCAACCCGCTAAAGGAACTGACATGAGCGAGCAAGATCGTGCCGCCGGCAAGGCCCGCCGCACCCAGGTAATGGGCGAGGCCTTTGTCGAGCGCGCCATGAGTAATCTGGATGGCTTTTCCGCCCCCTTGCAGGACTGGCTGAACGAACACGCCTGGGGCAGCACCTGGCAGCGCGAGGGGCTGGACCTGAAAACCCGCAGCCTCGTCACCTGCGCCATGTTGGCGGCGCTGGGCCGCAGCACCGAACTGAAAGGCCATGTGCGCGGTGCCATCAACAACGGTGCCAGCCTGGTGGAAATCCGCGAGGTGCTGTTGCACAGTGCCGTCTACGGCGGCGCACCAGCGGCAGTGGAGGCTTTTCGTAGCGCGCGTGAAGTGCTGAACGAGCTGGGACTCAAGCTGGAAGAATAGGCTGACTGGCGGCAGGGTTGATTTTCTGCCGCCAGGCCCCACACTGAATGGATCTCCACCCCAGGCGGCCAGTCGCAGCATTGGCCGCCTTTGCCTGAAGGACATGAAGATGGCATCTGTAACCCTGCGCGGTAACCCGGTTGAAGTGGCAGGTACCCTGCCGGTCAAGGGCGACAAGGCTCCGGCCCTGACACTGACCAATGGCGATCTGGCCGATGTGACCCTGGCTGATTTCGCTGGCAAGAAGAAAATCGTCAACATCTTCCCCAGCGTGGACACCCCGACTTGCGCCACTTCGGTACGCAAGTTCAACGAAAAAGCCGCTGGCAAGGCCGACACCGTGGTGCTGTGCGTTTCTGCTGACCTGCCGTTTGCACAAAAGCGCTTCTGCGGTGCTGAAGGCATCGAAAACGTGGTAAACCTGTCCACCTTCCGCAATGCCGACTTCCTGCAAGCCTGGGGTGTGAAGCTGGCTGCCGGCCCGCTGGCTGGCCTCACTGCCCGTGCCGTGGTGGTGCTGGATGCCGACAACACCGTGTTGCACAGCGAGCTGGTAGCCGAAATCGGCAGCGAACCCAACTACGAAGCCGCGCTGGCCGTGCTGTAAGCAGCCTGTTTTGTTGACAAGCCCCTCTCGCTTTCCATCAGGAAAGCGAGGCCCCCTTACAGGGTAAGGGCGGGGGGATAGGGAATAAATGGAAGGCTGCGAAAGTAATCAGTAAATCGAAAGGCCCGGCTTTGCCGGGTCCAGTGCAATTGAATCAAATAACTTTGTCAGCAGCCTTAACGGCAGCCCATGATGGCTGCCGTTTTTGTTTCTTGCACCTTAGTGCTGGGGTTGCAAACGAAACCAGCTGAGCGCTTGGTGCAGCACTCCGGCCGATTCCGCCAGCTGGCGCATGACCGGGTGCGCATCGCGCATTTGCTCGTCGATGCTGCTGGCCAGGTGGGCCAGTTCAAAACCGTGCTGGCGAATGCTGTTGCCAGCCTCGCTCTGTTGCTGGCGCACCTGGCTGATCTGCCCCATCAGCTGGTCCAGCTCGGCCAGCGACTGGTCCACGCCGGACAGGGCAGTGTCCAGTGCCTGCTGGGCATGCTGGTTGTCGTGACTGGCTTTGCCCGCGGTATCAATGGCGTCGCCCAGCGACTGCTTCACCGTTTCCACCTGCGACAGGCAGTCAAAAATGCGCGAGGTGGCACTGGCGGTGCGCTCGGACAGCTTGCGTACCTCATCCGCCACCACGGCAAAACCACGTCCTTGTTCGCCCGCCCGTGCTGCCTCGATGGCGGCGTTGAGCGCCAGCAGATTGGTCTGGTCCGCCACATCGCGAATCAGGGTGCTGATCTGGGCGATATCGCCAATCGACTGGTTCAGCTGTTGCATTTCCTGCATGGCGGAATCAATGCGAGCAGCCAAGTCCTGCATGGCACTGGCATTGGCGCTGCACAGCTGGCGTGCATGCTCGGTGCGCTGGAGTGCCTGCTGCGAACCGTGTTCGGCCTGGGCAATGAATTGCGCTACGCTCTCGGCCTGGCTGGCTATCTGCGCTGCTGCTTCGTTGCTCAGATTGGCCTTGCCGCTTTGCAAGCGGCTGGCGTCGGCTGCCTGACTGGTGATTAGCTGCAATTGCTGGCTGTCACGCTGATTGCGGCTGGCGTGCTGATGCACATTGCTCAACAGCTCGCCCAGTCGCTCCAGAAAACGGTTGATACGTGCGGCCATTTGCGCCAGTTCATCCTGCCCCTGTTCCGGCAAACGTGCCGCCAGATTGCCTTCACTCAGTGCATCCACCGCACGGCCCATGGCGGCTATCTGCATTTTCAAACGCCGCGCCAGCGCCAGCTGAATCAGCACCACTGCCACACTGGCCAGCAGCAAAGGCCCCAGGATAATGACAGCCAGCTGCTGCAACATGGCATGCATGGCTGTTTCTTCGGCAGCCTGATCCTTACCGGCCAGCCCCAGTTGCTGGTCTAGCAGTGCCACCAGCGGCACCAGGCTTTGCTGGTAGGCCTGTTCCGGAATCGACAGCGCATCTTGCGGGGCGGTTTCGGCAATGGTCAGCGCGCTTTCCAGATTCTTGGCGTATTGCTGCCACAGCATATTGCTTTGCTGTGCAAACTTTTCCGCACTGTCCGCAGGCAAGGCTGCTGCAATGCGGCTACCCAGTTGCTGTACCTGCTGCTTGACCTGCTGCAGATGCTTGGCCGTTTCCGGCTGCAGGGGGTCGGCACGGGACAGGCTGAGCACGCTGGCCTTGAACTGGTAAAGATTGGCCGACAATTGCTGATGCTGACTGTAGTCATCCACATGCCGTGTGAGGGAGAACAATTGCTGACTGGTAACGGCCAGCACAATCAGCAGGCTGGCCACGGTAAACAGGATGGTCAGCCATAAACGCTTGATAAGAGACATGATTGTAGCTTCTGCACAATGAATGCTGCGCAGTGTAGACCCTGAGAATGACAGTTCCATGACATGACTTAATGCCAAATGCTTAGAATTGCCTGTGAAATCGCAGCATCATTTACAAGTGGGTCTTGGTAATCCGGATGGGTTAGCGCCCGATGCGGCATCTGTTTCCACCTTGTGAAAGAGCTTGGCTTCGGGAGGAGGGCAGGGCACAAAGCAAATCGGCGCGAGGTCTGCTGCGCCGTTTTGCTCAGGCGGGATGATGGAATCAGCGCGTGGCACTCACGCTTTCTTTGGCGGCAGTGGACGGCGCGGGCAAGGCAAACACCCGTGACGGCAGCTTGAACTGCAACAGCTTGAGCAAGGCCAGTGGCCCGTCACCGGCAGTGGTGCGCAGGATATAACGTGCGGTCAAGCCATCTGGCAGGGCAAAGTCCAGTTGAAAGCGCGCTTTGTCCAGTTGCACTACCCTGGCTTTTTCCAGCAGGCGGATGAAGGCCCAGCGGCCACTGAATTCCAGCGTTTGCCGGGTGCCGGTCGCTAGCGACAGCCACTGCAAATAAGTGCCACCAGGCTGCCCGGTTTGCGGCCAATGCATGGCAAGCCAGGTTTCCCGCTGGTTGAAGTACTGCAAGGTCTGGCCATCAATCATCAGTGTGGTCTCCGCCAGCCCAGGCATGGCCACCGGGCGTAGCTCGAACTGATAAGCGGCATCGCCTTCGGCATACAGCAGGCTGGACAGGCGACTCAGTGCATTCACCGCATTGAGGAAGTCGGCATCAAACGGTGCGGCATTTTGCAAGCTGGGGCTGGGCAACCACTGATCGCCCTCCTGCACCAGCGCCCCGGCCAGTGTATTACCGAGAAAGCGGGCAATCGCGCCGTGCTCCGGGGCCAGAAAGCCGGTCAGTACCGGAATGGAGCTATCGTTATCGCTGGTATTGAAGGGAAAGCGTCCGGCCAGCTGGCTCCCCCAGGGCAGGTAAATGCTACGGCGCCATACATCGTTGATGTCAAACGCCGCTGGCAGCATCACCACCTGATTGGCACTATCCAGCGGGCTGACAAACAGCTGCTGCGCAAAACCGGCCCATTCTGCACCCAGACTGGCAGCCAGCATGGCCGCGTACTCCTGGCCATGGGCCAGCGCATTCTGCTCGCCCTTGAACAGTGCCTGTGCCAACTGGCGGGAAGCGGCATCGGGATTGGGCGAGGAGGCCAGCTGTTGCAGCTTCAGCCGCACCGAAGTGACGGATTCCAGATAGCGCGCCAGGCTGATTGTGTGGCTGGCCTGTGTATCATCCGGCGCAGTCAGCCGCAACAAGGGCCCAAAGGCCCGGGTCAGCGGGTCGGAAGGCGGTGTCTGCTGCATGGCCGCCTTGTCGTCGGACTTGCCCACCAGTGCGCGGGTTTTGTCCAGCAAGTCACGGGCCAGGGATTTTTCCGCTGTGCCAGCCTGCCCCTGATACTGGATCATGCTCATCAAGGCCAGCAGCGGCGAACGTTGCGGGTCGGTATAGGTGTTCAATTGCTCCACGGCACTGGAAAGGCTATTGGCAGATTGCCAGCGCAGCCCGTTCAGCCAGCGTTGCCAGGCGGTGGCGTAGTCATTGAAATAACGCTGCTGCAAACGGGTTTTCAGCAGGCTGCCTTCACTGCGTGCGGCTTCTGCCCCCATCACCCACAGCGCATCGCCAGCTTGTTTGGGGTCGGCATTTTCGATGGCCGTGCGGACATGGCCTTCCCATGCCTCGCGGGTATAGGCACCGGGCAGGGTGCCAGGCAGCAGGAACAGGCCACGGCTATCCACGCCCGGTAGCAGGCTGCTGGCGGTGCGGGCGGGGTATTTGTCGGCAGCCTGTTGCAGGATGGACTGGTAAATCGTTTCGTCACCATGCTCCACGCCATTCAGGCCAAGCAAGGTCTGTCGGGCAGCGGATACCACGGCAGGGCTGGCTGCCAGTTTCCACGCCGGGTGTGCTGACAGATGCTGCGCATAAAAGCGCATGATGTCTGCTTGCGGCTGGCCGTCCAAGCCACTGCGCAGGCCTAGTTGATCGGACAGGAATACCGCCTGCGTGCGGGAAGGCGTATCCAGCATCAAATAGGCTTTCAGACTGTCAAACCCCACCTTGCTAGCCAGCGCAATCGCCTCGCCACCGCCGGACAGCGGCAGCTTGTTCAATTCAAGCAAAATGCGCTGGATATCCTGTTGCGCAGGCGTAATCACCCACTGCCGGGCAGCCTTGCCATAAGCCGCAAACAGCGCTGCTTGCACCCTGTCATTCAGGTTCAGGCCAAAGCGCGACAGCAAAGGCATGCCTGCTTTTGCTTGCTGTAACAGCTGCTGCAATAGCTGTTGGCTGCTCAGCAAGGCTGGCACGGCCTGCCTGATGGTGCGGGCGGCATTCAGCTGTGCGATGCGGGCCTGGGCATCCACCACCAGGGTGTGATTGCGCACGGCGGACACGCCCACCGCCACCGCCAGCAGCAAGGACAGGGCACACACAAGCCAGCCGATGCGGTCGGTCAGCGTAAGACGATGGCGGCGCGGTGCACATTGCACGCAATCCTCCACTACATGGCCTGCAATATGCGATAAGTCAGCACCGGCAATCCACGCCAGGCGAATGATGTGCTGCCCGTCTGGCAGGTGGCGGCTGATCTGCGCCAGGGATTCGGCCAACTCATCAATCACGCCTGGCTGCTCCAGCGCAGCGGAAAAAGCCAGCGTGGCCGGGCCTTGATGCGCCAGCAAGGCTGCCTGTCCGTCAATGGCGCTCTGCCAGACCAGTCGGCGCAAGTCGGCGCGCGTTTGTGCCGCATCGCCGGGTCGGGTCAGCATGCAGGAAATGCCTTGCTCCGGCACCGTCCAGCCAGTAAGGGCAAGGCAGACCGGCAGCCGCCACTGACAACGCGCATTCAAATCCAGCAGCTGCTGTAGCTGCGCACTCCCGGCTTTGGGCAATGCCTCCCCCACCAGCGTGACGGCATCCAGCGGCACACGCCAACGGCCACGCAAACGGGCGAGGCGCTTTGCTGGCTGTTCCGGAGTGATGCGCAGCAGCAAGGCATCCGGGCTATCCAGCCAGAGCGGTGCCGGGGCCTGGTCGACATCCGCCAGGCTGGATACCGCCTTCTCCGGCAACAGCGTTGCCACCCATGGCTTGATGCTGCGCCACTTGCCCGGGTATTGATGGCGCATGTACTGCACGACAGCATCCAGAGTGGCCGACCGGTCTGTTTCATCGGTTCTGGTACGGCTCAAACTGGGTATGGTGAGTGCAGCAGGCCCCCGGATCAGCAGCAATAACCAGACAAATACCGCCAGGGTCGGCAGTAACACCGCCCAGAAGAAAAGACTGGTTTGCAACAAGAAGCCATCCGTCGGCCCCTGAAACAGCGTTTTGCCATACAACCAGACCAGCAACAGCGCCAGCGCGCCAATTACAAATAGGATGAGCGGTATCCAGTAAACACGGCGCGGGATGGTGGAGGCGGTTGGCAGGCTGGTCATGGCGATGGCTTCTCACGTTTGGCAATGCAATTAAAAAGACATTCACGCTCACACACGGTCAGCGCTGGCGGAGTTACTGCAAATCAATATGTGGTTTGAGTGACTACTGGCCGGCCTATGCGCCCTGCCTTTGTCGTTATTGGTGGAAAACGCTGGGTGTTATTTGCTTTCATCACCATCCAGTAAATCTGATTTGGACCAATCGCACAGACTGGCAGGTGGGCTAGCCTTGGCTGCACCATAATCAGGGAAGAAGAAATATTCCTGGGGCCCTTCTCTATGGACATAGTTAAAAACAGATAGGCCATCACCATACAAGTAAAATGAATAAAAGCCGGTCATTTTTTTGTTAATTATTTCATCGTATACATAGCGATAGTTTTTAAATTTCTCCCCCTTTAATGTAATGTTTCTATAGTAAGAATATTTCAAGCGGATTTTAGCCCCATTATTGTATTGCACATAAGCATCGCGGCGTGGGCCCTGCAGTAGGGTTAGGCTGATAAAAATGGGTTTTTTATCTCCCATGGCAGAAAAGCAGTAGGTGTTGGTTCCATTAATTCTGTTTTCGGATGTGACAGGGGGCACGGATGCATGCGCCGTTGTGGCAATAAGGGCGCTTGCTAGGCCGGTGAGTTTTCTTAACATGGCAGTCCTTAATAAATAAATTGCACAAATCAAAACAAATACTTCACGCGGTCACGCTTAATGATTTATTTAACAAGCTAGGCTTTCTCATTTGCATGCGGTGCAGTAGCAAAATGAAAGACAGCTGTGTTGGTTGATTTTCTTTGATGTGGATGTCTTTTTTGTATTTATAATTTTATCTAGCATATTTAGTTATTTTCTTCTTCTGATAATCGATCTGATTTGGACCAGTCGCATGCAACATAAGGTATTTTTGAGTCGTCCGCGCCTGAGTCGAATCCGAGGAAATACGATTGATTTTTTTCTTGGAGTGGTATTTAAGCTTTGGCGAGTCTCATCTATACCAAGTGTAAGTGTAGTATCCAGATATTTTATTGTTCATCATTTCAGCGTAAGTGTGTGATTCGCTATCATTGCCTGCGCCTGTCATGTCTACATATTCTTGGTATAGATATCTAAGGTGAATGATAGGGCCGTTATTGTGTTGCACAAAGCCGCCTAGGTGCCTGCCATTAAAGAGGCCTAGGGTAATAAATATGAACTCATTCTTTTCTCGTGATGAATAGCAGTCTGGGCGAATTTTATCTATTTCTGCGGTTGGATTTTTCTGGCTTTGGGCTGCTTGCGCTGCATGGGCTGTGATGGAAAACGCGAAGATGGCTGCGATGGTTAATCTTATTGGCATGAGTGTCTTTGTTTCTATATTTAAATAATTATTCAGTGTGTTTAATTATTTTGTTCCTCTGATAATCGGCTTGATTTGGACCAGTCGCATGCAATGCCAGGTATTTCTGAATTACTAGCTTCTAAGTCCAGTCTTAGGTAATACGATTGACTTTTTTTCTTGGGGTGATATTCAAGAGCTGGTGTGTCTCCTCTATACCAAGTGTAAGTGTAGTATCCGGTCATTTTATTGTTCATCATTTCAGCGTAGGTGTGTGATTCGGTATCATTACCTGCTCCTGTCATATCTACATACTCTGGATATAGATATTTAAGACGAAATACGGATCCGTTATTGTGTTTGGCATAGCCACCTAGCCGTTCGTCATTAAATAGAACGAAGGTGATGAATATGAATTCATTTTTTTCTCGTGATGAATAGCAAGTAGCACCAAGTTTATCAATTTCCGTTGTTTGATTTTCCTGGCTTTGGGCTGCATGGGCTGTAATGGCAAGCAGAAAGATGGCTGCGATGGTTAGTATTCTTAGCATTGATATCCTTGCTGGGAGAGACTATGTGGTGGTTTTCTTGATTGCTATTTATATTTTTAGTTGTTTGTATCATTTAATAAACTTGATTTCGACCAGTCGCATGCTATATCTGGTGTGTGTGAGGTTTGTGCTTCTGAATCAATAAATAAGCCATATCGTCTGTTGGATTTTTTAGGATAATATTCAAGAATTGGCATGTCTCCTCTGTACCAATTGTATATATAATACCCTGTGATTTTGTTATTCGTAATTCCTGCGTAGGTATGAGATTCGCTATCATTACCTGCTCCTTTTTTGTCTATATAATTGGCATATAAATATTTTAAGCGTAGTGTGGTACCATTGTTATGTTGTACATACCCACCTAGTCGGTAATCGGTAAATAGAATAAGGCTGATAAATATGAATTCGCCTTTTTCGTATGAGGAAAAGCAAGTTGCGTTAGATGTATCAACTTCAATGGCTGAGTTTGATTTGCTATACATCGCGGGACTTGCAATAAAATTAATAATGCAAGCTATGTAGGTAATTATTTTTGACATGTATGTGTTCTTTATATTAATTAATGGTTCTGCGCTGATTTCTTTATGTTTATGGTCTTTGTAAGAGATATGCCAAATTGAGAGAGTGCGTGGTAGGGACAAATTTTTCTTCTCCATTTATTTTTTCTTTTCTGCTATTTCTGCGCCAGGCAAAGGTGATGTTAACAGTGTCTTTGGGTGGGATGGCATCATGTAAAATCCATTTGCAGTACTCCAAGGCTTGAAGCCTTAGCTCAAGTCCGTTGATATTTTGATCAAAAACCCAACCATTGACACCTTTGCTGACCTCAATGCCATTCTTAATCGTGCTGCCTAGATCACACAGGGAGTGCATGCTGGTGACTTTTTTTGATTGTTTACTGATCCAGTAAAAACCACTGCTATCGATGCAGCCAAATACATTATTAATCGAATGGCTTAGTTGCTTTTTCTTTTCGGGTTGTCCCGGCTTTGCAATTAAATTATCTGGGTTCCAGCCTAACTTCGCATACACGCCAAGCTGTGCATTTTTGACAGATGGTATCCCACGGAATTTGCCATATTTATCATAGGCTTCGAAGTGAGAGAGTTGAATAATGCCGCGTCCCCAATAAGGCTCGTATTCTGCGCTTGGATCATGTGGCTCCGCTAAAAATGCCAGATAGCTGGTTTCTGGAATGGTTTGCGCAATGAAATGCGCTAATCTGCCTTTCCTGTGTAATATTCCATATTTGTTAAAGCCTTGGCATAGTGCCTTTGTCCAGGTTTTGGCTGTGGAGAATGCTGCCTCCCAACTCTTGGATTCGGTTCTGAATTGTGTGCGATCAAGGCGCTTTAGTGTTCTTGGCAGTAATTGCGCAAACTCAAACTCCGACAGCCAATTACATTTCCTGAAATGCAGGATGAACTCCCTGGGATTGAAGAACCAGACATCCTCCGTTATCACGCCTTGGTAAAACGCTTTGCTGGCATTGTCGACAGTAGGTAGGCAAGCACTGGGGAATTGATTGTTGTTGTCGACGAATCGCTGCCAGAAGCAGGCTTTGTCCAGGTCGTCCATTAATTTCTGGAATTTGCTATGGTCTAGCGGTGTGGGGTTGAGCGGGGATACCACTTTGCGCCATTGCTGGCGCACTGCTTTCTTTGCTTTGTCCCATTCGCTGGGGATTTTGCAAATCATCTTTGATAGTTTGCTACTGACAGCCTGGTCAGTTAAGGCGCGTTGCAATGTGGCTGCGTTTTTCTCGCTGCCCGCTGGATACAGTAGTGAATGAATGATTTTGCTATCACACAGGCCATTATCAACGGGGTCGTCGTCGATCAGGGTCCAGCCAGCCCAGTCCGGGAAATCGCCATCGCTAAATACGGTAATGGGCTTTGCACCCTGGGCGGGTGCGGCATTGAGATTGACCCAGGCCAGGCCTGCCGGGGTGTCAATCTGATGCCAATGTGGAATGTCATGACCGATTTTCTGGGAGTTGACTTCATCAATGATGCGGCCAAATTTCAGCATTTCATAAATAGAACTGGGTGCGTATTTTTTATATTGTTCGCCCATCTTGACTGCTCTGTTATAGAGCTTGTATTCATATGCCTGGTAGAATTTGCTGTCTTTTTCGTGGTGCGGGATGCTGATGTATTGATTGTCTTTTAGTTGCTTGCTGCTTATTGCGATTTCTCCCTTTTCAAGTTTGATGGTGACGTATAAATCGGTCGTACTCGGTGTTGGATTTTTGAGGGTGGATGCGCGGTAATCTGGCGCTGTCGCCTGAAAATATAAGGGAGTGCCTGCCGGGATGTAGTAGTGGGTATCGCCGTAAACAATGTTTTTCCTGCCGGATTTGGCGAGGTTCAGCTTGCCGCTGCTGCGACCAGTGATTTTCTTTACATTTGCGCCGCTGCAAAAGATTTCAAAATGGATGCCGCTATTCTCTGCCACGTTACCGACATGGCCAATCAGGTCTTTTCTATAGATGGGGCTGCCCTTGGCGTAGGCTGTTTTGATGGCTTCATTGATAACTTGCAGGTGTTGATAGCAGGAGTAATACACAATGCAGCCTTCTGCCTCGCTGCCAATCTGCGTTTCATGCCTGATGATGACGAGGCCGTTGGAGTTGGCGTGCTCGCTGAGGTCTGTCCCTTTGTCCTCGGCGTAATACATGACGGCACCGTCGGCAATGGCCCATACGGCGTTGTTGTCCCCCGTTCCGACAAAGCCGGTAATATGCAGGCCCGGGTGCCATTGGCCGTATTTCCCTACTGGATATCCGCCTCTGTCGCGATTGGGCAGCATGCTTTCCAACCATGCCCTATCTTCTTTTTGGGTGGTGGTTTGTGCTTGTGCTGGTTTTAGTAGTACGGGTGGTCCGATTAACATGGCGGGTCCTTGCACTTATTGAATAATGAGCGGGTGGATCATCAATACCCTTCATTCCGAGTAGTTCTGATCAAGGCTTAATTCGGTTTTGGGGAATGCACTGATTGGATTAGGCAGCCCCGCCTTCCCCTCATTACCCAGCGTGCCGTGCAGCTTGATATCCCCAAACACTTCAACCCCCTTGGCGCTGATGCGGATGCCATGGCCGCCCGCCGCCAGCTCGATGCTGTCGTGCCCGGCCACGCTGATGTGCTGGTTGCTGTTCAGCCGCAGTGTTTTGGCGGCAGACACCGCCAGCGGACCGCCTTGCGCCTGGATGTCCACGCTGCCCTGGTTGGCAAACAGGCGTACGCCGCCGCTGCGGGCAAACAGGCTGATAGCGCCGTTGGCATTGCTGCGGATGTCGCCCAGAGCGGCCTGGCTGATGTGCTGCCCGGCGGTGACGGCGTAGGTGGCACCGGCTGATTGCTGGATGGTGTGCGGGGTGGTGAGGCCGATGCCGGCCGGGGCGCTGATCAGGATGCCGGCCTGTGCCAGTTGTTTGAGCGACTGTTGCAGCAGGTCAACCTGGGCCTGGACATCCGGCGGCAGGGCCTGGGCGGTGGTGGCGGCATCGGCCAGGGCTTTGGCCAGCCGGTTGGCTTGTTCCAGCTGGTGCAGCGCGGCGGCCATGTCCAGTTGGGCGGTGGTGGCAACGGCGTTGGCTTCGGCGCTGATCAGCAGGCCTTTACCGGCGCGGATGGCACCCCAGTGCTCGGTACGCAGTTCAAACCCTTCGCCGCGTGGCGCGCGGGCGGCATCCACCAGGTGGCCGATATTCAGCTGGCTTTTGCCGTATTCGCTGGCCAGCTTGATGTGTTCCTTGCCCTGCAAATCCTCCATGCGCAGCTTGTTGTTGGCCTTGGTGCGGATGACGTTGCGGCTGTGCCATTGGCTGGTGATGGGGTCTGGGCGCTCGTTGTCATGGGTGATGGCGGCGATATAGGGTTGGTCCGGGTCGCCATCGCTGAAGGCGAGGTGGACGATGGTGCCGGCGTGGATGGGCATATGAAAACCGAATTGCCGACCGGCAAACGGTTTGGCCAGCCGCACCGCGCGCGAGTCGCCGCCGGGGCTCCAGCTGTCCAGGTCGAACAGGAAGCGCACGCGGTAGCGGCCATGCTCGTCGAGGAAGGGGTAGTGGTAGCTGTTATTGCCCGGGCTCACCACCATGGCGGGCAAGGTGCCGTGTATGCGTGGTTTGGGGGGCAGGGCGGGGCGCCAGACGCGATCCGCCGGAATGGCGTGGAAGCTGTTGCGGTAGGCGCTATCGCGGCTGCCGCTGTGGGTCACTGCGCTGATCAACCAGCCATGCGGGGCGTCGGCAAAGGCGTGGTCCAGCTTCAGCACGGCACCGGGCTGCAGCCAGCTGACCGTGCTGTCGCCACTGGCCATGCATTGCCGGCTGACCGACAGTTGGTGACGGATCTGCGCCAGCCGGGTGGATTCCGTGTCATCGCGATTACCATCGCCCCAGTCATAGTCCTCGCCATGGGCGGCAGGCACGTCCCCGGCAAACCCGGCACTGCCGCCGGGTAACTGACTGGCGGCCATGTCGTTGAAGTTACGCCGTCGCGTCCTGTGCAGCATCGGACTGTGCCGGATGCTGAAGGCAGTGACCGCCTCGGTGCCGACACTGTCCAGCCCGGCCTGCTCGCGCAGGGCGATTGGGTGCAGATTATTGCGGTTGTAGTGCTCCAGGTCGTTGCCAAACAGGATGACTTCCTTGCCGTCGCTGGACTGGCTGAACTGGAAGAAGATGCCGGCATGGGCGGCCAGGCGGGAGAGAAAGGCCAGATCGGTTTCACGAAACTGGGTGAGGTGCTCGTACACGGCCTGGGTGCCGGTCAGGGTGAAGCGGAAATCGCTGCCAGTCAGCCCATGCTTGCGCAACAACGCTTCAATCACCTGCGGCACTGTCATGTTCTGGAACAGGCGGGTAGTGCGGCTGTCCTGCAACAGGGCCAGGCGCGGGCCGATGTCGAAGGTGTACAGCGTTTCTTCCCGGCTGCTGCGGCCACGCTGCGCCTGACGCACCACGCCGTGCCAGCTGCGCTGTCCGGTCGGGTCGTCCAGCAGTGGCGGGATGCCGGGAATGGCCAGCGGCGGTGCGGTGGCCTGCGGGGTGAGGGTGAAAGTCACCGGTTGGCCGATCAGCGGGGCGAGGGGCAGGTCGGGGTCTGGCCATGTCACTGCCACGCTGAGGTGGTAAGGCGTATCCAGCGCTTCTGTGATGTGAAAGGAGTGCACCGACGGGGCAAGCTGGAAACGGGTGGGGAAGGCGAGGTGGGAGGGGTTGTGCATGGTGGGCTCTGGTGGGTCAGATGGCGACCTGCCATTCCTGGCAGTCGTGAATGAGGCGGGGATGCACCGGGCAGCGGCACAGCACCAGGTCATCGCTCAGCGCCAGGGTTTTGCCCTTGATATTGTTTTGTCCCAGCGTGCCGCGTGGCCCAGCCATGGCGATGACGCCGATGCTGTCGCAGACATCACAGCGCACTTTGGCACCGATGAAGGACACCGGAATGCCGCGCAATGTCGGTCCACCAAGCATGCCTTCCACAACTTCTCCACGGCCGGTAATGCGGCAACCCTGACGAATGACAAATCTCATGTGCTGGCTCCTGTTGTTGTCGATTCGGGTGGCAGCGCAATGCCCGCCCAGTGCTGGTTTTCCTGCTGGGCGTGCCAGCCAAGCGCTTGCTGACTTAGCATCGCGGCCTCCAGTGCCATTGCCGCCATGATCCAGCAGCCCAATGCACCGGGGTTGCCCCAGTAAGCTTCATGTTCCACGGCGTCGATTTGCCAGCCTGCAGCAGACAGTGCTTCCGGGCTGTCACGGTTCAGGCTGAAAAAGGAGGTGGGTGGATGGGCCAGTGCAGCATTGCTCTGCGCCAGCGCGAGATGGTCGGCCGTGCGGAACAGCACCGGTCGGGACAGGCTGGCACCGTCGCCGATATTGCTTGCCAGCATGGCAAAGGCGGCTTCGGCAGCGGGTGGGCCATGGCTTGCACCGAAGCTGGCCGCCGGCGTGACGATGCCTGCCAGCAGGTAATAGCCGCTGTGTTGCCGGGCGTGGAGTGCGTCAATCACCAGATCGATATCTTCCGGGCTGTGCAAGCGCTGCGGGTGGGCAGTCAGCAAGATGCCCAGTTCGCTGGCATGCTGGCGAAAGCGTAACCACGCGTCTTCGCTGCCATGCCAGGAAACCGCGACTGATGTGTGCCACACAGTTAGCGGCCAATCGGCCATCATGGCAGCCAGCTTGGCGGGGAGGTATTGGGCGGCGGGAAGGCGCTGTTCTTGTTCTTCCTCACCGGATGGCATGTCTGATGCTGCTGCATCGTCTGCTGCCGGGAGGTCGATTTCTGCGCTGGTTTCATCATCGGCAACTGCATCGTCGCCGGTCGTATAAATCTCCCACATGGCTTCGTCTGTATCCTGCTGGCCATCCTCTGCTTCGGCGATGGATTCAGGCTCTGCCAGATAGGGCGGTGCTGCGGATTCGAACTGCGGTACGGGTAAGAGATTGCAGAAGGGCACCGGTTTTTCCCTTTGTTGCCGGAGCAGAATCTGACGATCTGCCGCGTGCATGCAGGCCGGGCCCAGCAAGGCGAAATGCGGGATATAAAGTCGTGCTTGGCGACGCTGTTCTTCCTGGTGATACGCGGCAAGATGCAAGGCATTGCGGTGATCAACAATCCAGCCTGCCAGCAGCCAGCCGCTGTAGCGCAACAACGTCCAGAAGCTGGCTAACAGAAAGCCGGGCGCGGCAGCCTTGAGCCAGAAGCCGGTCAGCGGAGCGGCCTTGGCGCTGTTGACTGCAGTGCTGTAGAGGCTGATCAGCGTTGAGAGCAGGGTGCAGGCAAGAATCAACATGACATAGCGAGGCCAGCGGGGTTTGCCCGGTACTGGCTCTTGCCGTAGTTGATTTTCGGATGCTTGCATGCCGTGGTGACCAGTCGCTTGTGGCTATAGATCGGGCATTACACTGCGTGGCATTTAGAGCAGCAATGTCCACTCAGCCAGTTTTACCGACTGGACTTGTCTAAAGGTGGGCGAATGGTGTTTGTGTCGTGATGTGCGGCAAGCGCGTGAATGGCTTTCCGCCATACGCAATGTGCAGGTGTGATGAGGCTGGGATCAAACTGTTTGCTCAGGTGTGGTGCAGGTATTCATTTCAGCATGGCATGCGGAATGTCAGCACCTGTGGACGTGCATGCGCTTTGTCAGTAGCCCTGGATTGGCGCAGGGGCGTGTGTGTCCACAATGTGTACTTCCACGTGTGCCTGTTGCAGGGCGTGTAAAAGTATCGGGTCCGGTGCGCAATTCACCACCAAACGGTGGATTTTTTCCAGGCCGCACACCCGGAACAGCGCACTGGCACCGAATTTGCTGGAGTCGGCAATCACCGTGAGTCGTCGGGCTTGGGCAAGCATGGCTTTGGCAATATCGGCCTCCTGCAAGGAAAAATCCATTACCCCGTTTTCATCGATGGCACCAACTGTTAACACGACATCGGTGGTGTTGAACTGCTGAATTTGTGTGATGGCCAACCCGCCTACGCTTTCCGAAGCGTCGGCCAAGTATTCGCCGCCAATCAGGAAAACTTTGTTGCTGCGGTCGCCCCGTCCAATGAGCTGGGCGATGGCCAGAGAATTGGTGATGATGGTCAGGTGCTGCTTGCGGGCCAGCTCCTGGGCCAAGGCCAGCGTGGTCGTGCCAGTATCAATCAGCAGCGAGTCACCGGCTTTGAACAGGCTGGCAGCCAGGCGCGCAATGCGCTGTTTTTCCTCGGCATGTAGCATTCTTCGTAGTCGAAAGTCATGCTCAATGGGTTCTTCCGCACTCATCGCACCGCCATGATATTTCTTGAGCTTGCCGCGACTGGCCAATACGGTGAGATCCCGGCGTATGGTCTCGCATGAGCTTGCAGTCAGGGCTGACAGGCGCTCTACGCTGATCTTTTTGTGTTCTCGTACCAAATCAAGAATGGTTTCCTGGCGCTGGTGTGGTTTTTGTTTTCCGGCGATTTTCATGCTGTTTGCGTGCAGTTCGAACAAGGCGTCAAAAGGTGAATTCCACCTATTCTGGCCCATCCCCCTTTCTTGCGCACTATCTCCCCGTTATCGCCCACCGGTATTCCGTCACGCACTGTCTTTGCTGAGGCGGTGCTTTTGGATCTTCATTCCTTCTTTCCTGCAGTGAGGAGTTTTTGACATTTTTTGATTGAAATACTGTCAATTAGTCATATTGCGCAATTTTTAGTCAATTTTTATTGTGGCTTCATTATTTTTTGACCGATTAGTCGTTTTGGAGGTGGGGATGTTTGACGTTGCCATCATTGGCGCTGGTGTTGTGGGTTGCGCGGTGGCCCGGCGCTTTGCCATTGCCGGGGCCCGCGTTGTCTTGCTTGAAAAAGGCGCGGACATCCTGTCTGGTGCCTCCAAAGCCAATAGTGCGATTTTGCATACCGGTTTTGATGCGCCAGCGGATAGTCTGGAGTGGCAGCTGGTACAGGCCGGGCGTGCCGAATATCTGGAAATCCACCAGCGTTTCAATCTGCCATTGGTCAAAACCGGGGCCCTGGTGTGTGCCTGGGATGAGCAAGAGGCCAGCCAGCTCGAACACATCTTAAGGGAGGGGCGACGCAATGGCCTGCCCGATCTGACCTTGCTGTCTGCGGCTCAGGCGCGGAGCAAGCAGCCGGGTTTGTCACCACGTTTGCAGGCGGCCGTTGAGGTGGCGGGCGAATACATTATCGACCCCTGGTCGGCACCGCTGGCTTACGTAACCCAAGCGCTGCAGCTGGGAGCCCGCGTGATGCGCAGCACCGAGGTGCTGCGCGGTGAGTTTGATGGACATGCCTGGCAGTTGCACACCAATACCGAGCCGGTGCGTGCGCGTGTTGTCATCAATGCGGCTGGCTTGTTTGGCGATGAAGTTGAGCGGCGTCTGGGACTGCCGGTGACATTTCAGATCAAGCCGCGCAAGGGCCAGTTTGTGGTGCTGGACAAGGCTGCCGCGCACCATGTGGATACCATCATCCTGCCGGTGCCCAGTGCCAGTACCAAGGGCATCGTGGTGTGTCCCACCGTATTTGGCAACGTCATCATCGGCCCCACTGCCGAGGAGCAGGATGACCGTGTGCGAGCCACGGTGGAGCATGACACGCTACAAGCCTTGATCCGGCGCGGGGAAGCGATTGTCCCTGCGTTGGCGGGGATGCCGGTGACTGCGGTGTATGCCGGATTGCGCCCGGCAACGGAGCAAAAAGCCTATCGGGTGTTCAGTCGGCCGGCGCAACAGGCCATCACGCTGGGGGGCATTCGCTCCACCGGCCTGAGTGCGGCACTGGGTCTGGCGCAGTATGCGCTGGCCTTATACCAGCAGTTTGATATTGGCTGCTTTAGCGCACCCAAGGATATTCCCTGGTTTGCCATGCCCAATCTGGCTGAATCTGGCGAGCGGGATTGGCAGCGGCCGAATCACGGCGAGATGGTCTGCCACTGTGAGTTGGTGACGCGGCGAGAGATCGCCGCCAGCTTGTGTAGTCTGTTGCCGCCGGGTGATTTTGGCGGTTTGCGCCGCCGTACGCGGGCTGGGATGGGGCGTTGCCAGGGTTTTTACTGCAACGGTACTTTGGCTGAGATGACCAAGGGCAAGTGGTTGGCGGATCTGGCGGTCAATAGGGAGGGGCAATCATGAGCCCGCCGGAGATTGACGTGTTGATCATCGGTGGCGGTCCGGCAGGTGTCGCGGCTGCGCTGGCCCTGCGTCAACAGGGTATTGCCAAGGTGGTGTTGCTGGAGCGAGAAGCAGAGCTGGGTGGTGCCACCAGGCATTGCAGCCACTCGCCATTTGGCATGCGGGAATACCACCGCGTGCTCTTTGGCAGTGCCTATGGCCGGCGTTTGGCTGCAGATGCTTCTCAGGCTGGTGTGGAGGTTCGCACCCAGCATTCTGTCGTCCGTTTTGACGGTGCAGCCTCTGTGCTGGTGAGTTCTCCGCGTGGAGTGGAAACGCTCAGTGCCAAGCGCATCATCACGGCCACAGGGGCGCGTGAGACGCCGCGCGCGGCGCGCTTGCTGGCGGGTGAGCGGCCAATCGGTGTCATCACCACGGCCACGTTACAGGCTTATGTGGCATTCCATGGGCTGATGCCTTTCCGCCGGCCATTGATTGTGGGGTCGGAGTTGGTGTCGATGTCCGCCATCCTGACCTGTCTGTCACATGCTGCCCGGCCAGTGGCACTCATTGAAGCACAGTCCCATCTCATGGCGCGTGCTCCCATCCGTTGGCTACCACACTTGCTGGGCATTCCTGTGCATCGACAAACCACACTGGCAGATATCTGGGGACGTGAGCGGGTAGAGGCGGTGACGCTGCAAACGGGCAAGGAATTGCGCAAGGTGGCGTGTGATGGCGTGCTGCTGACCGGCCAGTTTATTCCTGAGGCTGCCTTGTTCCTCAATGCCCCATGTGGTGTGCAACAGGGAAGTGCAGGCCCGCTGATTGATCAGGATGGCCGCCTGGCCAATCCGCTGCATTTTGCCGCCGGTAATGTCTTGCGTGGCATTGAGACCGGTGGCTGGGCCTTCCGGGAGGGGCGTGCTGTCGGTCACGCTGTTGCGCAAGATCTGCGCAACGGACCTGCCAGGGAAGAGGCCATCCCTGTTGCATATGCCGCGCCCATCAAGCTGGTGGTGCCCGGTGCGCTACGCAACAGCCTGCTTGCGCTGCCAGCTTTTACTACGTTTCAACTACGCGTCAGTCATCGGGTTCGCGGCGTCATCAGCCTGCATCTGGATGGTGTGCCTGTTTGGGAAAAACAGGCGCAGTGGTTGCCGGAACGCCGGATCCTGGTGCCCATACCCGCACGGGCCCGTTCGGCCAGAACCATCGAATTTCGCTTTCAGGAGAAATGCTGATGCGTATTGCTGCCATTGATCAGGGAACGACTTCAACGCGCTGCCTGGTGGTGGATGCCAGTGGCCAGTGTGTGCTGACCGGTACGCGCCGCCATGCGCGCTATCATCCTCATGCCAGTTGGGTGGAGCATGATCCGGAGGAGCTGCTGCACAATGTCGCAGCGCTGCTGGCGACTGCTGGTCAGGTCGATGCGATTGCGATTTGCAACCAGGGCGAGAGCTGCCTGGCATGGGATGCCAGGACCGGTCGGCCCTTGTCGCCAGTGATTGTCTGGCAGGATGCCCGCACCGCAACCGCTCTTGCGCAGATGGGCGAGGCGGCTGAACTGTGCTCCAAGCGTATCAGCGGCTTGCCGCTGGACCCCTACTTTTCCGCCAGCAAACTGGCCTGGATGATCCGCAATATCCCGGCCGTAGCCGCCGCACTGGAACAAGGCCGTCTACGCCTTGGCACGACCGATGCGTTTTTTCTGGACCGTTTGTGCGGCACGTTTGCAACCGACTTGGCCACCGCATCACGTACCGGTTTGCTGGATCTTGCCACTGGGCAGTGGAGTGAAGCGCTGTGTGCCCTGTATGGCGTTCCCAGGCAGTGCCTTCCGGAGATTCGTGCTGTCGATGCCGGTTTTGGCGACATCAACGGCACACCGGTCAAGGTATCGATTGTTGATCAGCAGGCCGCGCTATACGGCCACCACTGCCAGCAGCGCGGTGATTGCAAAATCACCTTCGGAACGGGGGCCTTCTTTCTCGCTATTGCAGGTACGGAACGTCCCCATCCCGTCGACCTGTTACCCACCATCGCCTGGAAGCGGCAAGACGATGCGGTCACGTATGCGATCGAAGGGGGTGTCTATGACGCTGGCTCGGCGCTGGAGTGGGCGCGACGGATTGGCCTTTACTCTGCGCTGGAAGAGTTGAACCAGTTTGAGGGGCCTTCTGCCATCAGTCGTGGCATTGTCTTTGTGCCGGCCTTGTCCGGTCTGGCCGCGCCGTATTGGGATCGCCATGCAGCGTCACTCTTCATCGGTATGGACCATGCGGCAGATCGTCGCGACATGGTGCGGGCCGTGCTGGAGGGCATCGCCATGCTGACCGCCAAGCTGATAGAGACCGCCGACAAAACGTTGCCACTGGATGACCGGATATCCATCGATGGCGGCCTGTCGCAAAGTGCCTACTTTGCCCGCTTCCTGGCCTCAGCCTGTCAGAAGCGCATTTGCGTTTCCTCGATGTATGAGCTGAGTGCGCTTGGGCTGGCCCGTTTGTGCGGGCTGGATGTAAGCCAGATGCGTGGAGCCATGACGACCTACGCTCCCAGCGATTTTGTATCCGCCCAAGATCATGCCGTTTTTGCTGCCGCCATTGCACGCGCTAGTAGCTGGCGTGCAGCTGCTGCCTTGTGACCTTCCCACCTTGTTACCGGAGTGAGCAATGAGAAAAATTTTCCTGGCCTGCCCGTATGGCCATGCCGACAAAGTGATTGTGGAACACCGGTTCCAGATCGCCAGCGCCGTCGCCGCCACCATGCTTCGTAGTGGCGCAACCGTGTTTAGCCAGGTTTCGATGTCACATCCGATCAATGGCTATTTGACGGGTCTGGATCCGGCGGCAATCGGCCGTCTGTGGGGGCCGGTGGATACCGTTTTTATGGAAGCGATGGAGGAGTTGATCGTCATCGATGAACCTGGCTGGAAGGAGAGTGCCGGTGTCGCTCGTGAGATCGCCTTCTTTCAGCAGCGCGACCGTCGGGTCAGCCTCTGGAGCGAAGTCAGGTCCGAATTCACTCCATAACAACTGTTGTTACAGCAAAACCCACCAGGAGTCGCCGTGAGACCATCAGACCATATCGACCAAGTTGCAGACCCATCCCCCGCAGCCTTGCAACGAAACATCACGCCGTTTCAATCGTTTGCTGTCGCCTTCGGCTTTGTTTCGATCGCAACAGGTATTTTTTCTGCTTACGGCTCCATGTTGAGCACATCAGGCCCGATAGGGATATGGACCTGGCCTATCGTGGTATTCGGCCAATTGATGGTGGCCTTGGTACTGGGCGCGCTTGCCGCACGCATCCCGGTTACCGGCTATGTGTATCAATGGGCTTCACGGCTGACCAACCCCGTTTTTGGTTGGGTCATGGGCTGGGTCAGCTTTACCTTTTTGGCCATCGTGTTGTGTGCGGTGGATTACACCATCCCGGCCACGGTGCTGCCGGTGTTGTTTGCTTATCAGGGGACGGCGGAAAATGCCTGGTTGCTGACCGCGCTGCTGATCTGTGCGCAGGCGGGCATGATCGCCCTGTCCACCAAAGTGACCCAAGGTTTCAATGCCCGTGCCGTGATGGTGCAATTGATCGGCATGATAGGCCTGATCATTTTACTGTTTGGCGTTGGACATTTTTCCGGCCAGATGCATTACGCCAATCTGTTCAGTACCGGCAATATTGCGGCTAAGGGCTATTTTTCCTTGGGCAGCATGACGGCAGTTGGCCCTTGGGTGATGGGGACTTTGATGGGGGCGTTCACCATTGTCGGCTTTGAGTCAGCCGCCAATCTCGCCGAAGAGACCAACAACCCCGCCCGGGTTATTCCACGCGCCATGTGGCAGGCCGTACTCTCGCTGGGTTTGATTGGCATGTTGTTTCTGGTGGCGGTGACTGCCTTGTTGGATGCACCACAGGCTGCGGTATCGGCCACGCCTATTGCCGATGTAGTAACGCGGGTACTGGGCGGCTATATCGGCAAAGCGCTGCTGATCATGGTGGTGATCTCGATTTATTCTTGCGGCCTGGTCATCTTGCTCAGTGCCACCCGTCTGGTCTGGGCCATGTCGCGCGATCAACGCTTTCCTGGCTGGAAATATTTCCGCACCATCAACACGCGCCTGCATACACCATTAAATGCCACGCTCGGAGTGGCACTGGTTGGTCAAGCCATATTGGCCGCTTTTTCGGGTGATACCGATGCGCTGTTTACCCTGTTTTCCGCAGCCACCTTGTTACCGGCCATGATTTATGCAGTCTGTGTGTCGATGTATGCCATTAAGCGACACCGCTTGCCTGCGACACAGGGTTTCTCGCTCGGCGTTTTTGAATTGCCGGTACTGGCCTTGGCCATGTTGTGGCTGGTGTTTGAGCTGGCCATTTTTCGCGATACATCCTTCGCTAAATCCTGGCTGTATGTGGGCCTGATGCTGGGCATCGGCACGCTATATTTGGCTGGCCTGCTATATCGCGGAGGGAGGGCCGCATTACGCATGCCCGACCTGATTGCGATTGATAGCATCATGGATGCGGATAAGGGAGAACAACATGGATGATGTGCGCTCAGCAGCTACTCAGTAACAAGCAGGGTTGGCCATCCAGTTCGAACTGCGCCTCCACCACCATCCCCAGCCGCGTATGGGCTTTGAGCGAGGCCTGGTTGTCGCCATGAATGAACAGCACCGCCTGTTGGCCGGGCAGTTGCTGCTGTAGCTGCTGCCACATGTTGCCCAGCAAGCCCTGGCCTCGTGCCCGTGCGGCAAGACATACCGGGCCATAAAAGTAGAATGGCCTGGTGGCATGATGCAGCTTGGCCATCTGAACTGCCACCGGGCTGTCCAGATGCCGGCTACTACTGGTAAACAGCACGCCCAGCAGGCCGGCGGCGTCTTCGGCCAGCACTACCGGCATGCCGTCTGCCAAGGCCTGTGTCAGCCAGTGGCTGATTTTTTCCAGCGGAAAATCGCCATGCAGGCTACCGCCCTGACTACTGCTTTCGGGCAACATCAGCGCGGCAATGGCTGCTGCGTCACTCTCTCTGGCATTGCGCAACTGTGGCGGCATGGCTTTATCTCCTGCGGAAATTCATTCCAGATTCGGTTTGTGCTTGTTGGCCACGCGAATGTAGTGCTCGGCGGAATACTTGAAGTAGGCCAGCTCTTGTTCGGTCAGCTTGCGGGCCTGTTTGACCGGATTGCCCAGATACAAATAGCCAGATTCCAGCCGCTTGCCCGGTGGCACCAGGCTGCCGGCACCAATCAGTACCCGGTCTTCGATGATGGCGCGGTCCAGAATGATACTGCCTATGCCCACCAGCACTTCATCGCCAATGGTACAGCCGTGCAGGGTGACGTGATGGCCGATGGTGACGTGTTTGCCGATGTGCAATGGCGCTCCCACCGGGTCGCTATCGCGCTTGTGGGTGACGTGCAGCATGGCAAAGTCCTGGATATTGCTGCCTTCTCCAATATGAATGGCGTTGACGTCACCGCGGATCACGGCAAAGGGCCAAACCGAAGCATTCTCCGCCAGCGTGACATCGCCAATCACCACGGCTGCCGGGTCGATATAGCAGGAGTCGGCAATCTGCGGTGTACTGCCATCGTAGGGGCGGATATTGCGATTCATCAGAACGTCCTCATCTAACAGGTTTGAGATTCCCTATCATATAGCAATGGCGGTAGCCTGTTGCGGTGCTACCGTCCCCCGATACCGGCATCATGCCCCGCCAGCAGTTGCCACTTGCCACAGGAAGTGAACAATGAGCCAGAACCCGCTGCTCGACTTTACCGGACTGCCCCGTTTTGCCGAAATTCGCCCCGAACACATCAGCCCGGCCATCGCGCAATTGCTGAGCGAGGCGCGTCACACCGTGGCGCAGCTGACCACCCATGTGGATAGCCCGAGCTGGGAGAACTTTGTTGAGCCGCTTACCGACGCCACCGAACGCCTGTCGCGCGCCTGGGGCGTGGTGGGACACCTGAATGCGGTAGTGAACACCCCCGAACTGCGCGATGCCTACAATGCCAATATCGCGCCGATTTCCGAATTCTGGACCGAACTGGGACAGAACCTGGCCTTGCTCGGCCAGTTCAAGGCCATCGAAGCCAGCCCGGCTTATGCCGGCTTCAATGCGGCACGTCAGAAGATCATCCAGAACGATCTGCGCGATTTCCGTCTGTCCGGTGCCGAGCTGCCGGAAGCACAGCGCCAGCGTTATGCCGCCATCCAGAGCCGTCTGGCCGAGTTGTCTGCCCGCTTCGAGCAGAACGTGATGGATGCCACCGACGCCTTCAGCCTGTATGTGGAAGACGCCAGCGAGCTGGATGGTGTGCCGGAGGACGCGCTGGCGCTGTTTGCCGCTGCTGCCCAGGCCGATGAAAAAACCGGCTACAAGATCACCCTGCAGTTCCCGTTTTACTTCCCGGTGATGCAGTACGCACATAACCGCGCGCTGCGCCAGAAACTGTATGACGCCTATGTGAAGCGTGCGTCGGAATTCGGCCTGCCCGAGCACGACAATACCGAAATCATCCGCGAAAAACTGCAGCTCACCCGCGAAGAGGCCCAACTGCTGGGCTTTGCCAATTATGCCGAGCTGTCCCTGTACACCAAGATGGCGGAGAGCCCGGCACAAGTCATTGCCTTCCTGCGCGACCTCGCTGCCCGCGCCAAACCGTTTGCAGTGAAAGACCGCGCCGAGCTGGAAGCCTTTGCCAGCAAGGAGCTGGGCCTCTCCGACCTGCAAGCCTGGGATATTGCTTACGCTGCCGAAAAACTGCGCGTGGCACGCTATGCCTTCTCCGAGCAGGAAGTGAAACAGTACTTCCCGGAAAGCAAGGTGCTGCCCGGCCTGTTCGGAGTAGTCAACACCCTGTATGGCGTGGAAGTGCGCGACAGTACCGCTCCGGTATGGCATGACGATGTGCGCTTTTACGACATCATCAAGGATGGCAAGCTGGTAGGCAGTTTCTACTTTGATCTGTACTCGCGCGAGGGCAAGCGCCCGGGTGCCTGGATGGACGACGCGCGTGGCCGTCGCAAGAAGGGCGACACCATGCAAACCCCGGTGGCTTACCTCACCTGCAATTTCACTCGCCCGGTGGGCGATAAGCCGGCGCTGTTCACCCACGACGAAGTGATTACTCTGTTCCATGAGTTCGGCCATGGCCTGCATCACATGCTGACGCAGGTGGAGGAGCTGGGCGTATCCGGCATCAATGGCGTGGAATGGGATGCGGTGGAGCTGCCCAGCCAGTTCATGGAAAACTTCTGCTGGGAATGGGACGTGCTGCAAGGCATGACCGCCCATGCCGACACCGGCGAAACCCTGCCGCGTGCGCTGTTCGACAAGATGCTGGCCGCCAAGAACTTCCAGAGCGGCATGATGACAGTGCGTCAGCTGGAGTTTTCGTTGTTCGACATGCTGCTGTATACCGATTTTGATGCCAGCACCGGTGACTGGCTGGCGCTGCTGGATACCGTGCGCCAGGAAGTGGCAGTCAATTTCCCGCCGTCCTACAACCGCTTCCCCAACAGCTTCAGTCATATTTTTGCTGGTGGGTATTCGGCAGGGTATTACAGTTACAAGTGGGCGGAAGTACTGTCTGCCGATGCCTACGCGGCTTTCGAAGAAGCGGGTGGTGCCAACCCGGTTACCGGCAAACGCTTCTGGGATGAAGTGCTGGCCGTGGGTGGCAGTCGTTCGGCACTGGAATCCTTCCGTGCCTTCCGTGGCCGCGACCCGCAGATTGACGCGCTGTTGCGCCATTCCGGCATGGTGGAAGAAGCCGCCTGAAGCGCTGACAAATATTTGCACGGGGGAGGGAACTCCCCTGATTGGCGCTGGCTCTAATCTTTGCTCAACGGGTTATCTCCAAGAGCAGCAAGCGAGCCAGACGCTTATCCCTGCCCCCAAGGACATCGATATTGTGTCTTTTCCTGCCCCCAATCCCCCTTGGGGGTATTTTTTTGCTGTCGCAAGCGCAAATGAAAACACCGCCAGTAGGCGGTGTCAGATTGTTGACAATCCCCTCTCGCTTTCTGAAATGAAAGCGAGGCTCCCTTGCAGGGCAAGGGCGGGAGGATAGGGAGCAGATGGGAAGGCTGCAGAGTCAATCTGCTAGCCGGAAGGCCCGGCTTTGCCGGGTCCAGTGCCACCGAATCAAATTATTTTGTCAGCAGCCTGACACCGCCAGTAGGCGGTGTTGTCTGGTGCTTTCAGTGAGATGACGTCTCCGGGATTCTTGCCGATGGTGGCTTGCACGGCGCGTTGCCATCAGACGGGAATCGCCATTTCACTAAAATCAGTTGCCGGAGCCGTGTTCCGTCTTGTCAGTCTGGCCTAGGCGATGGCGCTGGGCAAAGCCTGGGGTGCGCAGGGTAAAGGCATCGCTGAAAGGGCGCAGGGTCGAGCGGTGAGGATTCTTGGTCGGGCAGAGGGGGTGTTGCTGGGAATGCAGGGGTTTGGATTGTCTGGACAATTTGTTTCTCCGGTGATGAACACAGGACCATTCTAGCTGCGCTGCCGCGCAATGACAAATTTGATCAAATATTTGTTGTTTATTTGCCAGATTAACCATTTGAAAAAAAGTTAAACCAGCTCTAACAAGTGAGTTGTGAGTCACCGGTCTGCGACAGACATGCAGTGAACCGCGTATCGCCATACGGCTGCGAAATTAATCGGGTAAGATGGCGTCGATTTTTCAAACACGCATGCTGCGGATGAGTCTGACCGCACTGCCTGCGTGGCCTCCCTTGTCGTTACCGCATGCGTGACATTGCGCTGGCCATGCTGTTTATGTGCCGTGGAGCATGCTCTGCGTGCAAGCCTTCCACGTTGATGGGGACATGATGATCTTCAACCGTTCCATCCGGCCCGAGCGCCTCACCTTGCTGGTGTCGCTGGGGCTGGTACTGTTTTACAACCTGCCATTCTGGCGCGAGATGCTACGCATTGTCGGCCCGCTGGATAGCCAGGGCATCAAATTGCTGCTGGAGTCCTTCCTGCTGGTGACAGCGTTTTACAACCTGGTGCTGTCGCTATTCAACTGGCCTTATATCGGCAAGCCACTGATTGCGCTGTTATTGCTGACCACCTCGTTCATTAGCTATTTCATGAACCAGTATGGGGTGATGATAGATGTGCACATGGTGCAAAACGCGGTGCAGACCGACCACAAGGAAGTGCGCGATCTGCTGACCATGAAAATGGCGCTGTTTGTGGTGGTGCTGGGGCTGTTGCCTAGCTGGTGGTTGTTTACGCGTCATATCCAGTGGCGCTCCCCGTTGCGGGAGGGCGGTGTGCGCTTGCTGACCTTGCTGGTGTCGGCGGCAGTGCTGGTGGGCATTGCCTTTGCGGCGTATCAGGACTTTGCGTCCTTGTTCCGCAATAACCGCCAGCTTCGCCATTATCTGACGCCCTTCAACTATATCCAGGCCACCAATGGCTATATCCAGGACCACTACAATAGCGGCCCCATTGTGGTCAGCCCACTGGGTGAGGATGCCAAACGCGATGCCAGCTGGCAGCAGCACAAGCGCAAGACCGTGTTTGTGCTGGTGGTGGGGGAAACCGCGCGTGCCGACCATTTTTCGCTCAATGGTTATCCGCGCAATACCAACCCGAAACTGTCGGCGCAGGCTGGTTTGATCAATCTGCCCAATGTGTTTTCTTGTGGCACGGAAACAGCGGTTTCGGTGCCCTGCATGTTCTCCGATATCGGCCGGGCCAATTACGATGGAGACAAGGCCGCACGGCAGCAAAATGTGCTGGATGTCCTCAAGCGTGCCGGCTACAACGTGATCTGGCGGGATAACCAGTCCGGCTGCAAGGATGTGTGCAACCGGGTGACGCTGGAAGATGTCACCACCAGCAAGGACGACAAGCTATGCAGCACTGGCGAGTGTTGGGATGAAATTCTGCTGCAGAACCTGCAACAGAAGATTGACCAGTCCGACCGCGACATCGTGCTGGTGTTGCATCAGATGGGCAGCCACGGCCCGGCGTACTACAAGCGTTACCCGCCAGCCATGGAGCAGTTCAAGCCGGTATGCCAGACCAGCGAGCTATCACGCTGCCCGCGCGAGCAGATCGTCAACGGTTTTGACAACACCATTCTGTATACCGACACGGTGCTATCCGGGCTGATTGATTTTCTGCGTGCCAACCAGCAGCGTTACAACACCGGCATGCTGTACATGTCCGACCACGGCGAATCGCTGGGTGAAAACGGCATGTATCTGCATGGCACGCCTTATTTGCTGGCACCGGAAGCACAAAAGCATATTGGTGCCATGATGTGGTTCTCCGACAGCTTCCAGCAGGAAGTCGGCCTGAACCAGCGCTGTCTGGAAGGGCGTAAGGCCGAGCCATATTCCCACGACAACCTGTTCCACTCGCTGCTGGGTTTGCTGGGCGTGCACACCAGTGTTTATAACAAGCAACTGGACATGTTTGCGCCTTGCCGACAGTAGCCGTGATTTCCGATTCAGATGCAGCCGCCGCGGTGCGCGGCTGCCCTAAGTAAACGAGAACTGAAGATATGCAATTAGCCACCTGGAACGTCAACTCACTCAAGGTCCGTCTGCCTCAGGTGCTGGAATGGCTGGCGCAAAGCCCGGTAGACGTACTTTGCCTGCAAGAATTGAAAATGGATCAGGACGTGTTCCCGCTGGCCCAGATCGAGGCCGCCGGTTATCGTGCGGCCTGGTTTGGCCAGAAAACCTATAACGGCGTGGCCATTCTGGTGCGCGCGCCCTTGCAGCTGGACGATGTGGTGCTGGGCATTCCCGGCTATGACGATCCGCAACGCCGGGTGATTGCCGCCACGGTAAACGGCGTGCGCGTGATCTGTGGCTACTTCGTCAATGGCGAGGCTGTCGATTCGCCCAAGTATCCGTACAAGCTGGAATGGTTGGGCAAGCTGCATGACTACGTAGCCAATGAGCTGGCGCGCCATCCGCAACTGGCACTGCTGGGCGACTACAATATCGCGCCGGAAGACCGTGACGTGTACGACCCGGAAAGCTGGCACGAGCAAGTGCTGTGCAGCACACCGGAGCGCGACGCCTTCCGCAGCCTGATCGGCCTGGGCCTGGCGGACAGCTTCCGTCTGTTCAATCAGGAGGACAAGCAGTACAGCTGGTGGGATTACCGCGCGATGATGTTCCGCCGCAACAAGGGGGTGCGTATCGACCACATCCTGATTACTCCGGCCTTGCAAGCGCGCGCGCTGGAATGCGTCATCGACAAGACGCCGCGCAAATGGGAACGCCCGTCCGACCATACGCCAGTGGTGCTTACGCTGGCAGATTAAGCTGCTATCACCTGTAAAACGGCCCGTTAAGGGCCGTTTTGTATTGGCAGGCCACACTCAGGCGGGAACAGGGCAAAGCTTGGTTTAGCTCAATAATTTGCATATTAGCATTTGCTAAAATTTATTGATGAATAGCTAACCCAAGGTGCCATCATGAGCCGCAACCACCCACCGCTGCCGTGCAACCCCTATTACGAAGGGGTGCCGGACTACATGACCGAAGTTTACGACTGGGCCTATGTCAACCCGCGCCGCGCGGCGCTCTTGGACCGTAATCTGGTGGTCAGCACGCTACTGTTTCTCAATGACCAGCGCCTGATGCGGCGCTACCTGCAGCAAATCCGTCCCGGCATGCGGGTGTGGCAGGTAGCGCATGTGTATGGTGATCTGGTGCAAAAAGCGGCGGCCAAGGTGCGCAAGCATGGTGAATTCATTCTGACGGACATCACCCCGGTACAGGTTGAGCATGCAGTGCGCAAGCTGGGCTGCTATCCACAGGCACGTGTAGAGCGGGCCGATGCCGCCAGCTACCGGTTGGAACAACCGGCAGACCTGATTTGCAGCTTCTTTTTACTGCATGAAGTGCCGGACGATCTCAAGCGTCGCATTGTCGACAACATGCTGTCCCAGGTGCCGGAGGGCGGCAAGGCCGTCTTTGTCGACTATCACAAGCCAGCGCCCTGGCAGCCTATAGGCTGGTTGCTCAAGTGGGTCAATCGCGTGCTGGAGCCCTTTGCCGAGGCGCTGTGGCGCAATGAGATTTCCAGCTATGCCACAGATGCCGAGGCTTTTGACTGGCACAAGGAAACACTGTTCGGTGGGGTGTATCAGGTACTCACCGTCACACGACGCTAATTCTGTACGTAGCGTTACATGACCTTACATAGCACTCACAGACGGCCAGATCGGGCAGGGCTAGGATACGACTCATGGAAACACCACTGCGGTGTCTCGGAAAGAACACTCCCCACTTGATATTGGAGAACGCAACATGAAAAAACTGACCCTGCTCGTTTTGTCTGCCGCCTTCGGTCTGAGCTCCGCTGCTGGTTTCGCCGCCACCAACGCTTCCGCTCCGGCTGCTGCTTCCGCACCGAAAGCCAAAGCTGCCAAGATTCACCACGCCAAGAAAGGCGTGAAAAAAGTAGAAGCTTCCGCTCAGAAAGCTCAAGCTGCTGACGCTTCCGCACCGGCTAAAAAGGCTGTGAAAAAGCACCACGCCAAAAAGCACGCTGCCAAGAAAGTAGACGCTTCCGCTCAGAAAGCCCAAGCTGCCGACGCTTCCGCACCGGCTAAAAAGGCTGTGAAAAAGCACCACGCCAAAAAGCACGCTGCCAAGAAAGTAGACGCTTCCGCTCAGAAAGCCCAAGCTGCCGACGCTTCCGCTCAGAAAGCCCAGGCTGCTGACGCTTCCGCACCGGCTAAAAAGGCTGCCAAAAAGCACCACGCCAAAAAGCACGCTGCCAAGAAAGTAGAAGCTTCCGCTCAGAAAGCCCAAGCTGCTGACGCTTCCGCTCCGGCCAAGAAGCACGCTGCCAAAAAACATCACGCCAAAAAGCACGCTGCCAAGAAAGTAGAAGCTTCCGCTCAGAAAGCCCAGGCTGCTGACGCTTCCGCTCCGGCCAAGAAGCACGCTGCCAAAAAGCACCATGCTAAAAAGCACGCTGCCAAGAAAGCCGCTCCGGCTTCCGCAGCAAACTAATCAGACGTCAGCGTCTGGCTCGCAATAAACAAAGGGAGGCCTCAGCCTCCCTTTTTTGCATCTGTCGTTTCCGTTTCTACCCGTCATCTGTGATACCGGCAAAGAAAAACGCCATCCGGCTGGATGGCGTTTGCTTTGTTGCCCGGAAAAGGCGGAATCACTTTTCCACAAAAGCACGTTCGATAGCGTAGTCGCCAGGTTCGCCCATGCGCGGCGATTCCTTGAAACCCATGCCATTCAGGATTTCGCACAGGTCATGCAGCATGGACGGGCTACCGCAGATCAGCACGCGGTCGTTTTCCGGGTTCAGCTGCGGCAGGCCGATGTCTGCGCACATCTTGCCGTTGGTAATCAGGTCGGTCAGGCGGCCCTGATTGCGGAACGGTTCGCGGGTAACGGTCGGATAGTAAATCAGCTTTTCTTTCACGATGTCGCCAAAGAACTCGTTTTCCGGCAGTTCTTTGGTGATGTAGTCGTGATAACCCAGTTCATTCACCCAGCGTACGCCGTGGGTCAGAATGACTTTGTCGTAGCGTTCGTAGACTTCCGGGTCCTTGATGATGGACATGAACGGAGCCAGGCCGGTACCGGTGGACAGCAGGTACAGGTTCTTGCCCGGCAGCAAGTTGTCTTGCACCAGAGTGCCGGTGGGCTTCTTGCTGATCAGTACGGTGTCGCCGACTTGCAGGTGTTGCAGTTTGGAGGTCAGCGGGCCGTCTTGTACCTTGATGCTGTAAAACTCCAGATGCTCTTCGTAGTTGGAGCTGACAATGGAGTAGGCGCGCATCAGCGGCTTGCCGTTTACTTCCAGGCCGATCATGACGAATTGGCCGTTGATGAAGCGCAGGCCGGCATCGCGGGTGCAGGTGAAGGTGAACAGGGTGTCGTTCCAGTGGTGAACCGACAAAACCTTTTCAGCGGTCAAATTGGGGGAGGACATATAAATTGCTGCTCGCTATCCAATAGAAATCAAGGAATGAGTGGTTGTGGCGATTTTACCCTTTTCAGGGACGCTTGACTAAACATTGCTAGCTGTTCTCACTATGTCATAAAACATAATGATCAAATCGCCACGACGCAAAGCCTGCAACAGCTTTTGGCATGCTATGGCGGGCATACGGCGGGAAAGTCAACTGGAACAGGATGTTACCTTAAAGAGTGGGGCAGCCCTAACGATTTCTTTCCGCTGTGTTTATTCCTGTTTGTTCTTAGCAATGCGTTGATTTAGATCAGCGAATTGTATTGCGTGCTGCGCTAGTGCATAAAACAGCACACATGCGGCTGTTGTCCGACAGTGTACAGCCTGATGCCGACTTTCCATTCTGATGTCATCTTTTTTGTATGGCGTGAAGCGGGGCGCGTACAATCTACTGTCCTGCTGACAGAAAGCGGAGCAAGCAATGAAGCTGTGTGTGATTCCCGGAGACGGGATTGGTCATGAGGTGGTTCCCGTTGCCGTGGGTGTATTGCAAGCTGTATTGCCGGGTTTGCAACTGGTGTTTGCCGATGCCGGCTGGGAAACCTTCAAGCGCCAGGGCAAGGCCTTGCCAGACAAGACATTGGAGGCAGCACGCGAGTGCGGAGCCGTGTTTTTCGGCGCAGTGAGTTCTCCCATGCAGCTGGTGGAGGGGTATCGCTCCCCCATTGTCCAGTTACGCCGCGAACTGGGCTGTCATGCCAATATCCGTCCCACGCTCAGTCTGCCGCTCACCGTGTGCCGTCAGGGCATCGACCTCATCATCGTTCGGGAAAATACCGAAGACCTCTATGTCGGGGATGAGCAGTCAGATGGCGAGGTGGCTGTCGCAATCAAGCGCATCACCCGTAGCGCTTCTCTTCGAGTTGCCCGTAGTGCGTTCGAACTGGCCAGACATGCCGGACGACAGCGCATCACCATCATCCACAAGGCGAATATCCTGCCACGCACGGATGGCCTGTTTCGCGACTGTGCCCGCGAGGTGGCGCTGGAATACCCGGAAATCGCCGTAGATGAAATGCTGGTGGATACCGCAGTCATGCGCCTGGCGCAGGCACCGGAAAGTTTTGACATGCTGCTGGCTCCCAATCTGTACGGCGATATTCTGTCCGATCTGGTGGCGGCTTTTGGTGGTGGACTGGGCTTGGCCCCTTCCTTGAACCTGGGCATGGTGGCAGCCATTGCCGAGCCGGTACATGGTTCTGCCCCGGATATTGCCGGCCAGGGCATTGCCAATCCGCTGGCGGCCATTCTCAGTGCTGCCATGTTGCTGCGCATCTGGTGGCAGCGGGCTGATCTGGCCATGAGGGTGGAGCAGGCGGTACTGGCGACCTTGCAGGATGGCATTGCCACGCCGGATGTGATTTCGCCGGGGGTGAGTACGCAGCATCTGGCGCGGGCGGTAATCGACAGGTTGAAGCAGGCGCAGGGATAGAGAAGCTGGAATAGAAAGAGGGTGGCTTGACCGGCCGCCCTCTGTGGTGTGTCACTGCATGTTTGAAAAGAAGGATTTGCGGGATAACGCAAACATCACATACAAGTTTTCACCCTGCTTGGCGTGGAACATGTCTGCCAACGATGCTCCCGACTGCTGCCTTGCAGGTCTACCAAAGAACAGGCTGTATGCACAGCACAAGATAAGTCTCAAACAACTGATGCTACGGTAAACATGCCCGGTTTCGTCTGGGCGGTAACATCATGCTCGCTACCTGTTACGGCAGCGCAGAGGGGAATGACTTCCCGGTTTACTCATCATGCTTTAGCAAAGTCTGTTGTTTCGTGTCTGGCGTACCGACGACCTGTCGTCTGATGCATCCGCAATGGACGCTTGTTGCGCTCTCGGGCAAGCTTGAACTGCCCGCCATCAAACCTGAAAAGGTGATGGGTTCTGAACGCCGGTGTGAACAAGGTTGTCGGAATCCGGCCAATGACTCATCCCAAACCCTCCCTGTTACTGAATGATTTCAGTATAGGCCTGGCATTGGCGGACTCAAGTTTTTTTTCAGTCCCGACGCGGTTTTTTCTATGCCATTGTACTGATTGCTCGCCAGCACTGGTTTGGCCAGCGCTGCGATTTTGCAACGCAGGCTATTGTGGTGACTCAGCCGGTCTGCGCTTCCAGCCTCGCCACTTGTGCTGGCTGATTGGGATGCAGGTGTTGCTCGAACTGACGCGTGGCGGCAGCCCAGGAATATCTTTCGGCCACGGTCCGCACATGTGTACGGTCCAGCTTGAGTGCCTCCAGGCAGGCGTGACGCAGATCTTCATGCAAGACGCCAGCACCGCTATGGCCGACCACGTCGCGCGGTCCGGCTACCGGATAAGCGGCTACCGGTGTGCCGCAGGCCATGGCTTCCAGTAATACCAAGCCGAAGGTATCAGTCAGGCTGGGGAAGACGAAGACATCTGCGGCGCGGTAGAAACGGGCCAGCTCTGGCTGGGGAAATACGCCAGCAAAGTGCACTTCGGGGTATTCGCGTTGCAGCCGTGGCAGCAGCGGGCCGTCTCCCACTACCCATTTGCTGCCGGGTAGATCCAGCTTCAGGAAGGCCTCGATGTTTTTTTCCACCGCCACGCGTCCGATATAGACAAAGCGGGGCGCTCGGCTTTCTTCCAGCCGGTCTCGTTCTCCGGGACTGAACATGCCAATGTCCACGCCGCGGCTCCATAGCACCACCTTGTCAAAGCCGCGGGCACGCAGGTCGTTGGCAATGGACTGGGTGGGCACCATGGTGGCAGCACCGGCATTATGAAAGCGGCGCATCCAGGCATAGCTGATGGACAGCGGCAAACGGGTGCGGGCGGCGATGTATTCCGGGAAGCGGGTGTGATAGGCGGTGGTGAACAGTAATTTGTGGCGCAGGCAGTAACGACGTGCCGCCAGGCCCAGCGGCCCTTCGGTGGCAATGTGGATGGCATGTGGTGCCAGTGCAGCAATGCGCTGTGCCACCTGGCGGTAGGGCAATATTGAAAGCCGGATATCCGGATAGGTGGGGCAGGGCAGGGTGTGGAATTCCAGCGGGGTGATCATTTCAACCTGATGCCCGAAGGCAGTCAGTTCGCGGCAGGTTTCGGTCAGGGTGCGGACTACGCCGTTGACCTGGGGCTGCCAGGCGTCGGTCACGATCAGGATGCGCATGGGGTCTCCTGGCTGGGGTCGGAATGGGAAGAGGTGTTGCCGTGGTATTGCACAGGTTGCGGGGCGGGAATGCCGGGTTGGCCCAGCGGGCTGTGTTCAATGACTGCTTGCGGTTTGTCCTGGGACGCGCGCACTTTTCGGCTGGTTTTTTCCGGCTGGCTCAGCAGCGTGGTCCAGTACACCACTTCCAGCCGGCCATCGGCATGTTCAACCAGGGCTGACAGGCTTTCCACCCAGTCGCCACTGTTGCCGTACAGTACCCCGTCGATGTCGCGGATTTCGGCTTTGTGGATGTGACCGCAAATCACCCCGTCGTAGTGGCGGCGGCGTGCTTCCCCGGCCAGGATCTTTTCAAAGTCACTGATGAAATTCACCGCATTCTTTACCTTGTGCTTGAGGTATTGCGACAGCGACCAGTAAGGCAGGTCCAGCTGTTTGCGCAGCCAGTTGAAGCCACGGTTCAGTTGCAGGATGACGGTGTAGAGTGAGTCGCCAACATAGGCCAGCCACTTGATGTGCTGGATGACGCCATCGAATTCGTCGCCATGGATGATGAGCAGACGCTTGCCGTCGGCGGTGATGTGCTCTGCTTCGCGCCGGATGGCGATGCCGCCAAAATCCAGCCCGGTGTAATGACGCGCGGCCTCGTCGTGGTTGCCCGGTACGTACACCACCTGACAGCCCTTGCGCGCCTTGCGCAGCACCTTTTGCACCACATCGTTGTGGCTTTGCTTCCAGTACCAGGATTTTTTCAGTTGCCAGCCGTCAACGATATCGCCCACCAGATAGAGATGGTCCGATTCGTTATGTTTGAGAAAATCCAGCAGATGGTCGGCGCGACAGCCGGCAGTGCCCAGATGGACGTCGGAAATCCAGATGGCGCGGTAGTGGTGCTGTTTGACAGTGTCGGAGGCGGGCTGCATATCGGGTCCGTTCTACCGTGGTGTACAGCGCCATGCTGCATGTTGCAGATGACGGGGCGATGAGGCTTTGGTGACGACTGCATGACGCGGGCTGCTTTAAGTCGGGTTTAAGACAGTTCTGTTCTACTGGGCCATCCAGGCTGGGTCCTGCTTGATCAGCGCCATGGTTTTTTGGGTGGGGATCGTGTTGCAATAGGCCGACTAGCTTGCTGTGGTGGCGTTCGAGACAAGGAAATGAACATGCGCATTCTGGTGGTGGAGGATGACCCGCTGATCGGCGATGGCCTGAAAATGGGGCTGAGCCAGCTGGGCTTTGTCGTGGACTGGTTTCGGCAGGGGCGTGAAGGCCTGGCTGCGCTGACGGCTGCACCGTTTGATGCCGTGGTGCTGGACCTGGGCCTGCCGGGCATGGACGGTATGGATATCCTGACCGCCTGGCGCAAGGCCGGGCAGGATGTACCGGTGCTGGTATTGACGGCCCGTGATGCACTGGATGACCGGCTCAAGGGGCTGGATGCCGGTGCCGATGACTATCTGGTCAAACCTTTTGCGCTCAGTGAGGTGGCTGCCCGGCTGCGGGCCCTGATTCGCCGCCGCCACGGCCAGACCAGCAATCGCCTGAGTCATGGCCGGGTGAGCCTGGACCCGGTGGCGCGCACCGCCTGGCTGGGCGAGGTGCCATTGGAATTGACCGCACGGGAACTGGCCTTGCTGGAGCTGCTGTTGTCCAGCAAGGACCGGGTGCTGCCGCGTGAGTTGATCGAAGAAAAACTGTATGGCTGGGGGCAGGAACTGGAAAGCAATGCGGTGGAAGTGTATGTGCACCACCTGCGCAAAAAACTGGGCGCGGCTTTTATTCGCACTCAGCGCGGGGTGGGTTATGCACTGGGTGAGCCGGCATGATGCACCAGCCAACCCTGCAAAGACGGCTGGCCATTCTGCTGTTGGTCTCCGTGCCCCTGATCTGGTTGGTGTCCACCGGTGTGGCGGCCTATGTGGCACATCATGAAGTGGACGAACTTTACGATACGCAGCTGACCTTGTTTGCCCGCCAGTTGCTGATCGTGAACATGGGTGAGCATGGTGACGACCTGCCCTTGCTGCCCAAAACCAAAAAGCTGATCCGTGGCGGTGATCGGGGTGAAGCCGAGGATGACGACATCGGCCTTGCAGTATGGAATGCCGATGGCAACCTGCTGCTAAGTGATGGCAAGGGGCGACGCTTTACTTTTGATGCCAGCCGGCGTGGTTTTTACAGCGTGCGTGCTGATGACGGCAAGGACGAATGGCGTCTGTTTTATCTGCCGGCACCGGATGGTACGCGACTGGTAGCCGTCGGTCAGCGGCAGAAGCTGCGCCACGAGGTGGTCGTCAAGGTAATAGAAGGGCAGCTGCTGCCCTGGTTGCTCGGGCTGCCGGTGCTGTTGCTGCTGATTCTGTGGGCGGTGCGCAAAGGCTTGCGGCCCTTGCAGCAGGTGGCAGGCGAACTGGGCCAGCGCAGCGTGCTGGACAGCACGCCATTGTCGGAAAACGTGCCTGGTGAAGTGTTGCCCATGGTGCAGGCACTCAATGCCTTGTTTGCCCGCATCGCCGAGGCCATGGAGCATGAACGGCGTTTTACTGCCGATGCTGCCCATGAGTTGCGCACCCCGCTGGCTGCCCTGCAAGTGCAGGCCGAGGTGATGGCATTGATGCCGGACGAAGCCGGACGGCAACATGCCCTGCAGCAATTGCAGCTGGGCATACAACGTGCCACCCGCCTGCTGGCGCAGTTGCTGGCACTCTCCCGGCTGGACCCCTTGCAGGGTTTGCTCAGCCCGCAGCCGGTGGACTGGCAACAAATCAGCCGGGATGCGCTGAGCGACGTGACCACTGCCGCTGCCGCAAAAGACACGGTGCTGGAAACCCACTGGCAGACCAGCACGAAGGCGGTATTGCCCCTGAATGGCGATGCCACCTTGCTGACGCTGTTATTGCGTAATCTGCTGGACAATGCGGTGCGCTACTGCCCGGCAGGCAGCCGGATCGAACTGCTGCTGTTGGCGGATGAAGTGGTGGTCCAGGACAATGGACCGGGCATTGAAGCCCAGTGGCTTTCCCGGGTGCAGGAGCGTTTTTTCCGTCCGCCAGGGCAGGAAATGCCCGGTAGCGGGCTGGGTTTGTCGATTGTCGAGCGCATTGCCAGCCTGCATGGCTTGCAGATGCAACTGAGCAACCGGGATGAGGGTGGTCTGCGTGTCAGCCTGCAGAGGGCGGCTTAGGCGCTGCGGCAATCTGTCGCATTGTCATGGGCCCTCAAGGGCTTTAAGGTAGCAAGCAATGCCAGCTGACAGGCTTTGCCCCCTGCAATGGCATACTCCAAGGTGTGATAGCCCGCCCCGACCTGGCGGGCTTTCTTTTTGTCGCTGCCCGCCGTTCAGGCGGGCTTGCTACTCGCGTTGCTGGCTGGCAAGTGCCAGTACAGGGCGTTGCATACCGCGCCGGCCACCGCGCCCACATAGTAGTTGAACACCGGGTCGTACAAGGCTGGTTGCAACCAGCGGCTGTAATACAGCGTAATGACTCCGCCGATCAGCGCGCCGGGCAAGGCGGCCAGCACCAGCAGACGCCAGCGCGGCCAGCGTGCTTGCCACTGGCTGATGCTGGCCTCCAGCGACAGCCGCAACAGCACCAGCAATACCCCGGCCAAGGCTGCAGGCAAGGCACCCAGCATGTAGGCCAGCATGGGCATGACGCCGGTCGCCAGCAGGCCCACCAATGGCCCCAGCGCAATAAACAGGGTCAGGCCGCAGCCTGCAAGTTTCAAATGTTTCATCCGCACGCGTTCGACAAAAAGTGTTGCAAGACTAGCAGACTGTCGCGACGGCGACGAGCCATGCACAGGTGGCGCTGCGGCATTATGTCGCAGCCACCAAACCGGCGGCGGAATGCTAAAGTGTCGGCCATGCTGGCCCAATTATTATCTTCTTCCGCACGCCTGGTGGCTGACCTGCCCGATGCGGTGCGCCTGATCGCCCGTTTGCGCTGGCTGATGCTGGCTGCCGGCCTGGCTTTGCTGCTGCTGTGTGCGGCCAGCGGCCTGGCGCTGCCCTGGCTGCTGCTGTTGCAAGCTCTGGCCACCCTGGCTGGGTTCAACTTCATCCTTGGCCGCCGTGTGCCACGGCATGGCTCGCCCTTGCTGATGCTGCGCCTGGGGCTGCTGGCCGACGTGCTGGCACTGACCGAGTGTCTGGCGTTCAGCGGCGGTGCGGCCAATCCGCTGGCCTCTCTGTATTTGCCGCCGGTGCTGTTTGCTGCCTTGTTGTCCCCGGGCTTGTTTGCCTGGGGCCTGTCCCTGCTCAGCATGCTGGCCTATGCCTTGCTGTTTGCCTGGCATCTGCCCTGGCCCTTGCAGGGCAGTGATGCCGCCTATGCTTTCTCTTTGCATTTGCTGGGCATGTGGTTGACCTTTGCCCTGTCGGCGCTGCTGATTACCAGCTTTGTCTCCTGGCTGGCCCGCCAACTGGCGGCTCGCGAGGCTGCGTTGGCTGCCGCACGGGAAACCCAGTTGCGGGATGAGCAGTTGCTGGCGGTGGGCATGCAGGCAGCCGGTGCTGCGCATTCCCTGTCCACCCCCATCAACACCCTTAGCCTGCTGGTGGATGACATGCTGCAACAACATGCGGCGGACGAAAATCTGCAAGCGGACCTGCGCCTGATGCAGGCCCAGCTGGGTAGTTGTGCCCAGGCGCTCGCCCGTTTGAAGCAAGGCATTGCCCAAAGTGATGCCGCCCAGCCACTATTTGCCACGCTGGCCCAGCAGCTATCCGGCTGGCGCAGCTTACGGCCGGATGTCCAGTTGCAATGGCAGGCTGCCACCGGCCCGGACCCGATGGTATGGCTGGATGCCGCGTTCTGGCCGGCTTTTTTCAATCTCATCAATAATGCTGCCGAAGCGGGCGGCGGTGCCTTGACGGTGACGGCCACGCTATCCGGCGACTGCTTGCAGCTGGACATCATCAATCCGGTGGGCTGTTTGTCGGCAGCGCAATTGCAACGTGCCGGGCTGGCACCGCTGGCATCTGACAAACCGGCAGGCATGGGGCTGGGCGTGATGCTGAGCCATGCCACGCTGGCGCGACTGAACGGCACACTGACCCTGGATAACCGGGCGGAGGGCGGGGTGCATGCCCGTGTGCGCCTGCCCTTGCGGCTGGAGGAATGAGCATGGCGCTGGATTTTTTGCTGGTGGATGATGACGCGGCTTTCAGCAGTGTGCTGGCGCGTTCGCTGGGACGACGTGGCTTCCGGGTGGAATGTGCAGCGGACGGCGCGCAAGCCTTGCAGCTGCGTGACGAGCCACCGTTGCGCATTGTGCTGGACCTGAACCTGGAAGGGGAAAGCGGCTTGCGTTTGTTGCCTGCATTGCGTCAGCGCTATCCACAAGCGGCAGTGGTGGTGCTCACCGGTTATGCCAGCATTGCCACCGCAGTGGAGGCCACCAAGCTGGGCGCGGTGCAGTATCTGGCCAAGCCGGCCAGTGTGGAGGATATTCTGGCGGCTTTCCAGCAAGTGACGGCTAACCCGGAATTACCCTTGGCCCCGCAGCCGATGTCGTTGCGTCGTGTCACCTGGGAGCATCTGCAACGGGTGCTGAACGAACACGACGGCAATATTTCCGCCACCGCCCGCTCCATGGGCATGCATCGGCGCACCTTGCAACGCATGCTGGCCAAGCGCCCGGTGAAAAGCTAAAACGCATCAGCTGTTGTATGTAAAGTACAGCTGACAATCTGCCAGCTGGAAACAAGCTTTCCAGCTGGCTTTGCGCCCAGTCTGGCCTGCCACCCGCATCTCATGCGGCCTATGTGCCGCAATACCCCTTCTGTTCTTGCATGCAACCAAGCAAGCGCTCGGATGTTTCCATTGTCATGGATGGAAACGGCGGTTTTCATCAGCAGCTCTTTCCGGATGGCATCAGAAAATATGATTGGAGCCATTGCCGTGAAATGCCTATGGTCTTTTGATGGACTCACAAACCACGACAATAGAGGGGAACAAGATGCGTGGACAAATGATGGAACAGCCGCTGCTGATTTCCGCCCTGCTGCAACATGCCGAAACCTACCATGGCGATAGCGAAATCGTGTCGCGTACCGTGGAAGGCCCGATTCACCGTTACACCTACCGCGAAGCCGCGCGCCGCAGCCGGCAACTGGCCAATGCGCTGGCCGGGCTTGGGGTAGGGCACGGCGATACCGTAGGCACGTTGGCCTGGAACGGCTATCGCCATTACGAAATCTACTTTGCCACCTCCGGCTCCGGGGCCATTTGCCACACGGTCAACCCGCGCCTGTTTGCCGAGCAGATCAGCTACATCATCAATCATGGCGAAGACAAGGTGCTGATGTTCGATTTGAGCTTCCTGTCCGTGGTGGAGCAGATTGCCGCCGAACTCAGCACCGTGCAGCACTTTGTCCTGCTGACCGACCGCGCCCACATGCCGCGCGAGTCCACACTGGACAACCTGTTGTGCTACGAAGACCTGGTCAACAGCCACAGCGACCATTACCAGTGGCCGGAATTCGACGAAAACACGGCTTCCAGCCTGTGTTACACCTCGGGCACTACTGGCAACCCCAAGGGCGTGCTGTATTCGCACCGCTCCACCGTGCTGCATGCTTTTGCCAGCTCGCTGCCGGATAGTCTGGATATCTCGGCCCAGGGTGCCATCATGCCGGTTGTCCCCATGTTCCATGTCAATGGCTGGGGCTTGCCCTACAGCTGCACCATGAACGGCGCCAAGCTGGTGTTGCCCGGCCCCAAGATGGACGGCGTCAACTTGTACGAGCTTATCGAGACCGAAGGCGTCACCATGGCGGCGGGCGTGCCCACCATCTGGATGATGCTGTTGCAGCATTGCCAGAAGAATCATCTGAAGATCCACACTCTGAAGCGGGTGATTGTCGGCGGCTCGGCCGCACCGGAAAGCATGGTGGACCAGCTGGCCGAACACGGTGCCGAACTGCGCCAGCTGTGGGGCATGACCGAGCTGTCGCCCTGTGGCACCACCAGTACGCCCAAGTTCAAGCACAACGGCTGCGACACGCCGACACTACGTGCACTGCAAACCAAGCAGGGCCGTCCCATTTACGGTGTGGCCATCCGTATTGTCGATGACGAAGGCAAGCCATTGCCCAACGATGGCGTGGCCTTCGGCAACTTGCAGGTGAAGGGTTCCTGGGTGTTATCGCGCTACTTCAAGCGCGAGCGGGACGATTCGCATACTGATGACGGCTGGTTCAATACCGGCGACGTGGTCACCATCGACCGCGACGGCTATATGAAGATCACCGACCGCACCAAGGACGTGATCAAGTCCGGCGGCGAATGGATCAGCTCCATCGAACTGGAAAACATTCTGGTGGGGCACCCGGCAGTGGCCGAGGCCGCCGCCATCGGCGTGGTACACCCCAAGTGGGATGAACGCCCGCTGATGGTGGTGGTGCTCAAGCCCGGTGCCAGCGCGACCCGCGATGAGCTGATCGGCTTTTATGAAGGCAAGATCGCCAAATGGTGGACACCGGACGATGTGGTGTTCCTGGATGAGCTGCCGCATACCGCCACCGGCAAATTGCAGAAGATGAAACTGCGTGAAATGTTCAAGGATTACCAGTGGGCTTGAGTGCTAAGAGCTGCTGACAAACGCGCGTAGAGAACCCGGGCCAAGGCGCGCCGACGCAGACAGTACAAAAAGTACGGCAAAAAGGCGCACGCAGGCTAGGGGGTTTTGCTAGCGAGTCTAAGCCGCTGAATTGAATGGACAGAATAGAGCATTTGCGCTAAATTGTGCATCGCACTGAAGGTCGCAAGACCTTTTGTGGTGTTAGCCCCTCGAAGCATCAAGCTGGCAACCCCAGCCAGATGTTTCTTCCTCGTGTTGGCCCCTGAGAACCCTCAGGGGATTTTTTTTGCCTGTCTTTCCCCGCACCATCCCTTTGATGCCCCTGCATGCCTGCTGTAAAGGCGCTTTGCTGTTCTGGATCAAAATGTAAATAAGTATTTCATAATTTAATGTCAAGATTGTTGGCAGCCAGCTGCCCGCTGCCAGAAAACGCTTACCTTCATGCTTAGGGCATCACCATTTCGCCAGGGGAAAAAATGAAATCCTTGCGCAGTAAACTGATTGTATTCAATGCCTTGTTGATGGCGGTGTTCGGGCTGGTATTGGTATTGATTGTGTTCATCCAGATGCGCGGCGAAATTCTCAATGGCCTGAACCACGAGTTTGACTCCGCGCTGAAAGGGCAGGGCAGCGTGGTGAAAACCTGGCTGGATGAAAAGAAGCAGGAAATTACCGCCCAGGCCGAGGTGGCCACGCAGGCCGATGCCCTGCGCTTTCTCAAGGTGGGCGCGCGCGCCGGATTCAATGTCAATTACGCGGGTTTTGCCGATGGCCGCTCGGTGTTTTCCGATGACTGGCAGGCCCCTGCCGACTACAAGGTCACCACGCGCGACTGGTATCAGCAGGCATTGGCGGCAGGCAAGCCGGTGGTGACCGAACCCTATGTGGACGAAGCCAGCAAGAAGCTCACCATCACGGTGGCTGCGCCTATCCTGCAAGGCGGCAAGCCCGTTGGCGTGGCCGGTGGTGATGTGTTTGTCGATAGCCTGGTGCAGTCGGTACTGTCCTTGAAGGTTCGCGGCAATGGCTATGCCTTCATCACCGACGGCAAGGGCACCATCCTCGCGCATCCGCAGGCCGGGCTGACGCTCAAGCCCATCAGCACGCTGGCACCGACACTGAACGCCGCCCGGCTGACCGAGCTGGCGAATAGCCAAGGCCTGCAGCAGGTGGAACTGGATGGTCAGGACATGCTGTTATCGATACAGCATATTCCGGGCAGTGACTGGTTGATTGGCCTCGCCACGCACCGGGCTGACATTCTGGCACCGCTCAATACCCTGCTGTTGACCGTTGCCGGTTTGAGTGCGCTGATATTCGTGCTGTTGATTCCCTTGGCCGGCGTGTTGCTGGGACGCATGCTGGGCGGGCTGGTGGCATTGCAACAGGCCATGCAGGATATTGCCCACGGCGAAGGCGACCTGACCTTGCGGCTGAAGATAAGCGGTCAGGATGAAATTGCCGCCACCGCCACCGCTTTCAACCAGTTTGTCGAGCAACTGGGCAGGCTGTTCCGCGGGCTGCGCGATGATGCCGGCGGGGTAGTGGTCGGTGTCAGCCAGGTATCCGGACAAGTGGGCGAGGTGGCCGAGCGGGCGCGGGGCATTTCCGATATGTCCTCCAGCAGTGCGGCCACGCTGGAGCAGATTACAGTCAGCATCGCCCAGATTGCCGACCACGCGCGTGAGGCCGCAGTGCTGGCAACGCGTACCGGCCAGGGCCTGGATGCCGGAGCCAACGGCATGCAGCAGCTGGCCAGCGGCATGGAAAGCACCGGCCAGTCGGTGTGTGCGCTGGAAGGCATGCTGGCCGCGCTGGAGCAGCGTTCGCAGCAGATTTCCGGCATTACCGAGGTGATTCGCGATATTGCCGATCAAACCAATCTGCTGGCGCTGAATGCCGCCATCGAGGCCGCCCGTGCCGGTGAACAAGGCCGTGGCTTTGCCGTGGTGGCCGACGAAGTGCGCAAACTGGCAGAGCGCACGGCCCAGGCCACGGTGGAAATTGCCGGCATGGTCAGTGCCATCCGCACCGAAACCGGCAAGGCGGTGGACGACGTCCAGCGCACGGTGCATGTGGTGAACGACGGCGTGCAACTGACGCGTGATGCGGTGGCCAATATCCAGTCTATCCGCCATTCCATGCAGGATGTGGTGAGCAAGATGTCGGAGATCTCCCATTCCACCCAGGAGCAGCACAATGCCAGTACGTTGATTGCGCAAAGCTCGGAGCAGATCAACAGCCGGGTGCTGGAGAACGATGACATGCTGCAACAAGCCAGCCAGACCTTGCAGGGCCTGGCAGACAAAGCCGGGCAAATGAATGGCCAGTTTGCCAAATTCCACTTGTAGGCTTCTACAATGGCGGGGCTGCTGATGTGGTGGGTGCATGGCAGCATCGACCAGGAGCGCTGCCATGAACTTGTCCCCGCTGGCCTTGCGGGCCGCCATCTTGCTGGCGGAACACAATCTGTCCGCTGCCTTGCAGGCGGCTCAGGCTTGCTTGCAGGCCGAGCCGGACAATGCACCGGTGTGGAACCTGCTGGGCGTCTGCGCGGCCCGGCTGGGGCAGGGCAATCTGGCCGAGCAATGCTGGCAACAGGCTTTGCAGCTGGATGCCTCTGTGGCCGACGCCCATTACAACCTGGGCTGCCTGTACGCGGAAAGCGGTCAGCCGGAACGGGCCGAACAGCACTATCGGGCCGAGTTGCAACGTCAGCCCGACCACCCGGCCAGTCTGGGTAATCTGGCCTGTCTGCTGGCCGATGGCGGCAGGCCGGACGCAGCGCAAGCTTGCTGGGAAGCATTGCTGCGCGTGCAGCCACAGGATGTCGACAGCCTGGCCGGGCTGGCGCAGTGTCATCAGCAGCTGGGCAAGCCTGCCGCTGCCGAGGTTTGCTGGGAAGCATTGCTGCAGCAAGACCCGCACCACCTGGTTGCCCTGAATAATCTGGCACTGTTGTATCAGCAACAAGGCGGCTGGCAGGCTGCTGCCGACTTGCTGCAACGCGCACTGCAACACAGCAAGCCACCCGCAGAAATCTGGCTTAATCAGGCCAATGGCCTGCTGCAGCAGGGCAAGGCCGAGGCTGCGCATGCGCTGCTACAGCAGGGTATTGCACACCATCCGGCAGCGGCGGTCTTGCACGACGCGCTGGGTATGGCCTGCAGTGAACTAGGTCAGGCGGACGCCGCAGAGCAAGCCTTGCGCATGGCAGTGCAACTGGCCCCGCAGCAGCCGCGCTTCCGGCAAAACCTGGGCTATCTGCTGCTGTCGCAACAGCGCTGGGACGAAGGCTGGCCGCTGCTGGAAGCCCGCTTGCAGCGTGCGCCGGGTGCAAGCGGTTTGCCGCAGATCGGGACCCCGTGCTGGCAGGGCGAGGCACTGGCAGGGCGACACCTGCTGGTGTGGTTCGAGCAAGGGCTGGGTGATGCGCTGCAATTCTGTCGCTATCTGCCCTTGTTGCAGCCCGCCCGGCTGACCGTGGTATGCCGTCCCGAACTATTACGCCTGCTGCAAAGCCTGCCACTAGACTATCCGGTGCACTGGCTAGCCATGCAGCGGCTGGACATGGACTTGCCTGCGCATGATTGCCATGTGTTTGCCATGAGCCTGCCACGCTGGCTGGTGGCCGACCCGGCGGCTGTGGCTCCTGCCTGTTTTGTCATGCCGCCCACGGCTCAGGCCGTGCCGGGTACACGGTTACGCAAGCTGGGCCTGGTATGGCGTGGCAATGCCCTGCACCCGTTCGACCATCACCGCTCGCTGCCGGATGTCCGCTTGTTGCAGCCTTTGCTGGCCTTGCCCGGAATTGAATGGACCAGCTTGCAATTGCCAGTGCAGGCGGAGGAACAGCAATGGCTGGCCGGATTTGCCAACTGGCAGGCAGGGGAGAACGGGTTGGATGATCTGGCTGACGCGGCGGCGGTACTGGGTGGTCTGGATGGCCTGGTGACGGTGGATACCGCCCTGGCGCATCTGGCTGGCAGTCTGGGCTTGCCGACCTGGCTGCTATTGTCTGGGAGCCACACCGATTGGCGCTGGGGCTGGCAGGGCGAAACCAGTGTCTGGTATCCCGCCATGCGCCTGCGCCGTCAGCAGGCTGCGGGGGATTGGGCAGGGCTGATCCACCGGCTGGCCGGTGAACTGGCCCGGTACTCAGCCTGAAGTGTCTGAGCGGGCGGGGGAGAGCCACTTGCCCGGGTTCATCAGCCCCTGCGGGTCCAGCAGTTGTTTGACCCCTTGCATCAGTTGCAAGGCCACCGGGTCCTGATAGCGTTGCAGCCAGTGGCCCTTGAGCTGGCCTATGCCGTGCTCAGCCGCCAGCGTGCCCTGATGCTGGTAGACCAGGTCGTAGACAATGGCATTGACACGCTCTTCGTCGGCGAACAGTTCTGCGTTATCAGGTCTGGTGTAGCTGATGTTGTAGTGCAGGTTGCCATCGCCGGCATGGCCAAAGGCGATGATGCGCACGCTGGGAAAGGCGGCGCGCAGCGCGGCTTCGCAGTCGGCCAGGAAGGCCGGAATGGCCGAACTGGGAACGCCGATATCGTGCTTGATGCTGGCACCATCACGCTTTTGGGTCTCCGACATGGCTTCGCGCAGCTGCCACAGTTGCTGGCGCTCGGCTTCGCTGTGCGCCAGTACGCCATCGGCCAGTTGTTGCGTACTCAGCCAATCCACCAGCTGCTGTTGCAGTCGATGACTGTCGCCACTGTCGGACAGCTCGATCAACACCGCCCAGGGCTGGATGAAGGGCAACTGGCCCGGATGGTATTTCTCCAGCAGCTGCTGGCAGGGCTGCGACATGATTTCAAAAGTGGTCAGCCGGTCGCCAAAGGCCTGGCGCAAGGCGGACAGCAGGTCGATGGCAGCCTGGCTGCTGTCCACACCCAGCCAGGCGGTGGCATGGGCAGTGGGGAGTGGGAACAGCTTGAGCGTGGCGGCGGTAATCAGCCCCAGCTGCCCTTCCGCGCCGATGAACAACTGCTTCACGTCCAGTCCGCTGGTGTCCTTGCGCAGGCCGGACAACTGGTGCAGCACGCGGCCATCGGGCAGTACCACTTCCAGCCCCAGCGTCAATTCACGCATGGTGCCGTAGCGCAGCACCGCCAGCCCGCCGGCATTGGTGGACAGGTTACCGCCGATCTGGCAACTGCCCTCGCTGGCCAGCGACAGCGGGAACAGCCGGTCGGCCTCGGCCGCCCGTTGTTGCAGCGTGGCCAGCGTCATGCCGGCTTCCACTGTGATGCTGTTGTTGGCGGTGTCGATGGCACGCAGGCGGTTGAGGCGCTGCATGGCCACCACCAGTTGCCGTCCCGAGCCATCCGGCGTAGCCGCACCGCAAGTCGAGGTATTGCCACCTTGCGGCACCACGGCCACCTGCTGGCGCTGGCACAGTTGCAACAGGGCCGCCACTTCGGCGGTAGTGCCCGGCAGCACCACGGCCAGTGGCTGGCCTTGATAACGACGGCGGTAGTCCAGCGTGAAGGGCGCGGTATCTTCCGGCAGGGTCAGCACATGGGTCGCACCGACAATGGCCGCAACGGCGTCAAGGAAGTGGGACATCTCAGTCATGCTCCTGTTGCGCGCGCAAGGCATCCGGCAGTCCGTCGTGCTCGCCGCGTAACTGGCCTGGGTTGTCATGCCAATGGCGTGGGCCAAGCGCAAGATTGCGCGCGGAGTGCAAAGGATAGTGCAGCTGGTTGTCGTTGCGGTCGCGGTCGCCTACACACAACAGCCGCACATCGTGCGCGGTGTTGTTGAGGAAACTGTGGGCCATGCCGCTGCCAGCGGGAAAGCCCACCGTGTCGCCGGGCTGCAGGCGGTACAGTACGCCATCAAGCCAGACATCCGGCTCGCCTTCCAGCACGTAGACGAATTCGTCTTCGGTTTTTTCCGCATGGGGCCAGGAAGTGCGGCGGCCCGGCGGCAGCAATTCGTGATGAATGCCGATGCGTTGTAGACCAAAAAACTTTCCCAGTGGCGAACCAATGGACAGCAATTCGCTGCTATCCGGGTAGCTGGCATTGTCCGGTTCTTGCAGTTCGCTCCAGTGTTTGATGCAGGATGGCCGTTCCATCATCTGGCTCCTTACCGCTTTCAGTCCGGAATTTCCGCAGCCATCAGCTCGTCCGGATGCTGCCAGCCCGGCAGCTGGCTGATGCGTTCCAGCCAGCCCGCCACGTGCGGCCAGGCTGTGATATCCAGTCCGGCATCGCCCAGCCACCACAGATAGGCGCTAGCCGACAGGTCGGCAATTGTCAGCGTGCTGCCAATCAGGTAAGCATGCTGGCTCAGCGTGCTTTCCAGCTCGTTCAGGTCGGCCTTCACCCTTTGTTCCAGCCAGGTGCTGACTTCGGCCGGTTGCGGGAAGAATTTGCGCGCCAGTCGCAGGTTGGGCAGGGAAAAACCAATACGATTGCTTTCCCAGCACAGCCATTCACGCACCAGCTGGCGCTCGCCCGGCGCGCCGTCCAGCCGACCATAGCTATCGGCCAGCCATTGCAGGATGGCATTGGACTGACACATCGGCGTGCCATCGGCCACCAGTACCGGTACTTCGCCAAAGCGGCTGGCAGCGCGGAAGTCTTCCGGTCGCTCGCTACGTGGCAAGGCCAGATCCACATGTACGTAATCATGGGAAACATCGGCCAGCATCAGCGCCAGGCGTACTTTATAGCTGTGTCCGGAAAAACAGTTGCCGTACAGGGTAAGAGTGGTCATGTCGTAAGGTCTTGTTGTGATGTTGATGATGCTTGTTCAGTTGCCGTGGCCAGTGGCAGTGTCTGCGTCTGCCGCATTGGCGTCAACAGGCTTGACCTGCCGCCAGCCTCTCGATGCCAGCCAGGCGGCAGCAAAGGCGAGGGGGACGCAAAACAAGGCCGGGTTGGCATAAGGAAACAGCGGGCGTGCATGGCCCAGCATGCCCACCCATACCGCCGGCCCGGTCAGGATGCAAAGCAGGGCGGCCAGCATGCCGCCGTAGCCACCAGCCAGCACGCCAGCCACTTGCAGCCTTGGCCAGTACAGGCTCAGTAGCAGTACCGGGAAATTGCTGGAAGCGGCAATGGCAAAGGCCAGTCCTACCAGAAAGGCAATGTTCAGGTTCTGGAACAGGGTGGACAGTAGTACCGCTACCAGGCCCAGCAACAGGGTGGATAGACGTGACAGCTGCCATTCTTTCTTGGGATCGGCCTGTCCACGGCATAGCCAGAGCGCGTACAGGTCGTGGCTGATGGTACTGGCACCGCTAAGGGCGAGGCCTGCCACCACGGCCAGAATGGTGGCAAAGGCCACCCCGGCAATCAGGGCCTGCAGCCGGCTGCCACCGAGCAGGCTGGCCAGATGCAGCGCTGCCATATTGCCCCCACCCAACAGTTTGCCTGCCGCGTCGTGAAAGCGGCTTTCTGGCGCCAGTAGAACCAGAGCACCATAGCCAATGATGATGTTGAGGCAGAAGAACAGGCCGATCAGGCAGGTAGCCCAGCCCGCAGAACGTCGTGCCGCCGCGCTGTCGGCCACGGTAAAAAAGCGCATCAGCACATGCGGCAGGCCTAGCAGACCAAGGCTGAGCCCCAGCCCCAGCGATAAGGCCTCCACCGGGTTGGCTAGTGATTTGCCCGGCAGCAACAACTGACCGTGTTCGATTTGCGCGACGCGGGCAAACAAGGCGGGCGCGCTGAAGCCGAAGCGGGACAACACGCCCCCTGCCAGCACCAGCGCGCACAGCAGCATCAGCACGGCCTTGACCATCTGAATCCAGCTGGTGGCCAGCATGCCGCCCAGGGCCACCTGTATCACCATCAGCATGATCACCAGCCCCACGGCAAACAGATAGGGCAGGCCAAACAGCAATTGCAGCAGCTTGCCCGCACCAACCAGTTGAACGATCAGGTAGCACACGGTGACGGTCAGCGAGCTGACGATGCCCAGCAGACGGACGCGCGGGTCGTCAAAGCGGCTGTTGAGGACATCTGCCACACTGTAGCGGCCCAGTGCGCGTAGCTTGTCAGCCAGCAACAGCATCAGGAGGGGCCAGCCGGCCAGCGTACCCACGGCATACACCAGCGAGTCATAACCTTGACCCACATACATGCCGATGGAGCCAAGAAAGGCCGCCGCCGACAGGTAGTCGCCTGCCAGTGCCAAACCGTTTTGCCAGGCAGGTAACTGCCCGCCCGCAGTGTAAAAATCACCGGAAGAATGCGTACGTTTGGTTGCAAACACGGTCAACAGCAGGCTTGCGGCGACAAACAGCAGGAAAAACACACTGGCGGCCGTCATGTTGGCTGCTTTCTATCCTTGATCCAGGCTTGCCACAAGGTAATGGCCAGAAACAGTGCAAACAGCAGCAGGGCCAGAAAGATGCTGCGCGGCCAGCCTGCGATGCTGCCCACTAATAACCCTGGGGCACAGGCAATGAGCAGGAAGTAGCCCAGGCAGCACAGCAGTATCAGTACGGCCAGGCTGCCGGGGGAGTGAATGCAAGACTTCATCATAAAGGTATCGCACAGGCAGAAAGCGGCGGCCCGCCAGCAGGCTGTGGCTGGGCGAAATTATTTCTGCCAATAGGTTTTTACATTGACGAATTCGTACAGGCCGAATTCGGACAATTCCCGGCCATAGCCAGAAGCCTTTACACCACCAAATGGCAAGCGCAAATCAGAGCTGGTATGGCGGTTGATGAACACACTGCCCACTTCCAGCTGCCGCGCCAGCTCCCAGCCGTGGGCGGTATCGGCGGTGTAGATGGAGGCTCCCAGGCCAAACGGCGTGTCATTGGCCAGCCGGATGGCATCGGCCTCATCGTGTGCACGGAGGATGCTGGCTACCGGGCCGAATACTTCTTCGTGATAGACACGACAGCCGGCATGGACGTGATCCAGCACGGTGGCGGGATAGAAAAAGCCGGGTGCAGGGGGAAGTTGGCCGCCCAGCAGCAGATTGGCTCCCTGATGACAGGCATCCATTACCTGTGCATGCAGGGCTTCGCGCAAGTCAGCCCGGGTCAGCGGGGACAGTGTGGTGGCGGGGTGGCGCGGGTCGCCAGGGCGCAGTGCGCTGGCAGCGGCGACAAAGGCGGTCACAAATTGCTCCGCGATTTCCGGCACCACAATCATGCGTTTGGCGGCATTGCAACTTTGCCCGGCATCGCGAAAGCGCGAGTTGACGGCATCTTGCGCCGCGGCCTCGACATCGGCATCGGCCAGCACAATGAAGGGATTGCTGCCGCCCAGTTCCAGCACCGTTTTTTTCAGATGCTTGCCGGCCAGACTGGCAATGATGCGCCCGGTATGGGTGGAACCGGTAAAGGCCACGGCATCGCTGCGCCGGATAGCCTCTTCAACCAGTTCGTGATCTATCCAGGCAATATCCAGACAATCCAGCCCGGCGGCGTGTACCAGTTCCAGCAATAACTGTGTGCATTGCGGAACCGAGGGAGCCGGTTTGACCAGACAGGTGTTACCTGCCATCAAGGCGGGGACAGCAAAGCGCAGTAACTGCCAGATCGGATAATTCCACGGCATCACGGCCAGCACACAGCCCAAGGGCTCAAATGCCACGCCGCTCTGGCTGGCTTGGGTCGGAATGGTTTGTGGTGCCAGCAAGCCAGGTGCCAGCTCTGCGTAATAGCGAATCAACTGGGCCGATTTGTCGATTTCCGCCAGACACTCTGCCGTGCGCTTGCCCACCTCCAGCGTAACCAGCCCAGCCAGTTGTTCGCGGTGTGCTTCCAGCTGGGTGGCCAGGTGCAATAGCTGTTCGGCACGTTGCGCCACCGGGAGCGAGGCCCAGCGTGATTGGGCAGCTTTCAGGCGATCCAGGGTATGGTCGAGTTGGTCCCGGCTCCAGCCCGGACGGGTAAACACCACTTCTGCAGTGGCAGGGTTACAGCTGGTAAAGGCATTCATGGCCGGCAGGCAAAGGAATCAGCAAGAGCAGGGACTGTAACAAATCGTCCTGGCTTGTGACAGGGTTTTGTCATGTTGCCGTGTTGCTTGTCGGGCAGCGCAAGCAGGTAGGGGGATGGTCGAGGCAGCATGCTCCCTGACAAAAAAAGGCCCCGTGGTGACGGGGCCGAATCTTTCAGGTGAGTGCATGGGTCAATCAAAAGAGACTTGCAGATTGAAACACCTCTTGCAATCGCGCAGCTTGTACAAGCACATGACTGCAATTGGTCTGGCGATTCTAACCAGCTGCTGGTGCAATGTTTACTGGCTTTTAGGCGGTATCTGCCATCTTGCCTGATGCTCATGTCACACCAGCAACCGAGGTCAGTCCAAGCTGCAAGCCAATCACGATGGCGTGAGTCCGGTTGTTGGCGTTGAGCTTGCGGATGATATTGGCAACATGGAATTTCACCGTACGCTCGCTGATGCCCAGAATGGTGGCAATTTCCCAGTTGGTCTTGCCATGGCTCATCCAGTGGAAAATGTCGAACTCGCGCTGGGACAGTGGCATGGTGGCAGGTGCTGCCGGGGCCAGATTGGCAACCCGGCCTGCGGCCTGCCGCAAATGTAGCAGCAGGGCATTCAGCATTTCCGTCAGTTGGCTGTCCTTGCCGATTTCACTGCCAGAAACCGACAGCACGCACACCAGGTTCTGGCGCTCGGACAGTGCACTGAAGCTGACGCCATTACCCATGCCAATGGAGCTCAGTTCCTGAATGAACTGTTTTTCCTGTTGTCCCTTGGCGCGAGAAAACTTGTCCGCCCAGTGGATGGGCCCCTGGCCCATGACCGAGCGCAAGATGGGGTCGCAACTGATGTAGTTTTGATCCATGTAATGCGATACCCAGTCTTCCGGAAAGCTGACGTTGACTACCTTTTCCACCCGCTGCAGCTGCTGGTGCTGGTTGATGCGGCCCAGGGTGATCACCATGTGCTTGGTGGGCAGTTGTGTCTGCAAATGGTCCAGATAGAGTTTGAATTCGCTCTCGGTTTCTATCTGTCCTGCATCGTGTATCCATTCCAGCAGGGTTTTCTGGCTGGATGGGGTCAGGTTGGCCGGTAGTGGCTGCGTGAACGGAAGCTTGCTATGCATGATGACGTGACCTTCATTTTCGGGTGGTCAGGACGGTGGTCCGCTTGTAACGTTCCAGCGTTAATCATCAAGAGGTGGCTCCGTGAGACCGTGCCTGGCTCCATTGTGATGGTTGCTGGTTGATCTGGAGTGTATTAAGCACTTGGCAAGTGAAACCAGTAGGCAGGATGCCAAGTAGAGCGATCGGCATGCTGAATAAGTAATTTCTCTGTACTTACTGGGATTTGGCAGAAATTTCTGGCTGTTTTGAACGGATTTTCTGGCAATTCAAACGATTCCTGCATGGATTGCAGCGTCTCTTTCCTTGCTGCTCGTGCTCGAGATGTGGATGCAACTCGCTGTGCTCTTGATCAAAAGCATGGCGAGTGAATGGCTGAGGGGTGCAAGATGCCACAACGAGTCATGTACATGAACTCGGCCAGCACAGCGCGTCGATGGACGCACTGTTTGTAAAGTCTTGATCACAAGATTGTTGCCAAGCCTGTTTTCCCTGCTATCACTTGATGGATACGCTTGGAAATTTGACCAGAAATAATGTGTTTATTTTTGAAAGTGAAGGTCGATTCTGCTGTGCCTGGACGGGCAGACAGAAGCTGTATGTGAAATTTGAAACAAAATACTGGCATTTCAGCGCGTAAAGGAAACTCAAACTTCATTATTCACTGGAACTGGTGTACGCTTTTTAAAGAAGAACTACTTAATAATGAAGCTGGCAAATCATGTGGCTGGGGCGGGGATGATCTTCATCAAAGCAGCCATGTGGGTTCAATGCCGCTCAGGGAACGTTTCTGCTATGGATACTTTAAAAGCTTTGATGGTCTTCATGACCACCGCCGAGAACGGCAGTTTCTCGGATGCTGCAAGAAAACTCGGAGTATCGCCGGCGGCTATCAGTCAAAGCATTGCCCGACTGGAGCAGGAGCTGGAGGTGCGTCTGTTTAACCGGACCACCAGGCAGTTGACACTGACCGAGGATGGGCGTCGTTTTTACGCCCAGTGCCGCGGGCCTGTGAACAATCTGGATTCGGCCATCAACCAGCTCAAAGCCAGTCGTGACGAGCCGGCCGGCCATCTGCGCGTGAGCATGCCCAACTCTTTTGGACGTCGTTTCATTCTCCCCATCATGGGCGAATTTTGCGAACGCTATCCCAAGGTCAGGGTGTTTTTTGGCCTGGACGACCACTTCAGCGATTTGATCGAAGATGGTTATGATGTCGGCGTGCGGATCGGCATGATGCCGGACAGTCGCATGGTGGCGCGCAACCTGGCGCAGATTCCGCAGTATGTGGTGGCTTCGCCTGAGTACTGGGACAAGCATGGTCGCCCGGAAACCACGGAAGAATTGAGCAATCACGATTGCATCAACTTCCAGTTTCCAACCTCCGGCCGTCTGTACAAGTGGGAATTCGACCGTCGCGGCGAACGCATTCCGCTGGAAGTGACGGGTACGTATACCCTGAACGAGATGGAAGCCGTGTGCGAGCTGGCCCGTCTGGGCATGGGTGTGGCACAGCTGCCGGGGCACGAGGTGGTGCACCTGATCCGCAGTGGTGAGCTGGAGCCGGTGCTGACCGATGTGGTGTCGCTGGAACGTTCCATTTACATCTGCTTCCCGCATCGCGACCACATTGCGCCGCGTACCCGTGTGTTTGTCGATTTCGTGGTGGAAAAACTGGCGGATCACCCGGATATCATGGCCGATCTGCCGGGGCTGGATTTGTCCGCCAAGCGCAAGGCAGCGGCGCAGCTCATGGGCTGATGCCCCGAGTCTGTTTGCTAATAAACAAAGCCCGGCCTGTGCCGGGCTTTCTGCTTGTTGACAAACCTTCTCTCGCTTTCTGCAAAGAAAGCGGGGCTCCCTTGCAGGGCAAGGGCGGGGGAAAAGGGGAATAGATGGGAAGGCTGTGGATGCAAGCAGTAAGTCGGGAGACCCGGCTTTGCCGGGGCCAGTACAAGAGCACCAAATAACTTTGTCAGCAGCCTGAAGGCCCGGCCTGTGCCGGGCTTTTTGCTGTTTGTCTGTCAGGCCCGTCTACACGGCCATGAAGCGTTGCAGCGGTGTGGCGCTCCAGTCCACGCTGTCCAGCAGATTCTTCACGATCAGCCCCAGCTCGGTATCACCTTCAATCACCAGTTTGCGATTGAAGAACAGGGTGTCCGGGTCTTCTTCGCGCAGCATCATGCGGGCAAAGTCGGCCAGGTTGGCGGCCAGGTGCAGGTCGGGCACCGTCGTGTTGTTACCCACGCTGAAGTGATCATCGTCTGCAACAAAGTGCAGCCGCATGTCGGCATCCAGAATGTGGACTTCAAAGCTGTGTCCCGATAACAAGCTCATGTCTACCTGCAGAATCTCACGCTTCTTCAGTTGATTCAGGGTAGTGACCAGTGCCCAGCAGGGCGGCGTGCTGGGCAGCTTGCCCAAGATATTGGCCAGCGTTGTCGGCAGGGTCAGGTCAGGAATGTGCATGGCGGGGTTCTCCTATGGCGCTAATGCCGGCACTACCGCGCCAGTAACCGTCAACCAGCAGGCTGTCGGAATACGGGCTGAGGTCTACATGGTTTGCATTGCGTGATGCGATGGCGTCAACAGCCTGCTGGTAGCCCTGTACCACCTGGGCGGTATGTTGCCATTGCGGGCTGATGCGCAGGGCAGTGATGCCCATGGCGCTGATGTCGGCCAGGTGGGGTAGCAGGGATTGGCAGCCATCCGACATGGTCTGGATGCCGTTGATGGTGAGGAAGGCTTGCTGCTCGCGTGTGTTCAGGCGCAGGCCGTCCGGGTGCTCCATGCAGCGGAACTGGCAGTCGTCCTTCGACAGGTTGTAATGCCGGGCGGTAAAGCAGCGGGCGGACAGTGCCAATGGCAGCTTGCCCCAGGCAAACAGCTCGGTTTCGATTTGCACGCCATTGAAGGCGGCTTGGCCCAGTACGGCAGACAGGGTGTCGCGGTCCATTTCCACCGGTGGAATCCAGCGCCGCGCCCCCAGTGAGCGGATCAAGGCCAGGGTGTCGGCGTTGTAGATGTTGAGGTGATGGCCGGCAACGAAGGGCCTGCCTTGTTGCTGTGCCAGCCGGGCTGCGCCCAGATCATTGGCTTCCAGCTGCAGTTCGTCGTTTTCCACCAGTTTGCGCAGGCGGCGCAAGTCGGATTCGCTTTCGATCAGCGCCTGGCTGGACAGCACCACCTGGTGGCCATTCTGGGCCAGTTCCTGCCCCAGGCTGATCCAGTCCTGGCCGCGCAATTGCTGGCGGCGCGAACAGACGGCCTCACCCAGATAGATGGTTTCCAGCGGCCAGTCAGCCGCTTCGCTATAAAAGCGCAGGATATCGTCGCGGGACCAGTAAAACAGCACCGGGCCCAGTGTCAGTTGCAATTTTTTCATATCAGGCCTGCTTGTGAGGCCGGCATGGCAGCGTGCCTGCCGACGCACGGTATGTCATTTCCAGGGCCGGTTGTAGGCACCCAGTGTCTGCTGCTGGCCTTCCGCCAGCTTGGACAGGGCCTGGGTCCAGGCCGGTTTGACGGCAAAGCGCTGCTTGTCGCGACCGGCGGCATCCAGTGCTTCGCGCAGGGTGCGGGTGACCTGGGCCACGTAAGCCGGGCTGCGCTGGCGGCCTTCCACCTTGATGGCGGCCACACCGATGTCGATGATCTGCGGCAGCATGCTCATCACGTTCAGGCTGGTGGGTTCTTCCAGTGCGTAGTAGGTGTCGCCTTCCACTTCAAAGCGCCCTTTGCACAAGGTGGGGTAGCCCGCCGCTTCGCCCTGCTGGTATTCGTCAATCAGAATGCCGTTGAGCCTTGCCCCCAGTGCTTGCTGGCCATGTTCCCAGCGAACGAATTTGGCCGGGGAACACACGCCATGACTGTTGGGCGATTCACCGGTGGCATAACTGGACAGCAGGCAGCGGCCTTCCACCATCACGCACAGGCTGCCAAAACCGAATACCTCGATTTCCACATTGGTGTGGTCGATCACCTGCTTGACCTGGTCCAGCGTCAGCACGCGCGGCAGCACGGCGCGGCGGATGTCGAACATGTCCTGCGCCAGGTTGATGGCTTCGTAATTGGTGGCCGAGCTTTGCACCGACATGTGCAGGCGCAGGTCCGGGTAGCGGTCGCGTGCGTATTTCATCAGGCCGATGTCAGCCAGGATGATGGCGTCCACGCCCAGTGCCGCACCTTCGTCGATGGCGCGGTGCCAGCGGCTGATATCGCCGCCCTGGGCATAGGTGTTGATGGCCAGCAGCACCTTGCGGCCATGCTGGTGTGCGTAGTGGATGCCGTCGCGGGCGGTGCGGTCGTCAAAATTCAGCCCGGCAAAGTTACGGGCGTTGGTGTCGTTTTTCAGGCCGAGGTAGACGGTGTCGGCACCGTTATCCACGGCTGCCTTGAGGGCAGGCAGGCTGCCCGCCGGACAAACCAGCTCCGGCAGGGGGCGTGTGGCAGGCATGATGGCAAAATGTCGGCAATTGAAACCGCCAGACATTAGCAGAGCGTTGCAGCGCGGGACTTGTTCTGGGTCAAGCGGCTGGATAGGGAGTGGGGGCGGTGCTGGCCGCCCCTTAGCCGGGTAGCCGGGTCAGAACGGCAGCACCAGCTTGGTCTTGGCCACCAGCACGATATACGCCACCACCAGCAGCGCACAGAGCAGGGCAATACTGCGAATCTGCTTGCTGCGTCCGCGCTTCAGGGCGATGGTGCCCAGCGCTACATAAGCCAGCAGACCGGCTATCTTGGCCAGCAGCCATGGCGTTTGCAGCAGCGGCCAGCCACCCAGCACCACCAGCGTGATGCCCAGCGCGAGCAGCGCGGTATCAATCACGTGCGGCAGAATGCGCAGCAGCTTGCTGGCCAGGATGTGCTGTTTGTCGGCCAGCATCAGCCCGCCACGCAGAGCGAACAGGGTGATGGTGAGATAGGCCATGCCCATGTGGGCGTGTTTGAGAATCTGGTAAGTGTTCATGCCTGCGTCTGCCATTTATGCCTTATGCATCGGGTGATGAGAGCCAAAGGCTGATGGTACACTGAAGCCTTCGTTTCATCTGCGTTCCTGACCATGCTTTTTCTTTATCAGTCCAATCGTCTGGAGCAATTGGGCCAGCTTTATGCCGCCATGTTGCAGGCACAGCCGCTGAGCGACCCGTTTGCCGCCGAAACGGTGATCGTGCAAAGCCGGGGCATGGGACGCTGGATGACGCTGGACTTGGCGCAGCAATGCGGCATTGCCGCCAATACCGACTTTGTCTTGCCCGCTGCCTTTGCCTGGCGGCTGATGCAAAAAGCCATCCCCGGCTTGCCGCGCAAGTCATCGTTCAGCCCGGAAGTACTGAGCTGGCGCCTGATGGCGCTGCTGCCCACCCTGCACGGCGAGGTGTTCGCCCCCTTGCAGCGCTATGCCGCCGGTGGCGAGGCCGCCGCCTTCGAGCTGGCCGGCAAGGTGGCCGATATTTTTGACCAGTATCTGGTGTTCCGACCGGACTGGATCCGTGCCTGGGAAGCAGGGGAACGGCTGGATCTGGGCGATGACGAAGCCTGGCAGGCTGCGCTGTGGCAGCAACTGGCCGCGCAGGACCCTGGCCGTCACCGTGTACGCATGCTGGACGAGTTCTTTGCTGCCTTGCGGCCGGAGCACCTGCCAGAGCGCATCACCCTGTTCGGCATTGCCAGCCTGGCGCCGATGTATCTGGCGCTGATCAAGCGGCTGTCCGAGTTGACCGATGTCTGCCTGTTCACCCTCAACCCCTGCGAAGCCTACTGGGGCGATATTGTCGATAACCGGCGCAAGCTCAAGCTGCGGGAGAAAGGCGATCTGTTCGCCACCGAAGGCCACCCGCTGCTGGCTTCGCTGGGCAAGCAGGGCCGTGACTTTTTCGAGCTGATTGCCGCTGATGCCGAGCTGGACGCCCGGCCCTTGTTTGCCCAGCCAATCGGTGACAGCCTGCTGGCCCGCTTGCAGCGCGACATCCTGCAATTGCAGATGCCGGGCGAGGATGGCCAATGGCTGGCGGCGGATGACGGCTCGGTGGAACTGCATGCCACCCACGGCCCCATGCGCGAACTGGAAGTGCTGAAAGACCGCCTGCTGGCCATGCTGGCGGAAGACCCCTCGCTTAGCAGCGCCGACATTGCCGTGCTGACGCCGGATATCAACAGCTATGCACCGTATATCGACGCGGTGTTTGGCAAGCGCGACGACGCCCCCAGCCTGCCCTATGCCATTGCCGACCGGCAGGTGGAGCGGGAAGAGCCCTTGCTGGCCGCCATTGGCACACTGTTGCAATTGCTGGATTCGCGCTTTACCGCCGACCAGGTGCTGGCCTTGCTGGACAGCCCGGCCTTGCTGCAACGCTTCGGCCTGCAGGCCGAAGACCTGCCTTTCATTCAGGACTGGGTAAGGCAAAGCGGCATCCGCTGGGGACGGGATGCCGCGCACAAGGCGGCGCTGGGCCTGCCGGCCGACCCGCTGTTTACCTGGCGCTGGGGGCTGGACCGCCTGCTGCTGGGTAGCATCCTGCCACCGGCCATGGCCGGGGATGACAGCGGCCTGTTTGCCGACTTGCTGCCGCAGGGCGGCGCGGGTGGACAGCTGGCCGAGGTGCTGGCCCGCTTTGCCAATTGCTATGCCGTGCTGGATGAATTGGCTGGCAGCTGGGCCACACCGGCCAATGCCGCCGACTGGGCGGTGCGTTTGCTGGAAGGCATAGACCGGCTGTTTGCCGTGGATGACGAAGGCGAAGCCGCGCTGGGCGTGGTGCGCGATGCCCTGCAGGAACTGGTGGACGACGCTGCCATGGCTGGTTTCACCCAGGCCTTCAGCCTGCCGGTATTGCGCGACTGGCTGCAACGCAAGCTCACCATGGCCTCGCCGCTGGGCTTCCTGTCCGGCGGCGTCACCTTCTGCGCCATGGTGCCGATGCGTTCCATCCCCTTCAAGGTGCTGTGCCTGATCGGCATGAATGACGGCGCTTATCCGCGTGACGAGCGCCCGGTCAGCTTCGACCTGGTGGCGCGCCATCCGCGCCGTGGCGACCGTTCGCGCCGTTTTGACGACCGCTACCTGTTTCTGGAAGCCATCCTTTCAGCCCGTCAGCGGCTGTATCTGTCTTATGTCGGCCTGTCTGCCCGCAATAACGAGCCACTACCGCCCTCGGCGCTGATTGCCGAACTGCTGGACTGCTTCAAGGCCATGTGTGGCGAGACGGCTGCCGCAAAACTGCTGGTGCGTCATCCCTTGCAGCCGTTTTCGCCGCGTTGCTACGACGGCCAGGCTGTGCAGCTGGCCAGCTTCGACCCCAGCTACGCAGCCGCGCTGGCGGCACCGCCCGCCCAGCCGCAGCCCTTTGCCTGCGTGCTGCCCCCCTTGCAGTCCGCTGCGGTGGTTCACGTCAATGACTTCATCCGCTTCTGGAAGAACCCGCCACGCGCCTGGCTGGCCGAGCGCTTGTCCATCCGCTTGCAAGGTCAGGAAGAAGAACTGCCGGTGCGTGAACCCTTCAGTGTGGACCGCGATGCCAGCCGCACCATGCGCACGCAATTGGTCCAGCGCATGCTGGCAGGCAAAGCGGTGGCACCGGTCCGCCAGCGGCTGGTGGGCGCAGGCTTGTTGCCACCGGCTCAACTGGGCCAGGCCTGGCTGAACAGCGAAACCGCCAGCGCGGCGCGGCTGGCGCATCGCCTGCCTGCGGTGTTGACCGAAGCCACATTGCCGCCGCTTCCAATCAGCCTCACCCTGCATGGCACCACGCTGGCAGGCGAACTGGGCGGGCTGCGCCCGGAAGGGCAAATCAGGCTGGTGATTGGCAAGATGAATGCCGCTGAGCGGCTGGAATGGTGGCTGACTCACCTGCTGCTGTGCGCCACCCGTCCGGCAGGGATTGCCTGCCAGTCCGTGCTGTACGACGACACCGGTCATTATCGGCTGGACGACGAGCCGGACGCCGCCACGTTGCTGGAAGCCTGGGTGGTGCGCTGGCAGCAAGGCCAGCAGCAGCCTTTGCCGTTTTTTGGCCGCACCAGCTGGGCCTATGCCGAGCAGTTGTTCAAGCAGGACGACGCTCCGCAGCTGGCGCTGGACAAGGCACTGGACAAGTGGGACCCCAGCTTTGTCGGGGACTTTGCCGCTCCGCAATGTGAAGAACCGGTCAACCGGCTGGTGTTTCGTCATCAGGACCCATTGGCCGATCCGCTGTTTGCCCAACTGGCAGAAACCTTATTGTGCCCACTGGTGGCCAAGCTGGAGGGTCAGGCATGAGTCTGCAAGTACTGGATGCCTTCAACTGCCCGCTGGCAGGCGTCAACCTGATTGAAGCCTCGGCGGGCACGGGCAAGACCTGGACCATCGCCGCGCTTTACCTGCGCTTGCTGCTGGAAGACGTGGACGGTGAAGCGCCGCCGGGCATCGACAGCCTGCTGGTGGTGACCTATACCAAGGCCGCCACGGCTGAGTTGCGCGAACGTCTGCGTCAGCAGCTGCGCGATTTTCTGGACGTGCTGCAGGGCGAGCCGACGGACAACCCCTTCTTGCAGGCACTGGCGGGCCGTTTTGTGCCGGGTAGCGCGCGGGAGCTGGCGGTGCAGCGCTTGCAGGCGGCCATCAGCGGCTTTGATGCCGCTGCCATCTACACCATTCACGGTTTCTGCCAGCGGGTACTGACTGACGCCGCTTTTGAAAGCGGACAAACCTTTGCTGCGGAACTGGTCAGCGATGACGACCGCCTGCTGGTGGAAGTGGTGGACGACTTCTGGCGCCAGCGGGTGGTGACCAGTCCCTTGCTGTCGCAGGTGCTGGCTGAGGCAGGGGAAACGCCCGATGGCTGGCTGGCGGAAATCCGCCCCTGGCTGGCCAAGCCCTATTTGCAGCTGGTACGGCCTGCGGCAGAGGGCTTGCAGCAGGCTTTGCAGCAGGTGGAACAATACTGGCATACGCTGGCCGCCGACCCGGCCACCATCCAGTCCGGGTTTGATCTCTTGCTGGCAACGGCAGGTTTCAAGGCCACCAGCCACAGCCCGGCCCAGCTGGAACGCAGCATGGACGAGCTGCAACAGTGGCTGGCCGAACCGGACAGCCTGCCCATTATCGGCAAGGACGCGCTCAAACAGCTCACCCGGCTGACCCCGGCCGCGCTGGCCAAGGGCATGAAGAAAGGCTTTGTCGCACCGGAACATGCATTGTTCCAGCGCATTGGCGACTGGCTGGAGGCCTGGGACGGCTATCTCGCTCAGCTGCAATTGTCGCTGGCCGGCCTCAAGCTGGCGCTGATTGACTGGGTCAACCAGGAGCTGGCGCGCCGTCGCAGTCAGCAGCGGGTACGCAGCTTTGACGACTTGCTCACCGAGCTGGGCGACGCGTTGACCGACCCGGTGGGCGGTGCGCAACTAGCCGCAGCGGTGGCCCGTAGCTTCCGCGTGGCGCTGATTGATGAATTCCAGGACACCGACCCCATCCAGTACGACATCTTCCATCGCTGTTTCGCCGTGCAGCAGCGGCCGCTGTTTCTGGTGGGCGACCCCAAGCAGGCCATTTACAGCTTCCGTGGGGCGGACATCTTTGCCTATCTGGATGCACGAGAGGATGCTCCTGCCACCCAGCAATACTCGCTGGATACCAACCGCCGTTCCGACGAGCCGCTGGTGCACACCGTCAACCAGTTGTTCAGCCGCACGCGGCCGTTTTTGCTGGATGAAATTGCCTACCAGCCGGTACATGCTGCGCCCAGTTCCGGTGCGGTACTGGAAGTGGACGATGACGACGCCGCATTTACCGTGCTGTGGCAGGCGCCGGAAACCGACAAGCCGCTGAACAAGGACAGTGCCGCCCGCGCCAGCGCGCAGGGCTGCGCCCATGAAATTGCCCGCCTGTTGACCCTGGCCGGGCAAGACCGTGCCGCCATCATCAAGAACGCGCAGCGCCGTTCGCTGCGTGGCGGCGATATTGCCGTGCTGGTGTCCACCCACCGGCAGGGCGACCAGATGCGTCAGGCATTGGCCGAACGTGGCGTGCCCAGCGTGGCACTCACTCAGGAAAGTGTATTTGCCAGCCGGGAAGCCGGTGAGATGCTGGCCCTGCTGCGCGCCTGGGCCGAACCGGCCAGCGAAAGCCGCTTGCGTGCAGCACTGGTCACCGAGCTGTACGGGCTGAATGCCAGCCAGTTGTTGGCCGATGTGGAAGACGAAGCCCGTTGGGAAGCGAGGCTACTGGCCAATGCGGCAGATCATCAGCGCTGGCTGGAGCATGGCTTCATGCGCGCCTGGCGGCAGTTCATGGCGCGCGAGCAGCTGGCCCTGCGCCTGCTGCCCTTGCCCGATGGCGAGCGACGGCTGACTAATTTGTCCCATCTGGCCGAGCTGCTGCAAAGCGAAACCGACCGCCGTCATGGCATGGCCCCCTTGCTGGCCTGGCTGGAGGGCAGGGTAGCCAGCCCGCCAGGTGGCGAAGAAGCCATGCTGCGGCTGGAAAGTGATGCCGCACTGGTGAAAATTGTCACCATCCATACATCAAAGGGCCTGCAATACCCGGTGGTGTTCTGCCCTTATCTGTGGGATGGCGCGCTGGAGCGGCGCAATACCAGCTTCTGGCGCTACCGTGCCGATGAACGCGCCATGCTGGCACCGGATGTACTGGCCGATGCCGCCGTGCGCCAGCAAGCCGCCAGTGAAATGTTGGCCGAAAAACTGCGCCTGCTGTACGTGGCGCTGACCCGTGCCCAGCATAGGCAATACATAGCCTGGGGCTGGGTGAAAGACATGCACACTGCTGCGCTGTCCTGGCTGCTGCATGCCCAGGAATGCCCTGATTTGCCTGCGTTACGCGATGTGGAATTCAGCGCCGGACAGCTCGCCAGCCAACTGGTGCAATGGCAGCAAGCCTTGCCACAGGCCATGACACTGCGTGGGCTGGAGCAGGGGCTCAACCCCTTGCCTCTGGCGCAAGACAGCCGGCAGGACTATAGTGCGCGCCTGTTCGAGCGGACGGTTTACAGCCCGTGGCGCGTTGCCAGCTTTACCTCGCTCACCCATGGAAAGGCCAGCAAGGCTACCGAGCGGCCTGACCACGACAGCAGCCCGCAGCAGCTTGTGCCGCTGCAAGAGGATGGCTTGCCGCCGGACAGCCCGTTTGCTTTTCCACGCGGCGCACGCGCCGGTACCTGCCTGCATGCCATGTTTGAAAACATCGACTTCGGCATGACGGATGACCAATTGCAGGTCCCGGTGGCCGAGCAGTTACGCCGCCATGGTTTTGCCGAAGCATGGCAGCCAGCTGCCATGCAGTTGCTGCGCCAGACGCTGGATGCCGAACTCGACCCCGGTGTGTGCTTGGCGCAGGTGCCTGCCGGACAAAAGCTGGTGGAAATGGAATTCACCCTGCCGGTGCGGCAACTGGATGTAGCCGCCTTGCGTACAGTACTGGCTGACCCTGCGCATGGACTGGCCCAGCCGCTACGCCAAGCGGCGCTTACGCTGGATTTCCACAGCGTACGTGGTTATCTCAAGGGTTTCATCGACCTGGTGTTTGCCGTGGATGGCCGCTTTTATCTGGTGGATTACAAGTCCAACCACCTTGGTAATCAGCCGGACAACTATGCTCCGGCGCAACTGGTGCAGTCGGTAGCTCAGGAACATTACTATTTGCAGTACCTGATTTACTGTGTGGCGCTGCGCCGCTATTTCAGTGCCCGCCAGCTGGATTTTGCCCACTGCTTTGCCGGTGTGCGTTATCTCTATTTGCGCGGTCTTGGGCAGCCTGGCATGGGGGTGTGGCGCGACCAGCCCTCCGCCAGCCTGCTGGCCACGCTGGATGACTTGCTACGTTGACGGGAATGGGCATTGCCTTGCCATTGGCATGGAGTAGACTGCTAAACATCAGCCCGGCCGCACAAGGCGGGCAAGCACAAAGGCTGCAAGGCGGCCCGGGAGACAGGAATGTTTGAATCGGCAGAAATCGGCCATGCCATCGACAAGGACAGTTATCGTCAACAGGTTCCGGTACTGCGCGAAGCGCTGCTGGATGTGCAGTACGACCTGAAGGAAAAAGCGGATTTTCCGGTGTTGATCCTGATTCACGGCTTTGACGGCGCAGGCCGTGGCGAAACCATGAACCTGATCAACGAATGGCTGGACCCACGGCTGATCGACACCGTGGCCTTCTCCACCGCCAACGACGAAGAGCGCGCCCGCCCGTGGATGTGGCGCTACTGGCAAAAGCTGCCGGCCAAGGGGCGTATCGGCATGTTTTTTGGCTCGTATTATTCCGATGCCCTGTTCGACCGGGTGTACGAGCAGATCGACCACGACGCCTTCGACCGCGAAATTTTCGACATCATGCGGCTGGAACGCATGATCAGCCAGGATGGCGCGCTGATCCTGAAATTCTGGTTCCATCTGACCAAGGACAAGCAGCGCAAGCGCCTGAAAGAACTGGAAAAGGACCCGGCCACCCGCTGGCGGGTGACAGCGGATGACAAGGCCAATATGGAGCGCTACGACACCATACGCAAATATGGTGAGCACATGATCCGCCTGACCAATACCGCCTACGCGCCGTGGATTGTGGTGGATGGCGAAGACGCCAATTTCCGCAGCCTGACCGTGGGGCAGACCATTCTCAAGGCCATCCGCAACCGCATGAGCCAGAATGGTCATGTGGTGGACGCCTCCGAAGCACCGCCCTTGCTGGCCCCGATTGACGACAAGGTGATTCTGGATACGCTCAAGCTGGACCAGGACATGGACAAGGCCACCTACAAGAAGCGGCTGGCCGAACTGCAAGGCAGGCTTAACAGCCTCACCCGTGACGAACGCTTTCGCAATCATTCGCTGGTACTGGCCTTTGAAGGTAATGATGCCGCCGGCAAGGGCGGCACCATCCGTCGCATTACCCAGGCGCTGGATGCCCGCAGCTACCGGGTGATTCCGGTGGCAGCCCCCACCGAGGAAGAGCGGGTCAAACCCTGGTTGTGGCGCTTCTGGCGCCGGGTGCCGGGCAAGGGTGGCATCACCATCTTCGACCGTACCTGGTATGGCCGCGTGCTGGTGGAACGGGTGGAAGGCTTTGCCCGCGAGCCGGACTGGATGCGTGCCTATTACGAAATAAACGACTTCGAGCACCAGCTGTGCGAAAACGGAGCCATCGTGCTCAAGTTCTGGCTGGCCATCAGCAATGAAGAACAGATGGCCCGCTTCAAGCTGCGCGAAGAAACCGGCTTCAAGCGTTTCAAGATTACCGAGGAAGACTGGCGCAACCGTGAAAAATGGGATGCCTACAAACTGGCAGTCAGCGATATGGTGGACCGCACCAGCACCAGCAAGGTGCCGTGGACGCTGGTGGAAGCCAACAACAAATACTACGCCCGCATCAAGGTGCTCAGCACCATTTGCAATGCGCTGGAGGCCAGGCTGGGTGCGTAGTGTCCTGTTGCTGCTGTGTTGCCTGCTGTTGATGCCGGTGCAGGCGGCCGAAGTCAATTTACGGGCCGGGGTGGCGGTGGATAATGCCGGCCCTTACAACTTCACGCCGGACAGTCCGATGGCCGGGGTGTACCGTGAGGCGCTGGAGCACATCGGCAAGCTCAGCGGTGTGCGTTTTGACATCGAATACTATCCGGCCCTGCGCATCGAGCAGTTATTCGAGGTTGGCAGGCTGGACGTTGAGGTCGGGGTCAATCCCGCCTGGCGCAGCATGTCGCCGGTGGGCGGCTTTTATACCCAGCCCATTGGCAGCCTGGAATTCCTGCTATGCAGCCGCGCGGGCAGTAACCGGGTGCGCAATCTGGAAGAACTGCGTGGCCAGCGTATCGGCCTGTTACAAGGGCAGCCACTGGTCAGCTTCGCTCCCGATCTGCAGCGCTATGGCATACGCTATGAAATGTCCCAGGGCGAGAACGAGGCACTGAGCAAGCTGCGCCTGGGGCGCTTGCAGGCGCTGGTACTGGAAAAACGCCAGATCGAGCGCATGAACATGATTCCCGAAGAACTGCGTTGCGAGCCGGGTGGTGTGATCGTTGTGCAGCCGGTGATGCTGCGCATTCACCCGCAATACCGTCAGTGGCTGCCAGCCCTTAATCGCGCTATCGCCCAACTGCAGGCCAGTGGCAGGCTCAAGGCCATTTTCCAGAAACCACGCGGATGAGCACTGTTCTCGATATGCCCCCCGAGTCGCAACTGGCGACGCAATTACGCCAGTTGTTCCTGCGGCTGGACCCGGCACTGGATGACAGCGTACTGGCCCTGCTGGGCGAGCTGGCTGCCGCCAACCAGAGCGGGCACGTTTGCCTGCCCATTGGTCACCGCCCGGAGCGACACCGCCTGCATAAGTCGCCGCTGCTGGGCGAGCCGGGCAGTTATGCGCCCTTGATTCTGGATGCCGCCTGCCGCTTGTACTTTGCCCATCACTGGTTTGACGAACAGTGCCTGGCCCGGCAGCTGGCCCGCCTGGCCGCTACGCCGCTGCCACAGGATGCCGGTGTTGTCGGTCAGGTACTGGACCAGCTGTTTCCTGCCAGCCAGAACGCAGGCCCGGACCGGCAAAAGCAGGCGGCGGCACTGGCGGCACGCCAGCGTCTGCTGGTGGTGTCTGGCGGCCCCGGCACTGGAAAAACCACCACCGTGGTGCGTTTGCTGGCGATGCTGGCCATGCTGGCGGAACGCCCGTTGGTGATGGCCATGGCCGCCCCAACCGGCAAGGCAGCCGCCCGCATGAGCGAGTCGGTGCGTAACGCCCGTGACACGCTGCCGGTGGACGATGCCATTCGTCAGCAACTGCCGCTACAGGCAGAAACCCTGCATCGTCTGCTGGGTTTGCGGCCAGGCAGCGCCCAAGCGCGTTTTCATGCCGCCCAGCCCTTGCCGCTGGATGTGCTGGTGGTGGATGAAGCCTCGATGATCGACCTGGGCATGATGGCGCGCCTGCTGGATGCGCTGCCGTCACAGGCCAGGCTGATATTGCTGGGAGACCGCGACCAACTTGCCTCGGTGGACGCCGGTGCCGTATTGGGCGACCTGTGCACGCAGGTGGCCTACCGGCCTGCTACGCGTGACTGGTTGCAACAAGCCGGAGCCGGGGCGCTGCCCCCGGACGAAGGGGCGAGTGGCCTGCTAGCAGACAGCGTGGTACTGCTCACCCATAGCCACCGCTTCCGTGCCGACTCGGGTATCGGCACGCTGGCTGCGCTGGTCAACCAGGGCGATGCCCAGGCGGCCTGGACCTTGCTGCAAGCCGGGCAGTACCCTGACATTGCCGCGCTATCCCAGCTGGACGATGCTGCGCTATGGCAGCAACGCCAACCGTATCTGGATGCCATTGCGACAGGTCAGCCACTGGCGCAGGTACAGGCCGCGTTTTCACAGTTCATGCTGCTGGCCGCCCAGCGCAATCAGGTCGCACTGGTTAACCAGCGCATGGAACACTTGCTGGAGCAGCAAGGCCGCAAACAGGCCGGGCGTGACTGGTATGCCGGTCGGCCGGTGATGATTACCGCCAATGACTACGGTATCGGTCTGTTCAATGGCGATATCGGCTTTGCGGTGGAGCGCGCCCAGGGCCTGCGCGTGGCGTTTCCGGCGGCAGATGGCAGCTGGCGCGAATTTGCGCCAGGGCGCTTGCCGCAGCACGAAACGGTATTTGCCATGACTGTCCACAAAAGCCAGGGTTCGGAATTTGACACGGTCTGGCTGCAATTACCTGTCAGCCCGGGGCCCTTGCTCAACCGCGCCCTGGTGTACACCGCCATTACCCGTGCCCGGCACCGGTTTGCAGTCAGCGGCGACGCAGAAACCTGGTTGCAAGGGGTGAGGTTGGCACCGGTACGGCATTCCGGCCTCGCGGATCTGTTACTTAACGAATGACGATGATTTTCTGCAACACTTCCAAATGGAATATTCAGTTTTCGCCTACAACATGCTGAAAAAGTTGGGCAAATCCGGTTTTGCATCCTATGATGGCGCCTTCCCGCAATAGGCAGTCTGTTCGGAGTCATCATGCAAGTGGATGGAGTCCTGGGGTATCTGGCCAAGATTACCCGTTTCGATCGCAGTGCATTCACCCCGCTGTTTATCGCAGGCCAGCACATGGGCTGTGTCAACCAAGTCTGGCTGGCGCGACTGCTGGAAAGCGAAGCGGCGTTGTTCCGCCAGCAAGCAGATGGTTTGCACTGCACGGTAGAGGGCGATTACGCCGCCATCAGCCATCAGCTGGACCAAGCCGCCCGGCGCTGGCAAGCTGCGGGCTGGCTCAATGGCTGGCGCAATGAAAACTTCACCGCCTTCCTGCCCGATGCCACCGCCTTGTTCGAACTGGAACGTGCCGCCTTCCGCCCGCTGGGCCTCACCAGCCGCGCCGTACACCTGAATGGCCTGACCCGGCTGCCTGATGGCGAAGTACGCATGTGGCTGGGCCGTCGCAGTCCGGACAAGGCAGTAGACCCCAACCGCATGGACAATATGATGGGTGGCGGTATTGCTGCCGGAGAGTCCATCGAACTGGCGCTGGAACGTGAAGGCTGGGAAGAGGCCGGCATCCCGGCAGACAAGCTGGAACTGTTGCCGCAAACCGGTGTGATGCTGGCAGAACGCCCGGTGCAGCGTGGTTTGCATCGCGAGTGGCTGCATGTTTACGACCTTTGGCTGTCCGGCAAGGAAGAGCCTTGCAATCAGGATGGCGAAGTGGCCGAGCATGTCTGTGTATCGCTGGTCGAGGTAGAGGATTTGCTGGTAGCCGAGCGTTTCATGATTGATGCCGCCCTGGTCGCCATCGACTGTCTGCTACGCTTGCAATATTGGGGTCCGCATAATCAGCAGGTGGCAGATGCCATGGCCGACCTGCGCTTCCAGCCTGGCTTCGCCGAACACGCTGCGCGTTGACAGCGGGCATTGCCAGTGCATGTCATAGCCGGCCGTTAGGCCGGCTTTTTCTTGCCCGCTTCACGATAAGCGGACCGTTCTGGCATCATGTCGTGATAATCGCAATAATTCCATTGCTAACCGCATAAACTGGAGTACATGATGTACCGATTGCGCCTGATTTCGCGTGAATTCGGCGTGGATGACACCGGGCCGTGGCATTCTACGCACGAGCAGGCACGCAAGGCTGCCAAGCTGATGTATCTCTTGTACAAGGGCAAGATTAGGGTGGAAATCCACCGGGTAGTGGACCTGCGAACCCGCAAAATGGAAAAAGTGGAAGATCTGCAATGATCCGGCTGGCAAAAATGCTGGCCAACTCCGTGCTCCTCAGACCTTGCATCGGCTAATACATATCGACTGGCATGGAAAGCCAATTTCTTGTCTTTACTGTGTTTTCAGTCTTTCTTTAAATCGCTTTGCCTCCTCTCGTCTACGTCTACTAGTCCTAAGTATTACTTAGTATTTTTGAGAAAATTCCCCAATACTGTTCAGAAGTAGTTTGCTAGAAAAAGACAAGCGCCAACGTACCCTCTGGCTGGGTGGTATTGGCTCATGCATTCGATGGTGTCTGCCACACCCTGCCTGGCTTGCCATGCTTCTGGAAGAGTGACCGGAGGCCGGCACATCGAATACTGAACAGTGGGAATGCCATGCACTTCTTGTTTCGCTGCTTCGTCATTTGCTGTTGTTTACAGTCCATACCCGGTATGGCGGCAACGTCGCTTGCTGCACCGTCTACTGCACCGCAGCCACTCACTTTGCTGGCTCAGCCGCTTAATGTACCGGGACGGCTGCAGCTGACGCCGGAGGAAAGCAAGTGGTTGCATGACAAACAAGAGCTGCGCCTTGGTGTTGCCCGTGATTTGCCGCCGTTTGATATCAGCAATATGAGCGGCACCTTTCAGGGGGTGAGTGCCGACGTGCTTGGCTACCTGGGCCAGGCGCTGAAAGTAAAGCCTGTTGTTGTGGGCTATGCCAGCCGCCAACTGGCGATGGAGGCAGTGGCACGTGGTGAAATTGATTTGCTCAGTGCGGTCACGCCATTCGAGTTGCAACTGAACAAGTTACAGCTGAGCAAACCCTATCTGCGCGACATGCCGGTGCTGGTGGGTTTTGAAGAGCCCAATCCGCACAAGGTGCGCATTGGCATGCGCCATCTCTACCATTCCCCTGCGCTGGCCAGGGAGGTCTACCCTGAGGCGGACATCAGTTATTACGACTCGGTAGCCAAAGGCTTGGCCGCCTTGCAAGCCCACCAGATTGACCTGTTCATGGGCGATGCCACCGCCATCAATTACGAAGCCAATCAGAATCTGGTGGATGACCTGCGCATCATTCGCCGTGCGCGCTGGGACAGTAACTGGTCCTTTGCCATGGCTGGTGGCAGCGGTCCCTTGCAAACGGCGGTCAACAAGGCACTTGGACAATTGGGCCAGGCCCAGCAATTGCAATTGATGCAGCGCTGGAGTGGTGGTGCCATGTTCTTGCAGCCCTATGCCTTCCCCATCAACTTCACACCGGCGGAACGGGAATGGCTCAAACAGCATCCGGTGCTGCGGATAGCGGCCAGCCATACCCTGGCACCGATTTCCTTTTTTGATGATCAGGGCGAATGGCGCGGAGCGACTGCCGAGTTAATGGAGCTGATTGCGCCGCGTATCGGGGTGCGACTGGAAGTCAGGAAGTCGCACTCGCTGGAAAACACCATGGAAATGATGCGCTACAAGCAGGTTGACCTGGCGGTCACACCGGTGCGCATCGGATTGGAAAGCAAGCCGGGCCTGCTGTTATCCGACCCCGTTACCTACCTTTCCTATAATCTGGTCATTCGCAACAATGCCGATGCGCCGCGCAGTGTGGACGACCTGCACAACAAGGTGATTGCGGTCAATCGTGGCCTGGTGGAAGCCATGGGCTGGGGCAAGGTACTGCCAGGTGCCATTTTCAAAGAGGTGAACAACCCGGTATCGGCATTCGACTTGGTGGAAAACGGCAAGGCCGACATGGCGCTGGTGGCCACCATGAACAGCCGTTACTACCTGCCCTTGCTGTTCAACGGCAAGCTGCGCGAAGTCAACATCACCGGTCTGCCCACCAATGCGCTGTCCTTGGCCGTGCAGGCAGACGAGCCGATGTTGCGCGACATCATCAACAAGGCCCTGTTCAGCATCGGGCCGGAAAGCCTGGACAATCTGTTCAATGAACGCTGGCGTACCAATGTCGGGGCCAGTAATCAAAGCTGGTATGACTACAGCCTGGGGTTGATCTATCTGGTGATTGGCGTGGCCAGCATCCTGTTGCTGGTGTCGCTGGCCTGGAACAGCCGCCTGCGCAAGCAGATCGTCAAACGGCAAACTGCGGAGAAGGCTCTCAACGATCAGCTCAACTTCATGACCACGCTGATTGATGTCACGCCTTATCCGGTTTATGTGCTGGACAGGAAGGGCTTGCTCATCAGCTGTAACGAGCATTATCTGCAGGCACTGGCCCTGACACGTGAAGAGGCGATGAGTCACCGCGACAATATTGGCGGCCTAATCGACATCGACGACAAAACCCGCACCACACTGGCCCAGGATTACCAGCTGGCCATCGAATACGGTGTTCCCATCCAGCGCGACCGGGAGGTCATGCTGAACAAGCAGCATGTTTCGGCCTTCCACTGGATTCAGCCATTCCGCGATACCGAAGGGGTCATCCGTGGCGTCATCTGCGGCTGGATTGACATCAGCGAACGGCGCCGGCTGATTGAAGAACTGCAAGCCGCCAAGGACCAGGCCGACAAGGCCAGTCAGGCCAAGACCACCTTCCTGGCCACCATGAGCCATGAAATCCGCACGCCGATGAGTGCTGTCATCGGCATGCTGGAGCTGGCCTTGCGCCAGGCAGAACACGGCATGGTGGACCGACCGTCCTTGCAAGTGGCGTATGACTCGGCGCAGGGCCTGCTGGGGCTGATTGGCGACATCCTGGATATCGTGCGGATCGAATCCGGTCATCTGAGCCTGAACCCGGAACCTTGCAATCTGATGGAGTTATCCCAATCGGTGGTGCGTGTTTTTGACGGTCTGGCACGGCAAAAACAGCTGGGGCTGTTTCTGGATGTGGAACCGTCAGACGCGGCACGGTGGCAAGTCATGCTCGACCCGCTGCGCTTCAAACAAATCCTGTCCAATTTGCTCAGCAATGCCATCAAGTTCACCACCCAGGGCAGTGTCAATGTCAGGATTAACCAAAGCCTGCTGCCTGATCAGCAACTGCTGGTACACATCCGCGTCACCGATACCGGCATTGGCATTTCCGAAGAAGACCAGCAGCGGCTGTTCATGCCGTTTGGACAGGCACGTGGCACCGCACGCAATGTACACAGCGGCACAGGCCTCGGGCTGGTCATCAGCCGCACCCTGTGCGAAATGATGCAAGGTTCACTCAATCTCAGCAGCCGCTTGTACGACGGCACCAAGCTGGATATCGAACTCAGGTTGCCGCTGTCGGAGCAGGCCTATGTGCCACCGGCACCAACCAGTCAGGTGCCGGGCAGCAACGGGCTGGCGGATGAACTGGCCTTGCGCATTCTGGTGGTGGATGACAATGCGGCAAACCGCCTGTTGCTGGCCCAGCAACTGCACTATCTTGGCCACCAGACCAGCACGGCCACCCACGGCCGAGAGGGCCTGATGCTGTGGCAGCAGGGGCAGTTCCACGTGGTGTTTACCGACTGCAATATGCCGGAAATGAATGGCTATCAGCTGGCACATGCAATCCGGCAGCAAGAGGAACAGGAACAACGCCCACCTGTACTGCTGCTGGGGTTCACCGCCAATGCCCTGCCAGACGAAAAAGCACGTTGCCTGGCTGCCGGCATGGACGACTGCCTGTTCAAGCCGGTCAGCCTTTCCGGCCTGCGCGCCTGCCTGCAACATCACATGAAAGACCGGCTGGAGCTGGAAGAAAGTATCCCTGCCGTCAGTTACAGCCTGAACGAGCTGGAGTTCATGGATGACGAGCAGCTCCATCAATTGCTCTCGCATCTGCAACAAGGCTTGCAGGATGATACCGAGGCCCTCAAATCGCTGGTGCTGCTGGGGAATAGCCCTGGGGTGGCGCGGCAGGCGCATCAGATCAAGGGTGCCGCCCGCATCATCAGCGCCAACCAGGTGATCACCAGCTGTCAGGCACTTGAAGCCTATTGCCACGCAAACGAAGACATCAGCGAAGCCCTGCCACAGGTACAGGCCTTGTATGCCGCGGTGGATGACTTGCAGACGGTACTGGACAAGCAACTGCACACGCTCCGAACTGCACGGGCAAATCAGGGGACCTCATCCTGAGCAGGCAACACAATTGCTCACCTGCCGTGCATTGACCGCGACATGGTACTAGACTGATTACTTCAGGAACTTGCACTGACACCATCCTGCAAGCGGATATACCCGTTACAATCCGTGATGTTCACGTGCTTAAGGCTAGGTATGGCCAAGCCTGCCTGTCTTGCCAGCGGCAAGTATCAGGCCTGCACCAGGGCACAGGTGTATATCACAGACGGAAGGAATTTCCTTATGCAAGGCAAACAAGCCATTATTGATTTGCTCAACAGCCTGCTGGCTGGTGAGCTCACCGCGGTCGACCAGTATTTGCTGCATGGTGAAATGTATGCCGACATGGGCCTGCAGAAATTGGCCGAAAAGGCGCTGCATGAATCAGCCCACGAACGCGAACATGCGCAGGCCATCATTCAGCGCATTTTGTTTCTGGAAGGCAAACCCGACCTGAGCAAACGCGAAGCACTGCACATCGGCAAGACTGTTCCCGACATGCTCAAGGCAGACCTCGCGTTGGAGTACAAGGTTACTGCTGCCTTGAAACAAGGCATTGCCCAGTGCGAACAGGCAGAAGACTTTGTCAGCCGCGAGATGCTGGTGTTGCAACTGGATGACACCGAAATGGACCATGCCTATTTCCTGGAAAAGCAGCTGCGTCTGATTGACCTGACCGGCTTGCCCAACTACCTGCAAAGCCAGATGGCATAAGGACACTCCATGAAAGCCGACAAATCTGTCATCAAGCTGCTCAACCACGTATTGCGCAACGAACTGACCGCCATCAACCAGTACTTCCTGCACGCCCGCATGTTTCGAAACTGGGGCCTGGAACGCCTGAACGACTACCAGTACAAGCAATCCATCCGCGTGATGAAAGAAGCGGATGAACTGATTGAGCGCATCCTGTTTCTGGAAGGCCTGCCCAATCTGCAAGACCTGGGCAAATTGCACATCGGCGAAAACGTGGAAGAATGCCTGCGCAGCGACTTGCGCTATGAACTCGAAGTACAGCGCCCCTTGCTGGTAGAGGGCATTGCCCATTGCGAGCAGAAGCAGGACTACGTCAGCCGCGAACTGCTGCAAGAGCTGCTGGAGCATTGCGAAGAAACCATCGACTGGCTGGAAACCCAGCTCAGCCTGATTCAGGACGTCAGCCTGGCTAACTACCTGCAAAGCCAGATAGGCAGCTAGCCCCCTGGCGACGGGCAAAAGCCCGCCGCGCAAGCCCAGGCACCCGGCAATACGCGGGTGCTTTTCTTTTGGTGATTAGTTCTGCTGGTCGGTGAGCTTGTCTCAAGGCTTTGGGCATGAATCCCGCAATCAATGAGGTAAACCTTGGGCGATCATGCACACCTTCCAGGCAAGAGCGATTTAAACGAGTCCGCCCACCCCTTTGAATTTCTCCACAAAGGCGGCAATTTTCTGGAAAACGCTCTGTTTTTTGCTCAGATACTGCGGGTTGAGCGGGCTCATCTTGGGTAGCACAGCGTTTAGCTCGGTGCCGTTTTCACTGGCAAATTCGTGTTTGAGGGATGTGCTGATATAGCGCTTGGCTTCCTCGGCGTTCAGGTTTTCATCGTGAATCAATGCCTCGGCCTCGCGCTTCTGCTCCGCTTGGGCAAAGGTAAAGAAGGCGTCGATGACGCTGGCCTTGTCGCCAATCTGGTCCAGATCGGTCTGATTGATGAAGTCCACCAATAGGCTTTCCTTGGCCCGGTTGCCCAGGCTGGCGCGAATCACCCGCCGCACTTCCTCCACCAACGCCGCCTTGCTCTTGATCTTCTTGTTGTGCTCGAAAATCAGTTCCAGGATGTAGTCCAGGTTGATTTCCTGCGACTTCAATAGGTCCACCTCAAAGACCACGTCATCCCAGTCTATGGTGGACTTTTCTTTTTCTGCCCCGGCCTTTTCACGGCGCAGCCAGTCGCGCACATCGTTGTAGGTGGAGCGGTAGTCTTGAACTTTCCGTTCTGGTGGGAGCGTAATGGCTTGCAGCGCACTCAAGTCTTCATCGCTCAGATAGTGGTTAGCCTTGAAGGCTTCTACCGCCGCTGGGTCGTTCATGTCGACGCTTTGCAAGGCTTTCAGGCTGGCGAATTCATCATAGTTTTGCAGCACATTCTCCAGCCGCAAATATTCACCAAACAGCTTGGCAAAGGCTTTTTTGTCTGACTCTTTTTCAATGGCTGCCGGGTCGGGGAAGCGTGCTTCCAGCTCCTGCACCACCTCGATAAAACCGCGCCGCGCCTCACCGGTGGCGATGTCGGTAAAGCCTTCCATGTACTCCTGATAGCTTTTTTCCAGCACCACGTTCTTGGTGTTTTTATCGCCAAACAGGGTGATGGCATCAATAGTGGCCTGTTCCAGATCACGGAAGGTCACGATATTGCCGAAGGTCTTGGTGGCGTCAAAAATGCGGTTGGTGCGTGAGTAAGCCTGCATCAGGCCGTGAAAGCGCAGGTTCTTGTCGACAAACAAGGTGTTGAGCGTCGGGGCATCAAAGCCGGTCAGGAACATGCCCACCACAATCAGCAGGTCGATTTCCTTGGCTTTTACCTGCTTGGCCAGGTCGCGGTAGTAGTTCTGAAAACCATTGCTGTCCACGCTGAAATTGGTCTTGAACAGCGTGTTGTAGTCGGCGATGGCCGCACTCAGAAATTCTTTGGCACTGCTGTTCATGGCCGAGACATCAAAGCCCTCGTCTTGAATCTCGCCAACCGCGTCCTGCTCCTCGTTGGCGGCAAACGAGAAAATGGTGGCCACCTTCAAGGGCTTGGCGCTGTCTTTTTGCAGTGCCTGGAAACTCTCGTAATACAACTTGGCCGCGTCCACGCTGCTGACAGCAAACATGGCGTTAAAGCCCTTGTTGCCAGCATGCAGGCGGTGGGTTTTCTGGCGGAAGTTGTTCAGGATGTACTGGGTGATTTCGCTGATGCGCTCCGGGTGCAGCAGGGCTTGTTTGTTCTCTGCTGCGCTTAGCTTCTGGACATCCTGCTCGGATTCGATCGCTTTGAACTTTGGGCGCACATCGTTGTAATCCACCTTGAACTTCAGCACCTTCTCGTCGCGGATGGCATCGGTAATTACATAGGAATGCAGCTCGCGGCCAAACACGCTGGCGGTGGTTTCTGCACCCAGTGCGTTTTCCGGGAAGATGGGCGTGCCGGTAAAACCAAACTGGCAGAACTTCTTGAACTTCTTCTTCAGGTTCCTCTGGGCCTCGCCAAACTGGCTGCGGTGGCACTCATCGAAGATGAACACCACCTGCTTGCCGTAGATGGGCAAGTCGGCCTCGCTCTTCATCAGGTTGTTGAGCTTCTGGATGGTAGTGACGACGATCTTGTTGTCGTCCTTTTCCAGATTGCGCTTCAGCCCTGCGGTGCTGTCCGAGCCATTCACGCTGTCCGGCGAAAAGCGTTGGTATTCCTTCATGGTCTGGTAGTCCAGATCCTTGCGGTCCACCACGAAGAACACCTTGTCGATGAAGTCCAGCTCGGTAGCGAGCCGCGCTGCTTTGAAGCTGGTCAGCGTCTTGCCGCTGCCGGTGGTGTGCCAGATAAAGCCGCCGCTTTCGGTCTTGCTCCAGTTTTTGGCCTGATGGCTGCTGTTGATTTTCCACAGAATGCGTTCGGTAGCGGCAATCTGGTAGGGGCGCATCACCAGCAGCGTGTTGCTGACATCAAACACCGAATAATGCAGCAGCACATTCAGTAGCGTGTGCTTCTGGAAGAAGGTGGCGGTGAAGTCCTTCAGATCCTTGATCAGGCTGTTGTCCGCCTGCGCCCAGTTCATGGTGAAGTCGAAGCTGTTCTTGTTGCGCTGCGTGGTGTTGGCGAAGTAGCGGCTGTCGGTGCCGTTGGAGATCACAAACAGCTGCAAATACTTGAACAAGGAATGCGTGCTGTTAAAGCTTTCCTTGCTGTAGCGATGCACCTGGTTGAAGGCCTCGCGGATGGCCACCCCGCGTTTTTTCAGCTCCACCTGCACCAGCGGCAGGCCATTCACCAGAATGGTTACGTCATAGCGGTTGGCGTGGCTGCCGGTTTGCTCAAACTGCTTGATCACCTGCACCTTGTTGCGGGCGATGTTCTTCTTGTCGAACAAATAGATGTTCTGGATGCGGCCATCGTCAAATACAAAGTCGTGAATATAATCGTCGTGAATCTTGCGGGTTTTCTCGATCATGCCGTCACTGGGTTTGTCCAGCCAGCTTTCCACAAAGCGCAGCCACTCGCCGTCAGCAAACACGACTTTATTCAGTTCTTGCAGCTGCTCACGCACATTGGCCAGCAGGGCAGCAGGGCCATTCAGGCCGGGCAGGTATGCATAACCCTGGTTTTGCAAATCCTGCACCAGCTCGCGTTCCAGATCATTTTCGCTCTGGTAGCTTTCGGCGGCTTTCCATTCCCGGTTATAGCGGTCCAGGACAATAAATTTTTTTGATTCAGCAATCGTCTTGTATTCATGCATTATTCAGTGCCCTTGGTTTTCAATATTTTCTTTACCGCACGATCAAAATCCGACTCAATACGCTGCTGCTTGTTAAACTTGTCATACTCAGCATGGGCTTTCTGTTCTGCTTGCAAGCGAGAAACTGTTCCATGCCCTTCCAAAATTTGATACTCATTAAAATTCAAAAACTTGTCCACGCTTTCCGCAAAGCTGGCCATGGTAAAGCTGTTGCGCCGCTCGATAATGCCTTCGATATAATCAAAAAACGCGGACACCGCCCGTTCCAGCTGCTTGATTTCGTTTTCACTCAGATAGTTTTTGGCAACCGTACTATCCGACTTCAGCACCCGCCCAGTCGGGGCGTTTTTATAGGTGCTCATGCCCATCAGCGCTTGGCTGGCATCGGCCTTCAAGGCAATGATTTCGGCTGCGGTATGGCCGGTAATGGCAAAATGGAATTTGTCCTGCACATGGGCGTAAAACAGGCGCGTGGTTTCCGACTTCGGGTCGTAATCAATACTGCATTCGGCAAAAATATCGGTAATTTGCTGATAAATGCGCCGCTCGCTGGCGCGGATGGAGCGTACCCGCTCCAGCAGTTCGCGGAAGTAGTCCTTGCCAAAATAGCGGCCATTTTTCAGCCGCTCATCATCCATGGCAAAGCCCTTGATGATGTATTCCTTGATCAGTTGGGTGGCCCAGATGCGGAACTGGGTGGCCTGCGCCGAATTCACCCGGTAGCCCACGGAAATGATGGCATCGAGGTTGTAGTACTTCACCCGCTGGGTCTGGGTGCGGCCTGCCACCGCACCGTGCTCGGTGGTATGTTCCAAAATGGAACATACCAGTTGCTCATCCAACTCCTGGCTGCCAAAGATGTTTTTCAGATGCTTGGTGATGGCCGGACGCTGCACACCAAAGAGCTCTGCCATGCGCTCCTGCGTCAGCCAGATGGTTTCATTGCCCAGCAGCACTTCCACCTTGATCGCCCCGTTAGGGGCGGTGTACAGCAGAAACTCCGAACTTTGATCACGCAGGCTGAGCGAGGGCTGAGACATGGCGGCACTCCTTATAGCTGAGGTTTGGCGTGGGGGAAGCTGAACAACAGGTCGCGGTAATACGCGTACTGTTGCTGGCGCAAGGCAATCTCACGTGGTAAGCCTTCGCTGATGGAGTTGGTCAGCGCGTCGAACTTGTCGAGGATGGCGACGATTCGCTCCTTTTCTCCTAACGACGGACTAGGAATTAGAATGCTCTCAAGATTTTTCTTGTTCAGCTTCGGTTGTGCGGCACCCGAAATATACGGCGTCAAGTCAATGCTGTTCAGATAATACTCAACATATCTACGTTCAGCATATGTTTCGAATTTCAATACGTGTGCATGATTGTTCACCCAACTCCTTCCCCTAACACTAAAGGCGATTGGGGTGCTCCGCGCTAGCAAATTCGCACCATCTTCAGAAACAAGTAAAATATCACAATCAAATATATAGTCTTTGACGTAATCCACAATTCCCGATGCGCCATAGTATGGAATATTACCTGGCTCTCTCAGTCCACTCGTGATTGGCTTTCGCATCGAATCGAGATTCTCGGCGAGTTCTCCAAGAGTCTTCCACTCCACATCCTCAAAACTCAACAACTTATCTCGATAGTAGGCGTATTGCTTCTTGCGGGTGTTAAGCTCGGCTGTCAGCTCGGCTGTCAGCTCGGCTGCAAGGGAGGTGAATGCGTCCAGAATGCGGACGATTTCAGCCTGGATTGCCAGTGATTTTTCTGAGTTGTCCGGGCAGGGGATGGGGATTTTGATTTTTGCAAGGCTGTCGCCGGATATTCGGCGCACCTTAGTCCCTGTAATGTATGGCTTCTTCTGAGACTGGAAAATCTCTGTTTGAAAAAAGTACGACATGTACTTTGGATTAATCGTGTGCCGATAGATATAGGCGTCCGTGCTCACCGCCACATCTTCATTACCAAGCCACGCAACAGCTTTAGCTACGGCTTCGTCATCTTCGCTGGTGGTAGCAATTACTAGATCGCCAGCATGTGCTTTTCTAAGTCGCGCAGAAAACTCGCGATCAATGAATGACTTTGTTTCTGTTGCCCACGTGCCATAGTGCGTATGAATCTGGCCGTAGTGAATACAGCCAGCGCCCGACTCAGTGAAATCCGATTTCTGAATGCCTGAGCCACGAATGAAGGTGCCGAGACCATCCAATGCCTTCCATTGGAACTCACTACCATCCAGCAGTTTGTCCAAAAAATTCACGCCGCTCATGCCTGCTTCCCGCCTTCAATCTCGGCCACGATGGCATCAATCTCGCTGCGCAGCTGGTCGATCCGGGCCACGGTGGTTTTCAGTTCGGCATTGAGCTGGGAAATATTCACCACCTCACGGGTGTCTGCGGCTTCCACATAGCTGCTGACCGACAGGTTGTAGTCGTTGGCGGCGATTTTTTCTTGGGACAGGGTTTGGGCAAAGTGATCAATGCTTGTCTTGCTATCGAACACTGCCATGACCTGTTTGATGTGATCGTCAGTCAGGGTGTTGGTATTGGTTTCTTTCTTGAACAGGCCGCTGGCGTCGATAAACTGGATGTCGGTATTCAGCTTGCGCTTGGACAGCACCAGGATATTTACTGCAATGGTGGTGCCGTAAAACAGGTTGGGTGCCAGCGCAATCACCGTTTCCACATAGTTGTTGTCCACCAGGTATTGGCGGATTTTCTGCTCGGCCCCGCCACGGTAGAAAATGCCGGGGAAGCAGACAATGGCGGCGCGGCCCTTGGGCGACAGGTAGCTGAGTGCGTGCAGTACAAAGGCAAAGTCGGCCTTGGATTTGGGGGCCAGTACGCCAGCCGGGGCAAAGCGTTCGTCGTTGATCAGCGTGGGGTCGTCGCTGCCGATCCACTTCACTGAATAGGGCGGGTTGGAGACGATGGCGTCAAACGGCTTGTCGTCGCCAAAGTGCGGGGCCAGCAGGGTGTCGCCCAGCTGGATGTTGAATTTGGCGTAGTTGACGTTGTGCAGGAACATATTCATCCGCGCCAGGTTGTAGGTGGTGTGGTTGATTTCTTGGCCGAAAAAGCCTTCTTCAATAATGTGGGCGTCAAAATGCTTTTTGGCTTGCAGCAGCAGCGAGCCAGAGCCGCAGGCCGGGTCGTAGATCTTGTTGACGCGGGCCTGGTTGTGCATGGCCAGCTGGGCAATCAGCCTGGATACATGCTGCGGCGTGAAAAACTCGCCGCCGGATTTACCGGCATTGGCGGCGTAGTTGGAGATGAGGAATTCGTAAGCATCGCCAAACAGGTCGATGTGGCTGGCGTCGAAATCGCCAAAGTCCAGCTCGGCCACACCCTTCAGTACGGCGGCCAGGCGGCTGTTCTTGTCTTTTACCGTGTTGCCCAGCCGGTTGCTGGTGGTGTCAAAGTCGGCAAACAGGCCTTTGATGTCCTGTTCCGAGGGGTAGCCGCTGGCGGAGGCTTCTATCTCCGCAAAAATCTTGGCCAGCTCGGTGTTCAGGCTTTCGTTGGTGTTGGCCGTTTTTACGACATTGATGAACAGCTGACTGGGGTAGATGAAGTAGCCCTTGGTCTTGACGGCGTCGTCTATAAATGTCGGAGGGATGTTGTTATCGTCAAATGTTGCATAGTCGATGCTGTCATCGTCAGCGTTAACATAATCGGCAAAGTTCTCGCTAATAAAACGATAGAACAGCGCGCCGAGTACGTATTGCTTGAAGTCCCAGCCATCGACTGCGCCGCGTACATCGTTGGCAATTTTCCAGATCTGGCTTTGCAGGGCGGCGCGTTGTTGGATGCTTGTCATGCTGTTGTTTTTGCTTTCATTCAGTTTGCCCGCTTGCTTTCAAGAAGATTAGGCAGGCTGTGAATAGATTTTGATATTGGGAGATGTCTTTGCGGCCTGCATCTGGGCCGAGGCATTGAAAACTGGATGAAAATCTTAACAGTTCAGCCATGAGCCTGATAGGCATTGGGTATGGGAAAGTCTGTACCTTGCCGGCCATGTGACTTGGCAAGCCAATCGTCCTCCCTGCTGTAAGGCAACGCAGCGTGTGACTGGATATGGAATGCAGGTAAACGTCCGATTGGTATCGCGGTGGGTTGTGATCGCCACCACACATTCCGTGAAAGAAAATTTGAAGAATTTGGCCGTGCCTACATCAAAGATAGAGCAGGGGCACTGTGAGGAAACAGACGGCGGACTTGCACATAGGGAAGTGCCAAACGTCCACCAGCACGTCCCAAGACGTTATTTGAGTGTTGCCGTTAGGCGCGGTATTGCGGTAACTATTTGATATGATTGGCGCACCCGAGTGGGATCGAACCACTGACCTTCAGCTTCGGAAACTGACACTCTATCCAACTGAGCTACGGGTGCGCTGTGATGTTGCTGTAAAGCAGGGCGGATCATAGCGCAAAGGGCATGCCCGAGTCCAGTGTATGGTTTTTGCCTTGCTTCGCGGCTTACCGTATAATCCCACTCCATCTTAATTGTCATTTTTTTCAGGCGAGGCTCGAATGAGTAATGAGAACGGAATGGCTCCCGGTCAGGTTATCAAGGTCCTGGTTGGCGTCGTTGTTGGTCTGGTAGTGGCAATCTGGTTGCTGGCCAAGCTGGCGACCGGTGGTTACAACGTTGATGCCGAGGTCATGACCAAGGAGGCTATTGCCGCTCGTCTGAAACCGGTAGGCGAGGCCAAGGTCAGCGATGCACCTCCGGGCATGCGTACCGGCGAGCAAGTCTTCAAGGCCATTTGTATTTCCTGTCACGGCCAGGGCCTGGCCGGTTCGCCCAAGTTTGGTGACGCAGGTGCCTGGGGCCCGCGTATTGCCAAGGGTTGGGATGTGCTGACCCAGCATGCGTTGCAAGGCTTCAACGCCATGCCGGCCAAGGGTGGTGCGGCTGATCTGACCGATGATGAAGTAAAACGTGCTGTTGCCTACATGGGTAACGCAGGTGGTGCCAAGTTCACCGAGCCGCCGGTTGGTGGCGCTGCTGCAGGTGCTCCGGCTGACCCGGCAGTTGTCGGCAAGAAAATCTACGAAAGCGTCTGCGTGGCCTGCCATGGCAGTGGTGCTGCCGGTGCGCCGAAGTTTGGCGACAAGGCTGCCTGGGCTGAGCGTACCAAGGTTGGTCTGGACGAGGTGGTGAAAATTGCTACCAAGGGCCTGAATGCCATGCCGCCCAAGGGTGGTTTCGGTGGTAGCGATACGGAGTTCCGTGCTGCTGTCGAATACATGGTTAACAGCTCCAAGTAATGTGAAGCTGTTCCAGTAAAAAACGCGCTGCTTGCAGCGCGTTTTTTTATGTCTTGTTGCCTGGGCGATTCAGTTGTCGGACGGTTTGGTTTTTTCCGCCAGCATGGCCGAAAGGCTGGCCAGGCGAGACTTACCCTCGCTCTTGCTGACAATGGGTTCGGCACCGGGGCGGCCAAAATGGCGCAGGTCGCTGCCGTCGATTTCGGCAATAAAGCGTGATGGCTCGACAAACTGCCATTCGCCGGCGCGGCGGCGTTTCACGCAGTAGGAGAGGGTGAGCATGCGCTGGGCACGGGTGATGCCCACATACATCAGCCGTCGTTCCTCTTCCACCATGCCGTTATCCACCGATTCGCTGTGCGGCAGAATGCCTTCCTCGGTGCCCACCAGGAAGACATAGGGATATTCCAGCCCCTTGGAGGCGTGCAGGGTGGACATTTTCACTGCATCCACTTCGCCTTCGTCGCGGCCTTCCAGCATGGTGATCAGTGCAATGGTCTGTGACAGCTCGATCAGGTTCTTGCCATCGGCCTCGCCCTTTTTGGCCAGCCAGGCCACCAGTTCCAGTACGTTTTTCCATTTGGTTTCGGCAATGCGCGGGCTGTCCTCGCTGTCATACAGCCAGGCTTCATAGCCGATGGCCTTGACCAGCTCCATCGCCAGTTCGCCTGCCGGTTCCCGGATAACGCGGTATTGCAGTCGGTTGATGAATTCGCAGAAATGGCTGAGTGGTTCCAGCTGGGCGCTTTGCACCTGCACTCGGAAGCCAGGTTCGAAGGCACTGGCAAACAGGCTTTTGCCGCACTGTCCGGCCCAGCCTCCCAGTTTTTCCAGCGTCCCGGCCCCTACGCCGCGCTTGGGCGTGGTGACGGCGCGGATGAAGGCCGGGTCGTCATCCGGGTTGGTCAGTAGCCGCAAATAGGCCAGCACGTCCTTGATTTCTGGTTTGTCGAAGAAGCTTTGTCCGCCGGCCATCTGGTAGGGAATGCGCTGGTTGCGCAGTGCCTGTTCGAAAATGCGCGCCTGATAGTTGCCCCGGTACAGGATGGCGTAGTCCTTGAACTCGGTACGGTATTCAAATTTGTGCGCCAGCAAGCGTTGCACCACCAGTTCGGCCTCGTGTTCTTCGTCCTTGCATTGCACCACGTGGATGGGCTCGCCCAGGCCCAGTTCGCTCCATAACTGTTTCTCGAACAGCTTGGGGTTATTGGAAATGACCGAGTTGGCCGCGCGCAGGATGCGTGCGGTAGAGCGGTAGTTCTGCTCCAGCTTGATGATGCGCAGCTGTGGGTAGTCCTGTTGCAGCAAACGCAGGTTTTCCATATTGGCACCGCGCCAGGCGTAGATGGACTGGTCGTCGTCACCCACTGCAGTGAACTGGCCGCGTACCCCGGCCAGCAGCTTCACCATCTGGTACTGGCAGGTGTTGGTGTCCTGATATTCGTCGATCAGCAGGTAATGTAGCTTGCCTTGCCATTTGAGCAGCACGTCCGGGTGGGTCTTGAACAGCTGTACCGGCAGGCGGATCAGATCATCAAAATCCACCGCCTGATATGCCGTCAGCGTGTCCTGATAAGCCAGATACGTCCGCGCGCAAATGCTTTCCCATTCGCCTTGCGCCTCCACCAGCATCTGGTCCGGGCCTTTCAGGTCGTTTTTCCATAGCGAAATCTGGCTTTGCACCTTGCGCACTTCGTCCTTGTGGGTGCTTTTCAGGATGTCGGCAATGATTTTGCCGGCATCGAAAGCATCCAGAATGGAAAACTGTGGCTTGTAGCCCAGGTGGGTGGCTTCCTGGCGCAGTATCTGCATGCCCAGCGAGTGGAAGGTGGATACGGTAATGCCGCGTATTTCCTGCGCGGTGAGCAGCTTGCCCACCCGTTCCAGCATTTCGCGCGCGGCCTTGTTGGTAAAGGTGATGGCGGCGATATGTCGTGCCGGGATATTGCCGTGGCGAATCAGGTGGGTGATCTTGTAGGTAATCACCCGCGTTTTTCCCGAGCCCGCACCGGCCAGTACCAGCAAGGGACCGTCGAGGTGATGGATTGCTTCGCGCTGTGGCGGATTAAGCTGTGGTGCGGCCATGGGTGGAATTCCGGCAATGAAGGCAGACGCTGGCAGAAACACGCAGCAGCGTTGCATGGTGGTAACCAAGGTGCTGCATTGTAGCATGCGGTATCATGTGGCTCCCGGCGGCTGGCCCCGGCTTGGCCTGTCGCACTGTCCGAGGTGAAGATGGCAACATACGCAATTGGCGACATTCAGGGCTGTTTCGGCCCATTTCAGCAACTGCTGCGGCAGATCGAGTTCAATCCCGGCAAGGACACATTGTGGTTGACCGGCGACCTGGTCAATCGTGGGCCCGAATCCTTGCAGGTGTTGCGCTGGGTATTCCAGCAGCAGGACCGGGTGCAGATTGTATTGGGCAACCACGACCTGCACCTGCTGGCGGTGTCGGAAGGCTTTGGCAAGTTGCATCGCAGCGACACGGTGGACGATATTCTCAATGCGGCCGATGGCAAGGTATTGCTGGACTGGCTGCGTTGCCAGCCCTTGATGATTGCCGAGCAGGGCTATGCCATGGTGCATGCCGGGCTGTTGCCGGAGTGGAGTATCGACCGGGCGCTGCGTCTGGCCGAAGAGGTGGAGGATGGCCTGTCCGGCCCCTACTACCGCGAATTCCTGTCACGCCTGTATGGCAACAAACCGGTCAGATGGTCGGATGAACTGAAGGGGGCCGAGCGCCTGCGTGTCATCGTCAATGCCATGACCCGCATGCGCTTCATCACCCGTGATGGTGAAATCGACCTGGCCTACAAGGGCGAGCGAGATGGCGCACCGGCCAACCTGATTCCCTGGTTCGAAGCCAAGGGGCGGCGCAGCAGCCATACCCCCATCATCTGTGGTCACTGGTCGGCGCTGGGCTTGCACCTGACCGAGGACATCCTCGCCATCGACAGCGGTTGCCTGTGGGGCGGCAGCCTCACTGCACTTCGGCTGGAGGACAGGCAGACGTTTTCGCTGCCGTGCCCGGCGTATCGGGAAGTGACAGTCTGAGCCCCAGGCACACCTCCCGGAAAGCCCGTTCCGACAGGGCGAAGCGCGTGGTCAACTCGCCTTCGCCCGCCTTCATTGGTTGACCGTAGGTAAGGGCAACCTCCATGGCCGGTTGCGCCAGAATCAGCTTGATGCTTTGCCAGAACGTGGTGTCGCCCGCATAGGCCGGGGCCGTGGTCAGGCTGCCATCCGGCAATTGATAACGCATGGACACCGGCTGCACGGTGCTGCGCGAGGGCAGGGCGGCTTCAAACAGCGATGCTTTGAAGGGCAGGATGGCACGGCCGTCCGAGGTGGTGGCCTCCGGAAACACTGCCATGCAGCTGCCTTTGCCCAGTGCATCGGCCAATAGCTGATTCACCCGGCTGGCATCGCGGCGGTTGCTGCGGTCGATGAACAGCGTGCCACCAGCATTCACCACCCAGCCGATCAACGGCCAGGAGCGGATTTCTCGCTTGGCGACAAAGCGCGAAACAGTGCAGCTGCTGAGCACGAAAATATCCAGCCAGGACACATGATTGGCCACCAGCAGGGTGTTGGGCGGATAAAAGCCGGGGTTCACCCCTTCCACCTTGACTGTGATGCCGAGAATCTTCAGCAAATGGCCAGACCAGCGCCGGGTCACAACGGCACGCTCGGCCTGTGCCAGACGCGGATAGCGGGTGGCAACAATGAAAATGCCCAGCGCAATGTGGCAAACCAGGCGCAGCAAACGGCTGGCGCGGGTGAAATAAGACGTGGAGGCAGTTGACTTCAAGATACGCGGCGCTTCATGTGCGGGTTTGGATGATCTGCCACTCTAGCATGGCTGACACAGTGGGCAATAGTAGGAACTCCGTTGGCCTTGCCGTATCTGACGTATCGGACTGCCACAAGCGCGACACGATTCTTCCTGTCGGTCGTAGACGTAATAATCCTGCTGGAAGTAACCGGACTTGCCTTCGGTATTCACAAAGTCGCGCAGCGTGCTGCCACCTGCCTCAATAGCCAGGGCCAGTACCCGTTTGATTTGTGTTGCCAGGCGCTGGCAGTCTGCCAGGCTCAGCGCGCTGGCTTGGCGGGCCGGGTTGATGCCGGAGTGGAACAAGGATTCATTGGCGTAGATATTGCCCACACCCACCACCACGTGGTTGTCCATGATGGCGAGCTTGATGGCGCTATTACGCTTGCTGATGGCGGCATGCAGTGCCGCACCGTCGAAAGCATCGGACAAGGGCTCCGGGCCCAGCTTTTGTAGCAGAGGATGATGTTCCAGCGGCCCGACATGCCACAGCATGGCGCCAAAGCGACGTGGGTCGCGGTAGCGCAGCACGTGGCTGCCCAGCTTCAGGTCGATATGATCATGTTTTTGCGGCGGCGTATCGGCTGGTACGTAACGCAAGCTGCCGGACATGCCAAGGTGGATCAGCAAGGTGCCGCTGTCGAAATGTATGAGCAGGTACTTGGCACGACGCGTGACTGCGCGTACTGTCAAACCGGCAAGGAGACTATCCAGCTGTGGTGGCACCGGCCAGCGCAAGCGGGCCTCGCGCACAATGGCACCGTGCAGTGTGGCGCCATCCAGATACGGCGCGACGCCGCGGCGGGTGGTTTCGACTTCCGGCAGTTCGGGCATGCTGCTTTCGCTTTCAGGACAAGATTGACTAGATCAAATAACCGAGCGTGCTATTCTACGCGCTCAACCGGCACAGACTCCATGCGAATGAAACCGCTGAATCGACCCCTTTCCCTGCTGCTGGTGCTGCTGCTGTCAGCGTGCACCAGCCTGAAGACTCCAACCCAGGTCAAAACGGCTGCAACTGCTGCCGAACAAAGCGCGGATGAAGACAACGCCGCAGTGGCCGAGGACAATCCCAATTTGCCGCGGGTAGAGTTGACCCCGCAAATCGTCTACGGTGTGCTGGCCAGTGAAATTGCTGCCCAGCGTGGCGCTGCGTCGTCGTCAGCTGTGACCTATCTCGATCTGGCCAAGCAAACGCGCGACCCGCGTCTGGCGCAGCGCGCAGCAGAGTTCGCCCTGTTTACCGGCCAGCTGAAAGAAGCGGCCAATGCGCTGGAACTGTGGATGACGCTGGACCCGGCATCCCAGATTCCGCGCGAGCAGCTGTTCATCACCATGCTGCGTGCAGGCAAGCTGGCCGAAAGCCAGCCGCTGGTGGAGGACCTGCTCAAGCGGGAACCCCAACGCGCGCGCGATGTATTTGTTCAGCTGGCCAGACTCACCGCCCGGCAGGACGACAAACAGGCAGCTTATGCGCTGGTGAAGCGTCTGGCCAGCCAGTATCCCGATTTGCCCGAGGCACGTTTTGCCGTGATTGCCGTCGCTGCCGAAGTGAATGATGACGCCACCATTCAGCAGGAGTTCGACCGGCTGGCGAAAATCGCTCCCAAGTGGGACTTGCCGGTTGCCTGGCAAACCGACCGCCTGCGCCGCATCCGGCTGGGACAGGCCATCGACTTCTTGCAGCAGGAACTGGCACGACGCCCGGATGCCGGGCTGGAGTTACGCATGGCCTACCCGCGCTTGCTGGTGGGGGCCAAGCGCTTCCCCGAAGCCCGCGTTGCTTTCGAAGCCTTGCTCAAGCAAAACCCGGACAATCCGGACTTGCTCTATGCCACCGGTTTGCTGGCTTATCAGCTGCGCGACCTGGACATTGCCAATCAACGCCTGAGCGCCGCCCTGCAGCAAAAGCATCCGGAAACCGATTTCATCCGCTTCAGCCTGGGACAGATTGCTGAAGAGCGACAGGACAAGGCCGCAGCGCGACAGTGGTATGAATCTGTCGCCGGCGGCCAGCAATACCTGCCGGCCCAGGCGCGGCTGGCCGCACTGGATGCCGAGGCCGGCAAGCTGGATCAGGCCCTGCAAAGGCTGGCACCGCTAGGGCAGGGCGAGCAGGAGAAAGTGCAAGTAGCCATGCAGCAGGCCGATCTGGCACGCCATGCCAAGCGCTATGACCTGTCCTATCGCATCCTCAGCCAGGCGCTGGAAAGCTGGCCGCGCTCCCCGGAGTTGCTGTATGACCGTGCCTTGGTATCCGACCAGCTGGGTAATCTGGGCGATGCCGAGCGCGACCTGAAAGCCTTGCTCAAGGAAAAGCCGGACGACACCCAGGCACTCAATGCCCTGGGTTATACCCTGACCAATCGCAGCAACCGTCATCAGGAAGCATTGGGCTATATCGAAAAGGCTCTAAAGGCCGATCCGGATAATCCGATGATCCAGGACAGCATGGGCTGGGTGCTATACAAGCTGGGTCGCACCGAAGCCGCGCTCAAGTATCTGGAACGCTCCTACGCTGCGCTGCCGGATAGCGAAGTGGCTGCGCATCTGGGTGAAGTCATGTGGAAACTGGGCCGCAAGCAGGAAGCTGTCAGCCTGTGGCAGCAAGCGCTGGGCAAAGATCCGGGTAATGAAGCCCTGCAAGATGCGCTCAAGCGCTTTCATCAGCCATGAGGCAGCGCCTTGCCCTGGCGTGGCTGGCTGGCAGTTTGCTGCTGACCGGTTGCGCCACTGAAACCGTTTTCCGGCCCAGTGCGAGCGCAAGCAGTGCGCCCCGCGACCAGGCCTTCAATGTCAGTGGCCGTATTTCGGTCAATATGGATGGCAAGGGTTCGGTCGGCCAGTTTGACTGGGCGCACCAGCCGGATACCGACCAACTGTCCGTCAACAGCCCGCTGGGTACCACCGTGGCACGGTTGCAACGCGACCCGGCTGGCGTCAGCCTGCAGGCCGATGGCAAAACCTGGCAGGCGACGGATGTAGAGTCGCTGACCCAGGATGTGCTGGGCTGGACGCTGCCGCTAGGCAACCTGGTGTGGTGGATACGCGGCTTGCCGGCACCCGATACCCCGTACCAGTTTGCTGCGGATGGCAGCCTGGTGCAGCAGGGCTGGACCATCCGCTTTGTTAGCGATGCCGACCTACCCTCCCTTTACCCCAAACGGGTGGACATGCAGCGCGACCGGCTCACCGTTCGCCTGTTGCCGCAAAACTGGCATTGAAGCCACGCCCCTATTTCACGTATTGACCTAATCCGCTTGCGTATGAACCAAACATTCCATTCCTATCCGGCTCCGGCCAAACTCAACCTGCTGCTGCATATCGTCGGCAAGCGCGCTGACGGTTATCACCTGCTGGAGACGGTATTCCGCTTCATCGACTTCAGCGATACGGTGGAACTGTCCGTGCGTGACGACGGCCAGATCGTACTGCTCAACCCGATTGAAGGCGTTGCGCCGGAGCAGGACCTCACCGTGCGTGCGGCCCGTTTGTTGCAACAGCGCAGTGCGTGCACGCTGGGTGCCAGTATCCGTCTGACCAAACGTATCCCGATGGGCGGCGGATTGGGGGGCGGAAGTTCGGATGCAGCCACTGTTTTACTGGCACTGAATCATTTGTGGCAGACAAATTATTCGCGTGAACAATTGATGGAACTGGGTTTGCAGCTGGGAGCAGACGTTCCGGTGTTTATTTTCGGCAAGAACGCGCTGGCCACCGGAATCGGTGAAAAACTCAATGAAATCAATTTGAAACCGGCGTGGTATGTTGTAATTCATCCTGGGGTACATGTACCAACTGCAGAAATATTTAAGAAATTTGCAGGAAGGGTGTTGACAGAGGAAGGCACCATCAGCATAATGCGAATCCTCGAAACAACGCAGCAACGACGAAACGAGCTGCAGCAAGTTGTTTCAGGGTTGTACCCGGCGGTGAATGAAGTACTGAGCGAGTTGAAAAAATATGGTTCGCCGCTGATGACTGGTTCCGGAGCATGTGTGTTCCTTGAGTGCCAGTCAAAGGAAGAAGCCGATAAAGTTTATCAGGCAATGTCCAAAAAATATAAGGGATTTGTTGCGGAAGGGCTGAATAGCCACCCCTTGTTGGACATTGTTTAAAAGTTTATTGGGGAGTCGCCAAGTGGTAAGGCACCGGATTTTGATTCCGGCATTCGTAGGTTCGATCCCTACCTCCCCAGCCAAGACTTTCTCTCAATAAGAGAGAGCATGAAAAAAGCGTGTAAGAATCCCTTACACGCTTTTTCTTTATCCTGCTAAGGCAAATGGAATCATGGCGTCATACGACAGTTTGATGGTATTTACCGGGACCGCTAACCCGGAACTCGCTCAAAACGTAGTCAAGCATCTGGATATCTCCCTGGGCCGTGCCGATGTCGGCAAGTTCAGCGATGGCGAAGTTGCTGTCGAACTGCTGGAGAATGTCCGCGGACGCGACGTGTTCATCCTGCAGTCCACCTGTGCTCCCACCAATGACAACCTGATGGAAATCCTGACCATGGCCGATGCGCTCAAGCGTGCATCCGCAGGCCGGATTACCGCAGCCATTCCGTATTTTGGCTACGCCCGTCAGGACCGTCGTCCGCGTTCTGCCCGTGTACCGATTTCCGCCAAACTGGTCGCCAATATGCTGACCAGCGCTGGTATCGACCGTGTACTGACCGTCGACCTGCACGCTGACCAGATTCAGGGTTTCTTTGATATCCCGGTGGATAACGTTTACGCCACCCCGGTATTGCTCAAGGACATCCGTTCCCAGCGCATCGACGACCTGATCGTGGTCAGCCCGGACGTGGGCGGTGTGGTACGTGCCCGCGCCATGGCCAAGGCACTGAACACTGACCTGGCCATCATCGACAAGCGTCGTCCCAAGGCCAATGTGGCCGAAGTGATGAACATCATCGGTGATGTATCCGGCCGTACCTGTCTGATCGTGGATGACATGATCGACACCGCCAACACCCTGTGCAAGGCCGCTTCCGCTCTGAAAGAGCGCGGTGCCCAGCGCGTGCTGGCCTACGCCACCCATGCGATTTTCTCCGGCCAGGCCGTGGATCGCATCAAGAATTCCGACATCGACATGGTCGTTGTCACCGACACCATTCCGTTGACTGCACAGGCCCTGGCCTGCCCGAACATCCGGGTTGCCAGCATCGCCGGCCTGCTGGCCGAGACGCTGCGCCGCATCAATAACGAAGAATCGGTGTCCTACCTCTTCAATGAGGAACTGGTTTCGTCGGGCGCTTGCCTGCCGTAACATCAGGCCCGCTGGTCGCGGCGGGGCTGGTGCCTTTAACTTGAAATACTGGAGTATTACATGTCTTACGAACTGATCGCCGCCAAGCGCGAAGAGATGGGTACTGGTGCGAGCCGCCGCCTGCGTCACGCTGGCAAACTGCCGGCCGTGGTATACGGCAATGGCGCTGCTGAGTCCATCGTTCTGGACCACAACACCATTTTTTACGCACTGAAGGAAGAAGCTTTCCACTCTGCGATCCTGGATCTGGTTATCGACGGCCAGAAGCAAGCAGTTATCCTGCGTGACTTCCAGAACCACCCGTACAAGCAACAAGTCCTGCACATCGACTTCCAGCGCGTTGACCTGAACCAGAAAGTACACGTAAAGATTCAACTGCACTTCGTAAATGCAGATGTTTCCGAAGCCGTTAAGCTGCAAGGTGCCAAGATCAGCCACATCATCAATGAAGTGGAAGTTCGTGCACTGCCGGGCGACCTGCCGAAGTTCATCGAAGTTGACCTGTCCTCCATCAAGGCTGGCGAAGCTGTACACCTGTCCGACCTGAAACTGCCGGCCGGCGTTGAAATCGCTGCCCTGGTTCGTGGCGAAGACGCAGCCATTGCTCTGGCCAACGCCTAAGCATTAGTGCTTGTTTGACAAGGGCTCGTTGTCAGGCTTTGGCCTGCAGCGAGCCTTTTTACTGGAAAATCCGATCATGTCTTCCATTCGCATGATTGTCGGTCTGGGCAACCCCGGGCCGGAATATGAAAAAACCCGTCATAACGCCGGTTTCTGGCTGCTTGACGAGCTGTGCTGGAAATACAAGGGCAACTGGCGGACCGAAGGCAAGTTTCACGGTGATATTGCCCGTGTTGCGATAGAAGGTCAGGATATCTGGCTGCTCAAGCCGATGACCTTCATGAACCTGTCCGGTCAGGCGGTGTTGGCGCTGGCCCACTTTTACAAGATTCTGCCGGATGAAATCCTGGTGGTGCATGATGAACTGGACCTGCCGCCCGGCACTGCACGCCTGAAGCAAGGTGGTGGTCATGGTGGTCATAACGGCCTGAAAGACATCGCGGCCCGTTTGGGTTCACCGGCCTTCTGGCGCTTGCGTCTGGGCATTGGCCATCCGGGTGACCGTAATGAAGTGGCCAATTTCGTGCTGAAAAAGCCGCGTGCCGAAGAACAAAGCGCCATCGACGACGCCGTGCTCAAGGCACAAACCTATCTGCCGCTGGCCATTGCCGGCAACATGGCGATGGCCATGAAAGAGCTGCATACTGCAGCCAAGTGATTTCACGGGCCGGACATCCCGGCCTGCAAGATTGAAAAACTTATCAAGGAATGCTGACATGAGTCTGAAGTGCGGTATTGTTGGCCTGCCCAATGTTGGCAAGTCCACCCTGTTCAATGCGCTGACCAAGGCCGGTATCGAAGCCGCCAACTATCCCTTCTGCACCATCGAGCCCAATGTCGGCATCGTGGAAGTGCCGGACCCGCGCCTGGCCGAGCTGGCCAAAATCATCAATCCGCAAAAAATCCAGCCGGCCATTGTTGAGTTTGTCGACATTGCCGGTCTGGTGGCAGGTGCTTCCAAGGGCGAAGGCCTGGGCAACCAGTTTCTGGCCAACATCCGCGAAACCGATGCCATCGTCAACGTGGTGCGCTGCTTTGACGACGACAACATCGTGCACGTGGCTGGCAAGGTAGACCCGATTGCCGACATCGAAACCATTGGCACCGAACTGGCGCTGGCCGACCTTTCCTCGGTCGAAAAAGCCATGCAGCGTGAAGGCAAGAAAGCCAAGTCCGGTGACAAGGACGCCCGCGCACTGATCGCCGTACTGGAAAAGCTGGTGCCGCATCTGGACCAGGGCCAGCCGGTACGCTCGCTGGATCTGTCCGACGAAGAAAAGGCCATCCTCAAGCCGCTGTGCCTGCTCACTATCAAGCCGGCCATGTATGTGGCCAACGTGTCGGAAGACGGCTTCAGCAACAACCCCTACCTGGACAAGTTGCAAGCGCTGGGTGAGCGCGAAGGCGCGCCGGTGGTGGCCCTGTGTGCGGCTATCGAAAGCGAAATCGCCGACCTGGATGATGCTGACAAGGCTGAATTCCTGGCCGAAATGGGCCTGGAAGAACCGGGTCTGGACCGTCTGATCCGTGCCGGTTACAAGCTGCTGGGCCTGCAAACCTACTTCACCGCCGGTGTGAAGGAAGTACGCGCCTGGACCATCCATGTAGGCGACACCGCACCGCAGGCTGCCGGTGTGATCCACACCGACTTCGAACGCGGCTTCATCCGCGCCCAGACCATTGCCTACAACGACTTCATCACCCTGGGCGGCGAAGCCAAGGCCAAGGAAGCAGGCAAGATGCGTTCCGAAGGCAAGGAGTACGTAGTGCAGGATGGCGACGTGATGAACTTCCTGTTCAACGTCTGATCAGCCTTACCCGTTGCTCGATGAAAAACGCCCCCGGATGCCAAGTCCGGGGGCGTTTTGCTTGGCAGGCGACTAATGGCCGCGATTGGCGCAGCGGATGATGGCAAGGTCGCCGTGCTGGCGCAGGCAGTAGCGCAGGTCTACCTGGGGGCCGGGCAGGCGCATGTGGCCTTGGCCTGCTTTGGCTTCCGGGAGCGATGCCGGTGCCGCCGTGACAGCAGGGGCGGCGACAGGGGCCGGTGCTGTTCTGGCTGGAGGCATGCTGGCAGCCGGGTTTGTTGCCTTGCTGGCCGGTGCGGCTTCTGCACTGGCTGGCGCAACGGCGGTGGGCGCGGGGGCTGTGTCCGGTGCGGCCGCGCTTGGGGCTGGCTGGCTGTTCATGCCTGCCATGAGGCTTGGCAGGTTCAATGACTGGCCATTGGCTTTTACTCCGTTGCGATCAATCTGCAGGCTGCTGCTGATGACCTTGCCATCGTTCTTGATCAGGCCCTGGGTTTGCCATTGTGCCAGCATCATCTCGGCTTGCGCCTTGGCCTGGCTGGAAGGGGCCAGCGCGTCAAGCAAGCTGCGTTCGACTGCCAGGCTGGCTTTCAGTGTGCTGCGCTGTTTGGCCTGTGCCGCGAGCCAGGTGGGGGTGATGTCGGCAGCTGTGACGCCGCTGCCATCAAAGCCGATGGAGAAACTGCCCTGGATAGTGCCCTTGGGCATGTGCAGCGACAGGCGTTGCAGATTGAAGGAAGGCGATTGTGCCAGGAAGGCACCCATATGCTTGTAGACCAGCGCCATGGATGCCTGCTGGATGGCGGCCGGATTATTGCGCAGGTCGGCACGGTTGGTCAGTGCCATGGTGTCGGCTTGCCAGGCAAGCAAGGCCTGCTTGTTGATGTTGGTGTAGCTGAAGTCGAGGTCGAGATTGTCCTGCTCTTGTACTGGCAGGCCGGGAGGAGACAGTTTCAGGCTGTCCAGATGCGTCTGGTAGCTGACGTCAACATTGCCACCCTTGTCATCCAGTTTGATTGTCATGTGGCTTGGGCCCACCTGGGCCAGCGGCGTGCTGCCTGCCAGCACGGTGGCTTCGCCCATCTGTTGCTGAAGTTGTGAGGCCCAGGGGGTATCGGCCGTATTGAAAGTACTCAGTTTGCCGTTGAGCTTGAGATCCTTCAGGCGCACTGCCAGGCCGTTGCTACCGCTGCTGACGGCCTGAAAGCTGAAGGTGGGCAGTGCGATGTCGTAGCTGACCGGCTCGCCCTCTTTGGTGTGAGCTTTGCCTTCGATGCTGAAGGTGAAAGTACCGGCCGCAGTGTTGACGATGACGTCATGACCGGCAAGATGGCTGTCATTGCTGCCATCGGTCTTGCGTATGCTTTCCACGGTCAGCGGCAGGGGAAGGCCTGGTTTGCCCTGTTCATCCAGTGGTGTGAAGCTGATGTTGGTACGGGACCAGCGCATGAAGGGTAGCGGCAGCTGGTTGATCTTGTAGTCCAGCTGCATCACCTGTACCTGGCCACCGATGGGCAGCTTCAATTGCACCTTGGCGGTGGAGGTGAACCAGCCACGGTCGAACTGCTGCAGGCTGAGCATGGAGCCACCCGCCTTGTTGCTCATCGCGGCAAAGTCACTGCGCATTTTTTCCTCATAGCGCATGCCGACTATGCCGGGTGCAATCGCACACCATCCCGCGACCGCCAGGCCCAGTAGCGCAGCGCTGATCTTGATTGTCTTCATGAGCTCTCCCTGTGGCGTTCGATGACATACGCTTATCGCTGACATGTCCGCCAGACTAGCAGGGGAAGGAGGGTTATACCAGCCCGGCTTGATGTTGCCCGCAGATGATGGCAGGGGATAATCCGGGTGTTCTTACCTGGGCATTCCGGGCAAAATGGAGCGCCTGTTGCCGTACTCTTCCCAGCCCGATCCATTGGAGCCGTTCATGTTTCATTTTTCGCAGCCTTTACCGCTGCCTTTGCTGGCACTCATTGCCGCAGCCGGCCTGTATGCCGGCATCCAGAATGCACTGGCCGGAGGCGGCTCCTTCATTACCTTTCCCGCCTTGCTGCTGGCCGGGCTCAACCCGCTGGCTGCCAATATGAGCAGCACCATTGCGCTGTTTCCCAGCCAGATCACCTCGGCGCTGGCCGGGCGCAAGCTGGTGGGCGGGGTGGGGCCGGTGCCGTTTCGTCATTTGTTTGTGGTCAGCCTGATTGGCGGGGTGCTGGGGGCCTTGCTGTTGCTCTCCACCCCGGTCAGCATCTTTACCCGGCTGGTGCCGTGGCTGGTGTTGTTTGCCACCAGTGTATTTGCCTGGGGCAGCTTCCGCCGCAAACCGGTGGTGGATCCGGATGCACCGCCGCGTCATTTGCCTACCCCGCTGTTGCTGCTGATTCAGGGCGCGATAGCCGTGTATGGCGGTTATTTTGGTGGCGGTATCGGCTTTCTGATGCTGGCGGCGCTCACCATTGCTGGTCAGCAGGTGCGTATGGCCACCGCCACCAAGAACGCACTGGCCATGACCATGAATGCATCGGCCGTGGCCATTTTTGCCTTGTCGCCGCAAATCAACTGGGCAGCGGTGCTGGCCTTGGGTGCCGGTGGCATTGCCGGTGGCGTGGTGGGTGGCTGGTTGATGCACCGCCTGCCGGAACGTCAGCTACGCGCCTTTGTGGTGGTGGTGGGAACCGCACTGACAATATGGCTGTTTATCCGCTGAGGCTGGAGTATGCTGGCGCCTTGCCACGTGCTGCACGCCCCGTGCGTATCACGCGTTGTATTCTCCTGCGGGAGAATAGGTGTTTTCAAAATAACGATGGATGATCTGCAATGAAAAAAATCCTGTTTGCGTCCCTGTTTGTTGCCTTTGCCGGCCATGCTCTTGCCGCTGATCTGCTGGATACCGTCAAGCAACGCGGTACGCTGAAAATTGCCGTGGAAGGTACTTACCCGCCCTTCACCTTCAAGGATGCCCAGCAGAACCTGACCGGTTTTGATGTGGAAGTGGCTACCGAAGTGGCCAAGCGCCTGAAAGTGAAACCGGAATTCACCACCGGTGAATGGAGCGGTCTGCTGGCTGGCCTGCAGGCGGGCAAGTTTGACGTGGTGGTGAACCAGGTGGGCATTACTGACAAGCGCAAGGAAACCTTCGACTTCTCCCAGCCTTACACCTTCTCCAGTGCCCAATTGATTGTGCGCAAGAACGAGACGCGCGTGTTCAAGTCGCTGGACGACCTGAAGGGCAAGAAAGTGGGCGTGGGCCAGGGCAGCAATTATGCCGACATGGTCAAGGCAGTGAGCGGTATCGAGGTCAAGGTATACCCGTCGGCACCGGAGAACCTGCAAGATTTGGCTTCCGGCCGGATTGACGCAGCGCTGAACGACAGCCTGTTGATTCCGTTTGCCATCAAGCAAGCCAAGCTGCCCTTGAAGGCTGGTCATCCGGTAGGTGATGTCACCACCATGGGTATTCCATTTGCCAAGAACAACCCCAAGTTCAAGCAGGCGGTGGACAAGGCGCTCAATGACATGAAGGCCGATGGCAGCTTCAAGAAGATTTCGGTGAAGTGGTTCGGTATCGATGTGTCCAAGGCACCGACTGCCGCCAAGTAAGCGGCTGCGGCCTGTCGTGGCCATCGTGTTTTCCCTTCAGTGCCATTAGAATGTGCTGATTGCTGCGCCCCTGCCGGTCAGGGGCGCAGGTGTTTCTGAATGGGGATAAAAACATGGAGTGGGCAGATCTGATTACGGCGGCCCTGCCGGTGATGCTGAAAGGGGCGCTGTATACGCTGATGTTTGCCGTGGTGGCCATGGTACTGGGCTTGCTGCTGGGCTTTGTGGTGGCTTTGCTGCGGGTGGGCAAGGTGCCGGTGTTGTCGCAGCTGGTGGCTTTTTACGTCAGCGCCATGCGCGGCACGCCCCTGTTGGTGCAGATTTTTGTCATCTATTACGGCTTGCCTGGTATTGGCATCGAACTGGATCCGGTCCCGGCCGGTATTATCGCCCTGACGCTGAATGTGGCGGCTTATCTGTCGGAAAGCCTGCGTGGCGGCATTGCCGGGGTGGAGCGCGGCCAGTGGGACGCCGGGCTGTCGCTGGGTTTCAGCTGGTGGCAAACCATGCGCTATATCGTGGCACCGCAGGCTTTGCGCCTGTCCGTACCCAGCCTGTCCAATTCGCTGATCAGCCTGATCAAGGATACTTCGCTGGTATCGGTCATTACCGTCACCGAGCTGATGCTGGCCACCAAGGAAGTGATTGCCCAGACCTTCCAGCCGCTGCCTTTGTACCTGGGCGCTGCGGCACTGTACTGGGTGATGAGTGCCAGCTTCGAGCGCCTGCAAAAGCGGGTGGAGCGCAAGCTGGATATGGCGCACCAGCGCTGAATCCCCTGCTGGCCAACAAAAATCCCCGCTCATCGGCGGGGATTTTCATGAACAGCCCGCGACTCAGGCGTGGCGGTACATGCTTTCTATCAATGCCTGACAGCGCTGGCTGATTACCTTGCGCCTCAGCTTCAGCGTGGGAGCCAGTTCGCCGGCGTCCACACACCAGGGCTTGTCCAGCAGGGCAAATTTCTTGATGTGCTCCCAACTGCCAAAGTGGCGGTTGAAGCGCTTGATCTCGCGTTCTATCAGCTCCACGATGCGCGGGTGCAAGCGCATTTCACTATGGCAGGTATAGGTGATGCCTTGTTCCTGGCACCATTCCTGCAGCTTTTCATACAGCGGCACAATCAGCGCAGCGGCAAATTTCTGCCCGTCTCCCACCACCATGATCTGGTCGATATAGGCCGATTCCTTCAGCTTGTTTTCCAGCAACTGCGGTGCGATGTACTTGCCATTGCTGGTCTTGAACATTTCCTTCTTGCGGTCGGTAATGCGCAAATAGCCCTGTTCCAGCACACCGATGTCCCCGGTATGCAGCCAGCCCTGTCGCAGGGTTTCGGCGGAAAGCTCAGGTTCGCGGTAATAGCCCACCATCACATTGGGGCCACGCACCAGGATTTCGCCATCCTCGGCCAGTTTCAGCTCCACTCCCTGCAGGGCAATGCCAACGCTGCCAATGCGTACCTTGTCTGGCGAGAAGGGGTTGGCCGTAATCACCGGCGCGGCTTCCGTCATGCCGTAGCCCTCGGCCACGGCAATGCCGCTGGCCCACAGCAAGCGGGCCAGACGCGGTTGCAAGGCAGCAGAGCCCACATTCACCCAGCATAACGTGCCGCCCATGGCGGCACGCCATTTGCGATACACCAGACGGTCGGCAATAGCATGCTGGATGGCGGCCAGGCCGCGTGGCGGCTGATTGGGTTCGTAGGCTTCGGCCCGCGCCAGGGCCCACAGATAGAAGCGGCGTTGCCAGCCCTTGAGGGTGCTGGCTTTGGCGTGCAGCTTTTCGTGCACTTTTTCCAGCACGCGGGGCACCGCGCTGAAGGTATGCGGGCGGACTTCGGCCAGACTGCCGGACAGGGCGTCGACGCTGGAAAAATACACGCCGCTGCCGGTGAGCATGTAGTACAGCACACCGGCGCGCTCGAAGATGTGCGACAGCGGCAAAAAGCTCAGCGCCCGGCACTGTCCGGCGGGCAGGCGGGTATGTGCCGCCGTGGCGGTGACGGTGCTCACCACGTTGCGGTGCGACAGCATCACGCCCTTGGCACGGCCGGTGGTGCCCGAGGTATAGATGATGGTGAACACATCATCCGGCTGTATGCTGTTACGCAGCAAGGCCAGTTGCTGCAACTTGCCCTGGCGACCGTCATCGCGCAGCACGGTCCAGCACGGCAGGCCGTCCAGCGGTTTGAGTCCATAGCAAGGGCAGGGGCGGTCTGCCAGTGCCTGTTGCAGCTTGCGTTGCAATGCACTGCTGCCGACAAACGCCAGCTTGACCGCAGCATGCTCCAGGATATAGCGTGCATCTTCCAGCGTGCAGGTAGGGTAGAGCGGTACGCTGATGGCACCAATCTGTTGCAGGGCAAAGTCGACAATCACCCACTCCGGGCAGTTGTCGGCAGCGATGGCCACGGTATCGCCACGCTGAATGCCTTGTTGCAACAAGCCCAGGCTGAGTGCGTTGACAGCCTCCATCACAGCGCAGCTGCTCATGGACTGCCACTGCCCGTCGGTTTTGGCACTCAGGCAATCGGGCCGCGGCAAGGTTTCCAGTTGGTGAAAGAGGATATCAAAAGCGCGTTCTAGCTTCATTCGTACAAATGTTTGATTCAAGGACGGCGCAAATTAGCCCTATTCCCTTTCGGTGTAAAGAAAATTGCGGTCAGTTTTTGGGAATAATCAATAAATTGCCGGTAAAGTGCCGGTTTCAGTCATGATTATGCAGCCATTAATGCCATTGGTATTGCCGGGCCAGCATACGGTAAATGCCGCTGTGCTCAGAATGTCACGGGCTCAGGACCTCTAGGAACAATAATGAAATTTGCCACCAAGACCATCCATTCCGGCTATGACAGCAGCCAGCACTGCAAGTCGGTGATGCCGCCGATTTATCAAACCTCGGCCTTTGAATTTGCCGAAGTGGGCGAGCAACTGCCGTTTGCCTATGCCCGCACCGGCACCCCTACACGTGCTGCGCTGGAAAGCTGCCTGGCCAGCCTGGAAAATGCCAGGCACGGCCTGGCGTTTGCTAGCGGCATGGCCGCCATTGATGCCGTGCTGCGCGCCACGCTCAAGCCCGGTGATGAAGTGATTGCCGTGGCCGACCTCTACGGCGGCGCGTATCGCCTGCTGACCAAGGTGATGGCACCGGCCGGTATCACGGTGACCTTTGTCGACCTGACCGACCCGGCCAATTTGCAGCAAGCCATCAGCGCCCGCACCAAGATGCTGTGGCTGGAGTCGCCCACCAACCCCCTGCTCAACCTGGTCGATATCACCGCCTTGTCCACCATCGCTCACCAGCATGGCGCAGTAGTGGCGGTAGACAGCACTTTTGCCACGCCGTATTTGCAAAACCCCATCGACCTGGGGGCCGACATCGTGGTGCATTCCGCCACCAAATATCTTGGCGGCCATTCTGACGTATTGCTGGGTCTGGTGGCCGTCAGCGACGACAAGCTGTTTGCCGACATCAAGTTCATCCAGAATTCCGCCGGTGGTGTGCCGGGGCCGCAGGATTGCTTCCTCACCCTGCGCGGCATCAAGACCCTTCACCTGCGCATGGAACGCCACTGCGACAATGCCGAACAGGTGGCTGCCTTCCTGCGCGACCATCCCAAGGTAGAAAAAGTGTTCTTCCCCGGCTTTGCCGACCACCCCGGTCATGACATCGCCCGGCAGCAGATGCGTCGTTTTGGCGGCATCGTCACCATCTGGCTGAAGGAAAACACCCGCGCCGAAGCCAGCCGTGTGGCCAGCAAGTTGCAGCTGTTTGCCTTGGCCGAATCGCTGGGCGGGGTGGAGTCGCTGGTCAACCATAGCTACACCATGTCGCACGGCGGTATGCCGCCGGAGCAGAAAGCCTCACTGGGCATTCGTGAAGGTGGCCTGCGCCTGTCCATCGGCGTGGAAGATATCGAAGACATTCTGACGGATCTGGCACAGGCATTGGCCGATTAAGCCGTCATGGGGTGAAACGGGCTGCCCAGCAAGCCGGGTCTGGCTTGTTGCGGCGGCCCTGATGCGGTAAATTACCTGAGTAAATTACTAAGGTATTGATCATGGCCGCCCCTGCAGCAGAAAAATACACCACCCAGACTATTCTTTCCCTGCAGCACTGGAGCGAAAAGCTGTTCAGCTTTCGCCTGAGTCGCCCCGAATCCTGGCGCTTTGTGCCCGGTCAGTTCGCCCGGCTGGGCTTGCCGCTGGAAAACGGCGGCATGGTGTGGCGGGCTTATTCCATGACCTCCGCCAGCTGGGACGAGCATCTGGAGTTTTTCTCCATCGTGGTGCCGGATGGGCTGTTCACCTCGCGCCTGGCGCGTTTGCAGGTGGGTGACACTGTCCTGCTGGATAACAAGGCCAATGGCTTTTTCACCGTGGACCGCCTGCCGGATGGCGAAGACCTGTGGCTGCTGGCCACCGGCACCGGTCTGGCCCCTTATCTGTCCATCTTGCAGCAGCCAGAAGTGTGGCAGCGCTTTGCCCGTATCGTGCTGGTGCATTGCGTGCGTGATGTCAGCGAACTGGCCTATCGTGATGAGATTGCCGCCTTGCGGCAGCACCCTTTGTGGCAGGAATGGGGCGAGCGTTTGCAATATCTGCCCGTGGTGACGCGCCAGCCGGAGCCTGGCATGTTGCAGCAGCGCATTCCGGCCTTGCTGGCCAGTGGCGAGTTGGCCGAAGCGGCCGGCCTGCCGCTGACACCAGAGCGCTCGCGCTTCATGATTTGTGGCAATCCGGCCATGGTGGAAGACACCCACCGTCAATTGATGAAGATGGGCTTTCGCCTGAGCCGACTCAGCGCCCCTGGTCATCTGGTGCTGGAGAACGGCTGGTAAGCCAGATGCCGGCGCATGGCCGGCCTTGACTTTAATTAATATATTAACAATATGAGGCAATGCCCGGTGCGGGATACTCCCGCGTTTGGCAAGGCCGAGTGGTGATGACATCACCGGCTATACGGCCCCTTACAAGAGGGCCATCCGGAGGAGACACCATGCACACCGTCACCCGCCGCTGTGGCCAGTCAGGCTGGCCGTCTGCCTGCAGCCTTGTCCTGTGGCCGCCGTTTGCCGGGAGCTGCCGATGACCGCCCGTTCACTGACAGATGTCAGCATTTCCACCCATGCGGTCAGCCGCAGCGAACGGGTGCACTTCTGGCGCGAACAAGTAGGGCAGCTATTGATTGATGTGGAGTGCCAACGCGAGCCAGGACAGGAGCTGGACGCCAGCCTGCGCTATCAGGATTTCGGCCTGTTCCGCATGGCTACCATAGAGGCCAATGCCCATTCCGTGGTACGCAGCGGCCACAGCATCCGCCATGATGGGCGCGACAGCATTTTTGCATGCCTGATGTTGCAGGGGCGTGGCTTCAGTCATCAGGGGGTGGACTGCGCGCTGCATGTGCCGGGTGATGTGGTGCTGTATGACACCGCCCAGCCCTATGGACATGGTTTCCCGGAGCAGATGGCGATGGCGGTGCTGGATATACCGCGCCAGCTGTTCCAGCAGCAGGTGGGTAGATGGCAAGAGCGCGGTCTGGTCAAGATAGACCATAGCGTGGGTATTGCCGGTTGGGGGCCGCAGGTCGTGCGGCAGCTGCTGACGGTTGGTGCGCTGGTACAAGCCGGTGCGCGCGAACATCAGGCCAGCCAGTTGCTGGAATGGCTGCATTCCTTGTGGAGTGTGCATAGCGGCCAGATGCAGGCCGGCAAATCCACCCTGTGCAGCCTGTGGCGTGCCAAAGCTTATATCGAGCAACATCTGGCCGAAGATGAGCTGGATGGCGAGCACATCAGCCGCGCGCTGAGGCTGTCAGCCCGCCAGCTGGCACGCATTTTTGCGCAGGAAGGCTTGTCGGTCAGCCGCTATCTGTGGGGGCGACGACTGGAGCGTTGCCGCATCGACCTGCAAGACCCGGCATTGCGCCACCTGTCGGTGAGCGAGCTGGGTTTCCGCTGGGGCTTCAATCACAGCGCCCATTTTTGCCGCAGCTATAAACAGCGGTTCGGCGAAACGCCCAGCCAGACCCGCCAGCGTGGCATGCTGTCACTGCAAGGTGACGGGTTGTGACCGGTGTGTCGGTGGCCAGCTCCTGCCGGCAGGGGACTGGCCCGACTCAATGGCTGTGGCTCAGCTGCGCAAGATGAAGTCGGCGCAGCGCTCGGCAATCATGATGACCGGCGCATTGGTATTGCCGGAAATGATGCTGGGCATGATGGAGGCATCGCAGATGCGCACGCCTTCCACGCCATTGAGCTGTAGCTGCGGGTTGACCACCGCCGCCGCATCGCCACCCATGCGGCAGGTGCCAACCGGATGGTAGACAGTCTTGGCATGGCTGCGGATGTGCGTGATCAGCACTTCATCGCTGGCGTGCTCCGCTGCCGACGGGAGCAGCTCCTCACTGATCACCCGTTGTAGCGAGGGCGCTCGCAAGATGCGCCGTGCCAGCCTGACTCCGCGCAGCAGGCCGGCCACATCGTCCTCATGGCTCAGTGCGCCGCTGACAAAGCGCAGCGGGGCGCGCGCATCGGGGCTACTCAGGCTGACTGAGCCGCGTGATTTGGGACGCAACAGGCAGGGGTTGATGGAAATGCCGTGGCCGGGCAGTGGCTCTCGATCCACATCGCCCACCAGCACCGGCAACACGTGAAACTGGATGTCCGGACGGCTGCTGCCGTCGGTGCAGGCAAAGCCGCCGCTTTCCACCACATTGGAAGTGAGCAGTCCACTGCGCAGCAGCTGCCACTGCAAGCCATTGAGCAAGGCATTGAAGCCGCGCTCCTGCCCCAGCAGGCTGATCGGTTCGCGGCAGCGGCCATACACCGATACCTCCAGGTGATCCTGATAATTCTGGCCAACTTCCGCTGCGTCATGCAGCACGGCTATGCCATGCTCACGCAGCTGTGCGGCTGGGCCAACACCGGACAGCAGCAGTATCTTGGGGGTGGACAGCGCACCGGCACACAGAATGACCTCGCTACCGGCGTGGGCCTCGTGACACTGGCCATCAGCAGTAAGCCACTGTATGCCACTGGCGCGCTTGTCCTGCCATAGCAGTTTTTCCACATAACAGCCGGTACGCACCTGCAGATTGTCGCGCTGGCGTACTGCTGCCAGATAGGTGGCCGCCGTGCTGCCGCGTTGGCCATTGAAGGTGGTGGTATGAAAAAATCCGCTGCCTTGCTGCAGCGGCCCGTTGAAATCGTCGTTATAGGGCAGGCCGCACTCTTGCGCCGCCTTGACGAAGGCCAGGCTCAGCGGATGGCGATAACGGGTATCGCTGACGCGCAGTGGTCCTTCGGTGCCATGGTAGGGGCCGGAGAGCCGCATATGGTTTTCGGCCTTTTTGAACGCTGGCAGCACCTGCTCCCATCCCCAGCCGCTGCAGCCCTGCGCGGCCCAGTCATCATAATCGTTGGCCGTCCCCCGGATATACACCATGGCATTGATGGAGCTGCCGCCCCCCAGCGTGCGGCCTTGCGGTACATGGATGCGGCGACCGGCGGCACTAGCCTGCGGCTCGCTTTGGTAAATCACGCTGCGTTCACTGCCGATGACCTTGATGAAGGTGGCCGGCATGTGGATGAAGGGGCTGTTGTCCGGTGGGCCATCCTCCAGCAATAGAACCCGTTTGCCGGCTTCGACCAGCCGGCAGGTGATGGTGCAGCCTGCGGAGCCGCCTCCCACCACGATATAGTCAAATTGTGGCATTGCCTTCTCCTTGTTCTCCTGCGCCCGTTGCGGGCGGGACTTCAGCTTATGGGCTGGAGAAAAGGCAAGTTGACTGCTGCGGCCATGCCACTTGATTGTGCGGGACAGCGTCCTGGCTATTCACGCCCAGCAAGCGGCTGAGCCGGTATGACAGGCCATGTTGCCAGTGACTTTGCGAGCATAAAAAAGCCGCAGGAGCAAACCTGCGGCTTTTTGCATGGTGCGCTGTGGCTGCTTACTTGACGCAATCCACGCAGTACACCTTGCGGCCTTCCACATCGGTGGCCACCAGGCCGTGCACGTCGGTCTCGAAGCCCGGCAGTTCGCGGTTGAAGGCCTGGGCAAAGCGCAGGTAGTCAACAATGGTCTTGTTGAAACGCTCACCCGGAATCAGCAGCGGAATGCCCGGCGGGTAAGGCGTCAGCAGCACGGCGGTGACACGGCCTTCCAACTGGTCTACCGGTACACGCTCGATCTCGCGGTGCGCCATCTTGGCAAAGGCATCAGACGGACGCATGGCCGGCTCCATCTCGGACAGATAGATCTCGGTGGTCAGGCGGGCGATGTCATGCTTGGTGTACAAGGCATGAATGCGCTGGCACAGGTCGCGCAGGCCCACGCGTTCGTACTGCGGGTAGCGCGAGACAAAGTCCGGCATGGCGCGCCACAGCGGCTGGTTCTTGTCGAAGTCGTCCTTGAACTGTTGCAGCAGTGAAATCAGCGTGTTCCAGCGGCCCTTGGTAATGCCGATGGTGAACATGATGAAGAAGCTGTACAGGCCGGTTTTTTCCACCACCACGCCGTGTTCGGTGAGGTACTTGGTGACGATGGCGGCGGGGATGCCCATTTCTTCGAAGCTGCCGTCTACGTCCAGGCCCGGGGTCAGCACGGTGGCCTTGATCGGGTCCAGCAGGTTGAAGCCTTCCTCGATGCCGGCAAAACCATGCCAGTGCGCGCCGGGTTTCAGTTCCCAGTCCACCGGGTCGCAGATGCCGTCGTCGGACAGCTCGTCCGGGCCCCATACGCTGAACCACCAGTCGTTGCCGTATTCCTCGTCCACCTTGCGCATGGCGCGGCGGAAATCCAGTGCTTCCACCAGCGACTCTTCCACCAGTGCCTGGCCACCCGGCTGCTCCATCATGGCGGCGGCCACGTCGCAGCTGGCAATAATGGAATATTGTGGGCTGGTGGAGGTGTGCATCAGATAGGCCTCGTTGAACCAGGCGGTATCCAGCTGACGGTTTTGCGGGTCCTGCACCAGAATCTGCGAAGCCTGGCTGATACCGGCCAGCAGCTTGTGGGTGGACTGGGTGGAGAAGATCAGGCTGTCCTTGCAGCGCGGACGGCCTTCGCCAATGGCGTGGAAGTCGCCATAGAAGTCGTGGAAGCTGGCGTGCGGCAGCCAGGCTTCGTCAAAGTGCAGCGTGTCCACTTCACCATCCAGAATGCCCTTGATCTCTTCCACGTTGTACAAAATGCCATCGTAGGTGGACTGGGTGATGGTGAGGATGCGCGGCTTGAGCTTGGGGTTCTTTTCCAGCGCTTCGCGGGCAAAGGGGTTGGCCAGAATCTTTTTCTTGATGCTGTCCAGCTGGAATTCCGACTTGGGAATCGGGCCGATGATGCCGTAGTGGTTGCGGGTGGGCATCAGGAATACCGGAATGGCACCGGTCATCATGATGGCGTGCAGGTTGGACTTGTGGCAGTTGCGGTCCACCAGCACGATGTCGCCAGCCGCCACGCAGCTGTGCCATACGATCTTGTTGGAAGTCGAAGTACCGTTGGTGACAAAGAACAGGTGGTCGGCATTGAAAATGCGCGCTGCATTGCGTTCCGAGGCGGCAATCGGGCCGGTGTGGTCCAGCAGCTGGCCCAGTTCGTCCACCGCATTGCACACGTCGGCGCGCAACATGTTTTCGCCAAAGAACTGGTGGAACATCTGGCCCACCGGGCTTTTCAGGAAGGCTACGCCACCGGAGTGGCCGGGGCAGTGCCAGGAGTAGGAGCCATCATGGGCGTAGTCCACCAGTGCGCGGAAAAACGGCGGGGCCAGGCTGTCCAGATAGCTCTTGGATTCGCGGATGATATGGCGCGCCACGAATTCCGGCGTGTCTTCGTGCATGTGGATGAAGCCATGCAGCTCACGCAGGATGTCGTTGGGTATATGGCGCGCGGTGCGGGTTTCGCCGTACAGGTAGACCGGAATGTCCGGGTTACGGCGGCGGATTTCTGCCACAAAGCTGTACAGCTGGCCCAGGGCGTTTTCCGATGCGTCGTCGGTCTGGAACTCTTCGTCGTCGATGGACAAGATGAAACCGGCTGCCCGGCTTTGCTGTTGGGCAAAGGAGGTGAGGTCACCATAGCTGGTGTAACCGATCACACTCATGCCTTCGGCCTCCATGGCTGCTGCCAGTTCGCGGATGCCGGAGCCGCTGGTGTTTTCCGAGCGGAAGTCCTCGTCGATGATGACGATGGGGAAGTGAAAACGCATACCTGAGTCCTTGTCGGTCAAAACTCGGACACCACAGCCGGGAATGGCCATTCAGGAAGGCAGCCCTTGCCATGGGCAAGGACACTACCGTGCACCTGTAACGCCTGTCGGCCCGCAGCTTGCTGCAGTGTCACTCGGTGCGCGTTGGGGCGCAGTCGCCGGGTTGGCGAGGCTGGCCTTGAGGCGCGTAATGTTACTAGGCGCGCACGGAAACCGGGGTGCATCCTGCTGGCTGACGTGGAGTGGCCGCAGATCCCCGGCTTCCTTAGGGAGCACGGTGAGTGTGCGTCCTTCACGTCGGCCGGCTTGGAGAACATCCCAAGAAAGCGCGCATTGTAGTCCTTTTACCGTGCTTGTGTTGCAAGGCAATATCAGTGCGTGAAAATATTCTGCAAGTTTGATCAAATATCCTGCCGGAATCCTTGTCTGGCAAGGCTTTCAGCGGAATGAAGCGGGCTTAAAGGATTGTTTTAAGACAGATTAGCCTGCAGGTGGGGCCGGCGGTTTGAGATTATTTTTACTCTCGGCCAACTGTTGTTTTTTTTCATTGCGCCGCCGATACAGACCTAGCGCCTTCAACACGATGGCGCCACCGCTCAGGGTGAGCAGGAAAACCAGCGGCCCGGCCACCAGCCAGGGAAACAGGGCGGCAACTACCGCAAAGCCCAGCAGGCTCAGGCCGATGGTGAGAAAGGCGGTGGCTTCACTACTGTCTATGCTACGGGTACCACGTACTACGGCACCCAGCGCATCACCAATACGCGCGGCCTGCCGTGCGGCTGCACTGGCCCCACTGCGCGCTGCATGCCCGGCACTGGGAAACAGGAAAGAGGCTTGCTGGCGCTGGCGCGGGTGAGTCAACACCGGCGTGCGCTTGTGACCGCTGAGCACCACTTCGGTGGATTGTTCCAGATCCTGCAAAAAGCGGGCTGCCAGTTCCCCAGCCACGCTTTCGTCCTCGATGGCGACATCGATTTCACGATTGGCCAGCCAGCTGGAAATGTTCAAATTGGTGGAGCCGATACGTGCCCAGCGACCATCGGCTACGGCGGTCTTGGCATGAATCATCGGGCCGTTCCACTCGAAAACCCGTACGCCGGATTCCAGCAGCGGCCGGTACATGGTGCGCGACACGGTGGCAATCCAGCGGATGTCACTGGAGCGCGGCACCAGCAGACGTACATCCACCCCGTCGCGCGCAGCCTGCTTCAGCGCCGACAGATAGGTGCTGGTGCCCATGAAATAGGCATCGGTCAGCCACAGGGTGCGGCGGGCAAAGCTGGCAATCAGCAAGTCCAGCCGCATCATGTGGGCGGTGGACGGGGTGGTGGCAATCAGGCGGGCGGCAATGGTGCCGCAGTTCGCAATGGGGGGGGGGAAATCCAGCCAGTGCGCGTCCAGCACCGGGCCACAGCTGGCCCAGCTATCGGCAAACGCGGCCATGGCTTCGCCGACCAGCGGCCCACGCAAGGACAAACCGGTGTCGCGCCACGGCGCGATGCCGCTTTCAGGCCTGCCTTCCCAACTGGAACTGATGCACAAACCGGAAATGAACACTTGCTGCTGGTCCACCACAATCAGCTTGCGATGATTACGCCCTAGCAGGCTGAGCCCGCCGGTCAGCGTGGGGGGATTGTAGGCCCGCACCTCGGCCCCGGCCGCCAGCAGCGGGCGGAAAAACCCGGCCAGACTGGATTTCCAGCTGCCCAGCCAGTCATACAACAGGCACACCTTGATGCCCGCCGCGGCCTTGTCGATCAGCAACTGGCGGATTTCACGGCCAAAGCGGTCATTGGCCACGATATACATTTCAATGAATACCGACTCTTGTGCAGCGGCAATAGCCTGTTTCCAGGCCGGAAAGTTATCTGTGCTGTCATACAGCAGCCTAACCTGATTGCCTGCAATCAGCGGTGCCCCGGCCGAACGCGAGAAGGCCTGGTCGGCCAGCTGGCGCACAAAATCCTGGGCGGGGGCTGTAGTGCTATCGCTACGCATGGTGAGTTATGTATGTTGTCCTACAATATTCATAAATTGGCTGTTTGGGCCATTTTGGATTTGCCAGTCGTGCACCAGAATGGGTCGTAATTTTGAATATGGGTGTCACAAAACTGGAAGAAAAATGGACTTTTTTTACGGGTTTCCCCTGATTTTTTTGGCGAAAAATTAAATCAAGTATTTGAAAAATAAAGATTATTGCGTTGCGAGATAATTGGCAATAACTGGTTGCAAGGTCAAGCAAGTTGCCCTTAGAATCAATTCATTCGATTCACAATTATAAGCAGGACAAAGCAATGGACAGACAGCGCTGGTTGCAGGGTACCCTGTACCACCCGGATTTCGAGCAGGACAGCTGCGGATTCGGCCTTATCACCCAACTGGATGACAAACCCAGCCACTGGCTGGTGGAAACCGCCATTTCCTCGCTGGCCAAACTGACACACCGTGGAGCGGTGGCGGCAGACGGCAAGTCGGGCGACGGCTGTGGTTTGCTGTTTCGCAAGCCGGACGGTTTCCTGCGTGAAGTGGCCGCTGAGGCCGACATCGCGCTGAAGGCAGTGTACGCCGCCGGTCTGGTATTCCACCACCCCGACAGTGAAATCGGTGCACGCAGCTTGCGTCGCCTCAAAGAGTTTCTGGAAGCCCAGCAACTGGAAGTCGCCGGTTTCCGCGTGGTACCCACCGACATCAGCGCCTGTGGTGAAGCCGCACTGGCCAGCCTGCCTGCCATTTCTCAGGTATTTGTAAACTGTCCTTTTGGTATGGATGAGCTGACTTTCCAGCGTCGTCTGTACATGGGCCGTCGTCAGGCAGAAAAAGCCAACAAGGTGGAGGACCCGTCCTTCTACCTGCCCACGCTGTCACCGCACACCCTGTCCTACAAAGGCCTGGTGACGCCGGAAAACCTGCCCAAGTTCTTCCTGGACCTGAACGACCCGCGTTTTGAATCCAGCCTGGCGGTATTCCACCAGCGCTTCTCCACCAATACCTGGCCGCAATGGAAGCTGGCACAGCCTTTCCGTTTCCTGGCGCACAACGGTGAAATCAACACCGTGCAGGGCAACCGTTACTGGGCACGTGCCCGCGAGCGCATCATGGCCTCGCCGCACCTCGACATGGACGCCGTGCGCCCCATCGTGCAGACCGACGGCTCCGACTCCATGAGCCTGGACAACATGCTGGAAGGCCTGCTGATGGGCGGCATTCCGCTGTTCCGTGCGCTGCGCCTGCTGGTGCCGCCGGCCTGGCAGAATGTCGACTCCACCGACAAGGACCTGCGCGCCTTCTACGAATACAACTCCATGCACATGGAGCCGTGGGACGGCCCGGCCGGCATCGTGCTGACCGATGGCCGCTACGCCGCCTGTATGCTGGACCGCAACGGACTGCGTCCGGCCCGCTGGGTACTGACCAAGGATAATATCCTCACTATCGCTTCCGAAGTGGGCGTGTGGGACTACAAGCCGGAAGACGTGCTGCGCAAGGGCCGTGTGAAGCCGGGCCAGCTGTTTGCCGCCGACCTGGCAACCGGCGAGCTGCTGATGCCTGAAGACATCGACGCCATGCTCAAGAGCGCCAAGCCGTACCGCCAGTGGATCAAGGACAGTGCCAAGTATCTGGAACTGTCGATCGAGGACGATGCCGGCATCGAGGCGGTGAGCAAGGAAGAACTGTCCCGTCTGCAAAAGCTGTACAACTTCAGCTTTGAAGAGCGTGACCAGATCCTGCGCGTGCTGGCCGAAGACGGCCAGGAAGCCGTCGGTTCCATGGGTGATGACACCCCGATGGCGGTGCTGAGCCAGAAAGTGCGCTCGCCCTTCGACTATCTGCGCCAGCAATTTGCCCAGGTGACCAACCCGCCGATCGACCCCATCCGCGAAGCGGTGGTGATGTCGCTCAACAGCGTGTTTGGCCCCGAGCGCAATATGTTTGAAGAGAGCGCCGAGCACGCCAAGCGTCTGGAAGTGCGCTCGCCGGTGCTGTCGCACGAAAAATTCATCCGCGTCACCACCCGTCCGGAACCGTATCTGAAAGCCACCACTTTCGACCTGTGCTATGACCCGAGCGAAAGCTCCTTGCAACAGGCCATCGAAAAGCTGTGCCAGTACGTGATCGAAGCCGTCAACGAAGGCACGGTGATCGTGGTGCTGTCCGACCGCATCATCACCCAGGGCCGTCTGCCGATTCACGCGCTGTTTGCCACCGGTGCGGTACACCATGCGCTGATTGAAAGCGGCCTGCGCTGCAAGACCAACATCCTGCTGGAAACCGGCACCGTGCGCGACGCGCACCAGATGGCCTGTGTCATCGGTTACGGTGCCACCGCGGTTTATCCCTACCTCGCTTACCAGAGCATCATCGACCTGGTGAACAGCGGCGTGGTCAACTGCAAGATCAACGAAGCACTGCAGCACTACCGCAAGGGCATCAACAAGGGCCTGCTGAAAGTGCTGTCCAAGATGGGTATCTCCACCATCGCTTCCTATCGCGGTGCCCAGCTGTTTGAAGCCGTCGGCATTCACAAGGACGTGGTGGACCTCTGCCTGAAGGGCACGGTGTCGCGCGTGTCCGGTGCCAGCTTCGAGGACTTCGAGGACGACCAGCAACAACTGCTGCGCTTCGCCTTCAACCCGATGCGCCCGATTTCGCAAGGCGGCCTGCTCAAATACGTGCACGGCGAGGAATACCACGCTTACAACCCGGACGTGGTGCAGCTGCTGCAAAAGGCGGTACAGAACGACGACTACCAGGCCTACCAGCAATACGCCGACACGGTGAACACCCGTCCGGTGGCCATGCTGCGTGACCTGATGAAGGTGAAACTGGCCGAGCAGCCGATCTCCATCGACGAAGTCGAACCGATTGAAGCCATTCTCAAGCGCTTTGACTCCGCCGGCATGTCGCTGGGCGCGCTGTCGCCGGAAGCCCACGAGGCACTGGCAACGGCGATGAACCGTCTGGGCGGCCGTTCCAACTCCGGTGAAGGTGGTGAAGACGCGGCCCGCTACGGCACCGAGCGTATGTCCAAGATCAAGCAGGTGGCCTCTGGCCGCTTTGGCGTCACCCCGCATTACCTGGTGAATGCCGAAGTGCTGCAGATCAAGGTAGCCCAGGGCGCCAAGCCGGGCGAGGGGGGGCAGCTGCCGGGCGACAAGGTCACCGGCCTGATTGCCCGCCTGCGTCATGCCAAGGAAGGCATCAGCCTGATTTCGCCGCCGCCGCACCACGACATCTACTCCATTGAAGACCTGGCACAGCTGATCTTCGACCTGAAGCAGGTCAACCCGACTGCGCTGGTATCGGTAAAACTGGTAGCCGAACCGGGCGTGGGCACCATTGCCGCCGGCGTGGCCAAGGCCTATGCCGACCTGATCACCATCTCCGGTTACGACGGTGGCACCGGTGCTTCGCCGCTGACTTCGGTGAAATACGCCGGCTCGCCGTGGGAACTCGGCCTGTCCGAAGCCCAACAGGTACTGCGTGCCAACGGCCTGCGTGGCCGGGTACGGGTACAGACCGACGGCGGTCTGAAAACCGGCCTCGACGTGATCAAGGCAGCCATCCTCGGTGCGGAAAGCTTCGGCTTTGGCACCGGCCCGATGGTGGCGCTGGGCTGTAAATACCTGCGTATCTGCCACCTGAACAACTGCGCCACCGGCGTGGCTACCCAGGAAATCAAGCTGCGCTCCAAGTACTTCCTTGGCCTGCCGGAAATGGTGATGAACTACTTCCTGTTCATCGCCCGCGAAACCCGCGAGTGGATGGCCAAGCTGGGCGTACGCAGCATGGAAGAGCTGATCGGCCGCATGGACCTGATGGAACTGCTGGAAGGCGAAACCACCAAGCAAGGCAAGCTGGACCTGTCGCCGCTGCTGTCGCAAGGCACGGTGCCGGACGATGTGCCGCGCTTCTGCATCAGCGACAGCAACCCGTCCTTCGACAAGGGCGAGCTGGCCGAGCAGATCCTGGCCGATGCGCTGCCTGCCATCCACAACAAGCAGATGCTGGAACTGTCCTACCCGATCGAGAACATCCACCGTTCCATCGGTGCCCGCCTGTCCGGTGAAATCGCCCGCGTACACGGCGCGGCGGGCTTGCCGTTTGGCTGCCTCAAGGTCAAGTTCAACGGCAGCGCCGGTCAGAGCTTTGGCGTGTGGAACGCGCCTGGCCTGCATCTGGAACTGGAAGGCGATGCCAACGACTACGTGGGCAAGGGCATGGCCGGTGGCCGCGTCACCATCTACCCGCCAAAAAATGCGGCGTATGAAAGCGGCGAAGCCATCATCATCGGTAACACCTGCCTGTACGGCGCCACCGGTGGCCAGCTGTTTGCCGCCGGTGTGGCTGGCGAGCGTTTCGGTGTGCGTAACTCCGGCGCGCTGGCGGTCATCGAAGGTGCGGGCGACCACTGCTGCGAATACATGACCGGCGGTACCGTCATCGTGCTGGGCGAAACCGGCTACAACTTCGGTGCCGGCATGACCGGTGGCTTCGCCTTCGTCTACGACCCGGGCGAGCGCTTTGCCTACCGCTACAACAATGAACTGGTCGACATTCACTTGATCAATGGCGAAGCAATGGGCATGTACCGTGCCTTCCTGCTGGAGAAGATTGCCAAGCATGTCGAGTTGACCGGCTCCGAAACCGGCCGCGCCATGCTGCAAAACTTCGACGACTACGTGGACTACTTCTGGCTGGTGAAGCCGAAGGCCGCTACGTTGGACAGCCTGCTCAAGGATTGACGATCAAGGGCGGGGCTTACTGCCCCGCCGCAATGGAAACAACAGGGCCTGCCGCCATCTACCAGGCCGGGCCCGCAGTCAGGAAACGATCATGGGTGACGTATTCCAGTTCATGAAGCTCTCCCGCAACCCCGGCGAAAAAGTCGAAGCCGCGGTGCGCAAGATTGAGTTCAAGGAAATCTATCAACCGCTGCACAAGGTGGACGCCGCCGACCAGGCCGGGCGCTGCCTGTCCTGTGGCAACCCCTATTGCGAATGGGAATGCCCGGTACACAACTACATTCCCAACTGGCTGAAGCTGGTGACCGAAGGCAAGCTGTTCGAAGCGGCCGAAATGTCACACAAGACCAACAGCCTGCCGGAAATCTGCGGCCGCGTCTGCCCGCAAGACCGCCTGTGCGAAGGCTCTTGCACACTGAACCAGGGCGGCTTTGGTGCCGTTACCATCGGCAGTATCGAAAAATACATCACCGACGAAGCCTATAAGGCTGGCTGGCGTCCTGACATGTCCAAGGTGATCTGGAGCGACAAGAAAGTCGCCGTCATCGGTGCCGGACCGGCAGGACTTGCCTGTGCCGACGTACTGGTACGCAACGGCGTGAAGCCGGTGGTGTATGACCGCTACGAAGAAATCGGCGGCCTGCTCACCTTCGGCATCCCGGAATTCAAGCTGGAAAAGGCAGTCGTTCAGCGCCGCCGCGAAATCATGCAAGGCATGGGCGTGGAATTCGTGCTGAATACTGAAATCGGCAAGGACATCGAAATCGAAGCCCTGCTGGAACAGTACGACGCCGTGTTCATGGGCATGGGTGCCTACAAATACATGAAGGGCGGCTTTGCCGGTGAAGACCTGCCGGGCGTGCTGGAAGCACTGCCTTATCTGGTCAACAACGTGCGCCAGTGCATGGAAACCCTGCCGGCAGGCGAGCAAGCCATCTCCATGGCTGGCAAGCGCGTGGTGGTACTGGGTGGTGGCGACACCGCCATGGACTGCAACCGCACCGCCATCCGTCAGGGGGCCAAGCGCGTCACCTGCGCCTACCGCCGTGACGAAGCAAACATGCCGGGTTCCAAGCGCGAAGTGGCCAATGCCAAGGAAGAGGGCGTGGAATTCCGCTGGAACAGCCAGCCGGTGGGCATCGAACAACTGCCCAATGGTGCGCTGGCGGTGATCCTGGCCGAAACCCGCCTGGGCGAGCCGGATGCCAAAGGCCGTCGCAATGCCGAAATCGTACCGGGCAGCGAAGAGCGCATCGAGTGCGACCACGTCATTATCGCCTTCGGCTTCCAGGTGGAAGCTGCCAGCTGGTTTGACCGAGTAGGCGTTACAAGCAGCCAGAATGGACGTACTATTGCCGCTGGAAATTCCAAGTACAAGTACCAGACCAGCCACGCCAAGATCTTCGCTGGCGGCGACCAGGTACGCGGAGCCGACCTGGTGGTCCGCGCTGTGTTCGAAGGCCGTCAGGCGGCGGAAGGTATCTTGAGCTACCTGCAGGTGTGGTAAGACCTTAAGCAAGTGACTAATTGAAAATAAGCCCGCCGGATGGCGGGCTTATTTTTATGAAAAAACCAGCGAATATCGAACGAATATCGAAAAATTAGCTATTGCGAATTTTGGTAATTAGTTGCGTGGTGCTACGATCATGTTCAAAGGCGATCGTTGTGACTATACCGCCATGCTGCTTTACAAAATCGGCGCCAGCAATCTGATCGAGCTGATAGTCTCCGCCTTTGACAAGTACATCTGGCTTGATCGTGGAGATCAATTCTGCAGGCGTGTCCTCATTAAAAATAGTAACAAAATCAACACATTCCAGCGCTGCGATCAAAGCTGCTCGGTCATTCTCGCCATTAATAGGGCGGTCACTCCCTTTGCCTAGACGACGTGCCGACGCATCGCTGTTAATACCAACAACAAGATAGGCACCAAGCTTTTTTGCTTCCTGCAAGATGTGAATATGACCACGATGCAGAATATCAAAAACGCCGTTGGTGAACACAACGGGCTTAAGACCGGCTGTCAGTGCCGCCAGCCTAGCATGATCAAGCTGGATTTTTTCAGGTTTCTGGAATTGCTGTTCGGTGAAGTGCAAGTCTACGTATTTGCACAGACTATGGATTGAGAACAGGTGCATTTCCTGGATGCGTGCCGTTTCATTCGATGGGACACGAATTTCCACATCTTGATTGCCAAGCATTTTAGCAATCTTGCCGCCATCCTTCCCTGTAAAAGCAATCACGCGCATATTACGGTGATGAGCCTCCTCAATAGCACGCATGACATTGAGGGAATTTCCGGATGTACTGAACGCTAATAGAACATCACCCATTTGCCCAAGAGCTTCAACTTGGCGAGAAAAAAGAACCTCATAGCCATAGTCATTCGCAATGGCAGTCACTACCGAACTGTCAGGGACTAAAGAAATGGCTGGTAATGCCATTCTTTCAGTTTCAAAGCGATTGACCAGCTCTGAAGCAATATGCTGCGCATCCCCTGCCGAACCACCATTACCGCAACTCAGTACCTTTTTCCCCATGATAAGCGCAGCATTGAGTACGGTTGCTGCGTGTTGCAATGGTTCGCTCAATTGATTGGAGACTTCTTCACCAAGCTGGATCCATTTTTCCAAGCCGTGTTTAATTATAGTGTCCATTACAAATTTACTTTCATCAGATGTCTAATATAATTGGCTACACCAGTTTGCACTGTATGAAATTGATGATTACAGCCAATGGCGCGCAGATTTTTCAGATCTGCTTGCGTAAAGTTTTGATATTTCCCAACTAACGACTCAGGAAAGTCAATATATTGAATAAAGCCAGATGCTACGCAACTAGCCAGGTCCAATGGAGCTTCACCAGCAACTTCACGGAATGTATTTACCACGGCAAGTGCAACATCATTAAATGGTTGCGCATAACCGCTACCCAGATTAAAAATTCCACTCTTTTCCGGGTGGTCATAAAACCACAAATTGACTGCTACAACATCATCAATATAAATGAAATCGCGCGTATGCTCGCCATTGCCGCAATCAAGGTAGGCACCAAAAAGTTTTACAGCGTTGTCATTTCTGAATTGATTGTAATTGTGGAAGGCAACTGAAGCCATACGGCCTTTATGCTGTTCATTAGGTCCGTAAACATTAAAGTAGCGGAATCCGACAATTTGAGATTTAACATTAGTGACTTGTCTTACTACTTGATCCATCAAAAGCTTTGAGTAGCCGTAGACATTTAAAGGATGCTCATTGTCCGGGTGCTCGCTAAATGTCTGGCTCTTGCCATAAGTAGCGGCGCTCGATGCATATAAAAGGCGAGTGCCATTTTTTTGGCAAGCTTCAAGCAAATCACGACTGCAACGATAGTTGACGTCCATCATGAATGCACCATCATGTTCCATGGTGTCGGAACATGCACCTTCATGAAAAATAGCTTCTACCTTTCCAAAATGACCGCCTTCAAATTTTTGATAGAATTCATGGCGATCAAGATAATCTGAAATTTTTAAATCAACAAGGTTGTGAAACTTATCTCCTTGCTGTAAATCATCCACTACAATAATGTCGCTGATCCCGCGGGAATTTAACCCACGTACAATATTACTGCCAATAAAACCTGCGCCACCGGTTACAATGACACGCTCAGACATGATTCATTAACTCCTCAATCGTGATGGGGGAAGTTCCCATCTTGCCAACCACGATGCCAGCAGCACGATTAGCCAAGTGAGCGGCCTCTTCAAACCCCATTCCGGATGCAATGCCAGCAGCCAATGTGGCAATGACCGTATCTCCGGCACCAGATACATCAAATACTTCACGCGCTTGAGTGGGGATATGGATATGTTGCGAGCCAAGGAACAAACTCATCCCTTCCTCCGACCGCGTAACAAGCAAGGCTTGTAGCTGAAGATCATCTCTCAGTTTAAAGGCACGCTGTACAAAATCAGCCATATCGCGTGGGCGGCCGGCAACGGCGGCAAACTCCTCCCGGTTTGGGGTGATAATGGTTGCACCACGGTAGGGTGAGTAATCAGTGCCTTTAGGATCAATCAATACCGGTTTTCCTGCCGAACGTGCCAGCTGAATCATTTGCTGGATATGTATCAGGCCACCTTTGCCATAATCCGAGAAAATTACCGCATGCTGATTGGCAATGCGACTTGCAAACATATCAACCAGGGGGAGCAGGACTTCATGATCAGGCTTTTCTTCGAAATCCAGACGAACCACCTGCTGATGACGGGCAACAACGCGCAGCTTTACGGTGGTTTTCAAGCTGGCATCAGCAAGAAATGCACAGGAAATCTGGTTGGCTTGAAGTTGCTCTTGCAGTGCCTGCCCATCTCTATCTTCGCCACGTGCAGAAAGCAGTGTTGTCGCTACGCCTAGATTTGCGACATTCATGGCCACATTGGCTGCGCCACCAGGAACATCATGAGCAGTCTGGATCAACACGACAGGCACTGGCGCTTCCGGCGAAATACGATGGCTATCACCAGACCAGTAGCGGTCAATCATGACATCGCCAGTGACCAGGATGGAAGAGTTGTTCAGTTGCATGGAAATTTCCAGAAGATTGAATGAGCTGAAACTATATATTATGAGGAGCTCGAAAACTAATATCAGGCACCAGGAAAGCCTGTACTAGCAGGCTGCGTTAAATTGATTTTTATTATATTGAAAAAGAAAGCAATTGTCATTGCTTGTGACATGGTATAAGCAATTTTTGCCATCACATTGATTGAGCGTCAGTAGTCTTCACGACTGGGAAAAAGCTATGGCTGGAAAGCCTCTTTGCGAGACAGCCTGATGGCTGCGATTTTGAGAAAAGCAAAGTCAACAATCATGCGTACTGTCCAGCTGATGGCAGCACCAATAATGCCAAAGTGATCAATCATCAAATACAGCATTCCCATATAGGGTAACAATTCAATGGCATTGATGGCTGCCGTGATGTGGGAATGGCCCCTGGCCTGGATTTCTACATAGGGGAGATGTGCCATGGCGCTGAAGATAAACCCGACCAACAAAATACGGAGTGCTTCTGCACCAATCAAAACATAAGCCTCACCCATCCAGATTTTCATGATAAAACCAGATAAAGCAAAAATGGGTAGTGAAATGCTCAGGCAGATGCAGAATAAAACAAAATGATAGTTTTTCCAGAAAGGACCAGGCTGTTGCACTTTATTGTCAAAACTCAAGCGGGGAAACAAGGCTTTGGCAATGGATGCCGGAATGATCAACAATCGGGTTACCGCTTCAGACGCAGAGCTATAGAAAGCAACATTCTTTGCTCCCAGAGCATTAGATAGCACAAAGCGGTCGATATACACCATGATGGGACTGATGATATTACTGATGGTCAGCCAGCCTCCAAAACTAAGCAATTCCCTGAGGGTGGCCCGGTCCAGCTTCAAGGAAATTGGTATATGGCGCTTGCAAAACAGATAACTGATCAGTGCGGCGATGATCCGTGAAAATAGAATACCCAGTATTGCATAATACAGCCCAGACCCGACGATCAGCATGAAGGCTGGCAATAAAGCCATTACCACTCCCGCCAAGGTTTTCTGGATGTTCAGTTCGGAAAATAACTCCATTCCCTCCAGATATGCAGTCCATACCTGTGTCAGCAAGAAAAAAGGAATGGCAATGCATAGCAGACGTATGGCACTGATGGTGTTGCCCAGATGTTCTGGTGAAATTCTCAGGAAATGGCAAATGGCGGGAGTGGAAAAAAACAGCGCCGCCATCGCCACCAGACTGAGCAGCATGACTGCAGCAGTCGAGGTGGCAATAATACGGATCAAGCCAGGCCGGTCCTGTCGTGTACGACTGACCAGGCGAATGGCTGCTCTGGAAATACCCACGTCAAACATGCTGGCATAGCCGATAAAGGCAAAGGCAATGGTAAAAATACCAAAGGCCTCAATCCCCAACCGCCGCGCAATAAAGCCAATACTGGGAATGGCAAGCAGGCTGGGAATGGCAAGACCGGAGAGATTCCAGAGACTATTTTTTATCAAACTCATTGCATGTTTCGTCCTGATATCATAGCTCTAAAAGAACTTGCTGGCCATTTTGGTCGCAGGGATATCAATAAATTTTGAGAAAAAATGTGAAATAAATATGATGATACAATCTGTATGCAGATGAAAAAAATGCTGTCATAAATCCGAATTTATTTAAAAATGTTAAAAATATAAAACAAGTCAAGCTGCAAAAAATAGGTATGTGCATTAAATAAAGTGGAAAACCTAAACGCCCAAGCTCTTTAAGAGGCTTGCAAGATAATATTTTTCCGCAGGTATCATTGGTAATAATGCCAATGACTAAAAGTATCGCCCCAAGAGAGTTGAAAAATCTTTTTGGATCATCATTCAAATTAAATTTTAGTAAATCAAATTTCGGTAAATTATATTTATGAAGTAAATGAAATAATTCTGAATTATTATAAGAACCAAAATATAAAGCAAAAAATATAATTAATGGGCTGATTTTTTATTATAAATAATAAATTTTATGTATTGATGGCAAGCTACCAAGCCAAAAGCATAGATACATTAATGCATGGGCAGGTGTGAAGCTGAAAAGCACGTTGTAGTAAAAGCTATTGTTGTTAAGATGCTATTCTTTACTCCAAATAATGCTAATGTTGCAAAAAGTAGAAATGAACCAATTAGCTCTATTTGCATTGTCCACAAAGGCCCGTAGTACGTATTGCCGCCTAATATAATGAAGCCCAATAAACCTGAAAAGAAAATATGCTTAAAAGAAGGGGATGCATCTTTATATTGATTTAGAAGCCAGTCTGAATTTGTTATTAACGCAACGTCTTTATTTAACATTCCACCTAATTTAAAAATGATACCACCAAGCAGCACTGAGAAGAATATTGGAACAATAAGTCTAAAACATCTTCTTGATGCTCGCTTTCAAATTAAGGACATATCGTTTTGTTAGTCATTTGTGATTCCATTAGTAAGTACAACCCCGCTGAGTACAAAAAAATACAAACTGCGAAGTGACCATTGTAAAGTATGCTAACCCAAGGAAGGGTTAGCATACTTTCAAAATTGAAAGTTTAGGTAAAAGATTTTTGTGCTGCTGGGTAAAGGGAACTCATGGCAAATGGAAAAAATATGAACATCATATGCGAAAAGATGACATTCAAGCAGCTTAAGCCACGAAGCCCTTCAAGAGCCAAAATTTTATTTTGGTCAGTTTTCATATTGTTTATGCTTGACTTCAGGGTAATTACTTAGCATTTAGAAGTTTTTGATTAATTGTAATTTAACTGGTTATGCATAGTGTATGCTCTGCATGATGTTCTATTTTTCAAAAAAATCATAAATTAAAGCATTGTCAACTGTAGAGTTTATTACAGAAAAGACTGTTTCTATTGATATTCCATTCATGCATATATGATCATAATTGCAATCCTTAATTTTAGAAATCCCACAGTGTAGACATGGAGTTTTGTTCCTAATTGTTATAACATTATCCCCGATGGGTTTAAATCGGTAGTACAACCCAAGTCCTGAAAATATGCAAATTGTTTTACATCCAGTAGATGCTGCAATGTGAGTGCTGCCAGTATCATGTCCAATAAAACAATCTATCTGACTAATAGCTGAAATAAATTGTGGGATGCTTAATTTCCCAGTGAGATTAACTATTTTGTCTGATTTGATAGAGGAATTAATAAAATTACTCTTGGGTAAATCTGATTTACTCCCAAATAAGTATATCTCAACGTTATTTGTTTTAAGTATTTTTTCTATTAAATAGAGGAAGTTCTGTTCAGGCCAACATCTTGCTTCATTGCCAGCTCCAAAATTAAAGCCAATTTTTATTGTTGAATTATTTTCAATTTGAACATTATTTTTTCTTGCAATATTTAAGAGGGTTTGTTTTGTTGATTCGTGATTTGAGTTTTTTTCGAAATTATCAATAATTAATCTTGCCAGTAATGTCAATGCACTTTGATTGTGAATTTCCAGTTCACTTGGAATGTCCGGGCAAGTGATATCCAATTCAACTTCTGCTTCATTAGCATAAAATCCACATTTTAAGTTGGCATCAATATGTTTTAATGTGTATCGTGAGCTGTGATCGACTTTCATGTCGATAGCTAAGTCAAATTGACCAATTTTTTTTAATATATTGGCTGATTCATTTTTCTCTTGCAGAGTAGGGCCGAACCTACTTTTATCAAATGGGGCAATAATTACATCTTCAAAAAGGCCGGAAGATACTGCAAAGTCTTTGTTTATTTCATTGCAGATTAATGAAAATTTTGCGCTGCTGAAGTATGATCTAAGAAGCACAATTGAAGGAATCGCAAGTATAAGATCACCTATGTGATCAGTTTTTATAATCAAAATTTTATTTATATTATTTTTTTCAAATTTTTCAGAATCATTTTTAATTGCATTTATTTGAAGGTGGTTGAATATTGCATTTTTTGTTTTATTTTTTGGGAAAAAAAATCGATATGTGTTTTTTAAGGTAGTGTGAATGAAGTATAATAATGTATTAGGGTGGGCTGTGTCGAAGCCAATGAATGAATATATTTTTTTAAGGTAAAAAATCATTTTATAACGGCCTTGTTAAATTTTTGCCTGTGGAGTTATTGATAATTTTAAATGTTAATTATGTGTGCTAATTATTTTTCCATGCTCTAAGTGAATTTTTTTATTGCAAACTCGATTTGTCAATTCATGATCATGGGAGGCAAAAATCAGGATGCCGGCATTGTCCACAAATTCATGCAGGCGCTTTTCTGCCTTGTGTTTGAAGTTTTCATCCCCTACGCTGATCCATTCATCCATCAGCAGGATTTCTGGTTGAATGCAGGTGGAGATGGCAAAAGCCAGGCGCAGGACCATGCCGCTGGAGTAGGTACGTACTGGCATATTGAGAAAATCACCCAGTTCACTGAACTCGGCAATCTCATCAATCTTTTCTTCAATCTGGTTGGGTTTTAGCCCCAAAAACAGGCCGCGCAGACGCATGTTTTCAAAACCGGTTGCTTCCGGGTCCATCCCCAGTTGGGAGTCCAGCAGGCTGGTCACCTTGCCCTGAATATCGACATGGCCGATATCCGGTTTGTATACGCCGGCCATGACACGCAGCAGCGTGGTTTTGCCCGAACCGTTGTGGCCGATCAGGGCGACCCGGTCACCCTTGCGGATGTCCAGGTTGATACCCTTCAGCGACTCCACCATTGTGATCTTGCTGTCATGGTTGATATTGCCGCCGGTGGCGGCAGACAGCAGGGTCTGGCGAAACGAACGCTGCTTGGCATCGTATATGGGAAAGCGGACCGTAACGTCTTTGAAAATGATGTGCATGGCTATTCTTTTAAATCCAGTAGGCAATTCTGTGCTTGTAACGGCTGAACAGGGCAAGCGCACAAGCACTGCCTATCACCAGTGTTGCCGTGGCAAAACCCCAGATCCAGGTGGGTGGTAGCTGTCCCAGCAAGGGTTGACGGGTGATATCCAGAAAGCCGGTAAACGGATTCAGATAGATCAGATGCTGGCGTTGGGGGGATAGTTGATCCACATTCCACAGAATAGGGGTTACAAAAAACAATAGTGAAATAAGGTTGCTGACGATGGGTTGCATATCGCGAAAGCGGGTGCAGAATATTCCTGCCAGCACGCCTATCCAGAACAGGTTGGCAGCAACCAGCACAATACCTGGAATGAATAGCAGGGCATGCCAGTTTACCGCGATGGGCAGTACAAACAATTCAATGATAAAAATCACCAGATTGTGCGCCATGATGATGGTGTGGCGCCACATGATGCGGAAAATGAACAGACTCATCGGCAGCTTCATTTGCCGGATATAGTGGGCCGAGCCAGCAAAACTGTCGCTGAAATCATTCATCATGCCGGACATGTAGCCCCACAGGATAACCCCCAGAGTGAGGCGCGGAATGAAAGTGTTCAAGTCATTCTTGAACAACATGCCATACAGTGGCCCCATGGCGGCAATGGTAATGGCCATGCTGATGGTAATCCAGAATGGGCCGATTTTGGATCTGCGATAGCGCAGTCGGATATCTTGCCACCCCATGGCCAACCATAAGTGCCGGGAGTGGTATGCATCCTTGATGTCTTCAATTGCATTGCTGAACATAGTATAGATACGCCTGTTATTGCTCTGTTTTCGTAATGGATGTAATGGGTTTTGGGTTTAATTCTTGTAATACGGCATTGACCACGCTGTCGGCAGTGATGCTGGCCGTACAGGGGGGAATGTCATAGCCGGCAGGACAGGCATCCATCCAGGTGTCGGTTGACCACCAGCAATTACCGCATTCTTTAGGGCCGATATTGATATTATCGGTGTAGCCAAACCAGTCCAGATTGGTTGGGCCAAACATCACAACGCTTTTCACGCCCAGTGAGATGCCAACATGTACCAGACCGGATTCGGAGTCCAGATGTAGTCGAGATCCGGCCAGTATGGACATGGATTCCTTGAAAGAAAGCTTGCCTTTCAGGTTGATATCCACGCCCTTGATATCGGCTCCGGTTTCTCCTCCTAATTGCACAATGACCAGGTCTGGCCTTTTTGCCTTGATCTGACTCACAATGCTTTCCAAGGTTGTCAACGGCATGGATTTGGTCGGACGGTGTGCAACCAGCTTGAATTTTGTGTCCCATCCATCATGAATGGTGATATACGTTTTATGCTGCAGGCCCTGCTCAGTGATCACTTCTGGAGTCAGATCCAGTTGAAGCCGGTGACCATCATATGGAATGCCGAGCATCTCATGCAAATATTGATACCGGCGATGCCCTTCTTCTGTCGCGATATCAGAAAACTCTCCATCCAGTGAAGGATGGGTAATAATGTATTTCTCGATATCTTTGTTTGCTTTGGCTGTATGGCTGATGATTTGTCGCAGCTTTTGGCCATGGCTGAGGCTATTTTCTTCAAAGTTGCTGATATGGCAAAAGCTGACGTATTGATTTACATTCAACGAAAATGTGTAAAATTTTTGTGTGGCCTGAAAGGCTTCCACATTTAATACGTTTCTGAATCCGGGTATGTGGCAAAAAAAAGCACGAATTGAATTGGGTGAGTGGAAGTACACATCAAAAATGGAATGGTTTCCCAATTGTTTTTGCAAGTCGCGCACCATGCGGGCAATCATGATGGAGTCACCCAGTCCGCCAGATATTCTCAAACTATAACTGATTTGATTGCTTTCTTTTTCCATGGCCGTGGTCAAGGGGGTGCGGATACCTAGTTTTCTCTTGATCTTGATTGAGCCAGGAATGATGACTTTGGTCTTGGTAACTCTTATCCCAATGGCTACAGCGCGATCAATACAGTAGGCCAGTACGTGTGGAATGGATTTTGTTTTCAATAACTGGGTCACACGCCGCTTACCACGCCGTAAAAGCGGTGTATTGTTTTCAGAAGGCGTGATGGTCTTCGAACGCTTTTCTTTGATTTTTTCAATTTTGCTATGCATGGTTAATCCGATATTTACTTTATTTTTTGGGCTAGTATTTTTTTGTTGCTTTGTTTTCTGATCTTGTCAAAAAACCAACCCCATTTGCTGAAATATAATTGTGCTGATTTTAAATGAATCAATAATAATTTTTTATTTTTATAGGATTCCTTGGCGTGGGCGTGAATGACCACTGCTTCTGGGATATATAATAGTCGTCCTTCTTGAGCCATTCTTCTGGTTAGATCGATATCTTCCATGTACATGAAAAAGCGTTCGTCAAATCCATTTATTTTTTTGAAAATAGCAGTGCGGAATGCAAAAAAACAACCACTTGCATTGGATAGTTCAAGACGTTGGTCTGGGTTCATCCACTGCAATTCATAGTTGTAATCCAGAACAGCTCCCAGTGGTGGAAGGAAGCGCCGGGCAAACAGATTGGCTGGCGTGGGCAACAGCTTGGTCAGGCGTTGCAGCCTGCCGTCTGGATACAGTACCTTGGGGCTGCAGCCGACAACAGACGGGTCCTGCAGCATGGGGGTGATCAACTGGTCCAGTAAGTCGGGTTCAAAGCTGATATCCGGGTTTAATAATACATGAAAATCACTCTGAACCTGCTTGATTGCGTAGTTGTGTCCTTTGCCAAAACCCAGGTTTGCTCCCATGAAGTGGTATTCATGCCCTTTGCATTCTTGCTCAAGTGCATTGGTTGGAGAGTTGTCTACGATGATTAATCTGATTTTCCATTGACTGTTTTCTACCGAGTGCAGCAGGCTTGCAATCTGGTCTTGGGGGGTGTTGAACAATACCAAGGAGGCGCTGATGCTGGCTTGTCTTGTTATGCCTGTTTTATGCAAAGGTATCTGCCTGACTGAAAAGCACGGCTTGTTGGTCCTTTGCGGACAAAATGGGTTTTTCTTGCAGCGGCCATGGAATGTCCAGTGTAGGGTCGGACCAACGGATGCTGCGCTCCGACTGTGCATTCCAATAGTTATCTGTTTTGTATTGAATTTCGGCCACTTCACTCAATGTGAGGAAGCCGTGAGCAAAACCGGGTGGTATCCATAGCTGCTGTTTGTTGCAGGCACTTAATATGGCCATTACACTTTGGCCAAATGTCCGTGATGAACGGCGTAAATCAATGGCAATATCAAAAACCTCTCCTACGCAGCAACGCACCAGCTTACCTTGTGCAAATGGGGGAAGTTGGTAGTGCAAACCACGCAGTACACCTTTGCAAGAGCGGCTGTGGTTGTCCTGGACAAATTCAACCTTGCGGCCGATGGCTTCTTCAAAGCGCTTCTGGTTGAAGCTTTCGAAGAAGAACCCACGTTCGTCGCCAAAGACGGCAGGTTCAATGATTTTGACGTCCGCAATGGCGGTATCGATGATTTTCATGAATGGCTTGCTTTCTTACTTCAGCAGCTGCAGCAGGTATTGCCCGTAGGCATTCTTCTTCAGCGGTTGCGCCAGTTTTTCCAATTGTGCTGCGTCTATCCAGTGCTGCACGTAGGAAATTTCTTCCAGGCAGGCCACTTTCAGGCCCTGACGGTTTTCCACGGTGGCAATGAACTGGCTGGCTTCCAGCATGGATTCGTGGGTGCCGGTATCCAGCCAGGCATAGCCACGGCCCATGGTCTGTACATCCAGTTGGCCTTGCTGCAGATAGTGGTTGTTGACGTCGGTGATTTCCAGTTCGCCGCGCGGTGAGGGGCGGATGGACTTGGCAATATCGACGACCTGATTGTCGTAGAAGTACAGGCCAGTGACGGCATAGTTGGACTTCGGAGTGACAGGTTTTTCTTCGATGGACAAGGCCTTGCCCTGGGTGTCGAATTCCACCACGCCGTAACGTTCCGGGTCCTGCACGTGGTAGGCAAACACACTGGCGCCTTGCTGTTTGGCGCTGGCCGCTTTCAGCAGTTTAGGGAAATCATGGCCGTGGAAGATGTTGTCACCCAGCACCAGTGCCGAAGGCGCGCCTGCCAGGAAGTCTTCGCCAATGATGAAGGCCTGTGCCAGGCCATCTGGACTGGGTTGTACCGCGTATTGCAGGCGGATGCCCCACTGGCTGCCATCGCCCAGCAACTGTTCGAAGCGTGGGGTGTCTTGCGGGGTGGAGATGATCAGGATGTCGCGAATTCCTGTCAGCATCAGGGTGCTGAGCGGGTAGTAGATCATCGGCTTGTCGTAGATGGGCAGCAATTGTTTGCTGACTGCCAGTGTGGCGGGGTACAGGCGGGTACCACTACCCCCCGCCAGAATGATGCCTTTACGTTTCATCTGCTTGCGTCCTGCATCAGGAATTGAATATCTGCTGGAACACCTGTTCCACGCCGCTCTGCCATGTTGGCATGATCAGGCCGAACGCGCCCTGGATTTTACTGCAATTTAGCCTGGAGTTGCCGGGGCGTTTCGCGGGGGTCGGATAGGCGCTGCCGGGAATGGCGTGCAGGTTTTCCGGTTTCAGTTGCAATGCAACACCGTAACGTTCTGCCAGTGCTAGAAGGTATGCGGTATAACCATGCCAGCTGGTGCTGCCACTGCTGGTGAGGTGGTAGGTGCCAAGCAGCGTTTTGTCCTGACTGGTTTGCCACTGTTTGATGATGTGGGCGGTCACATCGGCAATCAGCGCTGCCGGGGTGGGGGCACCAATCTGGTCTGCCACCACATTCAGGCTGTCGCGCTCGCGCGCCAGGCGCATGATGGTTTTTAGGAAGTTGCCGCCGTGTGCACCCAGCACCCAGCTGGTGCGCAGGATGATGTGGTCTGCACCACTGGCGCGAATGGCCTGTTCACCCTGGTATTTGCTCATGCCATACACTGACTGCGGGTTGACGGCATCGTCTTCGAGATAGGCGTCGGCTTTATCTCCATCGAATACATAGTCGGTGGAGTAGTGCAGCAGCAGTGCATTTTTTGCTGCAGCCCAGTCGGCCATTGCAGCGGGTGCGGCAGCATTCACGGCGTTGGCAAGCACGGCGTCAGTCTCGGCCTTGTCCACTGCAGTGTAGGCCGCCGGGTTGACGATGATGTCTGGTTGGGTTCGATCCAGCGCGGCGGCAATGTCAGCCGGGCGGGACAGGTCCAGTTGCTGGCGATTCAGGCAGATGCACTCGCCCAGCATGGCCAGTGAGCGTTTAAGCTCGAAGCCCAGCTGGCCGTTTATGCCGGTAATCAGGATGCGGCTCATGCCTTATTCCCGTAATGTTGTTCCAGCCATTGGCGGTAGTTGCCGCTGGTGACGTTGCTGACCCAGTCCTGATTATCCAGATACCACGCTACGGTCTTGCGGATGCCGCTTTCAAAGGTTTCTGCCGGTTTCCAGCCCAGCTCGCGTTCCAGCTTGCGTGCATCGATTGCATAGCGACGGTCATGGCCGGGGCGGTCCTGCACGTTGGTGATCTGCTCGGCATAGCCTGTGCCATCTGCTTTGGGGCGCAAGCTGTCCAGGATACTGCAGATGGTGCGTACTACATCCAGATTGGCTTTTTCGTTCCAGCCGCCAACATTATAGGTTTCACCGAGGCGACCATGTGCCAACACGGTGCGGATGGCGCTGCAATGGTCTTTCACATACAGCCAGTCGCGAATTTGCTGGCCGTCTCCATAAATGGGCAAGGGCTTGCCCGCCAGTGCATTCAGGATGACCAGCGGAATCAGCTTTTCCGGGAAGTGATAGGGTCCGTAGTTGTTGCTGCAGTTAGTCGTCAGGACCGGCAGGCCGTAAGTATGGTGCCAGGCGCGAACCAGGTGGTCTGATGCGGCCTTGCTGGCCGAGTAGGGGCTGTTGGGTTCGTAGCGGTTGCTTTCGCTGAACGGTGCGTCACTGGCGGACAGGGTGCCGTACACTTCATCAGTGGAAACGTGCAGGAAGCGGAAGGCAGCCTTGGCTTCGTCTTTCAGTCCACTCCAGTAGACCCGCACCGCTTCCAGCAGATTGAAGGTGCCTACCACATTGGTCTGGATGAACTCGCCTGGGCCGTGGATGGAGCGGTCAACATGGCTTTCGGCCGCGAAGTTGATGACGGCGCGTACCTGGTGCTTATGCAGAAGTTGACTGACCAGCTCGCGATCACCGATATCGCCCTGAACAAACAGGTGGCGTGGGTCGTTTTCCAGGCTGGCCAGGGTTTGCAGATTGCCGGCGTAGGTCAGCTTGTCCAGGTTGATCACACCTTCGTCATTGCCATTCAGCCAGTCCAGAACAAAGTTGGCTCCAATGAAGCCAGCACCGCCAGTCACCAATATCATTTAACAATTCCAATAAGTAAATGGTTTTTGCTTGGCGCGGGGCCATGGTAAAGTAGCCCACCGTGGGCAAGTACATTGTGCTCGCCTGCAAGGCCGACATTATAAGACAAAATTGCCCGGCTTCTCGTTGTACAGTCTTGCGACTGCAACGGGCAGACCCGATTATTCCGTTTTCACGCCCATTCAGGCCTTGATGCCCCATGTTGCAGATTCTCTTGCTTGCACTGATTGCTTCTTTTACGACCGGGCTGTTGCTGATTCGGTATGCGCACTTGCATGCACGTTTTTCGACCGATGGCGACGTCACCGGCGTGCAGAAATTCCACGCCACGCCGGTACCGCGTATTGGCGGTCTGCCCATCATGCTGGGCCTGATTGCTGGCTGTGCGCTGTCTGGCTATCTCAATACATCCGAGTGGGTATTACTGTTGTTGCTATCGGCTTTTCCAGCATTTACAGCTGGTTTTATCGAAGACCTCACCAAGAAAATCGGCCCCTTGCCACGTCTGCTGGCCACCTTTGTGGCTGCCGCGCTGGGCTATTTTCTGCTGGGTGCTGGGCTGGCCCGGCTGTCCATCCCCGGGGTAGATCACCTGCTAGCCACGTATTGGTGGCTATCCTTACTGCTGACCATGGTGGCAGTTGGGGGCGTGGCTCATGCTGTCAATATCATTGACGGTTATAACGGTTTGTCCGGCATGGTGGCGGTGTTCATTTTCCTGTCCATCATTTATGTCTGTTTCAAAGTGCATGACATCGTGTTGATGAGTGTGTGCTTTGCCATGGTTGGCGCTGTGCTGGGGTTCCTGTTCTGGAATTTCCCGCGCGGGCTGATATTTGCTGGCGATGGTGGGGCTTATCTGATTGGCTTCATGATTGCCGAGATGTCGGTTTTGCTGGTGGCGCGCAACCCCGCAGTGTCGCCGTGGTTTCCTTTGCTGTGCGTGATTTACCCTGTTTTTGAAACCATTTTTTCCATTTACCGGCGCAAATTCCTGCAGGGCCGGGCGGTGGGCTATCCGGATGCGCTGCATCTGCACCAGATGATTTACAAGCGCATGGTGCTGTGGATGGTGGGCTCCAAGGATGCGCGCCACCTGACTCAGCGCAACAGCATGACTTCGCCTTATCTGTGGTTGCTGACCTCGTTTTCGGTGGTGCCGGCCATGTTGTTCTGGAACCATACCTGGGTGTTGATGCTGTTCTGCCTGTTGTTTGTGCTGTGCTATCTGCGTCTGTATCGCATGATCGTACGCTTCAAAGTACCCAGCTGGCTGGTGCTGCGTCGCGACGATTCCTGAGCCCTACCTGTCCGGGTGAGCAGCAAAGTTTTTGCAGCTCCCCCACTTGAAACCTCCTTGTGCCGTCCCTATTATTAGCACTCGTCAGGGGCGAGTGCTAATTCCCGCCCCGTACTGCCATCCAGGCAGATCATTTTTGCTTTCAACAGCCAATTGTATTTAGGAGAGATCAATGGCAATTCGTCCGCTGCACGATCGTGTTGTTATCAAGCGCCTTGAGGCTGAAGAAAAAACCGCATCCGGTATCGTTCTGCCGGGCGCAGCAGCTGAAAAGCCCGACATGGGCGAGGTGCTGGCTGTGGGTAACGGCAAGGTTCTGGACAATGGCGAACGTCGTCCGCTGGAGCTGAAGGTTGGTGACAAGGTCATCTTCGGCAAATATTCCGGCCAGTCCGTCAAGGTTGATGGTGAAGAAGTCCTCGTAATGCGCGAGGAAGATGTAATGGGCATCGTCGAGTAATTCCGATCCATACACGCTTCTACGACCCTTTTATAGAATTTTGGAGATTTGAGCATGGCTGCAAAAGACGTAAAGTTTGGTGATTCCGCACGCGCCAAGATGGTGGTTGGTGTCAACATCCTGGCTGACGCCGTCAAGGTTACCCTGGGCCCTAAAGGCCGTAATGTTGTGCTGGATCGCTCCTTTGGCGCACCGACCATCACCAAGGATGGTGTTTCCGTTGCCAAGGAAATCGAACTGAAAGACAAGTTCGAAAACATGGGCGCGCAAATGGTGAAGGAAGTGGCTTCCAAGACTTCCGACGTGGCTGGTGACGGTACCACCACGGCAACCGTTCTGGCTCAAGCCATCGTACAGGAAGGCATGAAGTTCGTTGCCGCCGGCATGAACCCGATGGACCTGAAGCGCGGCATCGACAAGGCTGTGGTTTCCCTGGTAGGTGAAATCGCCAAGATCGCCAAGCCATGTGCTACCACCAAGGAAATCGCCCAGGTTGGCTCCATCTCTGCCAACTCCGATTCCGATATCGGTGAAATCATCGCGACCGCCATGGAAAAAGTGGGCAAGGAAGGCGTGATCACCGTTGAAGACGGCAAGAGCCTGAACAACGAACTGGACGTGGTAGAAGGCATGCAGTTTGACCGCGGCTACCTGTCCCCGTACTTCATCAACAACCAGGAAAAGCAGATTGCCGCTCTGGACAATCCCTTCGTCCTGCTGTTCGACAAGAAGGTTTCCAACATCCGCGACCTGCTGCCGGTACTGGAGCAAGTGGCCAAGTCCGGTCGTCCGCTGCTGATCATCGCCGAAGATGTTGAAGGCGAAGCCCTGGCCACCCTGGTGGTCAACACCATCCGCGGCATCCTGAAGGTGGTTGCTGTCAAGGCTCCGGGTTTTGGCGACCGTCGCAAGGCCATGCTGCAGGATATCGCCATCCTGACCGGCGGTACCGTGATTGCCGAAGAACTGGGCCTGACCCTGGAAAAAGCCACCCTGGACATGCTGGGCCAAGCCAAGCGTATCGAAGTGGGCAAGGAAAACACCATCATCATCGACGGCGCTGGTCAGGCTGATGCCATCCAGGCTCGCGTTGGTGAAATCCGTCGCCAGATCGAAGAAGCCTCTTCCGATTACGACCGCGAAAAACTGCAAGAACGCGTGGCCAAGCTGGCCGGCGGTGTTGCCGTGATCAAGGTTGGCGCTGCCACCGAAGTGGAAATGAAAGAGAAGAAGGCTCGCGTTGAAGACGCGCTGCATGCTACCCGCGCCGCTGTGGAAGAAGGTGTTGTGGCTGGCGGTGGCGTAGCCCTGCTGCGTGCCCGTTCTACCCTGGACAGCCTGAAAACCGATAACGTTGACCAAGATGCCGGCGTGAAGATCGTCCTGAAGGCCATCGAAGCTCCGCTGCGTCAGATCGTCAAGAACGCTGGTGACGAGCCGTCCGTTGTGGTGAACAAGGTGCTGGAAGGCAAGGGTAACTTCGGTTACAACGCTGCTAGCGGCGAATACGGCGACATGCTGGAAATGGGCGTGCTGGATCCGGCCAAGGTAACCCGTTCCGCCCTGCAACACGCTGCTTCCGTTGCCGGCCTGATGCTGACCACCGACTGCATGATCGCAGAACTGCCGGAAGACAAGCCGGCTGCTGGCGGCATGCCGGACATGGGCGGCATGGGTGGTATGGGCGGCATGATGTAAGCTGCTTCAGCCTCTCGCTGAACCTGAAAACCCCGCACTTGTGCGGGGTTTTTGTTTTTTGGTCGCCAGCCGGTTGCAGCGCTGATCTCTGGCACAATAAGCGCATTGAGAACCAGACAAGGATGTCCCATGCAATTAACGCAATTGTTGAGCAGCATCGATCAATGGCTGGAACCGTGGCACTACAAGGACTATGCGCCCAATGGTCTGCAGGTGGAGGGCCGCGCGGAGGTAGGACGTATCGTCTGTGGTGTGACGGCTTCGCAGGCGCTGATAGATGTCGCGATTGAGCGCCAGGCGGATGCCATCCTGGTGCACCATGGTTACTTCTGGAAGGGCGAGGATGCGCGACTGGTGGGCATGAAACGTCAGCGTGTGGCCAAATTGCTGCAACATGACATCAGTCTGCTGGCCTATCACCTGCCCTTGGATGCCCATTCCGAGCTTGGCAACAATGCCCGTCTGGCCGCAGAGCTGGGACTGGAGGTGGCCGGCCAGAGTGGTGAGCAGGGATTACTGTGGCATGGCCGTTGGCCACAAGCCGCTAGCGCGCGCGCCTTTGCCAAGCATGTCAGCACCATACTGGGGCGTGAAGCCTTGCTATTGGGCGATGAAAATCAAAGGGTAAGCAAGGTTGCCTGGTGTACCGGTGGGGCGCAGGGATTCTTCGAAGAGGCCATCGGGCTGGGTGTGCAGGCCTTTGTAACGGGCGAAGTGTCCGAGCAGTGTTTTCATCTGGCCAACGAATACGGTGTGGCATTTATCGCCGCCGGACATCATGCAACCGAGCGTTACGGGGTGCAGGCCCTGGGTGAGAAAATTTCTCATTTACACGGCATAAATGTGGAATTTGTCGATCTTTTCAATCCGGTTTAGACAAATCCGACCGACATAGGTCAATTTATTTGCATAGGCGCTTCATGTCCCTACTGCTAATCAGGTAAAATCGTCTGGTTTGAAGTTTAAGCTCGGTTTCCACGTTTGAGGATGACTGTAATGAGTGAACAACAAGTCGATACGGGGCGCCGTCGGTTTCTGACGGTAGCAACCAGCGCTGTTGGGGGTGTGGCGGTTGCCGGGGTGGCAACGCCGTTTCTGATGAGTTTCTTCCCGTCTGAACGGGCAAAAGCTGCTGGCGCACCGGTTGAGGTGGATATCAGCAAGCTGGAGCCGGGCCAGAAGATCAACGTTGAATGGCGCGGCAAGCCGGTATGGCTGTTGTCCCGCACCAAGCAGCAAATTGCCGATCTGCCGAAGAACGACCCCAAGCTGGTGGACCCCAAGTCCGAAGTAGAGCAACAACCCAAGTACTGCCAGAACGAAGCCCGTTCCATCAAGCCGGAACTGCTGGTTGCCGTGGGCATCTGTACCCATCTGGGCTGTTCGCCGACTTTCCGTCCTGATCTGGCTCCTGCCGATCTGGGTCCGGAATGGCTGGGTGGTTTCTACTGCCCGTGCCACGGTTCCAAGTTCGACCTGGCTGCCCGCGTGTTCAAGGGTGTGCCGGCGCCGAAGAACCTGGAAATTCCGCCGCATAAGTATCTGTCCGATACCCGCCTGCTGATTGGCGACGACAAATAAGCTGAGGGGGAAAAATGAGCAAAGGACAAAAGCTGCTGAACTGGATTGACGACCGCTTCCCGCTGTCGTCGATGCTGAAAGAGCACGTTACCGAGTATTACGCACCGAAGAACTTCAACTTTTGGTACTTCTTCGGCTCGCTGGCCATGCTGGTTCTGGTTATCCAGATCGTGACCGGCATCTTCCTTACCATGAACTACAAGCCGGATGGCAACCTGAACGCAGCCGGTATCCCGGTCGCGTTTGCCTCGGTGGAATACATCATGCGTGATGTGGCAGGTGGCTGGATCATCCGCTACATGCACTCCACCGGTGCTTCCATGTTCTTCGTGGTGGTTTACCTGCACATGTTCCGTGGCCTGATCTACGGCTCGTACAAGCAGCCGCGCGAACTGGTATGGGTGTTTGGTTGCCTGATCTTCCTGTGCCTGATGGCGGAAGCCTTCATGGGTTATCTGTTGCCCTGGGGCCAGATGTCCTTCTGGGGTGCGCAGGTGATCGTGAACCTGTTCGGTTCCATCCCGGTCATCGGCCCGGACCTGTCGGTGTGGATTCGTGGTGACTTCGTGGTATCCGATGCCACGCTGAACCGCTTCTTCGCCCTGCACGTGATTGCCGTGCCGCTGGTCTTGCTGGCCCTGGTGGTGGCTCACCTGATCGCACTGCACGAAGTGGGCTCCAACAACCCGGATGGCGTGGAAATCAAGAAACTGAAGGACGAAAAGGGGATTCCGCTGGATGGCATTCCTTTCCATCCTTACTACACCGTGAAGGATATCTTCGGTGTGGCCGTGTTCCTGATCGTGTTCTCCATCATCGTGTTCTTCCTGCCGGAAATGGGTGGCTACTTCCTGGAGCACCCGAACTTCGACCAGGCTGACCCGCTGAAGACCCCGCCGCACATCGCGCCGGTATGGTACTTCACCCCGTTCTACGCCATCTTGCGTGCCATTCCGTCCTTCCTGGGTACTCAGGTATGGGGTGTGATCGGCATGGGTGCTGCCGTGGTGGTGATTGCCTTCCTGCCGTGGCTGGATCGTTCCCCGATCAAGTCCATCCGTTATCGCGGTCCCAAGTTCAAGTTCATGCTGGTGCTGTTCATCATCGCCTTCATCGGCCTGGGCATCCTGGGCGCCATGCCGCCGACAGCTGGTCGAACCCTGATCTCGCAGATCCTCTCGTTCGTCTACTTCGCCTTCTTCCTGGGCATGCCGTTCTACACCAAGAACGACGTTGGCGCCGTACCGGTACCGACCCGCGTGACGGACACCAATGGCAAGCGTCAGCTGCAGTTCCTGGTGCTGGTGGCAGTGACCGTGATTGCGGCCTATCTGTTCGCCACCAACGTGTAAGCAAGGGGAAAGGACATATGAAAAGCAAAATCCGCCACCTGATCGCTGCCATGGCGCTGGTGTTGCCGGTAAGCGGCACGGTTCTGGCCAATGAAGGGCCGAAGCTGGAAAAGGCACCGATTGACATTCAGGACACCGAAAGCCTGCAACGTGGTGCCCAGCTGTTCAGCAACTACTGCCTGTCCTGCCACTCGGCCAGCGCCATGCGCTACAACCGTCTGGAAGACATCGGTTTGTCTGAAGAACAGATCAAGGCCAACCTGCTGCCGGAAGGTGCCAAGATCGGCGATCAGATGAATGTCTCCATGGACAAGAAAGACGCCAAAGTGTGGCTGGGCGCAGCCCCGCCGGACCTGTCGCTGATTGCACGTTCCCGTGGTGCAGACTACCTGTACGCCTACCTGCGTGGTTTCTACCGCGACCCGACCCGCCCGACCGGCTGGAACAACCTGGTGTTTGACAAGGTTGGCATGCCACACGTGCTGTGGGAAATGCAGGGCGAGCAGGTGCTGAAAACCGAGAAGAACGCCGAAGGCCACGAAGAGCACAAGCTCGAACTGGTCAAGGCCGGTTCGCTGACCAAGCTGGAAAACGGCAAGGCCAATACTGCCGAGTTCGACAAGCGCATGGCTGACCTCACCAACTACCTGGTTTACATTGGTGAGCCGGCTCAGGTGAAGCGTCATCAGATCGGTTATATCGTCCTGCTGTTCCTGGGCGTGCTGTTGCTGCCGCTGACCTACTTCCTGAAGAAGGAATACTGGAAAGACGTGCACTAAGTACGGGTGTAGCTCAAAGAAAAAGGCGGATATTTCCGCCTTTTTTCTTTTGTAATCATGGTGTTGTGATCTAGTTGTGGAAATTGCCCTAGCGAAAATGGTAAAATCCCTTCTTTGATCGAAATCGACAGCTCCTGTCAAGGATATCCGCAAGCCATGATGACTCTTTATTCTGGAATTACCTGCCCCTTCAGCCAACGTTGCCGTATTGTGTTGTATGAAAAGGGTATGGATTTCGAGATCATCGATGTAGACATTCACAACAAGCCGGAAGACCTGGCTGTGATGAATCCCTACAACGAAGTGCCGGTACTGGTGGAGCGTGACCTGATCCTGCACGAATCCAACATCATCAATGAATACATTGATGAGCGCTTCCCGCACCCGCAACTGATGCCGGCCGACCCGGTGATGCGTGCGCGTGCCCGCCTGTTCCTGCATCGTTTCGAAAACGAGCTGTTCTGCCACGTAAAAGTGCTGGAAGCCGGCGCAACCGGCAAGGAAGCCACCAAGGCGCGTGAAGCCATTCGTGATGGCCTGACCACGATTGCCCCGGTATTTGCCAAGCAAAAGTTCATGCTGGGTGAAGACTTTTCCATGATCGATGTTGCCATTGCTCCGCTGATGTGGCGCCTGGAGCATTACAATATTGACCTGGGCAAGCACGCTGCTCCCATCCTGAAATACGCCGAACGCATTTTCCAGCGTCAGTCTTTCATTGATTCGCTGACCCCGTCCGAAAAGGCCATGCGCAAGTAAGGATGACCATGAGCGCCAGTACCAAGCCATATATGCTCCGGGCACTGTATGAATGGTGTACGGATAATGGTCACACCCCCTTTGTGGTGGTGTGGGTGGATGAGCATACCGATGTTCCGCGTGAGTACGTCAAGAACAACGAGATCGTGCTCAATATTGCGGCCAGTGCAACCAATAATCTGCGCATTGATAACGAGTGGTTGTCTTTTTCAGCCCGCTTTGCCGGTGTGTCGCGTGATATCTGGGTGCCGGTTGGTAATGTAATGTCGATTTTCGCGCGGGAAACCGGCGAAGGAATGGGCTTCGAGGTTGAACTGGGCCAGACGCCAGGCAAACCTGCATTGCAGCCGGTCACTGCGCCTGTCGAGCCGGTGGCTGATGCTGAAGCAGATAGCCCTGCACCGGAAACCCCGCCGCGTGCGGGGGGGCGTCCCAGTCTGCGTATCGTGAAGTAAGGCGCGTGATGTCAGACAAGGCCGGGATATATTCCCGGCCTTTTTCATTCACTGCCTGCGTTGTGCGTCGGGGTGAGCGGACTGCCTTCTGCCGGACTGGCGTCTTCCGGGGCTAGCGGAGTAGGGTCATGCAGTAAAACCTGGTTCTTGCCCTTGGCCTTGGCCTGATACAAGGCCATGTCGGCCAGCTGGTATAGACGGGCAAAATTGTTGCCATCTTGCGGAAAGCAGGCAATCCCGCAGGAGAAGCTGGTTTGAAAGTGCTGTTCCTCCGCCTGGAAGTGCAGCTCGGAGAAGCGCTGGCGCAGTAATTCCATACGCATCCAGCCATTGCGCTGGTCTGCTGAAGGCAGCACGACAATGAACTCCTCGCCCCCCAGGCGGCAGACAATATCCGCCTGGCGACAATGGGCGCGTAGCAGGTCGGCCAGCGCGCACAGCACGGTATCGCCAATGATGTGACCAAAGCGGTCATTGATGCTTTTGAAGTTATCCAGATCAATCAGCGCAAAAGTCAGTGAGCGCTGTTCCCGGCCCGCCCGGCTGATTTCACGGCCCAGGGTTTCTTCCAGATAACGACGGTTGTACAGACCGGTCAGGGGGTCGTGCAAGGCCTGCTCGCGCAGCGTGTCTTGCAAGGTCTCGATTTCGTCGATACGGGTTTTCAGTTGCAGATAGGCCTGATGCAAGGCTTCTTCCGCCAGACGCTGGCGGGAAATATCACGCAGCACCAGCATGCGCCCACCCAGGGTCACGCCGCTTTCACGAATGGGATAGGCGCGGACTTCCAGAATGGAGCGCGACCCTGGCCCGTTCAGCTCTACCTGGTGGGCGCCATCCTGATCGGCCACCGCAGCCAGCGCGGCAATTTGCAATTGTTGTCCGCACAGTACGCCCGCCGGTTTACCAAACAGATTAGCTGCAGCCGGATTGATATCGAGGATGATTTTTTCATTATCGATCACCACAATGCCATCACCCATGGCATTGAAGGCGTTGCCCCGCGCGATGGGCACCACGTACAGCATGCGCAAGTAAAGCAAGTCGAAGGCAAAAATGGCACCTGTGGCAGCAAAGCACAGTGGTGTCGGGTCCAGTCCTTGCCAGCTGATATTGCCTGACAGATACAACAAATTGCCTATCCACGGAACAATTGCACCCAACAGCAGGATGAGGGACTGACCGCGGTAATGAGGCGAGTAAAAGTGCAAGGTTCGCAGCAAGAGCAGCGAGCCAAGCAGCATCATCAAATAGGAATAGCCGGCGACCAGTAACCAGAACAGGGGGCCGTGGTTGAAAATCAGCAGATTGTGTCCGGAGGGCGAGGGCTGAAAGCTGCGCCAGATCAGGCCATGTTTTTCATTGGTGAGCGCAAGCGCCAGACTGAACAGAGGAATCAGCAATAACTGGAGGATAGTGCGCGGGCGCAGTGCGCGTTCCAGCTGGTTGTAATCGGCTGCCAGCAGGAAAAACAGCACCGGCACACTCAGGGTGCCCAGGTATTCCACCTTGGACCAGAAAATCTTGTCGCGCAGCAAGGTGGAGGACAGCTCCATGGTGGCTGCGCCGGCCCAGACCGTGACAGCCAGCATCAGCCAGGCCAGATAGCGTGCCCCGCTTACCTTGCGCCTTTCCCAAGCCAGTATGCCGATGGTGGCGGCACTGAGGGCGGCTAACCCGGAAATGGCTGAAATGGAGGTAAAAACAAGAGACATGAGACCCGCTATGCAAAGTGACTATATTTACCGCAACGTTTTAGTTTAACCCCTGTTGTGCAAGTTTCATTCACATTTTTGTGTCTCTAGGTATAATTACGGCATTCCCGAGGAGCGCTGCGAGGTCAATCCCCAGGCTCGGGCTTCTTGCAAACGGCGCTCACCTGACTAACTCCGTGCCGATGCCGGAATAGCGGGTGAGCCGCGTTCCGGCCGGCGTGTGAAAGGACTTTGCACGATGGCTGAATTCTCCGATTTTCACGTAGCTGACATCAATCTTGCAGCCTGGGGCCGCAAGGAACTGGCAATCGCCGAAACCGAAATGCCCGGCCTGATGGCGCTGCGTGAAGAATACGCGCACCAGAAGCCGCTGCGCGGTGCCCGCATTGCCGGTTCGCTGCACATGACCATCCAGACTGGCGTGCTGATCGAAACCCTGGTGGAACTGGGTGCCGATGTACGCTGGGCTTCCTGCAATATCTTCTCCACCCAAGACCACGCCGCTGCTGCCATTGCTGCCGCGAATATCCCGGTGTTTGCCTTCAAGGGTGAAAGCCTGGATGAATACTGGGAGTTCTCCCACAAAATCTTCGAATGGCCGGAGGGTCAGGAAGCCAACATGATTCTGGATGATGGTGGCGATGCCACCTTGCTGCTGATGCTGGGCAGCAAGGCCGAGCAAGACCGCAGCGTCATCAGCCATCCGTCCAACGAAGAAGAAACCGCGCTGTTTGCCGCCATTGCCCGTTACCTGGAAGTCGACCCGCACTGGTATTCCAAGCGCCTGCCGCATATCAAGGGCGTAACTGAAGAAACCACCACCGGCGTGCATCGTCTGTACCAGATGCAAAAAGAAGGCCGTCTGCCGTTCCCGGCCTTCAACGTCAACGACTCGGTGACCAAGTCCAAGTTCGACAACCTGTACGGTTGCCGCGAATCGCTGGTGGATGGCATCAAGCGCGCCACCGACGTGATGATTGCCGGCAAGGTAGCCGTGGTATTGGGCTATGGTGATGTGGGCAAGGGCTGCGCCCAAAGCCTGCGTGGCCTGGGTGCCACCGTATGGGTGACCGAGGTAGATCCGATCTGCGCGCTGCAAGCCGCGATGGAAGGCTACCGCGTGGTGCGCATGGATGACGTGGCCGATCAGGGTGACATTTTCGTTACCACCACCGGCAATGTATCGGTGATTACCCACGAGCACATGGTCAAAATGCGCAATAACGCCATCGTGTGCAATATCGGCCACTTTGACAGCGAGATCGAAGTCGCCAGCCTGCGCCAGTACCAGTGGGACAACATCAAGCCGCAGGTTGACCACATCATCTTCCCGGATGGCAAGCGCATCATCCTGCTGGCCGAAGGCCGTCTGGTGAACCTGGGTTGCGCCACCGGCCACCCCAGCTTCGTGATGTCCAACTCCTTCACCAACCAGGTGCTGGCGCAGATGGAAATCTTCCAGCACGGTGAAAAGTACGGCAAGGAAGTGTATGTGCTGCCCAAGCATCTGGACGAGAAGGTGGCCCGCCTGCACCTGAAGCGTATCGGAGCCAACCTGACCGAGCTGAGTGATGAACAGGCCGCCTACATCAGCGTACCCAAGCAGGGCCCTTATAAGCCGGCGCACTATCGTTATTGATAGCGGGCTGTAAGGCAAACGGACAGGGCAGGGTATGATGCACCTGTCCGTTTTTCTATCCACCGGCCACTACCGGTTCGACACGCTGCAGTATAAAAACAAAGCCTGCCGCCCCGAGCAGGGACAGAGACGATCATGAACGAACAGAAAAAAACCTTCAGCTTCGAGTTTTTCCCGCCCAAGACCCCCGAAGGCGTGGCCAAGCTGCGTACTACCCGCCAGCAACTGGCCCAGTTCAAGCCGCAGTTTTTCTCGGTGACTTTTGGTGCCGGTGGCACCACCCGCGATGGCACCCTGTCCACCGTGCTGGAAATTCGCAGCGAAGGCCATGCTGCGGCACCGCACTTGTCGTGCATTGGTTCGACGCGGGAAAACATCAGCGCCATCCTTAACGAATACCGTAATCACGGCATCCGTCACATCGTGGCGCTGCGTGGTGACATGCCATCCGGCATGGTGGCGGCTGGTGAATTCCGCTATGCCAACGAGCTGGTTGAATTCATCCGCAGCGAGCATGGCGAGCACTTTCATATCGAGGTGGCGGCTTATCCGGAATTCCATCCACAGGCCAAGTCGGCCGAAGACGACCTGAACAATTTCGTGCGCAAGGTAAAAGCTGGTGCCAATTCGGCGATGACCCAGTACTTCTTCAATGCGGATGCCTACTTCCGTTTTGTCGACGAAGCGCAGGCGCGCGGTGTGGATATTCCCATCGTCCCTGGCATCATGCCGATTGCCAACTTCGGTCAGCTGTGCCGCTTCTCCGATATGTGCGGGGCCGAAGTGCCGCGCTGGCTGCGTCAGCGCATGCAATCCTATTACGATGATGCGGCGTCCATTCGCGCACTCGGCCTGGATGTGGTGACCGAACTGTGCGACCGCCTGCTGGCTAATGGCGCGCCGGGCCTGCACTTCTACACCTTGAACCAGGCTGGCCTGGTGTCCACGGTGTGGCAGCGGCTGGGCCTGTAATGGCCGCATTGTCACATCATCGGAAAAAGCCCGGTTTATAACCGGGCTTTTTTTGTCCACTGCAGCTCAGGCCAATATATGGGGTGGCGTCTGGGCTTGTACCACCTGATTGCGCCCCAGATTCTTGGCGCGGTACAGCGCCAGGTCGGCATCCCGCATCAGTTGCTGGCTGGCGTGGTGGTTGTCCTGCAAGGTGGCAACACCAATGCTGATGGTGACCCGGTCGCCCACTGCGCTGTTGCGATGGGCAATGGCCAGTTGCCAGATGGCCTGACGCATGACCTCGGCCAATGCCAGGCTGTCGGCAGCCTGATAGCCCGGTAGCAAGACCCCGAACTCTTCGCCGCCCACCCGTGCGGCCAGTGCTGCCGTGCCTGTCAGCTGTGACTGGATGCTCTGCGCAACCTGGCGCAGGCACTGATCGCCCGCCAGATGCCCGTAGCTGTCGTTGAATTGCTTGAAATAATCAATGTCGATTTGCATCACGCTCAGGCTCTGGTGCTGGCTGCGTGCCTGGGTAAAGCATTCCAGCAGCTGCTCATCAAAATAGCGCCGGTTGGCAATGCCGGTCAGGCCATCGCTGAAGGCCATACGTGCCAGGTCGGCGTTGGCATTACGCAATTGTTGCTGGGTGCTGCTGAGGGTTAGCAATTGCTGGCGGCGGATGATGGTATTGGCCAGGGTTTCACCCAGCAGACGGGCTTGCTGCTGCTCCTTGCCCTGCCACTGGCGTGGGCGGCTTACCATGTCGCAGCCGAACAAACCGATCGGCCTGCCCATATGGTCGATGCGCAGCATGAACAGGCTTTGCACCTGATGGCTTTCCAGTTCATGGCGTTCCAGCGTGGCGCTGGCGGGCAGGCCAGACAAGGCATCCAGTGACAACACGCCGAACTGCTGCAACTGCTGCCAGGCAAAGCTGCGCTGTTGCAGGCTTTCTCCCAGCAAGGTGTGCGTGGTGGGGGCAATGCCGGATGCGCACCATTCATGCACGGTGTCGACCAGCCAGTCCTCGGAGAAGCTCACCAGATAACAGCGCTCCACCTGCATGAATTGACCGATTTCTCCCAGGGCCATGTCGGTGGCCTGATCAATGTCATGCAGCGGAATATTGATGAAGCGGGTGGAAATACTGGCAATCAGCTGCTGAAAGCGCAGCAGCTGATCCAGCTCCCGGGTGCGTTCGGCCACCAGGCGTGCCAGTTCGTCGCGGTGGCTGGCCAGCTCGTGTTCAATCCCGCTGCGTTCGGCCAGATGGCGGTTGATATTGTCGCTCATGCTGCGAAAGGCACGGGCCAACTCGCTCAACTCATTATCCACCACCTGGTCGGGAGTGCCGGGCAGCAAGGGCGGCAGGGGCTGGCCTGGCTGATAATTGCGTACCGTCTGCGCCATGTCCTGCAGTGGTTTCACCAACTGACGGTTAAACAGCCACCACAACAACAGGGCAAGGCCGAAGAAACCCAGCAGAAACTGCAAGGTGGCACTGAGCACTTCATGCCACATGGCCTGATAGACCGGTTGGCGCGAAACCAGCAGCTGCAAGGTGCCAATGCTGTCCTTGCCATGCGGTGAGGCCAGTAGCAGGTGATATTCCTCACGGTTGTACTTGTCTTGCAAGGCCGGGTTGTCATAACGCAGTGCCTGACCCAGCTCGGTACGCACTTCCACACTTTGCACCCCTGGAATCTGGCCAATCAACCGAAGCTGCAACTGTATGGCGGGAATGTCCACATCCCAGGCGCTTTGTCCCAGCAAGGGCAAGTAAAGACGGGAAACCGTATCGGGAATGGCATTCATTTCGCGCTGCCCGTCGCGCCATACCTCCACGGCCTTGAGCGTGATGACGGCCACTCCAAACAGCAGGGTATACAGCAGCAACTGCCATATCAGCTGGCGGGTGAGTCGACGGGTGGGCATGAAAAACTCCTAATTCAGCAATGTGCTGAAGCCAAAGGCATAGCGCTGCAGTGCCGGATTGGCGAATTTGCTGAACTGCCTGAAACGGATGCCCTTGTAGTCATTATCGGCGAATAACTGTAAAAAGCGTTGCGCTTGTTGACGGGAAACCGTGCTGAAAATGGTGGGGTGCAGCTGTAGTCCTTCGCTGGCAAAGTCATGGCCGTGATGGTAATCGTACAGCAGCACCAGGCTCCATGCACCAGTCATGAAATGGCCGGCTGCCAGGGCGGCAAGCTTGTCGTCACGCCGTTCCTGCATGGCGCGCTGCGAGTTGTTGATGGCGCTGAGCAATACCGTCTGGCCGGCCAGCTTGCCACTCTGGCGGATGGCCTCTTCCATGCCGAAGGCCATTTCATCATTGGCCGCCCATACCAGATTGATCTGCGGATAACGCTGCAACAGCCATATGCCTTGCTGCATGGCACGTTTGCGTTCCCACTCGCCATAAACCAGTTGGGTCAAGGTGGCATTGGGGGCAGTGGCCAGCATCTGGCGTGCACCTTCCACCCGCTGGGTGGACGCTGGTGTGGATCGATCACCTGCCACCATCAGCACATGCAGTGGCGTTCCGGGCGGAAAGCGATGGGAGGCTTCGTCCAGCAAAGCTTTCATGGTCTGGCTGCCGGCCATGGCATGGTCGGGTGTCAGCGAGCCCAGCCAGTATTTGAGCCGCTGCCGAGGCAGGCCGCTGGTTTGCAGCTGGGTGGGAGTCAAGGGGTTGAAGCTGAGGAAGCAGGGTATACCTGCCTGGTCGGCCAGCGACAGCATGGCTGGTCCGGCCAGTTTCTCATTCACCAGCAGCAGGTAGTCCGGCTTGTGTCGACGCTGGGTGACGGTCTGTACCAGCTTCACCATTTGTACAGGGTCGCGTTCGGCGGACAGCACTTCCAGCTGGATATCCAGCTGGTCGGCAGCCGCCTGCATGGCACGGACCGCGCTGAGCCAGAAGGCTTCGTTCTGGTGCCCCGGTGAAATGAATGTGACCGAAAATGCCACTGCCTGGTTGTGCAACATTATTGCAACAACCAGGACAAGAGGCCGGATCGCGTGGATCACCTGCATGCCGGGGCCTTTATTCAATCCTCCTGCATTTATTATCGGACTTGGCAAGGACTTCTGCAGCGCAAGTAGCTCAAATACTTCTGAGCTGGCTGAGCGGCAGGGAGGTCGTTCGCTTGATCTCTTTCAGGACGAAGCTGGATTTCACATCTTCAACGCCTTGCTGCTGCAACAGCTCATCCATGACAAAGCGTGAGAAATGTTCCAGATCTTCAAAATAAACTTGCAAGAGGTAGTCCATTTCTCCGGTCATTGCAAAGCAATTGATAACTTCCGGCCAGCGTTGCACGGCATCAATAAAACTTTGCACATGGGTATTGCCGCGTTTCTCCAGCACCACCCGCACATAAGCCTGCAAACCGAGGCCGATTTTGGCCGGGTCCAGCAGTGCGACGTACTGACGAATCACGCCGGATTCTTCCAGTTGTTTCAGGCGTCTCAGACAAGGGGATGGCGAGAGCGCGACTCTTTCCGCAAGTTCCACATTGGTCAACCTGCCATTGAGCTGAAGCTCGGACAGGATGCGCAAGTCTGTCTTATCTAGCGTAAGACTTGGCATATAAACTCCTCTGATTTGAAATTTTTAAAATTATATTTCTAGTTATTATGTATCTGGGGGATGTTAGCAAGAAAATTGCCCGGCCTTTTCCCTAGAATAAAAAGCCTAGCCCGGACATTTTACACGGTGGCAACAGATCACTGGATAATGTCGGCAACGATGGAGGAGAAGCCCGGTGAGACACACAAAATCGTGCCGCCGGGGCAAACATGGCGATACCCCTGATCCGCAGTTGGCTGCGCATCCGGTGTGCGCCTGCGCGCAGGGTGATGACTCGCCATTAGCCCGTATCCCATAGGTGGTGGCTGTCAACGCTGCCGCTGCCATTCCCCTTCCTTGCTTTTGCCGCTTGTCATCGTGTTGCTTGTCCGGCCTTGCTTGCCACCACCACACAGGTCTGACTGTCCGGTTTACTGCCATGTGCAGCAGCCGGATATGTGCAAAGGAAAGAGGAGAGAAAATGAAAATGGAAACACCGCTGCATAACCCGCTGGCCACCGACGGCTTTGAGTTTGTCGAATACACCGCACCCACCGCCGAAGGCATTGCCGATTTGCGTCAGCTGTTCCTGTCGCTGGGTTTTATCGAGGTGGCCCGTCACCGCAGCAAGAATGTCAGCCTGTACCGTCAGGGTGACATCAACTTCATCCTCAATGGCGAACCCACCCAGCCGGCCAACGAATTCGGCAAGGTGCACGGCCCGTCGGCCTGTGCCATGGCCTGGCGGGTGAAGGATGCGGCCAAGGCCTATGAATATGCGCTGGCCCATGGTGCCAAGCCCTACGTGCGCCCCATCGGCATGATGGAGCTGAACATCCCGGCGGTAGAGGGTATCGGCGGCTCTGCCCTGTACTTTGTCGACCGCTACGGCCCTGCGCACAATATCTACGATGTGGATTTCCTGCCGCTGGACGGTGTGGAGCAGTATCCGGCTGGTGTCGGCCTGTATGAGATCGACCACCTGACCCACAATGTTTTCCGCGGCAATATGGCGAAGTGGGCCGGTTTTTACGAAGGTATCGGCAATTTCCGTGAAATCCGCTATTTCGACATCGAAGGCAAGCTCACCGGCCTCGTATCCAAGGCCATGACCAGCCCTTGCGGCAAGATCCGTATTCCCATCAATGAGTCCTCCGACGACAAGAGCCAGATCGAGGAATTCCTGCGCGAGTACCATGGCGAGGGCATCCAGCACATTGCGCTGACCACCCGCGACATCTATCAGACGGTGGAAACGCTGAAGGCAGCCGGTACCCGCTTCCTGGATACCCCGGACACCTATTACGACAAGGTGGATAGCCGTGTGGCCGGTCATGGCGAAGACCTGGCCCGCCTGCGCAAGAACAGCATCCTGATTGATGGTGCGCCGGTGGAAGGCGCGGGCATCCTGTTGCAGATCTTCACCGAAACCGTCATCGGCCCGATTTTCTTTGAAATCATCCAGCGTAAGGGCAATGAGGGGTTTGGCGAGGGCAACTTCCGTGCCTTGTTTGAATCCATCGAAGAAGACCAGATTCGCCGTGGCGTGCTGAAGGCGGATTAAGGCAAAGCAGAACAAACGGGCAGATGGTGGCGCCGTCTGCCTCTGTGCACCGCACTCCCCGCATGGCGGCCAAGTCATGCGGGCAAGGAATGGCCCATGCGTAAATGGATAAATTTCCCGCACCGGGAAGGGACAATTTCCCGTCAGGCCCACGCCGATTTGCCGGCGGAGGGCATTTATGAACGTGAAGTCGGGCGCAGCGGTTTTTTTGGCCCGGCCACCCATCTGCATCACAAGCATCCACCCACCGGCTGGTCGGCCTGGGAAGGGCCGCTCAAACCGCGCGCCTTCGACCTGAACGAACTGCCCAAGGATGTGGCAGCCCCCTGGTCCGCGCCGCTGGTGTTGCACAACAGCCAGTGTCAGTTGCGTATCTGGACCTGCACCCAGGCCATGACCCAGCTGTTCCGCAATGGTGACGGCGATGACATGCTGTTCATCCATGCCGGTAGTGGCGAACTGTTTTGCGACTACGGCCACCTGAGCTATCGCGATGGCGATTACATCCTGATTCCGCGTTCCACCAACTGGCGTATCGAACCGGCCGAAACTACCACCATGCTGCTGATCGAGGCCAGTAACGGGGCATACCAGTTGCCAGACAAGGGCATAGTCGGCCCGCATGCCATTTTTGACGAAGCCATGCTGGATGTGCCGGCCATCGACGATGCCTTCAAGGCGCAGCAGACCGAGGACGAGTGGCAAGTGGTGATCAAGCGCCTGAATGCGCTGTCCACCGTGACTTACCCTTTCAACCCGCTGGATGCCATCGGCTGGCACGGCAATATCGCCGTGGCCCGGATCAACTGGCGTGATATCCGGCCGCTGATGAGCCATCGCTATCATCTGCCGCCATCGGCGCACAGCACTTTTGTGGCGGATGGTTTTGTGGTCTGCACCTTTGTGCCACGCCCCATCGAATCCGATCCGGGGGCATTGAAAGTGCCGTTCTATCACAACAACGACGACTACGACGAAGTCATCTTCTATCACGCGGGCGACTTTTTCAGCCGCGACAATATCAAGCCCGGCATGCTGACCTTCCACCCGGCCGGCTTTACTCATGGCCCACATCCCAAAGCCTTTGCCAAGGCGATGAGCGAGCCCAAGAAATTCACAGACGAAGTGGCGGTGATGATAGATACCCGCAGCGCACTGGAGCAGGGCCCCGGCCTGGCTGCCGTGGAGTGGACGGGCTATGTCGACAGCTGGAAGCCCAAGGCCTGAACCCGCCAAGCGGGCGGGCTGTCAGGTCAGTGCCGCCCTACAAGGAACACACACCGATGAAACTTGCCACCTACCGCAATCACACCCGCGATGGTCAGCTGATGGTTGTCAGCCGTGACCTCAGCCAAGCCCTTGCCGTACCGCATATCGCCTCCAGCCTGCAGGCTGCACTGGATGACTGGAACCGTTGCGAGCCTGCCTTGCAGGAGGTTTATGCCGCCCTGAACCAAGGGACGGTCAACGGTGCCGTCCGCTTTGACCAATCCGCCTGCCACAGCCCGCTGCCACGTGCCTATCAGTGGGCTGATGGCAGTGCATACCTGAACCATGTAGAACTGGTACGCAAGGCGCGTGGTGCCGAAGTGCCAGCCAGTTTCTACCAGGACCCGCTGATGTACCAAGGCGGCTCGGACACCTTCCTGCCGCCACATGCCGACATTCCGCTGGCAGATGTCAGCTGGGGACTGGATTTTGAAGGCGAAGTGGCGGTGATTACCGATGACGTGCCGCTGGGCAGCCAGGTTGCTGATTGTGCCGGGCATATCCGTCTGTTGATGCTGGTGAACGATGTCACCCTGCGTAACCTGATTCCGGCCGAGCTGGCCAAGGGCTTTGGTTTCTTCCAGAGCAAGCCGGCCACGGCCTTCTCGCCGGTGGCGGTCACCCCGGACGAACTGGGCAGCGCCTGGCAGGACAGCAAGGTACATCTGCCTTTACGGGTGGAATACAACGGCACGCTGTATGGTCAGCCGCAGTGTGGCGTGGAAATGCAGTTCAACTTTGCCAAGCTGGTGGCGCATGTGGCCAAAACCCGCGCGCTGGCGGCAGGTTCCATTGTCGGTTCCGGTACCATTTCCAATCACGACCGCGCTACCGGCTCCTGCTGCCTGGCCGAGCAGCGCATGATCGAGATCATCGAGCAAGGCGCACCCGTCACGCCCTTCATGCAGCCGGGCGACCGCATCCGCATCGAGATGCTGGATGCAGCCGGTCAATCCATCTTCGGCTGCATCGACCAGCAGGTAGCAGCCCATGACTGAGCGTGTCCTGTACGGCTATTACCGCTCCAGTGCCGCCTACCGGGTGCGCATTGCGCTCAATCTCAAAGGCCTGGACTACCGGCAACAGCCGGTCAACCTGCTCAAGGGCGAACAGCGTGATCCGGCCTATCTGGCGCTCAACCCGCAAGGGCTGGTACCGGCACTACTGGATAATGACCAGTTACTGACCCAGTCGCTGGCCATCTGCGAGTATCTGGACGAAGCCTACCCGGATACGCCAGCGCTGCTGCCATCTGACCTGATCGAACGTGCTCGCGTACGTGCGCTGGCGCTCAGTATCTGCGCCGACATTCATCCGCTGCACAATGCCCGTGTGCTGAAATATCTGGAAGGGGAGCTGGCGCAGCCCGAGGCGGCCAGGCTGCAATGGATACGCCACTGGATTGCCACTGGATTTGAGGCGCTGGAACAGCAATTGGCGGCCAAGCCGCAGCCCTTTGCCTGCGGTGATGCCCCCGGCCTGCTGGATGTCTGCCTGGTGCCACAGGTATTTGCCGCGCGGCGCTTCGGGCTGGCTCTGACGCCGTATCCGCACATCGAGCGCATTGATGCCGCCCTGGCCAGCCTGCCGGCCTTTGCTGCGGCACATCCTGCGCGGCAGGCGGATGCGCCAGCTGACTGAGCCTGAATAAGGGAGTAATTGCCAATATGGGGCCTGCCGACTAAATCAGCCGTCTTTTTCAGTCTTTTTGAAAAATGTCTTGACGCAGCATGCTCGCTCTGATTTAATGCGTGGCTCTGATGACGCGAAAGCGTAGCAGCGATGGCCAGTTAGCTCAGTTGGTAGAGCAGCGGATTGAAAATCCGCGTGTCCGTGGTTCGATTCCGCGACTGGCCACCACTCACTGCCTTGTTCAGACGGCCAGTTAGCTCAGTTGGTAGAGCAGCGGATTGAAAATCCGCGTGTCCGTGGTTCGATTCCGCGACTGGCCACCAGAATTCACGCAAAAGCCAAGCTAAACGCTTGGCTTTTTGCATTTCTGCGCGCCCTGCAGTGTAGTCCAGCAGCTACATGGCCGGGGGTGTAAAATCGCTTGCTCCCCCACTTAAGCGGAGTCCTGCCGTGTATCGTTTCATCGCCTCCGATCTGGACGGCACCTTGCTGGATGAACACCACTGCGTCAATGCGCTGACTGCGCAAACCCTGCAACAACTGGAAGCACGCGGCCTGCGTTTTGCGCTGGCCACCGGCCGTCATTACCTGGATGTAAAAGGCATCCGGGATGCGCTGGGTATTGCTGCCTATCTGATCAGCTCCAATGGCGCACGGGTGCATGACCCGGACAACCGCCTGATTCACAGCAGCAATCTGGACCCTGCCATCGTGCGCCAGATTGCCCAGCCGGAGTTTGCCGCCGGGACGGTGCTGAATTTCTATCTGGACGATGCCTGGCTGATCGACCAACCCTACCAATACCTGCTGGATCTGCATGCCGACTCCGGCCTGCATTATCAGATTGCGTCCTTGCATCAGCACGCTGGGGTAGGGGTGGCCAAGGTCCTCTACATTGCCGACCATGCCCATTTGCTGACAGTGGAAGCCAAATTGCATCAGGCGCTGGGGAATGGCGCTTATATCACCTTCTCGGCGGACAACTGCCTGGAAGTAATGGCACCCGGCGTGTCCAAAGGCCATGCGCTGCAATTGGTGCTGGACGAACTGGGTATCAGCCCGGCTGACTGCCTGGCGTTTGGCGATGGTCAGAACGATATCGAACTGCTGCAAACCGTGGGCCACCCGCGGGTGATGGCCAATGCCCACCCACGGCTTGCATCGCAGCTGCCACAGGCGCAAACCGTGGCCAGCAATGTACAGTCTGGCGTGGCGTTGCATCTGCGCCAGTTATTCGCCTTGTAAGCGTTCTCCTCTGCGCTACCAGCGCACCATGAAAAAGGGCTGCCATCGGCAGCCCTGTCGTTTCTGGTGAGCCTGATCAGCCCTGTAAGGCTTGCGCCAGCGCGCCAGCCTTGTCGCCAACAATCAGATGCCAGGTGCCAGGCTGGGTTTGCACGCAGGCCATGACGCCGGCTTCGCGGGCCGCTGCTTCATTCAGGCTGGCCGCCTGTTTCAGCTGCACGCGCAGGCGGGTGTGGGCAATGGCTTCAACCTGCTGCACATTGCCACGGCCACCCAGTGCGGCCAGGATGGCTGCGGCTGTAGCGGCCAGTTGAGGGTCGACCGGGCTGCTGCTGACTGCTGCCGGAGCATGGGCTGTTGTAGTGGCTGCACTGGCTGCTGCTGCCGCAGGCAGTTCTGCATCGTCACCGGCGGTTTTCAGGTAGATCTCCATATCGGTTTTCAGGTTTTCCGATTGCGGCCCGAAAATGGCCTGAATACCGCTACCCACCTGTACCACGCCCGATGCACCCATAGCCTTGAGTTTGGCCTGGTCTACCTGTGCCGGGTTCTTCACTGCAATGCGCAGACGGGTGATGCAGGCATCCAGATTGGTGATGTTGCTGCGGCCACCAAAGGCGAGCACCAGGGCGCGAGCACGCTGGTCTTCGCTTACTGCACCTTCGCTGCTGCTGTCTTCGTCTTCACGACCAGGGGTTTTCAGGTTGAATTTCAGGATGACGAAGCGGAACACGCTGTAGTAGATGACGGCGTAGATCGGCCCCAGGATGAACACATACCAGGCATGGTGCGATTTGTTGCCGATCAGGTTGAACATCAAAAAGTCGATGCCACCTTGCGAGAAGGTGAAGCCCATGTGCATGTCCAGCGAGTTGGCCACGAACTGGGCCGATGCTGCCAGGCAGGCATGGATGAAATACAGCACCGGAGCCACGAACAGGAAGGCGAATTCGATGGGTTCGGTAATACCGGTCAGGAAGGAGGTCAGCGCGGCGGAAATCATGATGCCGCCTACTTTCACCCGGTTTTCCGGTTTGGCAGTGTGCCAGATGGCGATGGCAGCAGCCGGCAGGCCGAACATCTTGAACAGGAAGGCACCAGACAGCACGCCTGCGGTCGGGTCGCCGGCGAAGAAGCGGTTGATGTCGCCGTGGATGTGCTTGCCGCTGGCATCGACAAAATCGCCCATTTCAAAGAAGAAGGGCACGTTCCAGATGTGGTGCAGGCCAAACGGAATCAGCAGACGCTCGACAAAGCCATAGACGGTGGCGGCAGTGCGCGGGTCGCTGACGGCAGCCCATTGCGAGAAGCTCTTGATGGCACCGCCGATCGGGGGCCATACGAAGGACAGCACTGCACCCAGCACGATGGCGGCCACCGCGGTCACGATGGGCACAAAGCGTTTGCCGGCAAAAAAGCCCAGATACTGCGGCAGATTGATGCGGTAGTACTTGTTGAACATATAGGCTGCCAGACCACCGGCCAGAATGCCGCCGAATACGCCGGTCTGGATGGAGGGCATGCCCATGATGGTGTCAGGCTTCACACCCATCAGCCCGGCCATCACGCCTAGCGTGGTGGTCATCACCAGGAAGCCGATGGTGGCGGCAATGGCGGCCACACCGTCATTCTCGGTAAAGCCCAGCGCCACGCCCACGGCAAAGATCAGCGGCAGATTGCCGAAGATCACGTCGCCGGCGTTTTTCATCAGCGACAGGATGGCCAGCAGCACGGTGCTCTGGGTGTGGAAGTCGGTAGCGCCAATGCCCAGCAACAGGCCTGCTACCGGCAATACGGCTACCGGCAGCATCAGCGATTTGCCGATTTTCTGCAGAAAAGCGAAGGATTGATCAAACATGATAGTGATTCCTGCGTAATGCTCCTGCCCGGGTCAGCAGGCAAGGAGCCAGCACCGTCCGGGCATGCCGGACGGCAGGTTGGTCGCGCTTAGCGCGCCTGTTGTGCCAGATGGGCGCGTACTTCGGCCACTGTGCCCAGTGCCCGCACCTGTTGGGCTAGCGAGCGGCATTCGTCCATGCTCCAGCGCGCCAGGGTGGCCTTGACGCTCGCCACAGCCGGTGTGCTGACCGACAGCTCGGTCACGCCCAAGCCTACCAGCACCGGGGCCGCACGCTCGTCAGACGCCAGGCCGCCACATACGCCCACCCACTTGCCGTGGGCGCGGGCGCCGTCGCAAGTCATGGCAATCATGGCCAGTACACCCGGATGCAGTGCATCCGCTTGCTTGGCCAGTTGCGGATGGCCACGGTCCATCGCCAGTACATACTGGGTGAGGTCGTTGGTGCCAATGGAGAAGAAATCCACTTCCGGCGCAAAACGTGCAGCCAGGATGGCGGCAGACGGGACTTCCACCATGATGCCCACCTTGACGTCGGCATGGCCGCTGCTGGCCTGCTCTTCGGCCAGAATGGCCTTGGCCGCGCGCAGCTCGTCCAGGGACGCCACCATGGGGAACATGATGTGCAGGCGGGTGAGTGGAGCGGCTTGCAGAATGGCACGCAACTGGGTGCGCAGCAGGTCGGGGCGGTCCAGGCTGACGCGGATGCCGCGCAGGCCGAGGAAGGGGTTGTCTTCCTTGGGCAGCGGCAGGTAGGACAGCGGCTTGTCGCCACCCACGTCCAGCGTGCGTACCACCAGCGGGCGATCGCTGCCCAGCTCGCGGGCTACCGCGCAGTACTCAGCTGCTTGTTCAGCTTCGGACGGGGCAGTGTCGCGGTTATCGAACAGGAATTCCGAGCGCAGCAGGCCCACGCCTTCGGCACCGGCTTTTACCGCTTCGCGCGCATCGGCGGCATTGCGGATATTGGCCACCACTTCAATACGGCTGCCATCGCTGGTTTGGCCCGGCTGCTGCGACATGGCTTGCTCGGCAGCGCGACGCTCAGCCAGACGGGCGATGGCGGCTTCAGCCTCGGCCTTCTCGGTGGTGGAGGGGGCAATGTTCAGGGTGCCGGCAGTGCCGTCCAGAATCACCTCGCGGCCATCTTGCAGCGCCAGCGCAGCTTGCGAGATACCACAAATGGCCGGAATACCCAGCGAGCGGGCCAGAATGGCCACATGGCTGGTGGCACCGCCAGTGCGGGTGCAGAAACCCAGCACCTTGCCCGGGTCCAGCGCAGCGGTGTCGGACGGTGCCAGGTCTTCGGCAATCAGGATGGAACCGGCGGGTACGTCCAGCTCGGCTTGCTTGACGCCAGCCAGCAAGGCCAGCACGCGGCGACCCACGTCGCGGATGTCGTTGGCGCGTTCACGCAGCAAGGCATTGTCCTGCGCTTCCAGGCGGGCAGAGTAGGCACTGAAGGCGGCACGCCAGGCCCAGGCGGCGGATTTGCCATCGGCGAGGCCCGCATAGGTCAGGGCCAGCAGGTCCGGGTCTTGCAGCAGCTCCTGATGCATGGACAGGATGGCGCGCTTGGCCTGGTCTTGCAGCTGGGTCTTGATGGTTTCAATCTGCTCTGCGGCTTCTTCCGTGGCGCGGGTGAAGTTTTGCTGCTCTACCACGCCAGCGGCACCGGCTTCCACCACGTCAAACTCTTGCAGGCGGTGATGGAAAATGCGGCCAATGGCGATGCCGGGTGAAGCACCCACGCCCGCCAGCACGCCAGCGCTGTCCTGTTGTACCGGCTGCGTTGCAGCAGGCGCGGGAGCGGCCGGGGCTTCATCCAGGCTTTCGCCGCAGCGGTCCAGCAGCAGTTGGGACAGTTCGACAATGGCTGCGGCGGCATCCGGCCCGGTGGCCAGTACCTGTACCTGATCACCATTCACCGTGGCCAGGCCCATGATACCGACTACGGATTTGGCATTGGCCACCTTGTCGCCCAGTTGCAGCTGGATATCCGCTGCAAAGCGTTTGGCGGCGCTGGCAAACACCGCAGCCGGACGGGCATGCAGGCCGGCCGGGTTGGTCAGCGTGATGGTTTCCGATGTCAGGGTTTCGCCTTCAGCCTGGCTGGCGGCTTCTGCGCTGCCTTGCAGGTCCAGCGTCATGATGATGCTCTTGCCTGCTTCTACCAGACCGCTGGCGCAGGTGAGCTTTTCTACTACTTCACCATTGGTGATGATGATCTGGGTGAGCAGGCTGGGGGCGGTGCAGGCGACCAGGTCCAGGTCGAAGTCGATCAAGGCTTGGCCTGCCTTGACCTGCTGGCCTTGCTCCACCAGCGGCACAAAGCCTTCACCCTTGAGCATGACGGTGTCGATGCCGATATGGACCAGCACTTCCACGCCATTGTCCGAGGTGATGGTCAGTGCATGATGCGCAGTGTGAATATTGCTGACAGTACCGCTGACCGGAGCCAGCAGCGAGCAGGAGGTTGGATCCAGGGAAATGCCGTCACCCACCATTTTGCCGGCGAAAACCGGGTCGGGGACGGTATCCAGAGCGACCAGCCACCCGGAAAGGGGGGCGAGAATGTCCAGTCGTGGCGCGGGAGAGCCCATGTGAAACTCCTCAGGAGTTGATTGCAACAGTTATTTTATTACGAGCGATTGTTGGGGCAGGATTAAGCCGCAACTCGGCGCGTAAGGCAAGTGCCTAATCAGCCTGTTAAACGCAAGAATATTGTTATTGCAGGATTAAACCTGGTTTTCCTGCTGAATGTGTAGGCAGTTTGCAACGCCTGTATCATGCCAATATTGTAATTTAGCTACAGCAATCATGTGAAACTGGCTTGATAACCGTCAACAAAATGGCGGGCGGGTTCAACCGCAATGCCACACCCGGGATGGCAAAGTCCGGTGGCGTGATACAGCAATGCGTTCAGCATAGCGGGATGTTGCACAGGAGCAAGGGTGCGCCGCAGCTTAGAACAGCAAAAACGCGGCCCCGTTTCCGGCAGGCCGCGTGTTGTGGATGGCGTGAAGCTTATTGCTGCTGGCGGGCAGGTTGATCACCCAGAAAGAACAGAGCCAGCGAGCTGGTGATCAGGAAGGCCGAATATTCCCAGCCGCCACCCTGATTGGTGAACATCCAGCCATTGGCGCCATGCACCAGTACGATGGTTCCGGCCAGCAGCGGCACCAGTGACAGCGCAACCCAGCGTGCTTTCAGTCCCAGGATCAGCAGCAGGCCACCACCGATTTCAGCGGCCATCGACAGATAGCCGACAAAGCCGGGCAGGCCGAGGCTGGAAAAGAACTGGGCGGTACCGGCCGGGCCGAAGACAAACAGCTTGGTAGCACCATGTGCCAGATACATCAGGCCCAGGGATACGCGCAGAATCAGGGCGGAAAGTGAGGGAGAGGTGGTGTTCATGGCAAGACTCCTGTAGCGGTTAAGGCCCGGTTGTGAGTGGGCGGTGGCAGTGGGTGTATTTGACCATGCACTTATTGCTAGATAAATATGCTATAAATGAAGAAATTGTTTACCAATTGGAAATTATATGGACCGATTCTCGGAAATTCGTGCCTTTGTGACTGTGGCAGAGCAGGGCAGTTTTGCCGCCGCGGCCGACAGGCTGGACCTGTCGCGTGCCATGGTGACCAAGCTGGTGTCGGCACTGGAAACCCGGCTGGGGGTGCGGCTGATGCATCGTACTACCCGGCGCCTGTCGCTGACCGAGGCGGGAGAAACCTATCTGGCGCAAGGCGGTGCCCTGCTGGCCGAACTGGAGGACCTGGACGCGCTGCTGTCGCAAGGGGCCAGCAAGGCCAGCGGGCGTTTGCGGGTGACGGCGCCGGTTTCTTTCGGCATGCGCTTTCTGGGACGGGCGATTGCCGGTTTTCAGCGTCTGCACCCGCAGGTGGAGGTGGAGTTGTCGCTGAACGACCGCAAGGTAGATCTGGTAGATGAAGGTTTTGATCTGGCAATCCGGGTGTCCAATCTGGACGACTCCAGCCTGATTGCCCGGCCGCTGGCCAAGGTGCGGGACCGCTTGTGCGCATCGCCGGACTATCTGTTACGCCATGGTTTGCCACAACACCCGGATGAGCTGGCCCAGCATGACTGCCTGATCTACACCCTTATCAATCAGCCTAATGTGTGGGAATACCAGGCACCGGATGGTGCGGTGGGCAGGGTGCGTATCAAGGGCAGCCTGCGCGCCAATAACGGCGATATTCTTACCGATGCCGCAGTGCATGGCATGGGAATTATCCGTCAGCCGGAATTCCTGTTACAGCAGGCGCTGGCTGCTGGACAACTGCAAACCATTCTGGACGACTACCGCTGGTCCTGCCTGGATGTGTCCGCCGTGTACCCGGTGCGTCGCCATGTGCCGGGCAAGGTCCGGGTGTTTGTTGATTATCTGGTCGATTTTTTTGCCCAGCAAAAAAACAGCCCGTCGTATGACGGGCCATAAGCTGACTGAAAGGTCGAACGAGGTACAATATTAATCAGTGTTTGGCGGGTGCTGCATCCGGCTCTGGCAGCACTTCACCATTCAGCACGCGCTGCATGCGGTCGGTATCCAGCGCCTTTTCCCACTTGGCTACCACCACGGTGGCCACGCCATTGCCGATCAGGTTGGTGATGGCGCGCGCTTCGGACATGAAACGGTCCACACCAATCAGCAGCGCCAGGCCTTCTACCGGCAGCTTGCCGCCCAGCGTGGCCAGCGTGGCGGCCAGGGTGATGAAACCGCCGCCAGTCACCGCTGCCGCACCCTTGGAGGTAAGCAGCAATACGCCGATGATGCCCAGCTCTTCACCCAGGCTCAGCTGTACATTGGTGGCTTGGGCAATGAAGATGGCTGCCATGGTCAGGTAGATGGAAGTACCGTCCAGATTAAAAGAGTAACCCGTCGGAATCACCATGCCCACTACCGGTTTGGCGCAGCCCAGGTGTTCCATCTTCTTCATCATGCCAGGCAAGGCAGATTCGGACGAAGACGTACCCAGTACCAGCACGATTTCCTCCTTGATGAAGGCCAGGAATTTTAAAATGCTGAAACCGTTGAAGCGGGCGATGGCCCCCAGCACGATGAAGACGAAGGCAAAGCAGGTGAGATAAACGCAGGCCATCAAAAAGCCCAGTTGCTTGAGCGAACCCACACCGTATTTGCCGATGGTGAAGGCCATGGCACCAAACGCGCCAATCGGAGCCAGCTTCATCAGCATGTTGATCACGCCGAACAGGGCATGGGAAAACTCGTCCAGCATGGAAATGACGGTTTTGCCGCTGCTGCCCATGCGAGTGAGTGCCAGGCCCAGCAATACCGAGAACAGCAGTACCTGCAGGATTTCACCGGTAGCAAATGCGCCCACCACGGTATCCGGGATGATGTGCAGCATGAAGTCCACGGTGTTCATGTCCTTGGCACCGGCAGCAAATTTGGCCACCGATTTGGCATCCAGCGTGTGTGGGTCCACATTCAGGCCGGCACCCGGCTGCAGCAGGTTCACCACCACCAGGCCAATCACCAGTGCCAGCGTGGTCACGACTTCAAAGTAAAACAGCGCCTTGATGCCAACACGACCCACTTCCTTCATGTCGCCCATCTTGGCAATGCCCACCACCACGGTGGAGAAAATGATGGGGGCGATCATCATCTTGATCAGCTTGATGAAGGCGTCTCCCAGCGGTTTCATCTTGGCGGCGGCTTCCGGATAGAAAGCCCCCATCAGTACGCCGATGGAGATGGCAACCAGCACCTGGAAATACAGGCGCGAGTAGAGCGGAGTTTTGGCTTGCATGTCTGGTCTCTTGTTCTCGGATATTCAGAGGTTGAGCGTTGTTCCGGATCCTGATGGATCCTGTTGTTGCACACATCCTAGCAAGCGATCGGTTTTTGGCTAATTGCTGTTATCCCTAAGCCCGGCCAGAAAATACCGATTTGACGCGGAGGTATTTGAACTTTCAGAAAATTCTTGGCCATTTATTGGTCTTTTACCGTCCTTTGTACCAGCTTTATCCCATTGTGCATTTCCCTGGCTGAGCAAAAAATTTCACCTTTACTCAGCATCTGCTCGCCGATGTGCGGGTGGTACAGCATGCCTCCTCAGGTGCAAGCAGCTTGGTGCTGATGTTTTCGGTGGACGATCAAGTCCGCAGACCGTTAAAGGATGATTTCATGGTAAAGGCCGACACGATTCCTGCCGAAGTGCGCGAGCGTATCCATCGCGTTGCCTCCGAGTTACACGCCAAAACTGGATATCAGTCATTGCCCGCGCTGGACGAAGTCCGCAAATGCGCCAATGTCGATATGAATGTGGCCAGTCTGGTGCTCAAGGAGTGGCGCAAGATTCAGCCGGTCAGCCCCGCTCCACTCGGGAGCAAGTTGCCTGCCCCGGTCGAAGAAGCTGGCCTGACTGCGATAGATGCTGTCTGGCAGCATGCCCAGCAATTTGCCAATCAGCATTTACGCGCTGCCCAGGCTGGTTGGCAAACCGAGCGTGAAGAGCTGGATGCGCTGCGTGCCGAGCTGGCCGAGGCTTTCGAACGGCAGGCTGCCGAACTGGAAGCCACCAGTCAGCAGCTGAGCATGGTGCTGGCACTCAATGCCCGCCAGCAACAGGAGCTGGAGCGTACGGCACCACGCCTGGATGAGTCCGCCAGTCGCTTGGGTGAAACAGAAACGCGCCTGGTGACTGTGGAGCGTGAACTGGGTGAAACCCATGAAAAGCTGGCGCAGTCCTACGACGATGTACGCGCGTTGCGCCAGCAGTGTGACGAGTTGCGCAGGGAGTGTGATGGCTTGCGCAAGCAACAGGCGGAATTACAAGAAGAGCTTAGGGTGCAGCGCTCGGACAAGGAGAGTGCCCATCGTGCCGTCGCCAGTCTGCGTCAGCAATTGCAAGCTGCAGGTGGTGGAAATCCGGCGGGTCCCGCCAGTGCGCCAGAAGCCATGCAGGACACCAAAGAGACCAGCGAACTCGAAGCGGCAGCCTACGGCCAGTCAGTGAGCAGTCGTCTGGCTACGTCTTCCCGTGCTGCTGATCTGATTGTCCGTTCGCGCTGATAACAAGACTGGTGCCTGGCTATGGCCCCCCTGTTTTGCTAGCACTCAATGAAGCTGGTCAATGAAACTGGCGGATGTAGGACGCCACGCCGCCCAGTAGCATTTCGATGGAAATAGCCGTCAGCACCAGGCCCATCAAGCGTTCAAGGGCAGTAATGGCCTGTTCCCCCAGCAGCTTTTGCAAGCGCCCTGAAAACAGGAACACCACGGTAGTCACTAGCATGCAGATGGTCAGCGCGCCTATCCATTCCAGCATGCGTGCCGGTTCGCGGGTGGACATCAGTAATACCGTGGCCATGGCTGAAGGGCCGGCAATCAACGGAATGGCAATCGGCACGATGAAGGGCTCGCCGTGCATCTTGTCGCTGCCAAACACACTGCCGCCTTCGCTGGGGAAAATCATTTTCAGCGCAATCAGGAACAGGATCACTCCGCCTGCCACCTGCATCGACTGATCAGTCAGGTGCATCACGTCCAGAAAATTCCGCCCGAAAAACATGAAAGTCAGCAGTACCAGAAAAGCGATCAGACATTCGCGGTACACCACTTTCTTGCGTCGCTCCGGTTTGACCTGCTTGAGCGCGGAAATGAACAGCGGAATATTGCCCAGCGGATCGGTAATCAGGATCAGCAAGACCGTGGCGGAAATAAAAGAAGTTTGCATGGTGGTGTCGACGTGTTGGTCAGTGGAGCAGTCTGTCGGTGGCAGATTTTATTTTAGTTGCTGCCTGCGAAGAGACACGGGCAGTAAAGCAAACAAGCCCGGCATGGCCGGGCTTGTGGTAAACGGCTGATGCAGCTTATTCGGTGTTTGCATCATCCGCGCGCTCGCCATCCACCGCCGGTTTCTCGCGACGGGCGCTGCCTGCAACCATCGGAATGGCAAACAGGCGGCAGGGCAGGGAGCCGTTGAACAGCGGGGTGCGGCGCTTGACCGACAGGTGGATCAGGTCGGACAGGCGCAGGTCGCCAGTAAAGAAGTGCGCGGTCCAGCCAGCAAAGTGGGCCTTCAGCCAGTCACCCAGCTGCGGGTACAGCTCGGCCAGCGCGTCTTGCTCGTCCATCCGTACGCCATAAGGCGGGTTGGTGACAATGAAGCCGCTATCGGCAAACGGGCGTGCTTCCAGCACGTCTTGCGCTTGCAGTTCGATGGCATCGGCCAGACCGGCGCGTTGCAGGTTGGCACGGGCTACCGGCAGCATGTTGCGCGCGCGGTCGCTGCCTTTGATCGCCAGATCGCGAACCGGCAGTTCGGCGGCACGGGCTTCGCTCAGCAGGGCTTCCCAGGACAGCGCGTCAAATTCGCGCAGGCGCTGGAAGCCAAAGCGGCGGTTGCGGCCCGGTGCGCGCTTGAGGGCGATGTCGGCGGCTTCCACCAGGAAGGTGCCACTGCCGCACATCGGGTCCAGCAAGGGCTGGCTGCCATCGTAACCGGCAATCAGCAGAATGCCGGCCGCCAGGTTTTCCCGTAGCGGAGCCTCGCCGGTTTCTTCGCGCCAGCCGCGCTTGAACAGCGGCTCGCCACTGGTATCCAGATAAATGGTGGCATGCTCGCGGGTGAGGAAGGTGTGAATGCGCATGTCCGGCGTGCGGGTGTCCACATTGGGACGACCGGCATTGGCCTGACGGAAGCGGTCGCACACGGCGTCTTTCACCTTGAGCGAGACAAAATCCAGGCTGCGCAGCTGTGCGCCGATGGCGTCGGTTTTTACCTTGATGCTGCGCGATACATCGAACCAGCGCGGCCAGTCGATCTGCATGGCCAGCTGGTAGATGTCGCTTTCCTGCTGATAACCGCCTTCGGCCAGCTTCAACAGCACGCGGCTGGCGGTGCGACTGTGCAGGTTGGCCTTCATCATGATATCGGCGTCGCCACGGAAGGCCACACCGCCATCCACCTTGCTGACATCGTTGGCACCCAGTGCGTTCAGCTCGGCCACCAGCGTCATTTCCAGTCCGCGCGGGCAGGGGGCGAACAAGGCCAGTTGCTTGTCGCGCAGGCCGGTCAGCGCATACACCGCTTGGGCAGCCAGCTTGTCGTTCCATGCCGGTTTGTCGGTACTTCTGGAAGGGCGGCTATCGTGCTGGCGCGGGTCGCGCTCCATGCGGTGTTTGTTGTCGAAGGGCTTGAGGCTGGCCGGGGAGTTGCCGCGCTCGCGCGGTTCCCAGCTGCGTTCATGACGGGCATCGCGACGTGGGCTGTCCTCGCGCTGGAAGCGCTCACGCGGCGCACTGTCTTCGCGGCGATCTGCCGGTTTGGAGAACAGCTTGCGCGGTGCGTTTTCCTGCGCGGGTTCGTCGCGACGGAAACGGTTCTCCCGTTCGACGGTCGGTGCCGGCAGGATTTCCGGGTCGTAATAGCTGGCTGCGTCATGGCGTTCGGCACGGCGGAAACGGTTATCACGCGGCGCGCTGTCTTCCCGGCGTTCGGCCGGTTTGGAGAACAGCTTGCGCGGTGCGTTTTCCTGCGCCGGCTCGTCGCGGCGGAAGCGGTTTTCCCGTTCAGTCGTCGGTGCCGGCAGGATTTCCGGATCGTAGTGACGGGCGGCATCATTGCGCTCGAAACGGCGCGGAGCCTGTTTGCGCGGCTGCTCGTCACGGCGGAAGTGCTTATCACGTGGCGCATGCTCTTCACGGCGCTCGGCCGGCTTGGAGAACAGCTTGCGCGGGCCTTGCTCTGCCGCCGGAATGGTCGGTGTGGCGGCAGGGGTGTCGCGTTCCACATGACGCGGTACATGGGGCTTGTGCTCGATCTTGCGATCCGGCTGGCTGTTCAGCGGTTTGCGGCCGGACGGGCCACGGTCGCGCTGATAGCTGCGCTCGCCATCCGGGCGGCGTGATTCATGCAGCTCGCCACGGCTATCGGCCGGATGCAGGCTGCGCGGAGCCGAGGCATCACGTTCACGCGGCGGGTAGGGCTTGCGTTCACGGTCGTCACGGTTGAACGGTTTGCGCTCGCCGTCACGCGCATCGAAACGGCGCGACTCGCCATCACGCGGCGGGTAGGGCTTGCGTTCGCGGTCGTCACGGTTGAACGGTTTGCGCTCACCATCACGCGCATCGAAGCGGCGCGGCTCGCCATCACGCGGCGGGTAGGGTTTGCGTTCACGGTCGTCACGGTTGAACGGTTTGCGCTCGCCGTCACGCGCATCGAAGCGGCGCGGCTCGCCATCGCGGGGTGGGTAGGGCTTGCGCTCGCGGTCGTCGCGATTGAACGGTTTGCGTTCGCCATCACGCGCATCGAAACGGCGCGGCTCGCCATCACGTGGCGGGTAGGGCTTGCGCTCGCGGTCGTCGCGGTTGAATGGCTTGCGCTCGCCGTCACGCGCATCGAAACGGCGCTGCTCTCCCTGGCGTGGCGGCTGGCCTGCTGCCGGACGGCGCGAGGAGTAAGGATCGCGCGGGCCGTCGGCCGACGGTGCTTTCTTCTGGATGATGGGACCCTTGGCCGTGCCATCGGCGGGTGCGGCGGCAGGCTGCGCGGGGGATGTGTCGCTGCTGCTGACATCGCGGCGCAGATTGGCGCGCTGGCGTGAACGGAAAGTGGCCATGGGTACATCCTTCAAATAAGCAAGCTTTAAGCAATCTTCCATTTTACCTTATTTAAAGGCGCACTGCTTGGTGCTGCTCCGCCTTTCAGGTAGCATGTCCGGTTCCCTTTTGTTTTAGCGCGGCTTTGCCATGTTGCAGGATTCATTTGCCACCCGTCTGGTGGCCTGGCAGGAACATCACGGCCGGCACGATCTGCCCTGGCAGGTGAGCGACCCGTACCGGGTATGGCTGTCCGAAATCATGTTGCAGCAAACGCAGGTGACTGCGGTGCTGGGTTATTACGCCCGCTTTTTGCAGCATTTTCCTGACGTGGCCAGCCTGGCGGCAGCGTCTGTGGATGAGGTGCTGGCCTTGTGGAGCGGCCTTGGCTATTACAGCCGGGCGCGCAATCTGCACAAGGCTGCCCGCATGGTGATGGATGAGTTTGGCGGGCAGTTTCCTGCGCAGCGCGAGGCCATTCAGCGCCTGCCTGGTGTCGGGCGCTCTACCGCCGCCGCGATCGCTGCCTTCGCCTTTGGCCAGCGCGAAACCATTCTGGACGGTAATGTCAAACGCGTGTTGACGCGTTGCTTTGGCATCAGCGGTTTTCCTGGCGAGAAGGCAGTGGAAAACCGGCTGTGGACGCTGGCAGAATCCTTGCTGCCAGCAGATGGCGCACAGATGACGGCCTACACCCAGGGTTTGATGGATCTGGGCGCTACCGTGTGCGGCCGCAAGCCGGCCTGCACCGTGTGCCCGATGGTGGATGGCTGCGTGGCGGCACAGCAGGGGCGTACTCATGAGCTGCCCACCCCCCGTCCCAAGAAAGCTGTGCCCACCCGTCACACCGTCATGTTGCTGGCGCAGCATGGCGACAAGGTGTGGCTGGAGCGCAGGCCGCCGACTGGCATCTGGGGTGGCTTGTTATCCCTGCCTGAATTTGCCGACTCCATGGAGGTGGAAAGCTGGTTGGCCGAGCAAGGCAGTGGTGATGTGCTGCCATCCTGGCCGGAGCTGGAGCATGTGTTTACCCATTTTCGCTTGATCATCACCCCGGTGCCGGTGCGGCTGGATACGCTGGCTGGCTCCCGGGTACAGGACTCCGCCGGCCAGTGGCTGCCATTGGCGCAGGCACTGGAGGCCGGACTGCCCGCCCCGGTCAAGCGCTTGTTGCAGCGGTTGACCGCCTGAGTGCGGCGTATTGGTTTTCATTTTTCGTGCAGTTTTGCTGCCCAGGTGTGAAATATGGTTTCCGTAGTGCGTTCGATGGCCGATACCCTGGCCGATGCAGCCGACCCGAAACGGTGGCTGGAACAGATGTCCGCAGCCCTGCCCGAGGCCGAAGCCAGCTTGCTGGCGCGTGCTTTTGACGCGGCGCGCGAGCTGTATCGCGGCAAGGGCCTGGTGAGTACCGGCGAGGATCTGTTCAGCCATGCGGTGTCCGCGGCGGCCATTGTGGCCGACCTTAACCTGCTGACTGACGCCATTGTCGCCACCCTGCTGTTTGCCGTGCCGGATCACAAGCCCGACTGGCAGGGCTGGATGACCGAGAATTTCGGCCAGACTGTCACCGTGCTGGTGGATGGCGTGGGCGGTGTGCGCCGCATTACCGAGCTGGCGCGCATCGACAAGCTGGAAACGCCGGAAGAACGTGCCCGCCAGGCGGAAACCATGCGCAAGATGCTGCTGGCCATGGTGGCGGATATCCGTGTGGTGCTGATCAAGCTGGCATGGCGCACCCAGACCATGCATTACCTACCCCATGTGCATGACGAAGCGGTACGGCGTGCCATTGCTACCGAAACGCTGGACCTGTTTGCGCCGCTGGCCAACCGCCTGGGCGTGTGGCAAATCAAGTGGGAGCTGGAAGACCTGGGCTTCCGCCACACCGAACCGGATAGCTACAAGAAAATTGCCAGGCTGCTGGACGAGCGCCGGCTGGAACGCATCGACTACATCGACCGGGTGCTGGACACTCTGCGCAGCGAGCTCAAGGCAGCCGGCGTCAAGGCCGAAGTAGCCGGGCGGCCCAAGCACATCTTCTCCATCTGGAAGAAGATGAAAAAGAAAAAGCTCGACTTTACCGAGCTGTACGACATCCGCGCCGTGCGCATCCTGGTAGAAAAACTGCCGGACTGCTACACCGCGCTGGGCATCATCCACGGCATGTGGCAGCCGATTCCCGGCGAATTCGACGACTACATTTCTCACCCCAAGGCCAATAATTACCGCAGCCTGCACACGGCGGTGATCGGCCCGGAGGACAAGGCGCTGGAAGTGCAGATCCGCACTTTTGAAATGCACGAGCATGCCGAGTTCGGCGTAGCCGCGCACTGGCGCTACAAAGAGGGTGGCAAGGGCGATGCGCAGTACGAAGAAAAGATTTCCTGGCTGCGCCAACTGCTGGACTGGCGCGAAGAAATGTCCGACCGCGAAGGGCTGGCCGAAGCCTTCAAGACCGAACTGTTCTCCGACACCATCTATGTACTGACCCCGCAGGGCCGGGTACTGGCGCTGCCGCATGGCGCCACGCCCATCGACTTTGCCTATGCCATTCATACCGGCTTGGGCAACCGTTGCCGGGGTGCCAAGGTGGAAGGGCAGATCGTGCCCTTGTCCACCCCGCTGCAAAACGGCCAGCGGGTGGAAGTGCTGACCGCCAAGGAGGGCGGGCCGTCGGTCAACTGGCTGCACGATGGCTGGGTCAAGAGCCACCGCGCCATCTCCAAGATTCGCCAGTACATCCGCATGCAGAATGCGGACACGGTGCGCGAAACCGGCAAACAATTGTTTGAGCGCGAGCTGGCCCGTCACCCGCATCAACAACCCAATCTCACCCTGCTGGCGGAAAAACTGGGTTACGCCAAACTGGAAGAGGTGTACGGCGCGATGGGCCATGGCGAGCTGAGCACCCGTTCGGTCGCCAATGCCATTGCCAGTTTTGCCCCGCCGCCGCCGCCGGATGTAGAGCCGGAAAGCATCATCCGCGCCAGCAAGGGCGGCCATGACGCGGGCGGCATCCTGATCGAAGGGGTGGACAACCTGATGACGGTGCTGGCCAAGTGCTGCAAACCGGCACCGCCGGATGCCGTGGTGGGCTTTGTCACCAAGGGGCGTGGTATTTCGATTCACCGCACCAATTGCCTCACGCTCAAGCGCCTGTCTGCCGATGTACCGGAACGGCTGATTGCCGCGGGCTGGGGCGATCAAAAAAGCAGCGTATTCCCGATTGATATCGAGGTGGTATCGCTGGATCGTGCTGGTTTGCTGCGCGATATTTCCGATGTGCTGTCCCGTGAAAAACTCAACCTGATTGCGGTGCATACGCTGTCGCGCGATATGCGTGCCAAGATGCGCTTCACCGTGGAAGTGCGCCAGGTGCAGGACATCAGCCGCGTGCTGGCGCGCATGATGGAACTGCCGGGCGTCACCGACGCGCGCCGGGTGTAAGCCCAGGCCATGCGCGAGCCGTTTTGCGGCGCCAAGGCTGCGCTGTTTTATCAGGACAGCCTGCTGGTGTATCTGCGGGATGACAAACCGGGGCTGCCCTTTGCCGCCTGCTGGGATTTTCCCGGCGGCGGGCGGGAAGGGCAGGAAAGCCGGTTTGCCTGCCTGCAACGCGAAACGCGGGAAGAATTCGGCATCCTGTTACAGCCTGCACAAATCGTCTGGCAGCGCAGCTATCCCAGCTGGCATCAGCCCGGCTCGCAAAGCGTGTTCATGGTGGGCAGGCTGGCAACCGCCCAGGCTGCGGCCATCCGCTTTGGCGACGAGGGCCAGTGCTGGCGCTGGATGAAACCCGGGGACTATCTGGCACAAAGCGCAGCGGTTCCTTACCTGCAACAACGCTTGCAGGACTATCTGGACGAACAACGGTCCTGAGGCAGCAGCCACACGACTGCCGCCGTTGGTGCCACACGTCGTCGCATTGCCGATTGCTTTCAGTTGAAGATATTTCCATAATCGCTCCTCTGAATCTGCCGGCCACAGCCAGGCATGCAGATGACAACCAAGCAGGAATCCCATGTCAGAACTCATTACTGCCGCGCGTCGCGCCCTGTCCATGATGGACCTCACCTCGCTTAACGATGATGATACCGAAGCACGTATCGTCGCCCTGTGCCAGCAAGCTGCCAGCAGTGCCGGTACGGTAGCGGCAGTGTGTGTCTACCCCCGTTTTGTTGCACTGGCGCGCCGTACCCTGGATGAGCTGGGCCTGCAACAAGTCAAGGTGGCTACTGTCAGCAACTTCCCGGCCGGTGGCGACGACATCGCGCTGGCTGTCGCCGAAACCGCAGCGGCCATCGCCGACGGTGCCGACGAAGTAGATGTGGTGTTTCCGTATCGTGCTTTGCTGGCAGGTAATGCCGACGTCGGTGCGGAACTGGTGGCCGCCTGCAAAGAAGCCTGCGGTGACAAGCTGCTCAAGGTCATCATCGAATCCGGTGAACTGAAGGAGGCGCGGCTGATCCGCGAGGCCAGCCTTATTGCCATCGAGGCAGGGGCTGACTTCATCAAGACTTCCACCGGCAAGGTAGCGGTGAATGCCACACTGGACGCCGCAGGCATCATGCTGGCGGCCATCCGTTCCACTGGCGCGCAGTGTGGCTTCAAGGCGGCGGGCGGTGTACGCACGGCTGCCGAAGCCGCCGAATATATCGACCTGGCCGAGCACCTGCTGGGCGAGCACTGGGTGAACCCGGAACATTTCCGCTTTGGTGCCTCCAGCCTGCTGGCCAATCTGCAGGCAGAAATCAGCGGCGGGGCAGCTACTGCCGGTGGCGCTTACTGAGCCACCCCACCGCAATCAGCTGCATGCAGGCCGAAGCCCGTCTTCGGCCTTGTCTATTGGCAGGGCGGTCGGCCTTGCCCACCCAGCAGGAGAAACCCATGTTTTTACCTCAGGAAGTCATCCGCAAGAAGCGCGACGGCCAGACACTGTCGGGCGAGGAAATCCGCCAGTTCGTGGCGGGCATCACCGATGACAGCGTAGCCGACAGCCAGATAGCCGCCCTCGCCATGGCCGTGTATTTCCAGGGGATGGAGCTGGCCGAGAACGTTGAACTGGCCATGGCCATGCGTGATTCGGGGCGCTGTTTGCGCTGGGACGACCTGCACCTGCCAGGACCGGTGCTGGACAAGCACTCCACCGGTGGGGTGGGCGATGTGGTGTCGTTGATGCTGGGGCCGTTGATTGCCGCCTGTGGCGGCTTTGTGCCGATGATTTCCGGCCGTGGCCTGGGCCATACCGGCGGCACGCTGGACAAGCTGTCGGCCATTCCCGGTTACAACCCGTTCCCCACGCCGGAACGCCTGCGTCAGGTGGTACGCGAGGTCGGCGTGGCCATCATCGGTCAAACCAGCGACCTGGCTCCGGCCGACCGGCGCTTTTACGCCACGCGTGACATCACCGCCACGGTGGAATCCATCGCGCTGATCACGGCATCCATCCTGTCCAAGAAACTGGCCGCCGGGCTGGATGTGCTGGTGATGGACGTCAAGGCCGGCAGCGGGGCCTTCATGCCCACCATGGCACAGTCCATCGCACTGGCTGAACGCATTGTCCATGTCGGTAATGGTGCCGGAGTACGCACCCGCGCTCTCATCACCGACATGAGCCAGCCGCTGGCCAGCACTGCCGGTAACAGCCTGGAAACCGTGGAAGCCATCCGCTACCTGCGTGGTGAGGCCGCCAACCCGCGCCTGCATGCCGTCACCATGGCGCTGTGTAGCGAAATGCTGCTGGCCAGCGGCCTGGCCAAGGATCTGACAGACGCCGGACAGCGGCTGCAAACCGCACTGGACTCCGGCCGTGCTGCCGAAATCTTCGGTCGCATGGTATCGGCACTGGGTGGCCCGGCCGACCTGCTGGAGCAGCCGGAACGCCATCTGGCCGCAGCACCCGTGCTACGCCCGGTCTATGCTGAGCATGGCGGTTTTGTCACGGCCATGGATACCCGCGCACTGGGCATGGCCGTTTGTGCCTTGGGTGGTGGTCGTCGCCAGGCCAGCGATCAGCTGGACTACCGTGTGGGCCTGAGTGATTTTGTCGAACTGGGTGCGGAACTGATGCCGGATACCCCCTTGTTGTTCATCCATGCAGCCGATGCCGACAGTGCCGACGAAGCGGAACGCCGCGTGCGCCAAGCCATGCATATCGCGCCACAAGCGCCCGCAGCACTGCCGCTGGTGTATAAGACCATCCGCCTGCCGGAACAGGAGCCATTGCAATGAAACGCGCCATCATTCTGATACTGGATTCGCTGGGCATAGGGGCGGCAGCCGATGCACCACTGTTCGGCGATGCAGGAAGCAACACCCTGGGCCATATCGCCATGGAAGCCGCTGCCGGCCGTGCCGACAAAGGACGCAGCGGCCCCTTGCAACTGCCCAACCTGTCCCGCATGGGACTGGGCCATGCCTGCCAGCTGTCCTCCGGTTATTTCCCGGAGGGCATGGAGCAGGCTGCGCCAATCGCTGCCTACGGTTACGGCCGCGAACTGTCCAGCGGCAAGGACACCCCGTCCGGTCATTGGGAAATCGCTGGTGTGCCGGTACTGTTCGACTGGGGTTATTTCACCGACAAGGACAACAGTTTTCCTGCTGCCTTGCTGGAGGAGATTGTCAGCAAGGCCGGTTTGCCGGGTTTTCTCGGCAATTGCCATGCGTCGGGCACGGAAATTCTCGACCGTCTGGGCGAGGAACACATGCGTACCGGCAAGCCCATTTTCTATACTTCGGCCGATTCGGTATTCCAGATCGCCTGCCATGAAGAAACCTTCGGGCTGGAGCGCTTGTACCAGCTGTGCCAGATCACCCGTGCAGCGCTGGAGCCTTACAATATCGGCCGCGTGATTGCCCGTCCGTTTCTGGGAGAGGGCAAGGGTGGCTTTGTCCGCACCGGCAACCGCAAGGACCTGGCACTGCCGCCGCCGGCAGCCACCGTGCTGCAAAAGCTGGCTGACGCTGGCGGGCAGGTGGTATCCATTGGCAAGATCGCCGATATCTACGCCCATGTCGGCATTACCGAACAGCACAAGGCCACCGGTTTCGACCAGATCTGGGATGCCACGCTGGCGGCCATGCGCAACACGCAACAGCGCGCCATCATCATGGCCAATTTCGTCGATTTCGACTCCAGCTACGGCCATCGGCGCGATATTGCCGGTTACGCCCGGGCGCTGGAGGAGTTTGACCGGCGCCTGCCCGAGGTGATGGCTGCCATGCAGCCGGACGACATCCTGATTTTATCGGCCGACCACGGCTGCGACCCCACCTGGTCCGGCACGGATCACACGCGCGAGCATATTCCGGTGCTGTGTTATGGCCATGGCGTGCCCGCCGGTTCCATTGGCGCGCGCGCTACCTTTGCCGACATCGGCCAGAGCGTGGCCAGCCATCTTGGCCTGCCTGCCATGGATTACGGGTCTTCCTTTCTGAACTGAGCACGCCACACAAGGAGAAGCACAATGGCTACCCCGCACATCAATGCCCAGAAGGGCGATTTTGCCGAAACCGTGCTGATGCCCGGCGACCCGCTGCGCGCCAGAATGATCGCCGAAACCTTTTTGCAGGATGCCCGCGAAGTTACCAGCGTGCGCAATATGCTGGGCTACACCGGCAGCTACCAGGGCAAGCGCCTGTCGGTGATGGCGCACGGCATGGGCATCCCCTCTGCCAGCATCTACACCACCGAGCTGATCCAGCACTACGGGGTGAAAAACATCATTCGCGTCGGCTCCTGCGGTGCGGTGACGGCCAAAACCCAGTTGCGCGAGTTGTACATCGCCATGGGCGCCTGTACCGACAGCAAGGTCAACCGCATGCGTTTCAACAATCATGACTTTGCCGCCATTGCCGATTACACCCTGCTGCGTACCGCCATGGACGCCGCCCAGCGCCTGGGGCGTAGCGTGAATGTGGGCAATGTCTTCTCTGCCGACCTGTTCTATGGCGTGGAACCCACCATGCTCGAGGTGCTGGAGCGGATGAATGTGCAAGTGATCGAAATGGAGCTGGCGGGTATTTACAGCGCGGCCGCGCAGTACGGTGCGCGTGCGCTGGGCATTCTGACAGTGTCCGACATCATCCCTACCGGCGAGGCCACCAGTGCTGAAGAGCGGCAAACCACCTTCCGCGAGATGATGGAGCTGGCACTGGAAACAGCAATCCGCTTATAGCCTGTGCTGCTATGCAGCAGTCTGTTTCCGCTAAAACGCACTCAGCTGTTGTTGACCCGTGACTGCAAAGCAGGTTTTCTGAATGCAAATCAGGATGGCAAGCTGGTTTTCTTCATTTTTTATTGTTTAATATCAGTGGTTTGTTTGTGTGTTGTACTTGCCGCACTTTTTTTAGTGCACTGCACAAAAAATACTTGCCAAACCTGGGGGTGGTCCTGATAATGAAACCTGCATCAGGACGTGGCATGCAATGTGTGCGTTTTGGTGTTGTCTCCTCCATCCTCCTTCTTTTAGGTGGAACTTGGCGCAATCAACATGGATTGCGCTTTTTTTTTGTCCCGGTCACAGCCCGTTCGCGAGAACAAGCATGTCTGGCCCGCGAGGACGATTTTTTGCTGCTTTGTGGCAAAAAAGACCGTATTCCAGCCCGGTTTCAGCATTGTCATTTGCTTTGTTACACAATGGTTTGACAGTGGGAAGGGCACTGCATTAGAATCCGTAACTTTCAAGAATTACGATGGAAGAGTTCCATGAAGACCTTTTCTGCCAAGCCGCATGAGGTTAAGCGCGAGTGGTTCGTGGTCGACGCCGAAGACAAGGTGCTGGGTCGCCTCGCCGCCGAAATCGCTCACCGCCTGCGTGGCAAGCACAAGCCGGAATACACTCCGCACGTTGATACCGGTGACTACATTGTTGTAGTCAACGTTGACAAACTGCGTGTTACTGGTACCAAAGCGCTGGACAAAAAGTACTACCGTCACTCCGGTTACCCGGGCGGTATCTACGAACGCAACTTCACCGAACTGCAAAGCCAGTTCCCGGAACGCGTTCTGGAAAAAGCCGTTAAAGGCATGCTGCCGAAGGGTCCGCTGGGCTACGCCATGATCAAGAAGCTCAAGGTGTACGCTGGTACCGAACATCCGCACACTGCCCAGCAGCCCAAAGTGCTGGAATTTCGTTTTTAAGGCATAGAGAATGAACGGTAAATACTACTACGGCACCGGCCGTCGCAAGAGCTCCGTAGCTCGCGTGTTCATGCAAAAGGGTAGCGGCCAGATCATCGTTAACGGCAAGCCGGTTGACGAATACTTCTCCCGCGAAACCGGTCGCATGGTTATCCGCCAGCCGCTGGTTCTGACCGAAAACCTCGAATCCTTCGACATTAAGGTTAATGTTGTTGGTGGTGGTGAAACTGGTCAGGCAGGTGCTATCCGTCACGGTATCACCCGCGCTCTGATCGACTTCGACGCAGTTCTGAAGCCGGCTCTGTCCGCTGCAGGCTACGTAACCCGCGATGCGCGTGAAGTTGAACGTAAAAAAGTCGGCCTGCGCAAAGCTCGCCGTGCCAAGCAGTTCTCCAAGCGTTAATCGCCTGGTCTGCTTATGCAAAAGCCGCCTTCGGGCGGCTTTTTCTTTTGCTCTTTGTCGTCTCTTCCGCCGCTTTGCTTCTTGCTTGTCGCTGCCATCTTGCTTACCCAAGTTGAAACAGTACCGCTGGTACTTGCTTGCGATTGCTATTTCTTTGCCTGAAATAATACCCTATTCATATTAATGTCTTTAAGCTGTCATTTAAATTGATTAGTTTACAAAGAAAATGGCAGCAAGTTTAACGGGTTTACCCTTGTGAATAGTCGGTGTATGGTGGCCCCCTTTTGTCCGTGAGCCCACACTGCTTGGTGGGCGGGTGGTCGCCAGCTCAGGTCGCCACCAAGAAGCAGATCAACAGGAAATCCAGATGTCTTTGAAGCAACGCCTGCTCGCCTTTGTCGCGCTACTGTTAGTAATTGTCATCACCCTTTTGGCAATACTGTCTTACCAACGCATGCGGGCAGAGATCATCGTCGGCGTGCAGCATGAGCTGGACGCCGCCATGCTGGGAAATCGCAGCGCCCTGGCCAACTGGCTTGGGCAGCGCAAGGACGCCGTAGAAGCCACCGCCACATCGCTGCTTGAGACCGGTGACATCCTCCCCCAATTGCAAGAAGGCAAGACAGCAGGCCGGTTCGACCAGGTTTTTGCCGGTTATGCCGACAAACGCATGATTTACCAGCTGGCTGGTAAGCACGCGCCGGAAGGTTACGACCCCACCTCCCGTCCTTGGTATAAGCAGGCAGCCAGTGCCGGTAGCAGCATCGTGACCGAGCCCTATGTGTTTGCCAGCACCAAAAAGCTGGGTGTCACCGTGGCCCATCCATTGTTGCGCAACCAACAACTGCAGGGCGTGGTGGGCGGCGATATTTCGCTGGAAGGCATCATCAGTCTGGTGCAGGGCATCAAGCTGCGTGGCGACGGTTACGCTTTCCTGGCTACGCGTAATGGCAAGATAGTGGCGCACCCGGCGGCCGACAGTACGCTCAAGCCGATCGCCGAGGTGATGCCTGGTCTGGATGCGACGCTGTTGCAGCAGGCCGATGCCGGCAGCAAGCTGGAAGAGCTGCAAATCGGTGGCCGCTCGGTTTATCTGCAACTGTCACCAGTCCCCGGTTCTGACTGGGTGCTGGGCAGTGTGGTGGACAAGGATGCCATCCTGGCACCGTTGCAGGGCTTGCTGATTACGCTGGTGGTGGCCGGTGTGTTGTGCGGTGTGCTTGCCATTGCCCTGGCACAGCTGGTACTCACCCGCCTGCTGCGCGGCCTGATGCGTTTGCGTGATGCCTTGCTGGAAATCTCCAGCGGCCATGCCGATCTCACCCACCAGCTACATGTCGGGCAGCAGGATGAAATCGGCCAGACCGCAGAAGCCTTCAACCGCTTTGTGGCCAGTCTGCGCCGCATGTTCATTGATGTGCGCGAGCATGCGATTGCGCTCAATGGCGAACTGGACAGTCTGCAACAGGTCACCCACACCGTGGCGCGCCAGTCGGAGCGGCAGTCCGAGGTGTCCAGCGCCGCCGCTGCCACTATCGAGCAGATCACGGTCAGTATCAATCACATCGCCGACAATGCAGCGATGGCGGAACAGGCTGCCAGTGAAACCGGTACCACCTCGGCCCATTCGGCCCAGGCCGTCAGTCGTCTGGCCGACGATATTGCCAGTATCGCCGAGGAAGTCGGCCAGTTGGGAACAGCACTCAATGCACTGGGTGAACGTTCCGGGCAGATGAATACCATTATTGGTGTAATCCGCGACATTGCCGACCAAACCAATTTGCTGGCACTCAATGCCGCCATCGAGGCGGCACGGGCGGGCGAGGCTGGCCGCGGCTTTGCCGTGGTGGCCGATGAAGTACGCAAGCTGGCCGAGCGTACCGCCAAGGCGACGGTGGAAATCGGCCAGCTGATTGACGCCACGCATGGCGACATTCATACCGCACTGGGCGACATGGCAGATACCCAGCGTTCGGTGGCCAGTGGTGTGGCGGCATCGCGCACGGTGGCCGAGGACATGTCCGGCATCCAGGGGCGGATTGCCGAGGTTGTGGCCGGCATTCACGACATTGCCGATTCAACGCGTGAGCAGTCGGTGGCCACCACGGAAATGGCACGCGCCTCCGAGCAGGCCAACCGGGCTACCATCGAAACCGATCAGGCAGTACAAGGTGCCATGCAAACCGTCAGCCAGCTGCACAAGCTGTCGGCTGATTTGCAAGCCATGGTGGCCCAGTTCCGGCTGTAAGCCAGCGGCCTGTGTGACGCAGGCCAGATCACGGTTGCATCGTATCGGCCTAGTCCTTAGACTGTCGCTTTTGCGACGTTTATTTACACAAGGAAGTACAGCATGATCAAGGTGGGCATCGTCGGCGGTACCGGTTACACCGGTGTCGAACTGTTGCGTCTTCTGGCCGGGCATCCCGGTGCCGAGGTGGTGGCCGTTACCTCGCGCAAGGAAGCAGGCATGAAAGTGGCCGAGATGTTCCCCAGCCTGCGCGGTCGCGTGGATGTGGCATTTTCGACGCCGGATGAAACCCCGCTGGAACAGTGCGATGTGGTGTTTTTTGCCACTCCGCACGGCGTGGCCATGGCCCAGGCGCGTGAACTGCTGGCTGCCGGTGTAAAGGTGATCGACCTGGCGGCGGACTTCCGTCTGAAAGACCCAGCCGTATTCCAGCAATGGTATGCCATGGAGCACAGCTGCACCGACCTGCTGGCCGAAGCGGTATACGGCTTGCCGGAAGTAAACCGCGATGCCATCCGCGCAGCGCGTCTGGTCGGCATGGCCGGTTGCTATCCCACTTCGGTCCAGTTGGGCCTGTTGCCGCTGCTGGAAGGTGGCAAACAGTTGATCGACACCCAGACGCTGATTGCCGACTGCAAATCCGGTGTGTCCGGTGCCGGTCGCAAGGCAGAAGTCGGCGCGCTGCTGGCCGAAGCCGGTGACAACTTCAAGGCCTATGCCGTGAAGGGCCATCGTCATTCGCCGGAAATCGAGCAGGGCTTGTCCGCCATTCATGGCGGCCCGGTCAAGCTGACCTTCGTGCCGCACCTGACCCCGATGATTCGCGGCATCCATTCCACCATCTATGCCCGCATCAAGCCCGAGGCGCTGGATACCGACTTCCAGGCCCTGTTCGAGCAGCGCTATGCCGGTGAATATTTCGTTGACGTGCTGCCAGCCGGAAGTCACCCGGAAACGCGCAGCGTGCGTGGTTCCAACACGGTGCGCATTGCCGTGCATCGCCCGGGTAACGGCGATCTGCTGATCATCCTGGTGGTGGAAGACAATCTGGTGAAAGGCGCGTCCGGTCAGGCGGTGCAAACCATGAACCTGATGTTCGGCCAGCCGGAAAACGCCGGTCTGGACATTGTTCCGCTGCTGCCGTGATGCAGGAATGATTGAATATTGGCCATTCGCCCTGATATCCGACTAAAATAGTAGGTGAATGGCCGTCAGGCCGAAATCGATTTGCGAGGTGAACCATGTCCGAGACTACCGAAATGCCGTCCCCGATCAACTTTACCGACAGCGCCTGCAACAAGGTGCTGGACCTGATCGCGGAAGAGGGCAATCCTGATCTGAAACTGCGCGTGTTCGTGACTGGTGGTGGCTGCTCTGGCTTCCAGTACGGTTTTACATTTGACGAAATCGCCAATGAGGACGATACCGCTATAGAGAGAGACGGTGTCACTTTCCTGGTTGACCCGATGAGCTATCAGTATCTGGTAGGCGCGGAAATCGACTATCAGGAAAGCCTGGAAGGCTCCCAGTTTGTCATTCGCAACCCGAATGCCACCACCACCTGCGGTTGTGGTTCTTCCTTCTCGGTGTAAACCGGCGGGACGACAAACAGGAGTAGAATGAAAACCCGGACTCAGTCCGGGTTTTTTTGTATCGGGGGAAACAAGATGAACAAACTGCCACCACTGGTATTGCCCAAGGTTGAATTCAACCGTGAATTCAGTTTCAGCGATGCTGATTTTGAACGCATCCGCAAGCTGATCTACAAGGAAGCGGGCATTTCGCTGAACCCGTCCAAGAAAGACATGGTGTACGGCCGTCTGGTACGGCGCATCCGCGAGCTGAAGCTGGCGACCTTTGCGGCTTATGTGGATTATCTGGAGTCGGTGTCCGGCAAACGGGAGTTCGAGCAGTTTGTCAACGCCCTCACCACCAACCTCACCTTCTTTTTCCGCGAAGAGCATCATTTCCCGATTCTGGCGGATCACCTGAAGCAAAGAGCGGCAGCGGGTGCCACAGAGCTGTCCATCTGGTGCGCGGCCTCCTCCACCGGTGAGGAGCCTTACTCGCTGGCCATTACCGCGCTGGAGGCTTTCCCCCTGTCCAGCAAGCCGTCCATCAGCATCATGGCGACCGATCTGGATACCAGCGTGCTGGAAACCGGGCGCAAGGGCATTTATCCGGAAGACAAAATTGCCCGCCTGCCTCCCGGTCATGCGCACAAGTATTTCGACAAATTGCCGGATGGTACCTATCAGGCCAAGGCGGTGTTGCGCAATATGATCACCTTCCAGCGCCTGAACCTGATCGAAAACAACTGGGCGCTGCGCAAGCAGTTTGATGCCATTTTCTGCCGCAACGTGATGATTTATTTCGATCGCGACACCCAGTTTGCCGTACTGAAAAAATTCGCCCCGCTGCTGAAACCGGATGGCCTGCTGTTTGTGGGCCACTCGGAAAACTTCTATTTTGCCTCGGACTACTTCCAGCTGCGTGGCAAGACGGTGTATCAGCACGCGCCGAAAAAGTAGCGTTTCCCCCATTGAGCCCTGCTGCGCTGCGGCGTAGTATCCGGGGTCTCAATCGGCTGAGCCGGACGGGCAAGCATGACTTGCCCGTTGTCACGTCTGCTGGAGTCAACATGAAGGTAGTTGTGCTGGGATCGGGTGTGGTGGGGGTGTCCACCGCCTGGTTTCTGGCCCGTGCAGGGCATGAAGTGGAGGTGCTGGACCGTGCCAGCGGTCCGGCGCGAGAAACCAGCTTTGCCAATGGCGGGCAAATCTCCGTCAGTCAGTCCGAACCGTGGGCCAATCCGTCTGCGCCCTGGCAAATCCTGCAGTGGCTATTGCGCGACGACGCACCGTTATTGTTCCGTCTGCGGCTGGACCCGGCCCAGTGGCGCTGGTGCTGGCAGTTTCTGCTGGAATGCCGTGGCAGCCGTGCCGAACGCAATATGCGCCAGATGCTGGCACTGGGCCGCTATAGCCGCGATACCCTGCAGCTGCTGCGTGCCGAGCTGAATCTGGATTACCAGCAGCAGACGCGCGGCATCGTGTCCCTGTTTCATACTCAGCGCCAGCTGGACGAAGCTGCCCACATCGCCGCGCAAATGCGTGAGCTGGGCATCGACAAGCACATCATCAGCCGTGAAGAATTGGCGCGCATCGAACCGGCACTGGCCGGGATCGCCCCCACACTGGCTGGAGCCAGCTACTGTCCGTCGGATGAATCGGGCGATGTGCATCTGTATACCTGCGCCATGGCCGAGCATGCGGCGCGTGCCGGGGTGGCGTTCCGCTTCAATACCCGCATCAATGCGCTGGAAGCCGAAGGCGGGCGTATCACTGGGGTGTCGGTCAATCTGCCGGAAGGCAATTACCGCCGCGTAACTGCCGATGCCTACGTGCTGGCGTTGGGCAGTTATTCCCCCTTGCTGGCCGCGCCACTGGGGCTGCGCCTGCCCATCTACCCGTGGAAGGGTTACTCCGCCACCTTGCCGCTGCGCGATCCTGCTACGGCTCCGCTGGCCAGCATTACCGATGAAGCCTACAAAGTGGTGATTTCCCGTCTGGGCAAGCGGCTGCGTATTGCCGGCACGGCGGAGCTGGCCGGTTATTCCAGCAGCCTGAATGCGGTGCGCTGTCAGGCCTTGATCAAGCGTGGTCAGGCCCTGATGCCGGAGGTGGCCGACTGGGACGCCGCCGAGTTCTGGAGCGGCCTGCGTCCGGCCACGCCGGGCAATGTGCCGCTGATTGGTCGCAGCCCGTATTCCAATCTTTACTTCAATACCGGACACGGCACGCTGGGCTGGACGGAAGGCGCTGGCAGCGGCAGGGCGCTGGCGGAAATCATCAGTGGCCGCACGCCGCCGATTGATTTTGCCTTTCAGGGCATTTGATCCGACGCAGCGAGCCTGCTGGCGGCAATGCTAAAATGCCGGACTGGATTATCTTATTCTCTAACTGGAGTCGGACCATGCGTATCGGAACCCCGCAAAGCGCCACTGCGCTGCGTGTCATGCTGCTGGGCAGTGGTGAACTGGGCAAGGAAGTTGTCATTGCATTGCAGCGCCTGGGGGTGGAAACCATCGCGGTGGACCGCTACGCCGGCGCTCCGGCCATGCAGGTGGCCCACAGCAGCCATGTCATCAATATGTCGGATGCCGCCGCGCTGCGTGCGCTGGTGGAGCAGGTGCGCCCGCATCTGATCGTGCCGGAAATCGAAGCCATTGCCACCGAAGAGCTGCTGCGCATCGAGGCGGACGGCCTGGCCGAGATCATTCCGACCGCCCGCGCCACTAACCTCACCATGAACCGCGAAGGCATTCGTTGCCTGGCGGCAGACGAACTGGGCCTGCCTACTTCGCCGTTTGCCTTTGCCTCATCACTGGATGAATTGCAACAAGCCATCGATGGCGGCATCGGCTACCCCTGCCTGGTCAAGCCGGTGATGTCGTCCAGCGGCAAAGGCCAGTCGCTGCTGCGTGGGCCGGCTGATGTGGCCAAAGCCTGGGAATATGCCGTCAGTGCCGGTCGCGTGGACAAGGGCCGGGTGATTGTCGAAGGTTTCATCGACTTCGATTACGAAATCACCCAGCTCACCGTGCGTGCCAGCGATGGCCAGGGCGGTATTGCCACTCATTTTTGCGATCCCATCGGCCATCTGCAAAAGAACGGCGACTACGTGGAGAGCTGGCAGCCGCAGCCGATGAGCGAACTGGCACTGCTGCGCGCCCGTGAAATGGCCAAGGCGGTGACCGATGCGCTGGGCGGGCGTGGCCTGTTCGGGGTGGAGCTGTTCGTCAAGGGCGATCAGGTATGGTTCTCCGAAGTCAGCCCGCGTCCGCACGATACCGGGCTGGTGACGCTGGCCACCCAGCGCTTCTCCGAGTTCGAACTGCACGCGCGCGCCATTCTCGGCTTGCCGGTGGATGCCAGCCTGCGCAGCGCCGGTGCCTCGGCCGTGATTTACGGTGACATGGAAGAGCAGGGCATTGCCTTTGAAGGCGTGGCCGAAGCACTGGCGGTGCCGGGGGCGGATCTACGCCTGTTTGGCAAGCCGGAAAGCTTTGTCCGCCGCCGCATGGGTGTGGCCGTGGCCCAGGCCGATGATGTGGCCACCGCGCGTGAGCGTGCCTTGCTGGCCGCCTCGCTGGTCAAGCCGGTAAAGGACTGAGCCATGCAGGAAATGACGCCATACGAGCTGATGGGTGGCGAAGGCGTGGTGCGCTGGCTCACCAACCGCTTCTACGACATCATGGACAGCGACCCTTCGGTCAAGGTGCTGCGCGAGATGCATCCGGCTGATTTGGCCGGTTCGCGCGAAAAGCTGTTCATGTTCCTGTCCGGCTGGCTGGGCGGGCCGGGCTTGTACATGGAAAAGTTTGGTCATCCGCGCCTGCGCATGCGCCACATGCCGTTTGCCGTGGATGGGGAAATGCGCGACCAGTGGATGCAGTGCATGACCCAGGCCGTGAACGAACTGCTGGTGGAAGACTGGCTCAAGGCCAAGCTGCTGGAAGCCTTCTATAACACCGCGGACTTCATGCGTAATCAGGAAGAATGATCGCAGTCTGATGTGCTGAAACCGGAAACCCTCTGCATGGTGCAAGCTGGCAGAGGGTTTTTGTTTATCTGCTTTCCGGTAAGGGCGGAATGGAATAAGTGCCGGTGACATGCGCTACCGGCTCATCGCTGCCAGCGGAGTACAGCAGCACTTCGCCCACGGCCAGGCGTTTTCCCAGCTTGAGGATGCGGCCTTCGGCAATCACATCTTCCTGCGGCGGCTTGCGCAGGAAATTGATATTCAGGCTGGTGGTCACTGCCAGTTCCACCTTGCCTATCATGCCCAGTACCACGGCGTAGAGCGTGGCATCGGCCAGTGCCATCAGGGCCGGGCCGGCAATGGTGCCACCGGGGCGGATCAGGTCGGGGTTGAAGTGCATGCGCATGCGGGCCGTGCCATGGGCCATGTCCTCGGTACGCATGCCGAACAGTTTGACCAGCGGCAGCTCGCTGTCGATCAAGGCCTGGAAGTCTGCAACGCTGATCTGGCTCATGAAGTTTCTCTGGAAAAAGGCAGAGACACATGCTGCATGACCGTTACGTTAACGTCAATTTGCTGACATCATCCATGACCTGATGGCGGCCAGGACAATCTGTGGTGCAGTTCTCAGCGCGGGCGGTGTCCGCGTTCGATCAGCACGCCAACGCGGCGCACGCCGGGCAAAATACCCAGCTTGGTGACGGAAACCTGTACCCAGGGCGCACCAAAGTCTTCACGAATTACCTTGGCAATATATTCGGCCAGTGCTTCGAGCAGCAGGAAGTGCTGTTCCGACAGCGCTTTGCGCAGCCGTTCCACCACCACGCCGTAGTGAATGGTGTCGCCGATATTGTCGGTGTGACAGGGCACTTCACTGGGAATGCCGATTTCCAGGTCGATTTCGATGGTTTGCGGATTTTTCCGCTCCCACTCATAAACACCGATAATGGTGTCGGCGCGTACTTCGCGCAGGAAAATGATGTCCATTGCTATGCCGGGAGTTGGGCTTTGTCGCCCGATACCGTAAAATCCGAAGCCTTCTATTCTAATGGATACACCATGACCACGACAGCATTTGCCTTCATTGTTGCGGCCTACCTGCTGGGCTCGCTGTCTTTTGCCGTGATCGTGAGCAAGGCCATGGGCATGGCCGACCCGCGCAGCTACGGCTCGGGCAACCCCGGTGCCACCAATGTATTGCGTACCGGCAAGAAGCTGGCCGCGGTACTGACCTTGCTGGGCGATGGCGCCAAGGGCTGGGTGGCGGTGGCACTGACGGCCTGGCTCGGCCCGCAATATGGGCTGGGTGAGCAGGCTATTGCCATGTCGGCATTGGCGGTGCTGATCGGCCACATGTGGCCGGTATTCTTCGGCTTCAAGGGCGGCAAGGGCGTGGCTACCGCAGTGGGCGTGCTGTTCGGTTTCAATATCTGGCTGGCACTGGCTGCCATTGCTACCTGGCTGTTCATGGCTTTTGTGGTGAAGATTTCCTCGCTGTCCGCCATCGTGGCCTGCGTGATGGTGCCAGTGTATGCCTATTTCATCACCGGCCCGTCTTCGCCTTATTTTGGCACTTGCATCATCATTGCCATCCTGGTGATTCATCGTCACAAGTCCAACCTGATCAAGCTGTTGACCGGGCAGGAAGGTAAGATTGGTGAAAAAGCTGGCAGCGGCGATAAATAGTCTTGAAGCTGACCGGTATTTGCCATGCAAAAAGCCCGCGCAAGCGGGCTTTTGCTTGTTGCGGATGATGGCAGGCTAGCCGTCCGACAGTACTTTCACATGGGCGGTGACGCTGCGTGCCAGCGAAGACAAATCATAGCCGCCTTCCAGTACCGACACGATGCGGCCATCAGCATACTGGTCGGCAATCTGCATCAGATGGCGAGTGACCCACTCGTAGTCGGCTTCCACCAGCCCCAGCGATCCCATGTCATCCTCGCGATGGGCATCAAAACCCGCAGAAATAAAGATCATCTGCGGTTTGAAGTCGTGCAGGCTGGGCAGCCAGACGTTTTCCACCACTTCGCGGAATTCCCGTCCGGTGCTGCCCGCCTTCAGCGGTACGTTCACCATATTCGCCCCAGCCGGGTTGTCACCACAGTAAGGGTAGAAGGGGTGCTGGAAGATGGACACCATCATCACGCGCGGGTCGTCACGGAAGATGTCTTCGGTGCCGTTGCCGTGATGCACGTCGAAGTCGATCACCGCAATCCGCTCGAACTTGTAGGTGGACAGCGCATGGGCAATGCCGACAGCGATATTGTTGAAGAAGCAGAAACCCATTGCCTTGTCGTGCTCGGCATGGTGGCCGGGTGGACGAATGGCACAGAAGGCATTGGGCGCCTTGTCCTCGCACACCAGTTCCACCGCCTTGATTACCGCACCTGCGGCGCGACGTGCGGCAGGCAGGGTACCCGGCGCCATGGCGGTGTCCGGGTCCATGCGGAAGGTGCCAACCGACGGCGCACAGGCTTCGATGTATTCCACATAGCGTGGTGGGTGCACCCGAGCCAGTTGCTGCTCGGTGACTTCCGGTGCTTCCACCTCATGCAGGCTGTCGTAAATCTGTGCGGCCATCAGTTGATCCTTGATGGCTATCAGGCGTTCCGGGCATTCCGGGTGGCCTACCCCCATATTGTGCTGCAGGCAGACAGAATGGGTGATATAGGCAGTGAGTCCGTTTCTCTGTAGACGGTTTTTTAGCCAAGTTAACACGAGCGTTTCCTTGTTGCGTACGATTGTTTGCGTACAATGGACGCGAGTTTTATCTTTATGTATTTTCGATAAATACTGCGCGCAACCGGGTCCAAATGCAATCACTCAGCCTTGCCTATCGTCAACTGAACACGCTTATCCTGGGGAAGTCTCGCGCCGTCCGGCTGGCGCTGACCTGCCTGATCGCCCGGGGCCATCTACTGATCGAGGATGTGCCCGGCGTGGGGAAAACCACGCTTGCCCATGGTCTGGCGGCGGTGTTGGGCCTGCATTATCAGCGGGTGCAATTCACCAGCGACTTGCTGCCTGCCGACATTCTCGGGGTCAATATCTACCAGCGAGATAGCGGCAGTTTCCGCTTTCATCAGGGGCCGGTGTTCAGTCAGCTGTTATTGGCCGATGAAATCAATCGCGCCTCGCCCAAGGTGCAATCCGCCTTGCTGGAAGCCATGGAAGAACGCCAGGTTTCGATTGATGGCGACAGTCACCCGCTGCCCCAACCGTTTTTTGTGATTGCCACCCAGAACCCGTCCGAGCAGCTGGGGACGTTCCCGCTGCCGGAATCGCAGCTGGACCGTTTCTTGATGCGGATTTCTCTTGGCTATCCCGCTGCCGATGCCGAGCGGGCGCTGTTGCTGGGACAAGACCGGCGTAGCCTGCTGGCAGACATGACGCCTTGCTTGCAGGGCGATGGCCTGCTGCAACTGCAAGAGAAGGCTGCCGCGCTGACCGTTACCCCCGATCTGGCTGATTATGTGCTGGCGTTGTTGCAGGCCACCCGGCAAGAAGGCAGTTTCCTGACTGGACTGAGCCCGCGTGCCGGTCTGGCCTTGCTATCGGCAGCCCGGGCATGGGCCATGCTGGAAGGCCGTGACCACGTATTGCCGGAAGATGTGAAAGCCATTTTCCCGGCCGTGGCTGGCCATCGTCTGGGTTTGGCCGGGGATGCCACGGCCAGCCTCACCGCCTTGCTCGACCATGTTGCCATTCCGTAAGCGCCTGCGTGGCTGGTGGTGGCGACGTCTGCCACCGGAGACGGTCTGCAAGCTGAGGCAGCGGCGCATCTATCTGCTACCCACCCGTTTTGGTGTGCTGTTATTACTGGTGGCCGCCGCAGTGTGGGTGGGCGCGCTTAATTACGCAGTCAGCCTGGCTTATGGACTGGCGTTCTGGATCATCAGCCTGGTATTGCTTGCCGTGTTGATGGCTTTCCGGCAACTGGCCGGTCTGCAATTGCAGGTAGAAGCCGGGGAAAATACTTTTCTCGGCCAGGTGGCCAACTGCCGTCTGTTGCTGATCAACCCAGCGGGTGTGGAACGACAGATCCATCTTCGGGCAGAAGAGGGTGATAGCACCGTACACTGCCAGCTGCCTGCTGGTGGCCAGCAGTCGGTCAGCATTCCGCTGCTGCTCAATCGCCGTGGACCGCATGCCTATCCGGTGATGCAAATATGGAGTACAGCACCTCTTGGCCTGATTCGAGCCTTTTCCTGGTGGCGTCCGGACGCCACTGTGCTGGCCTATCCACACCCCTTGCCCGACCGTGTCCGTCATGCCGATGGCTTGCAAGCAGGCAAAGGACGTAGCGGGGGAGAGGATGAGGAGGATTTCTCCCATCTGGCTGAATATCAGGTTGGGGATACGCCACGCCAAATTGCCTGGAGCTTGCTCGCGCGGCGCGATGTGCTGGCGAGCAAACGCTTTGTCAGCCAGCCGCGCGGTACTGCCGTGCACGAACTGGCCTGGCAGGATTATCCGGCGGCACTGGATGGGGAAACCCGGCTGTCGCGTTTGTGCTGGCGCTTGTTGCAGTGCGAGAAGGCTGGCCAGCGTTATCGGGTGCGTTTGCCCGATACGGTGATCGAACCGCAGGCAGGTCAACGGGAACGGGCGCTGGCCGCACTGGCCAACTGCTCACTGCCATCATGAAACATTCTTTGCTCCGTCCCGCAGAAATGGCGGTGCTACTGGCCGTAGCGCTGGTCATCGTCCCTTTGTTGTTCTATCTGCCGTTGTGGTTACCGGCCCTGGTCGAACTCATGCTGTTGCTGCGAGCATGCCTGCTGCTGCGCCAGTCCCGCCTGCCGGGTTTGGCTGTGCTTCTGCCCTTGCTGGCGTTGGCAGCGGCTGGTGTATGGCTGAATCTGAATACCTTGATTGGCCGGGAAGGTGGGGCAGCATTGTTGATCCTGCTATTGGGCTTCAAGGTTTTTGAGTCCCGCCAGCAGCGTGACTGGCAGGTCGTCCTGGCGCTGGGTTTCTTCCTGAGCGCCATGCCCTTGTTATTCGATCAGAGCCCCTGGTCGGCACTGTGGCTGGTCATCAGCTTGCTCGCCTTGACCTGGGCCATGTTGCGATTGGCCGGGGACATTCCATCAGGCAGTGCCCGCACAGCAGTTCAAGCCTTGTTGCTGTCCTTGCCGCTGATGCTGGTGTTGTTTGTGGTGATGCCACGCTTGCCAGGCCCCTTGTGGAGCATGCCACACGATACCCATACCGCGCAGACCGGGCTGTCCGACAGCATGGAGCCAGGCAGTATCAGCCAGTTGGTTCAACGCGAAGATGCTGCATTCTCCGTGGTGTTTTCCGGCCAGGCACCCTCTGTCAGCCAGATGTATTGGCGCATCATGATCCTGGACGATTTTGATGGCCGTCGCTGGCAGAACGTACATGGCTTGCAGCAAGAGACCGCACAATTGCAAGGTGGTCAGCTAATTCGTTACCGGCTCACCGGCAAGCCAACCCGCTCCCGCCTTCCCTTGCTGGAGTACCCTTTGCAAGCACCTGGAGGAAGTGGGCTGGAGCCGGGCCGCTTATTCCGCCTGGCTAGTGATAGCGATGATATGGTGCGGGTCGATGCTTCCAGTCTGCTCGGCAGTCATTACCGCCAGTCTCTGAGCTTGAGCGATCAGGATTTCTATCGACGCCTGCCTCCGGGCAATCCGGCCAGTCGGCAGTTGGCCATGCAGTGGCGCATGCAAAGTCAGGGCGATGCCGGTTTTGTGCGTGAGGCGCTGCTGCATTTCCGCCTGAACGGTTATCGCTATACCTTGACACCGCCCTTGCTGGAAGGGGACAACACGACAGATGCCTTTCTGTTTTCCACCCGCCAGGGGTTCTGCGAGCATTACGCCTCGGCCTTTGCATTCCTGGCGCGGGCCGCGGGCATCCCGGCCCGGGTCGTTACCGGTTATCAGGGGGCGCTGTACAACCCGCTTGGCCGGTTCTGGCAAGTCCGCTCCTCCGATGCCCATGCCTGGGTCGAAGTATGGTTGCAGGAAACGGGCGAATGGCTGCGGGTGGATCCGACAGCTGCTGTCGCGCCTCAGCGCGTCAGCGATGGTGTCAGTCAAACCATTCCTGCATTGCAGCCTGCCATGCCCTTGATGGGCAGCCGCATCCCCGGTTGGTTGCTGCCTCTGCAACAAAGCTGGCAGGCAGCCGGTTTTGCCTGGCAGCAGTGGGTGGTCGGTTATGATGCAGCCCGGCAGCTGAATCTGTACCGCTTGCTGGGACTTGGCGAGTCAGTGGATGCCGTCGCCGTTTTACGGGCATTGTTGCTGGGGGGAGGGCTGGCACTGTTGCCATTGCTATGGTGGTGGCGCAAGCGACCCGCGACGGCACCATTGCAAGCGGGCCGCAACTTGTTGGTCGCTGCATTGCAATGCCATGGCATCACCATTCAACCCAGTGACGGGCCGCTGGACATGCTGAACAAGGCTGCTCATCTGCCAAAGGACGTGCGCGTCCTGCTCAAGCAATTGCTCAAGGAGTATGCTGCCATGCGTTATCGGCATGCTGAATTACCGGCCAAGCAAGTGCAGGCCTGGCTTAGGCAAGTGCGCAGTTTTGCGCAGCAGGCTCGCAAGAAAAGGCAGCGCAGCTAAGTGGACCTGCCGGATTTCCGGGGGGCTGCGGCTGCGTTTACCGGATGACTCTTGTGATCTGTCTTGTCGCAGTCAAACAAAAACCCCGCCGTACCGAGCGGGGTCATGCTGCTGTTGGCAGGGTAGGTAAAGCGCGATGCTTACAGGACAAAATCGCGTGAAATACCTTTGCGGCGAAGAATGCGACGCAGTTGCTCCAGCCCTTCTATCTGAATCTGACGCACGCGTTCCCGGGTCAGGTTAAGCGCAGCAGCCAACTCTTCCAGTGTGCAGATTTCATGGCCGTTCAGGCCATAGCGACGCTCGATCACCATGCACTGCTTGTCATTGAGTTGCGCCAGCCATTCCTTGACGAAGAGTTCCAATTGATTGTTATGCAACTGGATTTCTGGCTCTTCATGTTGTTCATCAGGGATGGACTCACCAATGGACAGCATCGGGTCAATGTCGAGCGGGGCATCCAGAGAGGCCATGCGCTCGTTCAGGTTCATCACCTTGCGTACATCTTCCACCGGCTTGCCGACATGCTGGGCAATTTCTTCCAGAGTCGGCTCACGTCCCATCTGGCTTTCCAGCTGACGGGAAGCACGCAGGTAAACGTTGAGCTCCTTGATGACATGAACGGGCAGACGGATGGTTCGCGACTGGTTCATGATGGCCCGTTCAATGCTTTGACGGATCCACCAAGTTGCATAGGTTGAGAAACGGAAGCCGCGTTCCGGGTCAAACTTTTCCAGCGCATGCATCAGCCCGATATTGCCTTCCTCAATGAGGTCGAGCAGGGCAAGTCCGCGGTTGATGTAGTGTTTGGCAATATTGACCACCAGGCGCAGGTTGTGCTCAATCATTTTCTGACGGGCATCAAAATCGCCAGCAACCACACGGCGCGCCAGCTCCAGCTCCTGGGCAGGTGTCAGCAAGGCATTGTTTCCGATGTCATTAAGGTAAATCTGGGTGACATCGGCCACTTCCTCGGTCACGCTCTGACGCTCGGCGGCCTCTTCGGTTTCTGCTTCTGCAGCAACGTCTTCGGCAACTTCTTCTTCAAGAACTTCCTCTTCTTCGAGGATATCGCTGTCTTGGTTCATTATTTCCCCCCGCTACGGTGGATCCTGGCAGAGGGAAATACCTCTGTTCAGGATTTGTTGTCTAGGTACTGCATCGGATCAACCGGTTTCCCGAAACGGCGGATCTCAAAATGCAGTTTTACCTGATCGGCATCAGTATTACCCATTTCGGCAATTTTTTGCCCTTTCCTGACAGATTGGCCCTCCTTGACCATCAACTGACTGTTATGAGCGTATGCAGACAGAAAGGTCTTGTTGTGCTTGATGATGATGAGCTTTCCGTAGCCTCTCAAGCCATTTCCGCTATAAACGACCTTGCCATCGCCTGCTGCTATGACACTTTGACCTGCACGACCACTGATATCGACACCCTTATTGCTTTCGGAATAGCCGCGAATCACTTTTCCTTCGGTCGGCCAGCCCCAGGCGACATTATCTTCACTGATTGTTGCCTGAGATTTTTCTTCAATTTTGTTCTTATTTTCCGATATTGCAGCTGAACTACTACTGTCCTTTTTGTCGGATGGTCCGTTCGTGACCGTTGTTGCAGCTACTTTCGATGGCATTGTCTTTTTATTACCACTGCCTTCGCTCTGTTGCGCCAGTGTTTTGGCAGTTTCATCCGAGTACGGCAGTTTCAGTGCTTTCGGATAGTTTTTGCTGCCAGCCGCTGAGTTGCCACTTTCAATGGTGGCTTGTTCAGGTTTTTGTTGTTCTGCAGCCGCTACCGTCGTTTGTTGTTTTATGACGGCTTGGGGGGCGGCTTCATCGTTGGTCGGTGGCTTAAGGCGCAGCACCTGACCTACCTTGATATTGTTGTCTGGCAGGTTGTTCCATGCCGCAACATCTTTGTATTTCAAACCATTATTCAGCGAAATGCGAAACAGGTTCTCTCCGGCTTGAACAACATGTGTCTTTTCTGCCGAATCATTGTTCAACTTTCTGGCTGTCAGTCCGCCGCCACTCTTGTAGGGCGTTGCTACGGCAGTGTCTGCTGCAACCGGTGCCTGGGGCTTGCTGGCTGTGCTTGTTATCGCTGCCGCCACTGGTGCTGGGCGCGCCGACTCAACCGGTGCTGCCTGTTGCGCCATGCTGCTGCAACCTACCAGAACAACGGAGGTTAACGATGCGGTCAGCCAATGCTTTGAATGCTGTTTATGCATGCCTATGGATTTTATATGTCAGTTAATTGAGGTTTGTAAACATTTACACTTGGTATGTGTTGTGTTTTTGCAAGGGTTAGTTACGACCGGGCAAGAGTGGTACGAATTTGACCGGGTCCAGTCTGGTCTTTTGCAAACCTTGCGTAGTCTTTTCCAGCAGCCACAAATACTGTTCGGCTTCACCGACAGGCATGATCAGCCGGCCACCTTCTGCCATTTGCTCGACCAGTGCTTCCGGAATGTTACGGGCAGCCGCGGTCATGATGATACCTTCGAACGGGGCGGCTTCCGGCAGTCCGAAATGTCCATCACCATGCACCAGCCGGGCGTGAACCAGTTTAGCCGCACGCAGATTCTGTCTTGCTTTGTCCAGCAGGGCCGAGAGTCGTTCAATTGAATACACTTCAGCCCCGGTCTTGAGCAAGACTGCAGTTTGATAGCCGCAGCCGGTGCCGATTTCCAGTACTTTGCCAGGCTTGCGGCCAGCGAGTAGCACTTCAGTCATGCGTGCTACGGTAAGGGGCTGCGAAATGGTCTGGCCATGACCGATAGGGAGAGATACATCGTCATAGGCACGTGTGGCCAATGCCTGATCGACAAACAGGTGGCGCGGGACTTCAGCCATTGCGCTCAATACCCGTTCGTCCTGAATACCGGACTGTCGCAGGCGCTCAACCATGCGTTTGCGGGTTCGGTCAGATAGCATGCCATAGGCTTGGCTGTCTTGTGTCACGGATGAAGCCATGTATTGATTCCGTCCATTTGGCCAAATGCAGTTAGATCAAGCATCAGCGGGGTCAGCGAGGCATGCTTGCCTGCAATGGCCGCAAAGTCGGTGCCTGGTCCGGCATCTTGTGCTGCTCCCACCGGGCCTACCCAGTATATCGTTTCCCCACGGGGATTCTTGGCTTTGATAACAGGTTCTGCATGATGCCGACGTCCCAGGCGGGTGATTTGCAGCGCTTGCAGCTCGTCGGCGGGGATATCCGGGACATTTACATTCAGCAAGACCGGTTTGTTCAGTGGTTGTTGTCGATGGCGTTCCAGCAATTGTTCCACCACCAGCGCCGCGGTATCGAAGTGTTTGCCGCTGTAACCGGCCAGTGAAACGGCGATGGAGGGAATGCCCAGCAAGAAGCCCTCGCTCGCGGCCGCTACGGTGCCGGAGTAAATGGTGTCATCACCCATGTTCGGACCATGATTGATACCGCTGAAAATCATGTCCGGGCGGAAATCCAGCAGGCCGGTCACCGCCAGGTGAATGCAGTCAGTTGGGGTTCCATTGACATAATAAAAGCCGTTCGCGGCCTGTCGAACGGTCAGGGGGCGGTCCAGTGTGAGTGAATTGCTGGCACCGCTGCGGTCGCGTTCGGGGGCGACCACCACGACTTCGCCATGGCGTGCCAGCGTTTCCACCAGTACCCGGATGCCGGGTGAGAAATAACCGTCGTCATTGCTGATGAGGAACTTCATGCTCTGCTTCCGGATTGGACGCATGATTGTATCGCTGCGAAGGAGTGCTGGGAAACCATTGCAGTATATTCAGCCAAAGAAAAACCCGCCGAAGCGGGTTGGTTTGATCAGGCATAGTAGCGTTGGCTGAATTCCAGCATGCGTTCGATGGGAATGCGTGCTGCATCCATTTGTTCCGTCGTGAGGTAGTCAATGCGCAAGCCCTCTCCTTGTTGGGCGCGTTTGACTGCCTCGATGGTATTCATCTTCATGTAAGGACAGGAGTTGCACTGGCAACCTGCGTAGATGGGGGCTTGGCGCAAGTCAAGGTCGGGGCGGGCCAGACCCATGTTGTACAGGATACCGTCTTCGGTGGCGACAAAGATGACTGCTTTGCTATCGCCCTTGAAGGCTTTGACCCAGTTCAGCATGCCGGAGGTGGAGCCAACGTAATCGGCTTTTTTCAGGACCGGCAACGGGCTTTCCGGGTGAGCAATCAGGTATTTTTCACCCGTTGCGGCGGCAAACGCTTCATCCAGTGCGGCTTCGTTGAACTTGTCGTGTACTTCACATACTGCCGACCACAGCGGCATGTCGTAGCCGTATTGGTCGTTCAGGTAGCCGCCCATGTTGCGGTCCGGCGAGAAAATGACTTTTTTGCCTTCGGCATACAGGTGGGCAATGATGTCGTCCACATTGCGGCTGGTGACAATCCAGTCCGACAGTGCCTTGTGTTCTGCGCTGGAGTTGATGTAGGACACATGGACATGATCCGGGTGGCTTTCACGCCATGCCTTGAGTGCAGTGACATCGGTCTGGGTGACCAGCGAACAGGTGGAGCCTGCATCCGGCAGGATGACTTCGGCCTGCGGATTGAGGATTTTGGCGGTTTCTGCCATGAAACGGACACCGGCAAACACAATGATGTCGGCGTTGGCTTCCTTGGCATACAGCGACAGTTCCAGGCTATCGCCCACCTTGTCAGCCATTTGCTGGATTTCCGGCTGGGTGTAGTAGTGGGCAAGGGTGACGACGCGCTTCGTCATGATGGCTGACTCCTGCCCGCCCTGCTTCAGGAGACAGGCGAGCTGAATTGATATGTTGCGATGCAGTTCCCGTGGACTGCTGAACCGCCAAGGGTAGCAATATTGCAGTGCGATTACCACCGCCAGCTTGTGTGTGATGCGCGGATGGAGGTGGTCTTTGCTATAAAATTCATCTGAGGTGCGCTTGCCCGAGGTCAACATGAGCTGGCCAGGTCTGCGGCAGCATGTTGCTGTCATCAAGTTGGCTTGCACTGACGAATTTACCTTGTTGCTGTCTTGCGAGTGCTCGTTTGTCCTTATTGTGCGTTGCACAATACTATCGCAACATACAGGTATCAAGCTGGATTTGCCTGTTGCAAGTCCATGTATTCAAAAAGATCTGGCGAGGAAATTAGCTGCCACCTGGCAGCGCGTCGCGCTGGATGACTGCTGGCATTAACCCTACTGGAACCGCTTCCATGAAGCCTCACTACCTGACTCCGCTGTTTTCACCGCGCACTGTTGCTGTTGTTGGTGCCAGCGATACGCCTGGCTCTATTGGCCAGGCGGTGTTTGCCAATCTGTTGGCGGGCAATTTTCAAGGCAAGCTGTTTCCAGTCAATCTGAACCACAAGGTAGTGGGGGGCATTCCTGCGGTTCCCTCGGTGCGCCTGATCGAACCGGCGGTTGACATGGCCGTGATCTGTACGGCCATTCGCACTTTGCCGGCCATCATCAAGGATTGTGGCAAGAAGGGCATCAAGGCTGTGCTGCTGGCCAAAGAGTTTTCCGATAGTGAGCAACTGGAGCGGGAAATCCTGAATGAGTCGGTGTCCATTGCACGCCACTATGGCATCCGTGTGCTGGGGCCGAATGTTTTGGGTCTGATGCGGCCGGTAGCTGGTTTCAACGCCACCAACTACACCAGTAAGGTACGTCCGGGCAACATGGCGCTGGTGTCGCAGTCTTCGGCCTTGTGTACGGCCATGCTGGACTGGGCGGACAGCAAGGGAATCGGTTTTTCCAGCGTAATTTCCGTGGGCGAGGCGCTGGATGTCGATTTCGGCGAAATTCTGGATTACCTGGTGGCGGATAACTTCACCCAGGGTATTTTGTTGCATGTTCACCACATCCATCATGCGCGCCGCTTCATGAGTGCGCTGCGTGCGGCCGCACGTACCAAGCCGGTGGTGGTGATCAAGTCGGGCCGCTATCAGGACGATGTGACCGGTGTCACGCATTCCAGCAATCTGATTGAGAGCGGTGATGTTTTCGATGCCGCGCTGTCACGCGCCGGTGTGCTGCGGGTGTCTTCGATCGCCCAGCTGTTTACTGCGGCCAAGGTGCTGGCGGCCAACTTCCGTGTGGGTGGCAAACGTCTGGCCATTGTCACCAACGGCATCGGCCCTGGCGTGCTGGCGGCCGACAGTGCTTATACCAATGGTGTGGAGCTAGCCAAGCTGAGCGATACCACCATGGACCTGCTCAATAACGCCTTGCCGCGCAACTGGTCGCATGGCAACCCCATCGACTTGATCGGTGATGCCAGCCCTGTCCGTTTTCGTACTGCGGTCAAAGCCTGTATTGATGACCCTAATGTCGATGGCGTGCTGGTGGTGTTCACTCCGCAAGCCGGTACCGACCACCTGACCACGGCGCAGTTGATGATTGGCTTGCAGCGTGAATCCAGCAAGCCGATGTTCCTGTCCTGGCTGGGGGATGCCAAAGTATCGGAAAGCCGCGACCTGTTTTCCAAAGCCAAGTGCGCGCATTTCCGTGCGCCGGAATATGGCATTGAAGTCTTTCGTAACCTGGCTTCCTATCATTACAACCAGCAATTGCTGTTGCAGACCCCTGGTCCGCTGGAAGGCAAGCGCGAAGCGCCAGACCTGCTGCGTGCCCGTGCCGTGATTGCAGGTGCCATGGCCGAAGGCCGCACCATTTTGTCCGAGCGTGAATCCAAGGAAGTGCTGGCGGCTTTCCGTATCCCGGTCAACCCCACCTTGCTGGCGCGCAGCGAGGATGAGGCGGTGGTGCTGGCCGAGCAAATCCACTACCCGGTGGTGCTGAAGATTGACTCGCCGGACATCATCTACAAATCGGACGTGGGTGGTGTGGAGTTGAACATCAGTAATGAAGCCACCTTGCGTGCCGCCTTCCGCAGCATTCTGGAGCGTGCCCACCAGGCCATGCCGGAAGCACGGATTGATGGCATTTCGGTACAGCCCATGCGTAAACGCCGTTTTGCGCGCGAGGTGATGGTGGGCGTAACGCACGACAGTTCTTTCGGCCCGGTGATTACCTTTGGTGCTGGTGGCATTGCGGTAGAAGTGATGCATGACCGCGCACTGTCCTTGCCGCCGCTGAACCAGTACCTGGTGGGCAGCATGATACGCAAGACCCGTATCGGCCAGTTGCTGGGTGCCTTCAAGAACCTGCCGGCTGTGGACATGGACGAGCTGGTGGATGTGCTGCTGCACGTCTCCGAAATGGTGTGCGAGCTGCCGGAACTGCGCGAGATGGACATCAACCCCTTGGTGGCGGACGAGAAGGGCGTTATTGCGCTGGATGCACGCATCATCGTCGAGCCTTTGAAGCCGGATGTGAAGCGTTATGGCCACATGGCCATCATGCCTTACCCCACGCATATGGTGCGCAGTGCCACGCTGAACGATGGTATGAAGGTCACCATTCGCCCGGTAAGGCCTGAAGATGCCGAAATGCAGCAGGAGTTTGTCCGCACGCTGTCGGACGAAAGCCGCTACAACCGCTATATGTCCAGTATCAAGCAGCTGTCGCAAACCATGCTGGTGCGCTTTACCCAACTGGATTACGACCGCGAAATGGCACTGGCCATGACGTGCGAGACCGAGAACGGTGAAGAGCAGCAAGCCGTGGCCCGCTTCATTACCGATCCGGATAACGAAGGCTGCGAATTCGCGCTGGAAGTGGCCGACAAATGGCAGGGCAAGGGCATTGGCTACATCCTGATGAATGCCTTGTTCGATGCCGCCCGTGAGCAAGGGCTCACCGTGATGCGTGGTGAAGTGCTGGCCGGTAACAAGGGCATGCTCAAGCTGATGCACAAGCTGGGCTTTACCGTGGAAACCCATCCGGAAGACCGGGCGCTGACCATCGTCACCAAGATTCTGTAATGTGCCACACCGCCTGTTGTTGGCAAATTGCAGGTCGTTGTGTGGTTTTTTTCGTCAAAGCAGGGGGCTCAGGCTGACCGATATCGGGCAGCCGGGCTGGCAGGCGTATTAAGCGCTTGCAAGATAAGGGAAAAGTGCCATAGAATCGTGGGCTTTTCTACGATACCGTTTTTATCTAAGGACAATCGACAATGGTAGTGATTCGTCTGGCACGTGGCGGCGCCAAGAACCGTCCGTTCTACAACATCGTGGTGACCGATTCCCGTAACCGTCGTGACGGTCGCTTCATCGAGCGCGTTGGCTTCTACAACCCGGTAGCTAACGAGAAGGAAGAGCGCGTGCGCCTGACTTCCGATCGTCTGAACTACTGGATCGGCGTTGGTGCTCAGGTTACCGACGCTGTAGCCAAGCTGCTGAAAGAGCAGAAGGTTGCTGCCTAATCGTTCGTTGACTCAACTCGCGGACTAAGGCGCATGCGCAAGGAAGATCTCGTCTTGATGGGGTTTGTGCGTGGCGCCTTCGGTATCAAGGGCTGGATCAAGGTCCAGGCCGATACCGAATACGCTGACGGTCTGTTTGACTACCCGGTCTGGTGGCTGGGCAAGGATGACAGCTGGAAGCCGTACACATTTGAAAACGGGGCGGTGCAGCCCAAGGGCTTGTCCGTCAAGCTGCAGGGTATTGAAGATCGCGACGCGGCGGAAGCCCTGCGCGGCCTGCAAATAGCCGTTCCCCGTAGTGAATTGCCGGAAGCTGGTATGGATGAATATTACTGGTCCGATCTGATCGGCCTGTCTGTCATCAACCAGCAAGGTGTGGTGCTTGGCAAGGTGACCGAATTGATGGAAACCGGTGCCAACGATGTATTGGTGGTAGAAGGTGAATACGGCCAGCGGCTGATTCCCTTCGTTGGCCAGTTCGTACTGGATGTCAGTCTGGCCGAGGCCCGCATTTCAGTCGACTGGGGCCTGGATTACTGATGCATATCGATGCCATCACGCTGTTTCCGGAAATGTTCGATGCCATCGCCCGCTTTGGTGTAAGCCAGCGGGCGCTTGATCTGGGCATTTGGGATTTCCAGAAATGGAATCCACGCGATTTCACCCATGACAACTACCGCCGTGTGGACGATCGTCCTTATGGTGGAGGGCCTGGCATGCTGATGCTGATTGAACCGCTGGAGGCCGCCATCACGGCAGCCAAGGCGCGTCAGCAGGCAGCAGGTGTCGAAGAGAGCCATGTTATCTACCTGTCCCCGCAAGGGCGCGCTTTGACGCACGAAAAAGCGGTTGAGCTGTCCCGTCGTCCCGGTCTGATTGTGCTGTGCGGACGTTACGAAGGGGTGGACGAGCGCTTGATCGAGCGGCAGGTAGACGAGGAAGTTTCCATTGGCGACTACGTGTTGTCCGGTGGCGAGCTACCGGCCATGGTGCTGATGGATGCAGTCATCCGGCTGCTTCCTGGTGTTCTCAACGATGCCCAGTCTGCTTATGAAGACTCATTTGTGAACGGACTCCTTGATTGTCCGCACTATACCCGACCCGAAGACTATCAGGGCATGCGGGTGCCGGATGTACTCATGTCCGGAAATCATGCACTGATTGCTAAATGGCGGCTCAAGCAGGCGCTGGGAAGAACGTGGCAACGTCGACCAGAGCTGTTGCAGGGCCGCACTTTGACAAAACAGGAATCTCGGCTGCTGGCAGAGTACCAGCAGGAACAAGATATCCGTAAAAAACCGGAGTAACACATGGATCTGATCCAGAAACTCGAGCAAGAAGAAATCGCCCGCCTGGGCAAAACCATCCCGGAATTCGCTCCTGGCGATACCGTTGTGGTGAATGTCAAGGTAAAGGAAGGTAACCGCGAACGTCTGCAGGCCTACGAAGGCGTTGTTATCGCCAAGCGTAACCGTGGCCTGAACAGCTCTTTCATCGTGCGCAAGATGTCCGCCGGTGAAGGTGTTGAGCGTACTTTCCAGACCTACTCCCCGCTGGTGGCTTCCGTTGAAGTGAAGCGCCGTGGTGACGTACGTCGCGCCAAGCTGTACTACCTGCGTGGTCGTACCGGCAAGTCCGCACGTATCAAGGAAAAACTGCCGGCTCGCAAGCAAGGCTGATCCTGATACCGTCAGGTATGATGAAAGCGCAAGGTTTATACCTTGCGCTTTTTTTATGTCTTCGGCCAGGAAAGACATCATGAGCACGGAAAGCATAGACCGGTTTCTGGATCATCTGTGGCTGACGGATGGCTTGTCTGCCAATACCCTGGCAGCGTATCGTCGCGATCTGGCCAAGCTGCACAAGCAGCTGCAAAGCCAGGATGGCGCATTAGAATCGGCCAGCCATACCCAACTGCAGCAGGCCTTGTTGGCCGGCGTGGAGCGCGAGAAACCTGCAACGCGAGCCAGGCAGTTGTCTTGTCTGCGGCGTTATTATCAGTATCTGCTGACGACAGGCCAGCGGACTGACGACCCCAGCCTGCATCTTGATAATCCGAGGCTGGGGCAGCGCCTACCCAAAACGCTGTCAGAAGGGCAGGTCGAGCTATTGTTGCAGGCACCCGACGTCGAAACACCGCTTGGCATGCGCGACCGGACCATGTTCGAAGTGCTGTACGCAACCGGCTTGCGCGTGTCCGAACTGGTGGGGCTGACACTGCAGCAACTGGACATGGTGACGGGCCTGATCATCACTCGTGGCAAGGGTAACAAGGAGCGCATGGTGCCCTTGGGAGAAATTGCCCTGGAATGGCTGGAGCGCTACTTCAGGGAAGCCCGTGTGCTGCTGTTGGGTGGGGCACAGTGCGACGCCGTATTTGTCACCCAGCGCAAGGCTGGGATGAGCCGGCAGATGGCCTGGCATCTGATAGCCAGTTATGCCCGTGCGCAAGGTTTGCCTCCTGTGGGCCCGCATATGCTGCGCCACGCCTTTGCCACCCACCTGGTGAATCATGGAGCCGACCTGCGTGTTGTGCAGTTGTTACTGGGGCATTCAGACATATCCACCACACAAATCTATACCCATGTTGCCCGCGAACGACTCAAGCAGCTGCATGCCCAGCATCATCCACGTGGCTGAGTGATGATGTCCTTGTCCGGTACAAAAAAACGCCCGCAATAGCGGGCGGTTTTGTGAGGAGATTTGACTAGCATGCTCAGGCGGGCTCTGCGGCCAGTGCTTCGGTGTCGAATTGCAGCTCAACCACATCCTGATCGTTGATGTCCACCGTCACTTCCCCGCCATGGGCCAGGCGGCCAAACAGCAGCTCGTCTGCCAGTGCCTTGCGGATGGTGTCCTGAATCAGCCGTGCCATCGGACGCGCACCCATCAGCGGGTCGAAACCACGCTTGGCAAGGAAACTGCGCAAGGCATCGGTAAAGTGGATTTCCACTTTCTTATCGCCAAGCTGATGCTCAAGCTGCATCAGGAACTTGTCCACAACCTGCATGATGATCTGCTCATCCAGCATCTTGAAGGAAATGGTGGCATCCAGCCGGTTGCGGAATTCCGGGCTGAACAGGCGCTTGATGTCCGCCATTTCATCCCCTGTTTCCTTGGACTGGGTAAAGCCCAGCGTCGGCTTGGACATGGCCTCGGCTCCGGCATTGGTGGTCATGATGATCACCACATTGCGGAAGTCGGCTTTGCGCCCGTTGTTGTCCGTCAGGGTGCCATGATCCATCACCTGCAACAGTACGTTGTAGATGTCAGGATGCGCTTTCTCGATTTCGTCCAGCAGCAGCACTGCATAAGGATGCTTGTTGATGGCTTCGGTCATCTGGCCACCCTGTTCGAAACCGACATAGCCCGGAGGCGCGCCAATCAACCGGCTTACCGCATGACGTTCCATGTACTCCGACATGTCAAAGCGGATCAGCTCCACGCCCAGCACATAGGCTAGTTGTTTGGCTACTTCGGTCTTGCCCACGCCGGTGGGGCCGGAGAACAGGAACGAGCCGATGGGCTTGTGCGGATTGCCCAGTCCAGAGCGCGTCATCTTGATGGCGGTGGCCAGGCTTTCAATGGCCTTGTCCTGACCAAATACCACGTTCTTGAGGTCACGCTCCAGATTCTTCAGTACGTTCTTGTCGTCGCTGGAGACAGTCTTGGGCGGAATGCGGGCAATCTTGGCGACGATTTCTTCAATCTCGGCCTTGTTAATCACCTTCTTCTGCTTGGATTTGGGCAGAATCTTCTGTGCGGCACCTGCTTCGTCAATTACGTCGATTGCCTTGTCCGGCAGGTGACGGTCGTTGATATAGCGGGCAGACAATTCCGCAGCGGTAGACAGGGCGGACTGGGTATATTTCACGCCGTGATGTGCCTCGAAGCGCGATTTCAGTCCCTTGAGGATTTCAATGGTCTGCTCCACGGTGGGTTCAGCCACGTCAATCTTCTGGAAGCGCCGTGACAGGGCATTATCTTTCTCGAAAATGCCACGGTACTCGTTGTAGGTGGTGGCACCAATGCAACGCAGGCTGCCGTTGGACAAAGCAGGTTTGAGCAGGTTGGATGCATCCAGCGTGCCGCCAGAGGCAGCACCAGCACCAATCAACGTGTGAATTTCGTCAATGAACAGAATGGCGTGTTCATCTTCGGTCAGCTGCTTGATGACTGCCTTGAGGCGCTGTTCGAAGTCTCCGCGATACTTGGTGCCAGCCAGCAGTGCACCCATGTCCAGCGCGTAGACAGTAGCCTTGGAGAGCACGTCCGGCACTTCATTGTTGACGATGCGGCGCGCCAGGCCTTCCGCGATGGCTGTTTTGCCCACCCCTGCCTCGCCCACCAGCAAAGGGTTATTCTTACGGCGGCGGCACAGAATTTGCACGGTGCGTTCCAGCTCGTGCTCACGGCCAATCAACGGATCGATTTTGCCGTCGCGGGCCTGCTGGTTCAGGTTCAGCGTGTAGTTTTCCAGTGCGCCGCCCGGCCCATTGCTTTGCTCCTCACCATCGGATTCGTTGTGCTGTTCGCGCGATTCCGGCGGCTGTTGCGGAGAGCGTTGCTTGGTGATGCCATGCGAAATGAAGTTGACCACATCCAGGCGGGAGATACCTTGCTGATGCAGGTAATACACTGCATGCGAATCTTTTTCGCCGAAGATGGCCACCAGAATGTTGGCGCCGGTGACTTCCTTTTTGCCGGAAGACTGAACGTGCAGGATGGCGCGCTGGATAACGCGCTGGAACCCCAGTGTGGGCTGGGTTTCCACCTCGGTTTCCCCCGGAACGGTAGGGGTGTGTTCGTCAATGAAATCGCCCAGCTGCTTTTTCAGCTGGTCGAGATTGGCCCCGCAGGCCCTCAAGACATCGGCGGCGGAGGGGTTGTCGATCATGGCAAGCAGCAAGTGCTCCACGCTGATGAACTCGTGGCGCTTGCGCCTGGCGTCCATGAACGCCATATGCAGGCTTACTTCAAGCTCCTGGGCAATCATCAGTTTTCCTCCATAACGCACTGAAGCGGATGCTGGTGTGCTTTGGCAAATTGCAACACCTGTTCAACCTTGGTGGCAGCCACGTCTTTGGTATAAACGCCACACACGCCGTGACCTTGCGTATGGACTTGTAACATGACTTGGGTCGCTTTTTCCCGATTCATGTGGAACAACTGTTGCAACACTTCCACCACAAATTCCATTGGGGTGAAATCATCGTTCAATAACAATACCTTATACATGGGGGGAGGGGTGGTCCTCACCCGAGACGCCTCTTTTACGACGTCTTCGCTGAACTGCGTTGGCATGTCGACTTTCAGTTAAACCGCGGTTTACTTCAATTTTGGTTCCCCCTGGCTTTTTTTCAAGGGGAGCGTGCGAATTCCTTCAGGGGCTTGACGCTATCACAATGGTTGCGTAGAAATGCTGTCAGGTGCTTGGCTTAGCTGTTTGGCATTGGCGGATTGACCGGCAATGGGCAGCAAGCTTTAAGTTGTTCGGCCTCACCAGCCATCGTCAATCAAGGAAGTAACATGTCAATTGGTACCGTTAAGTGGTTCAACGACGCTAAAGGCTTTGGCTTTATTACCCCGGATGAGGGTGGTGAAGACCTGTTTGCCCATTTCTCCGCCATCAACATGCAAGGCTTCAAGACCCTGAAAGAGGGTCAACGTGTAAGCTTTGACATTGTTAGCGGCCCGAAAGGCAAGCAAGCGTCGAACATCCAGGCTGCCTGATCAGGCAGAGGATGCGCCAGGATTGCCAGGTACGCTGACCTGACCGGTCAACGTCCCGACAGCTTCAAACAAAACCCCGCCAATCGGCGGGTTTTGTTTTTCATGCCCTGGTGCGCGCGCAGGCGCTGTTGCTGGTGTCAGGTTGCCACTGTGCCCAGAGTGCCAGCAAGGTGATGCTGCCAACCAGAGACAGGCACAACCAGGGCAAGGCTGGCAGTTGCCACTGGCGTGATGCATCCAGTAGCCAGCCACCACCGATATAGCCCAGAGCGCCTCCCACCGCCAGGCCTAAGCGGCTGCAGCCCAGGTAGCTGGCACGGGCGTGTGGACGTGCGAGGCTGGCGACATAGGTTTCCCGTGCCGGTTCCATGATGATGGAGCCGATAAAAAACAGGCCCAGTACACAAAATGCGGCCAGTGGATGCGTCACATTGCTCATGATGGCCAGGCTCAGGCTCATCAGGCCAAGTCCGATCAGCATGCGCTGCTCCCGGCGCAGATGGCGCTCTCCCCAGCGTGCCAGCGGGTAGAGCAGGCTGAGGGACAGGCAGGTTTCCAGCGTATACATCCAGCCGACGGCCTGGTAGCTGCCGGTGAGCTGCTTGATGGTGACAGGAACCAGCAGCATGACTTGCACGGCCAGCATGTAATAGCCGCTCAAGCTCAGTACAAAGCGCATATAGCTGCGATCTTGCAGCACCACGCGCATGGACTGCCAGGGTGATGTCGCCCCGGTGGCCACACGGTAGGGCGGGAGCAGCAGAGCATTGACCAAGGCCGCCACAACAAAAATGGCGGTGCCCGCCAGTCCTACCCAGCGGAAATCAAACTGTAACAGCCAGCTGCCCAGCAAGGCTGCGGCAACTGCCCCTGCACTGTCCTGCATCATCAGCAGGGCATAGAAATGCGGGCGATGGCGGGCCAGTACCAGCTTGGCCACCAGTGCGGTGCGTGGTGGGTCGAACAGTGTGCCGCCCAGGCCGGAAAGCAGGCAGGACAGGTAAAGTAGCCAGGGAGCATGTGCGATGGCCATGCAGGCGAAGCCCGCAGCCCGCAGCAGCATGCCGGTGACGATCAGCGGCTTGGCGCCAAAGCGGTCGGCCAGCGAGCCGCCAAACAAGCCCAGACCCTGCTGCATGAACTGGCGCAATGCCAGCGCCAGCCCGACCGTGCCGGCACTCCAGCCTAACTGGTCGACAAAGTGCAGGCTGATCAGCGGGAATACCATGAAAAAACCGAATATCACCAGCAGGTTGTCCAGCAGGATGAATGCTTTGCCCAGTTGGCGAGCTCGTTGCGCGGATGCCATGTCATCTCCCATTCGAACAGCATTCTAGGGAGGCATCCTGCTATTATGTAAGTCTATTTCTACGCATATTTCATATTGGTTTTCATTATGTCTGTTGCTTTGTCTGACCTTGAGTTGCTACTGGATGTGGCAGAACTGGGCAGCTTCAGCCAAGCGGCGGCCAAACGGGGCTGGTCTCAGCCGCAGGTCAGCCAGCGCATTGGTTTGCTGGAGCAGCACTGGGGTGTCACCCTGTTTACCCGCCATCGGCGTGGTGCCGTGGCCACTAATGCCTGCGAGGCATTTCTGGAGTCTGCCCGTCAGTCACTGACGGTGTACCAGCAAGGTCTGGATGCCATGCAGGGTACGCCGGCGGTGCGACGTATCCGCTTGTCCTGTTTGCCATCGCTGACATCACCGGTGTTTGGTCCCTTGCTGATGAAACTGGCGGATGCACCGATGGAAATCCGCTGTAGTACCGATCATTCCCAGCAAATCATGCAGGACTTGCTGACCGGGCAGGTTGAAGTGGGTTTTGTGCTGAAATGCCCGGCCATGGCCGGCATCCAGATGGAGTTGCTGTGGCGCTCCCCCATTGTTCCGGTGGTGGCAGCCAGCCATCCATTGGCGGGTGGTGCCGGGCCGCTGGCACTGGCTGATATTGCCCGGCATCGCATTGCACCGCAGTTCTGGGGCGATGAGTGCGAGAGCCTGATCCAGCAGATTCGTATGTTGCGACAACTGCCCAGTCCGATTCACGCAGTACAACCGGCATCCGCCGCACGCGAGTTGGTACTGCGTCATGGTTTTGTGTCCTTTATGCCGGAGTTGTCGATCAAGGCTGATTTGCTGGATGGCACGCTGGTCCGCTTGTGTGTGCCTGAGCTGCCTGCCTGGCATTGGGAGGTGATGATGGCCTGGCGGGCTGGCAAGCGTGTGGATGCAGCCAAGGCTCAGGTGCTGGATGCGGCGCGTGCCCTGGTGGCCGGCTGAAACGCACAAGGCCCGCTGAAGCGGGCCTTGCCGGGGGATGAGGTGGCGAGGGTTTACATGCGCGCAATCATGGCATCACCGAATTGTGAGCAGGACACTTCGGTGGCGCCATCCATCAGGCGGGCAAAGTCGTAGGTGACCTGCTTGTCGGCAATGGCTGCTTCCATGGACCGGATCACTAGATCCGCCGCTTCCACCCAGCCCAGATGGCGCAGCATCATTTCCGCTGACAGAATCAGCGAGCCGGGGTTGACCTTGTCCAGCCCGGCATACTTGGGCGCGGTGCCGTGGGTGGCTTCAAAACAGGCGTAGTGGTCGGAAATATTGGCCCCCGGCGCAATGCCGATGCCGCCAACCTGAGCGGCCAGGGCATCCGAGATGTAGTCGCCGTTGAGATTGGTGGTGGCAATCACATCGTATTCGGCTGGACGCAGCAGGATTTGTTGCAGGAAGGCGTCGGCAATGGCGTCCTTGATGATGATTTCACGGCCGGTATTGGGGTTGTTGAATGTGCACCATGGGCCACCAGCAATCGGCTCGGCACCAAATTCTTTGCGGGCCAGTGCATAGGCGGTATCACGGAAGTTGCCTTCAGTAAATTTCATGATATTGCCCTTGTGGACAATGGTGAGGCTGCTGCGGTCATTGTCTATGGTGTATTGCAGCGCTGCGCGCACCAGGCGTTCCGTTCCTTCTACCGAAATCGGTTTGATGCCGATGCCGGAGCTGTCCGGGAAGCGGATTTTCTTCACGCCCATTTCGTTTTGCAAAAAGGCGATCACCTTTTTTACCGCATCCGAACCGGCCTGCCATTCAATCCCGGCATAAATGTCTTCGGTGTTTTCGCGGAAGATCACCATATTGACCAGTTCCGGGTGTTTTAGCGGGGATGGCACGCCCTGGAAATACTGTACTGGGCGCACGCACTGGTACAAGTCCAGTTCCTGGCGCAGGGCGACATTGAGAGAGCGGATGCCGCCGCCAACCGGCGTGGTCATCGGCCCTTTGATGGAGACCGAATATTCTTTCAGCGCATCGAAGGTTTCCTTGGGCAGCCATTCGTCCGGGCCATACAGGCGGGTGGATTTTTCCCCGGCATACACTTCCATCCAGTGAATCTTGCGCTTTTTGCCATATGCTTTGTCGACTGCGGCATCAATCACCTTGATCATCACCGGGGTAATATCCACGCCAATCCCATCACCTTCGATAAACGGAATGATGGGATTGGCCGGCACTGGCTGACCCGGAATGATTTTCTGTCCTTCAGGTGGAACCTTGATATGGGACACGTTCATTGTTGTTCTCTCCTTGTCACAGGGTAGGGACTGTCGGGTGCAGCAGCACTTTCCATTCACTCAGCCTAGACCTTGGCGCGGCTGTTGCTGAGAAAGATCAGACAAATTTATTGGCCGATTGTTGACGCATGGCGGCATGACAATAAAAAAGCGCCAGGAGGAATCCTGGCGCTGGTGTGGTGCTACCGACCGTGAAGGCCGGTAAACGGACTTAGGCGTGAACGCTCTTCAGTGCGGCGTTGAAGGTGCTGCTGGGGCACATCACGGCCTGGCACTTGGCAGCATCGGGCAGGTAGTAGCCGCCGATATCTGCCGGTTTGCCTTGTACGGCTTTCAGTTCGGCAATGATTTGCGCTTCTTGCTCGGCCAGTTGCTTGGCCAGCGGGGCAAACTGGGCTTGCAGCTCCAGGTCTTCGGTCTGGTTGGCCAGTGCTTCGGCCCAGTAGCTGGCCAGGTAGAACTGGCTGCCACGGTTGTCCAGTTCGCCAGTGCGGCGCGACGGCGACTTGTCGTTGTCCAGCAGCTTGCCGGTGGCGGCATCCAGCGTCTTGGCCAGGATCTTGGCCTTGTTGTTGCCGGTCTTGATGCCCAGTTCTTCCAGCGAAACGGCCAGGGCGAGGAACTCACCCAGCGAATCCCAGCGCAGGTGGTTTTCTTCCAGCAGCTGCTGTACGTGTTTCGGCGCCGAACCACCAGCACCGGTTTCGTACATGCCGCCACCAGCCATCAGCGGCACGATGGACAGCATCTTGGCCGAGGTGCCCAGTTCCATGATGGGGAACAGGTCGGTCAGGTAGTCGCGCAGGATGTTGCCGGTGACCGAGATGGTGTCCAGACCGCGTGCTACGCGTTCCAGGGTGAAACGCATGGCGCGGACTTGCGACATGATGTGGATTTCCAGACCACTGGTGTCGTAATCCTTCAGGTAGGTTTCTACCTTCTTGATCAGTTCCTTTTCGTGCGGACGGTACGGGTCCAGCCAGAACACTGCCGGCATGCCGGAGTTGCGGGCGCGGGTCACGGCCAGCTTCACCCAGTCGCGGATAGGCGCATCCTTCACCTGGCACATACGCCAGATGTCGCCGGCTTCCACGTTCTGGCTCAGCAGGACTTCGCCGGTGGCCAGGTCAACGATGTTGGCCACGCCGTCTTCAGCGATTTCAAAGGTCTTGTCGTGCGAACCGTATTCTTCTGCCTTTTGCGCCATCAGGCCCACGTTGGGCACGGTGCCCATGGTGCGCGGGTCGAAGTTGCCGTGCCATTTGCAGAAGTTGATCATCTCCTGATAGATACGGGCAAAGGTGGATTCCGGCATCACGGCCTTGCAGTCGGCCGGCTTGCCATCGGCACCCCACATTTTGCCACCGCCACGGATCATGGCCGGCATGGAGGCATCGACAATCACGTCGTTAGGCGAGTGGAAGTTGGTGATGCCCTTGGCGGAGTCCACCATGGCCAGACGCGGACGATGTTCCTGGCAGGCGTGCAGGTCGCGGATGATTTCTTCGCGCTTGGTGGCCGGCAGGGTCTCGATCTTTTCGTACAGATTGGCCATGCCGTTGTTCACGTTCACGCCCAGCTCTTCGAACAGCTTGCCGTGTTTCTCGAAGGCGTCCTTGTAGTAAATCTTGACGCAGTGACCGAACACGATGGGGTGGGACACCTTCATCATGGTGGCTTTCACGTGCAGCGAGAACAGGATGCCGGATTCACGGCAGTCTTCCATTTCGCGCTCGTAGAATTCGCACAGTGCCTTCTTGCTCATGAACATGGAGTCGATGATTTCACCGGCCTGCAGGGCAAGCTTGGGCTTGAGCACGATGGTCTTGCCGCTCTTGGTGGTCAGCTCCATCTTCACGTCACGGGCCTTGTCCAGGGTCATGGACTTTTCACCATGGTAGAAGTCGCCATGGTGCATGTGGGAAACATGGGTTTGCGACCACTGTTTCCACTCGCCCATGGAGTGCGGGTGCTTCTTGGCGTAATTCTTGACTGCCAGCGGGGCGCGGCGGTCGGAGTTGCCTTCACGCAGCACCGGGTTCACGGCCGAACCCAGACACTTGGCGTAGCGGGCCTTGAGCGCATGGTCGGCATCGGTGGTGGGGAGTTCCGGGTAGTCCGGCAGGGCATAGCCCTTGGATTGCAGTTCCTTGATGCAGGCAATCAGCTGCGAAACCGAAGCACTGATGTTCGGCAGCTTGATGATATTGGTGTCCGGGTTCTGGGTCAGCTTGCCCAGTTCGCTCAGCGTATCCGGTACTTTTTGCTCGTCGGTCAGGTATTCGGGGAATTCGGCCAGTACACGGGCGGCGACGGAGATGTCGGCAGTTTCAATATTGATGCCGGCGCTGCCGGTAAAGGTACGGATGACTGGCAGGAAGGCGCTGGTAGCCAGCGCAGGTGCTTCGTCGGTCAGGGTGTAGATGATGGTCGGCTGTTCCGAAGGCATTGCTCTATCTCCAATGATTATTTTGACGTCAGAACGACTGCGCGAGGCGGCTTTCGCACACCGGGGGATGTTCCGCTAGGCGCGTGTAAAGATACTGCATGAAGCAGCCGTGCTACCAGCTGGTCCTTGGGCGACCTGAGGGCGGCGGCATGGTCTTCAACTTGCGGCTGTCTTTTCGGAAGTGAATTATACCCCTCAAATGTTCGCACTGTTTGTAAGTATCCGAACTTTGCCCTTGCAACTGGGTAAACGCGTGTTCGAATGTGAATTTTACGCACCGGTGCTGTGAGTTGCAGTCCACAGCATAGTTCCATGTTCCGGTTTTTGCTGTCTTGCTTTGTCGCCATGACTGGGCTAAGGACGGCAGAAGGATGGTGAGCTGAACACTGGCATGACCAGCGCTGGCGCTACTTGGTATCATCCTGGCCTTATCTTCACTTTTTGCATGGTCCAGCCACAATGCCTGCACTTTTTCTGTTCAACAAACCATACGGTGTCATTTGTCAGTTTTCCCGGCACGAATTGCATCCGACGCTGAAGGATCATATTTCCACGCCGGGCATTTACCCGGCTGGCCGTCTGGATACCGATAGTGAAGGCTTGCTGTTGCTGACAGGAGAGGGCGCTTTGCAACATCGCATCAGCGACCCGCGCTGGAAACTGCCCAAAACCTACTGGGTGCAAGTGGAAGGCCGGGCCAGCGAAGAACAGCTGGCCGCGCTGCGCGCCGGGGTGGATCTGGGCGATTTTGTAACCCGTCCGGCCCAAGTGCGCCAGATCGACCCGCCAGCCCTGTGGGAGCGCAAGCCGCCGGTGCGTTTTCGCAAGACCGTACCGGACTGCTGGTTGGAGATCATCATCAGTGAAGGCAAGAACCGTCAGGTGCGCCGCATGACGGCCAAGGTGGGGCTGCCTACCTTGCGACTGGTGCGCGCGGCCATCGGCCCATGGCAGCTGGGTGACATGCAGCCGGGCGAGTTACGCAGCATCGAGGTGAATCTTGAAGATTTGCCCGCACTGTCCCATGCTGAGCGTCTGAGCAAGCCGACGCCCTTGGCCCAGGGGAAGGCGGGGTCGGGTGCCGGGCAGACCCGAGCGCAACCATCCTTCCGTTTTGCCCGCAAGAACAAGTCCTGATCGTTGTCGTTGGGGCGGCGGGCTGGATGCGCGACAGCGATGAGGCCCCATCATGCAGATTCCCGAGTACTACAACCCGGTTGCCCGCGATATCGCCCAGGCCCTTGTCGCCGGCTTCAACAAGCACTACCGCTTGTTTCGCGCCTGCAGCAAGCAGGCCAAGTTGTTATTCGAGCGCGCGGATTGGCAGGGGGTGCAGCAGGCCATTCGCGACCGCATCCAGTTTTACGATGAACGGGTGGATGAAACGGTTGGCCGGCTGCATCACGAGTTTCATGCCGATTTGCTGGATGATGAAATCTGGCAGCAGGCCAAGCTGTACTTTATCGGCCTGCTGACCAATCACAAGCAGCCAGAACTGGCCGAGACCTTTTTCAACTCGGTGTTCACCCGCATGCTGCACCGGGATTACTTCAACAACGATTTCATTTTTATCCGACCGGCCATTTCCACTGAATATATCGAGTCTGATCCGCCTTGCTATCGGAGCTACTATCCGGCGGCAGATGGTTTACGCCAGGTGCTGCGGCAGATGGTGCGTGATTTTGCCTGGCAGTTGCCGTTTGCTTGCTTGAGCCGGGATCTGGCCCGTGTGCTGGGGGCGGTCAAGCGTCACTTTTCTGCCCTGTGGCCGGTGCCTGAAGCCAATCTGCAAATCCAGGTATTGTCCTCGGCCTTTTATCGCAACAAGGCGGCTTATATTTTCGGCAAGGTGATCAATGGTGGCGTGAGTTATCCGTTTGCCGTGCCGGTTTTGCGTGATGAAAACAGCAAACTGTATCTGGACACCGTGCTGCTGGAGCCCTGGCGCATTGGTGTGCTGTTTTCTTTCAGCCGGGCCTATTTCCTGGTGGATATGGAAGTGCCGTCGGCCTATGTGCAGTTTCTGCGCAGCATGCTGCCCAGCAAGACCAAGGCCGAGCTTTACACCATGCTGGGCTTGCAAAAACAGGGTAAGAACACCTTTTATCGCGATTTCATGCAGCATCTGCAGCACTCCAACGACCAGTTTGTGATTGCACCGGGAATTCGTGGCCTGGTGATGCTGGTGTTTACCCTGCCGTCCTACCCTTATGTGTTCAAACTGATCAAAGATGTTTTTGGCGGCCCGAAGGAGATGGACCGCGATACGGTCAAGCGCAAATACCGACTGGTGAAGCGGCATGACCGGGTAGGGCGCATGGCTGATACGCTGGAGTTTTCCAATGTGGCTTTTCCACGCAGCCGTTTTACGGTGGAATTATTGAACGAGCTGCGCAGTCAGGCAGCATCAATGATGGAAGAAACCGGTGATAGCATTGTCATTCGTCATCTGTATATCGAGCGGCGCATGAAGCCGTTGAATATCTATCTGATGCAATGCGACGAGGTGGAAAAGGAAAGGGTGATTCGCGACTATGGCATGGCTATCCGGGAGTTGGCATCGGCGAATATTTTCCCCGGAGACATGTTGTTCAAGAATTTTGGGGTGACCCGTTACGGGCGGGTGATTTTTTATGATTACGATGAAATCGAATACATGACGGACTGCCATTTCCGCCGCATACCGCCCGCGCCCAACCCGGAAATGGAATTGTCCGGTGAGGTGTGGTACCCGGTTGGTCGCCATGATGTGTTTCCAGAGGAGTTTGCCACCTTTTTGCTGGGCGATCTGCAGATTCGCAAGACTTTCCTCAAGTATCACCGTGACCTGCTGGACCCGCTGTTCTGGCAGCAGTGTCAGCAGCGTATTAATGAGGGAGTGATCGAGGACTTCTTTCCATACCCGGTGGAAATGCGTTTCGGCCATCTGCCAAGTGATGCGTGAGGCCTTGATCAGCAAGGGGAAGCCTGAGGCTTCCCCTTTTTTGTGATGACACTGCTTGGCGGAGGAGCGCGAACTGTCGTTTGAGTGATTTAGTGCGAGAAATAGGCAAGCGGGCCAGCCGAGGTGAGACCGATACAGAAGGACATGCCTGGTACATAACCTTTGGAGGGTGTGCAGGCATTGAGCAATTCAAACAATGCCCGAGTTTCATGGAATTGCTGCCGCAAGTCATGGCTGTTATTGAGCCACAGGCGTATTGCCCTGGCTTGCGGGTGCTGGCTGTGTAGTGCGATTGTCCCGTCTGGATTGTTGGTCAGGCAGATTGCGGGTGGCAGATTGATGCTGCGGTCTTTCATTTCCTGCATGGCTTGCTGGCCAAAAATGCCCAGTAAGGTTTTGGCTTGTAGCAGGAGATTCTCGGCCAGGTCCGGGCTGTGCGACGGGAAAGCAGGCCGTTCTGGCCGGATGGCTGGGCATATGGTTTCGGTAAGTGGCATGGGATCGCTCCGGTAAAAGTGTGTACCTTGATGGTAGAAGTACTTGAGCGCCTGGGAGTCTGATGATCTCCTAGGAAAATTCACTTTTACGGGCTGTCAGTTCCATGCCGCTTGCCCGGTGCTGGGTCAGGCCCAAAAACAAACAGGGAGACTTTGGTCTCCCTGTTTGCTGTTCAGGCACCAGGCCTGGCGGTTTACTGTTGGCTGCACACGTGATCTTCAAAATAAGCAATCGGACCCGCACTGGTCAGGCCGATATGGAAGCAGGATGATTCGGGGAAGGTTTCACCTGCGTATTCAGTAGCGCGGACAATTTCAAACAGAACTTCCACTTCTTTGAACAGGCTGGAAACTTTGGCATTGCCGTCAAGCCAGGTGAGGATGTCGTCGGCCTGTGGGTGATTGTTTTCCAGTGTGAGACTGCAACCTGGACAGCTGACCAGGCTGATGGCCGGGGGCATGCTGATCTGGCGTGCAGCCAGTTCTTCTTCTGCCAGCGTGGCAAAACGTGTCAACTGCTTGGAGGCTCTATCGCGAATGGCTTGTAGGGAAATGCTGCCATCTTCTCCGGCGTGACCAAACAGATGAATCAATCCCGGATTACTGGCAGTGCTCTGCGACGACATGATTAATGCTCCTGTTCTCTGGTTGTCATGATTTTTTCATCATAGAAGACGGCAAGAAATTTGCTGAATCATTTCAGCACTTTTTTCACTTTATAGAGAAAGTCGAGTGCCTGGCGCGGTGTCAGTTCGTCAGGATCGAGTTCTTCCAGCATTTCCAGTGCAGGATTCGGCACGGCTTCCGCTTCGATCTGCGTGGCTGGCGGGGCGGAGAACAGGTCGGGTTGCACGCGTGCGGCAGACTGGTTTTCCAGTTCGGCCAGATAGCGTCTGGCCTCGCGAATCACCTTGGGTGGCACCCCAGCCAACTGGGCCACTGCCAGTCCGTAACTCTGGCTGGCAGGGCCTTCGTCCACATGGTGCATGAACACGATGCGGTCCTTGTGTTCGATAGCGGACAGGTGGACGTTAGCCACGGCCGGGTATTGTTCGGCCAACGTGGTCAGCTCGAAATAGTGGGTGGCAAACAGGGTGTAGGCACGGCTTTTTTCGATCAGTGCCTTGGCAATGGCCCAGGCCAGCGCCAGGCCGTCGAAGGTGGAAGTACCCCGGCCCACTTCGTCCATCAGCACCAGTGACTGGGAGGTGGCGTTGTTTAATATATTCGCCGTTTCGGTCATTTCCACCATGAAGGTGGATCGGCCGCCGGCCAGGTCGTCCGAAGCGCCGATACGGGTGAAAATGCGGTCGATCTGGCCGATGACGGCACGGTTTGCCGGTACGAAGCTGCCGACATGGGCCAGCAGGGTGATCAGCGCGTTCTGCCGCATATAAGTGGATTTACCGCCCATATTGGGGCCGGTGATCAGCAGCAGTTTGCGGCTGTCGCTCAGGCGGGTGTCGTTGGCGATGAAACGTTCCACCTCGGCTTCTACCACCGGGTGACGGCCTTCGCTGATTTCCAGTCGGGTTTCGCCGACGAATTCCGGCTCGACATAGTTGTTGCTGCTGGCGCGTTCGGCAAAGGCAGCCAGCACGTCCAGCCCGGCCACGGCCTGGGCGATCAGCTTGAGGTCGGGAATGTACGGTGCCAGTTGATCCAGCAGTTGTTCGTACAGCTGTTTTTCCAGTGCGAGCGAGCGGTCCTGTGCCGATAGCGCCTTGTCTTCGAATTCCTTCAGTTCCGGCGTGATGTAGCGCTCGGCATTTTTCAGGGTCTGGCGACGGCGATAATCGTCCGGAACCTTGTCGCCCTGGGCGCGGGAAACTTCGATATAGAAGCCGTGCACGCGGTTGAATTCCACCTTGAGGGTGGTGATGCCGGTGCGTTCTTTTTCGCGTGCTTCCAGGGCCAGCAGGAAGTCGCCGCAATCGGTCTGGATGGCGCGCAGCTCGTCCAGGTCGGCATTCAGACCGTGATTGATCACCCCGCCGTCACGCAGGAAAGTGGCCGGTTCGGGCAGGATGGCGGCAGTCAGCAGTTGTTCGACCGGAGACTCGTCCGGCAGCACGCGCGAGAGTTCTCCCAGCAGCGGCGCATCCAGGCTGGCGGCCAGTTGCTTGGCACCGGTCAGGGCCTTGAGCGAGTCGCGCAGGGCGGCCAGGTCGCGCGGACGTGCACTGCGCAGCGCAATGCGCGCGGTGATGCGTTCGATGTCGGCTACTTCGCGCAACTGGGCATGGATGTCCTGATGCACCGGCAGCAAGGCGCGTACCGATTCCAGACGGCGTTGCAGCTTGCCGTGCTGGCGGATGGGGTGATGCAGCCAGTGGCGCAGCAGGCGGCTGCCCATGCTGGTGGCGCAGGTGTCCAGCAAGGACGCCAGTGTGGGCGAGGGTTCACCGCGTATGGTTTCGGTCAGTTCCAGATTACGCCGGGTGGCGGCATCCATGCGTATCAGTTCGCCCGCGTCTTCCACCGCCAGCTGGGCGATGTGGGCCGGGTTCACGCTCTGGGTGGATTTGACGTATTCCAGCAGCGCGCCAGCCGCGCCTACCGCCACCGGCAGGGTGTCGGCACCAAAGCCGGCCAGATCATGCGTACCAAAGTGGCGGGTGAGCGCCAGTTGGGCGGAGTCGTGGTCAAACTGCCAGGGCGGCAGTTTTTTGCGCGGGCAGGTCACCTGCTCAAGGATGTTCAGGCCACTGTCGTCCGGGAATACCAGCTCGGCCGGCTTCAGCCGTTCCATTTCGCTGGCGAATTCTTCCACGCTGGTTTGCATGATCTTGAATTCACCACTGGCCATGGACAGCCAGGCCAGGCCCAGCGTGCCCTTGTGCATGTTTACCGCCAGCACCAGGTTGTCACGCTTGTCGTCCAGCAAGGCGGCATCAGTAAGGGTGCCGGGGGTGACGATACGTACCACCTTGCGTTCCACCGGGCCTTTGGCCAGCGCCGGGTCGCCAATCTGCTCGGCAATGGCGACTGATTCGCCCATTTTGACCAGTCGCGCCAGATACCCTTCTGCGGCGTGATAAGGCACCCCGGCCATCTTGATGGGGGTGCCAGCGCTGCTGCCACGGGTGGTGAGGGTGATGTCCAGCAGGCGCGCCGCCTTTTCCGCATCCTCGTAAAACAGCTCGTAGAAGTCGCCCATGCGGTAGAACAGCAGCTTGTCGGCATGCTGACTTTTCAGGGCAAAGTATTGGGCCATCATTGGAGTGTGCTGGGGCGTGCTCATGCGCGTGGTGCTCTTGTCGGTGCCGTGGTGCAGATGACAACGCCCCACCAAGGCGGGGCGCTGACGCAAAACGCGGATTCTACCGTAGCGGGCTCCGGGTGTCAGGCTGGTATCGCCGCTACGGCATGCGGTGAGGACCTGTTGCATTCATGGCCTGTACTGATTGGCAAGCTGTTTGATCAAGCCATCTGTGCATTGACCGGAACAAAGTGATGAAAGTATGATCTTTATCAAACTTTCAGAAATTACTGAAAATTGAGGAAGTCATGAACACCACCCCTCTTGTCCAGTCCTTTGTTGCGCATTTCGGTGAAATGGGCAGCCGCTGGGGCATTAATCGCACCGTCGGTCAGATTTATGCCCTGCTGTTTGTTTCCGAAAAGCCGCTCAATGCCGATGAAATTGCCGAAAGCCTGAGCTTCTCCCGTTCCAATGTCAGCATGGGGCTGAAAGAGCTGGAGTCGTGGCGGCTGGTGAAGCTGCAGCATTACCCCGGCGACCGGCGCGAATACTTTTCCACCCCGGACGATGTCTGGGCCATCTTCAAGACCCTGGCCGAGGAACGCAAAAAGCGCGAGGTGGAACCCACCCTCACCATGTTGCGCGGGGCGATGATGGAGAAACCGGCCAGCGATGCCGAACGCCATGCACAACAGCGCATGAGCGAGATGTACCAGTTGGTGGAGCTGGTCACCACCTGGTTTTCCGACATCCAGCACATGGATGTGGAAACCCTGCAGCGGCTGATGAAGCTGGGCTCGCAGGTGCAGAAAGTACTGCAATTCACCCAGTCGCTGAGCAAGCTGACCGGGCGAGACACCGATAGGGAGTAGCCGTCATGGAACTGGATGCCCTGGCACTGGCACGTGCCCAGTTTGCCGCCAATATCAGCTTTCATATCCTGTTTCCCAGCATCAATATCGCGCTGGCCTGGGTGTTGCTGTTTTTCAAGCTGCGCTATCTGCGTACCGGCAGGCAAGCGTGGATGGATGCTTACGGTTTCTGGGTGAAGATTTTTGCGCTGTCCTTTGCCCTGGGGGTAGTGAGCGGTGTCACCATGAGCTTTCAGTTCGGTACCAACTGGCCGGGCTATATGCAAACAGTGGGCAATATTGCCGGGCCTTTGCTGGCTTATGAAATCCTGACGGCGTTTTTCCTGGAGGCAGGCTTTCTCGGCATCATGCTGTTTGGTCGCAGCCGGGTATCGGAGCGGGTACATACGCTGGCAACCTTGCTGGTGGCGTTTGGCAACAGCCTGTCGGCGTTCTGGATCATCGCACTCAATTCGTGGATGCAAACCCCGGCCGGTTTCGTGATGCAGGGTGGGCGGGCGCATGTCACCAGCTGGTTGCAGGTGATTTTCAACCCGTCCATGCCCTACCGGTTGACGCATATGTTGCTGGCCTCCGGTCTGACCGTGGCCTTTCTGGTGGCCGGGCTGTCGGCTTATCGCTTGCTGAAAGCCGACCGCAGCGCTGGTAATGCCGTGGCACTCAAGACTGGTGTCTGGCTGGCGGCGCTATTGATTCCGCTGCAAATCCTGGCGGGGGACGCGCATGGCCTGAATACCATGGCGCACCAGCCGGCCAAGCTGGCCGCTATCGAAGGGGTGTGGCACACCGAGCGTGGCGCGCCCTTGCTGCTGTTTGCCCTGCCCAATGCCGATACCCAAAGCAATGACTACGCGCTGGGCATTCCGCGCCTCGCCAGCCTGATCATCAAGCACGACCCTGATGGCGAAATCCGCGGCCTGAACGAATTTGCCGAGCATCCGCCGGTGGCCAAGGTGTTCTGGAGTTTTCGCGTGATGGTGGGGGTAGGGGTGCTGATGCTGCTGGCGTCCTGGCTCACCGCCTGGCAGTTGCGTCGCCGGGATGCTGCCGGACTGGACCGTCGCCTGCTGTACGTGCTGGTGGGCATGACCTTTGCCGGCTGGGTGGCCACGCTGGCTGGCTGGTATGTGACGGAAATCGGCCGCCAGCCCTGGCTGGTGACGGGTGTACTCACCACCGCACAGGCGGCCGGGGCGGCAACCGGCAGCATGGTGGCCGGTTCGCTGCTGACTTATCTCGCCTTGTATGCCGGCCTGCTGCTGGCCTACATCTCGGTGCTGTTTCATCTGGCCAGCAAAGCCGCAGGACAGGCTGACACTGCCGTGGAGTTGAAGGAGGTGCAAGCATGAACGCTGCGTACTGGTTGCCGGTGATCTTCGCCGGACTGATGGGGCTGGCCATGCTGGTGTATGTGGTGCTGGATGGCTTTGATCTGGGCGTGGGCCTGTTGTTGCCACTGGCGGACGATGCCGGGAAGGACCGCATGGTGGCCAGCATCGGCCCGTTCTGGGATGCCAACGAAACCTGGCTGGTACTGGGGGCGGGGCTGTTGTTGGTGGCCTTCCCCATGGCGCACGGTGTGGTGTTTGGTGCCTTGTACATTCCGGTACTGCTGATGCTGGTGGGACTGATCCTGCGCGGGGTGGCCTTTGATTTTCGCGTCAAGGCGCGCGACCCGCACCGCCCATGGTGGAATGCCATCTTTGCCTTCGGTTCCTCGCTGGCTTCGCTGGCGCAAGGCGTGATGCTGGGCCGCTATCTGACCGGTTTTGCCGACGGCTTGCTGCCCTGGCTGTTTGCCTTGCTGGTGGGGGCGGGGCTGACTGCGGCCTATGCCTTGCTAGGGGCCTGCTGGCTGATCATGAAGACGGAAGGTGCCTTGCAAAAGCAGGCGCTTGGCTGGGCGCGGCGCAGTGTGCCGGGCGCGGGCCTGGCCGTGCTGCTGGTGTCCATCGTGACGCCGCTGGCCAATCCGGCCATCGCCGGCAAGTGGTTTGCCCTGCCGCAGCTGTTCTTGCTGCTGCCCTTGCCGCTGGGGACGCTGGCGCTGTTCGTGGTGCAATGGCTGGCCCTGCCTCGGCTGGCCCGGCGTCAGGCAGCCGGCAACGACAGCTACTGCTGGCTGCCGTTTGCCACCACCGTGGGCATGGTGCTGCTGGCTTTCTGGGGGCTGGCCTATAGCGTGTTCCCGCAGGTGATACCGGGCCGCATGGATATCTGGCAGGCCGCCAGCGACCCTGAAGCCTTGTGGATCATGCTGTGGGGCGCGCTGCTGGTGCTGCCCTGCATCATCGGCTATACCGCCTTTGCCTACCGGGTGTTCTGGGGCAAGACCGGTACTTTGCGTTATCAGTGATTGTGGATGGTTCCGGCCCGGCCTGTCGCATGCAGGTCGGGTTTTGTCATGTCCGGGTCACATACAGGCCAGATAATTGCAGCCTTTTGCCGGTGTAATGGACAATGCGGCCGGCCTTGGCCGCCGTTGACGAAATAGCCGCAAATCAGCACTGGCGCAGCGCCTGCCTGGCGTTACGATAGGCATATCTGTTGTTCCTGCACACACTACCGGATGGAGAACCACATGTCGCAGCAGCATACCTCACCCTGGCCCTATCCCCGGCTGGTCGCCCATCGTGGCGGCGGCGTCATGGCTCCGGAAAACACGCTGGCCGGTTTCCGTGCCGGTGTAGCATATGGTTACCGTGCCGCCGAGTGCGATGTGAAGCTGTCCGCCGACAATGTGTGCTTTCTGCTGCACGACGATACAGTGGATCGCACCACGAATGGCCATGGTCTGGCCGCCGAGCTGAGCATGGCGCAGCTGTCGCAGCTGGATGCCGGTGGCTGGAGGGGTGCGCAGTTTGCCGGCGAGGCGCTGCCCGGCTTTGCCAATGTGGCGGCCTATTGCCGGGCGCAGGGCATGTTGCTGAATGTGGAAATCAAACCCTGTCCGGGACGTGATGCCGAAACCGGCCGTCTGGTGGCGCAAGAAGCTGCACGACTGTGGGCCGGTGCGGCCGTGCCGCCGCTATTGTCATCGTTCAGTGTGGATGCCCTGCGCGCCGCACAGCTGGCCGAGCCGGATTTGCCACGCGCCTGGCTGGTGGAGGAGATTCCGGCGGATTGGCAGGCCACCTTGCAGTTACTGGGCTGCATTGCCTTGCATTGCGACCATGCCACGCTGACACCGCAGCTGGCCGCCGCCATCAAGGCCGCCGGTTACCAGTTGCTGTGCTACACGGTGAACGATGTGGCGCGGGCGCGCGAAATCATGGCCTGGGGTGTGGATAGCGTCTGCACCGACCGGCTGGATGTGCTGCAGCCTGCCCAATGGCTGACGGAGTAAGGCCGGATGAACGCCGCACTGGTGGAATGGCTGGGCCTGTTGGCCGGTTGCCTGACAACCCTGTCTTTCTTGCCGCAGGTGTGGCTGGTATGGCGCAAGAAATCGGCTGGGGATATTTCGCTGGGCATGTATCTGCTGATGTGCAGCGGCGTGGCCTTGTGGCTGAGTTATGGTGTGCTGATTCACTCGCGCCCGGTGGTGCTGGCCAATGGCCTGACCCTGCTGCTGAGCATGGCAGTGCTGCTGATGAAGCTGGTGTTTGATGCACGCCGCCAGCCGCAAGCTGACAGGCCGGGCGGCTAGAAGCTGGTCATCTGCTGGGCTTCTTCGCGGCTGAAATACTTGCGGAAGATTTTCAGCAGCGTGCCATCGCGCCGCATATCGTTGATCAGCTCACGCCAGCGCTCCTGCTGTTCCGGCGAGATGGTTTTTTTCGACATGATCAGGCCGTGGGGCGTGTGCTGATCATTGGTTTCCACCATACGTACCAGCCTGGCCACCTGGTATTTTTCCAGGTCGGAATAATCAAATGGCTCGATGATGATGGCCTGGGTGCGGTCCTGACGCAGGTTCTGATACAGCGTTTCGTAATCGTAACTGCCCACCAGCCGCCCTTGTTGGTCCAGCTTGTCCACCAGTTGGTTGATGGTGTCGCTGTAGCGGAAGCTCAGGATGCCACCCAGCTTCATCTCATTGCGGGCGGAAAAATCCGCCAGTGACTGCACCCCGCTGTCCTTGCGCACGATCAGGCTGTATTTGTCGGCAAAATACCAGGCAAAGGCTGCGTAGCGTTCGCGTTGCTCATTGGTGATGCCGGACAGGCTGAAATCCAGGCTGCCCACTTCCAGCAGTTTCCATATGCGTGAGCGCGGCAACAGGCTGACGTCCATCTTGCAGCCGCTACGGCGGATCAGTTCATCTGCCACGTCTTTATCTATTCCGCTGCGCGTGCTGGCGTTATACAGCAAACCATGTTCATGCAAGGCCAGGGTGTAGCTGCGTTTGCAATCCGGGCCTGCAGCCAGTGCCAGCAACGGCACGCAGCACAAGGCGGCAAGGTACAGGCGCGTAAGCAACTGGGGCATGGTGCTTCTCCTTGTGAATGATAAGAGCATAGCAGATGGCAAACGCTGCCTTGCCACACTTGCTGAACTACTTGGTGATAAAAATTTGCAGGCATATAATTAGTGAGCTAATTAAATTCGGGAAATATCATGCCACAGTCTCATCAAGAACTTGCCGAGTTGCTGGGTGCTGTTCCCAAAGCGTGGCGCGCCTTGCTGGACCAGCGCCTGCGTCCTTATGGCTTCTCCCAGGCCACCTGGCAGGTATTGCTCAAATTGGGGCGTGTCGGCGAGCCCTTGCTGCAAAACGAACTGGCCGCCCGGGTGGGTATTGAACCGGCCTCGCTAGTGAGGTTGCTGGATGTGTTACAGGCTGACGGCTGGGTGACCCGACAGCAGGATGAACAGGACCGGCGCGCCAAACGGGTGTTGTTGACCGCCAAGGCCAGCCAGGTTTCCGGCGAGTTGCTGCAAGTTGCCGATGCATTGAAGGCCGAACTGCTGGGCGGGCTGGATGAGGCCGAGCTGCAAACCTGTATCAAGGTGCTGGCACAAATCCGCCATGCTGCCGAACAGGCACAGGAGCCAGGCGCTTGAGCCAGCGTGTGCTGGTGACTGTGGCGGTGATGGCGGCCACGGTGATGCAGGTACTGGACACCACCATTGTCAATGTGGCGCTGCCGCAGATGCAGGGCGAACTGGGTGCGACGTCAGACCAGATCAGCTGGGTGCTGACCAGTTATCTGGTGGCCAGCGCCATTTGCATGCCGTTGACCGGTTATCTGACTGACAAACTGGGGCGGCGACGCTATCTGTTGTTATCCATCAGCGGCTTTGTGCTGGCCTCCATGCTGTGCGGCGTGGCGCTGAATCTGGGCCAGCTGGTGGTGTTCCGCCTGTTGCAAGGCGTGTTCGGCGCTGCGCTGGTGCCCTTGTCGCAGGCCATCATGGTGGACAACTACCCGCGCGAACAACGCGGCAAGGCCATGGCCATCTGGGGCATGGGGGTGATGGTGGGGCCGATTGCCGGGCCCACGCTGGGCGGCTGGCTGACCGATATGTTCGACTGGCGCTGGACCTTCTTCATCAACCTGCCGGTCGGGCTGCTGTCCTTGCTGCTGGCACGGCAAGTGCCGGATACGCCCAAGCGCGAGCGCGACATCGACTGGCTGGGCCTGATGCTGATTTCACTAGCCATTGGTGGCATCCAGTATGTGCTGGACCGTGGGAATGGCGACGACTGGTTTTCCAGCACCGGCATCGTGGTGGCCAGCGTGCTGGCGACGCTGGGCGCAGTAGGCTTCATCTGGCGCGGCCTGTCCGGCAACGCCCATCCCCTGTTCGACCTGCACATGTTCCAGGACCGCAATTTTGTGGCTGCCAGCATTGTGATTGCCGCGCTGGGCCTGTCCATGTACGGGGCGATGGTGATTCAGCCCATCATGCTGGAAGGGCTGTTTCACTATCCCACGCTGGATACCGGCCTGATCATGGCGCCGCGCGGCATTGCCAGCCTGGTGAGCATGATGATAGTGGGCAAGCTGATTGGCCGGGTGGACTCCCGCTACCTGATTGGCAGCGGGCTGCTGATTGGTGCCTGCGGCACCTGGGTGTGTACCCATTACAATCTGGAAACCAGCCCTTTCTGGTTTGCCTGGCCGGTGCTGTTGCAGGGCTTCGGGCTGGGCATGATCTATGTGCCGCTGTCCGCCATGGCCATGTCCACCTTGCCTGCCCGGCTGTCGGCCGAGGCTGCCGGGTTGTTCAGCCTGCTGCGCACCATGGGCTCCTCGGTGGGGATTGCCATTGTCAGTACTGCCTATTCGCGTGGCGAGCAGTCGGCCTGGAATGCCTTGAGCGGCTTTTTCAATGCCGATAATCCCTGGCTGCAGGATTATCTGGCGCGCATGGGCAGGACGGTGGTGGATGGCAGCACTGCCACCCAGCTGGCGGCGGAGTTGCAGCGTCAGGCGCTGATGGTGTCCATCGTCGATGTGTACTGGCTGATTACCTACAGCTTTCTGGCCATGCTGCCCTTGCTGTTGCTGCTCCGGCCGCGCAAGGCTGCGCCGGGCACTGAGACAGCCGTCGACGTGGTGATGCATGAATAGCCGGCGGCGAGCAGGCAATAAAAAACGGCAACCCACGGGTTGCCGTTTTTTATTGCCTGCACAGAGGCGATTACTTGTTCAGGTGCGGCGCGATGGTCGCCAGCAGCTGGGCCAGCACCTTGGGGTTGGCGGCCACGATGTCGCCGGATTCCATCCACTCCTGCTCGCCAGTCAGGTCGGTGACAATGCCACCAGCTTCCTGCACGATCAGGCTGCCCGCAGCGATGTCCCACGGCTTCAGGTTCATTTCCCAGAAACCGTCCACGCGGCCGCAAGCCACATTGCACAGGTCGAGCGAGGCTGCGCCTTCGCGACGTACGCCGGCAGTCTTGCCCAGTACATCCTTGAGCATGCCCAGGTACTGGTCGATATAGCTTTGGTCGGATACCGGGAAACCGGTGGCGATCACGCATTCATTCATCATGAAGCGCTTGGAAACACGGATACGGCGGTCGTTGAGGAAGGCGCCAACACCGCGCGAGGCGGTAAACAGATCGTTACGGCTAGGGTCGTACACCACCGCTTGCTGCACCTGGCCTTTGTGCGCCAGTGCGATGGAGATGGCGTATTGCTGATGACCATGCAGGAAGTTGGTGGTGCCGTCGATGGGGTCGATGATCCACTCGTATTCGGAGGAGCCCACGCCTTTGGCTCCGGACTCTTCTGCTAGAATGGCGTGCTTGGGATACGCCTCGAGAATCATGTCCACGATGGCCTGTTCGGCAGCGCGGTCCACGTCGGTCACAAAGTCATTGTGCTTTTTCTTCTCTACACGAATGGTATCGAGGTTAAGCGACGCACGCTGGATTACACTGCCAGCACGGCGGGCGGCTTTAACCGCGATATTGAGCATCGGATGCATTGACGGCCTCTAGAACGGATAGCAGATGTCAGCCAATATGGCTCGACATCTGTCAGTAACAATCTGGGTTAAGGAACAAAAAAAGCCGGCGCGAGCGCGCGGGCTTTTTGATATACCCGCCATTTTAATGTGAAACTGCTGATGAATAAACCCCAAGTACCTGATTTTCTGCAAAACATTCGCATCGTGTTGGCTAGACCCAACCATCCGGGCAATATCGGTTCGGCGGCGCGCGCGATGAAAACCATGGGGCTGACCCGGCTGTATCTGGTTGAACCCAAAGTGTTTCCCAGCGACGAAGCCAATGCGCTGGCGTCCGGTGCGGTGGATGTGCTGGAGCGTGCCACCGTGGTGACAAGCCTTGCCGAAGCGCTCAGCGATGTCACCGTGGCCTGTGCACTCACCAGCCGCCGCCGCGAGCTGACCACGCCACTGTCCACTCCACGCGAAACCACGCCGGAACTGGTCGCCCGTGCGCGCGATGGCGAACAGGTGGCGTTGGTGTTCGGCAATGAAACCTTCGGCCTGTCGATTGAGGAAGTGGAGCAGTGCAACCGGCTGGTCACCATTCCGGGCAACCCGGATTACTTCTCGCTCAACCTGGCCATGGCGGTGCAGGTGATGACCTACGAGCTGTTCAGCCATACCGGCGTTGATGTGGAATACCTGCGGCCGGAAAGCGAAACCGCCAGCCTGGGCGAGGTGGAAGGCTTCTGCCAGCATCTGGACCAGACCATGGATGCCATCGGCTACTACCGCCGCCGTAACAGCGAGCGACTGATGCGCCGCATGCGCGCGCTGTTCAACCGTTCCGGCATGCTGCGCGACGAGGTGGACATCCTGCGTGGCCTGATGAAGCAGATCCAGCGCGTGGCAGACGGCCATGAGCACGGCGGCGAATCCTGATCGCGGTTTTTATCTGCCTTACACGCAGCCTGCGCTGCGTGATCTGGCGTTTTTGCTGACCGCCCCTGCTCCCTGGGATAGCGGCTGCAATCTTTCGCCACAACGCCTGCTGGGCCCGGATGGCCCGGCCTTGCTGGCGGCACTGGAGCAAGACCCGGCACCGCTCTATGCCTGGCTGGCAGACCAGCCCTGTCGCCGTCTGGGCCACTATGCCGAGCGCTTGCTGGCTTTCTGGTTTCACCTCGCGCCCCATATCGAGCTGGTGGCTGCCAATTTGCCGCTACGGGACGCCAGTGGCCGCACCATTGGCGAATTTGATTTCCTGATCCGGCTGGATGGCGAACCACTACACGTGGAGACTGCCAGCAAATTCTATCTGCAATTGGGCAGCGGCCCGGACAGCCTGGTTGGACCCAGCTTGCGCGATGCCTGGCTGCTGAAGGCGGGTAAATTGCAGGCGCAGTTGCAGCTGTCCCGCCACCCCCTGGCCCGGCGCGTGTTGCCGCCAGACTTTGTGGCCTGCGCCAGTCAGGCCAGGCTGGCCGGCTGGTTCTTCTATTTCCGACCAACCCGTCCCGTGCCACCCCTGAGCCCGGATCATCTGCAAGGCTGGATCAGCCCGTTATTGCAGCCCTGGCCCTGTAGCAGCCCGGCAGCGCGCTGGTTGTGGCTGCCGCGTTTGAGCTGGCTGGCTCCGGCCCGTGTGGCCGAAGCCGAAGTGCGTGAACAGCACAGCCTGCGCCAGGAATTGCGCCAGGCCGTGGTGCCGCAACTGGTGGCCGAACTGTTGCCGCTGGGCGATGGCTACTGGGAGGAGGTGGCGCGTGGTTTCGTTGTGCCGCCAGGCTGGCCCGAAGCAACGCGCCTGCAAGCATTGATGGCCACGCTGCCAGGGAGTCTGGCCACATGAAACACTTGCTGTTGTTGTATGCCAGCCAGACCGGCCGCACCTTGCAGCTGGTTGACGCCGTGCGCGCCAGCGTAGCGCAACTGGCCGATGACCTGCAGTTCAACTGCCTGCCAGCCGAAGAAGCTACGCTGGGTGATTTGCTGGCAACAGATGGCATCGTGCTGGCAACGCCGGAGAATTTTGGCTATATGGCAGGCAAGATGAAAGATTTCTTTGACCGTACCTTCTATCCTGCACAGGGCCGTACCGAGGGGTTGGCCTGCCTCTTGCTGGTGTCCGCCGGTAACGATGGCATGGGGGCTGTGCACGCCATGCGGCGCATCATCGCCGGCTATGGCTGGGACGAAGTGCTACCCGCCATGGTGGTACGCGGCGAGCCGGACGCCGCGCAGCTGGCTGAAGTGGCGGAACGAGCCGAGCAACTGGTGGCGGGGATGTTGATCGGGTGCTGGTAATACCTTGCCCGGAAGAGTTAGTGCTTGCGGAGAATGGCGCGCCTGCCCGGATGGGCAGAAGATACAAGAAGGGCGGTAAGGCGCATTGCGCCCACCGCCCGGATGGCTGTTACCGTGGTGCCTGTCGGCTTACACGCCGTTGGCGTGGGTACAACCGGAGATCAGGTCCTTGAGTGCATCGGCCTTGATCAGCTGGATGTGCTTGTGGTCCACGCTCAGCCAGCCTTGCTGCTGGAACTTGGACAGCGTACGACTGACGGTTTCCAGTTTCAGGCCGAGGAAGCTGCCGATTTCCTCGCGGCTCATGCGCAGGATGAAATCGTTGGCGGCAAAACCGCGGGTGGACAGACGCTGTGACAGGTTCAGCAGGAAGGCAGCCAGACGTTCTTCTGCCTTCATGTTGCCCAGGAGCAGCATGACGTTCTGGTCACGCACGATTTCGCGGCTCATCAGCCGGAAAAAGTGGTGTTGCAGGCTGGGAATGTCGCGCCCCAGGCTTTCCATGCGGTTGAAGGGCAGTTCGCAGACTTCGCTGTCTTCCAAGGCAATGGCGTCGCAGCCATGGACATTGGATGAAATGCCATCCAGGCCCATGAGTTCGCCGGACATCAAAAAGCCGGTGACTTGTTCACGACCATCCTGGCTGGCGACACTGGTCTTGAAAAAACCGGTGCGCACGGCAAACAGCGACTTGAAGGCTTCGCCACTGCGGAACAGGTATTCACCGCGCTTGAGGCGGCGGCTTTGACGGATAACGGCATCCAGCTGTGTCATTTCGTCGCGGTTCAGCCCAATGGGCAGGCAAAGTTCGCGCAGACTGCAGTTGGAGCAGGAAACCTTCAGAGCGTGCAGAGTGTGTTGGTGTTGGTCTGACATCGCGTGTTTTGTACAACCCTGTAAAGAAGCTTGACCCTTGTCAAAGCGGAATTCACACGTTTTCCGCAAATTTACCAGTCCACCTGACGTTTGACTATCAATACCCGACGACATGCACACCACCCATCCGTTTTCGCCTACCCACTGTGAGTTCGACCGAGCGTTGATCGAACGTCTTGATGGTTCCGGCCCAAGATACACTTCTTACCCCACCGCCGACCGGTTTACCCCGGCATTTGGTGAGAAGGACTATAAACACTGGCTGAAGCAACGCCACCTGGGCATGCATCAAAATGCCATCTCATTGTACGTTCACATCCCGTTCTGTAACACGGTTTGTTATTACTGCGGCTGCAACAAGATCATCACCAAGGACAAGAGCCGCGCCGACCGCTATCTGGATTACCTGGAAAAGGAAATCAAGCTGGTTGCCGCCTCGCTTGGCTGTCGGGAAAAGCTGATCCAGCTGCACTTTGGTGGCGGCACCCCGACCTTTCTGTCGGATGAGCAACTGGACCGTCTGATGACCATGTTGCGTGCCCACTTCGAATTTTTGCCGGAGGGAGAATATTCCATCGAGATCGACCCGCGCAAGGTGGGTCGTGAAACCGTGCATCATCTGGCGCGACTGGGCTTCAACCGCATGAGTGTGGGCATCCAGGATTTCGACCCGCAAGTGCAACAGGCGGTGAACCGGGTGCAAAGCGAGGCAGAAACGCTGGAAGTGATTGAGGCTGCGCGCGAAGCCGGCTTCAAGTCGGTCAGCGTGGACCTGATCTACGGTTTGCCGTTGCAAACCCGCGAGTCGCTCAAACGCACGCTGGACAAGGTGATTGCCATTGGCCCGGACCGTCTGGCGCTGTACAACTATGCCCACCTGCCTACCGTGTTCATGCCGCAACGGCGCATCAACGAGGCAGACTTGCCTGCTGCCAGCACCAAGCTGGACATTCTGCAGGACGCGGTAAAAAGCCTGGCCGATGCAGGCTATGTATTCATTGGCATGGACCACTTTGCCAAGCCGGAAGATGACCTGGCCATTGCCCTGCGCCAGGCGCGCCTGCAGCGCAATTTCCAGGGCTATTCCACACATGCCGACTGCGACATGATCGGCCTTGGCGTGTCTTCCATCGGCAAGGTCGGCCCCTGTTACAGCCAGAACGAGAAAGACCTGGACAGCTATTACGCCGCGCTGGACGAAGGTCGGCTGCCGGTAATGCGCGGCATGGTGCTGGATAGGGATGACATCCTGCGCCGTGGCATCATCCAGGCGCTGATGTGCCGCTTCTCGCTGTCGGTGGAGGCAATTGAACAGGTGCACGGCATCAATTTCGCCGAATACTTTGCTGCCGAGCTGCCAGCTATTCGCGAATACCACAAACTGGGCCTGCTGACCTTTGACGGCGACTTCCTGATGGTAGAGCCCAAGGGGCGTTTCCTGATCCGCAATATCGCTATGTTGTTCGACCGCCATTTGCGCGAACGCGAAACCAAGGCACGTTATTCCAAGACCATCTGATGATTTTGTTCAGACTGTTTAAAGGGTTATCCCTTGAATAAACAGTAAAAAAGGCCCGCATTGCGCGGGCTTTTTTATTGAAAAAGTGATGGTTTTTTACAACACATCCGGTGTGGTTTTTCCGGCACTTACTGGATCGGTATCGGCTGACAGCGGTTTTGGGCTGCGATGCAGGCGAATGATGGCCTCGCCGGTAGGGCTGGCAATCACATCGCGCAGCGTATAACTGTCCAGGGTGCTGAAAAATGCCTGCATGCCGACATCCAGCACGGCCTTGAGCTGGCAGTCCTGGCGCAGTGCGCAAGGCGGTTCGGCGCAGTCAATCAGCGGCACATTGCCTTCCAGCGTACGGATGATGCCGCCCAGGCGGTAATGCTCGGGCGGCTGGGCCAGCGCCAGTCCGCCACCCTTGCCACGACTGTTGTTCAGCCAGCCTTGCACACCCATGAAATGCACCACTTTCACCAGGTGATTGCGCGATACGTCAAAGCGTTCGGCAATTTCGCTGATGGTGACCGGTTGCTCCCGGTCGCGGTGCGTCAGGTACATCAGCACGCGCAGGCCAAGGTCGGTAAAGCGGTTCAGTTGCATGGTAGTAAAGTGGGCAGGGAAAGTGCCGCGCAGCATACTCCTCAGCGCAGTCGCTCACAATGCGCGGCGGCAAACAAAGCGGATTTAGCCTGTGGTCATGGCATTGGAGCCAAACACTTCCATATGAATGCGCGTGGCGGCTACCCCGGCCTCGCGCAGCTGGCGGTGTTGTTGCTGCATGAAGCCTACCGGGCCGCACAGGTAGTAGTCGGCATCAGCCAGCAGGGCATGGGCACGGATGGCATCGGCATCGATACGGCCTTGCTGATGGAAGTCCACACCCAGGGTGTCGCTTGCTGCCGGGGTTTCATAAAACACGCGTTGTTGCAGCTGGGGATGCTGCTGTGCCAGCGTGCCAACTTCCTGCTTCATGGCGTGCACCGCCCCGTGGCGAGCAGCGTGCAAGTAGCGGATGGGGCGGGACGGACCACTGGCCACCAGATGTTGCAGCATGGACAGCAGCGGTGTCTGGCCCACGCCAGCGCTGATCAGTACCACCGGGGTGTCCCGCTCCTGATGCAGCACGAAATCACCAAAGGGCGGCGATACCTGCAAGATATCGCCTTCGGCCAGTTCGGCATGCAACTGGCCGGACACCTTGCCGGCTGGCGCATTATCCCGCTCGTCCTCACGCTTCACCGAAATACGCAGCCAGTCCTTACCGGGCGCATCGGACAGGCTGTACTGGCGCGGCTGGCTCAAGCCCCATTCCGGGATGAAACGCTGCACCGAAATGTATTGGCCCGGTTGGAAGGCTGGCAGGCTGCCACCGTCCGCGGCTTGCAGATAAAACGAGGTGATCTCGGCACTTTCCACTTGCTTCTTCACCACGCGGAACGGCCGCCAGCCGCTCCAGCCACCGGGCTGGGTGGCGGCACGCTGGTACAGGCTGTTTTCCAGCTGGATCAGCAGGTCTGCCAGTTGCTGATAGGCGGCGGCCCAGGCTTCCAGCAGGCTGTCCGGAGCGGCTTCTTCACCCAGCACCTCGCGGATGGAGGCCAGCAGATGTTTGCCCACAATCGGGTAGTGTTCGGCCCGGATGCCCAGGCTGGCGTGCTTGTGCGCCACCCGCTCCAGCACCGGCAGCAATACTTCAGGCGCGTCAATGTGCTCGGCATAGGCGGCGACCGCCATGGCCAGCGCCTGCTGTTGCTGGCCAGCATGTTGGTGTCCCTGATTGAAGATGTTTTTCAGCTCTGGATTGTGCTGGAACATGCGTTGGTAGAAGTGGCTGGTCAGCAGTACGCCATGTTGTTTCAGGATGGGGGCGGTGGCTTTGACTTGCTGGCGGATGGACGCGCTTAGCATGGATTTTCCTTTAGATGTGTGTGAAATGCATTTTTAAGATGACCGGCTATCGGCACAGGCAGCGTGTAGCATAGCATTAAAATGTATCAAAAATACATTTTATAAGTGACTAAATTGAATAAAATTCAGCACCAGATAAAGTCCATGGGCATATAAATTGGTTTTGCAGTGCAAGAGTAATGTCCCTATAACCAAAGCTGTCATCATCCGCGCAGCTATTGTGCTGCGTGCTCCTGCAAGGAGTCGTGCATGTTCCGTCATACCGCCCGCTGGATGCAGCATCTGAGCTACCCCATCCGCTTTGCCATCATCGGTACGGTGTTTGCCATTGCCCTGGTTTACCTCACTTATGGCCTGTACCGCAGCAATCAGGACAATGTGGATTTTTCCAGCAAGGAACGAGTGGGCGTGCAGTATGTGAAGCCCGCCATGGCCTTGTTGTTGGCGCTGGAGCAAGAGCAGGCACAGCACGCCAGCCAGGCGGCAGGCACTGCACTGGGCGGCGCGGTGCAGCAGCAATGGCAGGCCATGCAACAAACCCATACCGCACTGAACCCGGTCCTGGGGGTGGACAAGGAATGGTCTGAACTGGACGCTGCCTGGAAAAAGTTGCAGTCCGCACCGCAGGCCGACAATTTCCAGGCCATCAGCAGTAGCCTGCGCGCCTTGATCAGCCAGGCCAGCGATCAGTCCAACCTGACGCTGGACCCGGATATCGACACCTACTATCTGATGGACGGTCTCATCACCCACTGGCCGGACTGGCTCAGCCAAAGCATAGAGGCCAACAGCATGTTGCTGGCCGCCAAGGGGCAGCCTCTGGCGGGGCCGGCGCGCGACGCTTTGCTGATGTTGTTGCCGCAACTGCGCAATAACGTGGCCGACCTGACGCAGAACCTAAACAAGGCCGCTGCGTACAACCCGGCGCTCCGAGCCAGCCTGGCGGGCAGCGATGGCAAGCTGCTGGCGCAGGCCGAGCAAAACAACAGCCTGTTCCGCAAGGCCATTGATGGCCAGACATTGGCAATGGGCAGCCTGGCAGCCGACACGCTGAATGTGGCAGCAGCCTTCCAGCAAAGCGCGCTGACCCAGCTGGACACGCTGCTGGATGCCCGCATTCGGCGCATTCAGTGGCAACGTGATATTTATCTCGGCTGCGCCTTGTTGGCCTTCCTGTTGTCCATCTACCTGTTCATTGCCTTGTATCTGTCCATCACCGCGCAACTGGGAGGGGAGCCCTTCTATGTACAGGAAGTGGTGGAGCAGATTGCCACCGGCAGGCTGGATACCAGCATTGCAATCAACAGCCAGGACAATTCCAGTTTGCTGGCAGCCATCCGGCAAATGCGCAACCAATTGCGCGATACCGTCAGCCAGTTGGTACAAACCTCGCAGCAACTGGATGGCGCGGCCCGGGATGTGGCCGAAGGGGCCAGCCAGGTAGCCCACAGCAGCGACCGCCAGTCCGAAGCCGCGTCCAGCATGGCGGCTGCGGTCGAGCAACTGAGCACCAGCTTGTCGGTCAGTGCCGAGCGTTCGGTTGAAGCCCACCAACTGTCGCGGGCGGCGGTGCAGGAGTCCACCGCAGGAACCGAGGTGATTCGGGGTGCGGGTTCCAGCATGCAAAGCATTGTGCGTGAGATCACGACGGTGTCCGGCACTATCCAGACACTGAGCCAACAGTCCGAATCGATTGTCAGCATTGTGGATGTGATTCGCGATGTCGCCGACCAGACCAATCTGTTGGCGCTGAATGCGGCGATTGAAGCCGCCCGCGCTGGCGAGCAGGGGCGCGGCTTTGCTGTGGTGGCCGATGAAGTGCGCAAGCTGGCGGAACGCACTGCGCAGTCCACCACTGAAATCGGCGGCATCGTGCAGCAAATCCAGCTGACGGCGCGTCAGGCGGCGGGCAATATGAGCACCGGCATGCAAACGGTGGAAGCCGGGCAACAACATGCCCAGCATGCCGGGACGGCCATCGTCACCATCCAGCAGCAGATCGATCAGGTACAGCAGGTGGTGGCGGAAATCCAGACGGCGCTGAACGAGCAAAGCCATACCAGCCAGGTGCTGGCGCGCAATGTGGAGCAGGTGGCACAAATGTCGGAAGAAAACAGCCGGGCGATGAAGGGAACGGCAGAAACGGTGGGGCAGTTGAAGGGCTTGTCCGAGCAGCTCAGTACGCTGGCGGCGCGTTTTACCGTGTAGTCAGGCGAAAAGGTAGGAGTAACAAGGCAAAGGCCGCTGGGAAGCGGCCTTTGGCATGGTGGGGTGGCTGTAAAAACTGCCGGGGGAATCGTCCTCACTGCTGGACGCAACGTGCTGTGCTACCTGGGCGTGATCTATATCTATCCAGTCCAGATCGTCCAGTTCGGCCCAGATGGCCTGACGTGCATGCTGGCGCTGGCCGGATTGGCTGCGCTGATGCGCGCCGCCCTTTTTCAGCAAGGGCGAGCAGGCGTAGGGATTACGCGGCTTCAAGGTGTGCATTTTCTTCTCCATCAAGATGGCGACGTTGCTGCCATCCGATTATTGACAAACCCCTCTCGGTTTCTGCAAGGAAAGCGAGGCCCCCCTTCTTCAATTGGCCGGGTAAGGGCGGGGGATAGGGCATAGACCGGAAGGCTGCGGAATCAGTCACTTCATCGAAAGGCCCGGCTTTGCCGGGTCCGATAAAGTCGTACCAAATCACTTTGTTGGCAGCCAGAATGGCCACTGCATGGCATTGTAGAAAGTGCGGCGGCACAGTCAAGCGCCGCATGACCTTGTCAGCTCATCAATGAGTGGCAGGCGCGCTGGCAGTCGGCCAGGGAAAATCCGCCGTACCCATCAGCTGCACCGGCTGCGTGCCCGCGGTAAAGTAAGCCGCTTGCGAACGCGGCAGCGGATGACGGCCACGAATGGCATCGGCCAGCTTCTCCGCCATCATGATGACCGGCGCATTGAGGTTGCCGGTGGTAACGCGCGGCATGATGGAGGCATCCACCACGCGCAAGCCCTCCACGCCATGTACCAGGCCGTCCTTGTCCACCACCGCCATGTCGTCGTAGCCCATCTTGCAGGTACAGGACGGGTGCAGTGCGGTTTCGGCATGTTCGCGCACAAAGGCGTCGATTTCGGCATCGCTCTGAATCTTCATCCCTGGCTTGATTTCCTCGCCACGGAATTCATCAAACGCTTGCTGGGCGATGATTTCCCGCGTCAGCCGCACGCCGGCACGGAACTCCTGCCAGTCCACTGCATGCGCCATGTAATTGAACTGCAGTAGCGGTTTGACGCGCGGGTCGCGGCTGGCCAGCCGTACAAAGCCTGTGCTGGGCGAGCGCATGGAGCCGACATGGCACTGGAAGCCGTGCGCCTTCACCGGATTGCTGCCGTCGTAATTCATGGCCAGCGGAATAAAGTGGTATTGCAGATTGGGCCAGGCAAACTCGGTGCTGCTGCGGATGAAACCACCGGCCTCGAAATGGTTGGTGGCCCCCAGGCCGGTGCCGTTCAGATACCACTCCACGCCGATGGGCGGCTTGTTCCACCATTGCAGCGCCGGGTAGATCGATACCGGCTTGGTGCAGTGGTATTGCAGATACATTTCCAGATGGTCCTGCAGGTTCTCGCCCACGCCGGGCAGGTGTACCACGCTGCTGATGCCATGCTGCTTCAGCTGGTCGGCATGGCCCACGCCGGAACGTTGCAATAGCTGCGGGCTGGCAATGGCGCCGTTGCAGACGATGACTTCGCGCCGTGCTTCGGCCTGTTGCAGGCTGCCGCCTTGCAGATAGCTCACGCCCACCGCACGGTTGCCGGCAAAGCGGATCTGGTCGGCCAGCGCCCGGGTTTTCACCGTGAGGTTGGCACGGGTGCGCGCCTGATCCAGATAGGCCAGCGAGGTACTGCAGCGGCGGCCGGATGGCGTGGTGGTGCGGTCCATCGGCCCGAAGCCTTCCTGCCGGTAGCCGTTGAGGTCGTCGGTACGCGGGTAACCGGCCTGTTCGCCTGCTGCAATAAAAGCCTGATACAGCGGGTTGTTGTCCGGCCGTGGCGTGGTGACATGCAAGGGGCCAGTGGCACCGTGAAAGTCATTCGCCCCTTTGTCGTAGCTTTCCGCCTTGCGGAAGTAGGGCAGACAGTCCAGATAGCTCCAGTTGTCCAGCCCCTTGTTTTCCGCCCAGCCGTCAAAATCCAGCGCATTGCCGCGGATGTACACCATGCCGTTGATCAAGGACGAACCACCCAGCCCCATGCCCCGGCCCTGGGTCATGATGCGGTTGCCCATATGCGGCTCCGGCAGCGTGGTATAGGCCCAGTTATAGGTGGTGCCTTGCAGCGGGTAGGCCAGCGCCGCCGGCATCTGGGTGCGCCAGTCCAGCCGCCAGTCCGGCCCGCCGGCTTCCAGCAGCAGCACGCTGACATCGGCATCTTCGGTGAGGCGGGCAGCCAGCACACAACCGGCAGAACCGGCCCCGACGATGATGTAATCGAACTGTTGCGACATGGGTGCTCCTTGCAACGGATGGTTCAGACAAGACAAGGGCAGGCCGTGAGGTCTGCCGCTATCGTTTGAATGACAGGGTGAGCCACTTGGGGCGGCTGACAAGCGCTCAGCGTCTCTGCTGAAACGCTGCAACAGGGCTTCTGTTGGCCGTGCTCGCTCAAGCGTAAGGACTGGCCACGCCGGTCAACTCCACATACACGCTCTTGCGCTGGGTGTAGCAGTCGATGGCGGTGAGGCTGTTTTCATAGCCCAGGCCGGATTCCTTATAACCCCCAAACGGCATTTCAATCGGCGTGATGTTGTAGTTGTTGATCCAGCACACCCCGGCTTGCAGCTTGGCCACCACGCGGTGCGCGCGCGCCAGATCGCGGGTGAATACCCCCGCCGCCAGGCCCAGTCGGCTGGCATTGGCACGCTGGATGACTTCGGCTTCGTCGTCGAATACCAGCACCGACATCACCGGGCCAAAAATTTCCTCGCTGACAATGCGCATGTCGTCACGGCACTGGTCGAAAATGGTGGGGGCAATGAACCAGCCGGCTTCGCAACCGGGCACGATCACGCGCTGGCCACCGGCGGCCAGTACTGCGCCTTCGCTCTGGCCGAGGTCGATGTACTTGAGCACGCTTTGCGCATGGCTGGGCGATACCTGTGCGCCTACCTGGGTGTCCGGGTGCATCGGGTCGCCAATCTTCAACAGCGCGGTGCGTTCTTTAAGACGCTGCATGAAGGCGGCGTGAATGCTGCGCGCCACGAACACGCGGGTGCCGTTGGTGCAGATTTCGCCCTGGGTGTAGAAGTTGGCCAGCATGGCGGCGGACACTGCCTGTTCGATGTCGGCATCGTCAAAGATGATCAGTGGCGACTTGCCACCCAGCTCCATGGTGACGCGCTTGAGCGTGCCGGCGGCGTCTTTCATGATGGCCTTGCCGGTATCCACCGAGCCGGTAATCGACACCTTGGCTACCCGTTCGTCGGCAATCAGCTGGCGCGCCACGGACGAGCTGCCCTGAATCACGTTGAACACGCCATCCGGCACACCCGCTTCGCTATAGATTTCCGCCAGCAGGGCGGCGCTCATCGGCGTCATGCCCGATGGCTTGTAGATCATCGCATTGCCACAGGCCAGCGCCGGGGCGGATTTCCAGCAGGCAATCTGGATGGGGTAGTTCCACGCGCCAATGCCCAGGCACACGCCCAAGGGCTCACGCCGGGTATAGGCAAACGCACCTTTCAGCGGGAAATGCTCGCCGTGAATGCCGGCAGCCATGCCGGCAAAATATTCGATGCAATCCGCGCCGGACAGTACATCCACCGCTTCCGCTTCCTGAATCGGCTTGCCGTTGTCGCGCACCTCCAGCTCGGCCAGCTCGCGATTGCGCGCCCGTAAAATGCCCACCGCCTTGTTCATGATGCGGCCGCGCTCGGCACCGGTCATCTCGCTCCACACCGCAAAACCGGCTTCGGCGCTCTTGACCGCCAGTTCGGCCTCGGCCGCGCCTGCCTGCTGCACCTTGCACAGCAGTTCGCCATTGGCCGGGTTGAAGTTGTCGGCCAGCGGCAGGGCCGGATTATCGATATAGCGACCGCCGATATAGCTTTTCAGGATGCCATCTTGCACGTTGTCTTCCTTGTATTCTGGGTGGGGCCATTGCCCATGATGCCGCTTATTGAGCCACGACGGCAGATGTCTTGCGTGTCAAAAGCCGACATGGGGGCCAATTGTGGCGACATGGGCTTGGCCGGGAACTGGCCGGGCTGATGATGAATGGATAGGGCGAGCGCGGTCAATGCGCGCTGCCTGCCCCGCACTGAGTACGGTTATCGGGAACGTCTGGCAGCCGGTTTGGCGCGTGGCTGCTCCGCTGCCTCTGCCCGCCACGCCTGTTTCTCTGTTCGCTTGGCCAATTGTTGATGGCAAGCCGCCGCCAGGCGGAGCAGCTCGCCATTGCGGCTGGCACTGCCGTCCTTGCAGGCAATGTGCTGCGCCAGTGCCTGCAAGGACGTGGCGCTGCTGTTGAGTGCCACCAGACGGCCATGGGCATGGCGGCGCGGGTGGGTGGCGGTGTAGTTGAGTGTCAGCAGCCAGTGGCTGTGCTGCCAGTCGCTGCCGTGTTCCAGCACGGCTTGCAGCACCGCATGGCTGATTTGTTGTCCGGCCTCGGCGGCCATGGCCAGCGCCTGTTCCCAGCGCGGGGCATCAGGTGGCAGTTGCTGAAGGGCGGGCAGCACCTGTTGTTGCAGCCAGTGTTGCAGTTGGCGGGCGGCAGGGCGTTTGCTCTGTTGCAATGCCCGTTGCAAGGCGGGTGCTGGCCAGCCGCGTTGCGGCAGGGCGAAGGTGCAGCCGGCGTAATCGGCCAGTTGCTGTTGCAGCTGGTGGCGCAGGCGGGGCGGCGAGAGGGCGAGGATGTCGTCCGCCAGCAGGCAGCAGTGGCTGTGGTGCAGCAGCACCCGGACGGGTTTGCCTTGGTAGTACAGCGTCAGGGGCGGGGCCTGGGGGATGTTGGGGGCGGGATGCGTCATGGTGCTGCCCTCCGTTGAACAATGAAGGCTGCCACACAGGCAAGCGCGGGTGGCAGGCCAAAGCGGGGTTGGCGAACCGGAAGCTCCACGACACCGGCAGACCGTATAGGTCTCCCCACCTGGCCTGCCATTGAAGAGGGTGCAGACGCAAGCAGAAAAAGCCGCTTTGACACGGCTTTCCCGTAGAGCTACAGGTCGCCAAACCTGGCTGCGTGTGAACACGCAACGGGACAAGGCTAATCAGCACCATCGGTGACAGCAAGACTAGAGGGGAGTGGAAACACTGGCAAGAGGTGCAGGTAAGGGGCTGGCATCCGCTCACGCGGATGATGATTTACATGCCGCTTCCGCGCGGCAAACGGGAAAGAGGGCTTGCCTGGCCAAGCCCTCCTTCACCTCCAAGGCCACCCCAGCAAGCATGACCTGCGGCTACCCTCCGGGGCCTGACACTGCTGCGGCACGGCTGGAACTCGCGATTGGCTAATGTCCAATCGCTCAAACAGCCAGCCGCTTAAAACCGCAGCAGCGCCACCCGTCGGCATGCTTGACGGGGCCCAGTGGGTGCATCGGTACGGTGGTTTCTGATGGTTTCGTGCAGCGTCCATTTCTGCGCACTTTCCCCCAAGGTCGCTCTGCCTGTCTCTCATTAAAACCTTTACGAACCGTAAGCAGTCCCGTCAGCGCGAGCCGACGCAGACGTTCTGCCCAAGGTTTTAAGCGGCTGCATGTTTGAGCACCGTGACGGTAGCACGGTGCGAGTTCAGCCGCGCCTTGGGCAGGATGGCTGGGGCGGGAATTCGACGCGCTGCGGGTCGCCTTTTCTTTGGGTACTTTCTTTTGGCGAAGCAAAAGTAAAGTACCTCGACGGCGGGGCGAGACCCGCGAAGTTGTATTTGCCTTTGATTTTTAAGGGCCGCTGTTGATACACAAAGGGCAAGCATCCGCTCATGCGGATGATGATTTACATGCCGCTTCCGCGCGGCAAACGGGAAAGAGGGCTTGCCTGGCCAAGCCCTCCTTCACCTCCAAGGCCACCCCAGCAAGCATGACCTGCGGCTACCCTCCGGGGCCTGACACTGCTGCGGCATGGCTGGAACTCGCGATTGGCTAATGTCCAATCGCTCAAACAGCCAGCCGCTTAAAACCGCAGCAGCGCCACCCGTCGGCATGCTTGACGGGGCCGGTGGGCGCGTTGGTGCGGTGCTTGTCGATAAGAACACTTGTTGGGGCGGGAGGCCTCTCCTGCTTGAGGTGCTGATGTCGGGCAGTACCACGCAAGGGAACGAGATCCACGCGGTGCTTGTACAACTGCCTGCTAATGCAGTAGCAATTCCGGCAAGGATATACGTTTGCTTTCGTCTTCTTGCCATACCACCTGATTATCCACCGCATACAGCCAGCACTTGGCACCGGGGTCGGCCAGGCAGATCGACAATGTCTTGCGCATGGCATCGCTATCATTGGCGATCCAGCGCCAGCCGCCGCGCTGATTGATGACAAAGGCCTTGGGCGTGGCAGCTTTCAGATAGACAGGATAACGGGCGCGGCCTTTGTCACCGATGTAGGGGATGGCCTGGGTATCGTCGATAGAGGCGTAAGCAGAGGGGGCCGGCACCTTGTCGCGGTGTTGCAAGGGGCTGCTTGGCGTAGATGCGGCCACCGCCGCCGTATCAGTCATCCGCCCTGCCAGGGCGGTAGCCAAACCATCCAGCAGTACGCTTTCCCAATTGGTAGCCAGGATATTCGGCGCAAAAGTTCTTTTGGACACTACCTCCACCCGGGTTTGGCTGGTCTTGCTCTGGGACGGCTCGGGGGACACGAATATCGCCACATTCTCGCCATAGCTGAGGGCACTCATGCCACGCTGCGCCAGCGCCATGCCTTGCTGTTTGTCACCGTTGACATAATCCAGACCACTGGCGCGAACCACTCCCGGCAGCACAGCCCACACCTGTTCGGTTGATGCAGCATACACGCGGGCAGTTCCTGAGCCTTTGGCAGCAATCGAGGTGGCCATGGTGGAGCAGCCACTCAGCAGCGCAATACAGGCAAACAGCAGACTAATCCACAAGCATCTCGACATCATGTGCAGGCTTTCAAGGAGGGGCTGGCAGTGTGCCAGCAGCAAGGGCGGCCGCGAATGTGACCATGTATCCATGCCAAAATAATATCACATCATCATTTTAGCTATGGGTGCCAGTGCAAAGTCTGTATGGCCGGGGTGGGTTCCGTGATTTGGCATTGCTGTTGGATTTCTTTGCCAGTCTATTAGCCGGACTTCGTACCCTCGGCATGCTTGGCAGGGCCTGTGGGCGGCGTTGGTTAAGTGGGAAATGCCGGAAGATGTGACTCCATAGGGCAGACATCGACATTCCCGTCCGGCTGAAATCCGACAAACAGTCGCTGTGCTGTTTTCAGGGTTGAAGAATGGTGATGCGGACGTCCGGGAACCACAGCGTGCTCCAACGGGCTGTTTTCTCACTGCTGTCCAGTTGCCTGGGCGAGACGGATACTGGTGTGCCAAGTGCTTCGGTCTCATGCAGGGCCGCACAATTCACCGTGCCATACAGACGGCTGCCGTCCTGATACAACACACCAACCAGCACTCCGCAGCGGGTGCAAAACAGGAAGTCGGCCAGCTGGCTGCCGTGCCGGTATTTCCCCATGCCGGCGGTGTCGCGTACAGCTATTTGCAAGCGGCCATGCGGGTCGGAGAGATAGGACGCACCGTGTTTGCGGCAGAAGTCGCAATCACATGTACGTGGGTTGTAGTCGGCAAGTGGCCGGCTCAATTCCAGATGGAGGTGGATGTTGCCGCAATGGCATGCGCCGCTTAGTTGAACCATGGTTTCCTCCGCTCAATACGTTCTGTCGGCTTCATTGTTTGTTCATCAAGGTGCGCATGTATTCATTCACATCACGCAAGTCTTGCACCGTCCACGCATGAGGGGCAAGTTTGATGCCATTTTCCCGGAGAGTTCTGGGAATCCGATCGCCATTGGGGCGCAGGATGATGGAGGAGACAATCAAGCCGGGATAATTGGCCAGGCGCTGCTGAAAGGCCTTTGCTGTCAGATCCGGGGTGGGCGGTGTGCTTTTGTGGGCTAATGGCCCGTTGCCTTTGGCGTTTTCGCCATGGCAGATGGCACATCGGTTTTGGTACAGGTTTTTGCCATTGCGGATGTCGGCATACGCGGACGAGGCCAGCAAAACCAGCATGGCTGCGACTGCCGTCAGGTATTGGCCGGCTTGCATTGCGCAGTCCTTTCCTGGTGTTCTGCCAGTTTGCATGTGGGGGGCGCACCATCAGGGGGTGGCATCTTGTAACAGCAGGAAGGTTTTTCTGTGGAGGGCGTCGCGTTCTTCCACCTCGGCATTCTGCATCAGGGTAGAGGAACGCAGAATGGGGCCAACCACGGCAAATAGCCGTTCAGGGTTGGGGCCGAACAGGTAGAAAAAGCCTTCGTTGCCATCCAGATGAAATTCGGTTTCGCCCAGTTCTCCCACCCGGGCGCGTTGCATCGCCCGTTGCAGTTTCTTTTCCAGCCGGTGAATTTGCGTGCTGTCTTCGGGATAAAAATCAAACTTTACCGTGATAGCCAGTGACGGGCTGGCGGTGTGCGGTGTTGCGGCTTGGGCTGTGCCTGCATGGAGCAGGGCTGTCATCAGCAGGGCGCGCCATCGTTGTTTCAATAGGTTTGCCATAAAGTCCGCATGAACAAATGCAATGTCGGGCAGCGTCACCTCAGATGAGGCGCTACGCTGGCGAGGTGGTCATTTTAGCACTTTGTCATGATGGATGTGCCTGCGCGCAGTTGTTGCCGGAAAGCGGCGACGGTATTCGGTCTGCGAGCAGGGCACCGAATAACCGCCATCCTTCCCTTGTTGCTTTCATCGGACGCGTCAGCCTGTCTGGTTTGGGCGGTCGCTGCTGTGCCGACTCGACTGCAAGGCCGGCGATTTTTTAGCGCAGCACCACCGTGCGGTTGTCGTTGAGGAACACCCGGCGTTCCAGGTGGTAGCGCACCGCGCGGGCCAGCGCCTGGCATTCCATGTCGCGGCCGGTGGCTTGCAGGTCTTCCGGGGTGTAGGCGTGGTCTACCCGGTCCACCACCTGTTCGATGATGGGGCCTTCGTCCAGGTCGTCGGTTATGTAGTGGGCGGTGGCGCCAATCAGTTTTACGCCGCGTTCGTGTGCTTGCAGATAGGGGCGGGCACCCTTGAAACCCGGCAGGAAGGAGTGGTGGATGTTGATGGCGCGGCCGGACAGGCGGGCGCAGGTGGCGCTGGTGAGCACCTGCATGTAGCGCGCCAGAATCACCAGCTCCGATCCGGTTTCCTCGATCAGCGCCAACAGCGCGGATTCCTGCTCGGCCTTGTTGGCCGGGTCCAGCGGCAGGTGGTGGAAGGGCAGGCCGTAGGCTTCGGCAATCGGGGCCAGGTCGCGGTGGTTGGACACCACGGCGGTGACGGTCATGTCCAGATCGCCCATTTTCTGGCGGTACAGCAAGTCATTCAGACAGTGGTCCAACTTGGACACCATGATCATCACCCGCGCTTGTTCGCGCCGGTCCTGCAATTGCCAGCGCAGGTCCTGGTAGTGACTGCGCATGTCCTGCATGCCCTGGTTCAGCCGCGCCGGGTCAAAGATTTCGGTTTGCGGATGGAACACGCAGCGCACGAAAAAACGCTGGCTGACGGCATCGTCAAACACCGCCAGTTCGTCGATATAACAGCCCTGGGATTCCAGCAGGGCGGAGAAACGGGCCACCTGACCGGAGGCGCTGTGACAGGTGAAGCTGAGGATGTAGGACGGTGCGGTGGCTTTCATGAGCGGGTCTTTCCTTGTCGTGTGGCAGGCGTGTTGCCTGTCCTGTGTGCGCTAACCCTAAGGCTTGGCTTGCGCGCGGGCTGGCTTCAATGCGTCCGCTTTGCGTCCATTTCAGACATGTGACGCAGTGTCGTGTCTGGGCAAGTGCTTGTCCTTTTCAGCCAAACGGGACAGAGGCGAGGTCGGGAGAATGGGCCTTGTCCGAATACATCCACCCCGCTGGAGCCGCAGATGGCAAACCGATACTCCCTGTGGAGCCTGATCAAGAACGGGCTCAAGCATCATGAAAGCTGGCAGCCGGCCTGGAAGAGCCCGCAGCCAAAGAAAAACTACGACGTGATCATTGTCGGTGGTGGCGGCCACGGCCTGGCCACGGCCTACTACCTGGCCAAGGAGCATGGCATCAAGAATGTGGCCGTGCTGGAGAAGGGCTATCTGGGCGGCGGCAATACCGCACGCAACACCACCATCATCCGTTCCAATTATCTGTGGGATGAAGCAGCGCACTTGTACGAACACGGCCTGAAATTGTGGGAAGGCCTGTCGCAGGACCTCAACTTCAACGTGATGTTCAGCCAGCGTGGCGTGATGAACGTGGGCCACACCCTGCAGGACATGCGCGACATCGAACGCCGCGCCAATGCCAACCTGCTCAACGGCGTGGATGCCGTGGTGATGACCCCGCAGGAAATCAAGGACATGGTGCCGCTGATCGACATCAGCCACCGCACCCGCTACCCCATCATGGGGGCCAGCTTCCAGCCGCGTGGCGGCGTGGCGCGGCACGATGCCGTGGCCTGGGGCTTTGCCCGTGGTGCTTCGGAGCTGGGCGTGGACATCATCGAGCAATGCGAAGTCACCGGCCTGATCATCGAAGGCGGCCGCATCAAGGGGGTGAATACCAGCCGTGGGGACATCATGGCCGACCGTGTGGGCTGTGTGGCGGCGGGTAATTCTTCGGTGCTGGCCAAGATGGCCGGGCTGCGCCTGCCGCTGGAAAGCCACCCGCTGCAGGCTTTCGTGTCGGAATCCATGAAGCCCTGTATTGATACCGTGGTGATGTCCAACGCCGTGCATGGCTATGTCAGCCAGTCCGACAAGGGCGAGCTGGTGATTGGTGCCGGTATCGACAGCTATCTGGGCTATGGCCAGCGCGGCAGCCCGCATGTGATCGAGCATACCGCCGCCGCCATCATCGAGATGTTCCCGTCCTTCTCCCGCGTGCGGATGAACCGCCAGTGGGGCGGCATTGTGGATGTCTCGCCGGATGCCTGCCCCATCATCAGCAAAACCCGCATCAAGGGCCTGTATTTCAACTGTGGCTGGGGCACTGGCGGCTTCAAGGCCACCCCGGGATCGGGCAATGTGTTTGCCCACACCATCGCCCATGACGATCCGCACCCGCTGAACCGCGCGTTCTCGCTGGACCGTTTTGCCACCGGACATCTGATCGACGAGCACGGCGCAGCCGCCGTGGCTCACTAGGGAGAGGCTTATGTTGGTGATTACCTGCCCGTACTGCCAAGAGGCAAGGGAAGAAGAAGAGTTCAGCTATGCCGGTGAAGCCTATATCGCCCGCCCGGCAGTGCCGGAAGAAGTGGACGACGCCACCTGGGGCGACTACGTGTTCCACCGCAAGAACCCGCGTGGCTGGCACTGGGAGCAATGGCAGCACGTGGCCGGCTGTCGCAAGGTGTTTGCGGTAAAGCGCCACACCGTCAGCTATGAAATTGCCGGCTCGTGGACGCTGGCCGACGGCAAGGCACTGTATCTGGAGGAACAAGCATGAGCGGCTATCGCATCCATCGCCCCGGCGAGCGCATCAATCGCCAGAAGCCGCTGAGCTTCATCTTCGACAATGTGCAGTACAAGGCTTTTTCCGGTGACACCCTGGCCTCGGCCCTGCTGGCCAACGGCGTGCGCCTGATTGGCCGCAGCTTCAAGTATGGCCGTCCGCGTGGCATCGTCGGCTTTGGTGCCGAAGAACCCAATGCGCTGATCCAGCTGGAAACCGGCGCACATACCGTGCCCGACCTCAAGGCCACGCAAGTGGAGCTGTACCAGGGCCTGCTGGCCGGCAGCACTACTGGCTACCCCTCGCTGGATTTCGACCTCAAGGGCCTGTTGGGCAAGTTTGGCCGCTTCATGCCGCCGGGCTTTTACTACAAGACCTTCATGGAGCCGGTGAAAGCCTGGCCCTTCTACGAAAAATTCATCCGCAAGGCTGCCGGTTATGGCCGCGCCCCGGTTGAAGCCGACCCGGAAAGCTACGACCACCTGCATCATCATATCGATGTGCTGGTGGTGGGCGGCGGTGCCGCTGGCCTGTGGGCTGCCACGCTGGCCGGCCGCGCCGGTCTGAAAACCCTGCTGGTGGACGAGCAGGCCGAAATGGGCGGCTGGCTGCTCACTGAACGCCGCAGCCGCATCGACGGCCTGTCCGGCATGGACTGGGTAGGCCAGCGCCTGGCCGAACTGGCCAGCCTGCCGAATGTCACCGTACTACCGCGCACCACCGCCTTTGCCTTGCACGACCTCAACCTGGTGCAGGCCGTAGAGCTGCTGCAAGACCACCTGCCGCTGACCGAGCGCAATGCCGCGCTGCCGCGCCAGCGTCTGCATAAGATTCGTGCCCATCAGGTGATTCTGGCCAGTGGCGCCATCGAACGCCCGCTGGTGTTCGGTTACAACGACGTGCCCGGTGTGATGACCGCCGCCGCTGGTCACAGCTACCTCAACCGCTACGGCGTGGCCGTGGGCCGCGAAGTGCTGGTGCAAACCCAGAACGATGCCGCTTACGAAGCCGCGTTGGACCTGGCACTGTCCGGGGTGAAAGTAACGCTGGCCGATGCCCGTCAGGGCGGGGCGGCAGCATGGCGTCAGCAAGCACTGAAAAATGCCGGTGCCGAGCTGCTGCTGGGCCACGGTATTGCCAAGGTGCTGGGCGACAAGAGCGTGACCGGTGCACAGCTGGTGAAGCTGGATGGTCGTAATAATCAGGTCATCGGCTCCGGCCCGCGCCTGAGCGTGGACACCGTGCTGTCCTCCGGTGGCCTCACCTCCACCGTGCATCTGTTCTGCCACAACGGTGGCCGTCCGGTGTGGAATCAGCAGCAGCTGTCCTTTGTCTGCCCGGACGAAGGCCGTGAAAACATTGCCTGCGTCGGTGCCATCACCGGTCGCTGGGAACTGTCCGACGCACTGAGCCAGACCCACGCCGCTGTGGCCGCCCTGTTGCTGGGCCATGGTCGCGGCAGCAGTGGCAAGGCCCCGGCGGTGGCCCATGAAGAAGTGGCTGCACCGCGTGCCATCTTCCGCCTGCCGGATGGCAAGCCGGAAGGCCATGGAGCCAAGGCCTTTGTCGACTACCAGAATGATGTGGCGGCGGCGGACATCCATACCGCCATTCGTGAAAACTACCGCTCCATCGAACACGTCAAGCGCTATACCGCGCTGGGCTTTGGTACGGATCAGGGCAAGCTGTCCAATATCAACGGCTTTGCCATTGCCGCCGAAGCGCTGGGCAAACCCATCGCCGAAGTGGGCACCACCACCTACCGTCCGTCCTACACCCCGGTGACTTTTGGTGCACTGGCCGGGCCGCACGTGGGTGAAACCTTCGACCCGCGCCGCTACACCGCCATCCATGCCAGCCATGATGCGCGCAAGGCCGAGTACGAAGTGGTGGGCCAGTGGCTGCGTCCGTGGTACTTCCCCAAGGCGGGTGAAGACCTGCACGCTGCGGTGAACCGCGAATGCCTGGCCACCCGTAACAGCGTGGGCGTGATGGATGCTTCCACCCTGGGCAAGATCGACGTCAAGGGCCCGGATGCGCGTGAATTCCTCAACCGTATCTACAGTAATGCCTGGAGCAAGCTGGACCCCGGCAAGTGCCGCTACGGCCTGATGCTGGACGAAAACGGCATGGTGATGGACGACGGTGTGACCGCCTGCCTGGCAGACGACCACTTCCACATGACCACCACCACCGGCGGTGCGGCGCGGGTATACAGCTGGCTGGAACGCTGGCACCAGACCGAATGGCCGGAGCTGAAAGTACGCTTCACCACCACCACCGACCACTGGGCCACCGTGGCCGTGGTCGGGCCGAACAGCCGCAAGGTGCTGCAAAAGCTGTGCACGGACATCGACTTCGACAAGGAAGCCTTCAAGTTCATGGATGGCCGCACCGGCACCGTGGCTGGCTTGCCGGCTCGGGTGTTCCGCATCAGCTTCTCTGGCGAACTGGCCTACGAAATCAACGTGGATGCCAACTACGGCCGCTATATGTGGGAAGAAGTGATGAAGGCGGGTGCCGAGTTTGACATCACCCCCTACGGCACTGAAACCATGCACGTGTTGCGTGCTGAAAAGGGCTTCATCATTGTGGGTCAGGATACCGACGGCTCGATGAGCCCGAACGATCTGGCCATGAGCTGGGCCGTGGGCATGAAGAAGCCGTTCAGCTTCCTCGGCAAACGTTCGCTGCTGCGTTCGCACACCGCTGGTGATGGCCGCAAGCAACTGGTGGGCCTGCTGCCGCTGGACCCGAAAGTGGTGCTGGCCGAAGGCGCGCAGATTCTCAGCAATACCGATGACACGGTGCCGGCCGCCATGCAGGGCCACGTGACTTCCAGTTATCACAGTGCCTTCCTTGGCCGTTCCATTGCCATGGCCGTGCTCAAGGATGGCAGCAAGCGTGAGGGCGACACGGTGTTCGTCTGGGCGCATGGCAAGAGTGTGCCGGCGCAGGTGGTGTCGTCAGTATTCGTGGACAAGGAAGGGGTGCGTCAACATGCCTAAGCAAGGTTTCCAACCATTCATGGAGTCGCCGCTCCATCACTTCAAGCTGGATGCCGAGGCGCAACCGCGCCGTACCGATGGCCGCATCTGGTGTAACGAACTGCCGCACCTGGGCTATGCCGTACTGCGTGGCGATACCGCCGAAGCCGGTTTTGCCCAGCTGGTGGAGCAAGTCACCGGCCTGGCCCTGCCGCTGAAGGCCGGTGCAGTCAGCCAGGGCCCGCAAGGCGTGCTGATGTGGACCTCGCCGGATGAATGGCTGCTGGTGAGCCATCGCCAGCGTCTGGCCGACTGGACGGCGCAGCTGGATGCCGGTTTTGCCGAGCACAAGCTGTTTGCCCAGACGGTGGATTCCAGCGGCGGCCTGACCCTGGCCTGGCTGGGTGGCACCGAGCACCTCACCGTGTTGCGCCACCTGGGGGTGTACGACTTTGAATCCATCCCGCTGGGCCACATGGTGAGCACTGTGCTGGGCAAGGCCACGGTACAGGTGATTCGCCTGGATACCGACGGCGTGTTCGTGGTGTTCCGCCGCAGCTTTGCCGACTACGTGTGGCGTCTGCTGCGCCGTGCCGCCCAGCCCTACGGCTTTGCCGTGTGCCAGCTGGAAGCGCGTAGCGATCACCCGCTGTTTGCCCAGTTGGCAGCGCCCAGACCCAGTCTGATTCTTGCCTGAAACCGCAGCGCGGCCCTGTCATTGGCAGGGCCGTTTTTTATTGTCGTCCGTGCCCCCATCCCGCTGCCATCCGGCCCCATCCTTGTATTCCAGTCAGGAAATTCCAGTCAGGCCTCTTTGCCTGGCCACTGTGGCCACCGTGTTTGTTCTGCGCCGACCGGCTGGTCGGTATGTGGCAAATACCTGTCGCAAGCGCTGAACAGTAGCCGCCAAGTCTCCGGCACCATGCAAGCAATGGCAGACAGACTCGGCCATCTTGCTCAGGAGAGAAGCATGCACCTCAACTTCCCATTGATGTCGATCCGGCTTGATCGGGAGCCCGCATGACGGATCGCGCCGAGCAGCAAGTGTTGTTCAAGGTCATTCTGGCCGCCTCGGTTGGCAATTTCGTCGAGTGGTTCGATTTTGCCGTTTATGGTTTTCTGGCCACCCTCATTGCCCTGCATTTCTTTCCGGGCAGTGACGCGGACATCAGCTTGCTGAAAACCTTTGCCGTATTCGCGGTGGCGTTTGCCTTCCGGCCGCTGGGCGGGGTGGTGTTCGGCATGCTGGGCGACCGTATCGGCCGCAAGCGCACGCTGGCCATCACCATCTTGCTGATGGCCGGTGCCACTACCTTGATCGGTCTGCTGCCGGACTACGCTCGCATCGGCCTGACCGCGCCACTGCTGCTGACGCTGGCGCGCTGTGTGCAGGGTTTTTCTGCCGGTGGTGAGTATGCCGGTGCCTGTGCTTATGTGATGGAGCATGCGCCCAGTCATCACCGTGCGCGCTATGGCAGCTTCCTGCCGGTATCCACTTTTTCTGCCTTTGCTTGCGCTGCCGTGCTGGTGTACGGGCTCAACCAGTGGCTGAGCCCGCAGGCGCTGGCCGACTGGGGCTGGCGGCTGCCTTTCCTGATTGCCGCACCGCTGGGGCTGGTGGGTTGGTATCTGCGTAACCGTCTGGCGGAAACCCCGGCTTTCAGGGTGCTGGAGCAGCGTCAGCAGACTGAACACGCGCCGCTGCGTCAGGCGTTTTCCAGCCATGGCCGACCGATTGTCTGGCTGTCGGCTTTTATTTCGGTGACGGCGCTGTCGTTTTACACCTTCACCACTTACCTGAGCACCTATTTGCAGCAAGTGGCTGGCATGAGCCGTGGCAATGCCCTGCTGGTGTCGGTGTTGTCCTTGTTGTTTGCCGCCGTGCTGTGTCCGCTGGCCGGGCGCTACTCCGACCGGGTAGGGCGGCGGCGCAGCATGGCCACGGTGTGCGTGCTGATTGTGCTGCTGATTTTTCCATCGTTCTGGCTGGCGCAAAGCGGCCAGCTGTGGCTGGCGGTGCTGGGCGGCATGTTGCAGGCCTTGCCGGCGGTATTGTCCGGCGTGGTGACAGCCCCCTTGCTGTCGGAAAGCTTCCCTACCCGTATCCGTTATACCGCGGGTGCCATCAGCTACAACCTGGCTTACACCATCTTTGGCGGCACTGCGCCCTTGATGGCGACCTGGCTGATTGATGTCTCCGGCAGCCATCTGGCACCGGCGCTGTATTTGTTGCTGATTGCCCTGTTTGCGCTGGCAGGTGGCTTGCGCCTGCCGGAAACCGTTCATGTGCGGCTGGCCGAAGTGTCCTGAGCCGCTGGTTGTTCCACCTTTTTCTGTTGGGAGTATGTTTATGACGACACTGCATCAGGACGCGCTGGTGATTGACGGGCTGATCATTGCCAAATGGAGCCGTGAGGTATTTGACGACATGCGCCGTGGCGGCCTGTCGGCGGCCAACTGTACCGTGTCGGTATGGGAAGGCTTTCAGGACACCGTGGCCAATATCGCGGACATGAAAAAGCAGATTCGCGACTACAGCGACATCCTTACCCTGGTACGCACCACGGAAGACGTGCGCCGCGCCAAGGCCGAGGGCAAGACCGGCATCATCCTGGGTTTCCAGAACGCCCACGCTTTTGAAGACAATCTGGGTTATATCGAAGCTTTTGCCGACATGGGCGTGCGCGTGGTGCAGCTGTGCTACAACACGCAAAACCTGGTGGGCACCGGCTGCTACGAGCGCGACGGCGGCCTGTCCGGCTTTGGCCGCGAAGTGATTAACGAGATGAACCGCGTGGGCATCATGGTGGATCTGTCCCATGTGGGCGGCAATACCTCGCGCGAGGCCATTCTGGAATCGAAAAAGCCGGTGTGCTACTCGCACTGCCTGCCCTCCGGCCTGAAAGAACACCCGCGCAACAAGAGCGATGAAGAGCTGCGCTTTATTGCCGACCATGGCGGCTTCATCGGCGTCACCATGTTTCCGCCCTTCCTCAAGCGCGGCATCGAGGCCACGGTGGACGACTATGTCGAGGCCATGGACTACATCATCAACCTGGTGGGTGAGGACTGCGTGGGCTATGGCACCGACTTCACCCAGGGCTATGACAAGGGCTTCTTTGACTGGATCACCCACGACAAGGGCCGCCACCGCCGCCTGACCAACTTTGGCACCATCCTGAATCCGGAAGGCATCCGCACCATCGGCGAAACGCCCAATCTGACCGCGGCCATGGAAAAAGCCGGCTGGTCCGAGGGCAAGATCCGCAAGGTGCTGGGTGAAAACTGGCTCCGTGTATTTGCAGATGTCTGGGGGTGTTGAGCCTTGAGCGGAGTGCCATCACTCCGCTTTTTTTATTCTTTTGCCACATTATTCCCGGCCCGTTCCGGGCTACCGCTTACAACAAGAAAGCCGGGCTGCAAGGTGCAGACCCGGTTGCCGTGCTGTAACAGCCGCAGTGCTGTAACAGAAGTCAGCGGGTCAGTGGGCGTTTTGCCTGAATCGTCGCTGCTCTGTGAAGTTCATCCTTGATTCAACCTGTCTATCTTTGGAGAACGCAATGCTGAAACGCCAATTTCTTGCCCTGCTGCTGGCCGGTGTGGCCCTGCCATTCTGTAGCCATGCAGCTGACAAGCCCACCATCAAGATCGGCTATGTAGAAGGCTGGTCGGATAGTGTGGCCACCACCAATGTGGCGGCCAACATCATCCGCAACAAGCTGGGTTACCCGGTGGAAATCGTTCCGGTGGCCGCCGGCATCATGTGGCAAGGGGTGGCGCGTGGCGACCTGGATGCCACGCTGTCGGCCTGGCTGCCCACCACCCACGAGGCGTATTACAGCCAGTTCAAGGACAAGGTAGTGGATGTGGCGGTGAACTACCCCGGTGCAAAGATCGGCCTGATCGTGCCTGACTATGTGGCGGCCCATTCCATTGCCGATCTTAACGCCAACAAAGCCGCCTTCCAGGGCCGTATTGTCGGTATCGATGCCGGTGCCGGCGTGATGAAGAAAACGGAAGAAGCCATCAAGAAATACCAGCTGGACTATACCTTGCTGCCCAGCTCCGGTACCGGCATGGCGGCCGAGCTGGCCCGTTCCATCAACAGCAAGAAATCCATTGCCGTCACCGGCTGGATTCCGCACTGGATGTTTGCCAAATGGAAACTGCGCTTCCTGGACGACCCGCAGAAGGTGTATGGCGATGCCGAGCATGTGGATAGCGTGATCAACCCCGGCCTCACCGCCAAGGCACCGGAAGTGGTGGCCTTCTTCAAGAAATTCCGCTGGAAGCCGGAGGAAATCGGCAAGGTGATGCTGGATGTGGAGAACGGTGCCAAACCGGCCGCCGCGGCGGATAGCTGGGTGAAGGCCAATGCAGCCAAAGTGAACGAGTGGACGCACTGATGCCGGTGTGAATGGCAGCAGCCCGCCGCCTTGTTGCAGGCAGTGGGCTGTTTGCTGCGGTATGGCCAGGCGCTACTGGCGCTCGCCGTTGCCAGCGCTGTCTGCCAGTGCCGTGACGCGGCTGGCGGGTGTCAGCAGCAGGCTGTTCTGATGGGGCGACGAAGCGGGTTCGGACTGTGCAAGATGCTGGTGCAGCCAGTTTTCCAGCAAGGGCCAGATTTCGTTCTTGGCATTTTTCGACAATAACAGCCGTTCATGGCTGTAATCCTCCACAAAGCCTTGCGCTTGGCTGCACAGCACATAGCGCTTGTCCGGGCTGCCAAAGCTTTCCAGCATGCGCTGGCAACCATCCGGTGGCGAAATGAAGTCATCTCCGCCTGCGGCCAGTGCCAGTACCGGCAACTGCTGCCTGTCCAGTGCAGCCAGGTAGTCAAAACCATCCTTGCCCTGCATGTGGCCTTGCAGATTCCACTGACACCATTGCCGCAACAGACGGCTGCTTTCCGCTTCGGTGGCCAGTGGCATCCAGTGGCTGGCAATGTCGCGGCGCAAGGGCAGCAGCCAGGAAATCAGCCGGATTTTTTGCTGCATGCTCCAGCTGCGCTGCCGGCTGGTGGACTGGGCACCCAGCATCAGCAAGCCGGCCAGCCGTGCATCCGCCGGGGCTTGTCTGGCCAGCCACATGGCGGCAATCACCGCACCGGCCGAATGACCCAGCCAGAAGGGACGCAAGGGCCCGCAGTTTTCTTCCACCGCACGCAACACGGCCGGGACATCCTGACGAGCTAGGGTTTCGAAATCAAAACTGCGACGGGGTTTGTCGCTGTGGCCATGGCCGCGCCAGTCAAACAGCCAGCATTGCCAGCCACGGGCGGCCAGATGGCTGGCCAGCGGTGCGCAACTGCGTTGGTTGGAAAATGTGCCGTGGGCCAGGATCAGCGGCGGGCTGCCCCGGTCGCCCATGCGGCTGAGGAACAGGCGGGTACCGTCGTCGGTAAGCGTATGCATGGTCAAGAACCTGTCGGAAGAGGTGGAGGGGAGGCATCACCGGCAGGCCCGGTGACATGACCGTTGAATATGCCCGGATTGCGATCAGGCTTGGACTGACCGAAAGTTGGACAGCCTCGCATGCCACTGCGTTGTCTGTTGCCGACTACCTTGTCGGTATGGGGCAAATACCTGTCGCAAGCGCTGAACAGCGTCAGCATGCCCTCCGGCACCATGCAAGGCAATGGCGGACAGACTCGCCCATCTTGCTCAGGAGAGTGGCATGCAACCTCAACTTCCCATCGACGTGGATGCCGACACCGGTGTCTGGAGTACCAACGGCTTGCCCATGCTGTATGTGCCGCGGCATTTTTTCATCAACAACCATCTGGCCATCGAGGCAGCACTGGGTCGTCGCGTGTATGCCGATTCGCTGTACGAAGCCGGATATCGCTCCGCTCACTTCTGGTGTGGCAGCGAAGCGCAAACCCACGGCCTGAAGGGCATGGCAGTGTTTGAACACTACCTGTCCCGTCTGTCGCAGCGCGGCTGGGGCCAGTTCAGCTTTATCGAGGCCGACGCAGTCACCGGCAATGCCAGCATCCGCCTGGACAACTCCTGTTTTGTGCTGGCCCAGGGTGTGGCCGGTGCGCCACAGAGCGAACACATGGCCTGCTATCTGTTTGCCGGCTGGTTTGCCGGTGCCATGGACTGGGTTGGCGAAAACCTGGGCCATGACTACCGCACCGTCAGCCGCGAAAGCCAGTGTGCCGGCCTGGGTGCCGACTACTGCATTTTCACCGTTCATCCCTTGTAAGCCGGGAGTCGTCCCATGCGCTATCCGCACCTGTTTGCGCCCATTACCCTGAACAAGCTGACGCTGCGCAACCGCGTGGTGAGCACCGCGCATGCCGAGGTGTATGCCGAACCGGGCGGCCTGCCCGGCGACCGTTACATCCGCTATTACGAAGAAAAGGCCAAGGGCGGCCTGGGCCTGGCCATTTGTGGCGGCTCCAGCCCGGTGTCCATCGACAGCCCGCAAAGCTGGTGGAAGTCGGTAAACCTGGCTACCGATGCCATCATCGACCCGCTGGCGCGGCTGGCCGAGGCCATGCACCGCCACGGCGCCAAGATCATGATCCAGGCCACCCACATGGGCCGCCGTTCCAGCTATTACGGCGAGCACTGGCCGCATCTGGTCAGCCCGTCCGGCATTCGCGAGCCGGTACACCGTGGCAATGCCAAGGTGATCGAGCAGCATGAAATCCGCCGCATCATTGCCGACTTTGCCCAGGCTGCGCGCCGGGTGAAGGCCGCCGGCATGGATGGCATCGAGATTTCGGCCGCTCACCAGCATCTGATCGACCAGTTCTGGAGCCCGCGCACCAACTTCCGCACCGACGAATGGGGCGGCAGCTTTGAAAACCGCCTGCGCTTTGGCGTGGAAGTGCTCAATGCGGTGCGGGCCGAAGTAGGCCCGGATTTCTGCGTCGGCCTGCGCATGTGCGGCGACGAATTCCATGAAGACGGCCTCAGCCACGACATGCTGAAGGACATTGCCGCGGCGATGTCTGAAACCGGCCTGATCGACTATCTGTCGGTGGTGGGTTCCGGGGCGGATACCCATAACACCCTGGCCAACTGCATGCCGCCGATGGCCTTGCCGCCGGAGCCGTTTGTGCACCTGGCTGCCGGTATCAAGTCGGTGTCCAAGGTGCCGGTGATGCACGCGCAAAGCATTCGCGACCCGGTGCAGGCCGAACGCATTCTGGCCAGCGGCATGGTGGACATGGTGGGCATGACCCGCGCCCACATTGCCGACCCGCATCTGGTGATCAAGATCCGTGATGGCAAGGAAGACCAGATCCGCCAGTGCGTGGGTGCCAACTACTGCATCGACCGCCAGTATCACGGTCAGGACGTGCTGTGCATCCAGAATGCCGCCACCAGCCGCGAAGCCACCATGCCGCACGACATTGCCAAGGCCGACAAGCTGCGCAAGGTGGTGGTGGTGGGTGCTGGCCCGGCCGGTCTGGAAGCCGCCCGCGTGGCACGCGAGCGCGGCCATGAAGTGGTGCTGTTCGAGAAACAGCCGCAGGTAGGCGGGCAGATCGTACTCGCTGCCAAGGCCCCGCAACGCGAGCAGATGGCCGGCATCGTCCGCTGGCTGGACATGGAAACCCAGCGTCTGGGGGTGGATCGCCGTCTGGGTGTGGCCGCCGACAAGGCGATGATTCTGGCGGAAAAGCCGGACATCGTGGTGCTGGCCACCGGCGGTATTCCCTATACCAGCCAAGTGCCGGACTGGGGGGTGGAAGAGGGCGTGGCGGTCAGCAGCTGGGACATCCTGTCCGGCAAGGTGGAACCGGGCAAGAACGTGCTGGTGTATGACGCCGTCAGCACCCAGGCCGGTTTCGGCGTGGCCGACTTCCTGTCCAGCCGTGGCAGCACGGTGGAAATCGTCACCCCGGACGTCAAAGTGGGCGACGACACCGGCGGCACCACATTCCCGATTTTCTACCGTCGCCTGTACGCACAGGGCATCATCCCCACCCCCAATTTCTGGCTGGACAAGGTGTATGCCGAAGGCGACAAGAAAATCGCCGTATTGCGCAACGAATACACCGAGGCGCTGGAAGAACGGGCGGTGGATCAGGTGGTGATTGAAAACGGCATCCTGCCCAATGACAGCCTGTACTGGGACATGAAGGAGCTATCGAAGAACCAGGGCCAGACCGACGTCCACACCCTGTTTGCCTCACAGCCGCAGCCTTCCCTGTCGCAGCCGCTGGCGGCGGGTGAATTCCTGCTGTTCCGCGTGGGTGACTGCATTTCCATGCACAACATCCACGGTGCCATCTACGACGCCCTGCGTCTGGTGAAGGATTTCTGACATGAGCTTCTCCCTTGCCCATGCCCTGACCGGACTGTTCTGGCTGGGTGCTCTCCTGCTGCTGGGCGGCCTGGCCAGACGTGCCAGCCTGTGGCAGCAGGGGCGCAGCGCCAGCGTGTCCTGGCTTGGCCTTCTGGCCATGCCCAAGCGCTATTTTGTCGACATCCACCATGTGGTGGCGCGCGAGCCCGCCGTGGCCCGTGCCCACGTGGCTGCCGCCGGTGGCGGCGTGGCCATTCTGCTGCTGTCGGCGCTCAACTACGGCCTGATGCTGTACCAGGGCTGGCTGGACGTACTGCTGGTGCTGATGGCCGCCGTGATGCTGCTGGGGGCGCGCATGATGCAGGCACGCCGTCTGCAAGCGCCGCCGCGCCTGTCGCAAGGCCGCTGGCAGGTATTGCCCGCCCGTCTGCGCCTGTTTGCGCTGGGCAGTCTGCTGGCCGCTGCCCTGCTGTTTGCCGGTCCGCAAATGGGCATGGCCGGGCAGTTGATTGCCGTGGTGGCATTGCTGATGCTGGCGCTGGGCGGTGCCGAACTGGCACTGGGCATTGGCCTGGGCTGGCCGATGAAACATGCGGTGGCCGGTTTGCTGCATCTGGCCTTCCACCCGCGTGCCGAACGCTTTGCCGCTAAATCCTCCGACCTCAAACCGCTGAACCTCGCCGCAGGCGAGCTGGGCGTGGCCAAGGTGGAGGACTTTGCCTGGAACCGCCTGCTGTCCTTTGACGCCTGCGTGCAGTGCGGCAAGTGCGAGGCCGCCTGTCCGGCCTATGCCGCCGGGCAGCCGCTCAACCCGAAAAAGCTGATCCAGGACATGGTGGCAGCGCAAAGCCGTGGCACCGACCCGGCCTATGCCGGCAACCCGCATCCGGGCCGCGAGGCCGCCGTGCTGGTGAAGCCGGGCGAGGACATCGTCGGTAGCGTGCTGGCGGCGAAGACGCTGTGGTCCTGTACCACCTGCCGGGCCTGCGTGGAAAACTGCCCGATGCTGATCGAGCATGTGGACACCGTGGTCAACCTGCGCCGTCACGTCACTCTCAGCCGTGGCGAAGTGCCGGGCAAGGGCAGCGAGGCGCTGGCCAATCTGCGCAATACCGATACGGTGGGCGGCTACCCGCTGGCGGTGCGTTACCACTGGGCGATTGATCTGGACCTGCCGGTGTTGCAGCCGGGCGAAAAAACCGAATGGCTGCTGCTGGCCGGTGAAGGCGCGTTCGACATGCGTTACCAGCGTGCGCTGCGCGCCCTGGTGAAAGTGCTGAAAGCCGCCGGGGTGAAAGTGGCCGTGCTGGGCGCAGCCGAGCGCGACTGCGGCGACGTGGCACGCCGTCTGGGCGACGAAGCCGGTTTCCAGCGGCTGGCCCAGGCCAATATCGCCACGCTGGCGCAATACCGCTTTGACCGCATCGTCACGCCGGACCCGCATGTATTCCACTGCCTGGCCAATGAATACCCGGCCTTCGGTGGCCAGTTCGAGGTATGGCACCACAGCAAGCTGCTGGAACACCTGCTGGCGCGCCGTGCCATTCCGCTGAAGGCCGATGCCACGCCGCTGCCGCCGCTCACCTTCCACGACCCCTGCTATCTGGGCCGTTACAACGATGGCTTCAATGCGCCGCGCAATGTGCTGAAGGGCATTGGCATCAAAGTGGTCGATATGCAGCGCTCCGGGCGGGATGCCCGCTGCTGTGGCTGGGGTGGTGGTGCGGCCTTTACCGATATACCCGGTCAGCGTCGCATTCCCGACATGCGCATGGACGACATCCGCGAAACCGGCACTGGCCGGGTAGCGGTGGCCTGCCCCAATTGCACGGCCATGCTGGAAGGCGTGGTGGGTGAGCGGGCAGACGTGATCGAACTGGCCGAACTGGTGGCCGAACGCCTGGCCTGAGGCGAGCCGGGGCAGAAGCACAGACTTCGCCCCGTCCGCTGCTGCTTACAAGGAGAAAGTGATGGATTTTTCTACCCAGGCCATTCCGCGCATCGACCCGCGTCGCCCGTGGGTGCTGGGGCCCAGCGGCCTCAAGCGCATTGTGCTGGGCGATGACAGCGGCAGCCGCGATGCTGCCATGCTGGCCCACGGCCCGGCCCACAAGCCGCTGCGCAGCACCGGGCCGTTCAGCCAGCGCCTGCTGGTGGTGGCCCATGCCGAACGCGGCCAGCTGGATGATGCCGCACGCGAAGCCATTGCCGCCGCCGCCATTCTGGCAGGCAAGGACGGCGAAGTACTGGCCTTGCTGTATGGCATGGAAGACGCCGCGCCGGAAGCGCTGGCCGAACTGGCCGTGGACCGCGCGCTGACCGTGGCCGACCCCGGCTACGCACCGGAACAGAAACTGGCTTTGCTGCAACAACTGTTGCAGCAGGAAAGCCCGCATACCGTGCTGTTTGCCGACCGTGGCGAGGACGCCGACCTGGGCCGCCGCTTTGTCTGCCGAGCCCGGCTGTCGGTGGTGACTGACGTAGTGGAAATCGCCGCCGATGGCGTGCGCCGCCGTCAGCCCGGTGCCGGTTTCAGTGTGCGTGAGCGCGGACAGGTGCTGTTGCTGGCGCGCGGTGTGGCCGAGGCCAAGCTGCCGTTTGTCGGCAAGGGCGAACGCTGGCAAACCGCAATGCTGCCCGCAGTGCGCGAACAAGTGCAGGACCTGGGCAGTGTCGCCAGCCCGGCTTCGCAACTGGCACTGGAAGAGGCCGACCTGATTGTGTCTGCCGGTAACGGCGTCAGCAATGTGCCGGGCTTCCTCAAGCTGGCTGAGGCATTGGGTGCTGCGGTGGGGGCCTCCCGTGTGGCGGTGGACGATGGCCGCTTCAGCCGCGACAAGCAGGTGGGTGCTACCGGCAAGACCGTACAGGCCAGTGCCTATATCGCGCTGGGTATTTCCGGTGCGGTACAGCATCTGCAAGGCATCAAGTCCTGCCGCCATGTGATTGCTGTGAACCTGGATGCGGCTGCTCCGATGATCAAGCGCGCCGACCTCAGCATCATCGACGACTGCCAGTCCTTCATCAGTGCGTTTGAACAACTGGTGCGGCGCGAGCGTAAGGAGAAGCAGCAATGAAAATAGCCGTATTGATTGCCCCCGCCGTCCACCCGGTGAGCGGCCGTCCCTGTGCCGGTGAGGCCGATCTGGCTGCGCTGGCGCTGGCGCAGCGCCTGCCGGGTCAGGTAGAGGTCTGGTATGCCGGTGCCGCCGACGATGCTGCGCTGGCCGATTATCTGGCACGTGGTGCGGACAATATCCACAGTCTGAGCCTGCGCCCGGACAGCGATGTGCTCGCCGCCCTGGGCTCGGCCTTGCAGGGGTTCGACATGGTGCTGTGTGGTGCCCGTTCCGGTGGCGGTGACGGCTCCGGCCTGCTGCCTTACCAGCTGGCCGAGCAACTGGGCGCGGCCTTGTTGCCGGATGTGCTGGACTTGTCCAAATCCGACCGGCAATGGCGGGCGCTACAGGCCTTGCCCAAGGGCGTGCGCCGCACCTTGCAGGCCAGCCTGCCGCTGGTGGCCAGCGTCAACCCGCGTGCCGCCACGGCACCGGGCTGGAGTTACGCGCGTCTGCAACAGGGCAAGATTCAGCGCAAAGCCGCCACTGGCGCGGCTTTGGCCCCGGTGGTGCTGGAGCCTGCCCGCCGCGCGCGCGCGCTGGTGGCGGCCAGCAAGGTGAGTGGTCATGCCCGCATGCAGGGTGCCATTGCCGGGGGCGATGCCAAGGCTGCCGGGGTGGTCGTAAAACAGGGCGATTCTGTCGAAAAAGCGCAAGTTGTGCTGGATTACCTCAGGCAACATCAGCTCGTCGATTTCTGACAACAACCCCGCAGCATCCGACCAGCACCCCACCCACCGGCTAGCAGGATGCCTGAGCAAAAACTTGTTTTGGAGATGCGTGAAATGCAAGAAAGCGCCATTCGCTTCCAGCCGGTACAAAAACTGCGTGAGCTGGTTGCCCGCCGTCAGCCGGGGTATAGCCTGGAGGCCCCGTTTTACAATTCGCAGGAAGTGTTTGAGGCCGACATCAAGTACATCTTCCAGCGGCACTGGATTTACGTGGCCGTGGCGTCGGAAATTCCCGAGCCGGGCGACTATGTCACCGTGGAAATCGGCAAGGAACCCATCCTGATCCTGCGTGACGACGACATGCAGATCAAGGCTTTCCACAATGTCTGCCGCCATCGTGGTTCGCGCCTGTGTGCCGATGAAAAAGGCTCGGTGGGCAATCTGGTCTGTCCTTATCACCAGTGGACCTATAACCTGGCCGGCAAGCTGATTTTTGCCGACCACATGCCGGAAGGTTTCGACCTGTCGCATCACAGCCTGAAGCCGGTGCATCTGAAGAATCTGGAAGGCCTGCTGTTTGTCTGTCTGGCCGACGAGCCGCCGGCTGACATCGACGTGATGCTGGAGCAAATGGGCCCTTATATCGCCCCGCACCAGATTGAAAACACCAAGGTGGCCGCCCAGATCGACATCATCGAGGCGGGCAACTGGAAGCTGACGATGGAAAACAACCGCGAGTGCTACCACTGCACTGGCAACCATCCCGAGCTGACCATTTCGCTGTATGCCTACAGCTACGGTTTTGCCCCCAAGGCCGAACTGGCGGCGGGCCTGGCCAATTACGAAAACATCGTCAAGGACAGCCATGCGCGCTGGGAGGCCTGTGGCCTGCCGTCGGCGGAAATCGAAAAGCTGTCCGACGTGTCCGGCTTCCGCACCATGCGCATGCCGCTGGACCGCAAGGGCCAGTCGCAGACCATGGACACCGGCTCGGCCTGCAAGAAGCTGCTGGGCGACATCAAGGATGCCGACTCTGGCGGCCTGTCCTTCTGGACGCAGCCCAACTCCTGGCACCATTTCATGGCCGACCACATCGTCACCTTCACCGTACTGCCGCTGACTCCGGACACCACGCTGGTGCGTACCAAGTGGCTGGTGCACAAGGATGCGGTGGAAGGCGTGGATTACGACGTGGCCAACCTTACCCGTGTGTGGAATGCCACCAACGGCCAGGACCGCCATCTGGTGGAAGAGTCGCAAGTGGGCGTCAGCAGCACCGCCTACCGTCCCGGCCCGTATTCGCCCTATACCGAAGAGCTGGTGGAGAAATTCACCAACTGGTATATCGGCCGCCTGGGGGCAGGGCTGGAACAGGGTTGAGCCGGTTTTCCGCGCCGTAAAGCGTCGTAAACGGCAGGCTGCCAGGCGCGGCCTGCCACTCTTAGAGCCGCTAACAAAACCGCGTAGAGAACCCGGGGCTCGGGGGGTTTGTTATCGGGTCTTACAGCAACAGCCCGCCAACGGGCGATCAGCCAGTCAGCAAAGGAATCGCCATGAGCAGCGTCAACACCCATCCGGATACCCACCCGCAAGCCGCCGACCTGCCGTGGTGGCAGCCGGGCGAAGACAGCACGCTGCAATGCGTGCAGGTGCGTGAGGAAACCCACGACGTCAAAACCTTTGTGTTCCGTGCCGAACCGCCGCGCCGCTTTCATTACCAGCCCGGCCAGTTCATCACGCTGGAACTGGACATCAACGGGGAGAGCGTCAACCGTTGCTACACCCTGTCCTCCAGCCCCACCCGGCCAGACCGCGTCAGCATCACCGTCAAGCGTATACCCGGTGGCGTGGTATCCGGCTGGCTGCATGACACGCTGCGTCCCGGCATGCAGTTGAACGTGCTGGGGCCGTCCGGCGAATTCACCTATGTGCGTCATGCCAGCACCCCGTATCTGTTCTTGTCCGCCGGTAGCGGTATCACGCCGCTGATGTCGATGAGCCGTGCACTGACCGACCTGGCCAGTGGTGCGGACATCATGTTTGTCCACAGCGCACGCTCGCCGCGCGACATCATTTTCCGCAAGGAACTGGCCCAGCTTGCCAGCAGCCACGCCACCTTCAGCCAGGCGATTGTCTGCGAAAACCGTCAGGGTGAGCCGGAGTGGCCTGGCTTTACCGGCCGACTGGACGCGGCGCGCCTGCTGCACATGGTGCCGGATTTGATGGCGCGCCAGGTGTTTTGCTGTGGCCCGGCACCGTATATGGCTTCGGTACGGCAGATGCTGCAGGACTGCGGCTTTGACATGCAGCACTACCACGAAGAGAGCTTCAATTTTGCCGAGCTGGCGGCCTCAGCGCCGGATGAGGCGGTGGATAAAATCTCGGCCAGCTGCGAGGGCGGTGGTTTTAATGTGCACTTTGCCAAGATGGGCGATGACTTGTCGGTGGCACCGGGCCAGACCGTGCTGGCCGCCGCGCTGGCCAAGGGCATGCGCCTGCCCGCATCCTGCACCCGTGGTGTGTGCGGTACCTGCAAGACCAGATTGCTGGAAGGCAAGGTGGACATGCAGCACGAAGGCGGCATCCGCCAGCGCGAGGTGGACCAGGGTTTCTTCCTGCCCTGCTGTAGCAAGCCGCTGAGCGATCTGGTGGTAGACCGCTGATTGCCTGCGCGCTGATTTCCCCTGGGCCTGCTTCCCCCCCCGGAGCAGGCCTTGTCGTGTGGCTCCCTTGATGCCTGCTTGCTCGTTTGGGCACAGGCATTTTTCTTGCTTTATACCTATTAGCTAGTGAAATTTGCTGCCCTTATGCCATTGGTGCGCTGCATCAGGAAAATCCACTACAGGCAGCGATTTTTCTTGGCGAAGTATTGCTGTTTTTTTACGACAGGGTCAGAAGGGCAGCTTGTAGCGGCCAGATGGCGCTAAGCAGCTGATTTTGCTGTACAGGGGTGAAGAATTGTCATTTCTCGACCTGATGTCGTTTGCAGGCAGATCAGCGTCGGAATGCGGTTATTTTAAATACCACTAACTCCCTATCGTAATCCTTGATTTACATTAAACATTCTTCGAAATCGTTGGCGGTGGAAGTGGTGGCGGTGCTTGCCGGATCAGTCAGCAGATCCGGCGAAATACCGGCACAGCTGGCGGGCAACGGCCATGGGGAATACCACACTGCGGTGGCCCGACGGGCAAAAGGGTTCTGGTTTTGGTCACCGGTAAACGCCAGCCAGCAATGGCAGGCAGCAATGTTAAAAGGCCCGGAACAGGCACGAAGTATCCGGCAAGACCATATCCCGACCGGCAGCAGGACTGCCGTGCCGGACACGATGGCAAACCGACTGGCGTACAAGATTTCAGCACTGCCGGACAGCGGTGAATGAAGCAGGCGCAAGTCAGGCCCAGCGTGTGATCGCTACGAAGGAGAAGAGACAATGCAGTCGGCCAAGATAGTGGTGAAGAACCTCTACAAGGTGTTTGGGGGCAAGTCCTCAGACGTCATGCGCATGCTGAAATCCGGCGCGCACAAGGATGAAATCTTCAAGCAGACCGGCAGTGTGGTCGGCGTGAACGATGTGTCGTTTTCTGTGCAGGAAGGGGAAATCTTCGTGCTGATGGGCTTGTCCGGTTCCGGCAAGTCCACCCTGATCCGCCTGATCAACCGCCTGATGGACCCGACTGACGGCCAGATCATTCTGGATGGCCAGGACATCACCAAGTTCAATTACAAGCAACTGGTGGATTTGCGCCGCCGCGACATGAGCATGGTGTTCCAGAGCTTTGCCCTGATGCCGCACCGCTCGGTGCTGGATAACGCGGCATTCGGCCTGGAAATTGCCGGGGTGGACCGCAAGAGCCGCGAAGCCCGTGGCATGGAAGTGCTGGAGCAAGTTGGCCTGGCACCGTTTGCCCACAAATACCCGCACGAACTGTCCGGCGGCATGCAGCAGCGTGTTGGCCTGGTGCGGGCGCTGGCGGTCAATCCTTCGCTGATGCTGATGGACGAGGCCTTCTCGGCGCTGGACCCGCTCAAGCGTTCCGAAATGCAGGACATCCTGCTCAAACTGCAGCGCGAACAGCGCCGCACCATCTTCTTCGTATCGCACGACCTGGAAGAGGCCCTGCGTATCGGCACCCGCATCGCCATCATGGAAGGTGGCCGCCTGGTGCAGGTGGGCACGCCGCAGGAAATCATCGAAAACCCGGCCGACGACTACGTGCGCAACTTCTTCAAGAGCGTGGATACCTCGCGCTACCTGCAAGCCAAGGACCTGATCGAGGTGAACCACGCACCGCATGCCGGTCGCCCCGGCCTGCATGTCCCGCCGTCCTGCAGCCTGCCGGATGTATTGCAGCAGCTGTTGGGTCAGACCGAACCCTTGCAGGTACGCGACGATCAGGGCCAGTGCCTGGGCCTGATCACGCCCAGCAGCGTGCTGAGCAAGATTTCCCAGCACCGCCTGCAAAGCACCGCCACCCACTGAACCGGACAACAGGCCTTCCGTTCCATCTGCCGGCCGCCGCGCCGGGATGGTGCGTGAGCCGCACCGAAGGAGTACGCCGTCATGGCTGAAATCAGCACGCAAGACATGTTGCCGATTGGCGACTGGGTCAACAAGATCATTCATTTCATGCTGGACCATAACGCCGGGGCCTTTGACGCCATCGGCAACACCATCGACTGGTTTGCCACCATGGTGGAATTCCTGTTGCTGGGGATTCCGCCGCTGGTGATGGGCGCGATTTTTGCTTCTATAGGGCTCTGGCGACTGGGCTGGAAGTTTGCCCTGTTTGTCTGTGCCGCACTGGGCCTGATCTGGGCGACCGGTTTCTGGGGGCAAACCATCGCCACCCTGGCGCTCACCCTGTCCGCTACCTGTGTCAGCCTGCTGCTGGGCGTGCCGGTGGGTATCTGGTGTGCGCGCAACAAGCTGGTGGGCATGCTGGTGCGCCCGGTGCTGGACTTCATGCAAACCATGCCGGCTTTTGTTTACCTGATTCCGGCTGCCATGTTCTTCGGCCTGGGACGGGTGCCGGGGATTCTGGCCACCGTGGTGTTTGCCGTACCGCCGGCAGTGCGCCTGACCAGCCTGGGCATCCGCATGGTGAACAAGGAGCAAGTGGAAGCCGGCCATGCATTTGGCTGTACTTCCTGGCAGCTGTTGTTCAAGGTGCAACTGCCCATCGCACTGCCTTCCATCATGGCCGGGGTCAACCAGACCATCATGATGGCGCTGTCTATGGTGATCATTGCCTCCATGGTGGGGGCGGGTGGTCTGGGTAACGATGTACTGGCCAGTATCCAGCGGCTGGATGTAGGCCTGGGTTTTGAAAGTGGCCTGGCGGTGGTGTTGCTCGCCATCATCCTGGACCGCATTACCGAGAGTTTTGGCCACACGCCCACCACGCGTGCGGCAGAGCAGGGCAGTTAGACCCTGCAGCAGCAAACAGGCCGGATGGCAAGCACCATCCGGCCGATGCAAGACAACACAAGACCATTCAACACACATCACATACCGAGGTCACCATGGGTCCGCAACAAATCGCTTCGTTGTCGCATATTGGTTTCCTGCTGCTGGACAAGTTTTCCATGATTGCGTTTTCCAACGCCGTGGAACCGCTGCGCATGGCCAATTACCTGTCGCGCAAAAAACTCTACCGCTGGAGCCTGCTGTCGGCTGATGGTCAGCCGGTAGCCGCCAGTAACGGGCTGGAACTCTCCCCCATCACCTCCCCGGAAGCCCCGCAGCAATACGACATGCTGATTGTCTGTGGTGGCTGGCAAGTGCGTGATGCGGTGGATGACAAGGTGTTGTCCATCATCCGTCGCTTTGCTGCGCAGGGCGTGCCGCTGGGTGCCATCTGTACCGGTACCTTCGCGCTGGCCAAGGCCGGGGTGCTCAATGGCTACCGCTGTGCCATCCACTGGGAAAACCTGCTGTCCATCAGCGAGGAATTCCCCAAGACCAAGTTCACCTCCGACCTGTTCGTGCTGGACCGCGACCGCTTTACCTGTAGTGGCGGCACTGCGCCGCTGGACTTCATGTGTCACCTGATCCGCCACAAGGGCGGCAAGAGCCTGGCGGCGGATGTGTCCGAGCAGTTCATCGTCGACCGCCTGCGCGACAATGGCGACCGCCAGCACATCCCGCTGCTGGCCCGTATCGGCACCGGCCACGAAACACTGGTGGATGCCGCGCTGTCGATGGAAAGCAATATCGAAAACCCGCGCTCGCTGGAAAACCTGGCCGACGAACTGGGCGTGTCGCTGCGCCATCTGGAGCGGCTGTTCAAGCGCTATCTCAACACCACCCCGGCCCAGTATTACCTGGACTTGCGCCTGCGCCGCGCGCGCGAATTGCTGCTGCAAACCAATATGAGCGTGATGGAAGTCACCGTGGCCTGTGGTTTCCTGTCCTCATCGCATTTTTCCAAGTCCTACCGTGGCCTGTTCGGCTATCCGCCCAGCCGCGAACGTCAGCAGTATCTGGTTGATTCTGCAGTCATTGCCTGAGTTGCCGGGCGGCAAAACCGGCAGCCGGCCAGTGCTGTTACTCCTTGCAGCACTGGCCTTTTTTCCACGGCGCATTCGCGCAAGTCGGGGTCGTGCTGGCGCAAGTAGCCCTTGCTGCGCATGGCAATCTTGACCCTGTGCAAGACCTTGGTTTTCCACCTGTTCTCCGCAGCCAACCCATGGCGTTGGCGCGGCAATCCTGTCACCGGGTTGATCAAAACATTTATACGGGAGTGGTGTAATGAAAATTCGCAAGCTGATGCTGGGTTCGGTATTGCTGGCTGCCTGTGGCAGCGCGCTGGCCAATGACCCGGCGCAATGCCGCAATGTCCGTTTCGCCGATGTAGGCTGGACCGACATCGCCGCCACCACCGGCATGGCCAGCGTGGTACTGGAAGGCCTGGGCTACAAGCCCTCCACCACCATCGCCTCGGTGCCCATCACCTTTTCCGGCATCAAGAGCAAGCAGATCGACGTGTTCCTGGGTTACTGGAACCCGTCCATGACCCCGGTGATCGAGCCTTTCGTCAAGGCAGGGCAGATCAAGGTACTGGATACCCCCAACCTGGTGGGTGCCAAGTACACGCTGGCAGTACCGGACTATGTGGCTGCCGGTGGCCTGAAGGATTTCAAGGACATTGCCAAGTTCAAGGACAAGCTGGACGGCAAGATCTACGGCATCGAGCCGGGTAATGACGGCAATCTGCTGATTGACGGCATGATCAAGAAAAACCAGTTCAACCTGGCGGGTTTCAAGATGGTGGAATCCAGCGAAGCCGGCATGCTGGCCGAGGTGGAACGCTCCATCCGCCAGAAAAAGTGGATTGTGTTCCTGGGCTGGGAACCGCACCCGATGAACGTGAAATACAAGATGGCCTACCTGACCGGCGGCGACGATGTGTTCGGCCCCAACCTGGGTGAAGCCAAGGTGTTCACCGCCATCAGCCCGGATTACGAAACCCGCTGTCCGAATGTGGGCAAGCTGCTGCATAACCTGCACTTCACCACCACCATCGAAAACCGCGTGATGGGCCCGATCATGGACAAGGTGAAGCCGGAAACCGCCGCACGTGATTACCTGAAGAAGAACCCGGACATCCTGAAAACCTGGCTGGCCGGTGTCACCACGCTGGATGGCAAGCCTGGCCTGGCTGCAGTGAACAAGGCGCTGGGTCACTGATTTTATCGGTAGCGCACCTTTGAAAGCCCCGGCTCTGGTCGGGGCTTTTTGCTGGGGAGGCTTGCGTACAGCGCACTAGACTGCGTCGGCTTGCGCTGACGGGACCGTGCCAGCTCCGACAGGTGTTCTGGATCAGAGAACCACCGCACCGACGCGCCCAATCGGCCCCGTCAAGCATGCCGACGGGTGACCGGGGCGAGGTGTTAAGCGCCTGCCCTGTTTGAGCGATTTGACGTTAGAAAATCGCGAGTTCAGGCGCGCCTCGCCCCGGACGGGCCCTGTCGGGCAGCCGCAGGCCATGCTTGTGGGGTGGCCTTGGAGGTGAAGGAGGGCTTGGCCAGGCAAGCCCTCTTTCCCGTTCGCCGCGCGGAAGCGGCAACACAAAACATCATCCGCGCAGCGGATTCAAACTCCTTATCTGCACCACATGCCAGTGTTTCCGTGTCCCTCCACCCTTGCCGCTGCCAACAACGCTGATTAGCCTTACCCGGTTGCGCCACCAGGCGCAATCAGGTTTGGCGACCTGTATATCTAGTTGGTGAAATTGGAGATCAGCCCCATGACACAAAACTCACCATCAGCCATTCCCCCACCCCTTACCCTGTACTACCTCGGCAAACCCATCCGCCTGCACATCCACCCCCACACCTGCTGCCTGCACGGCGACGACATCCTCCAGCTGTTTGGCCCACGCTTGCGCCATCGCCTGCAACACATCCTCCAACAACATCCCTGCTGTAAACACCCACCACACGACAGCCCGGTACACTACTGGCCGGAAAACACCCTGCAACAGGCGCTGCGCCAAATCCATCGCCCGGCAACACAACGGCTGCGCCACTGGCTGAACCGCCAAATCCTCCCCGCCTTGCAGCAACGCCCAAGCGACGCCCCACGCCACGACCAGGCTCTGGCCATGGCTGCGGAGGCCGGGCAGCAGATCAGCCATGCGGTATTACGTGCGGTACTGGAACAGGGGCAAGGCTGGCAGCATGGCCATTGGCTGCTGACGCTGCGCTTCACCCCCAATCACGCCAGCCGCCATGCCCATGGCCGACTGGTGGCGCTCAACAGTCAGGCCACGCCCTTGCAGGCATTGGCCCAGCACATTGCCGCCCCGGCTGGTTTGCCCAGCAGCAATGCCGAGCTGCTGCGGCTGGCGGAGGCTTGCCATCAGCTATTGGCCAGACGGATGAACAAACAGGCGTGGCGGGTGGAGGCGGCGGAGGGTAGGGGAGCAACGCCAAACTGAAACCGGGCTTCCGCAGGCCATGCTTGTTGGTGGCCTTGGAGGTGAAGGAGGGCTTGGCCAGGCAAGCCCTCTTTCCCGTCTGCCGCGCGGAAGCGGCATGTAAATCATCATCCGCGTGAGCGGATGCTTGCCCTTTGTGTATCAATAGCGGCCCTTAAAAATCAAAGGCAAATACAACTTCGCGGGTCTCGCCCCGCCGTCGAGGTACTTTCTTTTGCTTCGCCAAAAAGAAAGTACCCAAAGAAAAGGCGACCGGCAGCGCGTCGAATTCCCGCCCCAGCCATGCCGCTCAGGGCGCGGCCGGAACTTGCGGCGCGCTATCGTCGCGCCGCTGCGGACAGCCGACCGCTTAAGACCCTGAGCGGTACGTCTGCGTCGGCTCGCGCTGACGGGACTGGGCCAGCTCCGACAGAGGTTTTAATTAGAAAAAGAGAGAGACTGGCTTGTGTGAAATGTCTGCCAAATGGACGCTACCCGATACCATTAAAAGTCACCGCACCAATGCGCCCATGGGCCCCGTCAAGCATGCCGACGGGTGACCGGGGCGAGGTTTTAAGCGCCTGCAATGTCTGAGCGATTTGACGTTAGCCAATCGCGAGTTCAGGCGCGCCTCGACCCGGTCGGGTCCCGGAGGGGAGCTGCAGGCCATGTTTGTGGGGTGGCCTTGGAGGTGAAGGAGGGATTGGCCAGACAAGCCCTCCTTCCCGTCCGCCGCGCGGAAGCGGCATATAAATCATCATCCGCGTGAGCGGATGTCAGTGCTGCCTGTTCTGTACATAAAACCCCATGATTACACAGGTTTTTTTATCCGCCAGCCTGACTGGAAACAGACGTTATCCACCGCAAAGCTGTCGCATTTGTTCAAGTTGCCCACCCGCCACTCCCTTATCTTGGGGTGGGCCGCCAGCCATGGTTGGCGCAGGCTCCCCCCGGAGTGGGGCGCGCTCCGATGCAGTGGCAGTGAGGAGACAACAATGACGGGTAACCGCGGCGTAGTTTATGTAGGGCCAGGCAAGGTAGAAGTACAGTCCATTCCCTTTCCCGAACTGGTATCCCCCCAGGGCCGCAAGCTGGGCCATGGGGTCATTCTGAAAGTACTCAGCACCAATATCTGTGGCTCGGACCAGCACATGGTACGTGGCCGTACCACCGCGCCTTCCGGCCTGGTGCTGGGGCATGAAATCACCGGCGAGGTGATCGAGCTGGGCAGCGACGTGGAAACCCTGCAGAAGGGCGACATCGTGTCGGTGCCGTTCAATGTGGCGTGCGGCCGTTGCCGCTGCTGCAAGGAACAGCACACCGGCGTGTGCCTGTCGGTAAACCCGTCCCGCGCTGGCGGGGCTTATGGCTATGTCGACATGGGCGGCTGGGTGGGCGGGCAGGCGGAATACGTGATGGTGCCTTATGCCGACTTCAACCTGCTGAAATTCCCCGACCGCGATCAGGCCATGGCCAAGATACGCGATCTCACCTGCCTGTCCGATATTTTGCCTACCGGCTATCACGGTGCGGTATCGGCGGGTGTCGGCCCCGGCAGTACGGTGTATGTGGCTGGCGCAGGCCCGGTGGGACTGGCCGCGGCGGCATCGGCCCGCTTGCTGGGTGCAGCGGTGGTGATAGTGGGGGATGTGAACCCGGCGCGGCTGGTGCATGCGCGGGCGGTAGGTTTTGAAACTGCCGACCTGTCGCTGGACGCCACGCTGGCCGAGCAGATAGCCGCCATTCTGGGCGTGCCGGAAGTGGACTGCGCCATCGACGCGGTCGGCTTCGAGGCGCGTGGCCACGGCCATGCCGGTTCGCAACAGGAAGCCCCGGCCACGGTGCTCAATTCGCTGATGGAAGTCACCCGTGAAGCAGGGCGTATCGGCATTCCTGGCCTGTATGTGACTGATGACCCGGGTGCCAAGGACGAGGCAGCGCGCAAAGGCAGCCTGTCGGTACGGCTGGGGCTGGGCTGGGCCAAGTCACACGCCTTCTTTACCGGCCAGACCCCGGTGATGAAGTACAACCGTGCGCTGATGCAGGCCATTTTGTGGGACCGCATCAATATTGCCGAGGTGGTGGGGGTGGAGCTGATTACGCTGGATCAGGCCCCGCAGGGCTATGCGGCTTTCGATGGCGGTGCGCCGAAGAAATTCGTCATCGACCCGCATCTGCAACTGCTGCGCGCAGCCTGACACTGAGCTCACCATCAAGTAGTACATGCCCGACTGGCAGCACACGCCAATTGGGCATTGCAGTGTGCTGCCAGACGGCGCAATCTTGCCGTCTGGCAGTCAAACAGCATGTTTTCAAGCAAGGCTCACGCGCAGGACCGCAAGCATGAACACACAACAACAAGAGACACTCCAGCAACTGCTGCAGCAATACCGGGACCTGCCCGGCGGCCTGCTGCCGCTGCTGCACGCCGTACAGGATGCACTGGGCCATATTCCGGCGGATGCCATCCCGACCATTGCCCGTGCCATGAACCAGAGTCAGGCCGAGGTGCATGGCGTCATCGGCTTCTATCACGATTTCCGTACCTCCCCGCCTGCCGCGCACAGCCTGCGCCTGTGCCGCGCCGAAGCCTGCCAGAGCATGGGCTCCGAGGCGCTGGCCGCTCAGCTGCGCACGCAACTGGGGGTGGACGACCACGGCCATACCGCTGATGGCCAGCTGGAATTGCGCCCGGTCTACTGCCTGGGTGCCTGTGCCTGTGCGCCGGCCTTGCAGCTGGATGGCCAGTTGCACGCGCGCGTTACGCCGGAAAAACTCAGCGCCCTGCTGGCATCCTGTAGCAAGGAGGCGAAATGCTGACCCTGTATATCCCGATGGATTCGGTAGCTTGCGCCGTGGGCGCGGATGCCGTGGCGGCAGCGTTTGCCGCCGAAGCGGAGCGCCGCAAGCTGGACATCACTATCGTGCGCACCAGTTCGCGCGGCCTGTTTTGGCTGGAGCCGCTGGTAGAGGTGGACACCCCGCAAGGCCGTGCCGGTTATCGCGAAGTCAGCCCGGATCAAGTCGCCAGCCTGTTGGATGTGGACCTGGCCGCCAATGGCGACCACTTGTTGTCAGTCGGTCTGGTGGAAGAGTTGCCCTATCTGAAAACCCAGCAGCGCCTGCTGTTTGCCCGCGCCGGCATTACCAGCCCGCTGTCGCTGGAACATTATCTGGCCCATGGCGGTTATCAGGGGCTGGAGCACGCGGCGCGGCTGAGCCACGACGAAATCGTGGCCGAGGTACTGGAATCCGGCCTGCGTGGCCGTGGCGGTGCGGCCTTCCCGGCGGGCATCAAGTGGCGCACCGTGCGTCAGGCCCAAGCCGAGCAGAAATACGTGGTATGCAATGCCGACGAGGGCGATTCCGGCAGTTTTGCCGACCGCATGCTGATGGAAGGCGACCCCTTCCTGCTGATTGAAGGCATGACCATTGCCGGGCTGGCGGTGGGGGCCAGCCGTGGCTATATCTATGTGCGCTCGGAATACGCCCCGGCCATTGCCGTGCTGCGTCAGGCGATAGACATTGCCCGCGCCCATGGCTATCTGGGCGCGGATGTGGCCCACGGCGGCCATGAATTCGAGATTGAAGTGCGGGAAGGTGCCGGGGCGTATATCTGCGGCGAGGAAACCTCGCTGCTGGAATCTGTAGAAGGCCGCCGTGGCACGGTGCGCGCCAAGCCGCCGCTACCGGCCTTGCACGGCCTGTTCGGCCAGCCCACCCTGGTGCACAACGTGCTGTCGCTGGCCTCGGTGCCGCTGATTCTGTCGCGCGGGGCGGCGTGGTATCGCAATTTCGGTATGGGCCGCTCGCTGGGCACCATGGCCTTCCAGCTGGCGGGCAATGTGCGGCGTGGCGGGCTGGTGGAGCGGGCGTTTGGTTTGACTCTGCGCGAGCTGGTGTTTGATTACGGCGGCGGCACCGCCAGCGGCAAGCCGGTAAAAGCGGTGCAGCTGGGCGGCCCCTTGGGCGCGTGGATTCCCCCGTCGCAATTTGATACCCCGCTGGATTACGAAGCGCTGGCCGCCATTGGTGCCATGCTGGGCCACGGTGGCGCGGTGCTGTGCGATGACAGCCTGCACCTGGGGCAGATGGCACGCTTTGCCATGCAGTTCTGTGCCGAGGAATCCTGCGGCAAGTGCACGCCCTGTCGCATCGGCTCCACCCGTGGGGTGGAAGTGATCGAGCGGCTGCTGGCCGCGCCGGATAGCGCTGAGCGAGAACGCCAGCGCGCGCTGCTGGATGATCTGTGCGACACCATGCAATACGGCTCCTTGTGCGCGCTGGGCGGCATGACCCCCTTTCCCGTGCAAAGTGCCATGCGTCATTTTCCGGCTGACTTCGGGCTGGACACTCAGGAGCAAGCACGATGAGCTGCCAATGCGGAGCAGGTGCATCCTGCAACAAGGACATGGGCACGCCGGCACGCCCCGGCGAAGCCAGCATCACCCTTACCATCGACGGTCAGAACATCAGCGTGCCGCCGGGTACTTCTGTCATGCACGCGGCGGCGCTGCTGGACACCGCCATTCCCAAACTGTGCGCCACCGACAGCCTGGAGCCGTTTGGCTCCTGCCGCATGTGCATGGTGGAAATCGACGGCCATCGCGGTTATCCGGCCTCCTGTACCACCCCGGTTTCGCCCGGTATGGTGGTGCGTACCCAAAGCGACAAACTGGCCAAGCTGCGCCGGGGGGTGATGGAGCTGTATATCTCCGACCATCCGCTCGATTGCCTCACCTGCAGTGCCAATGGCAATTGCGAGCTGCAAACCGTGGCCGGGCAGGTGGGCTTGCGCGAAGTGCGTTATGGCATGGATGGGGCCAACCATCGGCAGGACAAGAAAGACGTTTCCAACCCGTATTTCGATTACGACCCGTCCAAGTGCATTGTGTGCAACCGCTGCGTGCGCGCCTGTGAAGAAACCCAGGGCACGTTTGCGCTGACCATTGCCGGACGCGGTTTTGAATCCCGCGTCAGCCCGGCAGGCGGGGCGGATTTTCTCGGCTCGGAGTGCGTGTCCTGCGGGGCCTGCGTGCAGGCCTGCCCGACTGCCACGCTGATGGAAAAGAGCGTCATCCAGTGGGGCCAGCCGGAGCGCAGCGTCATCACCACCTGCGCCTATTGCGGCGTGGGCTGCTCCTTCCGTGCCGAACTCAAGGGTAACCAGCTGGTGCGCATGGTGCCGGACAAGAACGGCCAGGCCAACCATGGCCACTCCTGCGTCAAGGGCCGCTTTGCCTGGGGCTATGCCACCCACCCGGACCGCATCACCAAGCCGATGATACGCAGCAGCATCGACGCGCCGTGGCAGGAAGTCAGCTGGGAAGTGGCGCTCAATCACGCTGCCAGCGAATTCCGCCGCATCCAGCAAAAATATGGCCGCGACGCGGTGGGCGGCATCACCTCCAGCCGCTGCACCAATGAAGAAACCTATCTGGTGCAAAAGCTGGTGCGCGCCGCCTTTGGCAATAACAACGTCGACACCTGCGCCCGCGTCTGCCATTCGCCCACTGGCTATGGCCTGAAACAGACGCTGGGTGAATCCGCCGGTACCCAGAGCTTCGATTCGGTGATGCAGGCCGACGTGGTGCTGGTGATTGGTGCCAACCCCAGCGATGCGCATCCGGTATTTGCCTCCCAGCTCAAGCGCCGCCTGCGCCAGGGCGCGCAGCTGATTGTCATCGACCCGCGCCGCATCGACCTGGTGGACGCCATCCACGCCCGCGCCGCCCATCATCTGGCGCTGCGCCCCGGCACCAATGTGGCCATGCTCAATGCACTGGCCCATGTCATCGTCACCGAAGGGCTGCTGGACGAGGACTTTGTCGCCGCCCGTTGCGATAGCGCAGCCTTTGGTCACTGGCGGCATTTTGTCGCCCAGCCGGAACACGCACCGGAGGCGATGGCCGACGTATGCGGCGTGGCGGCAGATGACATCCGCGCCGCCGCCCGGCTGTATGCCAGCGCTGGCAATGCCGCCATCTATTACGGCCTGGGGGTGACCGAACACAGCCAGGGCAGCACTTCGGTGATGGCGATTGCCAACCTGGCCATGGCCACCGGCAATATCGGCCGCGAAGGCGTGGGGGTGAACCCGCTGCGCGGCCAGAACAATGTGCAGGGCTCCTGCGATATGGGCAGCTTCCCGCACGAATTCCCCGGCTACCGCCATGTGTCGGACGACGTGGTGCGCGCCGAATTTGAACAGGCTTGGGGCGTGCCGCTGCATAACGAGCCCGGCCTGCGCATTCCCAATATGTTCGAAGCCGCGCTGGATGGCAGCTTCAAGGCGCTGTACTGCCAGGGTGAGGACATCGCGCAGAGCGACCCCAACACCCAGCATGTCACCGCCGCACTGTCGGCCATGGAGTGCGTGGTGGTGCAGGATATTTTCCTCAACGAAACCGCCAAGTTCGCCCATGTGTTCTTGCCGGGCAGCTCCTTCCTAGAAAAAGACGGCACCTTCACCAATGCCGAGCGCCGCATCTCGCGCGTGCGCAAGGTGATGGACCCGCTGGGCGGCAAGGCCGACTGGGAAGTCACTGTCGCTCTGGCCCAGGCACTGGGCTATGCCATGGATTACCGTCATCCGTCAGAAATCATGGATGAAATCGCCCGCCTGACGCCCACCTTCAGCGGCGTCAGCTATGCCGCGCTGGAGCGCCATGGCAGCCTGCAATGGCCATGCAATGCGGCAGCGCCGGATGGCACGGTCACCATGCATATCGGCGAATTCGTGCGCGGCAAGGGCCGCTTCATGATTACCCGCTATGTGCCGACCGAAGAACGCGTCAACGGCCGCTTCCCGCTGTTGCTCACCACCGGGCGCATCCTCAGCCAGTACAATGTTGGCGCGCAAACCCGCCGTACCGACAACGTGGCCTGGCACGAGGAAGACCGGCTGGAAATCCACCCGGCCGATGCCGAGAACCGTGGCATTGTCGATGGCGACTGGGTGGGTGTGGCCAGCCGCGCCGGTGAGACTGTGCTACGCGCCAGGGTAAGCGAACGGGTAGCCGCCGGGGTGGTGTACACCACCTTCCACTTCCCGGAATCCGGGGCCAATGTCATCACCACGGATAATTCCGACTGGGCTACCAACTGCCCGGAATACAAGGTAACTGCGGTGGAAATCATCAAGGTCAACCAGCCGTCGGAATGGCAGCAGCGCTATCGTCATTTCAGCCGTCAGCAACAGGAACTGCTGCGGCAAGGCCGTGGGGAGGAGGTGCAATGAACCCGTCACACCTGGTGAAGATGGCCAATCAGATCAGCGACTTTTTCAGCGCCGACAGCAGCGAGGAAGAGGCCGCGGCGGAAATCGCCAGCCATCTGCAACGCTTCTGGGCCCCGGCCATGCGCCAGCGGCTGGCCGAGGCCGTGGAGCAGGGCGAAGCTGCCGATCTGCGCCCAGCCGCCTGCATCGCCGTACGCAAGTTGGCATTGCCAGCAGCACAGCACTGATGGCAAGGGATGCGCGGCAGCATGCTGCGCGTCCCTTCTTATCGCTTTTTATCGCCCCCGGCTCATTTCCGTCCTCGGTGTCATGCCGCCACCGGCGCTATGGCGCATGACACCGTTGCTTTACAAAACTTGTCATTCCCTCGTGCTGCAGTATGCTGGGGGACAGACTGCCCCTCATGCAGACAGCGATGAACTTTCATATTGTTTGCGTAAGCTAAGGCAGCACAGGACGGGACAGCATGCCATCATCCAGTATTTCCAGCTTTTTCTCTTGCCGGCAGCCATGGTGCAATCGGCTATTGGCGCTTATTTGCCTGCTAGCCGCCATACCGGCCCAGGCCGCCGATAATGTCATTCGCTATTACCCCAGTGGCAGCATTTACACCTACCGCTGGGCCTTGCTCAAGCTGGCGCTGGATCATGTGGAAAAGCTGGATCACCGCCACTACGCGCTGGTGCCGCTCAATGACAAGGTGACGCAATGGCGTGCCGAACAGCTGCTCAGTTCCGGCAAGGTGGATGTGGTGGCCTTCGCCCCGAATGCACAGCGTGAAAACCTGCTGCAACCGGTGCGCCTGGATATTCTCAAGGGCATCATCGGTTACCGGGTGTTTTTTGTGCGCAAGGAAGACGTCGCCCGTATTGCCGCCATGAACGCACAGCAGTTTCGCAGCAGTGTCCGGCTGGGGCTTAACAGCCAGTGGGCCGATTATCCCATCATGAAGAACAACGGCTACGAAATGCTGGCGTCCATTGGCTATGACAGCCTGTTCGAGATGCTGGCGGCAGGCCGTTTTGATGCATTCCCGCGCGGGCTGAATGAAGTGGGTAGCGAAATGAAGGAGCAACTGCCGCGCTATCCCGGCCTGACACTGGAGAAAACCAAGGCCATCTATTACCCCTTCCCCGTCTATTTCTGGGTCAGCAAGCAAAACACTGAGCTGGCCGGGCGCGTGCTGCAGGGCCTTAAACTGGCCGAGCGCGATGGCAGTTTCAAGGCGCTATTCCTGCGTCACCATGCAGAAGCCATCCAGCTGCTGGCCGCCAATGGCTGGCACACCACACAAATCGCCAATACCGAATTACCTCCCGGTAATGTCAAACCGGATACCAGCTGGTGGTGGAAGCGGCGCTGAACTGGTTTCATATCCGCCAAAAGAGACCCATAAGGGCCTCTTTGACATTGGGTACGGCATGGCTGGGTATTGGAGGGGACTGGAATCACCCTATTCATTGATAGCTCATGGTAAAGGTGGCACGCCCGGTGACCGAGCCGGGGTAAGGGCGCTGCCGGTCTGGATGTAATGCACACCCAGCGAAATGATAGGAATTGTTTTCTTGGTGGCTTCTATAAAATGCTGGGTGTCGTACGGTAAGTTAATCTGTCGCTACTACAGTACGCGATACATGAGCAGGCAAAAGTAAATAAATATTGATGTATTGGCAATGAATGGCAGCCATAACAGCCACTTGTTATTTATTTGAATGGGTTGCCATAGCATTAATAGAGCTAGTCCTGCTGCGATGATATCAAATACTGCCCAGCCATAATAAATGACTATCTCCAGGTATTTTTTGTAGTGATAATATTGAGGCGGATAAGAAAATTGCTCGAAGAGTAGAAAGACTCTATGGTAGTCTGGTGTTTCGTCAAATGATGATAGTATGTTATACAAGCCGCCAGCGATTGTAGTGAAAAGCAGATAAAGGCTGAGCAGTATTTTCAGTCCGCTTAGCAGCCAGGCTTGCATTGCTGTCCTTAGTGCTGGAGATGAATATTTTTCCATGCACATGCGTTGCAGGTTTGTTACAAGCCGTCCCAGCAATCATTGAGACACCATGTGCATGCCAGTTGCAAAGTAAATAATATGAGTAAAGGTAATGCTAATAATATTTTTTTAAAAGAGGTGATAGGTAGCCATAGGGAGATTAATGTAATAAGCGTTACGGCAACGTTTGTAATGTTTAATAAGTAGAAAAATATTTTGCTACGCCCCTGGATTTCCCATAGATAAATTCTGTATTGCTCACTCACTTGATCGTATGGGAATAGCAAGTCATTCATCATTGACATTAAGAACAACAGTAAAAGAATGCTTGTGATAAATTTCACGCTCAGTGTTACCCATTTTTTCATGCATCGCTCCGGTCTGCACAGTAACTATTTAGCAGAAATATGACTGCTATGGTAGCCTTTGCTATCACGCAAGGGTTTATAGTGTACTTCTAATGCCATATCCTTGCCGTATGAACGAAATCGTTTCGTGAAATCATTCATGCTATGGGTCAGATCAATATAGCCGGCTGAGCCGGGAGTATTGCCGCCATGAATACTGAAGCCACTGCGACCATAAACATTTGTAGGTGATTTCGCCATTAACCACACACGTTGCTCGCCCCAAGATTCTGTACAGCCAGGCCAAATTCCAAGGCCTGCAAAGCAGAATTTTTTGCTGAATTGATCTACCTCACTCCAAGACTGTAATTTACTCTGCTGAGCTTGATAAAATCCTTCAGGAATCGGCCCTTTATCCCTTAGGTTTTGAAACTTCGGCGACCAATAGCCTTCACGACCAGAATAAGCGGTCCATTTTCTTTCCTGGCCGGCTTCTTGCCAAAACAGGGTTTCACCATCGAACAACAAGCTGGCTTGCCTGCGCTGCCATTCCCTGAAATGTTCTTCCACCTTCATCAGGTCAAACAGTTCCTGATCGGTGAAACGGTAAGTATCACCATGCAGAGCATGCCGGGCCTGCTCGCGCAGTGTTCTCATAAAGTAATGATCATTACGCAAGCGATACACGTCCATCGACAGCCTCCTGATTCATTCCATGCGAGATCTACCAAAAGCAAAACACCGGCGAGTTGCCGGTGTTGGATGTAATTCAATCAGCGCTGCGGCATGGCTTGGCGTGGGATGATGGCGCCGCTGTGGGCAATCACGGCGGCAGACAGGCGGTGGGCGAAGGCTGCGGCCTGGGCGGGCGGATAGCCCAACACGCGGCTTGCCAGATAGCCTGCGGCGAAGGAATCACCAGCGGCGGTGGTATCCACCACTTGTGGCACGGCAGTGGCAAATACTTCCTCGCGCAGGCCGGAACTGGCCAGCAGGCAGGGCTCGCCACCGCGCTTGATCACCACTTCCTTGCAGCCCAGCGCCAGCGTGCGTTCGGCGACGGCTTCTGCACTTTCCGGCCCGTAGAGCGCCTGTTCGTCATCCAGCGTCAGCAGGGCGACATTGGCCAGCGCCAGGATGGCCTCGTGACCGGCACGCGCCTGTGCCGCGCTCCACAGTGAGGGGCGGAAGTTGTTGTCGAACCAGATTTTGCCGCCATCGCGGGAGAAGTCGCATAGTGCATGCAGCAGGCGTTGGCGTTCGTGCGTGTTGAACAGTGCCAGCGAAATACCTGACAGGTAGATGGCCTGCAACTGTGCGGTGTGCAGCAGGCTGGCAAAGTCGATGCCGGAGGTAAAGTAATGGCGTGCGGCACTGTCGTTGCGCCAGTACAGGAAGCTGCGCTCGCCACGGGCATCGGTTTCCACCATATAGAGCCCGGGCAGTTTGCCTGGCTGGATGACGATGTGACTGACATCCACGCCTTCGGCTTGCCAGTCGGCTAACAGCTGGCGGCTGATGCTGTCCTGTCCCATGCCGGTCAGGTAGCGCACTTGATGGGGGCTGCCCGCCAACACGCGGGCCAGATAGATGGCAGTGTTCAGGGTATCGCCACCAAAGCGGCGTTGTAGCGGCTGGCCGCTCAGTTCGATCATGCCTTCACCAAGGCAGGCAATATGCATGGTGCTGTCTTTCCTGTGACGGGATGCCCGGCCCTTGTCATGCGGACAAGGGCCGGGCGGGACCGGGTTTGGACTTAGGGCTTCTTGTAGGCGATGCAGTCTACTTCCACCTTGCAGTCAATCACCATGCTGGATTGTACGCAGGCACGGGCGGGCGGATGTTCGCCAAAATACTGCAGGAATACCCGGTTGAACGAGGCAAAGTCGCGGGTGTCATCCAGCCACACACCGCAACGTACCACATGCTCAGGGCCGTATCCGGCTTCCTTCAGGATGGCCATGACATTCTGTATGCACTGGTGCGACTGGGTGACTATGCCACCTTCAATCACTTCGCCGTTGACCATAGGGGTCTGGCCGGATACATACAGCCAGCCGTCGGCGGCTTGTACCGCGCGGGCAAAGGGCATGGTCTGGCCACCGGTGCCACCGGCAATGCCATAGCGTTTGAGATCGCTCATGATGGGTTTCCTTGCATTCTTACAGTGAGGGAGTAACGGGAAAGGTGGTGCGTATATCGCGGGTGCGCGGCAAAAAGCGTCCGGCCCGCGCACCGGTGGGCGTCTTGTGTTGCCAGCTGAGCGTGCCATTCACCCAGACCGCGACTATGCCTTGGGCTGGCTGTACCGGTGAATGGAAGCTGGCGGTGTCATGAATGGTGGCGGCATCAAACAGCACCAGGTCGGCCCAGTAGCCAGGGCGGATGAGGCCGCGCTCGTCCAGGGCAAAACGGCTGGCCGACAGGCCGCTCATCTTGTGAATGGCGGTTTCCAGGCTGAACAGCTTGCGTTCGCGGCAGTAGTGGCCCAGCACACGCGGAAACGCGCCCCACAGTCGCGGATGGGGCAGTGGGTCTTCCGGTAGACCGTCCGAGCCCACCATGGTGAGCGGATGGCTGAGAATGCGCTCGACATCGGCCGGGTCCATGCCGTGATACACCGCGCCTGCCGGTTGCAGCCTGCGGGCGGCATCCAGCAAGGGCAGCTGCCATTGTTCGGCGATGGCCTGCAGGGTTTGACCAGCCATTTCCGGGTGCGGGGTGGACCAGGTAATGAAAATCTCGAAATCGCTGGTGACTTGTTTGAGGTCCAGCGTGGAGGAGCTGGCCGAGTAGGGGTAACAGTCGCAGCCTACCTGCTGATGGCGGGCGGCATGCTCCAGCGAAGCCAGCAGTTGCGGGCTGCGTCCCCAGTTGCCTTTGCCGGCGCATTTCATGTGCGAGACGATGACCGGGCTATTGGCATGGCGACCCACTTGCCAAGCTTCGTCCATGGCCTCCAGCACCGGTTCGAATTCGCTGCGCAGATGGGTGGTATAGATGCCACCAAAGCTGGCCAGTTCGACAGCCAGTTGTTCCACCTCGCTGCTGTCGGCACTGAAGGCGGAGGCATAAGCAAGGCCGGTGCTCAGGCCCAGTGCGCCATCCTGCAGGCTGTCGGCCAGCTGGGCGCGCATGGCGTTGATTTCGTCTGCATTGGCCGTGCGGTCCAGCCGGTCCAGATGATTACTGCGCAGCGCGGTATGGCCCACCAGCGCCGCTACGTTGACGGCGGGTTCGGCCTGCTCCACCGCCGCGCGGTAGTCGGCAAAGCGCGGGTAGCAAAAAGCGTCGCGTGGGCCCAGCAGGTTCATCGGGTCTGGCGGTTCGCCTTTCAGACTGACGGGGGAGGCGCTGATGCCGCAGTTGCCGACAATCACGGTGGTGACGCCCTGGCTGAGCTTGGGCAGCATCTGCGGTTGGCGGATGACCATGGTGTCATCATGGGTGTGCACATCGATAAAACCGGGTGCCAGCGTCAGGCCACGGCCGTCAATTTCATGTTCGGCCTGCGCCTGGCCTGCTTGCCCGATCAAGGCGATGCGCTGCTGGCAAATGCCGACGTCGGCAACAAACGCGTTTGCGCCACTGCCATCGACAACATTGACCTGACGGATCAGGGTATCCAGATGTTGCATGCGGATTCTCCGGAAGGCTCCCGGTGGCTTAACCGGGAGCGCCAAGTATGGGGACTCAGAGGACCTGGGCCAGCCCCAGGGTCAGTACAAAGGCAACCACGGAAATCAGGGTTTCCAGCACGGTCCAGGTTTTCAGTGTCTGGATGACCGTCATGTTGAAATACTCTTTCACCAGCCAGAAGCCACCATCATTGACGTGGGACAGAATCAGCGAGCCTGCGCCGGTGGCCAGTACCAAGAGCTCCGGATGCGGGTAGCCGCTGGCCAGGGCAATGGGCGCGACAATGCCGGCGGCGGTGGTCATGGCCACGGTGGCCGAGCCGGTAGCCACCCGCATCAGCACGGCCAGCAACCAGCCCAACAGCAAGGGCGAGAGCTGAAACTCTGCCGACAGCGCGATAATTTCCTTGGTGACGCCGGTTTCAATCAGAATGCGGTTGAGGCCGCCACCTGCACCCACCAGCAAAGTGATGGCGGCGGTAGGGGCCAGGCATTCATTGGTGAACTTGAGAATGTCGTCACGGTTGAAACCACGCGCCAGGCCCAGCGTCCAGAAGCTCACCAGCGTGGCAATCAATAGCGCAATTACCGAGTTGCCGATGAATTGCAGCAGGCCGTTCATGGCACTGCCTTTTTCCGTCAGCACATTGGCCCAGCCGCCCAGCAGCATCAGGAATACCGGCAGCAAGATGGTGAAAATGGTGATGCCAAAGCCCGGCAGTTCTCGCGGGGCGGCTTCGCGCTCGGTAAATTGCTGGGCGATGGGGTTTTCTGCCGGCAGCTGGATATGCGGTGCAATGAATTTGGCAAACAAGGGGCCGGCGATGATGGCGGTGGGTACGCCAACAATGATGGCGTAGAACACGGTTTTGCCCACCTGTGCGCCATATTCGCCCACGGCCAGCATGGCGGCCGGGTGCGGCGGCACCAGGCCATGCACCACTGACAGGCCGGCTACCATGGGCAGGCCAACCAGCAGCATGGATACGCCGGCACGCTTGGCGACGGTGAAGGCAATCGGAATCAGCAGTACGAAGCCCACTTCAAAGAACAGTGGCAGACCGCAGACAAAGGCAATGCACACCATGGCCCAGTGCGCGTTCTTTTCGCCGAATTTGTCGATCAGCGTCAGGGCAATGCGTTCGGCCCCGCCGGATTCAGCCATCATCTTGCCCAGCATGGTGCCCAAGGCCACCACCAGCGCAATATGGCCCAGTGTTTTACCCACCCCGGTCTCATAGGCGGCCATGATGTCCTTGGCCGGCATCTGTGCAGCCAGGGCCAGACCGATGGAAACCACGGTCAGCACAATGAATGGGTTGATGCGGTAGCGGGCGATCAGGACCACCAGCGCGATGATGGCGATGGCGGCATACAGCAGCAACTGGCTGCCCAGAACTGGTGTCATGTACTTCTCCTTAGTGGGACAGTGGCAATGCCGCCTCCTGCTTGGGCAGGGGCGGTCTTTATGGATGTCAGAACAGGGTTTCCACCACGCCGGTGACATTCAGCGCGTCATCCACCAGCAGCAGCTGGCGCCATTTGTCGAAAGTGAGGCAGGGGTGGGAGATTTCGAAAGCCAGCATGTCGCCCACTTGCAGGTCGGCATCGGCCGGAATGCGCATGAAGGCGTGCTGGTCCATCATGCTGGCGACCATCCAGTCGGCAGGTGCTTCCTGCGGCTCCTGGTCCCGTCCGGGACGGAAATGCAGCGATACCTGCGGCAACCCGGCATCAAAGGCAGCATCGCGCTTGCCCAGCGCAATGATGGCGCGGCCTTGTTCCGGCACCGATTGCACATAGGCCCATAACTGCAATGCAGGCAGCAGGCTGCTGCCCATGTCGCGGGCGATGGGGTTCTGGCTCTGGATGCGTTGTTCGGCATGACGGTAGATGCCGACATCGTGGGTCAGGTAGCAGCCGGGGCGCAGCAGGATATCCACCGGCTGGCCTGGGTTGAAGCCGGAAAACTCATCTGCCACCACGTCGTACCAGGCAGAACCGGCACCACTCAGAATGATGTTTTCTTCGGCAAACAGGCCGCGGGCGGCGTGTTCGTGGGTTCTGGCCAGCACGGCTTGCAGGAAGGCGCGGATATCGGCCTCCTGTTGCAGTACGCCTTCGTAGATTTCCACGCCGACCAGGCGGAGCGATTGCGGCCAGCGGGCGATGGCTGCCAGTACGGCCTCTTCCTGTTGTGGGGAGCGGATGCCGGTGCGACCGCCCTCCACGCCGTATTCCAGCAGAATGCGCAGTTGCTGGTTGCGGGAAGCAAAGTACTCTCCGAGTGCATCAACATTGGCGGCAGAGTCGACAATGCAGCAGAAGCTGAAGTCCGGATCGGCCTGTTGCAGGCGGGCAATGATGGCCATATTGCCCTTGCCCACCAGTTGATTGGCCAGTAGCACACGGCGGATGCCATGCTGCCAGGCAGCCTGTACCTGGGGCGTGGTGGCCAGGGTGATGCCCCAGGCACCGTGTTCCAGTTGCAGGTGGAACAGTGCCGGGCTCATGGTGGTTTTGCCATGCGGGGCCAGTTTGACGCCATAACGCTGCATGAAATCCTGCATCCAGCGCAGATTGTGTTGAATGCGGCTTTGGCGTAATACGGCAACCGGCAGGCTGACTTCTTCGCGCAGGATGTTCCAGCCCAGGCTGGCGACATCGTGCAAGGTGCAGTCGTTCGGGCTATGGCCCAGGCCTTTGGTGGCCGTGTTCAGTGGTGTATCCAGAGAAGGATGCGCTGCCATGGAGGTCTCCTCGCCATTGCTTTGAAAAAACACAGCGAGTGAGGCATGGCTCGGGATGGTACTGGCGGGCAGACCAGCATACGGCTCGCTGTGGATAAGTACCGGGTGCTGCATGAGTGCGCACGGCAGGAGGAGAGACTTTCCGGTAAGCAGGCTGGACTGACATCTGGCCAAAAGGATGTACCTTCTAGCCCTTCCCGACAGGTGAAACTACTGCATATCCATGCAGTGCCTATGCCCTGGGGTGATGAGTCATTGAAAAAACGGTGTTTTTTTACGACGAACTGGCCTGACAGGACAGGGAAGTGACTGCGTCAGGTGGCAAGCGGGCAGTCTTGTGATGGTGTGCAGAGCAAGGATTGTTGCATTGCCGCATGCCGAGGGCGGTGCTTGTCGCAGTTGGTGATGACTGCCCGGCATGTAGCGTCACGAGGGAGCTGCGGGTCAGCACTTGGCGCAGCTGACAAGGGGGGGGAGTTTATGGTGCCAGCCATGCCGCCACAGACAGTACAAGGTGTACGGCAAGGCGGCGCAACCTGGCAGCAGGTTTTTGTCAGCAGTGGTTAACTGTTGATCAGGCTGGCTACCTTGGTGGTGATGATATCGACTGCCGGGTCGTTGGCACCATGCGGCAGAATCACATCGGCAAAGCGCTTGGTGGGTTCGATGAACTGATTGTGCATGGGACGCACGGTGGCCAGATAGTGTTCGATCACATGGTCCACGGTGCGGCCGCGCTCGCGGATATCCCGTTGCAGACGGCGGATGAAACGCACGTCCGGGTCGGTGTCCACGAAGATCTTCAGCGACATCATGTCGCGCAGCGCAGCATCGTACAGCGGGAACAAACCCTCAATCACGATGACCGGGGCCGGTTTCACCGTGATGGTTTCGGCGGCACGGGTGTGATGGGTGAAGTCATACACCGGCATCTCGATGGCGCGTCCGGCCAGCAGGTCTTCAATGTGCTCGATCAACAATGGCCAGTCGAAGGCATGCGGGTGATCGTAATTGGTAGCAAGGCGCTGTTCGAAGGTGAGATGGGCCTGGTCCCGGTAGTAGTAGTCCTGCACGATGACTGCCGCCATGTCCGGGCCTACGGTTTCCAGTACCTTGGCGGTGACCGTGGTCTTGCCGCTGCCGCTGCCGCCGGCAACGCCAATGATGAACGGGGTAGTCATGCTGTGAACCTCTTGCTGCGCGAAGGCATGAAAAAACGCGCCATTCTAATGAGTTATGGCGCGTTATTCCATCAGAAATGCGGCATTCCCGGCCTATTGTGCTTCCGCCTTGGCCGCCGCATGCCATTCCTGCATGGCCGGCAGTTGCTGCATGTGTTTGACATAGTCGGCGGCATGGCCGCTGAGCGCGACATGGTAGCTGACAAAGCGCCACACCACCGGGGCGAAGAAGGCGTCGGCAATGGTGAAGTGGCCAAACAGGAAGGGGCCGTTATGCTGGTTTTGCTGACGCAGGCTTTCCCACAGGCTGGTGATGCGGTCGATGTCTGCCTGTGCGGCTGCGCTGGGGACAAAGCCAAGGTTGTCGGCACACACATTCATCGGCAGCTCGCTGCGCAGTGCCTGAAAGCCACTGTGCATCTCGGCCACTGCAGAGCGGGCCATGGCCCGGCTGGCGATGTCATCCGGCCATAGCCCGGCGGCCGGGAAACAGTCGGCCAGGTATTCGCAGATGGCCAGGCTGTCGCTGATGCGCAGTTGCTGGTCGATCAGTAGCGGGACCTTGCCTGCCGGGTTACAGGCCAGAATGCGTGCCTTGCTGTCACTGGCAGTGAGGTCGATGTGCTTTTCCTCGAAGGGTTCGCCCAGCATTTTCAGTACCAGCCAGGGGCGTAGCGACCAGGATGACAGGTTTTTGTTGCCGATGATCAGGGTAAACATGGTTCGACTCCATGACAGCACCACCATGGCATGGTGGCAGGGTAGGGGGATGAACCATCTTATAGCAGGCTGTCATAAGCGGCCAGCGTGGCAGGGCGTGGGGAGTGGGGAGTAGGGAGTGGGTAGTGGGGGTGTGAATATGAAGAAGCCCGGCGTGGCCGGGCTTTGGGATAGCGGTGGTATAGAGCGGCGCTTATTCTGCCTCGTCGATCCAGGCTTGCTGGATGGCTTCCAGCACACGCTCGCCGCCACGGCTGTGGTCGTCGTTGAAGTCGGGCAGGCTGACTACCCAGTTGTGCAGGTCGACAAAGCGCACGGTCTTGGGGTCGACATCGGGGTAGGTTTCCACCAGTTCGATGGCGATGTCGTTAACGTCGGTCCATTTCATTGTGTTCTCCTGCTGTGCATGACCAGGCCCCATCCCCGTCCTGCCGTGGCTGGCGGGGATGGGGAGCGTCTTAATGGTGTTCGCGGGCGTGGTTGATGGTGTAGCGCGGAATCTCCACCACCAGGTCTTCCTCGCCAATCACCGCCTGGCAGGATAGACGCGACTGGGATTCCAGACCCCAGGCCTTGTCCAGCATGTCTTCTTCCAGCTCGTCCGCTTCGTTCAGCGAATCGAAACCTTCACGCACGATGCAGTGGCAAGTGGTGCAGGCACAGGACAGCTCGCAGGCGTGTTCGATTTCGATATCGTGTTCCAGCAGTACTTCACAGATGTTCTTGCCGGTTTCGGCGTCGTCGATCACTGCGCCTTCGGGGCAGAGGTCGGCATGGGGCAGCACAATCAGGCGTGGCATGGGTTGTCCTTATAGCTCGGCAATGTTCTGGCCCTTGAGTGCGCGCTGGATGTTGCGGTCCATGCGGCGGGCGGCAAAGTCTTCAGTGGCCTTGTTCAGGCGGTGGGTGGCCTGGTTGACTGCCAGCGTGGTCTGGCTGGCAACGGCGGCTTGCAGCTCGTCCAGCACCAGGCGGATGGCAGTGGTTTCGTCGGCGGACAGCAGGTCGCCATCAATCTGCAAGGCGGTGAGGGTGGCGTCGCGCAGGCTGTCGGCATCGACAATGGCTTCGCGCAGCTTGCGTGCCTCGATATCGTCCTGCACATGGGCCAGCGAGTCGCTCAGCATCTGGCTGATGGCGTCGTCGGACAGGCCGTAGGACGGTTTCACCTCGATGCTGGCTTCCACACCGCTGGTCATTTCGCGAGCAGATACTGCCAGTAGGCCATCGGCATCCACCTGGAAAGTAATGCGAATGCGGGCAGCACCGGCCACCATGGGCGGAATGCCGCGCAGCACGAATTGCGCCAGGCTGCGGCAATCGGCCACCAGCTCGCGTTCACCTTGCAGCACGTGGATGGACATGGCGGTCTGGCCATCCTTGAAGGTGGTAAATTCCTGCGCACGCGCCACCGGAATGGTGCTGTTGCGCGGGATGATTTTTTCCGTCAGGCCGCCCATGGTTTCGATGCCCAGCGACAGCGGAATCACGTCCAGCAGCAGCCATTCGTCCTCGCCCTTGTTGCCGGCCAGTACATTAGCCTGGATGGCGGCACCGAGTGCGACGACCTTGTCCGGGTCCAGATTGGTCAGCGGCGGCTGGCCGAAGAAATCAGCCACTGCTTTCTGGATGTGCGGCATACGGGTGGCACCGCCTACCATCACTACGCCCTTGACGTCTTCGGCGCTGATATCGGCATCGCGCAGTGCCTTGCGTACCGGCAGCAGGGTTTTATCCACCAGGGTTTTGGTGATGCGGCGGAAAGTGTCCTGGTCCAGCGTGAGGTCGATGGCATGGCCATCGGACAAAATGGCGGTGATGCGGGTGTCGCTGTGTTCGGTCAGTGCTTCCTTGGCTTCACGCGCGCGGGTCAGCAGCAGGCGGGTGTCCTGGGCCGACAGGCCGTGCAGATCGGCCTGTTCCAGAATCCAGCAGTAGACGCGGTGGTCGAAGTCGTCGCCGCCCAGGGCCGAGTCGCCACTGGTGGCCAGCACTTCAAACACGCCACGGGTGAGCTTGAGGATGGAAATGTCGAAGGTGCCACCACCCAGGTCGTACACCACGTAAGTGCCTTCGGCACCGTTATCCAGGCCGTAGGCAATGGCTGCTGCGGTAGGTTCATTCAACAGGCGCAGTACGGTAAGGCCGGCCAGACGGGCGGCGTCCTTGGTGGCCTGGCGCTGGGCGTCGTCAAAGTAGGCGGGGACGGTAATCACCGCGCCGGTCAGTTCGCCCCCCAGGCTGGCTTCTGCGCGCTGGGTGAGGGCACGCAGGATGTCGGCAGACACTTCAACCGGGCTTTTTACCCCGGCGGCGGTATGCAGTTGCACCATGCCGGGAGCGTCGACAAAACGGTAGGGCAGGCTGCCGGCGTCCTTGATGTCGGACAGGCCGCGGCCCATGAAACGTTTTACCGAGGTGATGGTGTTGTGCGGGTCATGGTTCTGCTGGCGTTGGGCATCGTAGCCCACCGTAACCGAGCCATCGTCCTGGTAACGCACCACGGAGGGTAGCAGGCTGCGGCCAAACTCGTCGGCCAGCACGGTGGCAGAACCACTTCTTACCGTGGCCACCAGCGAGTTGGTGGTGCCAAGGTCTATCCCGACTGCGAGTCGATGCTGGTGTGGGGCGGCGGACAGGCCGGGTTCGGCGATTTGTAGTAGAGCCATGACGGAATCTTTATTGTTGTCGCGTGAGCGTTAACATCAGGTGCACAGGGATGGCGGTTTAGCCCAGCAGGGTTTCAATGGCGTCGCCGATTTCCTGGTCTAGTTTTTCCAGAAAGCGCAATTTTCGCACCATCAGGGCGGCGGCGTCCAAATCTCCCGCGTCATCCAGTGCGCTGGCCAGGTCTTCCACCAGCGTACGGTTTTCCCGGCGCAGCTGGCCTGACAGGGCTTCCAGTGCTTCGACATTGCTGCCGTCGCGGGCTTCTTCAATGTTTTCGCGCCATTCCATTTGCGCCATCAGGAAATCCACCGGCATGCTGGTGTTGGTTTCTTCCTGGGTGTCGCGGCCTTGCAGGGACAGCAGGTAGCGGGCGCGGCGCAGCGGGCTTTTCAGGGTTTGATAGGCTTCGTTCACCCGGGTGGCCTGCATCAGCGCCATGCGTTTTTCTGCATCGGGGCTGCTGGCGTAACGGTCTGGATGGACGGCGGCGGCGGCGGCGCGCCAGGATTGTTCGAGTTGCTGGTTGTCCAGCACAAAGCGGCGCGGCAGGCCGAACAGCTGAAAGAAGTCCTGGGAGAATTCGGTAGTCATGGCCTTGGGCTACTGGACTGCAGGATGACAACCGGACCGCCACTGGTGGCAGCCCGGCTCAGGTGGGCGAGTCTGGCAATCAGACGTTGAAGCTTTCGCCACAACCACATTCGTTCTTGACGTTGGGGTTGTTGAACTTGAAGCCCTCGTTCAGCCCTTCCTTGGTGTAGTCCAGTTCGGTGCCATCCAGGTAGGCCAGGCTTTTGGCATCGGTGAATACCGTTACACCATTGCTTTCGAAGGTGATGTCGTCGTCGGTGGCGGCATCAACAAACTCCAGCTTGTAGGCCATGCCGGAGCAACCGGAGGTTTTCACCCCCAAGCGGATGCCTAGGCCTTTGCCACGCTTGGCAATGAACTGGCTGACGTGATTGGCTGCACTAGCTGAAAGGGTGATGGCCATGTCCGAAGCTCCTTACTTGCCGTGTTTTTGCTTGTAGTCGCTCACTGCAGCCTTGATGGCGTCTTCGGCCAGGATGGAGCAGTGGATCTTGACCGGCGGCAGGGCCAGTTCTTCAGCAATGGCGGTGTTCTTGATGGCCATGGCTTCATCCAGCGACTTGCCCTTGACCCATTCGGTTACCAAGGAAGACGAGGCAATGGCCGAACCACAGCCGTAAGTCTTGAACTTGGCGTCCTCAATCACGCCATCGGCGTTTACCTTGATCTGCAGCTTCATCACGTCGCCACAGGCCGGTGCGCCCACCATGCCGGTGCCCACGCTATCATCGCCTTTTTCGAAAGAGCCCACGTTGCGCGGGTTTTCGTAGTGGTCCATCAGTTTGTCGCTGTATGCCATGATTCTCTCTCCTGCTGGCGGGAGCCCGGCTGTCCTGAGCCAGTTACTCCCGCAAAATCATTGATAGTTCAGTGGGCTGCCCACTGTACCGAATTCAGGTCTACGCCTTCTTTGAACATTTCCCACAGCGGGGACAGTTCGCGCAATTTGCCGATTTTATCTTTCAACAGCGCAATGGCGAAGTCGATTTCTTCTTCGGTGGTGAAGCGACCCAGGGTAAAGCGGATGGAGCTGTGTGCCATTTCGTCGTTGCGGCCCAGGGCACGCAGCACGTAGGACGGTTCCAGCGAGGCCGAAGTACAGGCCGAACCACTGGAAACAGCCAGGTCCTTGATCGCCATGATCAGGCTTTCGCCTTCAACAAAGTTGAAGCTGACATTGAGGTTGTGCGGTACACGCTGGTCGATGTCGCCATTGATGTACACCTCTTCCATGTCCTTGATGCCGTTCCACAGACGGTCGCGCAGCATGCGGATGCGTTCGCTCTCGCTGTCCATCTCTTCACGGGCCAGGCGGAAGGCTTCGCCCATGCCGACAATCTGGTGTGTCGGCAGGGTGCCGGAGCGGAAACCGCGCTCGTGACCACCACCGTGCATCTGGGCTTCCAGACGAACGCGGGGCTTGCGGCGTACATACAGTGCACCAATGCCCTTCGGGCCGTAAGCCTTGTGTGCCGACAGGCTCATCAGGTCCACCTTCAGCACATTCATGTCCATCTTCACCTTGCCCGGTGCCTGGGTGGCGTCAACATGGAAGATGATGCCTTTTTCACGGCAGATTTCACCGATTTGCGGAATGTCCTGGATCACGCCGATTTCATTGTTGACGTACATCACCGACACCAGAATGGTGTCCGGGCGGATGGCCGCCTTGAATTCTTCAATGTCGATCAGGCCGTTTTCCTGCACCCCCAGATAAGTCACTTCAAAGCCCTGGCGTTCCAGCTCGCGACAGGTATCCAGCACCGCCTTGTGTTCAGTCTTGACGGTGATGATGTGCTTGCCCTTGCTCTTATAGAACTGGGCAGCACCCTTGATGGCCAGGTTGTCGGACTCGGTGGCACCGGAAGTCCAGACAATTTCCTTGGGGTCGGCATTCAAAAGCTTGGCCACTTCCGCCCGCGCATTCTCTACAGCCTCTTCCGCCGTCCAGCCAAAGCTGTGGCTACGCGAGGCCGGGTTGCCGAACTGCTCGGTCAGATAGGGAATCATCTTCGCGGCAACACGGGGATCAACCGGGGTAGTAGCGGAATAGTCGAGGTAGATGGGAAGCTTGAGCTGACTCATTATCAATTCTCCGGGGATGCGGTGCGCTTACAGAGCGCTGGAGGCGGAGGCAGTCATACGGGGGCTGCTTTCGCGCTTGTCCTGCATTACATTGTTGTCTTTGGCCGCTGCTTCCTTGGCGCGCTGCTTTTCAACCAGGCTGCCCAGGGTGACTTTGGCCAGGTAGTCGAAAATGGTGGCGTTGAGGTTGGTCCACAAGTCGTGGGTCATGCAACGGTGGTTGTCGTGACAGTTTTCGCGACCGCCGCACTGGGTGGCATCAACCGGCTCGTCCACGGCGGCAATGATGTCGGCCACGGAAATATCGGCAGGGATGCGGGCCAGGGTGTAGCCGCCGCCAGGGCCGCGTACGCTATCTACCAGTTCGGAACGGCGCAATTTGCCGAACAACTGTTCCAGATAGGAAAGGGAAATGCTCTGGCGCTCGCTGATGCCGGCCAGGGTTACCGGGCCATTGGCTTCACGCATGGCCAGGTCCAGCATGGCAGTAACCGCAAAGCGGCCTTTGGTAGTGAGACGCATGTTTTTTACTCCGGTGGGTGGTTAAGTTGATTATACCCAATTCCCGACTAAATTTGTCAACTATTAATCGCGCAGTAATAGCGCACTAGCGGACAAGACATGCTGCATGCGTCGGGCCAGAAGCAGCAAAACATAGGCAAAGTTGAGCATTTTACTAGGTTTATCAAGAGCTGGGGGCTTTAATTGCAGGGCTGTGCATTGCTTGGTGTATCATTCAAGCAAACGCCTGTTTACATAGGCGCCATCACAGGTACTGCCTGTGGCATGTGGTCATTCCTGTGAGCTAGCACTTGTGCCGTGTTAGCCGCATGTCACTGGCGGTGTCTTTGTCAAAGAGAGACAGGGAAATGAAGAAAGTGGTTATCAGCGGCTCCGGCTTGTTCACGCCGCCGCACGCTGTCAGCAACGAAGAACTGGTCGTCGCCTTCAATCAATATGTTGCCAGCTGGAATGCAGCACACGCGGCTGACATCGCAGCCGGAACCATGGTTGCGCTGGCCGAATCCAGTGCCGAATTCATCGAGAAGGCATCCGGCATCAAGCAACGTTTCCTGATGGACAAGCAAGGGGTGCTGGACCCGACTCGCATGACGCCGTATCTGCCGGAGCGCAGTAATGACGTGTTGTCCATTCAGGCCGAAATGGGTGTGGCTGCGGCCACGGCGGCGCTGGAGCAGGCGGGCAAGACTGCTGCAGATATCGACATGGTACTGGTGGCATGCTCCAACATGCAGCGCCCTTATCCGGCGGTGTCCATTGAAATCCAGCAGGCACTGGGCGTACAGGGCTATGCCTTCGATATGAATGTGGCCTGCTCTTCCGCCACCTTTGGCATCCAGACTGCGGTGAATGCCATCCAGAGCGGCCAGGCGCGCGCCGTGTTGGTAATCAGCCCGGAAATCTGCTCCGCCCACCTTAACTTCCGCGACCGCGACAGCCATTTCATCTTTGGTGATGCCTGCACCGCACTGGTGCTGGAAGCTGCCGAATCGGCCACGTCGTCCGAGCAGTTCGAGATTCTGGGTACCCGTCTGGCTACCGTGTTTTCTAACAATATCCGTAACAATTTCGGCTTTTTGAACCGCTGTGACGAGCAGGGCATCGGTCAGGTCGACAAGTTGTTTGTGCAGCAAGGCCGCAAGGTGTTCAAGGAAGTGTGTCCGATGGTGGGCGAGCATATCGTTCAGCACCTCGAGCAGCTGGGCATTTCTGCGCAGCAGGTCAGCCGCTTCTGGCTGCATCAGGCCAATCTGGCCATGAACCAGCTGATAGCCCGCCGTGTGCTGGGGCGGGATGCCATCGAGCAGGAAGCGCCGGTCATTCTGGACCGCTATGCCAATACCAGCTCGGCCGGTTCCATCATCGCATTCCATTTGCGACGAGCTGGTATGAGCAAAGGTAATGTCGGCGTGATTTCGTCTTTTGGCGCTGGCTACTCGGTGGGCAGTGTTGTGGTGAAAAAGTGCTAGTTTTTGCCCTTGCCAGCCTGCGGCAGGAAGCAGAAAAGGGAAAATGGGGCAGGATGCTTGTCAAACCAGACCTCTCTGCCTAATGTATTCCACCAATGCAGACCCACAAGGTGTGCTGTGAGATACAAAAGATCGAACAAGACGCAAAGTCGTACACAAGGAAAAGGAAGAACAATGCAAGCTGCAAAGAAAATGCTGCTGGCCGCCGGCCTGATCGCCTCGGCCTCGATGGCTGCACAAGCTGCAGGAACGCTCGTATATTGCTCCGAGGGCAGCCCGGCGGGTTTCGACCCGGGTCAGTACACCACGGGCACCGACTTTGATGCCTCTGCCGAAACCGTATTCAACCGCCTGGTGCAATTCCAGCGTGGCGGTACCAAGGTGGTACCGGGCCTGGCCGAAAAATGGGATGTGGCTGCTGACGGCCTGTCCTACACCTTCCATCTGCGCAAGGGCGTGAAGATTCAGACCACTGACTACTTCAAGCCGACGCGCGACTTCAATGCGGACGACGTGGTGTTCACCTTCGACCGCATGCTCAACAAGAACAACGCCTTCCGCAAGGCTTATCCGACCGAATTCCCGTATTTCACCGATATGGGCATGGATGAAAACATCACCAAGGTTGAAAAGGTAGACGCCAATACCGTCAAGTTCACGCTGAAGAGCATTGACGCGGCCTTCTTGCAGAACCTGGCGATGAGCTTTGCCTCCATCCAGTCGGCCGAATATGCCGACAAGCTGTTGAAGGCAGGCACCCCGCAGCTGATCAACCAGCAACCGGTGGGTACTGGCCCCTTCATCTTCAAGCGCTACCAGAAAGACTCCCAGATCCGCTTTGCTGCCAACAAGCAGTACTGGGACAAGGTTGATGGCCCGAAAGTGGATAACCTGGTGTTTGCCATCACCACCGATCCGTCCGTGCGTTACCAGAAGCTGAAGGCAGGCGAGTGCCAGATCACCGCTTACCCGCGTCCGACCGACATCGCCGCGATGAAGGCCGACAGCAAGCTGAACGTGATTTCCCAAGCTGGCTTTAACCTTGGCTACCTGGCCTACAACGTGAAGCACAAGCCGCTGGAAAAACTGGAAGTGCGCCAGGCGCTGGACATGGCGGTCAACAAGAAAGCCATCATCGACGCCGTGTATCAGGGTGCAGGCCAGGCTGCCACCAACCCGATGCCGCCGACCCAGTGGTCCTATAACAAGAGCCTGAAGGATGCGCCGTACAGCGTGGAAAAAGCCAAGGCCCTGCTGGCCAAGGCCGGCTACCCGAACGGCTTTGACATCACCCTGTGGGCGATGCCGGTACAGCGTCCGTACAACCCCAATGCCAAGCTGATGGCCGAAATGGTACAGGCTGACTGGGCCAAGATCGGTGTCAAGGCCAAGATCACCACCTACGAATGGGGTGAGTACATCAAGCGCGCCAAGGCTGGCGAGCACGATGCCATGCTGATTGGCTGGACCGGTGACAATGGTGATCCGGACAACTGGCTGGGCACCCAGCTGGGTTGCGAAGCCATGAACGGCAACAACTTTGCCAAGTGGTGCTACAAGCCGTTTGAAGACCTGCTGCAAAAAGCCAAGCGCACCACCAATGTGGCCGAGCGCACCAAGCTGTACATGAAGGCACAGGAAATCTACAAGCAGCAGCTGCCGTTCACCACCGTGGCGCACTCCACCGTGGTTCAGCCGATGTCCAAGTCGGTGGTTGGCTTCAAGGTCAGCCCGTTCGGCCTGAACTCCTTCTACGGCGTCAGCGTCAAGTAAGCAAGTCCGACCTCCTTGCCGGGAGGTCTTTGGCATCGGGGGCGCAAGCCCCCGATGTTTTGCATGAAACCCTGCCGCATCCTGTCAGCAGAACAAGAGTGGTGGCGCCGGCAGGCCTGGTCATGCAGCATCGGCAGTACATACCGGAAGTGACACAGTCTTGCGCCATCACCACATGGCGACAGGCTTGACCTGCATCAAAGGCATGCTTGCCGCCGGGTGATATCGTTCACTCCGTCGCGGCGAAGGCGTAGCTGATGTAGGTGGGTGGTTCAGCTGGCGTCTTCGGCCCGACACCCCCGCGCTTCCCTTCTGCTGTCCTGCTGCTTTTTCCTTGCCGGTTTTCATGACATTCCCATCCATGACCTGGGTCTGAAATAACGGTATCCGTCTGCCATGCTGTAAAGCAGGCCGGATACACGGGAGAAGTACGTATGTTGTCTTTCATTTTCCGCAGGCTGGGTTTGCTGATTCCCACGTTCTTCGGCATTACCTTGCTCACCTTCGGCCTTATCCGCATGATCCCCGGCGACCCGGTGGAAGTCATGGTGGGTGAGCGCACACTCGACCCGCAAATGCATGCAGATGCCATGCACCGACTTGGGCTGGACAAGCCGCTGTACGCGCAGTACGTCGATTACATCGGCAATTTGCTGCATGGCAATCTGGGTGAGTCGCTGGTGACCAAAACCAGCGTGTGGACCGAGTTCAAAACCCTGTTCCCCGCCACGCTGGAACTGGCACTGGCCGCCATGGCCTTTGCCGTGGTGTTCGGCCTGCTGGCCGGGGTGATTGCCGCCATCAAGCGCGGCTCCATTTTCGACCATGGGGTGATGGGCATTTCGCTCACCGGTTTTTCCATGCCGATTTTCTGGTGGGGCCTGATCCTCATCATGTTCTTCTCGGTCAAGCTGGGCTGGACGCCGGTTTCCGGCCGGCTGGATCTGGCCTTCGACATCACGCCGCGTACCGGTTTCATGCTGATCGACACCTGGCTGGCCGAAGCGGCCGATCCGTCGGCCAATGCCGGTGCCTTCAAGGATGCGCTGATGCACCTGATTCTGCCGGCCATCGTGTTGGGGACTATCCCGCTGGCGGTGATTGCGCGGATGACCCGTTCCTCCATGCTGGAAGTGCTGCGTGAAGACTATGTGCGTACCGCACGGGCCAAGGGCCTGTCCCCGGCGCGGGTGATCTTCGTGCATACCCTGCGCAATGCGCTGATTCCGGTGCTGACGGTGATCGGCCTGCAAGTGGGCACGCTGATGGGTGGAGCGGTGCTGACCGAAACCATCTTCTCCTGGCCCGGCATCGGCAAGTGGCTGATTGACGCCATCAGCCGCCGCGACTACCCGGTGGTGCAAAACGGCATCCTGATCGTGGCCACGCTGGTGATCATCACCAACTTCATCGTGGACATTCTGTACGGTGTTGCCAACCCGCGCATCCGTCACGCCAAATAACGCTTGCAGGTATCGACATGACTAATGCAAACATGCAGAACGCTGCCGTGCCCGCTGAAGATGCGGCAGTCAACTATCCCTCGCCAATCAAGGAATTCTGGCAGGGCTTTTCCTATAACAAGGGCGCGGTTGCCGGCCTGATCTTCATGATCATTGTGGTGCTGTGCGCCGTGCTGGCCCCGCTGGTGGCACCGTACAGCCCTATCGAGCAATACCGTGATCACCTGCTGACGCCCCCGGCCTGGCTGGATGGTGGTTCCAGCGCCTTCCTGCTGGGCACGGACGAACTGGGCCGCGACATCCTGTCGCGTCTGATTTATGGTGCACGCCTGTCGCTGTTCATCGGCCTGTGCTCGGTGCTGCTGGCCATGGTGCCCGGTGTGGTGCTGGGCCTGCTGGCGGCCTTCTTCCCCAAGGTGCTGGGTGGGGTGATCATGCGGGTGATGGACATCATGATGGCCTTGCCGTCTCTGCTGCTGGCGGTGGCCATCATGGCCATTCTGGGGCCTGGCCTGCTCAATGCCATGATTGCCATTGCCACGGTGTCCCTGCCTGCCTATGTGCGCCTGACCCGTGCCTCGGCCATGACCGAACTGAACCGTGACTACGTTACCGCTTCGCGCGTCTCCGGTGCCGGTCTGTTACGTCTGATGTTCAACACCGTGCTGCCCAACTGCATGGCACCGCTGATCGTGCATGCCACCATGAGTTTCTCGTCGGCCATTCTGGAAATTGCCGCACTGGGTTTTCTCGGCCTCGGCGTACAACCGCCTACCCCGGAGTGGGGCACCATGCTGGCCTCGGCCCGTGATTACATCGAACGTGCCTGGTGGGTGGTGTCGCTGCCTGGTCTCACCATTTTGCTGTCGGTACTGGCCATCAACCTGATGGGTGACGGCCTGCGCGATGCGCTGGACCCGAAACTGAAGCGCGCCGCCTGAGGAGGGAAGTATGAGTCTGCTGGAAATCAAGAACCTCTCGGTGGAGTTCGGTTCGGAAAAGAATCCCTTCCGCGCAGTTGAAGGACTGGACCTGATCGTCAATCAGGGCGAAATCGTCGGCATCGTCGGCGAATCCGGTTCGGGCAAGTCGGTCACCATGATGGCCATGATGGGCCTGCTGGAAGGGCAGGGCCGCATTGTGGCCGATACCCTGCAATTTGATGGCAAGAACCTGCTCACCATCTCGGCGCGTGAACGTCGCAAGATCGTCGGCAAGGATATTGCCATGATCTTCCAGGACCCGATGACCTCGCTCAACCCCAGCTACACCGTGGGTTACCAGATCATGGAAGTGCTGAAGATCCATCAGGGACTGCGTGGTGCCGCACTGAAGCAACGCGCGCTAGAATTGATGGAAATGGTGGAAATCCCGGCGGCGGCCAGCCGGCTGAATGCCTACCCGCACCAGTTGTCCGGCGGCATGAGCCAGCGCGTGGTGATTGCCATGGCCATTGCCTGTAATCCCAAGCTGCTGATTGCCGACGAGCCCACCACCGCGCTGGATGTCACCATCCAGGCGCAAATCATGGAACTGCTGGTCAATCTGCAGAAAAGCCAGAACATGGCGCTGATCATGATTACCCATGACCTGGCCGTGGTAGCCGAAGTAGCGCACAAGGTAGCGGTGATGTACGCCGGGCAAGTGGCCGAGATGGCCAAGGTGCCGGGTATTTTCCGCACACCGACCCATCCGTATACCGAGGCGCTGCTCAAGTCCATTCCGGAACACAGCAAGGGCGCGCATCGCCTGTCCACTCTGCCTGGCATCGTACCGGGGCAGTACGACCGGCCAAGTGGCTGCCTGTTGTCTCCGCGCTGTCCCTATGTCCAGGACAAGTGCAAGGCCCAGCGACCGGGCCTGACCGCCATTGACGGTGGCGTTGTACGCTGCCACTACCCGATTACGGCCAAGGAGGCATGATGAGTACCGTATTGCAGGCACGGGACCTCACCCGTTATTACGATGTGGCCCAGGGTTTTCTCAAGCCGTCGGCACAGGTCAAGGCGCTGAACGGCGTATCGTTTGAATTGCAAGCCGGCAAGACGCTGGCGGTGGTGGGCGAATCCGGCTGTGGCAAGTCCACGCTGGCACGCCAGCTGACGCTGATCGAGCCGCCGACTTCCGGTTCGCTACTACTGGACGGGCAGGATGCCGCCAAGGCCAGCAAGGCCGAACTGAAAGCCATGCGCACCAAGGTGCAGATGGTGTTCCAGAACCCTTACGCCTCGCTCAACCCGCGCCAGAAGATTGGCACCCAGTTGGGCGAGCCGCTGGACATCAATACCAGCCTGTCCGCCAGCGAACGCGAAGAGCGCGTGCGCGCCATGATGACGCGGGTCGGTTTGCGTCCGGAACATTACTACCGCTACCCGCACATGTTCTCCGGGGGCCAGCGTCAGCGTATCGCCATCGCCCGCGCCATGATGCTCAACCCCAAGATCGTGGTGGCAGACGAACCTACCTCGGCACTGGACGTGTCCATCCAGGCCCAGGTGCTCAATCTGTTCATGGATCTGCAGGAAGAGTTCAACACCGCCTATGTGTTCATCTCGCACAATCTGGCGGTGGTGGAGCACGTGGCGGATGATCTGATGGTGATGTATTTGGGCCGTGCGGTGGAAGTGGGGGCCAAGGAAAAAATCTATTCCCGCCCGCTGCATCCTTATACCCAGGCCTTGCTGTCCGCCACGCCTTCCATTCACCCGGAAGACCGGCGCGTCAAGATCAAGATCCACGGCGAGCTGCCCAGTCCGCTGAATCCGCCATCTGGCTGCACCTTCCACAAGCGCTGCCCGTTTGCCAGCGAGCGCTGCCAGCAGGAAGTGCCGGAGCTGCGTGCGCTGGATGAGCGCATGGTGGCCTGCCATCACGCGGAAAGCATCAATAGCTGACCCATTCCGGTGCGGTTTTTCTTGTAAAGGCCGGCTTTTTGTCGGCCTTTCTTGCTTCTTGCACCAGAATGTTCTGCAATCATGATGTAAATGACGCAAAACCCTGCTGTTATGCCGCATTTTTGGCGCAGCGCAACAAAAATGCCTTTACCCTCCCACTACTGCACGATACAGTCGCCATGGCACACACATCCAAAGGAAAACGAGAAGTGAAAAGAGCCGTGTATGCCGGAAGTTTCGACCCGGTCACCAACGGTCACTTGTGGATGATTCGCGAAGCTGTAGAGCTGTTCGACGAACTCATCGTGGCAGTCGGCGTGAACCCGGAAAAGCACTGTACCTTCAGTGTGGACGAGCGTGTCGAGATGCTGCGTGCCGTCACACGTGGTTTCAACAAGCTGCGGGTCGATGTATTCGAAAACCAGTTTCTGGTGAATTACGCCCAGAGCATCGGTGCCAACTACATCATTCGCGGTATTCGCACCGCCAGCGACTACGAATACGAACGCACCATGCGTTACATCAACTCCGACCTGCACCCGGACATCACCACCATCTTCCTGCTGCCACCGCGGGAATATGCCGAAGTGTCTTCTACCATGGTCAAGGGCCTGGTTGGTCCGCGTGGCTGGCAGAACATGATTCGCCAGTATCTGCCCGAGCCGGTCTACCGCAAGCTCATCGCCATGTACCAGCCGGAATAGGCGCTCAGGCGGACTTGCTGCTGCGCGCGCCGGTCGCTTATGCTGGCGCGCGTTTTGTTTTTGTCCGAATGAATTATCCGGCAGTGGCATACCGGCTGCTGTCGCCAAGGAATGTTATGTTCGATGTCTCCGCCTTTGCCAACCGGCTGCAGAAAAACTACAAGCACTACGCCAAGTGGGCCTCCCGTCAGGGGCTGGATGCCTGGCGTGTCTACGACAAGGATGTACCGCAGTTTCCGCTGGCGGTAGACCTGTACGGCGAGCGGGTGCATCTGCAGGAGTACGATACCGGCTGGGAAATGGAAGATGATGTCTACCAGCAATGGATTGCCGCCATCATGGCTGCCATCGCCGAAGTCACCGGACGGGATCCGTCCGCCATCACCCTGAAAAGCCGCCGCCGCCAGAAAGGCGTCAGCCAGTACGAAAAAGTGGGCAAGCTGGGCGATGACTTCATCGTGCAGGAGTTCGGCCAGCGTTTCATCGTCAATCTGGATGCCTATCTGGATACCGGCCTGTTTCTGGATCACCGCAACACCCGCAAGCGTGTGCGCGAAGAAGCCGCCGGCAAGCGCTTTCTCAATCTGTTTGCCTATACCGGCAGCTTTACCGTTTACGCCGGTGCTGGCGGAGCAGTCAGCTCGGAAACCGTCGACATGTCCAATACCTATCAGGAATGGTCGCGCCGCAATTTCGAGTTGAACGGACTGGACCTCGCCCGCCATCAACTGGTGCGCGCCGACGTATTCCAGTATCTGGAACAAGCCGTGGACGAGGGCAAGCAGTTTGACCTCATCGTGATGGACCCACCCACCTTTTCCAATTCCAAGAAAATGCAGGATATTCTGGACGTTCAGCGCGACCACGTCTGGCTGATCGACTATGCGATGGCGCTGTTGGCACCGGGTGGTACGCTGTACTTCTCCAATAATCTGCGCAGCTTCGTGCTGGACGAACGCCTGGCCGAGGACTACCACATCCGCGACATCAGCGTGCAGTCGGTGCCGGAAGACTTCCGCAACCGCAAGATTCACCAGTGTTACCAACTGAAAAAGAAAGCCAGCTGACATGCCACAAGTCATCATGCAATACAGCAGTGGATTGCAGCTGGATGTCCCCGCCACCTTGCTGGCCATCAATCAGGCCTTATTGGCCAGCGGCCAGTTTCAGGCAGAAGACATCAAAAGCCGGGCCATCTTGTTGCAAGACTGGCTGACCGGCACCACGCCTGGCAACGCCCCGTTTGTGCATGTGCAACTGCACATCCTGACCGGACGCGACCTACCCACGCGCCAGCAACTATCCGACAGCCTGCTGCCCGTCTTGCAACAGCAGATCCAAGGCCCTGCGGGCACCCAGCTTTGCGTGGAAGTCTGTCAGATGGAGCGCGACAGCTACCGCAAGCTCTCGCTGTAAGATCTGCACTATATAGAGAGGCCCGCATTTGCGGGCCTTCATCATTGATGGCCGATGGCGATGTGCATTACTACTCTTGCAAAACGCCAGCCCAGTCCCATCTTGCTGCTACCACCTATATATATGCCGATTACCGGCAAGGAGCGCAGCATGGCCACCATCAATATCACCGGCAGCAGTTTCAATGAAACCGTCGACAAGGGCGGCATCGTCATTCTGGATTTTTGGGCCGAATGGTGTGGTCCGTGCAAAATGTTTGGCCCTACCTTCGAAGCGGCCGCGCTCAAGCATCCCGACATCGTGTTTGGCAAAATCAACACCGAAGAAGAACAAGAGCTGGCTGGCCATTTCCAGATCCGTTCCATTCCGACACTGATGGCACTCAAGGACGGCATCATTGTGTTCAACCAGGCTGGCGCCATGATGCCGGCGCAACTGGAAGAGTTGATCAAGGCATTGCGTGACCTGGACATGGAAAAGGTCAAGGCAGACATCGCCGCGCAAGAAGAATGATGACAGTGCTTCAATGCACGCCATGCAAAAAGCCCGGCCCCGCCGGGCTTTTTGCTGCCTGTGCTTGTGTTTATTTCAGTACCGAGACCGACTTTTTGCGTGCGTCAGCCCCTTTTTCACTGGCAGGATAGGCGGTAACGCATGACGGGCTGTGCACCCGCAGCAAAACAGTCATAAAACCCGTATTTCATAAAGCATTACCGTTCAGTGACTTAGCGGAAGGTTTGCCGGGTTTTTAGCAAAATG